>JAWOEX010000038.1:0-80239 GCA_046482545.1 Candidatus Thorarchaeota archaeon
GAAATGGGACGGAGATTCGGCTTTGCCGAGTTGGAAGACGAAGACCTAGTCATAGACGCAACGTACGAAGGGGTACGCGAGGAAACGTTGGTGATGAGCCACTAGCAAAGCTTGTGCCATGTGGCAATCAGGGCGGATTCCACTACAACAAGGACGAGGAGGGCACACCGGTAATTGCATATCTTGATAAGGAAATCGGGGACGCTCAGATGAGACATGCAGTGGTAGTGACCGGCTTCTCAAGTGATAAGACCGAGATAAGATATAACGACCCCATAACGTCAGAACCACAAACCGTTGCTACCAGCCGGTTTTTAGAAGAATGGGAAAAGGTCTATCGCTATCACGTAAAATTGGAAATATCGGAAGATTTTGATATGACCGATTTCTTAGGAGATGAGTGAAGATGGAAGCAGAAAAAAGTGTAGCCAAACATGTAATAGACAATTATGGTCACCTGATTCGTAATGAGCCACCTCAATTTGATGAGGATTCGTCTCTTTGGATATCGCGGCTGCATTCCGATTACCCAGTCATAATACAGAATGATCAAGAGAAGAAGAGAGAGATTCATTTCATAAAAGCCGATATTCTCGGACATGTTGTTCTAGACGAGGAACTACGACTCGTAGGAGATATGACTACCACAGAGAGTGAACTAGAAGAGAGATTGTCAACCTACCTTGATATGTGGAGATCATATGCGGAGAGGATTGTGATTTCAGCAACTGCAGATAGAGTAGCACAGCTTTCGGAGGTTTCAACCGCTCTAAATCCAATATATGAAATAATCAACTTCATTCTAGAAAATGATTCAGTGCATCTAGCGCACTTCGAAGGCAGAGGTCCTAGAAGGAAACGAAATATGAAACACTACTTTTCAATTCTCGAGGATTTGAACATAATCCGAAAACATGAAGATAGATATGTTTCTGGCAATTTGCTTGCTGCTTTACGGAAGGAGACTCTTGGGTGTAGCTTTTCTGATCTTATGAATGCTGTTTATGCTGTAGTGCTGAGGAAGAAATACGCATATTTGAAACAAGTAATCGGGCAAACTAGCTTGGAGACAGTAATCCGTGTTGGGAATACAATCTATTATCCCGAGCTTTATTCTAAAGGGCGTGTGCCAAGGGATAGAGCAACACTTCTTCGGGAATATGAAAATGAGTACGAATTTGGAATTACTGCACCAAGACTCGCGGCGTATCTACGCAAGCTCGGCGAAATAGAAGTAGTAGCAGAAGAAGATGGCTTGTATTTTGGAAAAGACAGTCTACGAGACGAAATGTTCTCAATACAGAGGTCTATCCAATCCCCCAACGAGTATTGGAGTATTTCGAGTCCCATTTAAACTGATATTGAGCAAATGTAAGCAGCCATTCTGTGGTTCCTGAATCGGGTATTCGACAGCTGTGAATCCTGCAATACACCTCAGAGATGAATTGACTGGACCTTTGATGGTCAAACCCATGAATGTCTTTGGATTGTAGTATCTTTTGAAAGGGGGAGCTCCCTGTATGTAGTCTACCCCTTCCAAGTCTGTAACCCGGCTTCGATTCCCGGCGGCAGCACCATTACCTTCCGATATTCTGAACTGCAATAAACTGATTGTCCGTATTTGCCCTAGAGTATTACGGGAAGTAGTATCAAAATAGAAGAAATGCTACAAGCACCAGAAATTCGAAAGCAGGGAAAAAGAAGAAGACTTTCATCATGCTAGCGCCTTCTTCCAGTTCCTGCCTTATTGCTACTAGTTCAGATGTTATGGTGTTGAAATTCTCGGAATCCCCCCATCTTCACTCACACACTTGACATATGTGTCTACATGAAAAATGTGACTAGAAATCTCAAATGTTTATGAAATCCTTCTTAATCAGAATAGATAAACCAAAAACAGTCAAGCGCCGTCACTATCGCATTTGCCGCGAAGGGTGAAAGCACCCAATCTGGTGAACAAGACTCCGTCAAACGTATCACGATAGAACAGCATTTCGTCATGGAAGAAGACTTCACGTTCATGATTCTTCTCATAAAACACGTTCTTGGTCGAGAATCTGATGTGGTCGAGAGAAGCGTGGAGCTGGAGGTGATGATTTTCAATATCCGTTCCGGAGATTGCTATGCTCTCTTTGGGTTCTATCAAGATAACCTGTTTCTTACAGTTTTAGGAGCTGTGTGAAACTTCTGTGTTCCACCCTTCCCCTGCCAGCGTCGCCGCCCCCACAGTACCCGAAGGCCCGTGAGTCAGCAGGGGCTTTGACCGCCACCATCAGGACACAGTTCCTCCTGCGGTCTCGGCCCGTGTCTCCTCCCCTGACGCCACGGTGGTTCCGTATTAGCAGATGATGTGTATTTGATTTGGAGGCAATAGAATTCTCTGGGAGATCAGCATGGTTTGCAATTGCCATTTTTCAAGACGACTGTCTTGCACTCCTCGACTATATCCCCAAAAGCTTGGTAAAAGTATCGTGCTGCCCCTTGTCTTGCTCTCTTGCCCGACTCTGTTAGAGTGTAGATGATTTCTCGTCCCCTTCTTTCACCCTCGATGAATCCTCCTTCCCTCAATTCTTTAATTGCAGGGTAGATAGTGCCTGGTGTCGGTTTCGTGCCCCGACGTTCTGCTATTTTCTCTGCAATCTGTTGACCATTAAGAGGTTCCTTTCCTACCTCCCACAGAATCTGGAAAGTGAGGAACCCCCTCATGTCACAGCAATCCGGAGGGCAACAAACCTCGTCGCCGTCATCGTTCTTAGTTGACATTGGGTGAATCATCTCAAGGGCTACATTTCCATACATTTACACCTGTCAACACACTTATATACATATTGGACTTCCAATATATCGGGTATCCAATAAATTTTGTTGAGTGAACAAAAAATGTCTGAAGAGAAGAAAGTCAGTGATATGACCCCTGAAGAGATTAAAGATGAAGTGAGAAAAGCTTACTCCAAAGTTGCGGCACGGGACATGTGCTGTACGAGTTCATGTTGCTCTGACCAAATGGATTCCGAGATACAGCAACCGTCAGAATCTAGCTGTTGTAGTAGTCAACCAACGGAGGAATCAATAGAATCTCAATCGGACTGTTGCACTCCCTCTCAGACTTCTGATGCGGTCAGATATGCTAAATCTATGGGCTACGATTTATCCGATCTTCCAAGTGCAGCAACCGAATCATTTGCCGGATGTGGTAATCCCGTGGCTTTGGCAGGTCTCCAGAAAGGAGAAGTTGTTCTTGACCTTGGAAGTGGTGCGGGTCTGGATGCCTTTGTTGCTGCTAGAAAAGTCGGGACAACCGGTCAAGTTATTGGGGTCGATATGACCCCGGAGATGTTGAATAGCGCTCGTAGAAGTGCTGCTGGGATGGGCCTAAGCAATATTGAGTTTAGAGAAGGGGATATCGAGCAGCTCCCTGTAGAAGACAACTCTGTTGATGTAATCATCAGCAACTGTGTAATCAACCTTGCACCCGATAAAGCACGAGTGTTCAAGGAGGCATATCGTGTACTCCGCCCTGGTGGACGCCTCATGGTATCAGATATTGTCTTGGATGAGAATCTCTCCAAAGCAGAGCGTGACGATTTGGCAAATTACACAGGATGTCTTGCTGGAGCAGTCTTAGAGGAAGAATACCTTCAGCATATTCGAGATGCGGGATTTGAAGAAGTGACAGTGAATGAAAGCGAAGATTGCGGTCGTGCGGCCAGTGCTAGGATTAGTGCTTACAAACCAGCCCCGTGAGTTTGCTTATCGAATGAATCGATTAATGATATCCGATTAAGTGATATCTTACGCAAACGCATTTGGTTTCGACGAGATGGAAGAGATAAACCTGTCATGATGTTAAACTGATGGTAAGGGGCCGAGTGCTTCTTCCAATATCGCACGACTCATATGCCGGTGAACCCAACTAAGACGATGTTCTGCGAGGACTGCCTGATGAAAACCAAGAGAATTGCGATCGTTCTTGTGATTGTGGCCCTTCTAGTATCCTCTTCATTATTGGTCCTTTATTACCTCAGTTTTGAGGCTGCACCAGACCAAGAGAACAAGAGACCAGAGATTAATATTATCAATCCACAACCTGGTTCGACAGTGGCAGGTGTCGTCATGCTCAACATCTCAGTTGTGGATGAAGAGAATCTTACCGCGAGCATCTTCATAGACGGCCGGAATATCACTCGATCAAATCTGTACGCGTGGAACACGACTGAGTATCCAGATGGTAAACACACGATCCGCGTCGTGGTGTCTGACAGCTCGGGAAAATCTGATCGGCGGAGTATCGAAGTTTCTGTTGACAATGTGGATGAGGTACGACCTCCATTTGATGGTCTGTTAAAAACCATGGTGTATAATATCAAAGAGAGTGGGAAAAACGATGACTGGAAGACAGTGGTAAAGCAGGAGAACCCAGACATTCTTGTTGTCGTTGAAACCGGTTTTTGGGATGATTATGCTAACGAGAGTATGAACGCTGCTGTGAGTGAATTGAATGCGTTCTTTGAGGATGAACTCCCTTACGATGCCTATTGTGTCCAAGACGTTACCTATTCCACGACGGGCGAAGCGATACTAAGCCGTTTCCCTATTCTGGAGTTCAATCAGATTGGTACAGTCCCTCTGGACGATGGTGATGACTACTACGTTACTCACGACTTCATCGAGGCAGTTGTTGATATCAATGGAACAGCGGTTCATGTGTTGGGTGGACATCTGAAAGCAGGCGAAGGGGCCACCAACATCTATCGTCGAGAGGTAGAGATGGAGGGTATTATCAACTACATGGATGCGCTGGGTGAGGTACCAATCCTCTATCTAAGTGATCAGAATTCATTCTCACCTGCGGATACCGATGACCTAGCACCAGAAGGAATGGAGTTGGGTTATGGACCCATGACCATGATGCTCTATCCCAATGACACCGCATATGAGAATCGCTCTTCTACAGTGCACAACTTCACTGACGTCTACAGGACTCTCAATCCATCGGAACCCGGACATACCTACGGACATCGAGATGACGCAGTTTCTTTCAGAATCGACTATATAGTTGCCAATTCCTTCTTTATAGACGGTCTTGTCAATTCCACTGTAGTTAATGAGGAACCTGCCTATACTGCTTCGGACCACTATGCTGTTACTGCCTTCATTAACTGGAACGCAACTGACACGCAATATCAATCCGCGTGTGAGATATCTTCAGAAGCAGATACAGCTTCTCCATGCATTCCGAAGCAGAGAATCATCGTGAGATCTCCCATTGTATTGACACACACAATAGTGCAGCGGCTACATGACCCGGTCATCGCGTTGCCACGGAAAAATCACTTGGTCTAGGCGAAAGATTCGGAATTCAGAGACTTGCACGTATGAATACAGCTTCAGCAAATCTCGTGATATTGTTGAACTACAATGAGATTATGCAGTCTTATGATTCAACTATCAATCATGAGTCATTGTCCTTCGACTGATACAACACTTAGCTCTCTTTCAAATTCATTTTTCTTGCTGCAACCTTTCGATATTCTGATACGTAAAACCGAGCTGCACCGGACCCAGGTATTTCATAACTGAATGAACAATAACTACGAGTGGGGCCATCAAAAAGACACCGGTTAGTGGGGTGGGATAAGTTTCGAGGTGACCACTTTGGCCCAAGAAGCTCCCTATGAAGTAGTAAAGGATCAATCCTGTAACTCCCAGTAGAAACACAACGATAGTACGCTTAATGCGCCTTTTCATAAGCACTGCAGTCTCAGGGTGATAGGAGAATAGCAGAACTATGGCTCCAAGGAGGGAAATCAGTGGCCAGCATGGGTTTTCCCATCCAAAAACAAAACCGTGGGTACCACCAGATTCAACATACCCAAGAAGTGGATAGACCGGAAAGAGCAGAAAAAGAATCCCGTAGGCTCCAGCCAACGCTTCATTAATCTCGAGGGATGTCATAGGGAGCACATAGAAGATAATAATCAAACCAATTACAATCAGACCGATCATGGACCCGATTCCAACAAGAGACCTAAGGAACGTTAGTATCCAATTCGGTAAGAACGCAAAGGAGTTGAAGATGACTATAGATATGACATACAGTTCCATGGATAGATAGACTGCTGCTTGAGAAAGAATGATGATGCAAATACCACCTACGATTTTGTAGGCCTCATCCAAGTACCCAGACCTTTTTTCAGATGGTTTTTCATGAGCCTGTGGTTTCTTCACCTTACTGACGCACCCGCGGTAGTAGCAATCCCTGTATCCACATAAGGATTTGTTCTCCTGTTGGAATTTTCTGATACCTTGGCCAGTTTGGTTAGATACTGTATGTTCGGGTTGCAGCATAGAGCATTCAATATAGAAGCAGATTCCTTCTGCATCAACACAAGGCTTTTGTTTGCATGTTTTAGAGCACGTTTTCAGAAGATATCAGTGACGGGTATTCAGCACGTCCAATGACTGATTGCCTTTACTTTGCACGAGGAATTTCCATGGAATCACTTGAACACAACGGCATAATCGTCATCGAACCACCTGAGCCGTGGGGCATTGAAATTGAGGTGAAGGGGGAGAAGGTAGAGCTGGATAGGCAGCAGGAACAGATGGCAATTGCGTGGGCAAAAAAACAAGGGACCGATTACGTGGAGGATCCTGTATTTGTGACGAATTTCATGAAGGACTTCAGCAAGGCTCTGGGATACAATCCCCCGTTGAAGCCTGAAGATGTGGATTTCTCTCCTGTGATTGAACTTGTCGAGGAAGAAAAGGCCCGAAAAGAGTCCATGACTAAAGAAGAGAAGAAGGCTGCACGAGAAGAGAGAAAGGCTCGACGTGAGGAGTTGAAAGAAAAGTATGGATACGCGACCGTGAACGGTCAGAAAATGGAACTAGCAAACTACATGACCGAACCTTCCAGTATCTTCATGGGGCGGGGTAAACACCCACTACGGGGTAGGTGGAAACAGGGCCCATCTTACGAGGACATAACACTGAATCTGAGTCCTGATGCAGAAGTTCCCGAGGGTAATTGGAAAGATATAGTCTGGAAACCCGATTGTATCTGGATAGCCAAATGGAAGGACAAACTTACAGGAAAGTGGAAATATGTATGGCTGCATGATAGCACTCCTATCAAACAGCAGCGAGAAGCAGAGAAATTCAACACCGCCCTCAAAATTGGTGAGAAGATTGATGAGATCCGGTCTCATATCAACGATGGTCTCCATTCGGACAATGCAAAGACCAGAATGATTGCTGCAGCCTGCTACTTGATTGATAGACTGTGTTTACGGGTGGGAGATGAAAAGGACCCTGATGAAGCTGATACCGTGGGAGCTACAACACTCCGAGCTGAACATGTTAGTTTCCGGGACGAATCTATCATATTCGACTTCAGAGGAAAGGACTACATTAGGTGGCACAAGGAAATTGAAGCTCCGAAAGACGTCTACAAGGTATTCAAGGAACTCCATGATAATGCAGTCAAGCGCATCGACAAATATGAAGCGGGGGAGCAGAAGGGCGACCCGAAGAAACTTGCCCAGCTGTTTCCTGCCATAAGAAGCAGTCATGTCAATCGTTTCTTGAGCGAGGTGGCACCGAATATATCTGCAAAGGACTTCAGGACTTACCATGCTTCTAAGACGGTCAAAGAAGAACTGGAGGAAAGCGATGTCACCAGAGATGATCCCGATTTCATAAAGAAAGAGGCAGTAACTAAGGCGAATTTAGAAGTCGCTAGGATCATGAATCATACAAAGCAAGAGCCCAAAGGTTGGGACAAACGGGACGAACGGTTCCAAGAGCGTCTTGAGAAAGCAGATGAACGTATCGAGAAAGCAAAAAAAGCAATCAAAGACAAGCGGATGCGATTGAAAGACCGAAAGGCGACCGAAAAGGAGCGACTTGAGAAAAAGAAGGCGCTTATCAAGAAACAGAAAGACGTTGTAGAACGGCGTTGGGAAAAGGTCAAGGAATATCGGGAGAAGCGAGACAAGGCAAAGGAAAGCTGGGATGAAGCTAGAGCGCGTAAAAGCGAAATACGAGAGAGCCGGCGAAAAACCAAACGGACCAAGAAAGAGCGACTCGCCGAGGCTCAGGAAAAAATCGATAAGGCTAAGGAGCGCCTTGAGAAGGCGAAAAAGCGCCTAGCGAAAGCAAGAGAACGATATGAGAAAAGCAAGTCTATCCTAGAAAAGAAGAAGGAATCGCGGAAAGAGGCGAAAGAAAAAGCTAAGGAACGCATTGAGAGAAGGAAGGGGATTCTCAAACGTGCCAAGAAGCGCCTTCGCAAGGCCAAAAAAGCAAAGGCAAAGCTGGAAGTTGATTATGAACTTGCTAAGGAATCCCGCGTGTGGAATCTGAATACTTCCCTCAAGTCCTATATTCACCCCAAAATCGTGTACGACTGGTGCGAAGCGGTTGATTACGACTGGCGCGATGTCTATACTAAACTTCTACAGCGAAAATTCGACTGGGTGGAAGAACAGTGCTATTCGGAAGATGCAGATGATTAACTGCCCACTCACAAAAAGACCAAACTCTGTTTTACAGTTTCAGCTTCATCTTTCCGAAGATTCTCGGATCGGGATTGATTAATCGTTTTCTTATTCTCTCTTCTATCTCATCACGTGTTTCTCTGAACTTAGCTAGTATTTCCTTATACGTACCCTCAAAGGTCGCGGGGTCTTCTAGTGACCAGTGCTCCATTGCTTTTGCACCGGGAAATGCTGGACATGTCTGCTTCGCTTTGTCGCAAACTGTTATCACGAGGTCAATAGGCTCTTCTGTGAATCGCTCAACACTCTTGGTATGAAGTCCATCAGTCTCTATTCCTTTCTCCTCGAGAACTTCTATGACAAAAGGATTAACTTCAGACTGTATATCCGTTCCTGCGCTCATGACTTCATATTTCCCGTCACCAATGGACCTGAGCAATGCTTCAGCCATCTGACTGCGTGCTGAATTACCTGTGCATAGGAAAAGAACCCGTTTCAATTATTCTAGCCTCTTTCTATTCGTGTGTTTCTCTATCTCATTATATCAATACATATGCTTCTGGTGTCAGCTTATGATAAAATGAGCAAACTCCCTATTGCGCTATCAGAATAGTTTGGACAAAGAGCTACTGTATTCTCTGGATGGTGTTGAATAGCACTTGAGGTACGAAAAAGGATGTGGTGCGCTCGCCGGGAATTGAACCCGGGCCGGATCCGTGGCAGGGATCCATCATAGCCACTAGACAACGAGCGCCCTTTTCCTCTTATGGCCGATTATGAATCATCAGATGCCATCTTCTGATGGATTATAAGCCTTCCCCGAAATCACTTCAGTTCGCAGCTTCTTACTGATGATTCCGAGAGAACTCCGCATCGGACGAAAATAAAAAGGTTGTCAAACGGGTGGCGCACTGGAAATCCCGGATGGGATTTACCTAATTTTCCGATGTTGGTATGCATTACCATAATAAGTAATCACTATAAGTTAGATTAGAGCTGCATATGGAAGATTCGAATACTGCTTTGAAGCGGCCAAGCTATGGCCGGATGGATTGGATTGATGCTACACGCGGCATCGGAGTCATACTTGTCATCCTAGTTCATAGTATCATTCCGACTGTAAATCCAATAACTATCCATCTCAGCAGTTTTGCTATTCCGCTATTTTTCATATTCTCTGGTATCACCCATAATACCAAGAAATACCGTAACAATGTCAAAGGATTCTTACAAACGCGTGCCAAGCAGTTACTTATTCCTTACTTCTGTTTGTATGGTGTTGTGTTGATTCTCTTTGTGCCCTTCTCCTCAGTTCTCGAATTTTCCCTGACTCCAAATGAATTGTTTTTCTGGTTCATCTATGGTAGTGGCCCTCCAAAGTTGACTCTACACTTGTGGTTCCTGCCTGTGCTGTACTTTGGGATGGCTCTATTTGTTGGTCTAGACTATCTGACACAAGGGCTACCAAGCTCATTTAGGTGGGTACTTGTAGGACTACTGGTATTCGGTGCAGTCCTATTGCAGTCTTTCTTCAGTCCGATGCTAGTTCCATGGCATCTCAACGCTATTTTCATCTCTTCTGCATTCATCATAATTGGTAATGAAACACGCCGTTCTCGCGAACTCGATGCATGGTCCTTTGGATCAACAACACTAGATGCTCTGGCACTTGGGATTGGCTCGTTAGCACTTCTTCTCCTATCTCGGGCAAATGGATTTGTGGACTTAGCAGTAGATAACACCGGAAATAGCATTTGGTTATATTTGGCTACCGGTACGCTAGGGACAGTAATAGTCACTCTTGCAACGAATTTGGTCATGGGAACATCCGAAAGAATATGCGGTCTTCTTCTACGGTTTGGGAAACACTCTCAAGAGGTGTATGAGGCCCATCCGCTGATTTTCTACCTCGTAGGCCCTGTTATCATGGCGGCAGGAGTATTACTTGGCTGGCTCATCCCTGTTGAACCACTAGGATGGATTATCCGTTTCGTATCCGCAACAGCTATTACAATTACCTTAACAACCCGACTCATACGAGTAAATGGTACTCTCAGATTCATCTTCACAGGGAGAACATAATTTACTACATTGTTTTAGGCATCTGCTATTGCAGTCACAGTTAATAACGAAGGCCATCCTGAATTCCTCGGTGCTGTGTTTGCCTTCTGAGGTACAATTGTTTGATTCGATGAAGAAACAAATCATGCAGGATGTCTATGAAAAGCGAATGCTTCTCACCTCAGTGCGGGATAAACCAGATGGATGGGAGCTCGTTTCCGGAATCTGGAGTCCATTCTACATTCAGCTGCGCATCCTCAGCTCATATCCTGAAACGCTGAAGCTGGTTGGGAAGGCTATGAGCATGATGATTGAGGATGAGATGCCAGAAGTTGACAGAGTGGTAGGTCTTGCATTTGCGGGGATACCTATTGCGACTGCTGTTTCCATGGTTTCCAACATTCCAGCATGCCATACTAGAAAGGTACTAGGCGTCCGAAGTCAACAAGAGTTGGACGAATATCTGTCAGAGTATGGCCAGCACTCCTTGGTAGAAGGGGTGATTGAATGTGGCGATACCTTGTGCATAGTCGATGATTTGGTCACGGGGATGGAAAGCAAGCTACTCGGGCGAGCACAAATTCAGGCGGAAATCGAGAGAAGGGAGCTGGAGGATGTTCGCTGCAATCATGTAGCTGTTATTGTTGATAGACAGCAAGGTGCCAAGACAAAGGCAGCTAGCGAGGATCTTAATCTTCATTCACTGATTCGATTAGTCAATGAGGGACTTCCGATGATTGAGGAATTGATGAATGGGGAAGAATATCTAACCATAATGCAATATCTAGAAGGTGAATGAGGAATCTAGTTCCTGCAAATAAACCGAAACTCCTTTCTTATCCGATGATATCATTTCAGTGTTCATATGAATTCCTCTCAGAAGACAATCGAACAGATGCTGAAAGTAGCATTAGCAACTGCCATCAACCACTTCGATTACTATCAAAGAGCAGCTGAAAAAGTAAAAACGCCGAAGGTCAAAGCACTTCTCATGGTGTTGGCAGAATCAGAGGAAGAGCTGATTGACCGTATAGAGGACATGCTTGCAACAGGTATTCTGGAAGAGATAGAATCTGTACTGGAATCAGCTGAACTTAACGAAACGCCCAATCCGACACCCTTCGACCTTCAGAGAGCTGAAACCGACCCCCGTCTTTTTGCTTGTAACAAAGCATTGGAACAGGAAGTGAAGGCATACAACTACTTTCTTTCCTTGGCCGTGAGAATGAAAACGGACCTTGTTTCTAGATTGTTCGAGTATTTTGCTAGCAGAAAAGCGGCCCAAATAGAGGATATCAGACGCGTGTGTTCCAGCTTCTAGATGCTTCTCTATTGTTCTTAAATTCAGACAGTCATGTTTTTGGTTCTTAGACCACGTGTTCAAAGAGAATTAGATATGATAATAAATGAAATAAATAACACAATAGATATGTTTATATATAATGTAGTATACATAGTATATGTCGAGGCATCATACCCTCTGTAGAGATTACGAGCCCTGTACCGCTCCATCAGAAATGGAGGGGTGAGGGGTATATCGGAATTGGTGAAAAGAATGAATACAAAGCAACCTAGATTTATGGCTCCAATACTGCTGGAAAGTTATGAGGAATTCAAGAAATTCGCAGACAAAGCTCCTGTTGTTACGTACAACACGGAGTATTTCGACAGTCCGTTTCTTGATGATTCGAAGCGGCTGCGCCGTTTAATTCTTCATGCGGTCGGCGTCGAGATGGATGGTCTTCCATTGACGTTCAAGTATGTCTTCGAATATGGCGATTTGCTTTCAGGATCGACTGCCTGGGATGAGCAAACGAACGAAGCGGACAGCTATATGCGGTCTATGCTAGAACATCTCCAGACTGAATACAATTTAATCAAAGGCACTATTGAGACTCCTCAACATAGCTGGAAGAGATTTGCTGTGGCAAAATCATAGCTGCTCTTGGATATTTAGAAACATATCCAGCCGGATTGCCTCACCAGTAATATTATCAGTTCCGATTAGAAGAAGAAACTGAAATGACTTCGGAAAAGTCGAAGCCTGTAGAAGAACTTGTTCCTGAAATTATGAAGCAGTACTCCGAAAAACCCCGTGGCTGGAGAGTACTGAGTACCCCACGAGGCGATATGTTGATTCGCGGACCGTCAACTGCTTTTCAATTAAAGCTCATCTCTTTGGGTCCGAAGAGGTTCACTGGTGCCGGTCTTGAAATCCCAAATCCCGATAGAACTCTTCCACCTGCTGATTCCATTCCTGAATTCGGTTTGCGCCCTCTCAGTGAAACTGACATGACTGACATCTTTGAATCCCTACGCAATCCAGAGAGCTCTAGGACAAGTCTTGAGTCCATAATGAAGCGATCCCCAATCGCTCCCCCTGATATCGAAGAGACGAAGGCTGAACACTTGCTCAGCGGGCCTGTCTTACGGAGGCCTAATTTCGAGTCCATGGATACCAGTATTTCAAAGCTCCAGAGCAAGCTGGAGAAACAAGCTCAGAAGACTTTCGAGAAACGGTACCCAATGCGTGCAGGCATGTATTTCTAATGCCCCTAGAACAGATGGAAAAGGACCCTACTTTTAACTTGTCCATGTTGAGTTACAATTTAGAAGAAAATGGTGGGCCGCGCCGGATTTGAACCAGCGATCTCCGCACTGTCAATGCGGAATCATAGCCAGGCTAGACCAGCGGCCCTTTCTGTACTGAATCGCCCTGCAGTCGATTAAAAACGTTGCGACATCGTCAGAATGGGAATTCTAGGTACTCTTCTACACTCCCGTACTTCCAAAACCGCTTTCACCCCTTTCCGAGTCTGAGAGCTCTTCCACCACTTCGAATTTGACCTGCGGCACTTGCCTGATTGCGATTTGGCATACCCTCATACCTTTGGTGATGGTGAAAGGTTCCCTTCCGTGATTAATCACGATCACCTTGACTTCCCCTCGATATCCACTATCTATTGTTCCTGGACTGTTGACCACACTCAGACCATTCCTCAAGGCCAGTCCACTGCGTGGCCGTACCTGCCCCTCGTATCCCTTAGGTATCTCCATAACGAGCCCTGTTGGGATTACCTGCCGCTCACCCGGTTCTAGTGTTACATTGATGACTGAATGGAGGTCGAATGCCACATCTCCCGCATTGGCGGCCTGTGGAAGTTTGGCGTTTTCTGAAATCAATTTGACACGAACTGTAACGGTTTCATCTGATTGCTCTTTCATGTAGAGGACCATCCTCATCTGTGCAGGGAGAAGCTTGTGTGCTCACTCGTCCTTCGGTCAAGTCACATCGCTGTTAAGACTTACTACGAAATGCAGGCTCATGAAAAAAGAGCAATCCTACTCTTCACCTTGGCACTTTTGAATCGGCCATATGTACGGTAAATCGTCCGGCACGTCCCAACCGAATTGTGAGTAGTACTCGGGCTCCTTCCGTAACAGGTTGCTCCTGTGTGCCCTGTGAAACTCCTCGTCACCCAACCATGGCGGATATTCCACCTCAGTCTCATCCACATCGTAGAAGCCCATGTTGTGCTCATATCCCCTCCTAACCCAGTCCTTTGAAATCGCGTTGTAGTAGAGCTTCAGAGCTTCGACGTGCCCCTTCCACATCTGCACGGCTGGATGGTTATGCCAACTATCTCGCCTAGTTGTAAGGTTCTTGATAATCTGTTTCGCTTCCACACGCTGCTTGCCGAGACGTTTCCTATCGAGTGTTCTCGCTGATTTATCGAAATCTTCGTAGGGCAAAAACGTTTGAATGGTGATTTCCCTCTTGTAGTTTCCTTGGTTTCAGAATAGAAAAGATGGTGCCGAGGGCCCGATTTGAACGAGCGACAACGCGGTTTCAGCTACACGCACACTGAATGTACGTGAGTCTTCAGCCGCGCGATCTCCCAGGCTGATCTACCTCGGCGAAATTTTTTGCTGCTAGACTGTGTTACTACACAGACACACCTTTCGGTGGTAACAAAAAAGCCACCATCTTGTGATATAAAACTAGCGGCATGAAGATGCCTACGAGATTTCTTCCACCGCTTTCTTGACCTCGTCAAAGGGTGGCAATTTGGATGGATTATCACTTATCCACGCATATGAAATTGTGCCATCCTGCTTGACAACGAAGACTGCACGCTTGGCTACGTTCTCCATACCAAGAAGGTCGTCAAGCACGACATCATACTCCTCAATGACTTGCTTGCTCCAATCTGACAGAAGTGGGAATTGGATGTCATGCTTATCCTTGAAGGCGGCATTGCTGAATATACCATCAACTGATATACCCAGCACTTGTGCACCTAGCTTGTTGTATTCTGACAAGGCATCTCTGAATGTACAGAGTTCTTCAGTACATACCGATGAGAAAGCCGCAGGAAAGAACACCAAAACAACCGGTCCTTGTTGCAGCTCCTCACCAAGTGTAATTTCTTCTCCTGGTTCACCAGTCCATGCTTTCAGGAGTGTAAAATCTGGCGCCTTGTCTCCAATCTCAAGTTTATTACTCATATAATCCCTTCAATATAGTTAACAATCAAACTTACTTAAGAATTGGGTTTTGTGACCCGCGAGTACAAATGCTAGCTTCTGATCGTTCACTTGAGCTTGTGATTCAGGTAGGATGCAGTAATAGCTGTTAGAATCGCGGCTGCATTCAACCCAAGGGGATACTGGTATAGCGAATCGAGAAATGAGAGTGTTGCCAGCCAACCTGGAAGGTTGTACGCACCTGCTATGCCGAACGGCGCGAAGTAGAACATCAGGAAGACGCATGTGAGCAATCCAACACCTGCAAATGCCGGTAGGTCCTCTTTGGAACGAATAAACATTGAGAGTTTACGGATAGGACCAGCTTGTGCTCGTTGGCGTTTCCTTACCCTCCTTTTTGACGCAAGATTTGCCCATCGATACATGGCTTCAGCCATAATGATGTACGATCCTCCAAGCACAGCCATCGCCCCGAGTGCTACTATAAGCTGGAGTTCTGCACTAAGAACTTGGACGTATCTTTGAGCATGCCACATCACGGGAATCTGGACGAAGCCAGCAATGCCGAGGAATATCATTATCAAACCCGGCTTACTGCCGCGTCGCCACCAAATTGCTATGCTCATTTTTGTCTACCTGCTTTTGCGATTAAACGTTCAGCATCTGGCTGACCACTTTAAGCTTTTGGAAAGGTTTAGGTTCCATTATCCTTTGCAGAATCGATTCTGAACCAGTAGGCATGCTCTTCGGTATTAGTGATTGAAAAACCTGCTTCACGAAGCGCTTGTTCAGTTTCACCTAGAGTTTGGGTTTGATTTCCCATGAGCCCGTATCCCGTCTGCGATATTGTGCCATCGGGCAGCTCAAAGCGTACCCGTAGTATATGCTTCTCATGTTGGTTACCTATTTCTGCACCCAGTACAGAAAGAACACCATTGGTTGAAAGAGCTCTGTAAGCTTCTCGAATAACTGCTTTCTTTTTGTTCCAAGTTTGCATATAGGCAAGTGAAAACCAGAGTGAGACTGCGCCGAATGCACCACCCTCAAAGCATAATTTGGCACCGTCACAAACAAACCAATTGGTTCGTCCTACAGGATAGATGTATGCCTGCCTGATTTTGTTCAGATGGATGTCTACTGCACATACTCTTTCGCACCAGATTCTTGAGACAATCCCTTCCCCACCCCCTCCAATATCAAGAATCAAACCGTCATCCGGCAAGCTGGGGAGAGTAATCTTCTGGATTGGGGTTCGCATCACTTCTGTATTCATCCATTCTCTTCCTCACACAGATGAGGGTACTCCACAATTCTTTTAACAGTCCTCTTTGCGAGAATTAAATGCACTTGGAGTATGAAAAGTGGGCCGGTAGTTCAGCCTGGTAGAATGCCTCCTTGGCACTTGTCAAGCGTTAGCTTGATCTCCAAAATGGAGGAGGTCACGTGTTCAAATCACGTCCGGTCCACCATTAAAAACTTGACAATTTCCGTTTCTTCTTAATCCATCAAAGCTGACAAGACTATTAATTTACAAATCTCAAGGGCAATTCATGCCGATTGTTGAAATCAAGTTATGGACAGGCGTATCTAAAGATGCTGTAGAACAAATCATCCCCGGAGTTACGAAAGTTTTCGTTGGGTTAGGAATTCCGGAACGAGCGGTCGAAGTTATTGTTCAAGAAGTCCCAAAGACCCACTGGGGGATTGAGGGAAAACCAGCTTCAAAAGTGATGGGTGACGAGAAGCCACCCTAAGGGCTTCTTGGATAAACTATCAAATCCATACACTTTGAGTAAATTATTATCTAGAGAATTGAGGGGTCGAAGTGGAGGATTTCCGTAAGATTTCAGATAAACCGATGGACACGTCGAAGACAGTTCATCTGGCTTCTCTCTTCTCCAACAGTAGGGACTTTTATTGCGCCTGCTTCAAGCAGTTCACTCAATTGTAAGAAATGTCTCATAGAAATACATTGCAGCTATATGAATCTATCATCGAACATTCTATTTACTCCTCTTATGTAGGATTCATATACATATCACCTCGGATACTTCTACAGTGATTATGATGGTTGATTACAAGGTGAAAGACATGGATTTGGCCGAGGAAGGCAGGTCTCTGATTGAGTATGCAGAGACGCATATGCCGGTTCTCATGCATTTGCGAGAGAAATACTCAGAGTCGAAACCGCTCGAAGGAATGAGAATCTCTGGCTGTCTTCATGTAACAAAGGAGACCGCCGTGCTTGTAGAGACACTACGGGCGGTCGGTGCTCAAGTAGCATGGTCTGGTTGCAACCCTTTGTCAACGAATGACAAGGTAGCAGCAGCTCTTGCGGCAAATGACGTCCCCGTTTTTGCGTGGCACGGGCTTGATACCGAGGACTACTACTGGTGTATCGAACAAACACTCAAGATTGAGCCGACAATGACATTGGATGATGGAGCAGATTTGATTTTTACACTGCATAACAAGCATACAGAACTCATTGAGAATCTGTATGGCGGCGCAGAAGAAACAACTACTGGAGTCATCCGTGTCAGAGCAATGGCAAAAGATGGTGCACTCAAGTATCCAATCATGGCAGTCAACGATGCTGATACCAAGCACCTGTTTGACAATGTATACGGTACTGGACAAAGCTCCTTTGATGGAGTGTTGCGAGCATCTGCCATTCTGATAGCCGGGAAGACTGCTGTGATTGGTGGCTATGGGTACTGTGGACGAGGTCTTGCAACCCGAGCTGATGGTCTTGGGGCAAATGTCATTGTTACAGAAGTGGATCCGGTGAGAGCACTCAAGGCGCGCATGGACGGGTTCAGAGTGATGCCAATGATTGACGCAGCCCCTGAGGGGGATTTGTTCATCACAGCAACGGGCATGCGAGATGTCATCACTAAGGAGCATATGGAAGTGATGAAAGATGGAGCAATCCTCGGAAATGCCGGTCATTATGATGTCGAGGTCAACAAGAATCATCTTGAGGACCTAGCTAAGACCAAGGAAAGGGTAAGACACGCACTTGATGCATACAGACTCAAAGATGGACGTACGATCTATCTGCTCGGTGATGGACGGCTGGTTAATTTGGTCGCTGCAGAAGGACATCCTAGTGAGAAGCTGGCATTTGTTGCCGCTTCCTAGAAAGGTCATGGACCTGTCCTTTGCAGCCCAGCTTAACGCAATGCTATGGTTGAAAGAGCGTGGTAAGAATCTGGAACCGGATGTCTATGAATTTCCCAAGGAACTGGATCGACAGACTGCGAGACAGAAGCTGGAAACCATGGGCATTGACATTGACACACTCAATGCTAAACAGCAAGAATATGCCACTTCATATGCAGAAGGAACATGAAAAAGGACGGACAAATAGCTTCTGTCCGCTTGTATGTTGGAAGATGGGCAATTGCATCCAGCTGTAATTCTTTCATCCATCTGATAGAAGGAGAGGCATCATGCATTGAGCAAGAAATTACTTTTCCTACGACATTCTGAGTCTGAACTGGATTTTAGCATCCCAGCGAGTCAATGGGGTCTTAGTAGGAGGGGTAGACGCCAAGCCAAGGAGCTGGCTCTATCGGGCTCATTCGATGATGTCGAGTACGTAATCACTTCAGAAGAAAAGAAGGCGCTTCAAACGGCTACACCGATTGCAGAACGAAATTCTCTCACTATCTACGAAATGTCGGAATTCAACGAACTCAATCGGGATGTAGCGACACCAGTAACGATAGCTGAGTATGAGGCTGCCGTAAAGCGAGCGTTGGAACATCCTCATCAAAACATTCACGGTTGGGAACGGGCCTCAAAAGCACTGAAGCGCTTTACACGAGGTGTACATATTACAAAAAGCGGCGATGGCGAGAGAATCTTGGTTGTATCTCATGGGATTGTGCTTACTCTCTATTTTGGCCTATTGACCAATGAGATGGATAATCTCTACAAACGCTGGAAGAAGCTGGGTTTCGATGATTGGGGGATAGTAAAAAATGAAAAAGTAGTGAAAGACATTATTCACTAGGAGAGATAGACTCTACTTTTCCAAATAATCTACGCTCAGATTGCTGGTTACTTTACGATTCTCTCCTCCGACTAGGAAGAAATCTCGGCATGCGCTTTAGATGCCCTTTCGTGTTCACCTTCTTTTGCTCTTTCTTCACTCCTTGCGGCGGGCAAATAAGCCAGAATCGGAAAGAGAATTAAAGATAGAAAGAATGGTGTTAATCTATCGATATTTTCTTCTGCACCCAACAAGAAAGCGGCTATTCCACCCAAAACTGAGAACAGACCAGAAAAGGATCTTGCACTCTCTACAACGCCTTGTGCTTCTCCACGTCTTGTGTCTTCGGAGTGGCCAGCAGCCAGCGAAACTGAAGACACAGAAATGAGTGGCCATATTGGGAAGATCCACACCATAGCTGCACTAATTGGGTGATTTAGAATGCCCAGAAGGAAGAGCCCAAGATTTCCAAAGATGCCTAGTCTCAATGCAAAAGAATCACCGATGCGATCAGTAAGCTTGCCATAACCAAAGGAACCGATAGCTCCTGCCAATCCACTAAGTGCACTGATGATACCAATCCAGAAACTCTCCTTTCCATATATCTCATACATCTTTACTTGGAAAAGTGGCAGAAACACTCCACGACCTACACTGATGAGGAGAATAGCCATTGTAACCTGAAAGAGAACTGGCTTCATATTTCGAAGACCCTCCAAGACACCTCTGCTGGGGGAAGCTTCAGTCTCGATGTCTTCCTCTTGAAACAGGATAAGAAAAATCGCCATGGCGATGATGTGGATTGCAGCGGTGAACGTGAATGTAAGATAAAGAGGCCAGATGTCCCAAATATAACCAATCAAAAGTCCACCCAACCCCCATCCGGCTGATGAGAATAGGAAGAATGCACCAATATTGCTTGCTCTTTGTTCCTCTTTTTGTTCCATCAGCGTAATGGCTGCATTACGAACAGGATTGTACAGGGAGGTGAACAAGGAAGCCAACATATAGGCGAAGAGAAGCATCCCTAAATGTAGAATACCTGAACCAGATGCCAGTTCAGTAAGCGGGAAAGTGATTGTGAACGCTGCCTGTCCTAGCATAGAAAGGGCAAGCAGCTTTTTCCTAGAAGCGAATATGTCACTAATGTATCCCCAAACCCAAGAAAGTGAGATTGCTGTTATGGCAACAATGGTTCTACATAAGGAACTAGCTACAAATCCATACAGGTCGTAGACATAGAGGGGAATGAACGTAAAGTACAATGACAGAATAAAGCCGCCCGTAATCTGCATAGGAATGAGCGCAAATCCGCTTCTAGACCGAAGAATAGATTTCTCTGTCATCTCGGACCCCCATCAGTATTGTTTGCAACCTCGTGTCGAAAGGCGGTTGACTGTTGGCGATTCTAGCTACTGACAATTCGTCTACTTCAGATGCTGTCAATTTCTTTAATCTTGGCGATAATTTCGGTTGGCAACTGTGGCATACCTGTTGGTTTCTGCATCAAGTGAATTGGCGTTGATGAAGCAGCTCCTTTCACCATGTGGTAGATTTGACCCATATTCTGCTCGGCCACAATTACATGCTCCACTTCTGATGCCATATTAGCGACGATTTGTTCAGGAAATGGCCATACCGTCTTCAATCTCAGCATCCCCGCCTTAATACCCTCTTCTCTGACTTCTCGGATGGCTTTTCGCCCGCTGCGTGATGGTGTTCCATACGCAACCAATGCTATCTCAGCATCGTCGAGCATGAATTTCTCAACTTCGACAATGTCATCCATGTGATCGAGAATCTTACTGTTGAGGCGGTTGATTAATCTCATCTGGACATCATCGGCATCAGTTGGGTATCCACGTTCATCGTGAGTAAGGCCAGTTGCATAGAACTGGTATTCTGAACCAAATAGTGCCATCGGAGGAATTTGATCATCATCAGGTTTGAATGGTAGATACTCCGAAGGATCAACCGTTGGTTGCTTTCGGTCTACGATTTCTATGTCATCTTGATCTGGAATGATAAGACGTTCTCTCATGTGGCCTACCGTTTCATCTGCTAGCACAAACACAGGAACTCTATATTTCTCAGCCAAGTTGAATGCCTTTACCGTCTCATCAAACATCTCTTGAACTGAAGCTGGGGTTAGGGCAATGATTTGATAGTCTCCATGGCTACCCCATTTTGCCTGCATGACGTCACCTTGCTGTCCCCGTGTGGGTTGCCCGGTGCTTGGTGCACCTCTCATGATATTGACCAACACCAACGGTGTTTCAGTCATTACAGCCAGACCTATTGCTTCTAGCATGAGACTGACACCTGGTCCAGAGGTTGCAGTCATAGACTTTGTGCCCGTCCAAGAAGCTCCTATTACGCTCGTAATTGATGCAATCTCATCTTCGTACTGCACATATGAGCCACCAACTTCTGGCATTCGTTGCGACATGCGTTCTGCTATTTCTGTGGCCGGTGTAATCGGATAACCACCGAAATACCTGCAACCCGCATGTAGCGCTCCTTCTGCGCATGCGATGTCGCCCATGGTAAACATTGTCTGTTCAGGCAATGACTAGTCCTCCTCTTCCTGTTCGAATTCAGGAATCAGTGTCCCCTTCTCCAAATTCCCTTTTTCGTAGGCTTTTCGCGCTTTGTCTCTTTCTGTTAAGAAAATTGCCATATCCGGACAAATCCTTTCACAGAACTCGCAATTCACGCATGCGTCGATATCACAAGCTGTGACGGGATGATATCCTTTCTCATTGTACTTGCTTTCATCAATGCATAGCACATTTTTTGGGCAGAACTCAGTGCATAACTCACATTGTTTACACTGTTCCTGCAAAATAACCAGTACTTCTTCCCTCACGCGGGGTGGTTTTGGAGTGATTGGCTCTCGAGTACTAGACACGGCTTCTTTCTCCTTGGTCGCTCCGATAAACTCAATGAGAGGTTTTGGTGTACACCAAAGCTCTACCAGGTCGGCCTGATTCTATCGCTGAAGACGGAGTATTTGAGAATATTGGTACCCTCACAACCTTCCTTCTTACATTCAAATAGATGGTTGTCTTTTTCATCGCCATAGTAGTTAAGAGGTGTGGGTGTGGAGATATGACTGTACCCCTTGTTGGAGCGATAGCACTTGCCTGAGAAAATACCGCCACAGGATGAATTAGAACAATCTATCAAAGGAAAAACGCTCCGTGTATACTGGTATATGCTTCGCCATCCTGAACCGATGACAGCTCGAGAGATACAACATGGGACCGATCTTTCGAGTCCATCATTGTCCATGCATCATTTGGAAAAAATGAAGGACATAGGACTCGTCAACAAAGACCGGCACGGGCGGTATACTGTTAGGAGAGATATCCGCGTGGGCATGCTGAAGCAGTTTATCGGCAGAGGGCGTTTGATGGTACCAAGATATCTTTTCTATGCTACATTTTACTCTTCGCTCACTGCAGCACTTGCTACATTACTATGGTATTTTATTGACTGGTATTCTGTCTTGCTTCTGTTTCTTATGGCATCGGTCTGTGCTGTCCTGTGGTATGAAGCATTCCGAATATGGAGAAATGTCCCGTTCCCGGAGGAGGAAGAATGAAATTGAAAAAGTATACCCGCCATAATTTCGTGCAAAAACAGTATTCCGAACACCAAACCCAGATTGCTGATTCTGTTTGGCTGTGGTCGAAAGCGGGAAGACGAAAAGGAGCAGTCTTACTCCCATTGCTTTTCATGCTCTTTGCACTTCCTTTGATTTCAACTGCAGGCTTTTGGAAGTTATCTTCACTTAGTGAAGGTTCAACTGTTACAGTATCGGCAGAACCTCCTGAGCTAAATCTGACATACTACTCATTGTGGAACGAATCCAAGACACCAGTTAAACTGGGAGGCGACACACTTATTGGCGATCACATAATCCTAAATGCTACGTGGACGCCTGACACTACTATTGAGAAAACAGCGCTGGATGTTCGTGCTCCGGCTATACCGGCGAATATCACAAATGTAAGTACTTCCAGTAGCATAGAAATAAACACTCGAAAGCTAGGCAACAATGCTACCTGTATTATTAATGCAACCGCTTGGTGGGGCGATGGTTACGTTACCTATAAGCTCTTTCACGAGATCTTCATTGGCAATTTCTTCGTCCCTCATTTGGAGCTGCAAGATCCCAATGGCGGCGAGGTCTGGACTGGGGTAAACAATGTGACTTGGACCGCGGAGGACAACAATATAGAAGAGAATCTTACGTTCGAAGTGCTTCTGTCAGCAGATGCTGGTGCTAGTTATCAATTGCTTCGTGCAGATTTGAACAGAACTTGGTTCGAGTGGAACTGTACTGGCTTTCTCAATCTGACGACTTACAAGATTCAGGTGAGAGCAACAGATGGAATCTACATAGTATCTGATGAATCTGACAACACTTTCACTGCCGGAGACATATATGCATCTCCCACTACCACAACTACAATAACTGGAACAACCACTACGACTACTCGACCAACTACATTGTCGCCGGAGATAGGGCTGATAATCTCCGTAACCATAGTAGCTAGTGCGTTCCTTGCTGTGGGAGTCTACTACGTTGCCAAAACAAGGCTTTAACATTCAACCAAGTATTTTATTCATAAACGGCTGCGTATTGAGGCGTGTTTAGTAAGCCCAAGCTCTTTGGGCTCTAAACCATGACTAAACCAAGAAGTTCTGTGTAGTATGGGACTGGGAGCTCGCATTTCTTCTCTCCCAGCTCCTTATTCGATTGGCCCTGCATCGATATCTTCTTGCATGAAGCCTACATCAACCCTCTTAGAGCACATCGTATAACGATTTATGTCTGCCATCAGATGGCCTCTGAACTCTCATGTTGCGGTATGGAGTCTCTGCTCGATTGTTATGAGCGTTCAGAAGCAGAAAAGCACAGATTCAGCTTCTCTATTGATAGTCGTAGTCTGTTAGTGACAACAAGCCCTTGTTGCCTATCCTAGCATTTGTGAGCCCTTCATCTTCAGCTATCCTCTTTGCGTCCTCTGCATGTTCTCTACTTGTTCTGGGCAAATCAGACATTGCATGGTGGGGTTGAAATCCGAGCAGAGCAGTTGGGATTGATGGATTGCACTCAGCTACGAATCCAGAATATGAAAATCTTACAGAATCCTAAATAAATCGGCACATAGAAGTGCAAAATATCTGTAAGATTTCCTGTATGCCTTCTTATGACCAAGGGCGAGGGGAGTTTATTAGGCCTAGTAAGAAATCCGAGTCTAGTAGGACTAGGGCGGTGGGCCACTCCCAGCGGGGTACGAGCCCAGCCCCGAAGGCTGTGAGGAAGACCCCGTCTTCTAAGCAGAAGTCCTCACTCTCCCGTAACGGTCCTCCATCAGGCCGGGGGGAGTCCGCGGCTGTTCGCTGTGTCCAACTGGACCTGTCCAGCTTTGGTGACGAAGCCGGGCAGAGCGATAATAACCCCGCCGTGGCAAGGACTGTGGAAGACCTCACTGTCGCCGGAGTGATGACCCGAAGCACGACAGGAGACAGAAAACAGGACCGTGGGAGGAATCTTATTCCACTGAACGCGGACGAAGCCCCTGCTAACCTGAGGGCCTACGGTTACCTTGGGGGCGGTAACGCTAGCAGGGGAAGAGTGGAACACAGAAGTTTCATGCAGTTGCTACAACTGTAAGAAACAGGTTATACAGAAATGGATGTATTAGTACTAAGCTTCACGTGATAAAAATCAGCTGGAAACTTTTTCCATCACTACATTCTTGACACCATCAAGCTGTTCAAGTGTTGCTCGGAAAGCGTCCATTTCTTCAGAAAGTTGGGTTGGCGAGAAATAGCATTCATAGAAACAGCGCGTACCACGAAGGCAAACACCAGTCGAGAATAACAAATCAACCAATCCGGCCTTCTTGAAAACATGAGATAGCTCAGTGAGAAAGTCATTTGTAAGCTTCCCAATCTCTAGGCTTAGATACGTAACTTCATCAGTATCAATCGGAAAGATCTTCACGATGCGGTCCTTGTGAACTAACACCATAAGACCCCTATCAGTAGAGATAGCCTCTTTGAATGAATTCGGGAAAGTGACCTTCTCTGAATTGTCAAAAACTAGCACGCGTCCAGCGGTTGCACCTTCGTAATCTTCTTCTTCTTCTGCCATGATTTGCTCATCCCCTAGCGTGGAAGAGTACCAAGCGAGCTCCTGTTTTTGTACCCCCACCCAAATATAAATGAAGCTCTACTGTTTAGGGTTCGCTTCCAAAAGCGATTGAAACCAATAGAGTCTTTTTTGTGTACTTTATTGAGTGGCATATGCAGGAACTATTCGAATTCGAGGCAGACATTCGGGAAATTAAACGGGTACTCAAAGAAGTATACTATACAGCATGCGAATCTGAAACCAAGGTGAAGACAAGAGAGCTGGTAGCAATGGTCATAGAACTTCAGGAGAAAGCAAAAACTCTGCAGGAACTGTATAACATTAGTAGAAATGCTCGTCATATCCTGAAGGACTACAAGGCTAAAGCTTTTCTCAAAAAGAGCGGCAGAGCCCTGTCAAGAAGAAGCGAAAGCTACAGGGATAAACATCGCGAGATTTCACCATCACATCTTGCGAAATATCGAGCCAATCTTGAAGAGCATGTAGAGAACGTATCAGATGAAATTGGGGAGTGGATTAGGAGCATAAGAAACCTTGATGAAACTCCCAGTCCACCGAGATAGCTACATCACACTACCAACGCAATCTCGCAGCCACACCACCAAACGATTCCAATTGTGCGCCGGCTTCACTCTCTGGTGAAAAAATCATTAGTTCAGTTCCGTAATCTTCAACCTCATCCACGACGTCGTCAATCAGATCCGTTTTCTCCTCCAAAACCATCATTGTTTCCACGCGGCCGTTCCGCAAAGCACGTAGAACCTCCTCCTTACCGTATGTTGCGGTCGGACGGCTTTTCATTAAGTCCTCCATGAAGCTATCCCAAGCCTTGCGTGCAGCATAGATTTCAGTCTCGTGGAGCACCCTTGAAGCTTCTTTCACGGCTTGTTGTAGGCCGGTTTCATCAATCAAGCCAACCGAGATAATGTTGTCAACAATCTTCTCTCTGAGTCGATAATCGAGATCTGATTTCTCCAGAAACTCCTGCGCACGGATGGTATTGCCACCGACGATTATGGCATCAACACTATCAAGCTCATTAAGCAGCATGTCATTGAGAAGATTACCCACATGTTTGTAAAACTCCATCATTTTTTCGTCTCTTATGCGCTGATACCGCTTGGCACTCTGACCACCTGCTCGCGTCTTGCCGATGATGTAGTAGTCTTCTTCCCTGACCAGCTCAATATGATTGCCTCGTAGATAGCCCACCACAACTTGGCCACCTTCAATCAGAACAATAACAACCAAGCTCTTTGGCTTCGTTAGTTCCTCAAGCTCATCCAAGACAAACTCCCGTCCACAGATATAGTCGAATTTGGAAATGGGTGAAGGTGGAACGACTATCTCCCGGATTTCTTTTTCGGTACCGCCTTCTCTCTTTATTCCGAAGAAGAAAGCCATACCATTCTCAGGGATTTCACCTATAACCGATAGCTCATTCAGGATAGCTGTAAGATTATCGATTACCCGCTTTCTGTTAGTTTTGCTCTTTATGTTCTCTGCTCCTGCAAGCTCCGACTTAACGAAATTTATGACATCGACTAGGCTCTTCTCAGGTGGAATATACAAAGTTGTGAAGGAGCTATGCCTGCCCTTCAGTTCTTTCAACTGCTCAACCTTGCGTTTGAGCTTTATTCTCTTAGGGTCCATCGTAAGCAAACACCTGCCATAGTTCCGAATGCTCAGCAGAGACTATACAGAAACAAAAGCCGTAAACGACTCTTGAATGTCGAGCCTTCGGAGGATATTTGAAGTTTACGACGTGTTAGTCACAAGCAATTCAACAAGAAAAACCTGCGCAGTAGTATATTCGAAGAACTGCGATACCTCTGACGACAGGTTAAAAAGGAAGAGCCGCTCTGAATTCTCAATACAGGTGAAGGCGGATGTGGCCACACCAATTTACGGGTCGCTAGGAAGTACTTTATTCTCAGCATACATGCTGTTCTCCGACTCTCAATGCCTTCACCTAAAATGGAGTCTTGGAAACAAATGAAACCACAGCTTACCGAAGGAGAGCTTGAGGTGCTAAAGCAGCTCCTCAACCGAAAAGGTCCCACGTCTGTTAAGGAATTGAAGAATGAGATGGGTGACGAAGAGCAAAGAATAGTTTCATTACTCAGCTCACTATCTGAGAGAGGTCTTGTAGATTTCGATGTTGTTGAGGAAACCGAGTATACTCTCACAGACGAAGGGAAGCGGTATCAGGATTTCGAATTGCCGGAAGTTAGGCTCGTCACAGTAGTGAATGAGCTAGGGGGAAAAGCCCCCTTTGATGATGCAACCGATAAAGCAGAACTGAAAGGACGCACTAAAGGAATCGCCATAAGTTGGGCCAAAAGGAACGGATGGCTTGAAATTACCAAAGAGAAAGGGAAGAATTACTTTATTTCACTTGAAGAGAATCCACAAAGCCCTCTCAGTACAATTCTCGAGAAGGTAGCAGCTGACGAAGAAATTTCAAAAAATCATCAGGATATCCTGCAACAAGCTGTTCAGAGAACTCTTGTGGAAGAACACATCACAAAGGGGTTCATTGGAGAGGTTCCTAAAAACAAAAGGAAACAAGCTTCAAAAGCGGTTTCCTCACGAGCGGTGGGTATATCACTGCTAACACCGAAAATGCTTGCAGAAGGGTCTTGGAGAGACAGATCCTTCAAACCATTCAATATTGAAACAGAGCCCGCCTTCGTAAGCTACGGAAAGAAACATCCTTATCGCGAATTCAATGACTGGCTTAGAGAGATATTTTTAGGTCTCGGTTTCACCGAATGGTTTGGTCCCTACGTTGAAACCGAATTCTGGAACAACGATGCCCTATTCGTTCCTCAGGATCATGTAGCCAGGGAAGTGCAAGATCAGTTCAGAATTACAGAACCGTATGACCATGGTGATATCGTTGATGAAGAGTACTTCCAAGCAGTCAAATCTGTGCATGAAGGCGGGGGCATGACTGGTTCTAAAGGGTGGGATTCACCCTTCAGCCGGGAAGTCTCCACAAGACTCTGTTTGCGATCCCATACAACACCAGTTTCAATGCGTTATCTTTGGGAAAACAGAGAGTCACCCCAAAAGATGTTCATCGTGGACCGGAACTTCCGAGCAGAGAAATTGAGTGCAAGGCATGCCCAAGAATTCAATCAATGTGATGGCATAATCATGGATAAAGGGTTGACACTTCGTGATCTTATGGGCTTCATCGAAGAAATCTGTAAGCGTGTTGGTATTGAAAAAGTGAAATTCAAACCTGGCCAGTTTCCATTCACAGAGCCAAGCATAGAGGGTTTTGCCAAGCATGAAGAGCTTGGGTGGATTGAAGTTGCACCGGGCGGGGTATTCCGGCCTGAGGTTACTAGACCATTGGGCATAGAGGATCCTGTTCTTGCTTGGGGCATCGGTTCAGGGAGACTCTATATGGCAGCGATGGGAATCTCGGATATCCGTCAGCTCTATTCCAGAGACCTAGAATGGTTGAGAAGAAACGTATATGTGAGGTAGGAAACTGATGATTGTAGAATGTAGATTCAATGGTCTTAAGGACCTTATCGGGAGAGAGATTACAGCTGAAGAACTTGATGAGATCCTTTTTCTCCTGAAGGCAGAAGTCGAGTCTTTCGACGGTGAAGAGATGGAGATTGAGGTCAATCCTGATAGACAAGATATGCTATCTCAAGAAGGGATAGCAAGGGCCGTCAAGTCATTTGTGGGTATTTCACCAGGACTCAAGGAATTCCCAGTAAAGGATTCAGAGAAGAAGATTATTGTTGAACAAGGCCTTGAGCGGATAAGGCAGTTTATCGCATGTGGTATTGTGAGGAATCTTGAGATAGATGACACATTGGTTAAAGACTATATGCATCTTCAGGAGAACCTTACGGCTACTCATGGTCGCAACAGGAAAAAGGCTAGTATCGGTCTCTACGTGTATGACGATATAGAGTTCCCTGTTACCTACAAGCTTGAGAAGCCAGAGTTTATCGAGTTTACCCCATTGGGCCTTTCAACTGGGATGGATGGTCCAACAATCATAGAACAGCACGAGAAAGGTGTAGAATACGGACCAATCATATCTGATTTTGAAAAGTGGCCTCTTCTGCTCGACGCCGATGAAAAAATCCTGAGTTTGCCACCAATTATCAACAGCAATGATTTGGGCAGAATATCTGATGATACCACCAATGTCTTCGTCGAAGTAACAGGGACGCATGAGCCAACGGTAAATCAGGCACTCAACATAATGGTAACAGCTCTAGCCGAAAGAAGAGGCGAGATACAATCTGTCAATGTCAAGTATCCGAATGATAAGACCATTTCCACTCCTAATCTGAAGCCGCTTGAAATGAAATTGAGCAGAGATGGGGTAGAAAGCCTTACAGGACTGCAACTCAACAGCAAGGAAATTGTCTCTTGTCTTAATCGAATGGGATACGATGCGACGACTGTAGAAGACGGGTTGGACGTGCTTGTTCCCGCATACAGAACTGATATCCTTCATGAAGTTGATCTCATTGAGGATGTGGCAATTGGTTATGGCTTTGACAGGATAATACCTACCATGCCAAAAACAATGACCGTTGGAAAGCTGCTGCCAGTCCGCAAACTCAAGAATCGAGTAAGAGACCTTATGATCGGGTTGGGTTATCAAGAAGTTTTGAGTTATGTGATGAGTTCTCCCAAAGTTCTCAATGAAAAAACCCTGAGAAATCAGGAGCTTGTGAAGACTGGCAATCCTAAGAGCAAAGATTTCTCCTGTCTAAGAAACTCATTGCTGCCGATTCTTCTTGATTTCCTTTCCAAGAACCAGCATGCTGATTATCCACAGGAAATCTTCGAAGTAGGCGATATTGTTATCCCGAATAATGACAGTGAGACCAGAACTGATCAACCGCCTTCTGTATGCGGTATGCAAACGAATCCCGAAATCAACCTCACGAAACTCCTGAATCATCTAGGTTTTCTACTCCGAAATCTGGGATTGACAAATCGATTTGAGTTCAAGGCTATTGAAGATGATACATTCATCGAGGGGAGAACAGGTAGCATATTAGTCGACAATGATAGAATAGGTATTCTTGGTGAGATTCATCCGGAGGCGTTGGAAGCATTTGGCATTGGTACGCCAGTCATGGCATTTGAGCTGCAAATACCTAGGACTGGGAAATGGTAATTTGTCCTGCACTCACTTTGGTAAAAATGGAACATTCTCACAAGAATTATAAGAAATGCTAGGAACGACTGAGTAAAAGATGACTTCTAAGGTGAATATCCTGAATGACTCCTAATCAAAACGTCTCCAAAATACAGAGTGATTCCGAAGGGGAAGAGGACTTTGAGGAATACAAATATCGATTGGTCCTCCTAGGAGAGGCTGCCGTTGGCAAAACATCCCTTCTAAGGAGATATACCGAGAATACGTTTGACGAAGAATACAAACAAACTCTTGGAACTACGTTCGCAGCGAAGGATGTTGCCATAGAGAACGATGAAGGCGAGGAAACAGAAGTCCGTCTCGTAATCTGGGATATGGGTGGACAGTCAACATACAAAGAACTGAGACGCCAATACATGAAAGGAGCGGCCGGGGGTATTATTGTGTATGACGTAACCAGACCCGAGACATTCATGGCAATGAATAACTGGTTCGAATCGTTCCGAGAAACCTGTCCAAATTCACCGGTAATAATCTGTGCCAACAAAATAGACCTCGAAGAAGACAGGATGGTGCCAGTTGAACCCGGAATTATGCTGAGGGATTGGTTCCAAGCAGATTATTATGAGACGTCAGCAAAAACTGGCGAGGCGGTTGATAACGCGTTTCAGAGAATCGCCAAAATCCTAGTTGACAGATCACGGTCGGACAAACAGCCAGAAATGTGATTCGCACCTGCGCCAAACCGCAAATACCAATTCAGGAATATCTAATCCTGTTTGGGCATAGCATACTGCGGTTAAGCAGGCCGATAGTCGTCTATTTCGTCTCTCAAATCCCTCTTGATTTTGAGGATATCTCTAGCCTGCAATTCGTGCCTCTTTGAATAGGTCTTCACGATGCCGCTCCATTTGTCGATAGTCACGAGAATTGGATCTGAAGGTACTATTTTCTGTATGTCGCTCTTTACCTGTTCCATAACATCAAGAACATCACCAGCAACACAACCCATCTTAAGTGAATCCAGAATTTTTTCCAGCTGATCAGCAATCTTCATTCCTCTGTCAGGCGATAGTGATGGAGCAGCAGCCGGTCGGGACGTATCAGGCTCTGGTTCCTGGCTTGTTGGGGCCTCAGCTTTAGCGGGAATTTTTTCAATCTTGGCAAGAACCTGCTCTTCAAGACCAGCAAGGGATTCATCTATCGACTGTTCAACTCGTTTCATCGCATCGTTGACAACTGCCTCCAGTTGCTCCTGGCTAAGAGTGGATGTTGTAGTATCGGTTGAACTCGCCTGTTGCTCTATTTTCTCCAATATCTTATCACGGGCTACGCGTACCTCAGAACGGATTTCCGTAACAGATTCCATAATTGTGACCATCCGCTTGAGAGTGTCTCCAAGGGAATCTATACTGTCTTCAATTTCGCCCAAACGACTCAGGAATTCTTCTGCCATCTCTGTGGTACCTCCACATATCACGTTTTCATCTTTGTTCTTCTTGAAGAAAAAGATTTGGCTCATGAACTAGTGTAGTCATCAAGGCGATGATACATCAAATATGATTTTCATTAGTCACAACATTCCTCTTTATTCCTTAAGAAAACAAATCAGTACATGAGATGCATTTAACAGAGATTAACCTATATGTATTACTCCATTTTACAAGCTGGAGACCTAGCTATACTCTTCGTTAGAGAAAAAAGCACACAATCTTTGAGTAGTATAAGGAGCTCTGCAAAATCATTAAATGGTAGCAACTACGAACCCCAAAGGGCCACAAGAACAGGAAGTATAGAAATTGTCCACTGAACCCGCGAGTCACATGTTCAAAGCAGTAGCGCTTGGAGACGGTGCAGTTGGTAAGACAAGCTGTATCAAGCGATACACTGAGGACAGTTTCAGTGAGGAATATATTTCTACAATTGGCACAACGTTTGCGCTCAAAACAGTCGAAGCTCAAACTCCGGATGGTAGGAAAGTCAATGCTAGAGTTGTCCTTTGGGACTTAGCAGGCCAGCCAACATACAACGAACTTCGTCGTCGTTACATGGCCGGTGCAAGTATGGCGATAATCATCTATGATGTAACAAGACCGCAGACTTTCCTTAACGTAGGCGAGTGGTTCACTAAATTCGTAACTGTTTGTCCCAATGCGGTTGTTACTGTTGTTGCTAACAAGATTGATAGGACTGACAGGTTAGTACCTCCTGAAGCCGGGGAAATGGTAAGAGAATGGCTCGATGTAGACCACTTTGAGACTTCAGCGAAAACTGGTGAAAACATTACAGAGATGTTTAACAATCTCGTGTCCAGATCAATCGAGAAACAGGCTCGTCTGGGCAAATTGGGCAGCATGGTCCAAGACGCCCGAGAGACCCAGATATAGTGATTGTAGTTTGAGGAATTTCGTATGGCTACAACCAAGAATCTAGTCAAATGGGCATTAGGCCACTTCGGGCTTTTTATCTTGAATTTCTTTGTATTAGTGGGAGTCATAGAAAGTTTGAAGCTGTTCGCAGAAGAGCTTCCCCTATTGAATACTCTTCTTCTTGGCTATATGCTGGTGCACACTTTCAGTCTTCTTTCCATTCAGCTCGGAATACAGATACTAGAGCTTATCCGCATTCGTATACCTACATTCTTGCCCAGTTACTATTTCCAATTCTCCGACCAAGAAACAATCCCAATGCCACTCTTGGATCCAACAAAAAGCAAGCTCGCCGTGCTAATCCTTCTGCTCATCATTACGGGGGGACCAGTACTGTACTCGATTTTCGCAATCTATGGGTTCTTTCTCATCCAAGCCCATCTCTTGATTATTGCACTAAAGCCTGCCGTCATCCTTGAATATTTTGGAATATTTCTCAATTGGATGCCTCCAATCATTGGGTTCATGGTCGCGATAGTTATTCTGTCAATCGTTGCAGTCGAATTCAAACACGTATAGATTATAGTATTTTATCATCGAGAATCAGTGTGTCTTTTCTTTTCGGGCCCACAGACAGTAGAGCTATATTGACACCTGTCTCAGATTCGATGAACTGTATATAGGCCTTCGCGGCTTCGGGTAGTCCATCCAAACCGCGACTGAAGACTCTTGATCTTAATTCCTCGGGAGCAATGTTCCACCCGTTCATGCTCTCATATACCGGTTCTAACTCTTCAGCTCGTTCTACTGATGCAGGAAAGCAGCAAGTCAGCTCTCCATCAAGGATATACTTCGTGCATATTTTGACTGGTTCAACACCACACATGGCATCAAGCTTGGTCATTGCCAGATTCGTAGCACCATTGACACCAATAGCATAGTTCAATGCCACCAAATCGAGCCATCCACATCTCCTTGGTCTGCCGGTTACTGTGCCGAATTCGTTTCCTTTCTTCCTGAGCAAATCTACAGTTTCGCCGTGTAACTCGGTTGGGAAGGGACCAGAACCGACTCGGGTGGTATAGGCCTTGAAAACTCCCAACACCCTATCCAAATCGGTTGGCGGTAGACCGCTACCAGTTGCAGCTGCAGCGGCCGTACAATTCGAGCTCGTGACGTAAGGATAGGTCCCATGATCAATATCCAAGAGGGTTCCCTGGGCACCCTCAAAAAGAATTCGTTGCCCAGACCTTGTCGCATCACGAAGAACGGCCCCGGTATCCACTATGTATTCTGTCAGATTGCTCATAGTCTCTGAGAGTGCTTCCCAGACTGAATCAGGTGATTTCTTCAGCTCTGTTTGGTGAGCAAGCTCAACAACACGTTTTGATTGCTTCAGATAATGATTCCACCTGTTGTATGCTTCCCCAGTACAGAAATCTCCGGCCCTTAGACCTGTTCTGGACGCCTTGGATGAGTATGTAGGGCCGATTCCACTTTTTGTTGTGCCAACCTTGTCCTCTCCCTTGGCATTTTCCTGTAACTCATCAAGCTGAATATGATAAGGAGTTGTTATATGCGCACGATCGCTAATGAAGAGCTCAAACTCGGTTCCTGCTTCACGTAACTCTTCAATCTCCTCCACAAGAACGGATGGATCTATAACCACGCCATTTCCAATCACAGCCTTTTTACCGCGTATAGCTCCTGACGGAATGAGACGGAACTTGTATGTTCGGCCAGAAGCCTCCACGGTATGACCTGCATTGCAGCCACCTTGAAATCGGGTGGTAATGTCGTATCCATTAGCTAAGTAATCTACGACCTTGCCTTTTCCCTCATCGCCGTACTGGAGTCCAACAACAACCTGATTTTTCATTTCTATGACACATCATCCTGCTTTCTAAGACGATATTTCACTCTTTCTTACGGTTACTGTTATATTTGAGAAGCTAGCATTCAGCATGAATAATGTTGCTACGACCCGATGTCTGCATTGTTGGCTCTGGAACAGCTGGATGTGTTACCGCTCGGCGTTGTTCCGAGATGGGACTGAAAACCTTAATACTAGAGAGAAAACCCAAGGATAAGATAGGCGAGAAGGTCTGCGGAGACGAAGTTAGCAAATCTCATTTCGAAGCAACAGGGGTCAGTATGCCGGATTCCGATGAGATATCAACAACCATTTCAGGGGCAGATATATTTCCACCATCACTAGAAAACGAGCTCCAAGTTCGGGGCTGGGTTGAATTCAATGGGTGGACTCTCAATCGGAAAGCCTTTGGTCAAAGGTTATTGCACGAAGCACTTGATAGCGGAGCGGTAATCAGGACACGATCCCATGTTTTAAAGCCGATTATCCAAGGAAACAATGTTGTCGGAGTTCAGTACAGGGATCTAAGAGAGGGTACTGAGAAGCAAGTCTACTCTAAGCTGGTAATCGACGCTAGTGGCTATCCGACTGCAATCCGTAGAAACCTCGATAGTGAAATGATTGAGAACAAGATAAACAAGGAAGATGTTGCATTCTGTTACAGAGAGATTTTGAAACTAAAAATGCCCCTCACAGAATCACATGTGGCGAGAGTGTTTCTTGGCAGTTCGATTGCTCCCGAAGGTTACGCATGGATTTTCCCCAAAAATCAACAGACCGTAAATGCTGGGATTGGGGTTACCGGGGGAGAGCAACTCAAATCACCGAGAAAGTGCTTTGAAGACTTCAAGAATAGGTATCCACTGCTTGCAGGCAGCGAAGTCCTGACCGGAGCCGGGGGAGCAGTCCCGGTTAGAAGACCATTGGATTCGTTAGTTGCCGGAGGTGTTGCTTTTGTTGGTGACGCAGCCTTACAAGTTAACCCAATCCACGGGGGGGGAATAGGCCCAGGAATGAGAGCGGGAATCATCCTTGGAGAAGTTGCAAAGATGGCGATTGCAAGAGGGGACCTAAGTCCCAGAGGTCTATGGCAATACAATATTCGATATCAAAGGAATTACGGAAAGCGGCTTGCCTCGCTTGAGATTTTCAGAAAATTACTTGAAAACATTACAGATGAAGAGATGGATTTTGGCTTCAAAAAACGACTCCTCACCGCCGAAGATTTGATGTCTGCCAACCGCGGGGAGGGTTTTTCGATTGGAATAGTTGATAAGATGAAGAGGCTCTTCCGGGGTATTTCTAAAATCGGACTACTTCGAAGGATTCAGAAAGCAGCCAGTCTCATGAAGCAAATCGAAAAGGTCTATAGCATGTATCCAGGGCATCCAGAGGATTTAGAGGAATGGAAGACGCAGATTACCGAAATTCTCAAAGATGCCGATTTCGAATAAATAATGGTCTATCATTGAATTCCATTTTGGACCAGAATTCATACATCCCGGATGCCATCTTTCTGTATTGTAAATACTGCTTCCCCTTCTGGCAAGTTAGGCGAATCGACAAGACGACATATCCTGCGCTCACCTTTTGATTTCCGTAGATAGCACCTAACCAAGGGTACATGAGCCAATACGTGGCCTCCAACTGGGGCAGTCGGATCACCGAAAAAGGCATCAGGCCTTGACATAACTTGGTTTGTCACAAAGACCGCCATATTATTGATTTCTGATCCCCTTTGCAGATGATGAAGATGTTTGTTGAGCTTCTGCTGTCTTGCAGCAAGTGTACCTCTACCGGTATATTCAGCTCTAAAATGGCTCATGACAGAGTCAAGAATCAGTAAGCGGGCACCCTTTTCCGGTGCCATCTCCATAGCCTGATCACACAAGAGTATCTGATGGTCGGAATTGTAAGCACGAGCCCATACAACATTCTTCAGAACCTCCTCCGTATCGAGACCAATTGCTTCAGCCATGTCCACTAGACGCTCTGGTCTAAAAGTACCTTCAGTGTCAACAAAGATGGCTGTTGCCTCCAGTCCGCCCTCTTCTCGCGGAAGCTGAACATTCACTGCGATTTGATGGGCCATCTGAGTCTTTCCAGACCTAAATGAGCCGTACACCTCTGTCAATCCTTGGGTTTCTATACCGCCTCCAAGAAGCTCATCGACCGCTTTTGAACTAGTAGTGATTAAACCAGCATTCTTACGCCTTTCGAGCAGCAAATCTGCTGTTTCAAAACCGATATCCAGCATTTCTCGGGCTGCCTTGATAATTTTCGTGGCAGTGGTTTCTCCAATCGAGCCAGCAGCAGCTAGTTCATTGGGTGATGCAACAGCAATAGCTTCTGCACTCTTGAAACCTGCTTCGCGGAGACGCTTGCTTATTGCCGGACCAACACCGGGTAAATCCGTTAGTTCGACATCCGCCAGTTCGTTTTCGTCTTCATCTTCCTCGAATTCCTCGTAATCTGCATCTTCATCTGGGGGGATTGTAGGTACCTCCGGCGTGAGTAATTCTACACTATGGGCTTATTAAGCTCAAGCTCGTCGCCACTGAGATGTTTGCGCTGCGAGTATAAAAATGCCACCAGTTAGAAAGAAACGCTTATCGCTGTCAAGACGTCCTAGATTCCAGCCCCTTACACATGACAAGATTACAAGAAAAGAGCAACCCGCAAAAGTGAAATGTCTGTGAGTTACTCTAGACTAAGCAGAATAGAATTATCAGCCCTCAGCCAAAGTAACTAGAATGAATTCTTTTTGTGGGGCGATTCGAATTCCACCCATATTAGTTTGTATCTGAACAAAATCCATTTCCGCTCCCTCTTCGACCTGACAGATGACTTCATTCGTTTTTCCTATCAAGGAGCTCAAGAGAGCCGAAAGCTCCTCTGCTCGTTCCATAGATACACCCCAAGTGTTGATTGGAAAGCCCTCCGGGCTAATAAAAAGGGCTGCGTATACATCGGGAAATTTAGTAGTTATGTTCTGAATGATACGCTCGAAGATTTCTCGTTTTGGCATTGCAGTCATTAGTTACACATCCAATACATTTTCATGGGGTAAGTTAATTGAACCACTGGGTTCTTATCTTTTTATCTTTGCCCTGATGTCATGGAGCGTACTAGTGTGTGAATACATCATGAAATTTGGCGATGAGACAATGGAGCTCAAGGGTCGTAAGGTCACCTTAGCTAGGATAGTATCGCGATTAACAGCTGCTCCATTAATCAACTTTTACGCAGGAATCATAATATCAATTTCAACGTATCCTGCATTGGGGCCTATTCTAAACCCTTGGTCCAATATGATAATCTGCACTCTATTGATGGTGATTGCTCCAGTAGCACCCATTGTCTTTCAAGCCAAGCGGGGAAAAGTAGATCTAGATGTCTCAAAACAGGAACAGAGGCTGTGGTTTTTTGTATTCGGAATTTTCTGCTATCTCGCTGCCTATGGTGTTTACTGGTTTCTCAATAGTGATGTCATGCGAATTCTTGCAGCTGCCTATGTGGCAGTCACAACGGGTGTCACCGTGGTAAATGGGTTCACAAAAGTATCTGTTCATGCCGCAGGTATCGCGGGACCCTCCACAGCTCTTATCTTTATGTATGGAATACCAGCTTTGCCTGTAATAGGGCTATGGTGCCTTGTGGTGTGGGCACGCAGTATCCTAAAACAGCATTCTATCGTTCAGGGAATCATAGGTATTATCCTTGGTATGTCTATTACTGCAGTAACCTACTTTCTATTATATCCCCTTTGATATAATATCTCAACAAGCCTTATGAAACAATTGTGACATATCATTATGTGGAGTACTAGGATTCAATGCTCTTGTATTTCATCATCCTTCCTCATATATCAGAATTGTCACATAGAGGCGAGGAGTACCTATAGTTAGAAATTGAGCGGTAGAAAACAATGCCTGAATACATAACCTGTCCAGTTTGTGGCCGAAAAGTGAGGAAAGGATCTACATTTTGTATTGAGTGTGGGTCCCGGCTAGCAGGTGAAAAGAAACAAGCTGAGAAGAGAAGAGAGAAGTCCAAAGAAGACCAAAATCAAGAGGACGACCTAGCTGAGCTTGAAAATCGAATGGTCGGTTTATTGGGAAATGAAAAAGCACTCTACGCGAAAGAACCAAGCGAACAGAGTAGACAGACACAATCTGCACAGGCAAGCGATACCGAAAGTCCGCCAAAGAAATCAGTAGGTGATTTAGAATGGAAGGTAGGCGAGGAGGGAGAGCAAACAGTTGAACAAGAGCAATCACCAAGTGTCTCTACTACAAATGTCGTATCAGAGGCAGCTTCTGAGCAAATGGAAGTTGAATCAACTCATGATGATATGGGTCTTAGCTGGGATGCAGAGGATATTCCAGAGATGAGTGCAGATAAGGTAAGAGAAGGTATGCCGTTCACACAGGTTGAACCACCAGAAGTACAGGCATCTGGACCAACCCTTACCCCTAAGGAGGCCAAGGAGCACCTTTTCCCTGAGAAAGAGAGGTCTTCTGCTCGGGAAGCAGTCTCACACCTATTTCCACAAGGGCGAGGAGTAACAGATAACAACTTCATTGATGTTGTTGTGGGAAAACCTCGCAAAATCAGTGTCGAAGAACCAATGGAAGAGCTTGAACAGCCGACATGCCCAAACTGTGGAGTCGCCCTCGCATCAGATGGCTTTGAGTATCCACCTTATGTTTATGAAGCCATGGGGAAGGCCAGAATTGAGTATGGTGAGAATTTACTAGATGAAAAACAACACGCAGAGGCCATCGAAAGTTTCGAGAAGGCAAAGATGCTCTATGAAAGAGCTAATGATGAGAAGAAGATGGAGAAATGCAGAGAGAAGATAGATGAAGGATACGAGGCTATGGCCGAGTTTCACTATGATCAAGCCGAATTGCACAAAGAAAATCACGAATACGAATGGGCGATAGTTCAGTATAAGAAAGCCAGAGAAATTTACATGCTGACAACCAAGCGAAAGGAACGGGCAAAGTGCGCTGAAAAGGTAAGAGAGTGCTATGTTGAGTGGGGAGAAGAACTCGAAGAACGAGGGGATTATTTGGCTAAAGATGGCGGGACAAGAGAGGCCCTAGCCAAATACCAGAAAGCCGCTGAGAAATACAGACAGGGAGACGACAACAAACACCTGAAAGGCCTTGAGAAAAAAATCAGGGATGCCTAATAGAAAGATTTCGCCAATTTACACACTCGGTTCGAAACCTGTCAATCGCAAAATATTGTCATGAAAAATCAAATCCACATCTTCAAGGCTTAAATCCAACTCTTTTCTTAGCGAATCAACTGCTTCGTACTGCTTCTCCAGAATATTTATCCTGAAGCCACGAGGAAAGAACGACGAATCCGTTCCGAACACAATCCTGCATGAATCTCCCGCGATAAGAGCTCGCTCAAAGATTTTCCTCAGGTTGAGTGAATAGGGCAAGTATTTCATCCAACTGTTGCTACCAGAGCTATCCATGACTACGTTTGGTACCTGATACATCAACATCAGGCATTCTCGGAAAAAACCAGCACCGAAATGAGCAATCATAAAGTTCAGTTCTGGATAATCTTGGGCGGGTTTTTGTATGTCCAAGGGATTGCCATATCGGAGGTTGGCAGTCGGCCCAATAGTTATTCCAAAATGAAGTATCACAAGCAAATCCTGCTTGGCAGCTTCTTCGTAAATCGGATAACACAGGTCATCAGAAGCATGAAAGTCCCAAGTGCTCGGGTATAACTTGATACCCTGAAAATCGTCTTTGCCCGCCCTCCGAACTCGCTCAACCGCGTCTTTTTCTGAAGGGTTTATGTTCGCATATCCCATAAAACGGCCCGGAAACCTCTGACGGGTCTCTAGAAATTCGTCCCATGTATTAGGGCTAATCATCATACCAATGGCTTCAACTCCATACTTGTCAAGCTCATCTATCCACATAGCACCGACATCCCATGGCTCATCAGGTAGTTCAAATGGCTCCATGTCGGTCCGGTATTTCAGCCGTTCCTGCATCCGCTCCACCCTATCGGAATCCGATAGCCATTCCTTCAACATATCATAGGTGAAGAAGTGCGCATGCGAATCAACAACTGGGATGCCTACGCTTGACTCTATCATTGTGAATCCTTATCCTAGCCAAATATGGTGATTTTTAATCTGAAGTCGAGCATATTAGGATTGTTAGACAGGTACTTCATGAGTACCAGCTGCCATTTCGAATAGACTGGTTCCTAAATCCAATCGCCTGTTTCTAGTTTAGCCGGAAGATACTCATCAGTGAGGTAGTTAAACCCATGACTTGCGAACGCCTGTATCTCCGCTTTTTCTTTCATCTTGAGCATGAGCTCTAAGTCCCGTACCCATTCCTTGTTCTTCTGTACGAATGGCTCGTCCAACATCTGTTTAACCCTCCGAATGTCTGAGTCCTCCATCCTGATACGCACCGCTTTCGGGATTTTGTATTCCTCAAGATCACGGCTCAATACACCCAGAAGTTTCAATTCAGGAGTGGCAATGAATGGCGATTCATAGCTTAACCGTTTGCTGCCCCGCAAGAAGATGGAATATATGTAATGCCCATACGGGTCAGAGTCGACAAGTGCAAATGCTGGAATCTGCAATTCCCTCACCAGCATCTTGAGAAAGGCACGTGTGGCTATGTCACCAGTACCCTTCCCAGTTAGAATGATACAGGGTTGACGCTCCCAATACTTAGCCTCAGCTAATCTCATCATGGCTGCGTCTTTCTCTGAGAGGATGATAAACTCAGCATCACTTTCCACAATTTCAACCTGATCAAGAAAAGGCGTAATAGACCAGCCACCAGTACCCATTTTGGTGAGATCCAGACGGTCACCACCATCTCGCAGCACAACTCGGCCCATAGCGGAACCTCGCGCTGAAGCAACAACGTGAATACTATCACGTGTAGTCTGGAGCATGGAAGCTACATCTTCAATTGTTTTGTCGCTATATTTCTGATCTCTGAAAAGGTTCACGTCACTGTAGAAGACTTCTCGTTTCGTAGCGTGGAGATTATCACGCAGCAACTCATATACGATTTCCATGACTCTAGCAGTTCGAGTTGCATCAAGAACTGATCCGAGTGAATGATAGGGCCGTGAAATCTTTCGGGTTCCTAGAAGAAGTAAATCGCGAACTTGATCCCAAACGATATTGTCGGCTGAACGGCTAGGAATCTCAAAGACTGGACGCCCGGTCATCATAGCTTCATCTAGGACGGTTCGAACTTCATCGACAAGCCGTTCGCTTGTTTCCTCAGCGCTCAGCGCCACGACTTCCATGGTTTCACGAGTACGAGCAGATTCCTCTTTCTCTTTCTCCTTGGCCGCCTCCATCATCTGCTCGGTCTCTTTCCAAGACTCTACCATCTGATGGCGGAACTGTCTTACTGAATCAGGTACGTCGAGACCAGAATCCTTCCGTATAATCGATTCTCTTGCCTCTTTCAGTTTCTTTACAGAAGTACTGACAATCGGGATGCGCGGGCCAGAAACAATCTTCATTCCCTGTTCTTCGACCACTCCACCGCGATCCACAACCTCCTTGGCAGTTTCGATGAGTTTCTTACCGCCTTTTTCTCCGATTCCATCTACATCCTTAGCCAAATCAGAAGGAGATGCTGACACTATTTTCGGTATAGTATCATAACCCTTGGAAATGAGATTTTTTGCGGTCTTCGGGCCAATGCCTTCAAGGTCAGTAAGTTCGACATCATCCAAATCAGCAGCATCGGCTCGTTCAAAAGCCACAGTTTGCGAAGCTAACTGGACCACCTTGTGGGCGCTCTTCTTTCCTATGCCTTCCACCTCATCGGCAAGTTCATCGGGGTCACAAGCTGCTAGTTCTGCTATTGAGCTATAGCCTGCTTTTTTGAGAAGATCTGCCGTCTTCGCACCAACGCCTTGCAAATCTACGAGGTCATAATCAGAGACTATCTCCTTTGCCTGTCTTAACCTAAAGAGCTTCTGAGCAGATGCCACTATATTCTGAGCACCCTTATCTCCTACACCTGTAACGAACCGAGTGAGAGTCGTTGAATCTGATGTAGCAATCTTCTCGAGAGTAGCGTATCCAGCCGCTCTGAGATTCTCAGCAGTTTTCGCGCCCACACCATCTAATTGAATCAAATCAAAGGTTTCCTTGTCCTCTTCGGAGGGTCTGGGTCCTTTCGTCTTTGCAATTTTCTTTGCTGAGGCAACTATGTTTTCGGCACCTTTCCTTCCTACACCATCTACTGAATCTGACAATTCGTTCGGCATGGTATCGGCAATCTTGAATACGGTATCGTAACCTGCTTCTCTGAGACTTTCTGCTGTTTTTGCTCCCACCCCATCAAGTTCTGTCAATTCATCGCCAGCAGCTTCTTTCTTGGCGGATTTTGGTTTCTTCTCTCGCCATAGTTTCCTTGCAGATTTCAACATCTGTTCAGATCCCTTCTTACCCACACCAGGAACAGAAACCAGTTCCTCTGCTTCTGCTTTTGCGACAGATTCTATGGAATCAAAACCAGATTCTATTAGGTTCTCCGCGGTCTTTCCCCCTACAGCGTCTAGCTGCTTTAGTTCAGCTATCTCTTTCTTGGGTTTTGGCTTCATCTTCCGCCAGAGTTTTTTTGCTGCTGCCAGAATCTGCTTTGCACCCTTTCTACCCACACCAGAAACAGATGCCAGCTCTTTCTCGTTTGCATTCGCAATGGCCTCTATTGAATCATAACCAGCGTTTATGAGATTCTCTGCAGTCTTTCCCCCCACACCATCAAGTTTCGATAGTTTGTTTATTTTTTCCATAGGTTTTGGCCTAATCTCATCCCAGAGCTTTGTTGCCGCTGCCAGAATTTGTTTTGCCCCTTTCTTGCCCACACCAGGAACAGAGGCAAGCTCTTTTTTATTTGCATTTGCAATGGCCTCTATTGAATCAAAACCAGATTCTATTAAGTTCGCCGCGGTTTTTTTTCCCACACCATCAAGTTCTGTCAGTGACACCGTTGAATTCCTTCCGTTCTGTTCAGTCTTTGGTTTATCATGTTCTAGTAATGTTGATTGACGAAACTCAGGTCTCCCTGGCGTCATCAGTCACCACCTGTGGCAACATCTGCTACCAAATCGCTACCTTCGGTATCCGTTTTCGTATCCTCTTCTTCCTGCCCCTTATCGAAACCAGAAATTGAATCTCTGATTCGTTGAGCTATTGCTTCAGCATCATACTTCTGCTTACCCTCTGCGTCATTAACGATGCTCACTAAGCTATCCGCAAACTGGTCAGCATACATAGCGAGTACACCTGCTCGCTTTGCTTTCCTCCTTGCCTTCTCTTTCTTAGACATGTAACGCCTGAAGGATCTGCCGGCTTCTTCAAGTGCTAGCTTGATTTCCTTCAAGAGAACTTCATCTTCAGCCAAAGCCTGTTTGCTTTGACCTTTGAACATCACGTGCACGTAGGCACCACAGACATGGATGAATACCAACAATGGGCCCTTTGGCAGGCCGTTGTCAAAGGTATCAAGTTTGTAGTTCTTCCAGTTTACCATTGCAGTTGCTTTCCAAGTTGCACAATCGCTGTTATCACGCATCTTGGGCACACGGTTGACAAATCGCTTCAATACCACGGGCGAAGACGACGCGGGTTTGATGTCTCCACCGTAAGCTATGCAGACCTCGACCGAGAAAGAAAGCCCCTTGCCAGACGTAGGACTTCGTGTAACAGCTGTAATGAAGTCAGGATTGTATGCCATCTGTACAGTTTGTTCAAAAACCTCTTCGCCCACAGGTACTACAGTATCCGTAGGTGGTGCGTAGTAATCTTCTGACGAAAATGATCTGTAGAGAAGTTCAACCTGCAATTTCGATAAATTGGACGGATCTTGACCAGAATCAATGATCTTGATACCCCGGTCTTCCAAAGCATCATTGGTATTCGAGATGATGTCTTTTGCCTTGCTATTGCTCATTCTCACGAATGCATTCGTCAAAAATGATTGAACAGTCCCATGCTCGGTCTCTCTGAGAATATCCTGAAATTCTCCAATGCGGATGCTGGCAGGGTGAGGTTTCGCATACTTGGGTTCTTCCGGAAATGTCTTGACTCGACGAGGGTAAATATGAAGGTCACCGTAAGGATCGATGAATACAATCGTAACATGAGAATTCAGGAGAGAAGCCATTTCTGCATACTCGTCAGCATAGCCCCTACGATACTGAATATTCAGATAGTGCAGCTTGATATATGTACCCTGTTTGAACTGCAAATCCATCTCCTTGGGACCCGCAACGTAGTCTTTCGTATTCGCTGTCGTTGTATAATAATCAGCAACTATTGCTTTATCTGCCTTGTAATTCTTCGATATTGTAAAAATCGGTTTTCCCGTTGTATTCTGAGCATCACTAAATGCAGAAGGAGCACCAAATCCTTGGCTACCACGAGTTTGTCTCAACTTCTCACTCTTGCTTGATGCAAGATAAATCCCGAATTTTTCGAGGTCGGAAGGCACCATACCGATGCCATTGTCAAAAATGGTGAACTCGTATACCTTGAACCCATCTTCGTCATCAATTGGGATTAGGTTGGGCATCTGGATCTCTTCAATCTGTATGACGACTAGAGGTTCTTGTTTATCAATCAGCTTCTTGAAAGGTTTGATAAAAGCCTTAAAATCTTTAATCCGTTTCTCCAAGTCCTCCTTAGGATAAGGTGGGATATTGACTTTCTTTCCCGCAAGAGCCTTCTTCTCTAATTCTTTGCTCTTAGATATGGTATCGACAAGTTCGGATTCTAGGCTTTCCACTACTTCTGCAACAAGTTCGGGATTGAGCTGGTCACTGAGTTCCGGTTTCTTTTTCGCTCGCCACCACCAGCTCTCAATGGCATCTATTGAGTTATCAAGAAACTCGATTGCATACTGTGTATGCTTATTGAGCCCAGTTTCGAAGCCAACTAATTGGGTCCGTTTGCGCATGAACTTAGCTATAGTTCCTTGCTTGATGTCACCAGTTTCTTGGCCACTTGCCATTTTGTTTCGATACACTCCTTTGTTTGATAGATAGCTAGCTGGATAAGCCGGGCATTCTTGGATTGTTTCTTCTTTCCCGGCAGTTGAGAGTTGACTGATGCTTAGCGTGGTTCGGTTGTTAGGCCCAACCCACCTAGATATTAGAGAGGCTAAGGGGTTTATCTCCCTAGTTCTTATTATCGTTTTCCAGCTAGATATATCCGATGCACGAGAGACCTAATAAGAGGTTTATTCTTGTGTCCGGGGAATGGATACATCATTATTAGAGTTTCTAGTAGTGACGAGGTAGAGACCCATTCAACCCGAAAAACCATCATTTCAGATATATCGGTTCGAGGTTAATCTATTGAACAAACGGCGAATCAAAATCCTTGGGATTCCAGTAAAGCCCCTTGTCACAAAGGGCACGAATCTCAATCAACTAATTGTCGAGGGTATGAAGAAGGAAAACATACATTTCCAGAATGGAGATATCATCATTATCACTCATAAGATAGTCTCGAAGGCCGAAGGTAGGATAGTTAACAAGGGGGACATCACCGTCTCAGAAAGGGCAAAGTGCATATCTGAGAGAGAAGGTTTTGATAAATATCAGGTCGAATTGGCCTTAAGAGAAAGTGAAGAGGTCATTCGAGATAGAAGAGCTCTCATAACAGTAAACAAGAGCGGACTAGTCTGCAATTTCGCGGGTATTGACCATTCAAATGCTCCAAGAGATAGCTATATCCTTTTGCCCACAAATCCTGATGAAAGCGCCTTGCACATACAGCAAGAGATTGTTGCATCAAGTGGCAAGGAAGTTGTGGTTATTATTACTGATACGGAAGGAAGACCTTGGAGAAAGGGGGCTGTAAACGTAGCGATAGGCTGCGCAGGAATAAACGCTCTCAAATACAACAAGCGCCGAACAGATCTTTATGGAGATACACTTCAAAGATCCACAGTATGTCAAGTTGATGAACTGGCGTCCGCGGCAGAGCTCGTTATGGGCCAAGCGAATGAATCAGTGCCGGTAGCCATAATCAGGGGATATGAATACGAAAAGGGCGAAGAGCATGTAGCTGACATATTTCGGTCTGCTGAAAACGATTTATTTCGATAATAATTCTACTACTTCCCGCTTGGAAAACACAATCGAGTTGCAGACCCATATCACCCATGAGTTGACCTAGCAATGCAGGCCTATTTCGTGGTTGAGAGTGTCACTCATCATGAATAATCATAGTGGGGATCCACATTTTCCGCAGAACTTATCGCCTGCAGAGTAAGGCTCGCCACAGTCGCTGCAATAGCCGGCGACATCACCGCTGGTATCGGCTTCACTAGATTCCGCTCCAGGCTGCAGCGGAGCACCGCACTGGGGACATTTCAGTTTGCCTCCTGTTCCTGCTCCACAGTAGGGACATTTCCCCTTCTGCTTTGCACCACGAATATTGGCAATAATGGTCGGAATTACACCTTTCTGCTTGAAATCGAACCGCATGGCACCACCAGATTGTAGCTCAACAATGAGTTCATCACCGCTCTGTTGGGCTTGAGCTATTGCAATTACTGGTACAGCGACACTATCTGTATTTCCATCTTCATCAGTATTGATATATGAATCGCGATTCCACGAAGCAACGGCACCGAGCACCGCCGCGGCTCCCATACCCCTTCCGAATCTCCTCAATGCACGACCACCGAGGCCACCAACTTCGCTGCCTATCGCGCTCAAAGCTGCTGCTCCTGCAATGGCACCAGCCACCCCGCCTACTTTTTTCAGCTTCCCCCAACGAGAAGGCTTTTTCTTCCACACAAGACGAACGTCGGTAAGCTGAATAGAACCGTCGTCACCATCGAATTTGACATCCTTTTCGCGGACCATCGTTTTTTCATGTTGCATAGTCTGGAGGCGATTATCGTCGCCAAATGACACGTGTAGGAATCCAGGTGTTCTTCTTCTGGGCAATTGTCACACCTAGAGCGTGAATGAAATCTGACGTATTAACTTTATTGCCTTTGAACGTTTTTCAGGAGATTCAAACAAGCACTTATCGGAAGTAGATTGCCCAATACACCGGATGATTGACTTGAACAACGGGAGAATTAGGATGTTGGAATTGTGAAACTGAAAGTAGACCCTTCCTCAGGTCTGCTTTGGACAGATATTTCTCCTCCTTGCATTTCGACAAGTGAACGCGTAATCCAAAGGCCCAGTCCTGTGCCACGTTCTTTGGCAGTTTCGGGATTATCTGCCCGAAAGAATTTGGAAAAAATCTGATCCCTTTCATCTTCAGTTAATCCAATACCATTGTCTGCTATATCCACCCGGACATGGTCTCCCTCAGCAGCTGCAGAGATGGTAATGTTTCCATCAGAAGGAGTGTATTTGTGAGCATTTGAGACCAGATTCAATATGATTTGGGAGGTTCGTCGTTCGTCAGCTTCTACCTTTGGCACATCTTGAGGAACATCAATCGACAGCTCTTGTTTTTTTCTCTCTATCTGGGGCCTCATTTGATCCACGACTTTCTCAATAATTGCAGATATATCGAATTCGCGGATATCGAGTCTCATAGCTCCTGCCTCAATGCGTGATACCTCCAGAAGCTCATCAACCAGTTCGGACAAGTAATCTGCATTTCGACATACAGTCTCAAGGAACTCTCTTTGTTCATCTGTGAGCTCGCCAGTATCGCCGTCCAGCATCATTTCAGCGTAGCCTTTGATTGATGTAAGAGGGGTACGAAATTCGTGAGTTACTAACGAGACAAATTCGGATTTCAAACGCTCAGCTTCTCGTTCAGGAGTGATATCTCGAAAGACGACTAATTTTCCCAAATACTCATCTTCAGTATCCCGAACCGAAGATGAATAGACCTGTAACTCCCTTCTTACAGGCCACTCTTGGATGAAGGTCCTCTCTTCAGATTTATCACAATCAGACTCATCCAGAAGGAGTTCAACAATTGAGTCGTTGCCAAACACCTTTTCCCAATGCTCCACATGGTCACTGTAGGGCCTATCTAGAACTTCTGTTTCATTCACTGAGAACATTCTGCTAAAGGATTCATTAATTCTGAGTATCTTGCCTTCTGGAGAAAGAAGCATCATGCCATCGTTTGCTGCATCCAGCATAGCACTCATTTGGCTTCTGGCATGGTCCAGCGCTTTTGCTATTTCTGTCAATTGGGCCATTGGCTGAGTCAAATCATTTTCAATAGTTCGCTTCTGAATCTCAGACATCGGACTCTTCTTAGCGGCTTTATCCTCTGTAATATCTTTTTTAATTATGAGAATGTGTGTGATACTACCATCATCACTAATGACAGGTCGTATTTCGACTGCCTCAAGATATCTACTTCCATCTTTGCGCTGGTTAACTACCTGACCAGCCCAGATTTTACCGCTCCCAATATCTGTCCATATCTCTCTATAGAAAGATGAATCCCGTTGTCCCCGTTTGAGAATTGCTATCTGATGTCCAAAAACCTCGTTTAGTGAATATCCAGTCAGCTCGGAGTAATCTTGATTTGCCCAGATAATGGTACCGTTGGTATCAGTTATGACGATTGCTGCATCATCAACTGCTGAATCCAGTATCTTTCTCCATTCTTCATTGCTCAAGGTGGTAGGCCAATCTGCCATCTTGATCACCGGATTACTTCCCGAATCCACCCTTCTACAATAGTAGCATCACATCCCTTAAGCATCTTGACAAGATGAATCCTAAGTGTGGTTGGAGAGTATTTACGAGGGTCTTCAACATAGATGAAAGGGCTGTGGTCTGCACCCTTGCAATACTCCCCTGTAAGAGGATTTACAGAGAAGTTATGAGAGTGTTTTCTTGACACAGCACTTCTACGTCGCCATTTCTCTGTCCTGCGGTCAAACCTAATTTGGCTCGTACTACCGTAGGCTTTGACTAATTCGTAAATATGTGTGACTTTGTTGCGGAGCATCATCAGCTCCACCGCGAGCTTGATTCGCTCTTCATCGGTGAAAAGCCTCAAATCACCTTTCCGAACTTTCCAGACAACAGAATCTTTGAAGCCTTCATCGTGAATATAGATACTGGCGTTCTTAATCACTTCAAGCATCAAGTTTTGAGTTGGTTTGTCAAGACGAATAGGTGATGTATTCTTTTCATTAGAAGATTTTGAGCCTGAGTCATTCTTTTCCGTATCTCCCCTGCGAGAGCCCAATAGAAACATCATTGCCTCATAACAATCGGTATCCCAACTATCCAAGGCTCTCATTGTTCTACCGCGCAATTGCTGCCAAGCTGTAACGTTTCGAGTGGCAGTTGCATCAATAAGTAGATTAGGAGTTGTTACATCCCAACCCGTTCGAGCCCAACGGGACACGATTATGACGTTTATGCGAAGATTATTCGCATCCACAATCCGAGCGGCAAGGTCGTACATTAGTTGCTGCTTCTTTCCTTGAGCCATCTCAACAACATAGAATCTCTGTCTATCTCCGCTGGGCTGTTCGAGTTCGGATTCCATGGCATCAGAGAAGCGAGAAGCGATAAGGGCGTAATCAAAGAAGCTCCTCATCCATTTCTCCAAATGTGGGTAGCTTTCATCCAAACGCGAAAGCAATGTGTCTTGTTCTCGAAGACCTAGCTCCTTAACAGCTTCTTGAAGAGGATGGAGGACCTCGGTATCGAATTCAACAGGACGCCATGCTCCGACAGCATCCAGACCCTCAATGTAACTCTGAATAATTTCGTCAAAAGTAATCCTAAACGATTGTAGGTGCTTCTGAGGCATCCGAATACTCTGGGTAAGAAGACCAAATAATGTCTCGCCCAGTTCTGAACCCATGATATTACGTCTTATGAAAGAAGCTATTTTATCAGGAACTGACTGTTTTTCGGAGAATGGCAAATACATCTCACTTGAGAGTACTGCCATCGGAGAGAGACCACGTTGTCCCAGCATCTGAGCGAAGATGCCAGCAACGCCAGAATAACCCGGCTCAGCTACGTTAGACTTCCAGTCAAGAGTCTTTCCTCTCCCGAAAATAATTACACTATTTAGATCTCGTGCCTGCCGTTCGGCTTTTATGATTGCGCTGATGGCTTCAACCCTTCCCTCGCCCATGCGATAGTACAGAGACCGGAGGATGCTGTATAAGCCCGCAATAGTGCTCGCTAGAATATCTTGCACTCGTTGTTCTAGTTCTTTTTTCGTTGGAATCGACTTATATGACTCTAAGAAGCCTTCAGCATCAATACTTTTCCCAAAACCCTTGACTCTGAGCTTGGATGCGATATTTGAACTATAAAGGAAATCAAGAAGGCTCAAACGAACATTTCTGAACTTGATAAGTAGTCTACGAAACCTAATCATCGTCTCTTGTTGCGTTCTTGAAAGGTCGCCAACTAGCTTCCGGCGGACAAGGGCTTCATCGGATAGATTATTGGCGATTTGAACCATGCTGATTAGCGAGAGCTCGTTAAGTCCCAACTCCCCGTCTGTTTTCCATCTCCCAAATCGAGCTTTAATTGCGTCTCGCTGATCCTTTCGATAAGAATACATATCCAGAATGTCACGAGCAATAGTCATTCTTTGACTAAATGGAATATCAGCGAAGACATTTCGTAAGAAATGCGATCCTAACAAATCTATGTAGTCCCTCAGAAGAGACTTGTAACGACTAAGCAGTGACCGGATTTTGCGTTCTCTGTCAGAATATGTGAATGGTACACCAAATTCGCCGAAGGGGGCCACAAAGCCATACGCAATGAGATCGACAGCAGGCACCACATAGACTAGTTCGAGGCCAAGCTCATGGAAACGTTCACGGAAGGCTTTGGCTGTGCCTGAAAAACCTATGAGACCTTCCATGCTACCATCGTTAAGCCAGTCAACTAGCAGTCGTGCGACAGCCGCAGAAACCCCATTCATGTCCTGCACGACCTTGTGCACTTCGTCCAAAATGACATAGCGTGTGTTGCTACCCTGAAGGAAACGTTCTACTGATATCTTGTCGAATCCGCCTTTGCCTTTTGGTGAACCCAGCTGAGCAAGTCCAGCATACGTCATAATCAGGACCACGGGTGGGTTTTTCGATTTCTCACGCTTCATTCTGTAATCAGTTGGTGTGCCTGCAAAGACATCGTCAGGCGATAAGTGGAGTCCAATGGACTTGTAGCAAAGTTCGCGCACCCACTGCTGCTCATAATTCATTGTGGGCACGAGCACCAGAATCGATTCACTTGGAGAAGCAGTTTTCAACCAATCCTGGATAGCCATCATACCAATCAGTGTTTTTCCCGAGCCAGTAGGAGCCTCGATCAGGGGACCCTGATATCCATGACCACGGAAAATAGTAAAGGCATCACGTTGATACGGTCGGGGAATTGATGAGCCGATTAAATCGCTATAATGCCATTGTTCCATCTCTGGCTTTTCCGATTCCGGACCAAGTAGGTCGGTAATGGTAGCAAGGAACAGTTCCGAAACCAAGCCCCCCGTATCGGTCATCTCTTCGAAAAAACGTTTGAATTCAGCGGCCTTGTTATTTATATTGGATATACCTGGAAATCCGTTCTGCTCAAACTTGACATACAGTTCCTTACCCAAAAGAGCCTGTAAACCTGCGTCATCAAGATTAGTAGGCTTGTAAGTCCTGTTGGTTCTAGAGTAGTTGCCGTTCGTCCTCGAAAGATATCCAGCTTCTACAAGACGGTCTAGGTGCCGTTTCACTGCACTATTGGTGTTCTCCTGCAAAAATTCATGCTTATTGATGTATTCAGTCAACTTGGTAACAGACAACGACTCCAGTGACTCTTCTAGAGCCTTGACCAGAAGATCTCGAATTAGTTTCCCTTTGAGATGAGGTTCCAGAGTAATATGAAGAGGAATGGCTTCGGGGGCTTTGGAATGCATATAGTTGAGCGGTGCATTCAGCGCAATCAGACTACGCAAAGAACAGACCAAACCCGCGGTGTGTCCCTCTTTCAGGGCACTACGTAGAGATTGAACAGTTTTCTCGTAGTTGTCAAATAGCGCATAGAAGCGGCTCTTCATGCCTACAGTCAAGCCTTTTTCGAGACTAGCTTCGAATTCTCGGTGTATTCTGGTTGCGAAAGATTGAGCTTGCCAACAGTCAATTGCTAAAGATTGCTCTTGCCGCAGGTCGATGTCTAGAGGAATGGGAAGCTTTGTGAGTTGTGATCTTCTGTCATCCAGAAGGCTTTCACCATTCTTAAAATCGGTTTCCCCTTTTGTCACTCACTATGCCTCCGGTTTTCGCATATAGAACTGGGAGTCTATATCCACATATGGCAAACCGAGATTAGTAAGTTTTCAGTATAGTACCTTTTTTACTCCGTTGATTCAGCTTGAGCAGCTCTGCGTCCCTTTAGCAGAGCTACAGTGATACGTTCAATCAACTCTGTAGGACTAAATGGTTTGGTTATATAGTCATCCGCACCCGCATCCAGACCTTCCATCATGTTTTGTTCCTCAGATTTTGAAGTCAGCATTAGCGCAACTGGAGCATCCTTGCCCATCTTCTTCTTGATTTCAGACACAACCTCATAGCCATTTTTCTTTGGCATCATGACATCAACGAGCATGACGTCAGGTCGTTTGTCAAGGACTGTGTCTACCCCCTCGGCACCATTTTGTGCGGTTATCACACGAAATCCCTCTCTGGATAGCTTGATGCGAATCAGGCGGAGTATATCCTCCTCGTCATCAATTGCCACAACACGTGTTTTCCTTCGGGTTTTCCTTTTAGTAATGGCGGAAGGTGCTTTGTGCAGTTCACGGGCAACCAGTATGGCAGCTAGCAAGTAACCTAGAAATGCAACTGCAAGCTGGTGGTACCATTTATTGGGACCGACATCTGGAAACAACGGAAACAATAAGAAGCCAAAATTGTGCCGAAGGAAGGGTAACAAGCCGCAAACCGTGCCAATGAAAATCAGAACTAAGGCAAGCACAATCACTGTTGCTTTCCTTCGCGTCATGACAGGCAAACCCTGTCAACACGCCTCATGGTTATATATAAAGCAATTATGGAAAAGGATAATCGAAAATTACCGAAAAATTAAACGAACGGGAATGTTCTTCGAGAAGAATTTAAGGGAGTGTGTACCCAAGCTTCAAGGAGAGATTCACATGACAATCAAAAAGATAGCAGTACTAGGTGCCGGCCAGATGGGTAATGGAATAGCCCAAGTCTGTGCTCAAGCAGGCTACGAAGTGGCAATGCGCGATATCAAGCAGGAGTTCTTAGATAAGGGCATGAAGACAATTCGAAAGAACCTTGAGAGAGGTTTGAAAAAGGACAAAATTACGGAAGAAGAAATAGAACAAGTGCTAGATTCTATAAACCCCGTACTTGATTTGGAAGAAGCCGTAAGTGACGCTGATTTAGTTATCGAGGCAGTTCCCGAAATTGTGAAGCTCAAATTGGAAGTTTGGGAGGATGTTGAAAACCTTGCGAATGACGATGCGGTATTTGCATCAAATACTTCAAGCATTAGCATTACGCAGATGGGAGCTGTGACAAAGAGACCGGAGAGGTTTATCGGCATGCACTTCTTCAACCCTGTACCTGTTATGAAGCTCGTTGAGATTATCAGAGGGGTCGCAACAGAAGATGAAACGGTTGAAATCATTGAAGAAGTTGCAGCAGAGCTAGGAAAAGAAACGGTCCTTGTTGAAGAGGCACCAGGTTTTGCGGTCAATCGTTTGCTTGTCCCCGCCATAAACGAAGCCATTTTTGCTATTCAGGAAGGTGTTGCGACTGTGGAGGACATGGACAAATCAATAGAACTAGGTTTGAATTGGCCAATGGGACCGCTCAAACTTGCTGACTTTGTAGGACTTGACACCTTGCTACATATCGCGGATTACTTCGTGGAAGAATTTAAGGATTCCAAATATCGAGCACCGCCGCTGCTCAGGAAACTTGTACGTGCAGGCTGGGTAGGCAGGAAGGCAGGAAAAGGCTTCTATGACTATTCGGGGGATAAGCCAGAACCCTTAGAATTCTAATGGAAGAGCGCGTTCAAGAGGATATGAAAACAGGGGACCAATCCAGAGTTCCCTGTGCCTTTTTTGCGGCATGGAATGCAAGATAGGTTGCATCAATTTGGCGATTTTCTGAAAGCAAATTAGGATTCTGAAAAGTTAATAGACTCCAATGAACTATGCATGATTAGTGCTTTCTATGGTTCATGAGGAAAAGGAGTATGTTGGTTACGACGGAAAGCGGATGTTTATGCATCTGTGGAGACCCGCGGATGACAAGCCACGGGCTCTGATTGTGGCCATCCACGGGCTCGGAAGTCACGGTGGAGACATGAGAACCATAGGCGAGTTTCTTGCTGGACGGGATTTGGCGGTTTTCGCTCCTGACATGAGAGGTTTTGGACACTTCTCAGGGCTGAAAGGACATGTAATGGATTTCGACGAATACATCGAGGATATGCATAACATCATCATGCAGGCAAAAGACCAGTACAAAAACAGAATCACCTTCGCTTACGGGCATTCCTTGGGAGGGCTACATGTTATTCGATACGCTCTGACCTATCCTAAAGAGATTGATGGGAGTATCCTTTCGTGTCCTGCAGTGTCGGAAACACTGGAAATCGGAAAGGGAACGAGACTAGTAGGCAAAATCTTGTCAGTTCTGAATGTCAAGAGATATTTTGAAAACGGGATAGAATACGAAGACCTCACAAGAAACAAAGAAGTAGTAGAAGCTCACAAAACAGACCCTCTCAGGTTTGATAAAATGACACCTCGCTTTGGTATATCTGCATTGAACGCACAGCAAGAAGCGATTGAAGCTTCTGAGATGATACGGCTGCCAGTACTCATGCAGCAGGCGGGGGCGGATAAGTTAGTATCTCCAGAGAAAGCCAAACAATTCTTTGATCGTATTAGTGCGAAGGACAAGACCTGGAAGCTGTATGATGGATTCTATCACGAGATATTCGAGGAGCCCGGCGGAGAACAGGTCTTAGCCGACCTCTACTCATGGCTAGAAAGAAGGATACCAAGATAGAAATCTGGGGTTTTGAAACACGAGGGAAAACTGAGAATGTAGAGTTCGAAAGCATTAAGAATTGTTCTTCCGTTCAATCTGAATCGAGTTCAAGTGGTGAGTGGATATGGCGAAGAAAAAGTACAGCTTCAAATGTCTAGAACAGAATTGCGAATCACAAGCGTGCCATCTTCGAGAACACGTCAATGTGACACTTGATGATTTGACAAGATGGACGGATGCCGGCTATCTGCAGAATATCCTACCCGGTTTGGTATTCAAGCTGCCCAAATCAGAGAATGAACAAATCAGGATTGTAACAATGAAAAAAGACCTAGAGAACCAGGAAGGGACTGCTTGCATCTTCTATCACGAAGAATCAACAGCCTGTGAGATTGAATACAGTAGACCCATCTCTTGCAGAACCTATCCGCTCAAGTATAACGGCGACAAGTTCTACGTAAGCAATCGTGAATGCCCAGGAGTTGGAAAGGGCAAAATAAACCGAGAAAACTTGAAGAAAGCAAAAGAGAAAGCGGAACAGGACTTCAATGAAAGGAACAGAACAATATCGTCGCTGCCTGCGCTTTATAGCCTCATAATGGGTCAGCTCATGCAACAGTCAGCAGAGGCGATGCAGGGACTCTCTGAAGAGGATCGCAAGCGAATTCAAGACATTATGTCAAAGCAAGAGCAACAAGAAGAAAGGGAATAGCAACCCCTCAGCCTTCGATTATTGCAAGGTCTCCAGGAGCATAGGTGAGGATCTCTAGGCCTTCTTCGGTTATGCAAACAAGGTCTTCCATCCTTATGCCGAATTCTCCGGGAAGGTAGATTCCAGGCTCTATGCTATGAGTCATGCCGGGAGCCAATTCTAATGAATTACCGCGCACAAGATAAGGAGGCTCGTGAACTTGCAGTCCAATACCATGACCTAGGCGGTGAGTGAAGTACTTGCCATATCCTTCAGATTCTATGATTCTCCTTGCAATTCCATCAGCGGATTCACACCGAATCCCTGGGCCAAGTTCCTCAAGTGCAGCTTTTTGCGCTTTGACCACTACATTATAGACCTCAAGCTGTTTTTCGGTGGGTTCTCCAACCACCCCAACTCTGGTCATATCAGTGTTATACCCGTCGACAGCACAGCCACAGTCCAAAAGAATGATATCTTTGTCTTCTAGCCCCCGGTTGCTTGGCTCTGCATGGGGGAGTGCACTGTTCTCCCCGAATTGTACTGCGGCAAAAGTAGGTTCAGCCCCACTTTCGATGATTACATTCTCCACAATCTGTTTGAGATGCCTTTCAGTCATGCCTTTTTCAGCACTTCTTAGAGCGTTCATGACTGCTTCTTCTATTACTCGACCAGCCTTCTTCATAAGTTCCACCTCGTCTTTACTCTTGGTTAGACGCATGTCATCCACAAGTGGAGTAAGTGAGATTGTAGATGCGAACCCACCTAGTGCTTTCTTGAGATTCCAAAAGATACCCAGAGTCATATTCTCATCCAAGGCGATATGGGGTCCATCAGACTCCGCATCAATTGTTTGACCGATGAGTCGGTACGGATCCTCTTCCTCGGACCAAGGGATGAAATCATCAATCCAAGTTCTCTGTGAAATCTCTAAAAGCTCGAAATTTGGAACAATTAGAATCGGATCCTCATCGGATTGAATAATGAGAGCCACAAGCCTCTCACGCATTTCGTATTCTAGTCCTGTTAGGTACTGGAAAGTGGGTGAAGGAGTAACGAAAGCCACATCTGAGTTCATAGACATGATGAAGTCTTTGAGCGCAGAAACTCGTTCTTTGTAGACAGAAGTATTGAGCATTGCAGATGATAGCTCTCATTCATCCCAAATAATGGCTCCGATTCACACAGAAATTGCACTTCAAGGAGCGTATTTCATTATGGATCTAAATATCTCCAAGTTTTTAGATTCTCGGGCCCGTGTAAAAAGTCATACCAACATATCGGAGTGATTCATATTATTGTTCCTGATTGTCAATATCCGTGCGTGTGAATAGCCAATTGACAGCTCATTTGAGCTTCTCACAACAATTCCGCCTACTTTTTCCACAGAGCCTGTACTCTCACAAAGCTTAAATCATTAAACATGACTCAGTACATAGTATCACTAGGTATCGTGACGGCATGAATAACAGAACAGAGGATTGTAGTCTTTGAAAAAGACAGAGAGTTTTGAGGACAGCTGGAAAGTAGAGATGCGCAGAGGGATACTTCAATATGCAATCCTAGCAATTGTAAGGAATAATCAAGATGGGATTCACGGGTATGGCATTGCCAAGGAACTCAACCAAAGAACTGATAGCGTTCTCAAAGTAAAGGATGGAACACTTTATCCCATCTTGCACAGACTTAGAAATGAGCGTCTCCTTAATGTTCATACCGAGAAATCTGATGCTGGGCCAAAACGGAAAGTGTACGTGCTCACCGCTGAAGGAGATAGAGTCCTAAGAGCAATGAATGTCATTCTCGACGAAATGATGGCGAAGCTGGAGCTGCTTAGAAATGGAGAGTAAAGAAATCCAAAATCGAATTGAGGATTATCTCAACAAGGTCAGAATACGTTTGCCAGAAGGGGTCAATCGCAAAGAGATAATCGAGGAACTGAAAGTTCACATAAATGATGCTCTTTCAGACAAGTTGCACAACACTCCCTCAGAATCCCCAATGGCTCTGCTTGAGAATGTCCTGAATAGTTTGGGCTCTCCAGAAGAGATTGCTTCTGAATACCACAAGGAGATGTCCGAAGGCGCGGTTTGGACAGCTAAAAGAAAGAGAATGCTCCATATGATAGGGCGCCTTGTAGTAGTGTTGTTTGTTGTCCTTGTTGCTAGTCTATGGCTCTCAAGTAGAATACCGAGAATCGGTTTTGTTCCATTAGTCTTGATTCTACTGCTCTTTGCTATACCAGAATGGTTGATTAAGCTGTACCAAGGTGGAGTCTTTGTATTCCATGAAGAAGAGAATTAGTTACCTTGATATGACGGCCGGTTAACATAGGGGTATGTCTAAGAGTACACACTATTTCGATCATGCCTCGTCTGAGCACACAGACGTAGTGCTTAATACCGTAAAGGAGCATCTGAAAGAACATCCTGAAATCAAGCGCATTGTTGTCGCCACAACAGAGGGCTCAACGGGTGCAAGAGTAGCAGAGACGTTTTTTGATAAAGATGTCGTTGTGGTTACCCACATGACTGGCTTCTCCGAGCCAAATGAGAATGAGCTTAAGCCCGCTAACCGGAAAGAAATGGAAAAGCATGAAGCAGAAATCCTCACATCTACTCACGCCCTTGCCGGGATTGCAAGAAGTTTCAGAAAAGAACTCGGAACGTGGACTGCCACCGAACTGATGGCTGTGGCATTTCGTACATTTGGACAGGGAACAAAGGTCTGTGCTGAAATAGCAATGATGGCAGCTGATGCAGGCTTAGTTCGAATAGATGAGGATGTAATCTGTATCGGGGGTACCGGCAGAGGAGCAGACACAGCTTGGGTGATACAACCAGCCAATACCAGTGCATTTCCAAATCTTAAGATGCGAGTTTGTCTGTGTAAACCACGGGATTTCTAGCTGAAGACATCCTTGAATTTGCTAAGGTACTCGCGCTGTTGGTCGCTGAGGTCTTCGGGTATAGCGATGTGGACTCGAACCAGCTGATCACCTTCCCTGCCGTCATCAGCATGGACACCTTTTCCGCGCATCCTGAATAATTTCCCGCCTCTCGTCCCAGCAGGTATGTCCATTTTGCTCTTTCCGTACATCGTGGGAACTTCAACTTCTCCCCCGAGAACTGCCACTGAAAATGGTATGTCCATTTCCATGTAGACATGAAGCCCACGTCGAACAAACCGATCGTGTGACTCCACAGAAAAGACAACAATGAGATCTCCATAGGGTCCGCCTCTTGCACCAGCATTTCCTGCCCCCCGAATTCTCTGACCCATTCCATCTTCAATCCCCGCAGGAATTGGGACTTCAATTTCCTTTCTTTCAGTTTTCAGACCTGAACCATTGCACTCAGGACACGGGGTGTCGATAATCTCGCCAGAGCCATGACAGCGTGGACAAGTTTGAGAAACGCGCATGAATCCACCCATCGACCGCATCACTTGCCCCCGTCCATGACACTGGGGACAGGTTCTAGGTGAGGTGCCTTCAGCCGCGCCAGTACCCCCGCACTCGTCACATTTTACTTTCCGTTTGAAAGCAATGTTCTTCTCAGTACCGAAAAATGCCTCTTCAAATGTGAGCTTGATTCTTATACGCAGGTCCTCGCCTGGCGGTGGACCGCTTCTGCGGCTGCGTCCAAAGCCCCCAAATCCTCCAAAAAACTGCTTGAAGAGATCCCCTAATCCGTCCATCCTGATGCCATCAGTGTCAGCAGTTCCAAATCGGTCATAATTTGCTCTCTTCTCGGGGTCCTTCAAGACCTCGTATGCCTTGTTTATCTGCTTAAGCTTCTCTTCAGCTTTCTTGTTAGGATTTCGATCTGGGTGATACTTTTTTGCAAGCTTTCGATAGGCTCGCTTAATCTCATCCTGAGTGGCGTTTCTGTCCACCCCTAGGATGTCGTAATAGTCCTCTTCAGCCAAGCCCATTCACCAAGTGTCGAGAGCTTAGTCCTCATCGATGTCTTCGAAATCAACATCCACAACCGAGTCTTCATCGATGTCATCTTCACTCGATGAATCGCCAGTGCCTGCAGGACCCTGTGCTCCCATTTGACTTGGGTCAAAACCTGCGGCTCCCATCTGACTTGGATCAAAACCTTGTGCACCTGGGCCTCCTCCACCGTACACCTTCTGGGAGATTTCGTAGATTATCTCCTTTACAGATTCCGTGCCGGATTTCATTTTCTCAAGATCCTCCTCTTCGATCGCTTTCTTCAAAGACTCAGATTCTTTCTTGAGATTCTCCTTAAGATCATCAGGTACTTTGTCTTCGAAATCTTTTAGGAGTTTTTCGCCTTGGTAAATCATTTGATTAGCCGTATTCTTGGCATCAATGATAGCCTCACGCTTCTTGTCCTCTTCAGCATACTTTTCTGCCTCTTCTACCATATCTTCAATTTCATCTTCAGAGAGGTTGGTAGTAGCCTTGATTGTTATAGACTGCTCATTGCCGGTAGCTTTGTCCTCGGCCTTGACATTCACAATACCATTTGCATCGATATCAAAGGTAACTTCAATCTGTGGTGTCCCTCGTGGCGCTGGTGGGATACCCACGAGTTGAAACTTGCCAAGACTCATGTTATCCTTGGCGAGAGGACGTTCACCTTGTACAACATGAATATCAACAGCAGTCTGTCCGTCGGCAGCAGTAGTGAACACCTTGCTCTTTTTCGTTGGAATAGTTGTATTGCGAGGAATGAGAGGTGTTGCTTTGCCGCCAAGTGTTTCAACGGCCAGTGTCAACGGAGTCACATCAAGCAATAGGATGTCCTTGGTTTCTCCTGAAAGAACACCTGCCTGAACGGCTGCGCCTAGAGCCACTACTTCATCCGGATTGATACTCTTTTCTCCTTCCTTGCCAAAGATGCCCCGTACGCTTTCTTGAATCATGGGCATCCGTGTAGCGCCTCCCACAAGCAGAATCTTATCAACCTCTTCAGGTTCTAGCTTTGCATCAGATAGCGCACGACGCAAGGGACCCATAGTCTTTTGAACTAAGTCTTCGGTCATTTGTTCAAGCTTAGCCCTAGTAAGATCAAGGTCGATATGCTTGGGGCCGCTCTCATCAGCAGTAATGTAAGGCAAGTTGATGTTAGTCTCTTTCACTGTTGAAAGCTCAATCTTGGCTTGTTCGGCCGCTTCCTTGATTCTTTGCATGGCCGTCAAGTCTTCGGATAAATCGATGCCATGTTCCTTCTTGAACTCGTCTACTATCCAATCCATTACTCGCTGATCCCAATCATCGCCACCCAGCTTGGTGTCACCAGAAGTGGACATAACCTCGTAAACATCCTCAGCTACGTCTAGTATTGAGACATCGAAAGTACCTCCACCAAGGTCATAGACAAGGACTTTCATCTCTTCCTTCTTGCCGAGACCGTAGGCGAGAGTTGATGCTGTAGGTTCATTGACAATTCTAAGAACATCCAACCCTGCAATACGACCCGCATCCTTGGTGGCCTGTCGCTGACTATCATTGAAGTACGCAGGTACAGTAATTACTGCTTTTTCGATTTCCTCATCAAGATACTCTTTTGCATCGTTCTTCAGTTTCCTGAGAATCATCGCAGAGATTTCTTGGGGGGTGTACTGTTTATCATCAATCTCAACTGTGTAATCCTCACCCATGTGTCGCTTGATGGACCTAACAGTACGGTCAGGCATAGATATTGCCTGCCGCTTGGCCAGTTCCCCCACGATAATCTCGCCTTTCTCAGTTATGCCTACAACCGATGGAGTAAGCCTCTTCCCTTCCGCATTGGGAATTATCTGAGGCTTTCCTCCTTCCATATAGGCTATTCCGCTATTTGTAGTGCCCAAATCTATGCCAACTACTGTCAATTTTAATCACTCACCAGTATCATTACTTTTATCGTTACTATTGTCTGTTATATCCTCATCATCAATCTCATGTCTATTGACGCAAACAAGTGCAGGACGCAGCACCTTATTCCTCAGCATGTAACCCTTCTGGTATTCTTCTAGTACAATACCATCAGGTTCGCTAGGGTTATGTACTTTCTGAATCGCATGTTGATAATACGGATCGAATTTCTCTTCACCACGGTCTATGGGGCGAACATCCTCATTGTTGAATATCTTTTCAATCTGTTTCCCAATCGCTGCAACTCCTTCTTTAGCTTCATGAGGATTCTTCTCGAAATCTACTTCCAGTGCTCTTTCCACGTTATCGTATACATCCAAGAGCTTCAGCAGGATTGATTCACCAGCAACTCCTCGTATTTCATCAATCCTCTTATTCATTCGCTTCTTGTAGTTCTGAAACTCTGCTTGGAGCCGATGAAGTCTGTCTGTCAATTCGTCCGTTTGCTCCTTATGCTCTAATAGTCTTTGCTCAAGATAGTTCTCAGGAGTCAGCTCAAATGCTTCTGGCTCAGTGGCCTCTTCGGATTTATCTGATATATTCATCGCAGTTTCCTCTTCATCCTGCATTGTTCGGTCACCCTATTTATTCAAGACTGACTCTGATTGGCAAACATGCACAGAAGCAAGCCAATTCTACGAATCGGCTGCAATACGACCGTACAGGTCGCATCCCCATTGGTGACTCTTGGCGTGAATCCCGGTTCTAACAAGAAAAACTTTTCGTCTTATGATATTACAAACGGACGCATCTGATAACCGAAAGTAACATTTAGAGAGATGCAAGTATCATCAATATGTCATTAGATGAGGCTGTTACCAAGGCAAGGAGATGGGTCGAGGAAGCTGAGAATATCTCGGCTCTAACTGGGGCGGGCATTAGCGTGGATTCAGGTATACCAGATTTTCGCTCGGAAGGGGGGTTATGGGATAAATACAACCCAAATGAGTATGCTACGTATGATAGCTTCATGAGAGACCCGAGTAAATTCTGGGAGATGGGACAGGAGCTGGCTGGCGTTATTCTGGACGCTAGCCCGAACGAGGCTCACAAAGCATTAGCTAAGTTGGAGAAAGAGAGCAAGCTTCTGGGGATTATCACTCAGAATATAGACAACCTTCATCAAGAAGCCGGTAATGAGAAAGTGGTAGAACTCCATGGTAACTATCTCAGGGCTTATTGCTTGGAATGTGGCAAGCGGTATGTAGGAGAAAAAATTCAGCGGAGAGTAGTGGAAGGTCAAATACCGCCAGCTTGCGATGGATGCGGAGGAATACTGAAATCTGAAGCGATACTCTTTGGCGAACCGTTACCTGAAGGAGTCATGTCGGAGGCAATACGTATCTGTCGAAAAACGGATCTCATGCTCGTTATTGGAACCAGCCTGCAAGTATACCCAGCAGCATATTTGCCACATCTAGCGAAGAAATCTGATGCCAAAATAGTACTCGTTAACCTGCATGGTGATAACCGTGAAGGGGTAGCAGATCTTGTGCTTGAAGGAAGGGCTGCAGATATAATGCCTAGAATTGTCTAAGCGACAATTCCAAAGCCAAACCACGAATATGCTGCGAAAATCCCCGGAGCTATGATCACCGAGAGCAAGATGGTTATTACTCCGGGCAAATAGAGGTCATTATCCATCATCCAGAGACCAACATAGGAATATGCATAAGCTACACAGCAAGTGGTGAACCCCATAACAATAACAGGGATTATTGGTAGGGCTATGGCAAACCAACCACTTTCAACAATCCACAGTGGACCGTTGATGGAAAGCATTACCAAAGCTACCCTGACGGCCAAATATACAATAGCAGAAACGAATATTCCAACTTGTGAAAAGGTCAACCTTGGCGACAGACTCATTTTAACCGCTACCATGACTTAGGGTACAGGTATACGAGTAAAGCCTTTTCGGTTTAGAGATGAAAAAAATGCAAACTCACGGAAGCATGAATAACCTTGCTTGGAAAATCAGTTCTTGTGGACAGCTTGCCTTACTAATTGAAGCAAGTGCTCCTAAGCCGGGTAACGTGAGTAGGATAAACCGCTTTTCCGATACCGAGTATCGGCATTATCTATCTAGTGCTGCTCAAGCAGGCAAGGGGATATTTCGTGCGGCCCAGACAGGTGTATGGCTTGCAGAAGAGAAATTGGACTATAATCAATCGAATCTGGGCGAACTGATATTGTTGTCCGAGAAAGAAGCTCTTGGTGGTTTCGCTGGGCAGAATACCGTTTTTGGAGCCATTCTTCTACTGATTCCTCTTACGGTTGCTCTTTCTTCAAGTATAGCACATAGAGGTGAAGTAAACTCTGCGTTAGTTGAGGAGTGTCTCGGGAGGCTTATTGAAAACACAACCGTAGAAGATGCTATTGCCTTTTCTCGCTCCTTCGAGATGATTGAGTTCCGAGATTACGAAAAGAAGCAAGATAGGGACTGGAATGAAATCCACGAACGATACGATATGACGAATTCTGAGATAAGAGACAATATAAGGATGGACAAGCTGACTCTTGGCGAACTGCTCAGAATCTCCGCTCCTATCGACCCGTTGTGTAGAGAGATATCTGAATCATATCCCCTAGTTTTGCACGAACTGTATCCCCGACTCTCAAGTATGAGTCAAGCAATCGAAGGGATAGAAGAGGCTGTAGTGAAGCTTTTCATCTGGCTTCTATCTGAACGAGTGGACGGACACATACTTCGTAAGAAAGGCCTAGAAACCGCCCAGCTGGTCAGAGAGAAAGCACGTGAAACCATATCCAGCTATGATCTCAACGAAAACTTGGGTGGTGCGGTTGCTCACCTTGAAGAGTCTCTGCCTAGTGGAATCAATCCGGGAACTACCGCTGACTTCATCGCGGGCACGATTATGTATTGGCTGGTGGATAAGCGCTTCTTAACTAGCCAATGATGCCGCTGAATAGAAGGGCCGCTATTACAAATAGTATGGCTGCAGAAGGTATCAGCATGATAAATCCCTCTTGCCGTTTCACTTCACGAACCTCTGTGCGTGGGCCGAAATAGTATGTGAGCAATAGCAGAACACCCAGCACCACTAAGCCAATGGTTAACCCTTCATGTGCCATCGTATTCACGCATATTAATGGTTCACAGCAATGCCTGTTAAATGTAGTTGTAACTTGTCGCGAAATCACATTACCTAGTATGCAAGAAAAGGAGTCTATTGCAGGAACTGCCGGAAAACATGATTAAATTTGGCACGTATTTCCTTTGCCCTGTCGGTGTCCGCCAAATACAATGGCTGACGCATATCTTGTAAGTTTGGAATCTTGCGACAAAGTTGTCTCCCCATGAGCTTTCTTAGAGCAAAACTAACCGTTCGTGGGGCCAAATCTACTTCCTTGCTAATATCCTTAGGAGTCATCGGTCCCTCTTTACTTAATTTGTTGAGGATGACTATAGCACTCTTAGGGAGCTCAAGTGACACTAACAACTCTCTCCATCGCTTTTTGAAATTACCTTCCTATTTCTACTTTACTCCCTTCCTGCATATAAGAAATAACATGAACGCACTAAGTAGTGTACCGGTAAGAGAACTTATCAGAATCCCACCATCTAGGAGAATCAAAGCCCCTATTACGGGCCTAGAAAGTATCTCAGATTATTGTGGAGGATAAGAGTCACCTTGAAGAAGAAAGTGTTTGTTACGCGAGAAATTCCAGATTCCGGTCTGAATCAAATAAAGAAGGAATTTAGCACGGATATCTGGGAATATACTAGAGCACCGACTAAGGACGAGCTTATAAAACGAGCTCAATATTGCCATGGTTTAGTCACTCTATTATCTGATCCGATAGATTCTGCTCTTCTAGACCAGCTCGACCAGCTCTCAATCATAGCACAGTATGCTGTTGGATACGACAATATAGACATGGAAGCAGCCACCTCAAATGGTATCATGGTTACAAACACACCAGGAGTTCTTACTGATGCCACTGCTGATCTCACATGGGCACTCATAATGGCATCAGCCCGGAGAATTGCCGAAGCAGACTCATATGTCAGAGAGGGGCAATGGAAAGTTTCCTGGGGGCCGAAGATGCTTCTGGGAAAGGAGGTGGCTGGTGCTACACTGGGCATCGTTGGGCTCGGGAGAATTGGGAGTGCTGTGGCCAGAAGAGCAAAAGGTTTCTCCATGGATATCTTGTTTCATACAAGATCTGAAACAAATCGAACTAGAAGCATTGCAGAGGACCTGAATGCAAGGAGGGTAGAATTCGATGAGCTCCTACAGGAATCGGATATTGTGTCCCTCCATGTCCCGTTGACCCCTGAAACCGAAGCAATGATAGATGAAAGAGAACTCGAAATGATGAAGGAAGGATCCATTCTAGTTAATACATCCCGAGGAGAAGTAATTAACGAAAAAGCTCTCTTCCGTGCTCTGAAAGAAGGACACCTCTTTGCCGCGGGTCTGGATGTCTTTGAAGACGAACCGATTCTACAAGACAATCCTTTGCTTCAAATTGATAATGTAGTTCTCGCTCCGCACATAGGAAGTGCAACACTGGAGACAAGGTCAAGGATGGCTGAAATTTGTGCTGAAAACCTGAGCAAGGGCTTAAAGGGAGAACGTCCGCCTAATCTAGTGAACTCTGAGGTGTTAAATCATGGATGAAAACAAGGCTACAAAGTTGTTGAAATCGCGCTCATCTGTAAGGAATTTCTCCGATGAACCGTTACCCCGCGAGATTCTCGATGATATTCTCAAAGCTGCTCTCAGAGCTCCCTCAGCAGGGAATAGGCAACCTTGGAGAATATACGTTGTAAGGGATAGGTTGAAGAAAAAATCTCTTGCGGAAGCAGCCTACGGACAAAGTTTCATCGTTGAAGCCCCTGTTGCATGTGTAGTTTGTGCTGTGCCATCTGAGTCCGCTCATCGATATGGAGAAAGGGGAAGAGATCTCTACTCTATTCAAGACACAGCAGCTCTTACCTACAGTATCCTGCTTAGCGCGCATTTTGCGGGGTATGCCGGGTGTTGGATAGGGGCATTTAACGAAGAAGATGTTTCTACAGTTCTCGCTCTTCCTTCAACGATGAGACCAGTTTCAATTATACCACTTGGAAGAGCCGCTCCGGAAGAAGAAACCAGAACGAGCCGTAAACCGCTATCAGAAGTTGTAGTCCGGCAAAGTGAAAGCACGTAGACTTTTGGCAAGAAAAGATTCACTACTTGTATGAACTTCATGGGCCAATGGAAAGTTCAAATCCATTTTTCTAGCCGTTAGAGCAGATTCCAAGATGTTTCACAAATAGCGGCTTTACCGTTTGGCACGAAGTGAAGCGGTAGATTACGCACTAGCTTAGAAAAAATCAAAAAAAAGAGTTGTGGGGACCGAAGTCCCCATCTTAAACTGTAAGGCTACTTTCTCTTCACGAGGAAGAGAATGAGCACTACTACAACACCAACACCGACGCCGGCGACTAGACCCAGAAGCCACACTGGTATAAGCGGTTCCTCCGGGGGTGTCGTCGTAGTGGTTGTCGTGGTCGTTGGAGGCTCGGTTTCAACGTTGCCAGCACTGAACGAAGACGAGTAAGCACGAGTCTCAAAGCCTGGCCAGTACGTGGCCGGTAGCTCGTAGGTCGCGCGATCGATAGCCTCATCGTTGTCGAAACAACGAATCTGGATCATGTAGGTGTCCAGTTCCTCAAAACCATCAGAGTCCCACTCATAGGTGGTCTCGTTAAGGTCCTTGGCGAGGAGCTGGTAGGTCTCACCTTCATCAGCTGACACTAGCACTTCGTAGTAGAGCGCATCATCAGCGTTCCTGTCGGTCGCATCCCACTCAATCGTCTTGACAACATCACCAGTAACGGTCACATTCTCTACAACGGGTGCAAAGAAGTTGTTAATGGTAATGTCGGGTATCTCCAGGCTGTAATCGATGTTAGTACCCGTATCACTGTCAATCAGCACTGAGAATTCACCGTTAGCCAGAAGGTAGTAGGTGTCAATCTCGAAGCTCTTGACGTAAGCCCGGTCAGGCTCAAGACCAACTCTGGTATCGACTTTGACATCGAACGTGCCAGGCTGACCATCGTAGTTAAAGACACCAATCATTAGAGTGCCGTCTCTGTCTGCCTCGAACTCACCTTTCTCTGGCTTGTCACCAGTTGCCATCTGATCCTCTAGCACGTTGTTGCCATAGGTCCAGGAGCTGTTGTCGGTATCCTTCCACCACGCCATGATGTCACAGTCACCATTGGTGAAATCAACGGTCACTCTGACTGGATCACCGGCATTGATGTCAGGCACCTCAACCCATGCGAACTGGTCCAAATCGATGGCTCCTGAGAACGGATCATAACCGGAATCAGGAATCACCAATTCGTTTCCAGTAGACTCGAACAACATACCCTTGAGAATCTTCATCTCGAGAGACGTAATCTCATAGTCGGGCATATTGGCCAGTGTCGCATCGGCCCAAGTAGCGTTCATGACAACGTGGTCACCTTCAGCGGTACCGCCCTCGGTGATTGAGTCATAACCAAGCTTGTCTCGTGCTGTCCAGTACAAGCTCAGCGAGGGTTCTGGTATCTCCTCGTAACACATCACGTTGACGGTGAAGTTCTGAGGCATCGGATCGCCTTCCATCGATAGAGTGTTGACGAAGACCGCATACAAACCTGTGCTGTCAATGCTAGCAACAGCTGAGGAGCTCGTGTCACTTGGCTTGATGGCGCCGGCTGAATCAGCCATAACCATGCCTTCCATAGAGACAATAGCTACCTCGAACTCAGTGTCAGCACCTTCCCAGGTCACCTTCGCACCGAGATACTCAGCAGATGTGTTGGTCACGTCCACCATGTAGGTGAAGTGGTCCGCTGAACTCTCGCCGTAATAGGTGTCCCAAGGTCCAACTGCCGTACCGTGCTCGTAAGGAGTCCAGACATCACCATAGCCATCAGCAACCAAGAGCTCTTCGCCCTTAGAAGTATCAATGGCTGTTGTGACGTGGTAGGAGTATGGTAGCTTCTTGACGTATCCAGTCTCAGCAGTATCATCGAAGACGATGAATCCGTGGTGTATACCAGGATCAGCGTCTGCACCAACCGTCAGGTTAGCCCAGATGCTATCAGTATCGTCACCGAAATCGAAACTGGCCGCATCAACTGCGTTCGTCTCCTCCCAAATCATGATGCTGACGTTCAGCTCGTTGCCGCCATCGTATGGCCACTCCCAGATGGTGTCATCATGGATCGACACAATCGACGTGTTCTGGAATAGATTGGTCAAACCGTCCGGGTGAGCCAAATCCATCTTGATGACGTTAGAGCCTGAACCACCAAACTGGATTCGGGTAAGCTCATCACCCTCTTCCGTGGAGGTATTGTAGTAGTCAGGAACATCATTGGCATTCTTGTCATCCCAATCGAAGACAAATGACCATAGATCGTCGTTGTTGTCAAAGGTGGCATAATCACCACTAATGACAATCGTCGCATATGTAGCGCTCTCGAAATCTGACCATTCAGATGCACTCATCTCCTCAGATAGGTCAAAGTAACCAGCTTTGGTCGTATTATGACCCATTGAGACAGACTCGTTGTAAATCCAAGTTTCCCAGACATCAGAATACATCGTGTTAATCTGGTACTGCCTCGCCTCAATCGTGGCGAAGTCCGCAGTACTCACATATGTGCCACCTGCGAACTGTCCAGTTAAGGAGATATTCGAGGTGTCTCCAGGTGCTAGCGAGCCATAAAACAACGAACTGTCCTTGTGACCGTCAGGAGCTGCATCTTCAATCAGTATGTCCTCAGCATAGGGATCCATCCACGCGGCCCAAGCAGACTGTACCGAGTCAACGTAGTTGCTTGATGAGTCAGTATTGTACCACCAGACACCATCAGTAAGATCGGTATCGACCGCTTTGATGTAGTCAATAGCGCCTTGTGCATCAACTCTACCGTGACCTTGTGTGAAGCCATCGTAGCCGAGGTCCTTAGCACTGCTCTGTATTGATGTCTTGATATCACTGGGTTCAGGATCACCCAATTCAGTTGCAGCTTGTGCAACAAGTGCAGCCACACCAACAGTTACCGGACATGCCATGCTGGTTCCACCAAAGCCCTGGTATGGGGTCGTGCCCCAAATCGGGTCATCGTACATACCCCACGCATAATCTGAGTAGTATGGGTGTACTGCATAACCGTACGCACCGGGCGCCACAACATCTGGCTTGGAATAGCCGGAGAATAGTGGTCCTCTCGATGAGAACGATGCTATCTGATCAGCACCCTGACCCGGACCATATGTGTCCTGGTAGTAGTGATTGGCGGTCGAAGCTCCGACATGAAGTATCGACGCAGCGCTCGGTGGGGTTGTTGTCGCAAATCCAGGTCCAGAGTTACCGGACGAGAACGCATAGAGCATTCCCGGGTATTCGGAACCGAAGTATCCTGGTGTTGACAATGCTAGATAGACCAGTGACGCAAACCCGTAGAACTCGTAGTTCTGGTCGGCTATCCATCCCCAGGAGTTACTCGTCATGTTCATCTTGTGTGTGCTATTGACGTTCCACTCGAAGAAGCCGCTAGTGGAGTTGTAATCAAATCCTGCAACCCACATATTGGCACCAAACTGAGTTCCAAGTCCCACAGTCGAAATACCGAGGACTGTACTCTGATTGGCAATACCGTACAGCTTCTCAGATGTACCGTTGAAACCGACAGGATGGTCGAGCACTCCACGCCCTGCAATGAGGCTTGCACACGCTGTTCCGTGACTATCATCGTCATACATGATACCGACTAATCGGCCACCAAGGCCAATACCATCGACCATGCCAATGCCGAAAATCGGATCCCAGACATGTGCTAGGACACCGAGACCGAAGTCTACAATGCCATCGTCATCCTCATCCCACGCAACTACAACATGCTTGTTGTCGATAGTTCCGCCAGTGGTGTTGTACCACCAGTCATCATCAAGGTCATCTACGAAGCTCCAGTCACCAAGATCATTGAAGTAATCCCAGGAACTGGTTTCATTGAAGTACATAAGCTCTGCGTAGATGTTCAGGTTCCAGAACTGGGTGTGAGCAACAGTCGTATTCCAGTCTATGATGAGCTTCTGCCCCGTTTCTCCGTTGAGAACGAGGGCTGGAGCAAACATCTTAGCATATGGTGTGTAACGCTGCTGCATGACATATCCTGTACAGTAGTAAGGAATAGTGTCATTGTCAGTATTGGTCCAGTTATAGAAGAAGCTATTGGCTTGTGTTAGCGACGGATCAGGCAGTTCCATGTCTTGCCTCAGGACGTTATAATAATAGTCCGTGAGATTAGACTCTGCCGGATATCCATCGGGATACCACGCGCCAAGATAGGCTTCAAAGAACCAGTCTAGGGTGACCACACTGCCTTGATAATTGACATATGGGTCCCAACCGGTCGTATTGACATAATACTTGCCATCCTTCTCATAACTGAGCAGATTCCATGAAGAGGCTTCTAGGTAGGCAGTCACGTTCTCTACGTTTGTGGCATTAACTCGATAAAGAGTCAATCCCTCAGCAAACCCACTTGGATCGTAGCTTGTTGGCATCCCAGTCTCATCTATGTCTACAGCATCATACAAGTCAGGATGGCTGAAATCGACACCAGTGTCAACAACGCCGACTCTGATATCTGTACCATCGTAACCTTCGCCATAGGCATAATCGCCACCAACAAGGTCCTTGACCTCGTACATCTGTGGCTCTGAGTCTCTGGGTTGCTCAAGATCCGGCCTAGCGCTCAAATCGCTACCAGTATCCCTGTAGGTCTGGTCTGCGAACACAGAAGCAACACCTTCAAAGCTCTCTAATTCGGTAAGCGCATCAGCGCTGTCTACATAAGCACTCACGACTGTCGCAACCTTGAAGTCAGCTTTCCAGTTGACTTGCACAAGGTTCTCAAGAGCCGCCAGGTCAGCACCGTCGTTCACTACGACAAGAACACCAACGTCTCCATCGGCGTTAGTCGCAACTTTGTCGGGTGCTACACCTGTTTCTTTGTAGCTTGCTAGAACCGAATCAAGAACCCCATCCAGACGTGATTCGTCCAGATATTCCTCCCAGTTGTCCATCACCGTCTGAGGTGTAGACACGTCAGGAGAGGAATTGTCGGGGGTTGCAACCTGTGACTGAGCCATGGGCCTGTGGGGAACGACTCCAAACATACCTAGAGTCATCACTCCAATCAGGAGCATAACCGCAATTTTTCTCAGGTTGTTCATCTTAATATTTCTCCTCACAATTTTTCCACAGAGAACTGTTCAGCGTCATGCCAAGCTTAGTTCTGGCATAGTTTCTATCGCCGATATACCTCAAACGCTTGTCTGATAAATCGCAAGCGCCTCTCCTCTAACGCATCCTCTGTGTTACTGTGATTGTATTACTTTTTGCCTTCGGCCTCTATTAAGCGTTCCCCCTCATTTGGAAAGTTAAATTATCTTTTGAGAGTATATCACGCAATTTCGGAGATGTAGATTCATGTATTTACTGGAAAAGGAGTTATGCTATCTCCATGACGAAATCGTGATGGCGATAATATCTGAAACTGGTTTTGGTAGTCATTTATCTTGGTGATATCATCACACTTCTGAGCAGGATGTGGATGCTTGGAAATGTGACATAGATAATCGGCAAATGACGGCGACGAGAACCACAGAAGGGAAGCGTGTGAAGAAATCACGCATGACTAAGATTCACGTGTCATACGCTTAATCCCATCAACCATTTCGTGAACCATCATTACTGCACCAATCATCTCTACTTTGTCCTCTTGTTTCTCGACCTCATCAGCACTCCCAGCAACTCTGTTGAGGGCCTTTCCAAGTTGTTCAAGTAGTTTGGTCAGCGCATTCTTCGCGGCAGGTTCAAGCGAGCTGGACTTAATTCTGGAAATGAGTTCAGCAATATCAGAGATAATGCTCTCAGCTACATCAGAAGCAGTTTCCGACCTACGATTGATTTCATCAAGTCTCTTATCTCGATCCTTTAGTTCTTGTTGAATACTCGTCAGCTTCTCCATAACATCCTTGGGGATAGTCTTCTTACCAGCCGGCTGTTCCTCCTGAAGCTTCTCGACTTGCTCCTCCAGTGCCTGAATTTTCTCATCTTTCTCCTTGACCTCTTTTTGGATGATCTCCTCCACATCATATTCTGGTTGAGCTCTGACCTCAGAGGCGGCCTCAAGTTCCTCTTCCATCTCAGTCAGTGATGCTTCTCTAGCCTGAAGCTCATCTTGCAGAGATTCAACTTGGGTTTGTAAATTCTCAAGGGTCTCTTCTCGCTCGCTAAGAAATTCGTTCAATCGCTTGTTTTCAGCTTCAAGCTCTGAAAAGCTCTCTTGCATTTTCTTGTAAGCCGTTCTCATCTCGCTCGTCTGCTGTTGAATCTGCACAGCATCCAAATCAGGTGGTGACACCATTTTAGCAGACAAAAGGCCAAGAACGATAGTGACGGCGGCAACGTAGACAACACCTACAACAACGGATCCGAATACGATATCGGTCACAAACTGCAAGCGCCGCACTAAGGGCCACCAAGAGCCGAAAGTCAGTTCGGTTGGCCCCCACCAGACTGATCCAAAGCCTGCATACAAGACCGCAAGAATTGAAACGAGGAAGCTCCCCAAGCCAACAAAAACGATTACATTTCGCTTCATCTCTTCTCTAGGCAGATACCGTTGATATAGAAGCAATAGAATGGCAAGAAAAATCAACGGTAATACGTACGGTAGAACTGCTACCAAATCACTGCCGGGAAAAACGAAATCGATTGTCGGTTCTAGGACCATATAGGAGTCTGGGATGACCAATGTTGGACCTCCTCTTTTAGCAAGATACCTATGTCATCGGTGGGTTAAATATCTTACATGGATGAGTCCTCATAGCACTAGGAATCAATTGTATCATCTACAAGAGGGGAAAATGGTCTGTAGCTTTTGTCTACTCGTCCCAGAGTTTCGCCTTTGCCTTTTCATGTTCTGCGGCAATCATCTCTAACGAGTTGAAGAGCCTGCATACTTCCTCGATTGAAAGCAGAAACGCTCCTTTCACATCGCGATCCTCACCAAGAGAAAGTCTCACTTTCCCATCGTTCACCCACCCTTCTTGACTCTTCGTAGGAGGGTTATACTGCACTTCCATCCAAGTCCGTCTTGTTTTGCCTGCATCGTCGTCATAGAAGTGTTTCAGCTGCAATCTCCGCTTGTATTTCCATTCTTTCTTGTTCTTACTCATAATTGAACCCCCATGGTTCTTCTTAGTTACAAACACACAGAAATCGCTATTGGATTTCTCTCTCGTATTTTCCGAGTAAAATTTTTGCAATAATACAAAATCACCTTCAAGAATAAACTTATGAGATAATCAAACTCATTCCACGCGAAAGGGTTCGATTAAGTTGAAGCAGCAACCACCTAGGCCCAAATTGATATTTCTAACAATTGGAATACTAGTTCTCCTTTTTCTACCCATGGTCCCAGTTCAGTCTCATCAGATTCAGGCGAACCTTGGGCAGGAGAATACGATTATTGAGCCAGAACTAGCTGAAAAAATGAATTCGTTTCCTTCCAATCAGAAAATCCCAATTGTGGTGAACTTCCCAGATGGCTATTCGTCACACGAGATGAGAGCCGTTCTGGAAGAATTGGATTTGCAGAACACATTGATCAGACATGTCTTTTCTCTCATTCCAGTCGTTTCGCTATATGCTGGCAGCAATGATATCGAGACATTAGCAAGTATCCCAATCGTTGAGAGACTTGGTTTTGACTCCAAGCTCCAACTTGTTTCAAATGACCAAAAAACGAAGGCTAATGATGATGGAGGACTCGGATATACGCATCCGGATGAAATTTTGGATACCGATTCTTTGATAGAAAACGGATTCAACGGAACGGGAATCCAAGTAGCCGTTCTCGATAGTGGGGTTCAAGGAACCCATCCCGATTTGGAAAATCAACTGATGGGATTCAAGGACTTAGTGAGTGATTCAGACCAAGATGATATGGATCCTTCCGATGGTATTGATGCCTATGACGACAACGGTCATGGCACCGTATGTTCTTGGCTTGTTGCGGGTTCTGGAGAGATGAATGGCGGAAAGTACACTGGAATAGCTCCAGGAGCCGATCTTCTGATCGTTAAGGTATTGGACGAAGAGGGAGCTGGTGATGATTCGGTTATAGCCGAGGGTATCGAATTCGCTGTAGATAGCGGCTCAGATGTTATCTCCCTAAGCCTAGGAGGGCCAATGGCTGATGTTACCGCTGAGGATCCTTCAATGCAGGCAGCAAAGGCCGCGATCGAACAAGGTCTCACAGTAGTAATTGCTGCGGGCAATACTGGTCCTGCAGCGTATACCATCAATTCACCAGGAGTACTTGAAGAAGCAATTACAGTAGGCTCCTCCGCTGATGGAACAGGAGTTGTAGCTTTCAGCAGCAGAGGACCTGTTAATAGGCAATACGCAGAACCTTACGGAATCTATGCGAAACCCGACATCATCGCACCTGGCTTGAACATAATGTCTGGGAGGGCAGATAGTGCAAACTACCTTGACTACCCAGTTTACAACCAGTCCCAGTATGGTTCTTATTACACTCAATTCTCTGGAACCTCAGCATCAACGCCTCAAGTAGCTGGATTGGTGGCTCTGCTGATGAGCAAGTATTCGCATCTAAGACCGATTGAAACAAAGACGGCTCTCATGGCGGGTGCAACTGATTTGAATCAAGATTCCATGGAACAAGGCTGGGGACTTGCCAATGCGACCATGTCAAGTGAGTTGCTCAGTGCAACGGATACGCTCACGATAATGACACCTAGGAGCTATCCAACGCTGCCCGGCAGCAAGAAAGTCCTCATAGTCGGTGAAGATAGAGAAGACCAGGATGTGTCTGTGTTGTCGACCGACACAAGGGGCAATCTCAATATCCAATCGTTTGGTAACGCAAGCCAATTCATTCAAGTTCCTCAATCTGTCACAGTTGAAGAAGGGTATTCCTATTTCGGTATATCCCTAAGCATATCTGATGATTTACCGTTGAGCTCCATTGGTGCATATACCGGAGAGGTGGTTCTGACCTCGGGTGAAGAAAACATAACGTCCATTGAACTAGAATTCTCCATCACTACGTACGGCGGAAAATTGATGGTGGATATGGCTCATCACTCTGCAGACGACCCTGATGACCCATCATACTACAGATACTTCACAGAATATCTCAAGAATCAAGGGATTTTACTTTCCGAATTTCCAACCGAAGGAAGTAGCGATACCATTGACACGGGAGCTCTATCTACAACTGAGACCTTCATGATAATGGATACAGAGACAACATATGGAGAACAGGAAATTGACGCCATACATGAGTTCGTGGAGAATGGGGGGACACTCTTCATTCTTTCAGAGTTCTACGATAACCAAACAGGAACGGCCAGCTTTGCTATAGATTACTACAACATGATTCTCGAACCATATGGAATCCAATGCGAGGAATTTGAGATTGGCCGAGGACCCAACGACCAGACGGGTCTGTTTTACGGTGAGGACTACGGAGGTGTGGTAGAAAATCACTCGCTTGTGGAAGGTGTAGAAAACCTATACATCCTTTCAGGAAGCACGCTTTCAGTCAACTCATCTGTAGCCGGTGCCGAAGGGCTATTCTGGTATAGCACCGACAAGGAGCATGCTCTTATCGCCAAAGCCGACTACGGTGACGGACGTGTAATAGCAGTATCAGATGGTTCTACACTTTATGATGACATCCTCTACGATGCTATACGTGGGGGTGCAGACAACTTGCAGCTTCTTCGGAACATTGCTGGTTCCCTAATCCCTGAAAGACCAAGAATATTTGACATTCAGTTCGACATCGACCAAGCAGGCGAGATGGTAAGCATTGTGAGCTACGTATTTGATGATGATCTTGATGATGTCTCAATGACCATCACCGGGCCCAGCGATGAGGTATCTGAGCTTGAAGTGACCGAAAATTTGGGCTATAAATTCAGAGCATCAACAAATGTAAGCAGTGGCGGCTTCTACGAAGTGCTCGTAACGGCTACAGATTTCAGCGGTAACACGAGAACAGCGAAAAAAGTCTTTTTGATTCCAGTGAGCAGCCCTACGCAAGAACTCACAAACATTGTAACAATCCTGCTCATTGGTATTGTCGTTGTCGGCCTAGTCTATGTGATGTCCATCAAGTTCAATGTGCGCGATAAATTAGATTCCGAGTGGGAAATAGAAGTTGAAGAGGATGAGGGCCCGCTTATCGAATAGGGCCATATGTCTCCTCTAGCAACTCCTCCATCCTTTCGTGTTGAGGAGGGAGTAGTGGAGACTCTTTCAGGACCGCTCCTTCATCCACTCGCTTCAGTATTTGATATGCCCATCTGGAGCCCATTCGGGGTGACAATACCTGCCCCCCTATGATTATGCCGTCCTTGTCTGTTACAAGGGCAATTTTAGTGAATTCAGCACCATCGGTTAGGAATGTCACATCTGTTTCGATACGCATACGATTCGCTGTTTCTGACGAGTGACCTATACAAACGATATCTGTATTGAAAATTCGATCATATTGCAGACGCAGGTTTACATCTTTGAATATCTTATCGCGACCAACCACAGCCAGACCAGCCTGCTTTCCTGCCCTTGCTGCAGTACTGCCAATGGGCATGAGGACGGGCTCCCCAGTCAAGAAATCTGACATTTCCGCACAATCTCCAATGGCATAGACACCTTCAGCAGAGGTTTCCATGTGTTCATCTACAACTATTCCGCCTGTGGGTCCAATTTCCAAACCCATTTCCTTTCCCAAGACAACATTTGGAACTACACCGGTCATGAAGAGAACTGCATCACATGCGACGGTTTCATCACCAAGTTCTACACCCTCAACACGATTCGTTCCAGCTATTGCATTTGGAGCCGTACCTTTGTGAAGAACCATATCCGCCGGTATCCTAGATTCGAGCTCAGAACTCATACTCGGTTCCAAGAGTCGTCGCATGAACCGAGAACGTACGACAAGGTGCACTTCGTTACCTAGTTTGTGAAGACGCTCTGCTATTTCCAAACCACTAAAACCAGCACCAATTACGGCTATTCGCTCCAGAGAGGGAAGATTTTCACCCAGAGCGGCAGCATCTTCAATGCTTTGGATTGTGTATGTGTATTTCAACCCGGTCCCGGGGATATCTGGCTTATTGGGGATACCTCCAGTAGCCAGAACCAATTTATCAAATTCGACCTCTGATCGTGTTCCATCGGGTGCACGAATAGTAAGTGTGCGATTAGTAAAATCACCCTCCAGAACGCGGGTTCCCATACGTACCCTAATACCTTTGTCTTTCAGTTTATTTAACGACCAATCTTGAATCTCAAGCTGGTCAGTATCTGGTGTTTCAAAGGCCAAGGAAGATCCGGGTTTCCTATGAGCGGGTTCGGTTTCCTCAGTTATGATTTCTACATCAGCTTCTGGGTCAAACGTACTAATGGTTGATGCAGCAGTAGCACCACCGGGACCGAATCCAACAATTACTACTTTCATTCAACAACTACTCCTTTTTGAAATACCTACTCACCAACACTAAGATTGCAGCTAGGCCTCCGACAACAACAGCACCTATAATCAATATGGTGTAGTCCTCGACAACTTGTAGACTGGCGAATCTCTCTTCAATGCGTTGACCAGTTCTGCTGATAGCGTATGCATATACGTCATATTCACCTGGAGATAGGCCAGACGGTTTTATCCGAATATCATAGATACCATCAGTACTGCTGAGTGTAAAATTCAAAGGATTGCCAGTCGTCCCAACGAAAGAAACACCAACACTGCTAGCCATCAAATAGCCTTCAATTTCGATTCTACCGGTAATCATATCTTGAATGAAAGGACCAACTCTTACAGTAGTGTTATCAAGTGAAGCACTTGCTATCCCCAAAGCGCCCGAAATCGTCCTCTCTATCATCAGAGAATTGAGATACAGAGTCTCATATCCATCACTTATATTCAGGATAGCGCTCATGCTATAGGTAGTATCCCATGATGAGGAGTTGAAAGCCAGAAGGTAGTTTTTGGATCCAGCTAGAGTGTCTGTTTCCACGATAGAGTCTCGTCCGTATACCAGTTTCCATCCTAAATCGATACTTGTCGATAGGCTGTCCCTGTCAGTGATTGAGATATTTAGAGAATAGATTCCATTATTGGCATCAAATTTGATTTCCTGAAAAAGGGGCCGCCATGTGTTTTCAAGCGTTACATCATCAAGGGAGTCAGCGGGAGAAAGTGTGCTGTTGTGAGTATACATGTTCATCATTATACGATCAGCCATCACACCGGTATCCACCCGGACAAATAGCGTAGTGGAACTTGTCCACCATTCAGCCTTATCCTCATCGGATTCAACCCAGCTTCCATCCCAGTAATATGCCTGAATCGTCCCATCAGTTACGTTGACCATCAAATCTGCTCCATCGAATCCGGTTGCATTATCGTCATCCACATCTAGAGCTAAGGAGAAATTATATGAATTCCAAGAAGTAGGAGTTTCCCTTACTGTCGCAGCCATTCCCACCTGATTCTGGTCTCGATACGCGGACACAGATACTATGTCCAATTCCCCATACAGAGAGAGGTTTTCATCACTGGTAACTATGGGCTCGATTCCAGTCCAGTCAGAAAGTGTGGTTCCGCTTGTAAGGGGAACATCAAGAACATGACGAACCGTGTGAAGCGTGTCACAGAGACCAAAACCCCAGTCGACTTCAGGAGGAGAATGGTGAGAGCTGATTCCGCCAGCTCCTTCCAGGAGCGCGCTCAAGTCATCCCATAGAGTGCTTTCATCTGAGCTCTGATAACTAAGCGCCAATGCACCGGCTATATGTGGCGTCGCCATGCTTGTACCTGTTCTCGTTGTCCATAGCGAATCCGATGTGCTTG
>JAWOEX010000003.1:0-10352 GCA_046482545.1 Candidatus Thorarchaeota archaeon
CCCCGTGTTCAATGAAAACCCTTGCAGGAATCGCCAGCGGATATGCCGAAAATCTGATTCTCCGGGCTGCCGATTGCAGCTTGAAGGAGGGAAGGCGCTTACTTCTTGTTCCTCGTGAAGCTCCGTACAATCTCGTTCACATAGAGAATATGAGCAAAGCCACAAGGGCTGGAGCATTGATAGTACCTGCAAGTCCTGCATTTTGGCATAAGCCGAATACAATCGAAGATCTTGTCGATTCTATAGTGAGTCGAGTCCTAGTCCATTTAGGAATTAACGTGAATTCAAAAATCGAATGGAGTGGAATGCCCGATTAAAGACAGGAGAAAGAGGTAGAGAGGGTTGGAAGAACAGTACAATTCTTCCAAACCCTAAATATTCAGTCCTTATGCATAGAAATCTTTAGCTGATATCTATTGGAACTGATTCTCTGTGGTTGTTTCCTCGGGTTCCTCTACTTCCTCTACTTCCTCTGCTTCCTCTGGTTCCTCTGCTTCCTCTGGTTCCTCTGCTTCTTCTGGTTCTTCTGCTTCCTCTGGTTCCTTTGCTTCTTCTGGTTCTTCTGCTTCCTCTGGTTCCTTTGCTTCCTCTTTGGCGGCTTTGAACTTCTTTAACGTTTCACCAAGGATTTCTTCACCATGCTGAACAGCCAATGGGAGGACGAAGAAGAGTATAAGCACGTTTCCAGCTATCAAGAGTAGGGGAGCCAGCAGGCGAATAATGGGAATCCACCCGATGAAGCTAGCCACAATGCGAATCACTACACCAGCGATTACACCAGGCCATGCGGTAGCAGCAGGTCGCTTCAATGCACTAATGGCTGTCGTAAAGCATGTAGCTGCGAATCCTACCGTCGCAATTATTGGCCCTATGATTGGGATGTACGATCCAACGAGCCATACGGCTGCACTAATAAGAATGTAAAGGAAATGTGGATCTGACTGTAAACTTTCCATGAATCCTGCGTTGTCATTATTTGCCATTCGTCTTACACCAATCTTGATTTTTTTCATTTATCTTTTAATAGTTATGCGCTTGTATCAGGACCAGAAAGCTGACTATGGTCCAATACTCTCAAGTAGCTCATCAGCTGCTTTCCTAACACGTGAGCGGTAGCCTCTTGTTGTGTACACTCTGACAGATTTCGCCAGTCTACGGAAACTACGAGCAATCATACTCATGTCAGTCACAGCCCAGAAATCGTATCCTCGCGAGCCTCTTTCGTAGAGCACAAGATTATCCAAGTCTATTCGTCCAGGATAGTGACAGACCGAAATCCGGCTCGGATAATCGAGATACACGTTTCTTGGTGCAATATCTGCAGCTTCAGCTATTTCTGTCTCAATGGCGAATCGTCCATCATGTGTATCGATTTTATCTAGAAAGTCCACATTCGAAATTGCCCGCTCGCTTGCCAGTTTGATGAGGTACCTTCTACTATAGTCTGAGAATAGATTGTTAGCCCTTTCAAAGGATTTGGAAGCATTGGCTGGAGGATGTAGAAGAATATAACGAAGAGACAGGTCATCTAACCTAAGAAAGCCAACCAAATCGTCACGTGGAGATTCGAAAATCTCTCCACCAGCTAAATCTAGGATTCTGAGAAGCATAAGCTCAGCTGCACGGACTGTCTTATGGTAATAGACTGCATCAAACATATTTGCTCCCGCAGACAAGTAAGATTCTAGTGTATAGAGGGCTCCACGTTCGATTGCGAGCTTGTTCTTGGCTATACGAGCTGCTGAGAACAAACGCTGCAGTTCAATCTGGGCATACTCGACACCAGCAAAATAGGAATCACGCTCCAACCGATCGATTAGCTCTGGATTTATTGGGCAGGTTTCTAGGTTGAGATGAAGGCCTTTTATCGGAACACCCTCACTCAACCACTGGACAGCTTCTTTTGGTGAATATCCATGCTCTTCTAAAACGTCACCCAACCTGGACTTCGTTATAGTGAGCTCAGCCATCCGCACACGGTCAATACCGCGTGTGGAAAGGTATTCATCCATTACATTGGACCAAGGGCCACAAGACACACTATGAAGAATCGAGGCAATCCGTGCTTTCCGGATGTCTTCTGAATCGGCTCCTAAGTAATCAAAAAGAAGACCGGTTACATGTAGAGTACCTAGCATACTGCTCATCGAAGAAGTGACAGCCCCGGGATAGACAAGATTAGTGCTTGCCGGCCGTCTGATATTTCTCAGTCGCTGAGTCATCCTCAGATCTAGGATTGATTTTTCCGCCTGAGAAAGACCGATGTAGCCATGTATCGGGTCTTTAATTTCCAAGACCTTGGGAAAGTTGTTCATAGGCACTTTCATGTCACCCTAACACAGTCTATTGTAGAATCATCATCACTCAAATAACTATTTGTTAGGCCGAAATCATTTCAGTTGGATTACAAAAAGAAAGAGGGGGAGGAATCCCACTACGTCATAGTACGCAGTAGGATATCCCAGCGATGCTGGACATAACTCTGGAATTCTTGGATTTTCTTCTCGTCCCGTTCAGGCTTGAACATTCTCGAGAAGCGGCCTTGGGGCTTGAGGAATTCCTCGATTGGCTTCCTATTGTCAGGGTCTTGATATCGCTTGCTCATTCGATTAATTTCGAAGTCTTCACCAACTCGCTCCCACTGAATCCAGTAACCAGTTTCAACAGCAAGTTTGCCAATTTTAACGCCCATAGCGACAGGATAATTCCACGCCTGAGGACAGGGCACGAATATATGGATAAACTTCGGCCCTTCGATATCCTTAGCCTTCTTGAACTTCTCATACAAATCTCGTGGGTACGAAGTGTTGGCGGTTGCTTGGTATGCTGGTTCGTGGGCCGCCACAACAAGGTCTAGCATTTTCTCAGGTTCAGTCTTGCCAAACCAAGTGGTTGTGGTCTGAGCGTATAGCGGTGTAGCGCCAGATCGTTGCGTTCCTGTGTTGCTGTAAACCTGGTTGTTGTAGCAGACATACAGGAAGTCTGTCCGTCGTTCAAACGCACCGCTCAAAGCTTGGATACCAATGTCGAAAGTACCTCCGTCTCCAGCCCATACCATGACAGTAGTATCTTCATCACCTTTTGCTCGCAAGGCTGCTTTGACACCCGAAGCCCCCGCGGCGGCTGCTGGAAAGGCTATGTTGAGAGTTGGAAAATCAAAACCAGTATTGGGCCACAAGCCCTGTACTACGCTCGTGCAGCAAGCTGGAACAACTTGTATCACTTTGCCCTCCAATGCCTTGTGAGCATGTCTCAGTGCCACCATATCTTGGCAGCCAGCACATGCAGCATTTCCCTTCTCGATGTATTCCTTTAGTGGCATATCTTTAATCGCTACCATTTTGTTCACCTCAAATCATGCCAGGTTTCTTCATCACCGATTTCGCCTGCTTCAACAGCCTTCACGGTGTCAATAACAATTTCCTTGATATCCTCAATAGTCACATCTCTTCCGCCCAAGCCACCAATGTAGCTTTTCACCATCGGGCGATATTCTGTGTTGTAAATAGATGCACGGATATCGTTCGCCACGGGTCCTCCAAAACCATATGACACAGCTCTATCAAAGGAAGCGAAGCCCTTGACTCTGCTTGCCAGTTCCCGTATTTCTTCGACAGGGAACGGCCGTACCATGCGCATACGAGCGTTGCCTACTTTGTAGCCTTCTTCCCGCAGTTCGTCTATGGCGTCTATTGCTTCCGAACCAATAGTGCCCTGTGAGGTGAAAACCACTTCGGCATCATCACACTTGTGAGTGGCTATTGGGCCACCAAAATTCTTACCAAAGAGTTTCTCGTACTCCTCTTCTACCTCTTTATACACCGCGGCGGCATTCTTCGTGCCCTCATGCATCCCATAACGGAATTCTTGGTAATAGTCGGGAAATACGATATTTCCGTGGGATATTGGATTGTCAGGATCCATCACCCAGTGAGGAGGACTGTAAGATGGAAGGAATTCGTCAACCTCTTCCGGTTCGAGATAATCGTACGGGGCCAAAGTATGGCTCAACACGAAAGCATCACCATTGACCATAACCGGCATAAGCACCCTTTCATCCTCTGCTAGCTTGAAGGCTTGGATGATTGTGTGATAGTACTCGTCAACGGATGCAACGTGGAACTGAATCCATCCAGTATCACGCTTGCTAAAGGCATCATCGTGAGTTGCATGGATATTCCAAGAGGGAGAAACAGATCTGTTAATGTTCGCCAAGACAATGGGTAATCTAGCAGCCGCTGCCCAGTGAAGAGCTTCGTCCATCAAGAGCAATCCGTTTGAACCGGTGGCAGTAAAGGCACGAGCCCCCGTCGCACTGGCCCCAATGCAAGCAAACATCGCTGAATGCTCTGATTCCACACGAATGAATTCACCCGGCCAGTCTCCTCGTTCATTGAGAAGCGCTATCTGTTCAGGAACTGTCGTTGCCGGTGTTATTGGATAAGCAGCAACAACTTCTACCCGCGCTGACATCACTGCCCTAGCAGCAGCATAGTTCGCGCTCATGATTTTGGTTTTCACAGGTCAGCCTCCTCCAGTTCCATCTTTCGTTCCATCTCAATGCATTCTTTCGGACACACTTCAGCACATATGCCGCAGCCCTTGCAATATTCTAAGTCAATATGAGGGGTGCCATCCTCATCTAGAGTGATGCAAGCTTCTGGGCAGTAGAGCCAACATGTCCGACATTTGATGCACTCATCATAATCAATGACAGGATCGAAAGTACGCCAGCTGCCGGTTTTCCCCATCGAGCCTTCCGTTGGCTCCGAATATGGAGACTTCGGCATATCGGCTCGGGTTTCGGGATTAGTATCTACCTCGTTCACCACAAGAAACACAACCGTTAGGAGCCCATTTGATTGACACCATCTCTCGCAGGATAATAATTCTTACGCTGTGACGGACAATATTCTTATGATGACCCTTTGTTCTTGTGATAACAATCTTGTGTATCCCACAGCTGGGACAACTTAGGTAATGGCTGGTAGATGAAAATGGAGTTCAGAGTCTCGCTCTTCCAGATGCCCTGCAAAGACGGTGACAGGAACCAAAATTTCGACTATGTCAGACAAATGCTTACTATCTACGAGCCCAGTGATGTTCTTGACCTTATTTTACTTCCAGAGCTCTTTTCCATAGGTTTCGATTCCAGCCAGTACTCTAGACGGGGTGCTGGAGTTATGGGAAAGACCTCTGAATTCATCGAGCGAGTCGCACTTGAGCAATCGGCTTATGTTGCTGGCACAGGCATCGAAAATGCGGATGAAGAAGGGAAATACTTCAATACGTTGGTACTGGCGTCTCCAGATGGAAAAACCATTGGAACATATCGCAAAATACATCCATTCCAAGCTGAAAAAGATGTGTTCGAGGGCGGAAATCACATGGTGATGTTTGATTTGAGGGGGCTGAAAATAGGAGCACAAATCTGCTATGATGTCAGATTTCCTGAAATCAGTCGCAGGCTGGCACTTGAAGGTGCAGAGCTGCTTATCATTCCAGCAGCCTTTCCAGACCCTAGGAGCGAGCATTGGGACAATCTTGTCCGTGCACGGGCAATCGAAAACCAACTTTACGTGGCTGCGGTGAATCGTGTCGGGCCATCCTTCGACAAGAAGACATACTTCGGCCACAGCCAAGTAGTAGATCCTTGGGGGCTCAGGCTCAATCGGTGTAACTCAGAACCTCAAATTGTTTCAAAGGTCTGTGATACCTCTTCAGTTAAAGCCGTAAGGAGAGAGATTACCTGCTATACAGACAGAGTAGAAGAGGCCTATGATTCTGTGAAATGGTACGGAGAAAACGGACAACACAAGCATTAAGTGAACAACTAAACCATCGTCAACTACATCGGAGATACAACAATGAAAAGACCTACTGACGAAATCAAGAAGGCTGTACGTGATTGGTTCTCAAGAGAGGGTGTCAAGGTAGAGAGTATCAAGAACCCTCGTGCCGAATTCCTGTTCAAGGTCAAATTCCAACGGTTCTATTTCACCGTCGTAAGACCCAATGATTCCAACTACCTCCAGGTTGAATCGCAGGTCATGATATCTCCCCAGCACTTGAAGAAACTGGATTCAGAGAAAATGCAGGAGTTTCAGATGGAGGCCATGAAATTCAGCTTTGGCAGTCGGGTCCGGTTAGGTTTTGTCAAGCCAAAGCCAGGGCAGAAAGGGAAACAACCTCCAGGGCCTGGATTTGTTGTCTCCGACCGCATATACGACGATTCGTTCAGTGATGACCGTTTGTGGGAGACTATGAGCGCTTTGCACGGGTCTGTTGAGATGGTTATTGCAATTCTGAATGAAATTACGGGACATTCAGGAATAAAACCTGAGCAGCCCGAAGATACGCAACCATCATACTACACCTAGCTGGTTCGGATACGGAAAAATGGAAGCCTCTTAATAGGTCGTTTCAGTCAGAACTAGACTAAGTCGTTTTTTCGAAGCGGCAGAGTTAGGATATGTTTAAGACTATGGCCTCCAAAGAGGTACCATACAGCACAACAGAGCAGAATCTTTACATCTTCCAGTACGGGTTCATGGTTTGGGTGAAACGGTGACAAAGCTGTATAGCCGAATGAATGATAATGGCCCAAAGTTGTGAGAGACATACAAGGATCTCTGATAACTTAAGAATGACAAAAAGCAATGTGCGAACACCCGTTCCGTTTCGTAGTTAAATCATCTCACCAAGGATTTCGGATTGATACTCGTCAGAAAAGGGATAGGCAATGAAACGATACATGACAATGATATTAGTAGTCTTACTGATGTTGCCGATTCTATCTCAAACAGTACCATCTCCAGAATCATATCATACTCCTGACCCATTCCATTCAGAAGTAACAGACACAGACACCTTTGTACCTTCTGAATCGAGCGGCTTAGGAGACAACCTCTCAGCTACTGCAATCATGTCGAGGACACTATCAGGACAGAACTTGTCTATCTTGAATACTTATGCTAGCCCTACCAAACACAATGGTACCGTCGACCTGTCAGAGTATCAAATCCCGGGGTGGACGTTGTACAATACGACTCTAGATATTGAGTCGCTGACTGCTGCACCCGAGAGGCAGACTGTAGGGGTCAATGGAGAAACGTGGGACTTCAAGATATACAAGGATGGTTTGGGACGGATATATGCCCAGATTGCTCAGGGATTCTATGATGAATCTCAGAATGGTTTACTGTTGAATTACTCCATCTTCTATGACACAGCGCGTTATGACCCTGATGTCAACAACCCTGCATATTTCGTCATCAGAGAATCACACAATGTCAGTACATCTAACATGACCACCCCCTCCATAGTTCCTATTGCTACTACAGCTAGCTGGCATACCGAGAAGGCACGGGTTAACCTCACAGCCAAGGATACCTATTACCTCGTCTTAGATGGAAGGGAACTTGTAGAGGGTGTTAGTGGTTATCCTGAAATTCGGTGGAGAACTGAGAGTTCAGCAGGTCAGTTCATGAACTATATTTGGCAAGAAGGCACCGGCAATTGGGACCCGGTTGATGTGGAAGCACTCCTGAATTACACATACACCCCTTGGAATCAGACATCTAACACCCCACTCACGTTCAATGCTACTGAGCTCTCTCTGAGAGCAAACCAGACACCTGTCGATGGAAATAGGGTGTCCTTTGAAACACCCGGTAACAATATCACCCTTCTGGAGTTTGACTCGAACCAGTCGGCCTACATGGGGTATAACATGACCCTTTGGTACTCCAAGGCTTTGACGACCGGTACAGTATGGGAAGCTCCCGAGTCTGGACAGGACATACTATGGAACCAAACCCTGACTTTGGAATACCCATCCTTAGAGCATCCTAACGTTGCATCAGGAGAAGTAGAACGGATAGCGGTCTTATCAAAGATGTCCGATTGGAGCGCAACAGGACTCTATAATGGAACATCAACTGAGAGTTATGAACACTATTCAGTCAATCCAATAAACGTGGTCTGTTCGGATATGACGAATGGAACATGGACTCTCACCCTAACAGCTCCAAACTACGTCGATGCTATCGATACATACGATTCAGCAGATGATTCAGTTCTAGCAGGAGATGCAAGCATCCTAGTTGATATGGACATCAATACCACCATTGCGGACGGCTCCAGCAATCCAGCTGATACAGGTTCAACTACTCTGACAATCATGCATGAGGGAGAGGAAACGCTGGGCCCCAACAACAAAAGCGTAAGTGACGGTAAGACACACTACTTCTGGAACATCAATGAGACAACCCAAGATAATGGCACCTACACTATAGAGGTCTACTGGGCAAACGGTACAGAAGCAGGTTACTTGGTCAAAGAAATGGTTGTGTTCTACCCGACTTCTCTCACTGCAGAGGATTACTCAATTCATGCCTATACGGAAGACAGCTTCCCAATAAGAGTGCAGTTCAATGACACCTATAACGATGCGGGATTGAACGATTCAGTTGCCTCAGTAGTCTATTCATTCGATGGCGAAACCAACCAGACCATGACAGACCACGACAACGGAACTTGGACCGCAACAGTTGATACTACCGGAAGAAGCGCTGGTAGTCACACCGTTGAGGTCTTTGGAGAAGAATTTGCGATTGAGAATCAGAGCCTGAGCATTTCGGTTGACCTAATCCACGATACTGAACCGCTCGTGGTCGATTGGGAAAATGGAGCCAATATCACCTACGTTGAACGGACAACATTGCTAGTCAACTACTCGCTATTCAACGGTACGCCTGTCGAAGACGCCACGGTGAATGTCACAATCGACTCAAATACATGGAATCTCACATGGAATGGAACGAGCTCATTTTACGATCTTAGATTCAACGGTACCGATGATCCACCAGGATTGGGAACGCACTCTCTTACGATCTCTGCTTGGAAAGTCGGATATGAGGGACAGCTGAATACGAGCTACAGCCTTACCATAAGAGAAGCACCTACAAATCTCCAGCTAGAATGGTTCCAAACCAACACAATAACCTATACAGAGAATTCTATTCTAAGAGCAAATTACACCATGCCGAATGGTACATCAATTGAGAATGCCTGGGTTAATGTTACCACAGGAACGTATACATGGAATCTTACCTGGAATGAAACAAGTAGTTTCTATGAATTGGTCTTTAACGGAACCGATGAGGAGACAGGTCTCGGTACCCATAATCTAACAATCAAAGCGTCGAGACACAAATACGAGGCGAAATCTGAGTCACCTCCAGACCTCACAATCAATACAGAACCAACTAGTATCTGGGTGGATTGGTCACCTTCCAATTTGACAATCGACACTACAGAACTGCTGAATCTCACAGTAAATTATACCTACGATGGTAACCCTGTCCCTGATGATGCGATTGTGAATGTCACTGTAGATACAAACGTCTACGATCTAATCTACAACGAATCACACTGGATTGTGTCGATTCCCGGTGGAGATTTCCAAACAGGTGTGTACAACGCCTCAATTGAAGCTTGGCGCTACGGCTTTGCAGAAGCGACGGATCTAACTGAAGATATCAATATCACACTCGCTATTAGCGTGTTCAGCACTTCATGGAAGCCAACAAATCAGAATATCAGCTACATTGAATCAATCGAACTAAATGTGACTTACAATCACGAAGATGAACCAATAGACAACGCAACAGTTCGTCTTATCTTGAATGGGACCGAATTCTACGAGTTAGTATACAATTCTTCTACAGAGATGTGGAGACTAAGCTGTCATGGTGATGAAATAGGACTTGGAACTTGGAACGCTACTATTATCGCTAACAAAACTGGTTATCAAAAGGGACAAGACGTATCTTATATTACGGTACACGAAGACACGCCAGTTGTTATCCCGTCCTGGACATCCAATTCAACAGATTATATCTCAACAGTCAATCTCTATGTGACCTTCCGTTCGTCGGAAGAAACACCGATTACGGATGGAATAGTTGAGGTTACCGTTAATTCAGAGACTTACATAGGTCAGCATCAATCCCAAGGGAACTACAGTGTAGAAATAGGTCCAGAACTGGAACTTGGAAACAACTCCATGACTCTATATGTTGATAGAGAAGGATATGAGTCTCAAATCATAGACCTATACTTGGATGTGGCAGAAGCAAATGCAACGCTTGGTGTAAGTCATACCAGCCTGAGCATCTACTATGATGGTACGGTGAATCTCACTATAGAATATTCCATGGATAATGAATCAAGTATCTCACCTGCGACACTAATCTTCACGGTAGATGGAGAAAACCACTCAGCAGAGTGGACAGGTATTCAATGGGAAGTTACACTCAACGGAACTACACTTGGAACCGGGATACATG
>JAWOEX010000041.1:0-26349 GCA_046482545.1 Candidatus Thorarchaeota archaeon
TCATATTCAATTCTCGTCGGATAGCATTATGTAAAAGAGACAAGAACAAAGGCCTCGACTCGGCAAACAGGGCCAGTAAAGGAGCGAAGGATTACGAAGTAAGACCAGATTCTAGGACTGTAAAGAACTCGTCTTTGACATGAGGATGAGAGAAAGCGAAGAACCATGGAACTCGGGCAAAGTCGTCACTATATTGGACTGGATTTCCATTCAAGTCTGTGCAAATACCACCTGCTTCTTCAACAATGACCTGTGGGATTCCAAAGTCATGAGGGCTTGCAAGATGGTACATCAGTACACTGAGGCGCCCCTCCGCAACAGCTACCATCCCATGATGCGCACCCATGGAATCAAATTTCACAAGTCCCATTTGTTGCACCACAGAGAGATACTTCTCTGCCCGTTTCTGTGAATAGAATCCATCTGGCTCATCTCTACGCTCAAACTCAAGGGACCTGCCCATCGACGTTTCAACCCTGATGCCATTTCCCCTCCCCGCCAGGTAGATTCTATCGATGGCAGGAAAATAGATGGCGCTTGCAATGAATTGCCTGTTTCGTGAAAATGCGGCTCCTACTGCGTGGTCTTTCCGCCCTTGCGTATATGAGTAGGTCCCATCCAATGGATCCAGATGAAAACAAAGGTCGCCAGAGTCACCAGTAAATACCTCTGTACGCGGAGTCTCCTCTTCAGCGTTGATTCGCAGGTTGGGCATGAGGGAGTGCAAAACCTCAAGAACCACTTCTTGGACTAAGTCATCAGCAATAGTATGAGCAGTTGACGTAGCATCAGCCTTGCTGTCGGGCAGATCTGACTTCTTTGGGATATTCTCTATACTGTCCTGAAGGTGGTTTAGAATAATCCCACCAGGAATAATGGCGTTTTTTAGTACCTTCAACAGATCGTTCGGCTCATCCATGTGGCTCCCCTCTCTTTGTTTCACCAAAGGCTGCAGCCCGAATCAGTCTAGGTAACCAAGTGCTTTCAATCTGTCTTTGACCTTTTTCTCATCTTCTTTTGTGAATGGATTTTCTGTGTCTTCTTCTTCTCTGTTTGCGATTATTTCGCGCAAGACATAGGTCACATAGCTCGATACAGATGTGAAACCCGTTCCTTCAATTCGCTCCTCGATTTTGTTAAAAAGCGGAACTGGAACCGAGACCGATGTGAATTTCCCTGTGCGTTTCTTACCCTTCGCCATTTCTGAATCACCTAATCATTTATGGTTCTTTCAATCTTCGGACAAATATCCGAGTTCTCTTGCCTTATCAAGGATTTTGTTGACGGATTCTTCAATCGTTTCCTTGTGAGTATGTACTGTAACATCCGGATTGAGCGGCTTCTCGTACGGATCATCGATTCCTGTGAAATTCTTGATTTCACCTGCCAAAGCCTGTTCATACAGGCCTTTCGGATCCCTCTCGATGCACACATCAATCGGAGCATCAACGAAGACCTCTATCATATTGGGAATCTCCTCTTTTGCGTAAGCTCGAGTTTCCCTGTATGGGGAAATGAGCGCAACAACGACGATAACGCCATTACGTGCCAAGAGCTTGGTACAGAAAATAACCCTGTGATTGTGTTCATTTCTGTCTTCCTTCGAAAACCCAAGGTCTCTACTGAGACCCTGTCGAAGCTTGTCTCCGTCCATTGTCTCGATATAGCGGGATCCCTCAAAGTGTTCGACTAACTTGTTGGCTATCGATGTTTTCCCTGAACCTGAGTAACCTGTCAACCAAATACAAAATCCATTCTTCATGTCTCATTGACTCCTTATCGTTTGTCCTGTCATGTAGTCTTTAGTTTCAAGCCCCATGAATTTCAGAATCGTTGGGGCTATGTCCAAGATGTTTTGTGGTCCCCTGACCGATTGGGTTTGGCCCGGAAACCTTGCAACATACATTCCATCCCAATCGTGAACTGCATCATCAGGACCTGCAGCACTCCCGTAGAAGTACATAGATTCATGACCCATGCTACTCGATGCTCTCCAGCAGAGGTCATCAAAGTAAACCATCAAATCGGGATAGTCACCCTTACAATCTTCATAGATATCCTCAGGCTTGTCTACAATGTTTGTCCACTTCTCACCATTGGGGCCCCGAACGGTCTGTAATTGCCTCGTGAGATTAGTACGAAATCGCTCATACTCATGTGGTGGGACTGTTCCCTGTTCTTCATAGCCTTCAACATTCACGAAGATTCGGGAGTAGTAACCCCCCCATCCCCACGCTTTTGTTTTCTTCCAGTCAATTTCGAGATCTTCGAAAGAACGTGGTTCCGTTGGCTGTTTCCTCAAGGTCAGCAAGCCATTCTGCTCCAGCCACTGGTTGATACAAAACGCTCCCTTCCTGCCCTTTGCTCCGTGATCAGATGCTAGGATGAACAGCGTATCATCGGACATGATTTCAAGAAGCTCACCTAGCTGTTCGTCCAGTAGCTTATAGAAGTCGATAAACTTGGACTCGTACTCATTTCGCGGCTTGTACTTGTGATGATTCTTGTCATAGAAGCGCCAGAAACCATGATGTAATCTGTCCGGACCCACCTCCATCAAGACGAAGAGATCCCACGGTTTCTCTTTCATCAAATGCTTGGCGAGCCGGTGGCGTTTCTTGACCATATCTATAAGATTGCTGTAAAGCTCCTCCTTCTCTTCGGTTCGATAGAACACATCGAGCGAATACTCACCTACCACATCCTTGATCTCCTCCATTAGTGAGGATGGATAGGTGTATGTCTTATCGATGCCTGGAGCCAAGAAGCCAGAAACCATTATTCCATTGACCTTCTGAGGCGGATACGATGGTGGCATCCCAATAACAACCACTTTTCCATCGTTGTCCCCGACAAAATTCCAGATTTTCTTGGGCTGAATCTTGTTAGAATCAGGTATCCAGACATCCTTGTAGTTGCCTGGTTCTCTGTGCCTAAATCCGTATAGACCCAGCTGGCCAGGGTCACAACCTGTGGCCATGCACATCCAAGCTGGAATCGTGATAGGGGGTTTTGTACTTCTCAGAGGGCCATAGTTGCTGTTCTCAGTCAGGTGGCTCAGATTTGGCATGACATCTGCCAAATCATCAAACACCAAACTGGGTGGAACACCATCCCAACCAAGAAGCACAACCTTCTGCATCCTTATCACGACCTCATTCCACAAAAGGCTCATCAAATTCAAGAATCGTGTCGGCAACCTCAGGACGCATCACATCCGGGGGTGGTCGGCGGCCTTCAGATAGCATACCTCGGATTTTCGTTCCTGAGAATATCACGTGTTGATCAGAATCGTGGGGACATATCTTATCATTTGCAATGCTGTTGCATTCCTTGCAGTAGAAAAATGAAGCAAAACAAATCGGTGAGATGCCCAAGTCGGGATACTCTTCGAAGATATAGTGTGCATCGAGAGGTCCATAGAAATCACCCACCCCTGCGTGATCTCGCCCGACTATGAAATGAGTGCAACCGAAGTTCTTCCGCATGATGGCGTGATGAATTGCCTCCCTTGGACCTCCGTATCGCATCTCCGTGTGCAGAACAGCTAGGACTGCATACTTTTGGAGATAGTAGTTTCTCATGAGAGTCTTGTAGGCCCGCAGAATGACCGGATCCTTAAAGTCGCCAGTCTTCTTCTTACCGATAAGGGGATTGATGAAAATGCCATCAATCATGGATAAGGCCGTCTTTTGGACGTATTCATGACCAAGATGCGGGGGATTTCGCGTCTGAAAAGCGACAACAGTATGCCAATCTTTCTCTTTGAAGAGAATACGGGTTTCCTTTGGCCGCAATGTGAAATCGGGATAGGGATTGCCAATTTCGTTGAGTAATCGGACACGCCCCCCCACGAGCGTATCAGCCATATTCATGACCTTGGCAACGCCCGGGTGACGAGCATCCGTTGTACCGAATACGGATTCGGCAAACTTGGACTTGTCATATTCGTAGATATCTTCAACTTCAAGGGTCGCAGTGGGCGTACCATTGTAGACCAGTCCAACCATGTCTCCTTCTGTAGTATCTGCAAGCGTCTCCTCATCCACATCGAACACGATTGGTATCGTCCACGGGACGTCGTTGGCAAGGCGGCCGTGTTCCAAGACCATTTCGAAGTCCACTCGGTTCAGAAAACCATCAAGAGGGCTGAAGACACCATGGGCTATATTGTCAATCTCCTGTGCAATCTCCTTTGTTATGCTCATGGTAGGGTACTCATGAAAATTATCGGAGATTCGCTCACTTTCGCTTTTGCTTATTGTTCGTTCTACTAGTCTTCCTCCGTGTGGTCGTTGCATAAGTCAAGGCTCCATTGTTCTGATTATGGTGGGACGGTCAGTTCGCATACTGAGTTGAAATCATCTCATGCCATAGTTGGGTGTGGATCAATCTGAGCCCAACCACGAGTTGCTCTTTTCATGAAGCAAATGGCTGTTCCAAATTCCCTTCTTTGTGTTCAACAGATACACCCTTGTAAACTCTCAACATGCTAGTTGATGGGGCCTGATTATATTTAATTAAACTTTCGGCCCATTTCATACTTCAATTCAATTTGATTCGATTTTGAACTCAATAGACGACCCTACGAACCACGAATTATAGTATGATACCGCTTAGAAGAACCCAGATTAATGTGAAAAACCCAACCATTACGATTGACACTCCAACTACCTTCTTCACTACTCCCTGCTCAAGTTTGGAAGTTGTCAAAGCAGAGAATGGAGAGGCAAGGAGCGCACCAGCTGTTATTCCTATGATCAGGAACATATTAGGGACACCTACGAACAGATAGTAAAGAAAGAAACCTGCCACGCATATTATACCTTCAACTAGTGCCGTGATTGCAAGGGCTGCACGAGGAGGAATATCGCATAGCATCTGGCCAGATGTTGTTATCGGTCCATATCCCCCTCCGGATATGCCCTTATTGAAGCCCGCGAGAATTCCCATCCCTGCAATCTTGCCCACTGAGTAATCAATGCACCTATTCCCATTTGAAAGCGTCAACAAACCCACCATAAGAACTGAAAGTGCAATATAGGTTTTGACAAAGATGGGTGGCAGGACAATATTCGTAAATGTTGATACTGTGACTCCCGCAAATCCGGTTAAAACAAAGATACCAAGGGACTGTTGCTGTCTCCGGTCATCTGTCAAATCCATGTTATGATATTTCTGGTGAAAACTAGCAGAAACCAACCCTGCAAAAATCTGACTGAACAGAACTACAGGCACTAGCACCACGGGGTCATAACCCCAAACCACGAGAATTGGAGTGAGGGTAGTCCCATATCCCATACCTAAGGTGGCGGCAATATATTCAGATAGAAATGCTACTATGATTAGAATAAGTATTGTAAAAAATTGCATGCTTCTCATCCCAGAGAACTTATGTAAAAATTCATGCTGACATATCGGGGTAGTTCATATCAGTATCCCTGATTGTCAGAATCCGTGCGTTTGTATAGCGAATTGACAGCTCATGTGATCTTCTCACAAAAATTCTGCCTGTTTTTTCCACAGAACTCAGCCCATGTAAGATTTTTGAGATTCCCTATCCACATATGTGTGTTCCGTTTTTTTCTCAATTAAAACCTTCTCTTACGTATGTCTTCAAATTCGTTTGTCTAAGGTACTCCAAACTGAATTTAGCAAATAATGCAGGGATTACGAAGTGAAAGTCAAGTGAGATGAAATATATCAGTAGACTGGACATATCTCTATGGCCGGGTTTTGGTCTAGCATGGGTAGCCCCACTGAAAATGCCACGGGAGACGCACTCTTCGGTTATACGTATCCTCCGGTCAGTACCCATAGAAAAGTGATGAATCCAACAAGAAATGTGCAGGCTGCAATAATCTCCTTCACATGCTGGTCATTGAGCTTGGAAACGGTAATTGCAGAAAGGGGAGCTGCAGCCACACCGCCAGCAGTAATCGGAATAATGAATAACAGAGACGGAAAACCACGAATGAATAAATGAATCAGAAAACCAATAGCACACAACATCCCCTCGATCAGAGTTGTGATTGCAACAGCAGCCCTTGGCTTGATATCACTGACAATCTGGCCGCCAACTACTATTGCACCATATCCCCCTCCGGATATGCCTTTGTTGAAAGCGGCTATTGTTCCCATTACCATAAGCTTGCTTTTTGAATACGATATCTCGTGGTTTCTAGTAACAACCATGATCACCCCCATGGTCATCACTGCGAGAGTAATGTACATCTTGACTAAGAAACCGGGTAGCGTGATTACTGAAAATGTCGAGAGTAGGATTCCTATCACTCCAGTTATGCCAAAAATGTAGAACGCGTTCCTCTCTTCCTTATCATCAACTAGATTCATGTTTCTGAATTGGTGATGAAAGGCAGAAGAGACAAAACCAGCAAAAAACTGAGCGAAAAGGACCACAGGAACTAGGGTGACGGGTTCATAGCCGAGAATAATCAAAGCAGGGGTCAGAATCGTGCCAAAACCCATTCCAACTGTAGCATCGACATATTCACAGATAAAGGCAACAACTACCAAGACAATGATTGATTCGATCATCGTCATCTAATCTCCTCACTGATATAGGCTGATTGAGATAGTGGTTACGGTTTTTAGATTATATTTAATTAAAATTTTGGGAGTGTCTTTTCAAGTGAACAATATGCAATTAGAAGCTTAGGCGTGCCATCGTCTCCTTACAATAATGGGTGGAAGGAACCTAAGCCATGAATTCTATCTCGATTCATGCAAAACCTGTAATCAATACCCAAAACAGGGTGACAAGACCAATCGTGAGTGTGGAAACTGCGACCACATCTTTCACTTGGTGCTGATGAATCTTAGCTATGGTCATTGCTGACAAAGGCGCTGCGATTACAGCCCCAACTGATAGGGAAGCTAACATCACAATATCGGGTACCCCCATCCAAACGAGATGAATCACAAAACCTACAATACATATCAAACTCTCAACAAGTGCTGTTATGGCCACGGCTGCTCGAGGAGGGATATCACTCAGCATCTGCCCGCCGACAGTGATGGGGCCGTAACCCCCACCTGAAATTCCCTTGTTGAACGCTGCAATCAAACCCATAGCAGCAAGTTTGATAGGAGAGTAAGTGAATCTTCTGTCATTCATCCAAAGCATCACTAGTCCCATCGCTGTAACTGCGGCAGCGATATATATCTCAACATAGATTGAGGGCAAGACAATCATGGATATAGTAGAGAGGATTACTCCCAGCATACCTGTTATCAAGAACACGAACAGTGCATGTCGTTGCCTTGGTTCTGCAGAGAGGTGCATATTCTCAAGATTGTGATGAAATATTGAGCTAACAATACCTCCCAAGAACTGACTGAACAAGACAACAGGCACGAAGACGATGGGGAGATACCCAAGGATGATTAATGCTGGAGAAAGAATGGTTCCAAAACCCATCCCCAAAGTGGCGTCAACATACTCGCAAATGAGCGCGAGGACGGCGAGCAATAGCAACACCTCTAACGTTGTCATAGTATCATCCTCAAGAGGAAAATCCCACAGCAAAATTTGGGATGTAAACTGTAACAGATTATATCTAATTAAAAGGGTTGGGTTTTTGGTCGAATTTACCTTGCTGCGAAATCTTTCATGAAGTTAAATCAACCTTCCAAGTAAGAATCTGTACAATATGGAGGGTTCCCACTTGTTCTAGGAGCGGCAAACAGAAACCTCAGCCAAATAGGAGGAATCTGCAGAAGGCTGCATCTATGTGATGTGTAGAATATCTCCCAAGACCAGCCGAACTCTCGTCAACACTCTCTGACTTACCTCGCCAATTATCCCCTCAAATTTCTTTGTAGAAACTGCGCGAATATTATGACAAAGTGCATAAGATTCCTCTCGTAATCCTCCTTCCCGGTCCATGGGAACGACAGTCCAATAATCGCGTCTTTTTGTGGTTAAAGGAATAGTAATTGCTATGGCTAATTCTTCACTGCCTGGCCCATATTTGGTTGGCATTGATACAACTAGATTTGGTCTGCGACCTCCCTGTTCATGTCCAACCACAGGATTCAGATTTAGGATAGCTATGTCTCCTGCTTTAGGTGGTTGAGCCACGGTCTCAGCCCACCTCTTCATCAACACTGGACAAAAACACTCTTTCGACGATTTCTTTATCCTCATTATCCGCAATAATTGCACGGAGTCGCCCTGTTTCAGGGGCCGCATTGTTCGCTGCTCCAAGCAGGGTTAATTGAGTTAACGTCTCCTGATAACCCGTTTCTTACAGTTTTACCAACTGTATGAAACTCCTGTGTTCCACCCTTCCCTTGCCCAGCGTCACCGCCATACCGGGGCGCTACCCCCGGCCAAGCAAGGGCTTTGACCGCCATCATGGAGACACGGTCCTTCTTGCGGCCTCGGCTTCTGTCTCCTGCCCTGACCCGGACACATCACATTCGGGGGCAGCGAGTGTTCCCACAGCTTTTACCACGGCGGGGTTATTATCACTCTGCCCAGCTTTGTCACCGAAGCTGGCCAGGTCCAATTGGACAAAGCGAACAGCCGCGGACTCTCCCCGGCCTGATGGAGGGCCGTGTGGGAGAGTGAGGACTTCTGCTTAGAAGAACCAGTCTTCCTCACAGCCTTCGGGGCTGGGCGCTTCTCCCGTGAGGGAGTGGCCCACCGCCCTAGTCCTACTGGACTTCGGTCTCGTACTGGTTCTAATAAACTCCCCCGCTTGGGTGATAAGAATCGTTACAGGAAATCCTACAGATATTTTACATTTTTGCGCCCTGGTTTTTTAGGATTCTGTAAGATTTTCGTTACTCCTGAGCCCAATCTCGTAACAGCCTCTCTAATTCATCTAATTTCTCCTCGGTCAAAGATGGTTCTTTAGTCACGAGAAAGGAAACAAACATGGTCATGGTCATAAACAACATGATGTTGAAAAGAAGAGTGGCCATTCCATGTTCTTCTGATTTGCTTTCTGCTGCTTGAACAGCATCCGGCAGATTGTTGCCTTCAGAAATTGAAATTTCCCGAAATTTATCTCTTAGCTCATTGATGCTGGACCGCTTGGTTTGGTCTGGAATCAAAGGCCACTGTCTAATACCAAGAGAAAAAATACTGAGTAGTTTTCTCAGAGAATTAAGAGCGTACGAGAGATTTGAACTCAAAACAGGACCATACAGATTCTCTGTCCTGTCTAGAAAATCCTCATTGTGAAAGTCATCCACCAAATCCGTCAGCTTTGAGAAGGAGGTCACAGCTTTTTGATATGATTTGTTTATGTTCTGCAACGTCGTTTCGAAGGAGTGCATTGACTCCTCAAAGACAAGTGTTTTGAGCAAATCCCCGACTTTCTCTTCATTCATCCGATCCAATAATGTCGAATACAGATCATCTTCTTCGGGATACTCAGTCAAGAAGATGGGAGGTACAAACATGGTTGAAGACAATTATAATTCCCCTCATAGAGTATATGAACGCATCACTATGCCATAGAACGACACGCCGCATACTCCTTGAGGAGATATAAAGTATTATGCTCTACGTATGTGCTGTTATTGACATGGAGTTCAAATGACGCCCATATATATTGCAGCTAGAACAAATCTATCTTTGAGATAGCTCATAAGGAAACATACTTGTATCCTTCTCGATTTCTACTGCACGAGGGAACCCCACTGAAAGTCACATGGAAAGGATTGTTCGGGCTCGTTGTCATCCTCATTTGTATAAGTGTAGTGGCGTACTTGCTTTCAAGTATTGAGGGTTTTTTCGCCGGAGTATTGGCGGTATTCATTGGTTTTCTTATTAGTTTCTTCAGATCGGATATCAAGAGGTATCTTGGACTGAAAGAGGAAGAGGAATCACCCAAAATTGAAGTCAATACTGAAGACAAACAGGGTCAAGAAGACCTCAAGATTATTCGTAAACTGGAAAAGAAAATCGGGAAACAACGACAGAAGCTTGCTAAAGAAGTCGTTGAATACAATCCAACACTTCCAGAGAAGAAGAGAAGGAAAGTGGATCAGGACATCGTGGAAGAGGCAACTGAACTCATAGGCTTGCTCGATTCAGCAAAGGGAAGGGCCATTCAGTTGGGTGAGTCCGAACTCGTTAGCCATTATGGTGAAATCCTTACAGAAATTAAGGAGATACGCCAGAAGGCTATGAGAAGGCTAAGCGAATAGATAGGCCCCCAATGATTCGGTTCAACCTAGCATATCGATTAGCCAACCCATACTGATTTCATCAAGCCGGTATTGCGGTTAGATAGTTACACCATCTGTTTGACTATCTGTTCATCCATCAGGGATAGATTGACATCAATTAGTCAGCATTCCTCTGCTTATTCCACAGATACAGAACTGGAATCGCTACGACAACAGCAGACAGCAGTACGAGAGGTAATACCCAGTCTGGAGATGGTCCACCATTACCTTGACCCAGAAGCAGATAGGAAATACTGAGTCCATCCTGATTTTTGACAGTGACTTTCAAGGTGTTGAATGGGGCCACATCAAGGTCGACAATAAGATGTGTGGGTTGCCAATTACGCTGGAACTCAAACGACTCTTCATGTACCTGCGAACCATCCGCAATTATGGAGAGGGTGCCATTTGATACAGCGTCTTGCTTGAAAGAATTCCAAACGGACATATTTACAAAGATGCTTCCTGAAGCAGCGTCGAGAGATTGGGAGTCGACCTCAATTCGGGGTGCCTCATAGAATCGCTCAAGACGATGCACCCAGTAGTATGTATCGTTACCGCCAGGGATGCGTAATTCCCATGGTATTTCCCCGCTTTCGGTCACTTCGGTGATGATGACAGGAGATTCTTCTGCCAGAAGAAGTGCCCTATCTCCAAATAGGCCCAGAGTATTCCCGTTTGGAAGGCGATCCGCATCGCCCCCAGATGCCGGGAAGTAATATGATTGGTTGTCCGGTCTCCAAGACCAAACCTCCTGCATGATTTTGTTTTCTTCGTCAATTTCGAACTCTACAAAACCAGAATAACCGGTCGCGTTTTCTAGGTGCATCGTAGAAGGTCGAGACGGATTGTAGAGGTCATTATCATACAGAATGAATCGATTTGGTCCGACCAATTCCAAGCTGTGGGAATGAGCCCAAAGGCTGTCAACTGGTGTGTTGTTTGCAGCCAGTACAGTAAAGCTGCCCCATCGACCTGCAGACCACTCGATATCTTTTGTCGCCCGACTAATTTTCAGAATTATATCTTGATTTCTGAGATTTAGATATACGACATCCTCTTCTTTGTCCCAAACGATGCTGTTAGAATGCATCCAGTCTGCGCCGCCATGATTGGTCTCATTTGTCCCTAAACTCGAATGAATGGTGGCATTGAAGGGGTATTCTTCTCGTGCATCCCATTGCCAGATCAACTCACCATCACGGTTATACTCAGAGAGAACATCATAGAGTACTTGTTTTCCATCCCAAATCTCATCCGAGGAAGCATATTCAAGCACCATGAAAGTATCCGTGTAAGGATTGTAGTCAAACGCATGATGCCCACCAGGGATAGGTAGGGTTTCAGTTGTGCCTGTCTGATAATTCCAAAGCGAAAGATCTCCTTCCTGTCCACCCATCAAAACAGTTGTCGAATTGATGAATTTGTGGACGCTGGAAAGTGTGTTATCCATCTGTGCAATGATATCCCCGTTCTGGTCAACGACAAAAAGGTAGCCTGTTCCCATCGAACGTGTTCCGTTTTGGATCGTAATTTCCACACAAGGAAACAGAGTAAGTCCAGGGGTGTACAAAGAGCTTTGATTGGCTGTTATCTGAAATGATATTATTCCCTCACTATCGCCAATGGACTCTCCCGTTAATGTGGCATTGAATATGTTGAATATATCATACACATTCAGTGCCTCGCTAAGTGGACCCTGAAAGTCTAAATCCCCGTTTTGAAACGCTGCGATTGGAGTCTTCTCCATCTTGACCATGCTCACAAAAACGTCGAAAGACATCGATACAGTAATGTCGGCTTCTGAAGGCGTCGATGATGAGGTTTCGATGTCAAGCTCACCATCTGCCAGCTCGTAGATAATACAACCTTCTTCATCAATATCGAGCACAGCAGTCAGTTCTTTTCCTTCGACAAGATCTTGATAACCCATTTCTTACAGTTCTAGGAACTGCATGAAACTTCTGTGTTCCACCCTTCCCCTGCCAGCGTCGCCGCTCCCAAGGTACCCGAAGGCCCGTGAGTCAGCAGGGACTTTGTCCGCATTCACTGGAATAGGATTCCTCCCGCGGTCCTGGCTTCTGTCTCCTGTCGTCGTCCCGGGTCATCACTCCCAGCGACAGCGAGGTCTTCCACAGTTCTTGCCACGGCGTGGTCATGATCACCCACCTCAGCTTTGTCGCCGCCGCAGAGATGGCCTATTACAGGCGAGGTGAACAGCCGCGGACTCTCCAGAGCTCGATGAGGCCCCTTGTTTGGAGAGTGGGGACTTCTGTTTAGAAGAACGAGTCTTCCTTGCAGCTTTCGGCCGCGTGCGTCGTGTTACACCACTAGCCCACTTGCCTAGTCCTACTGAAACGAAATTTCGTACTGGGCCTAATAAAGTCCTACCGCCCTCGGTCACAGTAGCACTTACAGGAAATCTTACAGATATTGTACACTCTTCCACTCGGATTTTTTAGGATTTTTGTAAAACTTGCCTATTCTTGAACCTCTGGTGAGTTATCCGCTATGTATTGACAGAAGCTAACGTAATCAGGAATATCAGTCCATGAGAAATTACCCGAGTCCAGTTTTTGTTGAAGACGGGATTGTATGTCACGTATTCCCTGTGGAGCATCATCCAAGGTAAATGGGTCTGGTTCCTTTGGGGTTAGAATATTGACGATGAAGATGCCAGTTGGAATCGTTATAATTAGAATCACTCCAAGGGCTACCAGAGCTTTATTCCGACGCCTCATAAGGAAGCGAACTCTATCACGCCATATGATTCTTGTGAACCACGGGTTGAGCCTTCAAGCTGAATTCACAGAAAGATGGTATAGCACCAAAATGACGAAGATAGATTCAAATCGACCATAGGTTGAGTGAATACCTCACTTATACAGGCACATCAATCGAGAGGTCATTTAATCCATAGGAGAACACGGCCATAATCACTGCAATTGCTGAACAAGAGTTAAATAACGAACAGAGAGCAGCAGAATATTAAGTATCGAAAGGAGACCGGTAACCTGTTCTAATCAGAAGTCGTTCAATGATTTGGAAAACTGATTAATCATGCATTTACGAGGTTTTTATGATGGTTTTTGTCCTCACTGAGAAAACCTCTGAGCTTCTAGAGGGGTTGTGTAGTACAAACAGGTGTAATACTGATGAAAATTAGAAGCAATAAGGATCTAAGCGCGACCGAATTCGGTTACCCTCTCTTCATATATTTCTTCGTGAGGTTTTTGAATAACTTCAGCGTCTGCAACGAATTACTGAATCGAATGGAAAACAGGGTATTAGCTAAAAGGATGGGGAAGGTGAATATTGAATCTCCCATCTACGTAACTGGATTTGCAAGAGCAGGATCGACAATTCTATTGGAAATGCTCAACAGTCACAGGGATTTGACATCGCACAGATATTTCCAAATTGGATCGTCAAGCACACCGTATTTTATGAATAGATTCATAGAGAAAGTTCCACTAATGACAGAATTCTCAGAGAGAGTCCATAATGACAGGATTCGTGTCAACAGAGATAGCCCTGAGGGATTAGAAGAGATATATTGGCAGAATTACTTTGAGAATATATTAGATGAAAATGAGCCTGACATATTAGATGAAGCTATTAACAATGATGAGTTTGAAAGGTTCTATTCCAATCAAATGAGGAAGTTAATCATTAGTCAGGAAGGAAACAGATACGTAGCAAAGAACAATTACGTCATAACAAGAATCGACTACGTTAGAAAGATGTTTCCAAAATCCAAATTCATCATCATGGTTAGAAACCCGATAAATCACATAGCTTCTTTAATCAAGCAGGACATTCTCATCAAAAGGTTGGAAATGCAGGATCCCAGGCTAGTCGATTGGGAGAGCATGGTCGGACATAGGGAGTTTGGTATTGCGAAAAAATGCATCAATGTGGGCAACAATGTGAGCGAAATTAGATCGCTTTGGAAGAAAGAGGATAGTTACGTCTTGGGATGGGCAAGATACTGGAGAGAGATATATCAGTATATTCATGAAAAATCCAAGAAGACCAAGGATTTGTTGTTAGTTAGATATGAGGATTTGTGTGAGAAATCCGCTGTTACTATCGATGGCATCTTCGATTATCTGGCCATTAATGATTATAGTGCAATAAAGAAGAGATACGCAGATATCTTGGAGAAACCCAAGTACTACAACATTTCCTTTTCGGATGATGAAATGGAATTCATAATCAATGAGACCGGTTCTGTAGCCGACAAATATGGATATGACATAAATGAATCAAGGTAGCTTCAAGGTTAAGTTGATTTCGTGGGTTTCAGCAGGAAGATTTGTCTTCTTTCCCTGGGTTTTGCTGAACAGTCTATTCGGAGCAGTTCTCGGCAGTTTTCATCTTCTTGATTGGTTTTTTTCCTTTCTTGTAGCTTTCTCAACACTCACAATGGGGCATTTCATGAATGATTGGCGTGATTTTGTCAATGGTCTAGACAAGATGGATGAGGGAAGTGAGAAGAAGCCATACACTAATGCACAACAGATTCTTCCAAGAGGTTTACTTTCATTACGCACAGTGAAAATATCAGCTTTGTTTTTCGGGTTACTAGGTCTAATCATTCTAATAGGATACTTTGATTTCAGTATAGATGCTTACGCGTTCTATCTGATAGGGGTATTGATGGCTCTCACGTATACGGATTTTGCGAAACCGAAAGGTATTGGAGAAATACACATGTTCTTGGGGCATGGTCTTTCAACTGTGTGTTTTACCTATTCAATCATAAATGGCTTGGACGTGATAGGTTTTCTTGGAGGGTGTCTACTTGGTTTTTGGTCCGCAGCTGCATATACTGTCGATCAGTGGAAAGACATCCAAGTTGACCAAGATAATGGAATAAGTACGCTTGCACATAAACTTTCGAGCAAAGGGCTGGAACCTTGGAAATGGTGGACATTCGTAGTACTTGGGAGTATGTTCATACAGGCTGCGCTGATAGTGTTCAATGTTCTATCAGTAACGACTGCCATAACCGTTTTGATGATACCGCTTGCGTGGCTAGTACATAGGAAATTGAAGCAGAATTTTGATGAGGGTTTATTGCTGGTCTTGGTGTGCATGTGGGTATATACATCACTTCTGATTGCAGGAATAGCTATTGACATGTGGGTTATCTGATTCGTTTATAGATTTGTACGCTTTTGTCAGAAGAGGCAACAACTGACACGGGCAACCAAGACCGTGGTAACGATATCGCAATCTTTCATCCGAGTTCTTGTTAGTTTCTTCAGGGCCGATTCGAAGACATATGTCAAAAAGCTTTCATGAAATTGGGCAGATAGAGAAGCTCCACTTTATTGGTGTTCTCTCCGCCAATAGTAGATGATTACCAATGCAGCAAGCAGAACAGCGACTACTCCACCACTCACAAGATATGGATTCATGGAAGGACTTTCAGCCTGAGTGCATTGTAATGATAGATTCCCTCCGTAAAGATCCATCATGACTGGTTCAGGTGCAGTCCCGTTGCAGAGCTCCTCATATTCAGGAAAGGCAGGGAATACTACCTGTTGGATATACTCCTGTGATTTCGGAGATGCAAACGCAAATGCTTCTTCAGCGCAGACATCACCGTTTCCATCAGTGTCTGCAGTTTCGTTCATAAATGCCGAGGTGAAGAAGTGGTTGAATACGTCTCCAAGTACCGGTAAGCCCTCATCTGTCCCACCAGCCCATGCCAGCTCGTCACGCCCGACAGATCCAACCCGGACTTCAGGGTTATCACCGGGAATTCCTGAAAGCAGTTCACCGGCATTGCAAGTCGAGAAAGCCATCAGTTTCCTCGCAGCCGGGATTAATTCCCACGTTTGTCCCACAAGGACTCCATTTCCTATGACATCTTTCAGCCAAGATCCGTGAGCAAAGACGAAAAACACAACCACATCATTGTCATCAGCTTTCTCCCTGAGCCATTCTAGAGCATTCAACATGCTGGATTCGGTGATGGCTTCATTGATAATTCGGATGTGATCTGTAGCCCATCCAAGCGAATGGAGGGTATTGTTCCACTTGGTGCTGTCTGCATGGCCAGTGGGTAGATCTGTCCACCCTTCAGGATACTGAAGCATTTCCATAATGACCGCCCACCCTTCGTCAGGGTTATCTTGAGCAGATACAGGTTGCATGGATGGTGCAACAGTTCCATAGCTAACAAGTAGTATGGCCAATACCAGAGCTGGCATTCGTGCCGTGTTCCTCAAGAACCATTTGTTCACGTACGTCTTCCTCAAGGCTTCTCTGGTCCATTTTCTTTGCATGAAGTAATAAAGATTTCAGCAACTAGAGTGTCGTATGAGATCGATAAGAACAGGGGGCAGAGAATTCTCCAGATGATGTGGCTTTATTTCATAGGTAGCAGACTTTATGTGATGACATTCAGGTAACGACTTGGTGACATAAATGGAAAAGAAACTAAAGAAATTCTTGGAAGAAGCGAAGGACTGGAAGATGATGAAGACCACTGAACCCGGAGTGTTCATCCGGAAGATACCTTCTACAAAGAACAGACCGGCTTCTCTCGCAATAGAAATCAATCCGCCAGATAAAAGTGGGAATCCCACAAAGAAAACGGGGGTAATGGTGCGAAACCTCCACGAACTCAAAGTTTTCAGGGAAATCCTCTCAAAGGAGATACTCGACGAAGTCATGGACACGATTTTGAAGATTGCCCCCCATCAAGAACAAGAGGAAGAAGAAGTCCTCGAGATTTAGGGCTATCCAAGATCGATTCACTCGAGATACTCATTTGGACTTCAGCCGTGAAATGCATCTGGAACTTGGGCAGGATAATCCATTGAGATTATAGGCAATTGTCATAACTATAACCATGGATAGCAATGGACAACACTACGACTATCTCACTTTCAGAAGAGACCCGCGACCTTCTGAAGGGCTATGGCCGGAAGGGAGAAACCTATGACGAAATAATCCGTCGTCTCCTTAAGATAGCAGAACAGATTGAGTTTGCTCAAGAGCAGAAGAGAATCCTGGGCAAAGAAGAGTTTGCTCCCTTTGAGCGAGTTTGAGGTCTTGTTGTCAGACACAGCATTTTGCCAACTTGACTTGTTGGGATCTCGGCATGCAGAACGAATCAAGGAGAGGCTTCGCAATCTCAAAGAAACCCCTTCATGGGTCGTTCAGGCGCAGATATGAAGAAGCTCGTTTCTGTTGGAGACCTTCCGCTCTGTCGATTACGTATAGGAGACTACAGAGCCATCTACTTCGTAGATGGAGAGGAAGTGAAAGTGACCCAAATGATACATCGAAACAAGGGATACAAATGGTTGGAATGCGTTGTTTCACTCGGGTATTTACTGAAGACCCCATAGAAATTCGGCGCGGGCATCCTTGATGCCTTGGTATCTGAGGGATCAAAGTAAAGGGGCCTCTCAATTTCCCGGATGAAGAGCAAATCCAAAGTCAGTGAAATGTGAATCGAATGTGAAGACTTCATCTACTTACAATGAATTCTTGAGCGCAAAGATATCACAATCCGTAAAACTGTATCCGTAATCTGGATGGTTGCGAAGTATATCAAATGCTTTGCTTCTGAGCTCCAGTCACATGAATAACTTCAATGGATTCTGAGTTCATAATCGACTCAAAGAGCTTGACAGCAGCATGGTTTACTCTAACCATGGTCAGGGTCGTCAATTCGTCCAGTATGTAGTCATTAGGCAACAGACTACCGCCATGTACGCATGAACTAATTGCTACGAAAGAGCAAGCTCTTGGTTTTGTCTAGTTTGGCTCATGTATTTCTTTTGGGAAATCAAGCCCGATAAGATGGTTTTCTTCCAACCCCAAACAAAAATCACCGACATCCTTATAGTATTTTCATAAAGTACGAAGAAGAAGAATATGACGTATGGTGTCGATATGATTTCGATACGAAAAACTATCAAAGATAACTATCAACTCATTATCGGTCTCATTATTTTGGTTATCGACCTTGCACCATATTACATATTCGGCTATGATACTAACATTGGAATACACGACGCCTACGATAGCACGGTCATTTGGTATGAAGTACTGGCCGAAAGTGGGATGCTATTCGCACCTAACGATGCAATAGTGCCCGGGATGATGAATGGGCTACCTAGGATATGTTATGGTTCTGAATTCTTTGGGTATCTCTGGCTGTTTCTTGTTTTTGATCCCTACGTTGCTAGCTTAATCAACATAACACTTGGCTATTTCATTGGCTTTACCGGCATGTACCTCCTCTTGAAGAAACATTTCTTAACTGAAGATAAGCACGAAATAATCAGAGTTGCTGCAGCTGTCTGTTTTGGCCTTTTGCAGTTTCGGCCATGTGGAGGTCTTGGCCTAACAGTACCAACAGGTCCTTTAGCGGTCTACGCTTTCCTCAACATTCGCAAGGGTAGTTCAAGTAAGAAAGACTGGGCTGTTCTACTTCTGATCCCATTTGTTGCATCAATAGTATACGGATACTTCTTTCTCCTGTCCATCATCGGTCTGCTATGGCTAGTTGATATCTTCAGAAAGAGGAGATTCAACAAGAAATTATTTGGTTCTATTCTAATGATGGGGATTCTCTTCCTACTCGTGGAATATCGTCTCGTAATCGGAATGCTTCTGCCGTCCGACTACGTCTCGCATAGAATGGCATTCGTACATCCGCCTCTTTCACTACCTGAAGTACTCAAAAGTGCAATGGTGATGTTTCTTAGGGGGCAATACCATGCAGTTTCACTCCATGGGATAGGAGTATTGCTTGCGATAGTACTCGCTTTCGGGCTAATCCTCTTCACTGTAGATAGAAGGCTTCAGGAGATTCTTGTAGGCGTCGGGATCTTAGGTACGATAGCCGCGATGGTTGCTGTGGCTATCTGGCACCCGATTTCAACACTCCCAGTAATTAATGGAGTTGTAACGCTGCTACCTTCACGAGCCCTCATACCATTGCTCCTACTTGGTGCTATTGGAGTCGCAGTGTTCTTGTTTTTTATATTTCAAAGCTATCAGTCAGAATCCAAGATTCTTGGAATCGACGTACTTCAAAAGGGGAAGATAGTTCGGTCTTTGATTGCAGTTTCGGTTACCACTCTTGCCATTGCGTTATGGTTTGGCGTTTGGCAGTGGAGCATATGGGTACCACTTAAGGATGCATTCGAAATTCTCCGAATGCTCCAATTTCATAGGTTCTATAGGCTAGGTCCAATGCTCTGGTACGCCCTTTTTGCTCTTGCTCTGGCAATTATCCAAAGAGGTCCATCATTTAGAAGAATACCAACAAACCGAATTCTGGTGTTTGCCATAATTGTATTGCAGATAAGCATAGTATTTCCGTATAACTGGTCAGTAGTTTCCATGAATACGGGAAACCAAGATAGGCCAGTAACCTACCGAGAATTCTATGCTGAGGGCATGTTTACTCAAATCAGAGATGACATAGGACTTCCCCAAGAAGACTACAAGATTATCAATATCGGGATTCATCCCGTTGTGGCTCAGCACAATGACTTCCATACCCTTGATGGCTACATTAACAACTATCCGCTTGAATACAAGCTGCAATTTAGAAACATCATTAGTCATGAACTTGCTAAAAACGAAGATCTGAAGACATACTTTGACCACTGGGGGAGCAGATGCTATACATTCGTGGCGGAACTGGATGGTAACTTTTTCTGTACCAAGGAAAAAGACTTGTCTATAGAAAACCTTGAATTGAACATTACTGCACTTCATGAGATGAACTGCTCGTATGTATTCTCAGCTGTAGAGATTCAGAATTTAGAGGATAATAGCCTGAGCCATTTCAATACTTACGAAAAAGCGGAATCAACATGGCGAATCTATGTCTACGAAGTATACTAGCTATCACTCCTCCATGAGGGTCATGTCTCTCACAGTAGATACGGGATGTAACACAGGCAATGGAGCTCAACTGCTAGCTCTTTACGTGGAAGCGTTGCATCCGACATGTGACTGCTTGAGACATCTGAACAGGAAATTCTTCTATCTTGAACCAGCGTTTCATGATATCACTTTCAACGCGAAGATTGAAAAGCAATCTAAAGTTGAGCACGATGGAAAGTCCGGTACAGTAAACCGAAGTAGACTTCGATAGAACTGGAATGAACCTGCAATGACCAGAGATATCGTATTGGTGACAGGAGCAGCGGGATTCATAGGAGGGCATCTTTGTGAATACCTTCTCCAACGAGGAGTTCCCACAATTGGTGTAGATAATGTGAATGACTACTATGATCCGAAAATCAAAGAGAGTACAATTAGTCTTCTTTCTAATCACACAGAATTTGAGTTCTTCAGGACTGATGTTCGGGATTTCGAAAGCATGGAATCGATTATTGGAAATAATGATGTAGGAACTCTAGTTCACTTGGCAGCAATGGCGGGGGTTAGGAGTAGCATAGAAAACCCCGGAAAGTACCTAGATGTGAATGTGAATGGTACCAACAATATGTTGCAGTTATCTGTAGATAATGAAGTCGATAATTTCATCTACGCCTCATCCTCATCAGTGTACGGAGAACGCCAAGAAGTCCCATTTCACGAAGAAGATAGAACCGATAAGCCAGTATCACCTTATGCGGCTTCTAAGAAAGCAAGTGAGGTGCTAGCTTATTCATATCATTCGCTCTATGACATCCCAGTTTCATGCCTCAGGTTTTTCACAGTTTACGGTCCACGTGGCCGACCGGACATGGCTCCATTCATCTTCATACATAGAATTTCCAAAGGCATCCCTATCAAGCAGTACGGAGATGGGACAAGTCTACGCGATTATACGTATGTTAGTGATATAGTTCAAGGAATTAACGGGGCAATTGAGAATCCGCGGGGATATGAAATCTACAACCTTGGGAACGCTGACCCCGTATCGCTGACCGAGTTCATTCATATTGTTGAGGATGCAGTAGGAAAGAGAGCTGAGATAGAAGTGGTTGGAGAACAGCCAGGTGATGTTCATAAGACCTACGCTGATTACACAAAAGCCAAGAAGCATTTAGGATATGAACCCAAAATACCACTCAGAGAAGGGATATCCAGAATGGTAGATTGGTATAACGATACATATGGATCATGAGGCATCTTCTTCTGATTCCCTGTCTATTCGAACCACAAAACTGGGTGAAAGGAACGCGGTTTCCCAGCGTTTCGTAGTCCTAAGTTTGATTCCAGCATACGGGAAGTATCCCCATATGCTGCAAGAAATTGAATATTCTACGGATTTGAGGATTTTCTCCAAGTTGGCATAGTTGAAGAAGTGCTTGTGCCCCGGATTCTGGATTTTTTGAGGAGAAAATCCTAGTAGGGAACCAAGTCTATACATCCAAGCGTAACTGTTGGGTGTCGTCAGTATGACAAGCCCATCCGTCTTTGTCACACGGAGAAACTCATTGAGTGAACTCGACGGGTTATCGAGATGTTCCATAATCTCACTGCACCAGACAAGGTCAAAATGCTGATCTGGGAACGGTAATCTTTCGTTTGCATCAACAATCAGTGCTTCACTATACTTGGGCTCGATATCAACTGATGTGACATCGTATCCTACATTTTTCAGCCAACGGCTTTGACGGCCTTCCCTACAACCAATGTCGAGGGCTTTTCCCACATTGGTTTTATTCTTCGCTTCAGATAAGACTTCACGCATGCCAATGATTTTGGCCATAGTATCGAATCGCATTTCTCCTTGTCCAAAATCAATCGGGAGATTTCTGAGAGCTTTTCCAAATGCCTTCATCATTCTCCTAACTCCATCATCTACCTGCTTACTGTAAGAATGGCTAAAACCCTCTTGGTGCGACGTTCCATGTTCCCTACTATCTCGACCAGTCTTGAATGAATATAGATTATGAAGAATGTATGTCCATATAAACACGATTCCTATCGCTGCCACTTTTACAACAAGATAATGCATCAAGAGATACTCCACACCAATCAGCATCACTACGTTGGTTAGGAATAAGCCTGTTACGGATACAAAGGTGAATCGTCCCAACTGGGTCATCCACTCCCCGGGACTTGTCCTGAATACCCACCTCTTATTGAGCCAGAATTTCGATAGAAGTGCTATGATGTAGGAAATTGTAACAGAGTAGATGTAGTAGAGTTGCACGATTTCCACTAGAAAAGAGAGCATAAAGATATCCAATAAGGTAACGGAAATTGAGACAATAAGATACTTGCCAATCTTGATCATATTGGATGTTCCCCAAGGATAAGTCTAGACACCTGTGACTTCCTCGACTACATATGGCTTCATTGCGACAGTTTCATAATACACTCGTGATATGTACTCTGCAAGTACCCCCAGAGTGAACATTTGTATCCCAAGAATAATCATTATGAGAGCAAGTGTGAATAATGGTCGATCTCCTAGGGGAGACCCAAGGAAAATACGTTCAATTCCTAGCCACAGGCTGATTAGGAAACCAGGTGCCGCTAGAAGGCCTCCCAGGGTTCCAAAAAGATGTAGAGGACTAGCAGAATAACGATACCAAAATGTAACGAACATCAAATCCAACCCTCCTTTCACAAGGCGTTTCAGTCCGTACTTGGTCTCACCACCCCCTCTGGGCCTGTGAGTGACTTTCACTTCGCTCACGTTAAATCCTCTCCAGTTGAGGAGTGCTGGAATGTACCTATGCATTTCGCCTTGTAGTTTCAAACTCCTTGCAACTTCCCTCTTGTAGACCCTTAGTGAACAGCCCGAATCGTGAATCTCTTCACCGAGAAGACGTCTCCTCAACCAGTTTGATAATCTCGAAAAAATTCGCTTGCTGAAACTGTCTTCTCTCGTGTGGCGCCAACCGCAGATAACATCTTGGCCTCTTTCAAGCTTCTCAATCATATCAGGAATGTTTGCTGGGTCGTCCTGCATATCCCCATCCATTGTGACCAAGAGATCACCCTCAGCATAATCAAATCCTGCCTGCATCGCAGCGCTCTGACCAAAATTCTTTTGCAACTTCACAACCTTGACATCTGGCAGTGACTCGAGAATTTCCACTGTGGAGTCCGTTGAACCGTCATCCACGAATAGGATCTCGTACGAAACGTCCATCGATTCCAGTACGGTCTTTATTTCTTCACTCAGCGGTTTCACATTCTCTTGCTCATTGTATACCGGCACAACAACAGAAACATCAATCTCGTCTTCTCTCTCCAATTTCATCACCGCATGAGCAAATGGTCAATTGTCTCGCCCACAATTCTGTCTGGGACCTTTCCTTATTCATAAGTCTTGTTCACAAAATAAGAAAGGTCTATGCTAATCAGGCTGTACGGCATTCTTCGACTCAAACGCTGTAACATGCTTAGAAATAATACCCCATCGTCCAGAAATACCTCGTACATTCGTTTGCCTCTCCAAAATCATGTCTTCCAGTTTACATTCTTCTACAACAGCATTATTGCCTACAGCAACAAATGGGCCCATCTGTGAATCACTGATTTGAGCTCCGGGGCCCACATAGCAAGGCTCTACGATTTCTGTGCGTTCAATATGGCTAGACTGAGCTATATGATTGGATTCAGAAAGAAGACTGCGATTGCTCTTAATTAAGGTCTCAAGACGACCACAGTCATGCCAATCGCCAGCATCGAATGTAGATAGCTTCGCTCCGTTATCAATCATGATTTGGAGAGCATCTGTGAGCTGAAATTCACCGAGCTTTTTGTCGCGTTCCATCAATACATCCAGAGCCTGCTTCAGCTTGTGTCCCTCCTCAATGTAGTAGACACCTGCAATGGCTAAGCTTCCATCAAAGGTAGGAGGTTTCTCTACAAGGTTCTGGATTATTCCATTTTCATCAACACTCATCATACCGTAATGTTGCGGCTCATTCACATGTTTGGTTCCAAGTGCCCCAATTGCACAATCAGAATTGGATCGGGAGACTATCATGTCGGAGTAGTTTCGCTCGAAAATTTCATCCCCCAGCATGATTAGGATTTCCTCATCCAGCAAATCACCCGCACAACGAATTGCATGCCCCAAGCCCAGCTGTTGTTCTTGGACAACGAAGTTGAGTTTGAGTTGGTCACCATATTTCTGATTAGCCCAAGACTGTAGTTTCTCTTTCATGTAGCCAACAATCAAGACAACTTCCTGAATGTGACTTCTCACAACATTATCAAGAATATGCTCAAGAACCGGTTTCCCTGCAACTTCTACCAACGCTTTGGGTTTGTATTGGGTTAAGGGTTGAAGTCTTGTTCCTTCGCCTGCAACTGGAATTATGGCCCTCATGGTTTATCGCTCTGTCTCCGATGAAAAGGGGGAAAGAAAAGAATTTCCCCGCTTAGAAATGCGTGCCAATGGTTCTATATATAACATCTTTGGGAGGTTCCTCTTCGACAAAAACCCTCCGCCCGTCAATGAAGACCTTATTGTTCATCGATTCTGTTAGTCGCTCCAGACCCATTTCCTTGTAGATATCCCAAGCGGTCACAAGAATACATGCATCAACATTCTGCATACAGGTTTCAATATTGTCTGTGAGAATGATATCAGAGGGGCATAATCCTTCGGTGGGCATTCTATTGACAAGGGGATCATGAATACAAATACGTGCATTCGTTTGGCGAAGCAGCTCCAGGACACGTAATGTGGGAGATGTCCGGGTGTCATCAGTTCCGGGCTTGAAGGCCAAACCCAACACTGCGATTTTTTTGTTCTTGAGATCAGGTACCTCATTCCTGAGAATAGAGAGCAAGCGCTTCGGTCGAGAAGCATTCACCTTTTCCGTGGCCCTAAGAATGGAGACATCTTCAGAAATGCTTTCCGCAAAACGAATGGCTCCTTCTACATCCTTGGGAAAACAGGAACCACCATATCCGACTCCGGCGCCGAAGAAATCTCCAGAAATTCTACTATCAAGTGAGACAGCTTTCATAACTTCATCAATATCTGCATTTGGTATTCTCTCGCATAGATTCGCCCATTCGTTTGCGAAGGAGATTTTCGTGGCAAGGAAACTATTAGCCACGTATTTGCAGAGCTCGGCTGATTCCATGCTCGTCTGTACATATTCAGGTTTATTATGAACTATAACAGCATACATGTCACGTAATGTCTGGAAGGCTCTATTGTCCTCGGTTCCAATTACTATTCTATCTGGATTAAGAGCATCCTGAATAGCAGTTCCTTCCCGTAGAAACTCAGGATTGAAGGCTACCCCCACTTTCTTCGAATATGGAGTGCTCGAAATCCTGTCAAGCAGTGCCCGGCGGGTAGTGCCGGGAGGGACTGTACTTTTTATCGCGATAGTAATGTAGTCATCAATCAGGCTAGGTAAAGTCTCAAGAACATCGTCAACGGCAGATTCCACAGAACTGAGATTCACAGAGCCATCATTGTTCGAAGGAGTTCCAACGCATATGAAGACAACATCCCTTGAACCAGATTCATTCATAGCGTTACAGGCTCTTAGACGCCCATCGGATACCGCTGATTTCAGCCGGTTCTCTATACCGTCTTCGTGAATCGTAGATATTCCTGCATTTATCTTATCTACTGTTCTGCCATCGATATCCCTTAGCATTATCTCATGTTTGGTTGACAAAACGACTCCCAACGATAGACCTACGTAACCAGCTCCAACTATCATGATTCTCATTGTAACGGTTCCCCAGCATTTGGTGGCGGTGGAGTTCCTGTGTGGTGTTCTGTCTAGTATTCTCTTGTTGACTACTTAAGACTCTTGCATGGCTATGCCAGCCAACATCATACTGGTAAGGGCTACCATATGTCTCTGAGATTTCTTTCTGTATGGGTTAGTTGTTCAGAAGATAAACTGGCATATCAGGTCATAGTATTCAGCGGAAAACAGGCTTTCTTGGAAAGGGGGTAGCTTCCGATATATCTTCTAGACCACAGATATACCTAGTTAACCTCTCAAGACCGATTCCAAACCCCGCCGACGGAGGTATGCCTGAACGCAGCATGTCAAGATACCAATCATAGTCCTCTGGGGAGAGTCTCCTGCGCTTGAGTTTCTCAAGGACAACTTCATAGCGGTATTCCCGTTCACCACCTGAAATTCCTTCTCCAAATCCCTCAGGAAAGAGCAGGTCGAAATCCTTGAGTTTCTGCGGACA
>JAWOEX010000017.1:0-12600 GCA_046482545.1 Candidatus Thorarchaeota archaeon
AGTACCAGAAAAGGCGAATTGGTAGTGAAGACAATAGCCATGTACAGAACATGGTTTTACCGTTCCACAAAGCACAGCTATGAAGGTTTCTAAAGTGAAAATCAAGACAGAGCTCGATCTATTATTTATGGCCCCTTCAATGCGAAGAACAATTGAGAAATGCTGAGGATGGAGGTACTGCTTTTCTGAGGGTCCGCTCAAATCTTGACAACTCTAGGTGCGCATGAGCTATATTTTCGGTCTGCTTGAAACGCTAATATAGCGATAAGAATGTAGTGTAGGAAAGGGCGAACCTCATTGATGCACGGAGTTTACGTTGTAGGAAGGAACGGAGAATTAGTGTACTCAAAGCAGCTTACAGATTCATCATCAAATGAAGAAATAGTAAATCATCTACAGCATCTGGCCGATTCTCTTCCGACAGAGAGGGAGAAGGGTCAAGTTGAATACAGCGATTTCTTAAATTACAGGGTGTACTATTTTGCTGATTCAGAGTATGTTCTTTTAGTAGTAGCTGACAAAGCAGACGAGAAGAAAATAACCTCTCAGAAGACAAAGATATTCGCGGATACCTTCAGGATGGGCGGCGTTGTATCAGTTTCATCGCATGAGCTTGATAGGCTCATAGATTTCTTGGAAGCACCCCCGTTGAAAGTTGCAGTTATCGGATTCGAAAACCCGAGTCTAGGAAAAGAGGCATTGTTGAACCTGCTTAGAAGTGAAATTCTGTCCCCTAAGAATGGTACAAGATGGGGAGATACAATTGAGGGGCCCTTATTACAGGAAGAAAACATCAACGTAATTCTCTGGAATTTGGCTGGTCAGTCGCGGTTTAGCATTGTCTGGGGTAAGATGATTGCGAATGCTCAAGTTGTTGTTATTGTCACAGATAGTACCTTTGAGAATGTTTTGAAGAGTAAGAAATTGGTTAGCCTAGCAAAAGAAAAGGTACCCAATGCAAAAATAATCGGTATTGCCAATGAACAAGACCTGTCAACCGCACTAACACCTGAAAGAATCAGCCATATACTGGATATACCCACATACGGACTCACAGAAATTGATGATTCCCAAGTCGGTCTGCAAGCTACGGAATATCGAGAGCCTCACCCCATTGCAATAGCGATTCAAGAGCATGATGAACCTTGGCTGGTGATTGGCATTATCAGCAATAGAACAGACTTCAAAGATACGTTCGAGATTCAGAAGGCGATTATGGATAGAGCCGATGACATTGCCCATGCCATTCGTGATTCTGAGGATCCATGGGAAATAGTCAGCAATATCAGCGGTTTTGATATTCTCAGAGAAAAACAAGAAATTCGTGAAGCAGTCCAGGAAAGGGCATCCAGTATTGCAGAAACTATCAACAAATCTAACCGACCTTGGAAAGTAGTATGGAAAATCCATTGGTGGAAAGACCTCAGGCAGAACGAGGAAATTCAGCATGCCATCGTGCAAGCCATTGCTGAGTCTAGAGAACCGTGGCGGATAGTTAGGCGGATAGACAACTGGGAGGCCATACACCAAAACAAGGATATTGGCAAGGCTCTCGCAAGAGCTCTCCATCAGTGTGAGAAACCATGGCGTGTGGTTTCCAAACTCTACTACCAAGAAGAAATCTGGAATAATCAAGACATTCGGGAAGCTATCTACGATAGAGCTCCCGATATTATCCAAGCCATCGGAAAAGCGGATGCGGAATGGGAGGAGATCAGTCAACGCTTGAACTGGGCAAAAATCGCTGGGGAAGAACGGACATACGAGGCTTTTGCACGTGCCATACGTGAGTCGGATAGGCCGTCGCCGGTACTTGAGAGAATCAACCATTGGAGGAATCTAAAGAAAACGTTGGTATTTGGTGAAGTCGATCTTTTAGAGAATCTAAAGACGGATGCGGATGTGCAGGAGGCTATTGTGCAAGCCATCCATGAATCTGATGACGCCTTGCAGATTGCGCACGAAATCGGCGATTGGGAAGATGTCATAGGAAATACGGCCATTCACAAAGCTATTGCAGACGCTCTTCGCGCATCTGACAAACCGTGGCATTTTCTGTTTCGGATTAGTTCCTGTGAAGATCTCAGGAAGAAGGAGCCGATTCTTCAGGCCGTTATACAAACCCTTCATGAGACTTCCGAGCCGGCGTGGGTTATTGGTGCTTTGAGTCAGTGGAAAGAGTTTGGAAACACAGAAACGCTTCGAGAAGCTGCGAAAGGCAGAATCCCTGATATTGCTGAAGAAATTCGTGGACCTAAATATCCAAGTTGGGTTCTCGTTCATATGCGACATTGGGCTGATCTTCACAAGCGGGATGATATTGATTACGAAGTCATTGGAAACTGGCGACCAGCAGACATGTTCGAGGAGATTGCAGGTTGTAGGAAGTCCTATTTCTACTTCCAAATGCTCATGTCAATCGATTTTATCCGGGAGAACGAACTAATCAAAGACGCCTTCAGAAAACGAGGGTTGTATGATTACTTCTACAAAGGGAGCTCTAAGTAAAAGGGGCCTTACACTTAATGAGAGAGGATAATCTCATGAATTCACCAAATCCCGTGAGAAGAATTATCATGCCTATCAAAAAATGAGTGGCAAGTTCTAATGGGATGCAGAAGCAATTACATCACAGTGCATCAGCTCTTCTCAAGAATTACAGTGTTAAAACAAAACTAACTGAGAAATGCTGAGTATGGAGGTATATGTTTTCTGAGGTCTGACCCAAATCTTGGGAACTCCAGGTACTGCACGAGCTACATTTTCGGTCTGGTCGCCTTGAAAGGCTAATATGTCGGAATACGTAGGAGAATGCGGAGGGAGAAGCGAGTTGATACGCGGAGTCTATATCGAGGGGAAGGGACTCTCTTACTCAAGGGAATATGGGGAATCACCGCTACAGGGTGATTGTCCTCATACCAGTGGAATCCGGAAACAAATGACGCAACGTACTAGACAAGGCATGAACGAAGTTCTGATCTTCACGAAGCTCTGGGAGGAATTTCAGGGAGAGGTCCAGCTGTCGACTGCGTATGACATTTGGATACTTCCCATCAGTATGCTTGCTGAGATATAGCTTTTTTTGGGTAAAAGAAAAAAGAAAAAATTAATAACCAATTAGTATAGTAACTAGCTCAGACCGGAGTAGTAGGTGAGGATGTTTTGTTGAACATCGAAAAGGATGGTTGCATTGATTATCTGTTATTCATCCTCAGCTTCAATACTATTCGGGCATGTGTTATGTAAGAAGGTTAAGACAGATGGAATCACGAAGAAGAAGAATCTTCGTTGTCTTGCTGCTAATTACCGTTTTGGTAGGATTAGGGGGAAGTCATTACTTCATTCAAACAGTTCACGGTTTGTCGTGGTATGGTTGGAGTTCGAAACTTGTTGGAGATATCTCAGAGAGTCATATATCTGATTACTGGACTGTCGCCAGCTCTCCAAAATCTGGATATGAGAATTATCTCTGGTCGAATTGGCATGACGTTGTCGACAGTGAACACGATTACTGGAGTAATAATGACAAAGAGATGGTCTTCAGCACGTACTCCAGTAGTTCCACCACGGTGGGGCACATCGAGTTCAAATCAAAAGCCTCCATTCAAGATACTGAGAAACTAATATTCAAAGGAAGGTTGGGGGCTAGATTCACATATTCTGGTGTGAGGACTTTTGGCTGGGCTCAGATATATGACATAACTTCTCAGGAAGTGGTTGAAAGTGTTAGTATCAAATCAGGAACGAACGCAAACACATGGAAATGGGAGACTTTCTCTAAGAGCATATCTCTAAACAAAAATCATCAATATATTATCAGGCTGAAAGCTAAAGATGCATGGATTCAACAGAAAGTCGAAATAGCATGGGAATGTGCAGAAGTCTGGTTCCATGGTCAAGATTCGGATTACGGTGTCCCACTTCAACATGGCACGCACACCTGGCGATATGAATGGAGAGGACTTGAATACTGGGCAATGTATGAGTGCCGGGTTAGTTCTGATGTTGTGTTCCATTCGACACCTATCGAAGATATGTTAAGGGATCATCGTCCTTATGTATTGAATGATTTGAAACCTTTGTACAGCCAAGGCGACCCCACCGGATGGGATCCTTGTTATCTTCATGAGTTCCGTAGCGATCCCTTCTACAAGCTAGAAGGCGATGAGTGGTATTCCACTGATTTTCCCGGAAGTATTGGTTATACTGATTCTTGTGAAACGGAGGAATTAGATGATGGCTATGAGGAGATTGAGGTCTACACACGTAATCCAGACCTATTTGTTTCTGGTCGCCTATTATGTGTCCATTCGTTACACCGTGCATGAAACAGGATCAGTAGATGTAACTCTCGAAAATGAACTGGGCAACGAGGATGACAATAAAGCAGGTTTGTCTCCTCCGGCCTATCCCGTTGCAGGGATTCCAATCGTGACTAACACATATAGTCATGATCAAAAATCATATAGAGTATGGCCACTATATTCCCTAGCTTCATCTAGTCCGAACCACCAATACACACAACCATCGTTGAACGCCTCCTATGATAGTAGGGGGAATTCTATCAAGCTCGTGGAGAATCACCAGCTATTCAATGTGTTTCTTATTGGTAGGTACCCAGACTATCTAAAAGCCTATGTTCAACTAAAGATTGAAAGTAAGGAAGATTTGAGTAAATTCATATCAGATAAACGAAAGATTGCTAATAACGCTTATAGTAAACTGGCCAAAGAGTCCAATGTACCTGCAACAATAACCTTCAATGGTATTAAGACCGTTGAGGATACTTTAGATCTGGTCGAAAACTTCGACTTAGACCTCATTCGGTTCAGATTCACAGCTAGGAACAATGACGGACACATAATTAGAGGTCAAGGAAAACCCTGCGGACCGGATTTAGTCCCACTTGAAACCCTCTACAGCTTCATTGGAAGCCACAAGCTTGAAGGAATACAATCCATTGATGTAAGGGCAACTCCATCAGTCATAGAACAGATCTCCGGGAGTGGAAAAGTAGCATCTGTGGATTTCTCAGCATTGTGCGCTATTCTCAACGCGAATATAGACGTTGGTGACTTCAATGAAGTAGTCCTCTACGTGGAGGATGCCTCATGGTACCTCAACCATGCACAGCTAGAATGAAATGAAAGAGAAGTGAATGGGAACATAGATGGAGTCATCAGAAATAGTATTTCGGGACTGGAAAAGGCGAGAAAATCAAGTTCTCAGGCGATATCCATTATTTGTTTTGGCATATTGGATTTTGTTGGTGGCCATATTTTACATTCTCCCCCTTCTTGAAGGAATTCTGGGGAGCAACTCGTACATTCTCGGTATTTTAATGCTATCCCCATTCCTCTTAATTACATTATCAACCAACATCGTATGGTCTCATGAAGCGTTCGGAACAGCTGCAAATAGCTCGAATTTCAGGGCCAAAAGAGTGTTGCAAGGGGCGTTGAGTTTGGGTATACTGGGTGCAATGATTGCTTCCATTGGACTTGGTATCTTGCCACTCACGCCTTCGTCTATGTACAGTATCCGCCTATATATTCTCGGATTCCTGTCTTTTGCCGTCGTCCTGATACCAGTATTCCTGACTACAGCTTTGTTATCTGATAATCCTGCCAGATTCCTGAAGGACTGTGTCAAACCTCCGTTGTCTTGGCTGGTATATCCTTGTATCTGGCTCATCTATGCTGTTCTGCAGCTGTATGGTTTCTTCTTCTCAATCATGCATCCCATGTTATCAGTTGTCTGGGTTATTCCCATAGCCTTGTTGCTACCAATTCAAGTCATGATCTTGCCGTATTTCGCCGCACAATCAAGGTACCAAAACAAACTAGTATGCTGAGGATGGAGGTACTGCTTCTGTGAGGTTCCGACTCAAATCTTGACAACTCTAGGTGTTGCACGAGTCATATTTTCGGTCCGCTCGCCTCGGACATTAGTATCTATCAAACTAAGGAGGAATAAAGAAGCCAAGTAACGGAGCTAATTTTGATGACAACACCCGACCCATAAAATATTAATCAGGAGTTGAAAAACCAAAGAAACGACGTAGAAACTAGAAAGATAGAATTCAATGAGTACTTGATTTCGCAGATAAACTGCATTCAGTACAATTTCGCATTCTATCAATCATCTTCGTAAGCATAGCACATCTTGCCAACGCATTCTCCTGATTCGTATAAAGATATATTAGAGATTACAATAAAGGGTTAATGTGGTTTGGAGAGGCTTGTAAGGCAATTGTGAAGGCATAATTTCCAGCATGTTGATTCACCACGAAGTGACAATATGAATAAGAGGAATATTGGATTGGTAATTATAGTTCTAGCCGTAGTCCTTTCAATGACCCCACAACTAGTTTTTGCCGGTTCAGGTCAGATGAGCAGTAACTATGATGACGGGGGACATTGGGCACAATTTGGGAGTTCTGCACAAGATTGGCCCTACTACGAGAAGGTGGGGGTCTGGTCTCATGGTTTGGGATTCCAAACCGGCGGTGGTGCGTGGGTTGGTGCAGTCGATGAAGATATATCGGGTAGCCATAGTTTCACAATGACAGCGGATATCAGACTCTATGCATTTGTGGAAGCAGATGGTATTGGAAGTACGGCGCTGGTAGAAGTGTGGTTTGTGATTCGAGATGCGGATACCAAGAATGAGCTTTGGAAAGCAAAAGTTTGGTCCTTTAGTAGGATGAATTTTGAGTATTATACGTTTTCCGGGACAATATCGGAGTTGAATCCTTCGAGCTTTTCGATTGATAGTCCCAGTGACGATTACCTATTCTGTGTGGAGTTTAGAGGATATACATCATTCAATGGTCGTGTCTGTAAGAATGGCGACAAGCCAGATCAAAAGGCAATATTATACGTTGACAAGATAACCTGGCAGTGGTAACGGAAGAACCAAATCCAAATAGATGGGCAAAGTATTGAGGATGAAACAGACAGGTTGAGTTTATCTATCGTGGAATGGAGAGAGGGCACAATCTCTCTCGATTCCACGATTTTCTTTTTCAAAAAAGTGGTATATTGAAATTAAAAAGGCACAAGAAATAGAAAATGTAGTCCAAACGAAAAGATAGGAAAACATCCCGCAATTCTAAATCGGAAGAATATCCATAATAAAACATTCATGGTGCTATCCAGGTGGAGATACTAAAGCAGATGGTATGGGAACTATGTAATTACAGAATTAAAAATGATGGTCATGAGTTGTCTGAAATGAAAATATATGTGTTTGTATCAATATAGAGGCCCAAACTGCTTATTAGTTAGGCACAAAATGAAAATATGTAGGTGTTGGGTTATGCGAAAAACAACGATATCAGTTCGGAGTTTGGTAAAAATTTTCGTTGATGTAAGAGCTCTTGACAGTATCAATTTAGATGTCGAACCCGGGATTTTCGGTCTTATTGGACCAAATGGAGCCGGGAAGACCACACTGCTTCGGGTATTGCTTGGTCTAATCAGGTCGGACGGCGGCACTGCCAAAGTACTTGGTCTTGACATCGCAGAGAGCTCGCTTGAAATTAGGAGAAGAATCGGCGTCCTTCATGAAAAGCCTGCATATCCCAAGTCGATGCAGGTGATAGAATATATGAATAAGGTTGCCAGGATTTACCGAAGCAACACATCGGCCGAGGAGCTGCTGACAAACGTTAGTCTTGACTATGCGAAGAATAGAGAAATCGGTAATCTTTCGGCAGGTATGTATCAGCGACTGGGCATCGCCCAGGCTCTGATTGGTTCTCCCGAACTTGTGTTTCTTGATGAGCCCACATCGAATCTGGATGTGACCGGGCGCGATGATATCATGAACCTTATTGTTAATCTTCACAACGAACGTGATATCTCCTTTTTCGTATGTTCCCACATCCTCTCCGACCTTGAACGGGTCTGCCATCAGGTCGCGTTCATAGATAAGGGGAAGATAATAGAAAAGGGTGACACCAGAGATGTCATCGAGAAGTACACATCGAATACGTTCCGCATCGTAACCTCAGATGCTGTACGGCTTATCGAAGCTGTCAAACAGATTCCCGGGGTAAAAGAACCCAGAGTATCTGGAGGGAGCTCCATCACCTTTACTTTAGAGTTAAGGGGGATTGATGATATTCAGGCAGACATCGAGAATGTTGCAGATCCGTTGGATATCAAGCTCTATGCGGTTGAACAAGCTGGTAATCTTGAGGTCGCTTTCAAGGAGCTTGCTAAACGTGAGTAAGGAACACGAGAAAGTTCACCCGATAATCGAACTTGAATTCAAGTATACCTATCATTTTCCAATCCTCGAAAGCATCGTGGCTATTATGTTGTTTATGGCAGCCAGCAGGGGCATAGCTGTTGGCAACGCGTCTGTGGGGTTAGAGCTCAGTTCAGGTCCCATGTGGGATGGCTCTCAACTGATCGAACGATACTACGCATTCTTGGAAGGAGGGGCACTTGCGTACGCCATGGCTCTTTCAAGCTTGGTCTCAGTCTTTGCCCTGTTGATTCCCGCCTTAACTGCTTTCAGCCTGGCACGAAGCTTCGAAGACGGAACACTGCAGACCCTTCTCAGCTATCCACTAAGCCGCTCTCGTATCCTCCTGACAAAAGTTGCTATGATACTGCTTCTAACCTGTATTCCTGCTACGGTGCTATCTCTTGCCGCAGTTTACATCTACATCCCTGGCGGAATGCAATTTCTTCCTTTTCTTGCTCTTAGTGTAGCGTTCTCGGTATTCGTACTTGTCGTAACTTCAGTAGGTATACTGATTTCTCTCATTTCAAAACGGACCATGGCCAGTGCTGCTTCAGGGATGCTAGGATGGACTGGGGTTCTCGCCATCGTCAATATGGATATCGTTCCGGAGTCGATTAAGAGGGTCATAAACCCAGTAAGAATCATTACAGAAGCGATTAGAGGGGAAGCGAACACCCTTCTGACATGGGAGATTGCTGGCTCACTGTTGGGGTCGTTCCTAGTCGGCATAGCAATCCTTGTTCTGAGCATGCTGGTTTTTGAAAGAATGGAGGTGTAACGATGGTGTCCATGCAAACCCGTGCAGGCTGGCTCATGGTAACTCTTGGCATAACCTTGCTCCTTGTCTCCTTTCTGGGGGCTGGCAGTTTCGGGCTCCATGCTTCCATAGATAGTGGGATGTACAAAGGATACCTTTTCAGAACGACTGATGCTATCTATGTACAGGCGGAAGGGGACACCAACGAGTGCTTCTCTCTCTACATTCTTGACTCGGAGGATACTCTGATCGTTCTTGAAAATGGCTCTTTGGAACAGACAAGTCCTGTTGCCATGATGGAAAACATCACCCACTACAACGGCCGTGTTGAGCTTCCATCACCGGGGGTCTACACGATCCTTGTCACTCCATCTCAAAATAACACAATCAGCGTCAATATAGACATCCAGAGAACAAACCCACACATGAACGCTCTAATCCCTGGTATTTTGTTCGTTGCTGGGGGTGCGATATTCTCCTACATACCAAGAAGAGCTGATAGGATTGAGGAGACACCTAGAGTTGAATCGACAGGAAATACAACATAGCATTATCGGAAAAACAGGAGAACCCCCAGTGAGGAGAGATGTGTAATATGAAGCGACCACCTGAAAACCTGCGAGAAATCTGGGAGCTGGAATTCAACCAGTTCTATTCGTTTCCGGTTGTTGAGGGAATAGTTGCGATTTTCCTTGCCATTGCATTCGCCAGTACCATTGGAATATTTGGAAGCCATATGGGGGTGTATATCGAACCGGGGCCAACATGGAATGGTACGGCAGTAATTGAATCTGTTTCCGAATATAGACGGACGGTTACAGCATCAGCGTATGCATCATCAGCTCTTGGTTTCGCCCAGATCCTAGCTTTCCTTATCCCGCTGTTCCTAGCATCCACTCTGGCAGGACGTTTTGAAGATGGCACGCTGCAAACATATTTGTCCTATCCCATTCAACGTTCCACCCTATTGATGGTCAAGGTCTCCGGGGTCATTGTTGTACTGGGAACAGTTGCAACGTTCGCTTCGCTTTCGATGATATTCCTGTTCATTCCTGGCAGCAAAGATGCCTTTTCCATATTGCTTGTAACATCTGCACTATGGGCGTTTATCATACTCCTTACGTCAGGAACCACGCTGATATCAATCGCGACCAGAAGTGGTGCTGCCACTGCAATCATAGGAATTATCCTCTGGTACGCCGCACAAATGATTGCTGGTTCGCAGGCCACACCAAGCACAGTACGGGCTGTCCTCAACCCAATATCCCTAGCGAGTAGCTATGTCGCAGGAGGACTCGTAGTACCACAGATTACAGAGGTGTACGTCGGCATAGTCGGCGCGATGGTTGTTGGCGTCCTTGCCTTGACGGCAAGTGTCTTTCTATTTGAGAAGGTGGAGATCTGAGGATGGCGTCAGCTGCAGGAAGAATAACCAAACTGGTGACGATGATTGGAATCACCTTCTTGCTAGTCTCGTTCATCCCATCCGGAAGTTTTGGTCCAGGTAGCTTTGTCGACTATGGTACTTACGAGGGGACAGTTTTCGGAGCCGTTGGAAATATTCACGTAAACATCTCGACCTACAATAGCAGTGGACTTCAAGTCTATGTATTGGACTATGACGATTTGACGTCCGCATTGGAAAATGGATCTCTGGAAGGGACTGACCCACTTATGTCGATTGAAGTGCTCTCGAATTACTCCGGCATAATCGAGATTCCTCACCCCGGATTATATGCCATTCTGTTCACCCCCACATATAACGAGACTGTTTATTGGGACGTTCAAATCAGTAGGCCGCTCCCTCACACCGGTGCTTTTCATGTTGGGCTAGTTGTTACTGCATTAGGAATCGCGGGGATGATATTGCTGAAAGTGGAAGGACATCTTCGTATTCCTGATTTGCAAAGATGATCTGTGAGTGCACCCAGGATACCGCCACTAATGCTAAGTAGCAGAGTTACGTATATGGCATACTGTCTTTTTCACAAAGCTACACTATCGAAAACAAAGCAAAATGAGTGAGAAATGCTGAAGATGGAGGTACTGCTTCTTGAGGTTCCGCTCAAATCTTGACAACTCTAGGTGTTGCACGAGCTACATTTTCGGTCTGCTCGCCTTGGACAGTAGTAGCGGTGAGCTGAACACCTCGCCGGAGCTCGGGCTATCATCGCTTCTTGACATAGACAACCATAATGACCACCACTGCTCCTATTGCGGTACCAATCCCAAGAGCATGCAGCGGATGTATGCCCACAGGGGTGGTTGTTTCTGTGGTTGTTGTCGTGGTGGGATTAGCTCCGCATGGTGGCGGTGGAAGATGTTCAATTGCAACGATTGTGCCATCGAGTGAGATAGACATGATACAAAGAAGCTGTGCGAGAGAGTAAACAGGTTCGGTTGGGGATGGGTAGCATGCTATAGTGGTATTGATTTTCAAGGTTAATTCCCAGTGAGATTCATTCAGTAACACACTCGCATTATCATGCTCGAATTCTGAAATCCCGATATCCCCCATCGCCAGAGAGTCACCAGTATAGCTGCGGTCCCACAGGAAGGGAATCAGGAGGTTATCCTCGCTGAAGGGCCTGAAACAGAAGTCTGATGATTCATTGAAAGCAAGAAGCGAGGCAATCCCGGTCTTCAGCGATTCTCGCAAATACGAACTTGAGTTGACATTAAGATTCACGATAGTATCGAACTCACCCGTCCAATTGAACAGGAGCTGAGTGAAGTGGGTGCTGTTGAGACCTGAAAAGGCCCCATAGCCATTCAAGTTCGTGTCTAGACCGAAGAGCAATGAGTCGTTGAAAGCGTCCACGATTGGTTGATATTCATCCCAGTTTTCGGCTTGAAGTATGTAGCGTCCGAGCCCTCGACTATTCAGGTCCCAGCCGTTGAAGGTGATGGTGTTTTCTCCGACCACTAGCGTTGCGGAATTGGAAGTTGGTAGTTGGTTCGCTACTGCAGTTGTAGCCCCGAGTGACAGAACCAAGAATAGCACAAATAGGCTTATTGTGGTTCGATTCAGCTTCATTTGTCTTGGTATCCCCATTATTTGCTCAATAATTGTTGCTCCCATCATAATTGACGCGATGCTCGAAATCCCAATAATAGTGTAATCTTCCATCATATTCTAATTTGTCGTAATCATCATCGGAGTAATTTGCATCATCACCCTCAGCCATAATTTTTAGTGTATTCCAAGAAATGCCAACATTCTGATAGCACTGAGGATTATCGGTCACATCCCAAGTGGGATCTGCATGAATCCAGTCATAACCATCCCAAAACTCAGCCCAAGCATGACCTTTGGAGTGTCCAGTAGTGTTAACACCAGAGGCGTATATGTATCTTGCAGGAATGCCGACAGAACGACAAAACGATACAAAAACAATTGCGAATTCATCGCATACACCTTCCCAACCACGGTCTCTGGAATATTTGTCCGCATTGGTTGTATAAAGTGTGTATGAATCATCAACAGGGGTCATCAGGTTATTTACACCTCCATTTAGGAATCGACCCACATCAGGAGGGAAAAAGTAATCGAAGTCATCGATGATTATTGCAGCTTGATAGTA
>JAWOEX010000015.1:0-10676 GCA_046482545.1 Candidatus Thorarchaeota archaeon
CATCCATAAAGGCTTCATAACCGCTCCACCATATTCATTTCTGCTATTTTTCTCCTATTTCTCCAAAGAGAGGCTATAATTGCTTAACTCAGAGTGCCTTTGCCGATTTTTCCCGGTTTTTGGTTAATTTTGTACTATTTCGGTATATGAAATGCGCATTCACATCTCTTTCCGAAGTGAGCAGACCGAAAGTATGACTCGTGCTGCACCTAGAGTTGTCAAGATTTGAGCAGAACCTCAAGAAACTGTACCTCCATCCTCAGCATTTCTTAGTTAGTTTTGGTTTTGCAGTGTAATTTTGTGAACAGAAGAGATGATTCTCCATCTGAAGAAACCTTGAGCATGAACAGGCAGTAGAGATATCAGATGCCAAGTAGGTACAGTCCTAGATTGGATCCCATTCATGAAGGTGGTAAGACTGAATTTGGATTTTCAGGACTGCTTCGTTACGCCTGCAAGTCACAAAGAGCTCGCATTCGAGGGCACAGCAGGTAAGAAAGAGGCATGGCAGAATGGATTTCTCCGTGCAGTTGATGATGACATAGAATATCCAGTAGCAGATGGAATTCCTGACTTCACAGAGATGTCAAAAAGAACTTGGAGTGGTGGGGATGCAGATCGTACACCTCGCATGGATTGGATTCAGAGTAGCTGGAAAGACCACCTCCAAACTCTCCGGGAACACCATGATCACGCCTACTACTCCTTTGCCCGTCACATAGCAGAGAACCCCGGACTGGTGCTTGATATCGCAAGTGGCCCCGGTGGTGGGGCAATGCCAGCCTTGCTTTTCTTCGATTCCAAAGCCAATATACTCATGACCGATCTGGGTGTCTCGGTGCTTTCATTGTGGCAGAAGCACTTGGACAGCATGGACGTTGGGGAGAACGTATCGTTTGCAGGAATGGACGTTACGGTGTTACCCATTCGGAGCAAGAGCATGGATTATGTTACTGATAGCGGGGGCTTTGGGAATGTTGACAATAACAATGTCGCGCTGGCAGAAGCTTATCGAGTATTGAAGTCCGGTGGATATCTCTTCCTGAACGATGCCATTACAGAAGGACTCGACCAGTTTCCTGATGAAATCTACAAGGACTTAGTTTCGAAACAGCCTCACCACGAAGCGGGCTGGGAGGAACTCGTGAGATCATGTGGATTTGAGGTTCTGGAGACGAATATTTGGTCACAGTCACGACGTCGAATGAAGCATGATGAGAGTGATCTTGGCCCCTTGGCGAGAAAGCAAGACGTTGAAATATACTTCACTGGCTTCTCCCTTGCCGCTAAGAAACCATGAAGGCTCCCAAGATTTGACAGAACCTCACAGAAGCAGTACCTCCATCCTCAGCATCTGTTAGTTAGTTTTGATTGCATTGCCTTTGAAGAATACAAGATAGGTGGATTTTTCCTGCGCTGCAATCTGATTATTGATATGATAGAAATGACGGAAAAAAAGAGGTAGAGGAACACTTTTCGTGCTCCTCACTTAGAAATTCATACTTGGACTATCAGAATTTACTTTCAGCATTATAGCCTTCAATCATAAAGACGTATTCAACAACTTGCGTATGTTGACCTGCCATAAATTGGAGATCAATATATTCACTAATTCCGTCATTATGGTTCGCTCCCAATGTGCCTATTCGACGATCATCACTGTTTTTAAGCAGATTAATCACATTTCCCTCTCTTGAATGCCCTGCATATACAAGAGGTAGTTCGATAACTGAGCCATCTGCAAGCCTAGCAAATAACTGGACCGAGTCAATGTGGGAGATTGTTTGAGGATGTTCAGTTAGTCTCAAGTAGTGCTTGTTACGCACTGTAGCTGGGGTTGTAACCAGTCTAGATCCAAAAGTAACATCATCTTCAGCATGGATACTGAGAAGCTCTTCGGTGACGTACTGTGTCCCATCATATACAGACAAGTACGGACAACCACCACCTTCGCTTTCACCGTCATCATATCTATAAACCAGAGATTCAGTGGTTGTCACTTCTGTATATACTTGACTCTGCTGGAAGCGAGTCTTAAACTCGAAGTAAATCTCATAGGTTCCTTCGAGTGTAGGATCAACTTCGAGGTTGAATCCAAAACGCATTCCTCGTTGGCTATCAGATTTATAGATAATATCATTGAAGTATCGCGCGTATGCCGTGTATGTTGTACGTCCTGTTGCAGATCCAGTTTCTCCTTGTGCTGCTTTTGTGATGTAACTGATTGGCAGTAGCCCCTCCGGTGAAATATCTCCCAAGAACGTCCACAAATTTTCAAGTACTTGTTGCTCTGCTCCGGATTCTTCTGGACTTACCATAACGCTTAACGAACTAAACTCGTCGCCCAGCAAAGGTTGATCATTTGGTTTATATCCCCAGACCTTGATCCACATTTTGCTGGGTCCGAAATAATAGGGCGTGTTATCTCCCCAATCTCCAATGCTCATAAGAGATGCATAGAAACGTGGATGCGTATCTGAATGATATTCGCCTTGTGAGTAACCATATTCCACATTGCTTCCGTGTTTGCCTATTGGGTAAGAATTAACCTCGGCTGTTACTCCTTTTTCCCCTGTTTCATACCATGCAGCCACTGGTATGGTTCCATATGCTAACATCAAAATCATCATCAGTGATAAAATGGCAGCTATTTTAGTATTTAGTTTTCTATTCAATTAAATTCCCGATGAACTCCGTTCACCAACCATTAAATCTCAAAATACTATTTAAGGACTATACTTTTCAAGTAATCTTGCCACACTATGACTATATAGATAGAAGGCTAGTAAACATAACTCATCTACCAGTCTATATTCATTACAAAACTACCACAGGTCCAAATGACTAAATGAAGTAGATGACAACTCGCTTTGGTTTCCGTAACATAACTTCATCTCCGTATCCTCTTCCAATTAGAATCAGAGCTATCAAGATGTACTTTGTCTGAAATTCTTGAAGGCCAATGTTATCCGCGTTTTTCTCCGATAATTTTAAATGAGACTCAGATGTATCTCAAAATGTGGAAGGGTTATGAAAATAGGGGGGTTAATACGCAGGTTAGAGTTACTCTTACTAGCTATCCTGAATCTGGTTATTCCTTTTGTTCCCTGGTTTGGATTTTCAGGAGACATTGTTCATGTAGCTGTAGAAGAGCCGTATCCCGTAACAGGGGAGATTTATGGTTTTGGAGTAGGTCAACTGGACAGATGGAGTGGCCAAGTAACGATGTGGTCCAATGACACGCAGTTCAACTCAACATACAGCGATTTCTGGTTCGGTATATTACCCATCGTGAGCGGTTTGCTGCTCGTAATACTTGGAGTGGGGTACCACAGAATTCGTACGAGGCGAATCCGACAGGCTATGATTATCCTAGCGATTGTCTTCTCTGTGTCTGCTTTCGTCGTTGCCATGCTCTATGTTCCCCGGGTATTGATAATACAAGCTCAGATTCCAGACCTAGCTATCGATGCTGACTTCATGTTCAGAAACGAATTCACAATCGGGCTGGGTCTGGGGCCTTTCATGAGTCTGTTTTCGGCCATCTTCTGCATCTTGTTTCTTGGAACGCTGGCACAAGAGGATGACAAATCTGAATCAGCGGAATCTCACTAAAGCACAATGATTGAGGTTGGATATGATAACCGTACCTAGAGTTGCCAAGATTTGAGCGGAACCTCAGAAAAGCAGTACCTCCATCCTCAGCATTTCAGTTTGTTTTGTTTTTGCAGTGTGATTGATAGAAATGATGAGATAATATTTTATTCAAGGATAAGGCCGAAAATACTATCAGGGAAACATCTAATCGCATATACAGGAGATGGTATTTTGAAGGGGCATACCACCAGAGAAGGACGGAGCATTTCGATATCTGGATACAAAGCTTTGGGGTTGCTCATACTGGTAGCCATAGTAACCGCGAGCATAGTCGTGGTTGGTCTAACGCCTGTTCATAGAACGGATATCCAGCATTCAGACCCCGAAGGTGATGTATCAGATCCGAATTGCGATATAGTACAGATTACCTCGTATCGGGATGGAATCTACGTTGCCGTTGAAATGCAGGTGGCTGGGAGTGTACAAGAAAACAATGATTCCTTACCCTATGGTTATTGGCTGATAGTCGTCTTGAGAGGCATTGAAGAGGGCCATACCGATTCTCATATCCTTAGTCTCTACTATGAGGACGGAACCACCTCAGAACCCAATCTTCCCGTTTCTGTCGAAAATGATTCGCTGAGACTATTGGTTCCTTTCAGCTGCTTCAATCCCGATTCGTACATGATTGGGCTTGAAGGGGCAGCCTCGAACGGACTTGAAGAGGATCTAACCCCAGTTGATAGGAATGGGACCGTGGCCAGAATGTTACTCCCCTAACCTGTTCTTTTCTGGCTGTTATGCTCAGACTGCAGGAAGAGACCGAAGGTATAACTCGTGCTGCACCTAGAGTTGCCAAGATTTGAGCAGAACCTCATGAAACATGTACCTCCATCCTCAGCATTTCTCATTCAGTTTTGATGTCTTACAGTGTTGTTTTTGCAGAAAGAGTTGGTATTCCGATTCTCAGTTGTCCCACACAAAACAGATGATACCTTATTGCGAGCAATATCTAAACGCGAACAAATCAAGAATAGGCAAATTTTACAAAAATCCTAAAAAATCCGAGTGGAAGAGTGTAAAAGATCTGTAAGATTTCCTGTAAGTGCTACTCTAGACCCAGGGCGGTATGACTTTATTAGGTCCAGTACGAAATTTCGTTTCAGTAGGACTAGGCAAGTGGGCTAGTGCTCTGACACGACGCGCGCGGCTGAAAGCTGTGAGGTGGACTCGTTCCCCTAAGCAGAAGTCCCCACTCTCCCCCAACGGTTCTCCATCAGACCGGGGAGAGTCCGCGGCTGTTCACCTCGTCTGTAATGGGCCATCTCTGCGGCGGTGACAATGTTGAGGTGGGTGATCATGACCACGCCGTGGCAAGAACTGTGGAAGACCTCGCTGTCGCCGGGAGTGATGACCCAGGATGACAACAGGAGAAAGAAGCCAGGACCGCGGGAGGAATCCCATTCCTGTGAACGTGGACAAAGCCCCTGCTGACTCACGGGCCTACGGGTACCGTGGGGGCGGCGACGCTGGCAGGGGAAGGGTGGAACACAGAAGTTTCATGCAGTTCCTAGAACTGTAAGAAATGGGTTATCAAGAATAGACAAGTTCTACGAGAATGAATAACTACTAGAGAACCGTTAATTTCTCATAATCATCAATATATATCCAAGCTGATACATGGAACGATTTTATTTCGGAGTTTGTCTTCTCCTAACAATAACGTCAACCGCCGCTATGCCGAACATAACTGCGGCTACAACAAACACCCGTGGATGCGGAGTTGTCCTAAAAACATGCAAATCAAAATAGGCGCCCTCGGCGCTGCTGTTGGATGGCGTGACGAAGGCCACATATGTCCCGGACGAAAGCGGGAGTACTTCGGTGTGTTGTTCTACCTCTTCGATTTCATATAGGATAGTGCAGTTCTCAAGAGACTCCTCCTCAAAAGCGGTTAACGCCTCGTCATATGTCATTACCAGGATATCGAAGCTCTCATTTCCCAGTGGATAGATATCCAAATCAACGGTAATGCTTCCAGTTGTTTGGACCACATGCCCATAGTATGTTCCACCGTCCATGAAGTCGCCATTTTCCACAATCACGTCGGGAATGAATGCGACAATACACAGCACGACCCCAACGATGACGAATGCCTTAGCTCTGTTGGTATTGGTCATTTCATATCTCCCTCCACATGAATGCAATGAGTCCGATTACAAGCAACACGATTCCAAGGATGAACGATGCTGTCATAGGTACGAAGACATCAAGAAAGGACACCTCTAGCCCCCTGAATACTGCAATATCTCCGAGCATATAGACAATAATGGATTGAACCGGGTAGAATATCCCTTGGATCAACTGGCTACTTGCAGGGTTCGTGGCAAGGGTCAGGCCCGCCATCCAGCCACCTATCCCCGTAACGAGCGTAGCAGGCGCGCTCTTCGAGACAACCGCAACGAGTGTGCATGCGGATCCAAGGAGAAATGCGAATGACCACTGGGTTAGCATCAAGAGGAGAATCAATGGGATATGGGGGAGAACTGGAAAGAAAAAGAACAATGCAAGTATCGAGCTTACATTGGCGGTAATGGCTGTTACAAGAATCGCCGTTCCGGTTTTTGTTAGAAGCACTCTTGGTCTAGTTGTAGGATACGACAACAGCGTCCGCAGTTCACCGTTCGAGAACCCCTGTGCAAGAGTGAACGCAATCAGAAGCGGGACAAGGAGTATGAGGACGAACAGAGAGCTCTGAAACGTATGAAAGTATGCCATGGCAATGCGTTCCCGCGCGATTTGCTCTGCGCGCTCGATTGCTCCTGTACTGCTCCACCATTCAGCGCCTGGTGCCAAGTATACGCCTACGTTCCACATATACTGCGATAGCACGGTGTATGACAGCACAAAGAGCATGATGGATACGATGCTAGCAAGTGACGGAAATCTGTATGACCCTTCAAAATTGAGGCGGAACAACCGCCAGAGCCTGTTCCTACGCTTTGCCACTCTTGGTCACCTTCCTATAGACGTCCTCAAGGTTTCCCGTCCCTTCTATCTCAAACACATCCGTATTCGCGTCTTTAGCGATTCGTTCCACTTTCGATTCTATTTGTTCAGCGACATTCGGGGTTACCTCGATTATCACCGTCGAGGAACCGGTGACAAGTACATCTATCACACCATCTTCATGTTCTAGAGCTTGAGACAAGCGCTTGGCGTCCGGTGTCAATACCTTGAACCTGTTCTCAGTATGTTTCCTGATAAGCTCAGAAACGAGCCCGGAATCTATTACCTTCCCGGATTGGATAAATGCTACATTGTGACAAGCTCGCTCAACCTCTGATAGAATATGTGAAGATAGGAAAAACGAGACCCCCTCCTCCTCGTACAGATCAACCAAGAGACGAATCACTATGTCCCGCCCGTCAACATCCAAGTTCGATGTGGGCTCATCTAGAAACACGAGTTCCGGGTTTCCGATAATCGCCTGTGCAATACCGAGCCTTCGCTTCATCCCTGCAGAGAATTCCCCTATCTTCCGATCTGCTGCATCGCTCAGGTTGACAAGTGACAAGACTTCAGTCGACTCCTTGCAAGTTGGATACATTGACCCAACAAGATCCAGATATCGCTTCGCAGCCATCGAGGGATAGTAATAGGGGTGTTCATGGAGAACTCCAATTCTTTCTCTTATTCCCCCGTCTTCGTTGATGGATTGCCCAAAGATGGATGCATGACCACCATCGGGCTTCGCTAGTCCTAGGAGTATTCTCAGAAGAGTGGTTTTCCCTGCTCCATTGGGCCCGATGAGTCCAAATATGCCGGCGCTAATGTTGAGCGTTAATCCATCAAGCGCTTTCACATTTCCGAAGCTTTTGTGTAGGCTGTCAACAAATATGATGTTACCTCGGCCGGTCATATTCCCACCTTAACCAACAATCAAGTTCAAAATTTCTGGGCATATATTTGTTTTGGCAAAAATGGTTCTGTAGAATAATACACGAATTAAGAGGCGAACCGGTCGTGTCACATGATTCATGCACTACGATGTCTCATACAACGCGGCCAAAGCTCGCCGCTATCACTTTCTCCTTTATGAGCTTATGAGCCTTTGCAATACCATTCCCGATACGAGATCCCAGCATGGACGTCCTGTTGAGTTTCCCCTTCCCACACTCTTTGTCCTCCTCGGGCTCAAGTTTGACACTGGTCTTGGATATCGTGACTTCATTGCCACCCTCACCTTCAACACTGTCCTGCTCCAGCGACTTGGACTTGAGCGAGCCCCTCACTTCTCCCTCCTCCAGAAGGCAGTGAGGCGGTTGGACACCCAGCTTCTCCATCAGATGTACCAGCTCCTTGCCAACAAGCGTTCTCCTCCAAAGACGATTGCTGTGGATTCTTCTGGGTTCTCTCACTCGTCCGGTGGCGAGTGGATGACCTTCCGGTTCAAGAGAACACGGAAACGCCGTTTCCATGCCCTTCACAACGCCGTTGACACCGACACCCTGATGATCACCGCAGCTAGAGTGAGTGCACGACCAGGTGGTGATGCCAAACACCTGGCCTCTCTTGTGAGGAGGGGGGATTGCAGGAGACTTGAGACTGTCTACGGGGACAAGGCCTACATCTCACGACAGAACGTCCAGTTCATCCATGACCTTGGTGCATACCCAGCTATTGAACCAAAGAAGAGGTTGCGAGCTCGATCTCGAGGACATCGAGGATACAAGGAGTTGATCAGTGAATATCGCTCTGACCCCGATGAGTGGAAGCGGGTTCATGAGTATGGAATGAGGAGCCTAGCGGAGACTGTGTTCGGGATGATGAAGGTGAGGTTCACGGAGCGTCTGGGGTCACGAGGATTCAGAGAACAACGTCGCGAGTTGTTGATCAAGGTGGTCCTTCACAATATCGAGCGACTCAACTTCTTGGAGTGTGCCGGGAGGTGACTTTTTCTACAGAGCCGGCAAAAATGGCGTTGTGTGAAAAGTCCTTGGCGATGAATGTGTGTGACCGGAAAAAAGGGAAATGATTTCAGAAACCAGGCATTTTGGAATTTGATTACTCCATTTCCTTACTTCTTCGTTGACTTTTCACACAGGGCCGGCAAAAATGGCTCTGTGGAAACCACAACGATATAATGCAAGCAAACAAGGTCGCGTACGTGTGCTGTTCGATTTATGTCATACTATCAATCACTTGAAACAGGCAAATCTCGCCATTCTGGCTCCTTGCTTTCTTAATTTACTCGGCTTAACAAAGGGATATCTCCGACTGCGGTCGATTTTTGAAAGACCAGTTGACCTTTCGTAAGTACCTTGTCCCCCTCATAGGACTTGTTTTTCTTTTTTGACTATGACTTGAGCAACGAACCCCCATCTATCTTCTCCAGAAGTAATTTAAGTGAATCGACAGCAACCTGTTACATCCGGTGGACGAGCTTTTGGACACCAAATGTTCATCCCTATGTGATCGTAGCTAGCGCTTGTGGAATCGCCTTATTCGACCGGTGACCGATTAAGGATTTATGCAGTTCAGAAAGACATAGAGACGACAGCTCCACATAATTGTAATACTGAGTATACGGATATGTAGTTCATGCATATCAGAAGGGAGCTGAGGTGTGGAAGGAACGATGTCAGCACAACAGGTGGCATCTCTCAGAACTATGTTTATTATAATGAAACTGTTACTCGAAAAAACTTGATTCAACAGTTTCACAGGGAACAGGACCTCGCTATCGTCAATTAAATGCCTGTTACATTACATCGAGTGACTCAATTATTTAAGCGGAAGGAGAAATAGTTTCCCCTTCATTAAATTTCAGAAAACTATTTATATAATAATTCATATCAATTCCATGAGGCTTGTAACACGTGAAAAGCAAAAGTAATGCGATTATTCTATGTTTAGCTATATTGATAATAGCTGGATTTGTTGCTCCTGCCTTGGCAGGACGAATCACATACAATGATGATGAACCTACAGTTTATTATGGAAGCTGGGAAAGCGACGACGATGCCACTGAAGAAGATATTAATGGTATTTATCGCTGCGAATTTCAGTTCGTATTCACCGGAATTAAAACTGATGGTGATAATGAATACTATGTCAATATTGATTATGACGGCGAAGAACCTGGATGGCTGTGGGACGCTGAAAGTCTTTATGTTCACTATAAGTGGGGTTCTGGCAGCTGGGTATATCTTTGCAGGTTAGACATTGCAACTTCAGACAAGGATTGGGAAATTAATGATGCAACCAGTTCAACCCTCTACCTCCGTTTCACGGATGCTAATGATTATAGTGATGACACCCTCCATACATGGAAATTTAGCGATACACCGTACGCTATCTGTGACTACTAGTATTCGACAATTAAATGAATTAGAGATTTAATAATACAAATAAAGATTGGGTTGCTGCTCAAGCAACCCTTTCTTCCTCTTTTCCTATTTTCGACTACACAAAGGAGTTGTCACTTCGTAGGATAATTCTGTATCGGATTCACATCAATTTTGTTCATAATAAATGACGGTCATGATCCTGCAAACTAATTCATTTTGGTCACAACAAACCCTTATTCAACTAAACGAGGGACACCAGCAATTTCGCTATTTCAAGGGAATCGGAGCACCGAGCTCCGGCGAGGTGTTCAGCTCACCGCTACTAATGTCCGAGGCGAGCAGACCGAAAGTATGACTCGTGCTGCACCTAGAGTTGTCAAGATTTGAGACGGAACCTCAAGAAACAGTACCTCCATCCTCAGCATCTATTTTATTTTAGTAATGCGGTTTCAAAACAAGAAGAAATGATGGTCCGTTTTGTTGTTTTTCGCAGACGGCTTCATTTCACTTCCCTGGTTATGCCTGTTCATGAGTCGATTCTGAGAGCAAGTCTCAAATAGTGCCGCTCTTTCTCATGTCAGGATAGTAGGAACGGGAGTCAAATGTCAGGTTTCTTCCACTACAATAGGAAGATGCGGTTAGAGCGAGTGCTTTCGCTGGGTTGTGTTCTCCAGTTGTATTCATCTGAGTGGAGACTGACATCTGATGCCAATCACACAGAGGGCA
>JAWOEX010000016.1:0-13033 GCA_046482545.1 Candidatus Thorarchaeota archaeon
TGCCCTCTGTGTGATTGGCATCAGATGTCAGTCTCCACTCAGATGAATACAACTGGAGAACACAACCCAGCGAAAGCACTCGCTCTAACCGCATCTTCCTATTGTAGTGGAAGAAACCTGACATTTGACTCCCGTTCCTACTATCCTGACATGAGAAAGAGCGGCACTATTTGAGACTTGCTCTCAGAATCAACCACGAATAGGCACAACTAGGAAAACAGAACAAAGCTGTCTGTAAAGAACAACAAGACGGTACGTCAGCTCTTCTCAAAAACAACTCTACTGAAAATAAAATAGATGCTGAGGATGGAGGTACTGCTTTTCTGAGGTCTGACCCAAATCTTGACAACTCTAGGTGTTGCACGAGCTACATTTTCGGTCCGCTCACCTCGGACATTAGTAACGGTGAGCTGAACACCTCGCCAGTATAGGTCTAGCTGTGGAACTATTCTCCCATTTCTATGGATGTTGGCAAGTAGTGCAACTGCCGTTACTGCATCTCCAAGTATGAAAACGGATATATCTTGTAAGCATTGATTATTCTATACCAAAATATTCTGCATTGTTTCATTAAGCTCTGCATTAATAGCATCGTGGAATCTAGACATAGTCTCAATAAGCTCGTCTTGAATCTCAGGCCATTTATCTTCATCTTCAAGGCCCACACCTTCTCTTTTCCATCGAACAATACACGCGCGTCTCCCCTCTTTGTGATCCCACTCCAGTGAAGAGCCGAATTTCTCCTCTATTTCTTTCTTGGACCCCCGAAGGCTGTCTAGTATTCTTCTATTATCCTCAGGGCTCTTTGTGTCGATGTACAAATCAACGCTAACGTAATCATATGTCGCTGTATATTTGTAGGTAATGCCAGCCCACCCAGCGCTTTTCTGGATGTAGTCCATTTTACCTGGAGATATACCTCTGAATAAGTGATTAGGTGTCGATTCGCTTTTCTCAAGCAATTTCGTCCAGAACTTGTTTCTCAGCTTGTGATACCGTGCATTTCGCTCCTTGGCTCGACCTGATTCCTTTGTCTCTTCGCTCGGTGCAGAAATAGTGGTGAACAAAGGTGCTGGTGCTGAATCCCCTATCCGTACTACCTGTACTTTTACCAGATAAAACGATACATCAACCGCTGATACTTCATTCAGCCAGGATATTGCCGTTACATGCTCAGGTCGCGGGTTCGTACAAATCCATATAGCCGTCTTCGCTTCCAAATTTGTCAAATATGTTAATAGTTGGCCAAGGTGTTTGTGATCACTATCGCTTAACTGACATTCAATAACAACGCGTTCTCCACTCTTATCTTCAATGAGAACATCAGCCGAAAAATCACCCGCCGGAAATTCTGTATCCGTCGGTACAAGAGGGATATCAAGTTCCAGAGATTCATTCAGAAGTTCTATATTGTCCCCAAGCCATCTGTTGAAATCTCGACGTTCATCTGGCCAGACCTCGCGAATAGGCACTGTTTCGAGTTTTTCTGTTTCCAACCAATACCACCAACATACATCTACAGGCTGGCAATATCAATTTGCTGTGGATATATTGAGGGGTATCAATATCGGCGCACATCAATTATGAGAACTGTGGCCCATAAGGCAAGTATTGCTCATAGATTATTTCTCCAAGAAGCTGGCTTGTTTCCAAGAAGGGTGACACGGAAAATTAGCTCTTCTTGCTTTGAAACTGCATTCCTAAAATAAAATAAAATAGATGCTGAGGATGGAACCACGTGGTTTTTGGAGAGTCCTACTCAGTCTTACCAAACTACTGCCAGTCTAGCGTTGTCCTTGCTTATGTTTCTTCAAAAGGTCAAAGGAAGACGATAGTCTCTCTTTCGACCTATCAGATCTCCTATGGCTGCGCCTATGATAGGTGGAGCAACCATTAGCATCAAGCCAAAGCGACTGTTTGGAGGCGAGATTCCTGTAACTCCGATAATGAATGCACCTCCGAAAAGGACCAAGAGGAAAGCGCCGCAAGCCCCGAGGGTCACGTATACTGCTCTGTTCACCCCTTTGTGTGGATGTAGACGGATGTAGTATGCAAAATAAATCATGATAAGACCCAGGGCCAATGCACCAGCAGCAGTTTGGAGAGGAATTTGCAGGAACAAATAGCCGAGAACTGCGAAAGCAACAGCAACAAGTGGGATAGCTATCCAGAGCGGCTTCCACCACCATGGGTTTGAATCTTCGACTTCCCTGTTAGGCATATAAAATCAGTATTGTAATTCTCATATTTCCATTTAAACAAATTGCTAAAAAGAACGCCATGATTCTATCGTGAGCCAATTAGGCGTAGATGCCGAAGGATCGTCGAATCTGCAAGCGAGAAATAACTGGAACGCGGAGTAACATCTCTCCTCTCAACAACAACTCTACTGAAATAAAATAGATGCTGAGGATGGAGGTACTGCTTTTCTGAGGTTCCGCTCAAATCTTGACAACTCTAGGTGTTGCACGAGCTACATTTTCGGTCTGCTCGCCTCGGACATTAGTAGCGGTGAGCTGACATTCCAATATTCGGTGCTTACACGATTTCACAGCGATTTTGTAACTTCATTTCACGAGCCTTGGCTTATTCAGGGAAATATCCCTTCGGAGGGTCGAGGGGATCGGATGTCCAGTGAGGCCCACCACCTTCAATCATTTCCCTTGGCATTTCCCAGAAATTCTCTGCGAAATGACGTATCCATCTATCTCTCGATTCCACGGTTTTCGGTTTGATATTCTAATCAACGAACTCCGCTACGCGGTTTTGTCTATATTTTTGAGAAAGCAGAATCCTTAGAAAAAAACATATCATTTATTAAGATTAGTTGACATTTATAAAGTAATACCTGTTTATGAGATATTCGCGTGGAAATTCGCTAGCATAATATGGAGGAAAATATAGTGGAGAGAATAAGAATAAAGCGGCATAATCTCGAAATAATCATTATGGGATTTGTTCTCATATCTTTCATCATTGTTCCAGCTGACGCTGCTTTTTCAGGTACCGACACACCACCCTATCCTTATGGTGGAGTTGATTCGTACAAGGATTTTGCTGTACGTACTGCTGACTCTGATACTGGCATCTGTAAGATAAGATGCGTGGATCTAGGATGGCCGGGATCCTATGCTGCAGGTACGAACGACAGAGCTTGGGTTGGATCCACTTATCTAACAACAGAAGAAGTTACGAATAATTGGAAGATTGTAGCTCAGTGGGATTTGACTTACGAGTTGGAGAGTTGGTGGTGGAGCACAATAAGAATAGAAATCTGGTATACAGTTAGGAAAGGAAACGGCGACTGGGTATGGGGGTTTGAAGTCTGGTCAGATGAAGTAACTGGAGGTTTTGATTGGGTTACCAAAGGAAAATCGATTTCAAATAAAGAGATAGAGCAGGGGTTTGGCATAAACTTAGATAATGGCATTTACTATCACTTCTGTGTCGAGCTTAGAGTAGTAGTACCAGATGGAGGTGGTGCGTGCAAGGCCCATGAAAATAACAACGAGAATAATCCTGCCAAGTTAACTGTTGACGAAATCTCATGGTCATATTTGGTTTAATCCAGTAGGGCAAATCAATCTGAGCTATAATTCAACGTCTGCTCTTTCGCCTTCTTACATTCGAAGTGTAGATTGATTGTATTACGGAGATTCGATAGTTTGAAATGCATAAGAAGAATGAAATGCATTTCACTAATAGTATGATGCACTATTAAAACTAAACAAAGGGAGTAGTCAAGGTGCGACAAAGATATGGTTTTCTGACATCAACTTTGCCTGTTATTCTCGTAGCTATACTCTTCTCCTTTCCATACATGTTTGAGATAAGGGGAGATTCAATCTACTCTGAATTGAGCTATTCCCTAATTGCGTATACATATACGATTGCAACTTGGGGTACTACCCTTTTGGAGCTGCCAGTTCCTTCATACGTCCTGTTCGGACATATTTATGACACAATCATGTATTTCGTCTTCATAGCTGCAGTTTCTGCATATTACGATGGGAAAGTAACCCATAGAAACGTCAAGATTCTTGGTATTCTAACCATATTACCACGATTAATCCCCACTTTTGTCTATTCTTTCTTCGTATTTGTCCTCTGGGGTGGACACCACCTTCATCTCAGCTTTCCATTGCCCTTTGTCACCATAATTGGAGTCATTGCTGTCAAACTAGTACCTTCGATTCCGGAAGAAGAGGACAAATGGTTAGAAGAGAAAGAAAAGTAGAGTATCAATATAGTACCCAGCTTTGAATGGCAGACCATTCTAAGACATAGAAACCTTTTCGCTGTGAAACATGGTCAAAGTTCTTCAAACAAGGCCGCATTAACATCACGGGCTGAGCGTGCTACCTGCTGAAGATCAATACCGCTTCCCGTCATGTCTGTTCCTGCGATATAGAGTCCTTCAACTGGCGGCGACATTTCCATGGAAATTGCAATAAAATTTGGATATACTAGGTTGTATTAGTATATAAGGAATGCGAGCCATCTAACTGCGTGGGGGTTAGGAAAATGCTTTCACAGAGGCTCTATACGCCATAGTCTTTGAGTCAGTAGTCATGTTGTGCTTTTCCTCTCCAAATCAAATTTTCCCGTCACGCTATCAAATATCTCATAGTCAAGCCGGAACAAGGAAACCCATTTCGTTCACTCGGCAGTACGGATTTGCTCTGAGCAGCTCTTGCAAAGCATATTGGACACCGATTACCTCCTGAGGGTGCCCCATCCGTTTGAGAACATCAATCAGAAAGTGCCAGCCGCGAACAAAGGTAGGATTGATTTTCAACACACGTGCCATGGTCGTTCTTGTTTGCTCTAGGTGTCCTGTTTTGAAGCAGAGCCTTGCATGCCGCCAAGCAACACGAAAGTCATCCGGAGCAAGCTGTAACGCTTTTGCAGACAGTTCGAGTCCTTTTCGTGCGTGACCTTGATTGTACAAGACTATCCCCAGCATGGACCACGCTCTAGCATTTTCGGGCATAGCTTCGATTATTATCCGCAGGTTCTCTTCTGCAGCTTCGAACTTGTGACGATCATTGAGCATGTCAACAAAGTGATATCGTAATGCGTGGTTGTCTGGGTCTAGTTCCAAGGCCTTACGAAACGCGTCTTCTGCTTCATTCGTTTCGCGGTCCATGTACAGCATACCTAGGGAAGCCCAGACTTTCGGATTGTTCGCGTCGAGGCTTAGGCATTTCTGAAGGGCTTCCTCAGCCTTTTCTTCTGCACCGTGAATCGAAAGGTGATTTCCCCATGCACCCCATGTCCAGGGGTACTCAGGGTTTATCTCAAAAGCACGGTCGAAACACTTCGCAGCCTTCTCGGGCCTTCCGGAAACCGAGTACGTTATGCCGAGATTTCCCCATGCTTCGATGTAGTTTGGATCAAGTTCAGTGGCTTCCTTGAAAACACGTTCGGCTTCGGTATGTTGTTCCTGCTTCAAGTAGTCCATACCCTCCCGAACAAGGGCTTGAGCTTCACCATTCATGACCCTCTGTTTCTGAGGCTCTTATTATGCTCATATCTCAGACTGAACGAACAACCACAACAAGGAATCATTCGTTAAGCTGAAACTCTTGAAAACTTCAAGACGAAAAAATGGCTCGTCCTGCAAAAACAAATCTACTGAAACAATGACAATACTGAAAGATGCTGAGGATAAAGACTCTGCTTCTCGAGGTTCCTGTCAAATCGTAGCAACTCTAGGTGTTGCACGAGCTATACGTTCGGTCCTGTAAGATTGCCAATTTTCTTTCCAAAGTTTGGGGGCCTTTTTTACCTCCAGTAGGACACAGCTTTCCAGCTACCCAACCAATCAGTGATACCTCGTGAAGCATGGGGAGAGCCAAAGGTGGAAAGTCTATGAGTATTATTGGTCCGAGATTCCCTGCAGATCCAGAAACCATTGATATCATTCTCTCGCGGATACTGGGGGCAGCTCTATCTAATGCGTGTATCACCCATGACGACAAGGACTTCTTGTTCTTCGGTAAACATAGAGCTCAGGCCCAGGATTTCATAGAGCACGTGAGCGCCCTTGGGGTTGTTCAGTATAGTGAGGAGACAAGAGACGGGAGGAGAGGTTTCTGGCTACGTTTCCCGGGTGTCTAATTAATACTCCTTGAGCAGTTCTGTCGAATGAATGCATGTATTATGAAGATTCAGAGACTCGATAGCTAGGTTTTTGTCAATTTAAAATATAAACCTAAACAGGCGTAGCCGGCGCCGATTCCCAATAACACTACAACAGCACTCAAATCCACCATGTTATAGCCAAGGAAGTACCAATTAGTAAACAGAGATTTTCCCACGATTAGAACAAAAAGTACTGGCATGAATATGGCCAATATCATGAAACCGGCTAATCCAGGAGCATGCAATCCCTTGTCACCCAATCTAACTAGCAATTCAAAGCCAATTGATGCACATGCAAAAGACATCAGAATTATAATCATGAAAATTATTAGAATATCCAGCGGCTGAAGAGACAGCCTAAGGTGACTCGAGCTGACGGCAACAACGGACATGAATACAAAGAAGAACCCGTAGATTGTTGTCAAGCTTTTCAGTATGTCACTATCATCGTTAAACAATAAACACACCCCACGATATTGTCAGTTGGCTTAATGTCTCTCTTTAGCCTTCTAAAGGAAGATGTCCGTGAAGCCCTTGGACTTGAAAATGAAGGGTAAGCACATTCACACAAGATTTGCACAAAACATTGCGACAACCACCTATAACTTATATCTGTCTGTTGCCATTTTATAGTGTAGTAACCAAGAAGAGGTGAGGGAATGCTATGACATCAGAAGAGAACGAAGATTGGCAACCACAATCCGGGCTTGATGTATTGCTGATGCTACTGTATGCTCCCGAGCATGGCGAGGAGAGTACTCCGGTAAAGGGAATAACTCGTCTTGACAAACTCGTTTTTCTATTGAGCAGATTCGATGAATTTGAGGGGTTGTTCAAGGACGATTATGATTTCGTACCCTACAACTTCGGTCCATTCGCAACTGAACTACTAGATGATTTAGAGGCCCTCAAGTCACAAAAAGTAATCAGTGCTACCAAAGAGAAATCAACACGTGCATCCGAAACAAGGGATGCTGAAGCGATTGACGAGGAGACGGGCGAGTTAGACGACTCTGATGTAACATGGGATATGTACGACTACGAAGTATATAGACTAACGGAGGCGGGACAAGATATTGCCAAGAGAATCTATTCTGCTGCCACAAAGGAACAGCGAGAGATAGTAAGAAGAATAAAAGAGAGATTCAATCAGAAATCACTAACAGGGCTTCTAAGGTATGTTTACAAGACATATCCGTACTATGCTAAAGAGTCAAACATCAGACCGAAGATACTAGGAAGGTCTGCATAACATTGTCGGTTATCCATACGTTCCTAGAAGCGGCCATCATATCTTTCATCACGATCTCTACCAAGTTATGGTGGGATTTGCGCCAATCAGGTTTGGAATTTGACAAGCAATTCAGAGATAATTTGACTGAATATAAGGAGGAGTACTGGAGTAGGTTTGTAGTTACTCCCCTTTCCAAATTCTTTGAAAAAGCATCCGAGTTAATAGAAAGCCAACCTCAGGACTATGGTGGTCTAAAAGATGTGTTAGATCACAGAAGCTATGGCTCTACTCTTGAAGAGCATATATTGGAGGCATCGGAGCAACATGAGGTCTACAGAAGGCTTTCAAATCTCACGACATCTTTCAAGAAAGCCCAAGATTCTCAAAGAACATGGATAGGAAGAACAATCCTAATTCTTATTATCTTGCTTGGTACCATTGGAGTTGACTTTATCAATCAATACTTGGTTGATTCGGGTTTTTCAATCAGTTCTGCTCTGATCAGGGTTCCTTGTTTAGTCATATTCATTGTTTCATGCATAGGATCTCTCTTCACATCCACAAGATTCATTCTAGCATATAATAAGCACCAAGACTTGCAATCCTTTTATTCCAATTGTCAGGACAAAATCCATGGAGTGAAATAAGGCTATGGTCAGGAGAGGAATACGTTATGAAGAAATACTGACAGATATTGTTGTAAGCTATCTTCGGGATAAATGCGTTAGATTTGGGTGGCAAATTCCCGCATTGGAGGGAAGAATTGACTTCGTAGGAATTCGAAAATCATATGAGGTAATCGTTATCGAGACCAAGGCGTCTAATTGGAAAAATGCTCTTTTACAGGCAAATAGGTATCAGCTTTGCAGTGATAAAGCCTATATTGCTGTCCCCCCGAACATAGCTAAAAAGGCAAATGAACACTCAAAGGTATTCCGAAAGAGAGGGATAGGGCTGATGTGTGTCGATGATTCTATTGAGATTATGATAGGTGCTAGAAAAACGAACCTCTTTGTTCCCCAATTTCGGCAATATCTACTTCAGGTAACCAAAGAGCGACAAAAAAGAGCTGTAGAGGCGGTAGAGGAATTGGTTGAAAGGCACCTTTCTTCTAATGATTCTGACTCTTTTCAGCCAATGGCTTTGGAAGAGCAGAATAAGGCGATGTATTGCGAAGAGGCTTCGGGGATTAGATAATGAAAGCGAATAGACCTCAGAGCTGGATTAGATTTGGCATAAATGCAGAAAAACCAATTCTCACAAGTTGTGTGGATTATTATGATGGCTTAGCTATTCCGGCTCATGTATTTGCTCTATACAGAAATTCACTGGGTCAGTCCCTAGTAGAATGGAATAAACCATATTTCATTGACCCTATGACATACGTTTTCCTCAGTAATAGAGCCATTGTTAGAAAAAATGGAGGGCCAAGGCTCAGGAAATCATATGAGAAGCTATGCGAGTATGATAAGAGAGCTGAATACTATTTGGGTCTTGATGATTTAGATCCAAATGCATTAAGCAATACAGAAAGGACTGACTTTGCCGACACCATGGCCCGCTTGGTCGTACAAGTCCAATTGGACGGAATAGCTGTTTCTGGCCCCCAAAAGAGAGTGAAATCACTTCAAAGAATTCAGAAGCATATGTCTGGGGGCAAGGATCAAAAATTTCCAGCCCCTGCATTTCTTGTAAGTCCATATTTCTTCTTTGAGAATGTGGGAGATTCGACTTATGAATTATGGAAAAAATCTGTAAAGGCTTTTGAAAAGAAGGTTTCAAAGAAAAATACCGACTTACCGATATACAAGGCAGTATGCACCGGTCAAGAGACTTTGTCTACTCCCCAAGATATTAGCGTTCTGCTCAGTGATTTAGAAGGTTCCGATGGTGTCTTGCTCTGGATTAGTGATTTTGAAAATAGTGCCGATAATCCCAATCTTCTTGAAGGTTTCGGAAATCTGGTTAAAGGCATAAAAGAAAGCTCAGCAAAAGTGGTATCATTATATGGGGGGTATCTTACAGCACTATATTATCACTTTGGGCTCGATAGCCTTAGTTTTGGTCTGAGCTATGGAGATAATAAAGAAGTAGGATCATATGCGACTGGGGGTGGAGCTCCATCTAGATACTATGATCCGAATCTCCACACCTTCATCACTGCAAACAACGCCGTATTATACTATGGTAAATCTCTTCAGAATGCCAAGCGTTTCTCTTGTGATTGTAGAATTTGCAGAGACACAAAGCAAGCTCTCCAACAGGAGTCCCAAGAAAGCAAGGTCTTACAGCATCTAGAGGGTATTTTCGAGTTCAAGAGCAAAGCAAAGGTTAGCGCTGACTGGAGCGATATGCGAAAGCATTTCTTGTTCGTTAGAGAGAAAGAACTTGAAAATATTGGCACCAAAAGCTTGTCTGACTTAGGAAAAGAAGCTACTGACAATATGTCAGATCTCGGGAGCTCGGAAGTCCTTGATTTTGAGACCTTAGAGATGACTGAACAACTTGCATCTATCGGCCCATGATTACCGTAAAGAGGTCATAGAATTCCATTTTCATTGGATTTCTATTTCACTTTGATGGTGGAATCCCACTGGCAATACGGCAAACCATCTCTTCTTCTCATAAGAACAATACTACAAAAAACAAACTGATTGAGATATGCTGAGGATGGAGGTACTGCTTTTCTGAGGTTCTGACTCAAATCTTGACAATTCTAGGTGCAGCACGAGGCATACTTTCGGTCTGCTCGCCTCGGACATTAGTAGCGGTGAGCTGAACACCTCGCCGGAGCTCTGATGTATCCGGTTCTATGCTGGTCAGATCCGAAGAAAATCAAGTAAGGCGCTTCATCTATTCGAGATATCCCATTTTCTTCACAAACAGCACATAGACACCTATGAGAGCAATGGCCGCTACTACGCCAATAATCGGGTGGGTTATGTTGGGATTGTCCAGCAGACCGTTTTCCACCTTGACCATGCCCAAAAAACTTGCATTTCCTCTCTCGCCACGGATATCGTAGGCGACAACAGACACGTTGTACCAACCGTTTTCATACTCGTACGTGTGCCAGACAAGGTCTATATCGACATCGCCTAGATCAGATTCCCGGAAGACCTTTTCCGCGACCACTGTTCCGTTGGCAAGCAGTTCAACTTCCCTGATAGCAAAACAGTCGTCCCATGCACTCGCATCTATCACCATGTCACCACGTACCGTTCCGCTAACGGCAGCAGCTCTAGCACGAGGCGGTTCGGTGTTCGTCCTGATCGTAAGCTCAACCCGCGCGCTGTAAAGGAGATACGGAGTATCTGAGGCTTTCGAGAAATACACGTACCACTGGTCTGTGTGTGATGCGGTGAAATTCCAATAATATTCGTGACCGTTGTCACGCGGACAATCCTGCTGTTTGTACGGCTTTTCTGGCTCGGTATCGTTTTGAATCCGGTAATGGTCAGCCTGATCAACGATGAAGAATCGCACACCTTCGCCTTCTTCTATGCTGAACCAGCCGGCCATGGCGTCCCCTTCTTCTAGAGATGCGCTGTACCACTTGCGCTTGCCAGCCAATAACTCAAATTGCTCATCTTGGACAATATTCGTAGCATGTGCTGGCTGAGGGATTTGACCGATGAACATGACACTGGTTGCTACAAGCAATATCAGAGATACTAACGCTAACTTCCTCCTCACTGTAACCACATTCGTATATTGTTTCTCGTTTCATTACTTAAATTTTGCAGGTATTTCGGGAGCAGTTGGGAATACAGCACTCATGTAACTGATTTCTTCAGTAGCTTGTCATGATAGTATCAAGGGCGAATCGCAGTCTATATTGCTATTCGTAGGGCTGTTTGAGAATGATTTCCACGGTCACTGTCAGGGTGCAATCTGTCGAGTTGGAATCCTCCCTGAAGTACTGTACAGCCCATGTGAAGTTGCCATAGCTATCCCCAATGAAAGTAAGCCCACCTCCTGTGTCGGGATGCTCCCGGTCAATCAACATGGCATAGCCACTAAAGAGGTTGATTTTGCCCTCTTCACTCATCTCCAAAAAGTCCTCAAGAGGATATTGCACTAACCCAAATCGAGCGTTGAGCGGCTCAGGACAACTACCCCAATTGATGATTGTGATTGTGAGCTTATAGGCATTCTGTCTTCCACTCGGTGGTTCGGGAAGTTCCACCTGACCACACAACCATTCTCCAAGTTGGATAACGAAGCCTTCCTCCGGGCTGCTATAAATCACCTCCTCTTGGGGTTCAACTTCCGCGGGGATAGTTAACATACCAGCAAGGGGAATCACCAGCCAGAGCAGCACAAGTCCGATGACAGCCCCCTGTCGCTGCTGCCTAAGGCGCTTCCTCATCGTCTTCAAGGACTGGACTGCCCCCTGCACTTTGCTTGTTCCGTCCTGGTCTTCGTCGTCGGCAAAGGCATCTGCTGTTTCCAACCGCCAGCGCTGGATATCCTCTCGGAACACGTAGAGGCCACCGGCTGCGGCTGCCAGTGATATGCCTATGAGAACCCCCAGCGGCAGCATGAGATCGCCAAGATAAACCACGAGAGACATGGTCATACTCATATGGGTATCAGTGACAAACTCATGCCGAGACAAAAGTACAGTCAGAAACCTATACAGATGATAGAAGCTGAAGAGTGATTTCGAGCCATAGGCTCCTAGTGATTGGGGCGTTGGCCCGAAGAAGAATCCTGGGAGGATGAACACCGCTGTGTTGAACGCAATGGCGCCCCTCCAGTCATCGATAAGCAGTGTACCAAGAGTACATATTGAAACGAGGATCCACGAAATCACCAGACCAGAAAGCAGTGTAACCGGAAAGTCCCAGAGCATGACGGCGAAGCTGAGGTTTGGAAAAGCTTGGGCGGCCATAACGAACGAGATGAAAATCAGTCCTGAGAACAGCGCAAAGGCCATGATAAACAAGACGAACAAACAGACCGCGAAGACAATGATAGGCCGTCTGCCCTCATCAATAGACCTTGACAGCACGTTGCGCGAAGTCTCTGTCCCAAAGAACAGAGCTGCCCCCAGCGAGAAAGGTATCCCGTGGAGCAGGACGGTGGCTGACAGGTTGGTCGTATAGATTAGCGCACCTAAATACCCAGAGGCTCCTAGAATCGGAAACATGAATGTCAAGGCGAAACTCGCAATGGACGTAATAACCCAGACCAATACTGTTTGTGAAGGCACTTTGAAGATGTCTTTCATTGGGAAATGTCCCCCATCGCTCTTTCCTGTCTTCTAACCACTATAATACGGGAGTTTTGTCCCTTAGAGTAGTATCTCCTGTGTACGTGATGAGATGCATACCTGATAGTATTTTCGGTCGTATTCTTGAATGAGATATCATCTCATCATTTCTATCAACGACACTGCAAAAACAAGTCTACTGAAATAAAATAGATGCTGAGGATGGAGGTACTGATTCTTGAGATTCTGCTCAAATCTTGACAACTCTAGGTGCAGCACGAGCTATATTTTCGATCCGCTCGTCTCGGACAGTAGTAGCGGTGAGCTGAACACCTCGCCGCCACCGGTTATTGTCGCTTCTTGATGTAAAGAACAACAAGGATTACGACTACTCCAGCCGCGGTACCAGACACAAGCATGAGGAGCAGTGGGTG
>JAWOEX010000010.1:0-237885 GCA_046482545.1 Candidatus Thorarchaeota archaeon
TCGCAGAGGGGTCCATCAAAGGTGGCGGGTATGTCAAATACGTCAAAGATATCGGTGATGCAGTAGACGAATCAATCGAAGCCGTCAATGAAAACTACCAAGCCGTGTTCTTCATGAATCCTACAAAGGTGGAAGAGGTTGAGGCGGTATCAAAGAACTTCGAATGTATGCCGCAGAAAAGCACGTTTTTCGCGCCAAAATGCTATTCTGGCTTTACTATTAATGTACTCGAATTGCCAGATTAACAATCTCGTCCACCACCTGGCCACATCCTGGGTTTGAGGATATGAACACAATGGAACTCCTCCAACCCGGATTAAGGGTGTACCTTGTCTAACTTCAGTCTGCACAAAGCTCAAGTTATGGAACTGTGGGTAGCAATCTGGGTATGCAATTATGGGTCAATTGAAGTGGCATGATGAGGCACATCATCCAAATCAAATCAGAAAAATGGAAGGACAATGATACCAACGACAGATATCCCTATCGGTTGCTTATGCTGTCTTGATGACCAATGTCCTGATTCTTCTCAGGTGTTTGGAGATACGTTCTATACGTATCATCGATTTGGAAACTAGATTGTCGATTTCATCACTGATCCCCTTGCTCTTACCAATAGCAATGATTTCATCCGATACGAAATGGTTGTAGCCCAAGGCTTCTTTGATTTTGTGTTTCAGTTCATCTCGTTGTTCATCTGTCAGTTCTCCTGCCATACCTTCACCTCCTACCAATCTCGTGTAATCTCATCTTCCAGCACCCACCCATGTTTCAGGCTTCAAGATGTGATAGTGGGATATCCTGTCCCTGGTGTATTGCTCGTGGTAGAACTTCTTCAATCCCGGCGAATGGTCAACCATCTCAACGTATACATCCACCCCGCGAAAGTTGAGCTCTTCAATGAGACCGTGAATCCCATCTAGGTCCTGCTTGTACGTATCAAGAGCGATGTAGCAGTAGAATCCCCAGTCCTGCTTGAGCCAGTCAGACACCCAGACCAGCACATATTCCCCTTCAGGCTTGCTGTTGGCTGGTTTCCAGAAGCCGTTATACTTGATACCGTTCTGCGTCTCAGTTACTGCCGTGTTAACTCTTCCATCAGTCATGTTCTCTAGTGCCGAGGCTGATATTTAAGCTCGTCGCTATTCAGCCGAATATTATCATAGATGGAACCATAGTTCCGATACCTTTCGGAAAATCGAACACCAGGGAATTTACTGAGAGAAGTAGACGGTAACGAGTCCGGTACCTTCTATCCTGTCAACCACATCATCAGGAAGCAACGGATACACAAGCCCTGAGACCGGGTCGTAATTGGGGACACTCACAGATTCGGGTGTCTCGGTAAGTGATACCTCTGCACCACAGGAACACTCATCCACTTCATGAGGATCAATCTCGCTATTACAGAAGGGGCAGTGTAGCTTCTGTGTCGGCATCTCCTCAAAGAAGAGGATGTCGTCTTTGGTCAACAGACCAACAAAGGGAACAAAATCAGCGGCACCGTCCTGCACCTTTCGCACAAGAGCCGGGGGAATAGAACTCTTGAAGTAGTTCCTACCCTTGACCACACGATCCAGAATGATGCTGCGCTTGTGTACCTTGCTCCCTTTTTTATCCCGAGGCATATTCATGGTCTCTCGTCTTTCCTTAACAAGGTGTCGAGTTGCGTAGACGTTTGCTGTAGGCCGGAAGAATACTGTACAGCTTGACCCGGGTGACAGGTTCGATATCTCTGTCAACGCATTGGTCCAGAAACTCGTTGAAAGACTCTATCAGTTCGTCTATGGATAGCATTTCTTGAAGATGCCCTCTATAGAACCTGTCCAATAGGTCGACATACTCCTCAGTATCAGTCACAGCTATCATCTCCCTCATCGTCCTCACAGAGGCATATGGTCTCCCCGGTCATGTCAACTGCATACCAGAGACAGTGAGCGCAGACCTTCCCATCCGTTTCTATGTCTTCAAGATACTGCTCGGCCACTTCAGGGAAGTCTATCAGAAACTGCTCGTCGCGTTCCCAGTGGGGGCAGGTTCCATCATCCTCAATGTACTTGGGGCCATAGGTCTGTCTTGCTTGTGTCATATCATCCCTCTCCTAGGAGCTCCTTGCAAACAACTCACCATAATAACCATCAACGGTCAGCCGGAGTTCCACCCGTGGGCAGGCTGTATCAGCAACAACCTGCTCGATACCGTTCAGAACATAGTCAGCCAGACCGTAGCAGTTCAGCACTTCGGATGTGTTGATGCTCGGGGCAAACCTGAACCAGAGATATGTCACTCCCCGTTCTGATTCGAAACTGATCTTGTGTGGCTCTAGATACTGAAGGTCTGTGTACTTCCGTACCATCGCCGTGTACACCCTGAGGATCAATCGCTCGATTCTGGAACGGTCTTGGACAACTGTCTGAGTCTTCGAAACCAAGTTACCAGTCCTCCAACTCATCGAACACAAGCACAAGGAAATCCCCATGTTCGATAGCCCCTTCATTCAGCTTGCTCTTCAGTATCTCAGTAACTCGTCTGACTGCATCAGCCTCGCCATCAAGCTTTGAAGCAAAGACCTCCAAGACCTCAGCGTTCACCCGTACAAGCTGAGCCTGAACAGGCACTTCGAGAACACACTGCTCCTGCAGGTAATCGAAGGCCTCTTTGACTTGTTTGTTCCGTACAGGGACCCTGTTTACGCCCCTGTAGTATCCATCAAGCGCGTCAACACTTCCCGCCATAATGAGATTACCCCCAGCTAGTCCCCTTCCGTAGTATCTATCAACAGCTTGCACATATACTTGACTTTCCTCTATAACATCCCAAGTATCCAATACTCCATCCCCAAGTGGTCCTGATTCCGCACCAACCTTTTCTTCACCTACTACCCATGACCTGACTCGTAAGGTATAATCAGGAGGAGATTGTATTAGAATCTGGGTCCATTCGTAATTTGACCCCGTTTCTCTTCTCTCCCCACCATATAGTGAGTGAAACACATTGCCATATGGTTCAGGAGCCCATTTTTTCACATTGTCTATCACTTCCCCCCACATCGGTGGAGTGAATTGATCGCCGTCCACTCTTATTCCTCCAAGAACAGGAATCACTCGCTCTATTAACAAATCATCATAGGTTATACTTGGGTTTCGGAGTTTCGCATGTGCCAAAGAATTGACAGTATCAGCATTGATTCTACTTAATTCGATGCCTTTTCTGAAATCTTCGCCGACTCTCCTATCTGCGCCCCTCTTAAATCGGTCAATTGAAATAGTTCTTACTAATCTGTCTGCTACCATTGCGTTAATTACCTTTCTGGCTTCTTCATACCGACCGTTTTGGGTTAGGTAGTTATACAAGGTCATCATATAGGAATTGGTATCTTTTCTTGCATTTGAAGGATTCTCGCCCAGAAAGTTCACTGTAGTCCCACCCTCCTCGTTCTTTGTGTATATACGCCCATCAATATCCGGTGCTATTGTCTGCGTGGCAACCATTTCACTAAGTGTTAGCTCCTCCAACGCAATATCAAGTTCTACATCTCCGTGAGATTGAAATGCCCCAAAACCATGTGCTTCAATCTCTTCAAGCCCAACAGGAAGGTTATCGACTTTTCCACTAATATATGCACTAACTCTGTTCAAGATATATTCATTATTGGGTTCCAACAAGCCTTCGGAACCCATCTCCATTAGCTTGTTGTCTAGTATACTCCGTTCCAATTCAGCATTATCTATTCTGGTCTTAATACTACTGTAATCGTTACCAACCAATGCGTTTAAATCGATTCCACTCTTAGTTTTCCCCAGCTTGAATATCCTTGGCGCTACATTTTCACCAGCTACTATTGCCCAGTGATGCGGCATTATGTACCCTTTCTCCTTACCTTCAGCAAGGATTGCCTCTGAGGTAATCTCATCTCTGTTGTAATCTTTTGTTACAATTTGGGTATCTTTTCCCCCTTCAGGGAACATGGAATACTCACCATCGCGATAGAATCTGATTCCGATTTTTGGAAGGCCATCTTTGAGGCTATAAAACCACGCAAACCCATTCTCTCTAATTTCTTTTTTCTCCATATCATTTGCGATTTTTCTAGTGTATTTCAGTATGGGATTTACGGCACCTTTCAGAAAATGTGCCTCCCACTCATGCTGCTTTTCTTTCGATTTTGCTATACCTAAATTTCTGACAGTATTCCATAAGACTCGTAAGAAAGACATATCTCCAAAACTAAAACACGCCACGTGATCCAATCTGATCTTTGATTTCTCAAGGACTGAAGCAGCAGCCCACATCCACGCATGAGTATATCCAATCCTACCAAGAGACATTTTGTGTGTTATTTGTTCTCCTATGAATTGATAGATATTGATTAAGCCCCCCATACTCCACTTTCTTGCAAGTGTATCACCCTTGGGGAAGGCATTTGAGAGTATGTCCATGCCCCAACTATCGTCTATCTCCTCTGAAACACCTTTTTCATCAATCAACTGTATCTTCAAATTAGCATCATTGGAGCAGATTTGTGATGCTTGCATTCTTGCATTGATGCGTAAGCCCAGACGTACGAGATTATCTCTGTCATCTTGATCATATTTGAAAACTCTATGAATTCTATTCGCTTCGTTGACTAATTTGTCAACCTCTTTTTGCGGATACATTACATATACAGTAACACCACTATCTCCCGTTACTTCTGTTTCCTCATCTACGGCTTGTGCCAGCATTATCAAACCATCCACATTTGCAGTCGATACGCGTTCCATGTTATTTTCCAGATTCCCAACGTACACAGGCTCTTGGTTTTCTAGAACGGTACTTGAAACTCTGTCAAGAACTGCCAATATATCTTTAATATTCGCATTATCCCACCCATCCAAGAACTCCTGAAAACTCCGTACGGCATCTGCAGACATTGATATTTTGGTAGTTCCCTCTTCGAAAGTAATTGTGTCGGAATTTGATGTGTCAATCTCTATCAGTTTCAGTACTTGATGAGTATTGTAGCCCGTGTTATCATCCTTGATGAATAAATTCCGTAATTGAGAAGCCACTTTTCTAAGGTTAGGATATACTTTGAGCCCTAGTTCGACTTCAGCTTTTACCGCATCTACCGACTTCACTTGTGCAGGAATGTATTCTCCGTTAGTTAATGCTGTACCTTCCTGTTCTGATTTATCTTCTTCTTCGGCCTCCGCCTGCCCCGAATAATCTAGGTCAAGCCACAGTGTTCCGATAGAATGCATACTTCTCCCTAACATTTGATCCAATGATGGTTGTTGATCATTGGAGAATGAATCAGACACGAACGTGGATACATCCCGGAGAACTTGATCTACACTGAAACCTGTTTGGACCCCGAACAGGACGATGAAGCAGATTGAAAGAAGAATTGTAAAGTTCTTCTCACCCAGCACTCCAGAAGCCACCACACTGCCGATGAGTGAACACATCAGAATAAGAAACGGGAGTAGTGAGGAATTTTTGTCTGTCGATGTTTGCTTCTCCAACAATGCTTTGGGGACGTAAACGATATCATCATAGTCCATAGCCCATTCGTCTATACCCGTTGTGGGGGTATCAGATTCACCATCATCACTGGCAAGGACTGTTGCGTGTGAATCTTCAAACACAGGATAGAATACTACATTCTTATCGTTGATAGCTCTGTCAAGAAGTTCTTGAATAGTTCGAAGACAATGGAGATCCGTGAGTGAGGTTGTCCTATCCTCAAAACCATCCCGAAGGTTTGATCTTGTTCGTATCAGATAGTCATGAGTCTGTACTGCTCTGTATGCACCTGTCCCATCACTGAAGGGTTGATCCAACAATCCTGTCTTGTTGAGTATGTCATATACTCTTGCTGTCCGGCGGAGATCCTTCTCACCGTTCTTGTTCTTGATGATAGCACTTTCCTGAGCCATACCTTCAAGGATAGCATCAACGAATGCCTCTGAATCCACCAAGAGAGGGACGATAGTTCTCGCATAATCCTCGTCACTGAGCATCATACTGAACGAGTCGATGATTTTGAACTGCCTATCCTGAGGTTCCTCTGTGAATCCACCGTAGATACTTCCTTCAAAGTGTTCATCCCCCCAGCGCAGGTAGGTCTCGTCTTCAGGGAAGTCAGCCCTGTTTGCATCAGGACCGATAATCCGGTCTAAATCTAACTTCTTGATACCCAGAATCTCAACATTGTCTATAATGGCGGCTGTCCTGAGCGCCCAGTACTTCTGGTCGAAATCACCTTCGGTCAGCCAGAGATCCATCGTAAGGGATTCACGAAAACTTGACCATAAGTAACGCTCAACCATTGGGATATCGACTTCATCTAGCCTTCCAATAACCTGCAGTGTTTCAAGAATGAGTGCAGTTGTCCTGAAGTCCGGACCATCCTTAGACACGTTGCCCTGCACAAAACCCCCACGATAGGGAGATTGCATAGACTTGTATCTTGTTACAACATTGTCTACCATATGCCATAGACCGTAAGGCCACTTTTCCTCGGTTTCCATGAGGAGGCTGACAGCATCAAGAGTCGATTGCAGGTCGGATATACCGCCATGTCGATCCGCAAAGCCGACACCATCATAACACTCCATGATGTACTCTGGTGTTGAGATTGTGTCTTCATCGTTAGCAGAACCAGCAGCTGTTACAACATGAAGCGATATGAAGAACAGTGTCAACACGAGCGTGATGGACAAGAATTTGGTCACTCGTTTGGCATGGAACCTCATTCGGTGCCCCCTCCCGAGTACATGCCCTGTGCTGGTGCCGGTATCATTCCAGTGATGACAGCTGTCATCACGACTTCTCTTAGGTGGATTCGTCTAGTCATGTTTATTCCTCGGACAGAATTCAGATGGAGAATAAGTGCACACGGCCCGAGGACTGCACATACAACTTGGTTCAGAACAAGTGTGGCTCGTTACATACCGCATTACTTACGCTCCAATGCAGATACACTATACAAGCCGCGATACTGGACAAGGAACCTACTAATAAATGTAGCTCGCGATTTTTCGACAGGTATCGGAACCATGGTTCTTGTTGCGGGAAAAAATCCCGTTACAGATGGCTCATATTGATCTTGATGCTAATTCCCTTGCCTGAAACCAGATATATTCCTTCATTGTTTTGGACATTTCAATGTCGGGTTCGGTTGGTTTTCCATCCTTGGAAACTGCAAAATTTAATCCAACTTCCTCGAATAGGCGCAAGATATCATTGAGTTTTGAGGGGTTACATTGCAGGCCCAAATTACTTGTAGATAGTATTTTGTAACCATATGCCGTTATCCACAGAGGTTTCAGATTGGCTTTCTCATCAATATTAATAGTAACCTGTTCAATTTCAGCGCTTCGAGCCTTCAAAATACAAGGAATTCTATCAGCCAAAGCTGTTCCTGCAACCTTATCGATGTCCAGACCAATTGTTGTTTTCCCTGCTTCAATCTGTGCAAGAAATGCATTAAGGACTTTCTCCTTAATGGCTTCAACACTTGTCTCCTCAAGTATTGACACAAATTGCGAAACAGTAAGGTCTAAGAAACCCAAATATTCAAAGCCCAACCTTTGCACTAGACATTGTATTAGGTGGACATATTTCCATGAAACCCCTTCATATAACCAAAGCTTTTTTTCTATCGCACGAATCAAATCGAGATTTCTAACCATTAACGGCACATTATATGCTCGTATTTGCGAATAAACGCTAGAGAGTAACCGTCTTATGGTTGATTCATTGAATATAGTGACTCCAATTCTATCCATATTGTTCTCGCTAGTATCCAAGGTGTGGAGTTCCCTGCAATTCATAAGCGGCGTTATGTCCACTCTCTTCAAGTTATTATTATGCAACAACAATTCTCTTAGATTTCTGCAGTTCAATAATGGCGCTAGATTAATACTCGTAAGTTGGTTTCCATTAAGATTTAGGTGTCGAATTCTCCCCAATTTTTCCAACGCATTCAAATCTATGCTTTTGAGGTTTGTATTACTGATATCAAGTCGGCTCAGATACATGCAATCTCTTAAAGGTTCAATATCAATATCTACGAATGTGTTCTCTCCCAATACAAGCGCCTCCAGTTCTCTGCATTTACTTAATGGCTCAAGGTCAATGGAGCCCAATTGATTCGAATGGAGAGACAGAATTTTCAAATTGGGACAGTTAACTAGTGGGTCAAGTTTTAGATTCTTAAGACAATTTGAAGCCAAGATAACACTGCGAAGTTTTGTGCATTTTGACAATGGTGCCAAATCTAGATACTGTATATTATTGGCATCAAGATTGATTTCTTCCAGATTCGGACAATTCGCTAGAGGGGCAAGATTTACCGTCTCAAGGTTGTTCCACTCTAATCTAAGAGTCTTTAAATTGTTGCATTCTTTAATCTGTTCCAAATCTATTGAAGTTATCTTATTACTGGATGAAAACCCACTACGCAGACAAATACTCTCAGTTCTCGTATCATATGACTTCAGACATTCTTCACCATTCATACGATATTGGATACTCGCAGTAGACATATTGAAGAATCCTTCAATCTATATGACTAAAGGATTTTCGGTCAATAACCACACCGGGTTTACGATAAATGTGCTCAAGCAGCCAGAAGAATAGAATGAATGGTAGACGGGCTGGGGAACCAGCTCAGCCTGCCACTTAGGTTCCTGATCGTTTAATATCAAGGAGAAGCAATGCGGCTGAGAATGCGCCGATTGCTGGGAGCAGGATTTGTACGATAGAGACATAGATTGGGGGAGATGCCTCCGTGATCTGGATGACCTCTATGTGAACGAAATAGTTGATGGTATAGTCAGCAGAACCCTCAACGCGAAACTTGAACACATTTCCAACGATTATGTTGGATATGCCAAAGCTATCAATAGTGGATTCGCTAAGAGTCAATTCTAGAGGTTTGGTTGATGAGACTGTGGCTTCGGTGTCCAAGAACATGAAGCCGTCAGGTACTTGTTTCGTAATGCAGTTATTCTCGCAGTATAAGTTCAGTTCTTCTGAAAATGAGATATTCAATGGCTGGTCATCGTCATACAGCACTTCGCGATACAAAACGGACTTAACACGAATAGATTCGACGTCTGTGCCAATTGTTATGTTGCTAGTTGCCACGGACAGATTGAAATCGCCCATGCCCAGAACATAGATATCATCGTAGGTCGTTGAGAGGTTGCCGTTTGAATCTCGGATTGCTACTGTCTCATAGGCGATTGTGTCCATAGAAGTTCCAAATTGCATTTCCGAAAGAGGAAAGAAGACCGTCATCACACCTATGCCGATAAGCGCACTCAAACTGATAACCGCTAAGATACGAATACGTTTTTTCACGAAGACTACCACATTCGATCCGAAGGGGGGTGATTAATAAATCTCAGGCTGTTGAGTTCTAGTTTGCTTATTGTGTTGTTAGTGCAACGAGAAATTTCACCGTTTTGACAAAGCCAAGCAGATCCCCGAAGGTTTTTGTCAAATCCCAAGCATATCGAACAGCTTATTACCGGGTGCGAACAGCAGCATAACATCAACCTTCGAAGTGTAGGTGGTTTGATAGCTGAACCTCCGGAGAGTTGGAAATAGCAACAAATGGTTGTGTTACAAATATGACTGAGCGTGTTTTCAATTTCTATCCTGGGCCGGCAACACTTCCTTTGCCAGTACTGAAGAGAGCAAAGGAGGAGCTGCTGAACTATGACGGAAATGGTATGTCCGTTATGGAGATATCCCATAGGTCCCAACAATACGAAGAGATTCATTTCCGAGCAATGGAACTAGTTAGCGAGCTAATGGACCTGCCAGATGACTTCAAAGTTCTCTGGCTTCAGGGCGGTGCATCTGCACAATTCTGGATGGCCCCACTGAACCTACAGGTACCAGGCAAACCAATGGACATTCTTCATGCTGGAAGATGGTCAGCGAAGTTCATCAAAGAGGCCAAGTTGTATGGCGACGTAAATGTAGTTGCTTCATCTGAAGAAGACGATTACAAATACATCCCCAAAGACATAGACTTTGATGATGATGCGGCCTTTGCGTATATGACCAGCAACAACACAGTGAACGGTAGCCAGATTTTCGACTGGCCAGACGTACCTGAAGGTGTACCCGTTGTCTGTGATATGTCGTCGGATATTATGGGAAGAGAGATTGACCCGGACTATTTCGGCGTCATCTTTGCAGGGGCTCAGAAGAATCTTGGACCAGCCGGTGTCACCATGGTTACAGTGAGAGAACACCTCCTTGATCGAGTTGCGGAAGATACACCCACTTTGCAGAAGTGGAAAACCCACGTCAACCGAGACTCGTTGTTCAACACACCACCTGTATTCCCCATATACATGTGCAAGCTTGTGCTTGAATACTACGACGAGCTCGGGGGTGTCGAAGCACTTGAGAAGAGGAACCGAAAGAAGGCCGGTATGCTCTATGATGTGATTGATGAGTCCAATGGTTTCTACAAAGGACACGTTGTGAAAGAAGACAGAAGCATCATGAACGTCACGTTCAACTTGCCAACTGAAGAGCTCGAGAAAAAGTGCATCAAAGAAGGCGAGGAACGCGGCTTGATAGGCCTTGGCGGTCACAGATCCATTGGCGGGATGAGAGCTTCGATTTACAATGCGATGAGCGTTGAAGGAGTAGAAACCCTCTGTGACTTCCTGAAGGAATTCCAAGAAGAAAACCAGTAGTATAAAGCGAAGCGGGGATGCATTCCCCGCCGGTTTTTTCATTTTTTGCCTATCTCAATCTGATGCAGAAGTACATAGCTATTTCTGATTCAATCATAGAAACCAAGAGCGTTTACATTGAATGAATGGAGTCAGGTGTTATTCCGTTTCCTTGCAAATTCCTTGACTGAGTGCTTCACTCTCGAAGCCATCGTTTCAACCATGGAGGCCTCCATTTCACCTTCATAGATTCGTCTCATGACATTGCCCCTAACCTCTACATCGAGATTGCGCATCCCACTACGTTCGAAAAAGGTTTTGAGAGCAGAAGCAATAGGAATCAACACTCCCCCGGGGAGACGGCTAGAAAGCAGCTCTGTACAGCAACTGCAATCAATAGAAACAACAGTTTTGCCGTCTTCTAGCAGCACTTCAATTGCCATGGAGTCTGTTGATTCATTAATGCCCGTTAGACTATCGGGCAAAGGTACATCGAAACTTCCGAGCTGCTCGGTCATGGGAATCATTCACTCGCTGATTGTCTCTATTGTCGATAAAGATTGTGCCCGGTTATTAAGTGAAGGCTCTAGGCACAAAGTATCTTCTATCATGTTATGAGACCATATTCTCGTTCTTCAAATCTCCTATTTGGACCTGTGCCTTTGATATGCCACCCATACTACTACCAGAAGAACAACGAGGAAGACCATTATAGCAAGTCGGAGATAATCGGGTGTCAATCCGGTTGTTGTTGGAGACGTTGTAGTAGTGGTAGTTGTACCTGTAGGTGAAGTCGTAGTTGTTGTCTCACTTTCAACCGTGTAGCTGTAATCACTAGAGACTTCCCAGTTACCAAGTATATCACTCGCGTAGATCCTGTAAGTCACTTCTGTTCCTGCTGGCAGTTCAGGAATTACCCCGATGTATGTTGAATCCTCCTTGGCCATAGTACTGTTGTGCCAGTTTTCACCATCATAATAAGACAGGATGACAGTGTCAACTTCAGTATCGTCACTGACAGTGACATTGACAGTGACGTTTTCTTGGCTATTTGGACTAACGGGCGTCCTGTCCGGAGTGCCAATTATTGGCGGATTGCTTTCAGGGGAAATGGTCGTGTAGTTGTAGATGGAGGTGTAGTTTGTGTTACCTTCAGTATCATTTGCCCAGAAGAGATATTCTACAGAAGTGTCCAGCGGCTGTCCAGGTATCACCGCAGAATATGTATCCTGTGTTCTTTGCATAGTTAACACGGTAAAGTTAGACCAATCATTCGTAGAGTAGTTCAGAAGAACAGTATCTACCCCAGAAGCTCCTGCAGGCTCCAGAACATCAATGGAAACGGCTACATCGTGACCGGCTCCAGGCGAAGTGGCATTCCTCCAAGGGTTCACCATATCCGGATTTACTGTATCATCGATTATGAATGTGGCCCAGCTGCTCTGATTGCTATTACCTCCTGTGTCATTAGCGAAAACACTGTAATGCACTGACTGAGAGTAATTAAATGGGCCTATTTCGACTGCGTAATTTCCGCTAGACTGTTTAATCATCGGGACGGTGTTGTTCTCAGGCCAGCCTGAAACATTGTACTGTAAGTAAACATTAACGAAACCCGTATTATCCGTAACATTCGCCTCTATTGTCACATTTTGGTAATACTCCACAGCGACAGGATTTCTGTTGATTGAGTGGATTGTGGGTGATTCTGTATCAAGGCTTAAGACGGCACCAAGTACGTCGAGCTTGCCGTATCCCCAAGTTGGGTTAGGGATGGAGCCAGCAAACGAATCGTTTCTTGCTGTTGAGTTGATATAATCACCAACATCAGATCCAGAAGACGGCGAAATCTGCAGCATCAAAGCTGCACACCCTGCTACGTGCGGTCCTGAAGCACTCGTTCCGCTGAAGAGCCTATAGCTGGCGAAGTTCTCGCTGAAATTAAGACCTCCATTGTTGTTGAACCAGGTTTGCCAATTAGAAGCGTTTGAATAATCGGTGATTATGTCATATCCTCCAGGCGCAGCCACTCCTTGTTTTTGAGTCTCGTCTATTCGGGGGCCTCGAGAAGAGAAATCTGCTATATCGCCGATTGTACCGCTCACTAAATCTCGCGTGTGATAGCTAGCAACACTGACGGCTGAATCAGCTGTAGATGGCCATGTTATCTGGTAGTTATTCGACAGATCACTAGTCCAGACTGCGCCGCCACCCCATGATGTCTTGTCATCTGAAATATACCCGTGGAAAGTGGTAGTTGCAGGAGCTGTGATATTCACTTGGTGATATGGGCCGCCCATCGACGTAGTTGGCAAAGAGCCGCCACCTGAAGTGAAAATGTGTATTGCTAGCATTTTGGTCAAGCGTGTTGACACGGAAATGTAAGATTCAACTACAAGAGTCATTGAACCATATGAAACGCCTGACTCGGCATTCCATTCCTGTTCTCCATCTCCCGGATGCAGGTAGATGGTACGATTTTGGGAATCACCCCAACTTGTAAAATCGACGACTAGGCTGAAGTTGCATGTGGCAAAATCCGTTTCATTAGTGCTGAGGATGGTAATATATACGTCTTCGATATCACTACCCAGATACAGATCATCAGCAGGATCAGGGATGTGGAAATCAATATCGTATGGCGTATCAGCTGTAACACTTGCGTCTGCATGTTTATCCTTGCCACCAAGATTGCCACTGGGCGCTATGACAGGAACACCATCGGAAACAATTGAGTCAATCAAACCTTCCGAAGTGAAACTGCCATCCAGATATCTATAGGTCCATGAACCGATTTCAGTAAGAATAACATCGGCGCCATGGTTGTACGCATGGGTTAAAGCTTCTTCAATTGTAAGACTCGTGCCGGTTGATCCAAGCACTTTAAGCATCATCAGTTCTGCACTAGGTGCTACACCCACGTACTTTCTGAAACCCAATTGACCGCCAAGCAGTATGCCTGAAACCGCAGTACCATGACCATATGTATCCTCGTGCGTGCTCTCTGTTAGATTTTCACCCCGCATCCAAACTTGGAGATTATCGAACCCATCATCCTCAACGATGTACTTGGTCTTTGGAGTAGCCAGCATGATGAGCTCTTCTCCAAGCTGTAATTGATCATCACCGTTTGTGTCATTCACGACGAAATATGGTTCGCCTATCTGAGGTATACCATCCTGAGACACATTATCAGCCCAAAGCCAGTCAGTAGAGCAGTTGTAGCTTCCATCACCATCGATGTCTATAAAGTAGAGTTCTTCACCGGTGTCATAGCTACCGTCAAGGTCCAAATCGACATAATCCGAACCGTTGTCCAGTTCATCATCACCAAATATGCTATACCAGTTGTAGGTTTCTCCATCAGCAAACCAGAGATCAGGATGCGTCCAGTCAACACCCGAGTCTAAGTCTGCTACGAGAATGTCTTCTCCAGTCACATTACGATCAAGGCTATCAATCTGATTCCATGCAGTAGTGGCATTTATCTCAGGTATAGAAACATCTCTTGCTGCATGGAGATGGTCAGGAGAAGTCTGAAGATTCCAGTCTGCAAAAATCCCATTTTGTAGACAACATTCTATTCCCTCTGCGGGACCTTCAAGAAGGTAATAACGACCTACACTACTCATGTAGGGAGAGCCGAGACTAAAAGACAACCCTACATCTTTGAGAAATGTTGTGGTATCGGTATCCAGAGACTCATTCAGTCTAGCCACAATAGGAATGCTTTCTCCGTATTCTTCGGTTAGATGTGCTAAATCGATTTCTTGGTCAGCCCTAACACGCGGCATTGATTCTTCATTGGGAATAGCCGAATCGACACCCGAAGAACCAAAGGAGAATGCTAGAAAGAACACTAGAAGCGTGCAAATAACGATTTTTTTCAAGACGTGAATCTCCGTAAGTGTGGTAGGGGCAGGCAATATAATCTGATAATTGCTAGGCCAAATCAAACATGTCTAGTTTCACGTTCAGTGTATTAAAAGATTCATCGGGTCTCCTACAAGTATTCACCAATATTTATCACCTAAAGAGACATGAAGAAAACCGTGGTTCTTGTTGGAAGACGACGCCAAAAACAAATCCGATATTGATACCAATTCGGAAGACCAGAAACCAGGCATTGAGGAGATACAAGACCGTCTTGACCAGATATCAAGAAGACTTGAACGCGTCGAATCGCTGATTGAGAGGATAGAACCGGGCATAGAGGAAGTTTCTGAATCTGCGCAAGTCATACGCGAAGGTTTCGAATTCTACGACAGTATGGTCAATTTGATGAGCAAATTTACTCGTGCCGAACGGCTTGAGTCAAGATATGGCGACCTGAAAAAAGATGACATAGCTTGGGCCATGATAAGGACGCTTGACGAGCGGGGACCACTTAATATCAGTCAAATCACTGCAGGTGTCCGGAGGCAGAGAGGAACAGCTTCCAGACGAATTGTTCGACAACGAGTGAAGAATCTGTTAGATAGGGGAATAGTAACCACAGTTGAGACAGATGATGATCGTGCAACGTACTACGATTTAGCCAGTACCAAGAAATAGGATACTTTCGGGTACTCTGAACCAGATTTCTGAGCACTTTTTCTCAGAATTACTATATCAAGTGACCACACCAGTATAATATGTGAAATGCAATGAGTGAAGAAAAACAAACTCCACAAGAAGAAGCAGAAGAAATCCGCGAAATCTTCTCAGCCCTTAATGAATCAATACCCAAGCTGATATCGGGTTTAGTGAATAGCGTATACAGCCCTGAGGCAGCCGCAAAGATGGCTGAAGCCATAGGGGGATTCTATGCGAAACTCAAGGAACAGGGTCTGCCAGATGAGGTGGCCTTAAAGATGACGAAGCAATACGCTTCGGCACTTGACTTTGGCAAGATTATGGATATGGCCCAGACAAGCGAAGATATCGATATCCCAACGGAAATAGAGGAGTAAGCGAAATAATGTCCGCTCGCATGGCACTGCGGGCCATCCTCGGAAGTGGAAAGCTCTTAGTCAAGACCAGCCTTTCTGTTTGGAGGGCAAGAAGAAGCGTGAAGAAGGGAAAAGTTGTGCTCCGTAAGAAACTAGAGAAACAGGGCGTGCCACCTGACGCAGCAAGGGAAGTAGCAAATGCGTATGCTCAGTCTGCTGAAGAGGCACTCTCTGTGAGAAAAATGATTAGTATGGCCAGAAAGATAGACTGAGAGAGTTATTCTCTCACTTTATTTTGTCCGTCGGTTATGGTAACGCCAACGCTAGGCCTTCGTGGTACCGAGGGGTATTTTCATTCTGGAGTACTTGGTGACGAGAACAGGACAATGGTGTCCTTCCACAACTCGTTCGATAGAGCTTCCCGTACCATTCTTCTCTTTCTCGGCGCCCCCGCCAAGTGAACTCATGAAATTAAGTCAAGATATCTATCTCTTGCTTGTCTGATAACCCTCGAAGAAGGAAAATCCTAACCAAGAATGTTCTCTACATCCAAGTTGTATTCCTCTTCTTCTGATTTGTAGCCCTCAGTGAAACTCATACCATTGACTTTGAATGTCATCATTATTTATTCACAACACAACTCAGACATAATCGCATTTAGGTCGACTGGAAAAAAGGCAGCACAACACAAATAATCTGTAGATTCGAATACTTCAGTTCACAGACTTCGAAAGGCACAGTAGCTACTCGTCCGTATACTTTGTACCTCCCACTGCAAGCATGACCTTCTTCGGAGTAGAAGAAACAAGTCAAGGGTCCTCGAATCGCCATATCTTCCATTATACGTTCTCATCATAGATAGGCTGCCACGGCGATTGCTAGGATAGTTCAACGTTTTAAGTCACGGATTATGTCCGTTACAAGAGCGTGACAAAATGAATGCAAAACAAGCTGCAGCAAATGCCATACGAGCCGTGCTGGAAGGAAAGCCCGGTGAGTCGCTACTTGTGATAACTGATGATGTCAGACGCGAAGTAGGTAGAACATTCGCAGAAGGTGGACTTGAACTCGGCCTCCGGACTAGGCTTGTGGTACTAGAAACGGAAGAGAAAGTATATCGCGAATCTGTACCCCGGCATCTAGTTGAAATTGCCAATTCTCCGACGCCACCGGATATCTACATAAACACCCTGCGCGGTCCGGCCCAAGAAACTCCCTTTAGAATTCAAATCATCAAGCTTGAGACCAGAAAGCGAAAATCAAGGCTAGGCCATTGTCCGGGCATAACAATGGACATGCTTACCGATGGAGCTCTTGCACTGACAGTCGAAGAGCATGAGCAAATGCAACACGAAGCACAAACACTGCTGGCCAAGGTGCAGGATTCGGTCTCAGTTCATGTTACATCTCCGTCTGGTTCTGATTTCACTTTGAATGTGATGGGGAGAAAATGGTTTACTGATACCATGCTTAATTGGCAGGATATGAAGTGGATGAACCTGCCTACCGGAGAAGTCCTAGTCGGGCCTATCGAAAACCAAGGTGAAGGCAGGCTCGTTTCAGATCTGGCCATTGGTGGTATTGGACCAATTGATAGCCCATTCACAGTAGAGTTTGAGAATGGCAGGGTAAAGAAACTCGAATGCGAAGACGAAGAAGTCCTCAAGCTTGTTCGCGAAACCCAAGATACCGATGAAATGGCCAAACATGTTGGAGAGTTTGCATTCGGGCTAAATCCGAAGGCTAGGCTGGTTGATGAATTCCTAGAATCAGAGAAACTGGGTAATGCTATCCACGTTGCGTTTGGCAACAACATGGATTACCCAGGCGAAACCGCAAACAACTCATGTACCCATCAGGACTTTCTTGTTGATAAGCCAACAGTAGTCATCACGCGTATCGACGGGGATGAATTGACGGTCATGAAAGATGGCAAGCTAAAAGTCTAAAGCCAGCTGAAAGCTTTGTTCCATGTGATACTGGACCCCGAAAATGGATTGAGGTAGATGGTTCTGAAAAAGCGTTTCAGTTCAGCCTCCTCTTTTGCCCTTTTGAAGGCAGGAAGCACGAAATTAGTTCTGCCGAAGAAATACGTAAAGACGTACGGTGCCCATATATTGGGTGAGCCATCATCCTTTTCGGGTTGAATGAACTGAATCGAGTCCTTAGCTGATTTCGGTCTCCGCAATCCCCGTTCAATCATGTAGTTGATTACTTCGTTTGCCGAGTTCCCTTGTTCGTTCAACATGATTGCGGCATTGATACTGGTCATGCGACGCAGTTTGTAGAGAGCACGTACCAACTCTTCAGTCTCAGACTCTTCAACTTCAAGGAATTCACGTGCAGTATCTGCCGTTCCCTCGGAGATAACACATCGTCCGGTATGCAGGGGAACAATACTCAGCTCCGTCCAACCCTTTTCCCGGAAAGCTTTTTCTCGCCATAAGCCAGAAACATGATGCTCATATTCATGATACACGACCCCTAGTAGATTGTGCTTGTTGAATGAGCGGTCAGTGTTGAATGCGTTTATCGACTTGAAATCGCCCTGATAATAGTTGTAGCCGCTCCAAGGCTTGTCTTGAACAGGCCTATAAATGACGCCATTATCTGTTACATCTTCGCCCATTTCAGAGAACACTTTCTCTTTGAAGAGATTGCCAACATCAGCTGCCTTTTCTTGGAGGTCACCTTCGATAATCCACCTCAATTCGTCCCCAGTGACTTTGCCTTCTTTTTCATAGTTGTACACCCTCTCTTTCAGATCGTTTTCAGAATCTCCAGGAAGCAATCTTTCCACTTCGGCCTGAGCTTTGTCAATATCGCCCTCAGGAAAACCTTGGACTTCAATATGAAAGAGTGTGTTTACAAGATCAGAATAGGTGATATCGCCACGAATAAGCCACCGAATCACCGTTATTAGTGATGAAATCTCACCAACCAAATAATCCTGCCTGATGACGTTTGTGATTTCATCCATAGTTCTGTCAACTAGGTCATTCAAGTCTGAAACCAATTCATCGAGCGCTCTAACATCCTGCAGTTCAGGTCTCAGTTCATCAGGTCCAAAATAAGCATCGACAATACTGTTTCCTGTGATTTCCCTTGTTAGATTGCCCACTTCACCACATAATTCTACAAAATGTTCACCAATGCCCATTTTTATTCAATGTTTATAGGATGGGGACAGTTATAGTTCCACCGCCAGATTCGCCTTAGGAAGGAACTCGACTCTCTAGACACGCGTTACAGCGGTTGTTTTCAGCATATCCCTGAGCATATCATATCGGTCCACATCAATTGCCACCATACCATGTGCCTCTACCCCCAGAAATCGTGAAATAATTGGAGGGGGAAGGGCATCTTCTAGGTCCTGGAAATTTGCAATTGCTATCACGCGACCTGGTAAGATGTCTTCGAATTCAGTAAGGGTTTTTCTGGCCTTGATAACACCATGCTTTGTGCTCTTAACAACCAGCACGGCTACATCTGCTCTGCTAAGATAGGACTTCCAGCTATTCCTGAACTGTTCCGACCCAGGCAAGTCATATAGCATGATAAGGTGATTTGCTATTTGGAACCACTCGTCTTCAGTCCCAGTTATTCTCTGCTCGAGGATTCGTCGATATGCATTCAGTTTAGGAGCAACGTTCGTCTTGGTGGTCTTGATATAGTTCGTGATCACAGTGCCTGTACTAGCAAATTGAAACAGAGATGTTTTCCCAGTTCCGCTTGTTCCAAAGAGAACAATTCGAGTATGCTCGAAGATGTACTCATTCACCGCTGAAATAAGGTCTTTCTTTTCAAATTCAGAGAGAGAATCATATCGGAAATTGTCATAACGAGATTTGATTTCCTTAAATATAAGACCGGCACGGATCCTCAGCTTCGCTTTCGATTCAGATTCATCACCAGCAAGAATAATCGCAGTATCCTCATCAGTTGCCACAGCAAAAGTCCGCCTTATCCCATCTTCACACATTTCAGTGAAAGTTGGCACTCTCAATGACCCCAGCTCAGGGTCAAAGGAATCAGCCCCTTTGGAGGGGGCCCTCTTTACCAAATCAAGAACCTTGTAGTGTGTAACAGAAAAGGTAGAGTGACAGAGTCGAAGTTCTTCAGTATCGGGAGACGATAGTAAGATTGCTTCGAGTATCATGATGGATTCCGCCGGTGTGGATTGATGCGTGTGTTTCTCTGCAATCTAATTTGCCGTGTACTGCCTATAGGCTTTATTGCGATTTAGATGAAAGCCAGGGGTATACTACGAGCCCCTAGGAAATCTCACAAGTAGCAAAAACCTTGGACGTGCCTTCGCGTTCTCGAAGGGTAAATTGAACCTTTTCTTGGCTCACTTCAACAACAGAATAAACCTGTGTAGTAGCGCCTCTTATTCTACGCGAAAGCAAAGTTCCAGTAGTGTAATGCACAACGTCATTGAGCCTCCACATCCATGGGACATGCCGATGCCCATTGAGCACAAGTGAGCAGCCCGATTCGTCAAGTAACCCAAGCATATCGCCTGCGTCTTCGACAACGTTATGCTCACGGCCTGTATGGGGTACTGGCACAAGATGATGATGCAGGGCGAATACCCTAACCTTACCTTCACTGTTATCGAAAAAGCCTCGTATCTTAGGATATTTCGCCCGTCCGACATGTCCAGCATCATTATCGGGTTCAGCACTGTCTGCGGCATATAGAGCGATAGTATCATCCTCATAGGTCTTGAAGCGTTTACCAAACAGCTTCTCAAAATGAGATGTTCCATAATTTCGCTCATCGTGATTGCCCGGCACTATCAACAGCGGAACATCGATACTATCCACTACAGCAGCAAAACTCTCGTATTCTTCCTGCAGTCCATCAGAGGTCAAGTCGCCCGTAATCAACACCAATGGTGATTCTGTGTCTGCAGCAAGTCCTTTCAGCTCATCTACAGCCCGTTGAAACTCGCCAACGTTAACACCCTGTTCACCAACGTGAATATCGCTCAAATGAAAAATAGTGGTATTGGTCATGTCTGATTTCTCCTAGGTTTTCGGTGAGACTGAGGCTACCATTTCTTTTCTATAAAATCTTGAAGAAATAGGTTTTGGAATTATTGATATCTATTCAGAATAGGCTTTAGTGGTCGGGAGAGTGCTCGAAAGCAGGATACAAGATTGATTCTGAAAAGTATCCTTGGCGAACTTGCACGATAGGATTATACTATCCTAGCATAGCAGCCGACAGAGGATGGCGGGAATTGATTCAGTCTCGAAGTACTTCTCTCTGAAATCTTACAGAGAAGGCCTTAGAATCTATTGCTCTCTGAACTGCAAGGATTCCATCAAGATGATCGATTTCGTGTTGGAGCAGCTCTGACATATCACCTGTGTACTCCATTCTGGTCTTATTCCATGACCTATCACGGTATTCAACTACTATTCTTCGATGGCGCCTTACTTTCACCAAGAGGTGCGGGAAAGACATACAGTCATCCCATAGCTCGAACATTTCCTTGCTGCGTTCAACGATTTCAGGATTCAGCAATGCAAGAGGTTCATCGATGTTGACATACACAATACGTTTGAATTCCCCAATCTGTGGTGCCGCCATAGCTCTGCCGGCTCCCCATTCACTCCTAAATCTCATCATAGTATCATGAAGATCCTCAATTACTGAGTCCACAGTATCGAGGTCTCCTGTTGTAACAGGAGTTGAGGATTTGTATAGACGTGGATTTCCCAGTAGAAGAATCTCCCTGACAGTCATGACACATCCTCTACACAACATGTTTGTAATAACAGTGTTGCCATCGGATTCTGCCTATACCGCATCTCACAGAAGCTATCTGAATCCGCCGGATACACATGCTGAGTGGCAGGCACTATGGCACGCCGAATGACAGACACATGCACTATGACAAGCCGAGTGGCAAGCTGAATGGCAGGCATCATGTGACACACAAGCAGAATGGCATGCGTCGTGTGAAACACAGCGACTCGTCCCTTCTACAATGGGTTTCAGAGGTTCACTTATGATCGAGCCGACGTTTTCCATGATTTCACCGATGGTCTTGGTGACATTACTCATAATCTGAGCAGTAGTGTCGGCTATGGCTGCTGCACCTTTCCCGACTTGTGTTATCGTGCGTCCCGTTGCGTCAGAGACGCCGTTAAACCAATCAGGAACCACAGGGGTAGTAGTATCACCCGGAGTCGGGGATATGACATCTGGAATGCCATCATCATGACGGGAATGCATGTATATCCAGTACCATGACCACCCATAATTGCCGTAAGTGCCATCGAAGTAGTAGTCGGTCCGTCCAGAAACAGTAGGCTGTGATTCCATCTCTTCCCATGCACCATCCACGCGTTCCTCGTGAGCCTCTTTGGTGGTTTCGAAATCTGCGTCCCACGACTTTTTCTGTACCCTATCAGCCAGCTCCTCAAGCATAGCTTCTACTTTCTCTGGAACTAACTCATTGCTCTCGATTGCTTCAAGGAACATCTCCTCGTAATAGGTGAGGTCTTCAAATTTGATGCCAGTTTTGCTGAGCCTGAGTGGTTTAGATGAGATAATCCTCACCACGCCTTTCCTCACACAGGACATCATAATCATGGTAACGATTTCTTGCCGCCTCTTGTTCACAAAGAATGCGGATTCTATAGGATCTAGGTCAGCCACAGTCCCCGGTTCTCCAAAAGTCTCAATGGTTATCTCCGGAGATTCATAGGCGACAGTTGTTGTTTCAGTGGCATCCCACTTGGCTCCATAACCGGCGGTTGCCATCTTGTACCCGTAGTAGGCTAAACCAAACAGAACTAATGACCCTCCGCCGAAGATTGCGAGTATTGTTGCAGTAGCAGGGTCAATTAGAGGGGGAACATATTCCTGCACGTAGATATTTGCTGTACTTGTCACCCATTCGGATTCATTCAAATTTGTCGCTGAAACTTGGAAAGTAACTGTTAGAATTGCAGGGACATTCTCTGCGTGAATGGTATAGACAAGATGCTCATTTTCACCGCCAAACAGGCTGCCAATATACTCTGAATTCTCGCTATCAACCAGAGTCAGGTTTTCAGATAGTGATATCGCAACGGTGACTCCGTGCAGTATTTGATCTCCTATGTTGTATACATCTATAGGCAGTTCGAAATCCGTACCGCCGTCCACATTGATGTTCTCCTGCATCATCAGACCCAGTCGGCCGGGCATAAGGTATGGCGCATAGAAACTCCAATTGGTATAGTGAAATACCCGAAAATGATCCTCTGCCAACAAATCCGAAGACTCAAGACTAATACTGAAGTTCCGCTGCGGCGCGGAAGGGTCGGATGGATAGGCGAGCAGGTTGACTTCATCGAAATTTCTGCCAATGCCACTAAGGCGTTCAATCTGTTGCCTATAATCCTCAACATAGCCGGCATAATCGGCACCTTCAGGAGTGATACCTCCATCTTCCACAATCCAAGATGAATTCATTACTATGGGATAGATAACCCTGACATTCTGATAATCGACAGGAACGTCCCATTGTACTGGTGCCCAGTTGAAAACCCCGAAGTCCGCAGTGACTTCTTCCCCCGAGCCCTCTAATTCCAAAGTGGCTGTTGTCTGTTCAATTACTCGCTCAGTGCTTACATATCCAAATACAACGGTAACTGACTCACCTTCCTGTGTTCTGGGAGTCCAATCAAGTTTGTATCCTTGCGAAACCGGAGTAACAACAAGTGGATGCTGCTCGCCCTGGTATTCGATATATGCCCGCCCTTGGTCATAGTAGTTAGATTCTTCAATGCCATAGAAATCAAAGCCACCCAGAGAACCGCTAACGACGGAGAAAGTCATCCAGTATGTTACATTGATTCTTCCATTAAGCAGAACAACAGCATCAACCAAGATTTCATCTACGTTCACCTCAGTATCATTGGCTGGTTCTCCAGCTATGCCCTTGGTTGGTGACAACATAACCAACACTAGGATAACGATAATCAAATGCTTGGAACGAAGTTTCAACGTGCATCTCTCCTTGTTTTCACTTACCTTCATTGCTCAGCTCTTCAGCATGTTCACGTAGGATACCTTCTGCAATTTCCAAATGTTGAATAGCTTCTGCAACAGCCTCGGTTCTGCTCTGCCAATCCACTCCTTCAAGCAATTTGCGTACCGTCACCAAATCATCTACACTATTCATCAGGATTGTCGAGAATGGCCAGTACATTCGCTCAAACAAATCGCGTTTCGCCAGAAACACCTTCAGGACTTCTTCTACAGTGGAATCCACATCATCATACACATCGGACCGCTCAACACTACTTTCGAGCAGATCATAAATGATGGGCGATATCTCTACGGAGGGCATCCTATTATGCCTCGGTTATTCTCTTCTTCGTGCATTCAGAAGCTCTGCTTGTGCAAATGTCAAGCTGGATAAATCTGCTTTCGCAGCCGCCCAGTCCGTCAAATCAGGAAATTCCTGAATCATGCCGCTCCATACCAAGTGGTATGCTCTCTTGAGAAGGGTCTTCACATCATCTCCCTTGCCAACATATTCAAAAAATGCTTTGATTGTGACGGGGGACTGCCGCGAAACATTCTCTGGCAACTCACTACCGAATCCTGCAAAGATAACATCAATCTCTCGTAGGACATCAGATCTCTCCCGAATTCCCGCTGCAACAACTGGCAGGTCAATATCAAATGCTGAGAACTCCATGATTAGCTTGTTATCCTTCACTTCGCCATAGGGCAAGGTAGTCTTCTTACTCATATCGAACACCTATCTTCCTCACTCCTCTGGGTGATAATGACTAGATAGCACTTTCGGCTCAGTCAGATTTTGAGCTCCATCACACTTCTGTTCAGGCGTTCCTCTTCCAAATCAGATACGAAACCTTAAGTCGATGATTCAGATTATCTCGATGATGACCAGTCGAGGATACGATTACACGCTTGAAGACCTGCAATGGGTTCCCAAATTCATGAATGAAGTCAAAGAGTACTTCTATGTCCGTGAAGAGGACAATCTTCTGATTCTGCGCCCCAACAAGGTCATGAATCTAAACGACACCGGCGTAAAGATGCTGAAAATGCTGCTCCAAGGAAAGGAACCACAGTTTGTTATCGAGTTTTTCATTAATCATGCAGATGCAGAGCGACAGCAAGTGTTGAACGATTTGGCCGATTTTGTTACAGATTTGAGAGAAATGGTAAGTGGCAATCAAAATATCTACACTTACAGCACAGCGAAAATCGTTCCGTTTGGACATGGAAAAACCAAATATCCGGTTCTCAGCGAAATAGCTGTCACATACAGGTGTAATAACAAGTGCAAATTCTGCTATGCCTATTCTCCGTATCGCAAATCGGGAGAGATGACAACGGAGGAAATCAGGCGGGTAATCGATATCATCGTTGATGATGCAAAGGTTCCAAGTCTATCCTTCACGGGCGGGGAGCCTACGCTTAGACCAGATATTTTCGAACTCATCAGACATGCCCGTGAAAAGGGCCTTAGAGTGAACCTAATCACGAACGGTCGAATCTGTAGCAACAAGGAATATGTAGACCGTTTGGTTGAAGCGGGCCTTCACAGCGCTCAGGTATCAATAGAGGGATCCAATGCGGATGTTCATGACTCTATTGTAGGTGTTCCAGGTGCATTCGATGAGACAGTTCAAGGAATCAGGAATCTGAGAGCGACCGATATCTATACACATTGCAACACAACGATTTGCAGGTTGAATGTTGATGACCTTGAGAATCTGGTGGCTTTTCATGCTGAAGAACTTGAGCTAACCTATTTCTCGATGAATATGGTCATCTACACAGGTTCGGCAGCCAAGCTTCGGGATGAGCTGCAAATTTCATTCTCTGAAATCGGATGTATTGTCGAAGGAGTACAGAAGAGAGCTAAGAGAAAAGGAGTTGAATTTGTCTGGTATGCTCCAACACCAGTATGCCTCTTCAATCCCATTGCCCATGGCTTAGGTGCCAAGCACTGTGCATGTTGCGATGGTCTACTGTCAGTTGATGCGGAAGGAAATCTTTTGCCCTGCTCAAGCTTCAGTGAACCAGTAGGAAACTTACTTCATGATGGCTTCGAAAAGGTCTGGTATAGCAGAGCAGCTAAGTTTTGGAGAGAGAAAGAGTTCGCCCCGGAGGGGTGCAAGGCTTGCGAATATTTCGAGTATTGTTATGGGGCCTGTCCATTATACTTCGATGTCATGGGATTTGAAGAAATCAAGCCTTTCTGGCCGGAGAAGAACAGGGTGTCAGAAAAGATTGATGAGATGAGACTAAGACTGAGGCGAAGAGTCAAAGGTGACCAGCACGGCATAACCTGAAGCATGAATAGGAGGCAAATGGAGAGTACAATGGTTATGGAAATTGATGATGTTCTGACGCCTGCAGCAGTTGTCGATCTGGAGAGACTAAAACGCAATATCGGCGCTATGGCCGAATTTGCTGCTGAAAATGGAGTGAATCTCCGTCCGCACGTGAAAACCCACAAATGCTCAGAGATTGCCAAACTGCAGCAGGATTATGGCTGCAAAGGAATCACAGTGGCAACACTTGGTGAAGCATCGGCTTTTGTAGAAGATGGTTTTGATGATATAACGCTCGCCAAGCCTTTTGTACAGGGCAAAGAGAAAGATGCAATCAGGCTTGCAGACCACATCTCACTAAAGCTATTGGTAGACCACCCATACACAGTAGACATCCTACAAGAATCCTTTGCTGAAGAAAACATAGATGTGAGAGTACTGCTTAAGGTGGATTGTGGATACCACCGCTGTGGTGTTAATCCGAAACAGCCGAGCGCGATTAGATTGGCACAAAAGATAGACGAGGCGCCAAATCTGGATTTTGAGGGCATTCTCACCCACGGAGGGCATGCCTATGGGGCTACGTCCAGCAAACAAATCCAAAGAATTGCTCAACAAGAGCAAAAGGTCATGATTCAATTCGCACATGAACTTGAAAATGCAAATGGGAATCTTGAACCAAGAACTGTTAGTGTGGGATCAACGCCTACTATGACCCAGCACAAAGAGATTGAAGGTGGCATTACGGAAATACGGCCAGGCAATTACGCTTTCTTCGATTACACACAAGCAGTATTAGGATCATGTCACATTCAGGATATTGCACTTAGTGTCATAGCCACTGTAATCGGTACCTATGAGGGGCGAGTGGTCATTGACGCAGGAGCAACAGCTCTCTCGAAAGATCGTGGCCCTGTTCACCTAGAACCGCACTGTGGATACGGCAAAATCGTTCATGACTACAAAAGTGGTACCTTGGACGACAACTCGGTGATACACAGCCTCTCACAAGAACACGGAAAAATCACCATTGAGAACGGGTCTACGTTGCAAAAGGTAGAACCCGGAACCAAGGTTAGGATACTTCCGAATCACTCATGTCTTGTGGCGAACCTATTCGGCCGCTACCACATTTCAGATAATGGCAAAATAATCAAGACATGGGATATTCATCGTGAACGGTTAGATGATACAGCCTGTCGTGTTGCGTATGAATAGAATTCAGACATCAAGCCGGTTGACATTCAGATGACCACAATAGAGGCATTCCTCCTCTTCTCCGGGAAGAACTGGCTCCGGTAATTTCCCACCGCAATTAGTACAGAATGTAAGCGCTCTTGGTAGTTCTGCAACAGCTTCTTGGGTATAGACAACATTCGAGCCCATATCGACGGTTCCTCTGAAGTTACCAGATTTCGACAGCTGTTTCAAAGCCTGGATGACGTGTCCTCTATCAGCTTCAGTGACTTCTACAATTTCTGCGAAAGACATCCTTCGCCTTGCATGAAGCAAATGGAGAATGCTTTCTTCGATTTCCACAGCCCGAGGATCCACAATCTCATTGGAGCTCACATCCAGATACAACAAAGGCAGCTTTCTCTTTGCCATTGCTTCAGCTGCATCGACAACTGTTACTCGGTCAGTGTCAAGTTCGTCCGCAGCTACATCCACGCTGATTCTGCCCTCTTTTCGAACAAGTCTCGATAATCTGTCCTGGATATTCTTAACCCTTGCACTTCGTGATCCCTTAGCAATAAGCCACAGACCAATGACTAGTTCTGGAAAGGCAAGAATACCCCAAGTAATCAAGCCAGAAGCTATGAGCGTAGTGATTTCTGCTTCCACTGCAAGAGTGGAATTGACAACAACCACGGTCATTGCAGCAGACAGGAATACAAGGATAACTCCGATGAATTGGGTCAAGCGCGGATTCATGGCAATATACAACCAGTCTTACGATGAGTCCCAATTATACATTGTGGGAGCTTGAGAAGTTGAAAACCAAGAGAGCGAAAGATATTATTAGTCAAATATCTACATATAATATCAACTTAAATGCTCTACTGTTCCAAGAAATCATAGAATCATTTAAGTGGGAGCATACATACTGCGGATATAGCATAAAGGAAGTGAATCAATCTTTGAGTATAGACCGCGAGGGAGCGACTTCAGCAGCAATCCTACATTTTGAGAAAGATGAACCTGTTCAATTCCCAGCCAAGTTTATCTCGGATATAGGGGAGAAAGCCGCACTGTCAGTATTGCATCACAAGGATCGGGTACTGAAAGTTTTCCCGGTTGCAAGTGATGACATCTACCTGCTCAGGGTTGCAATCAGCGATCTTTCAAGAAACTTCCTGAAGCAGTTGAATTTCGCTTTCAATGATGCAAAACTCAGTGATATCATTTTCACGACTGGAGTCTGCCTCCGAGGCGAGAAATGCTACTACGAATGTTATTTCCTTCCGGCTCAACTGGTGGTTACGCTAAAAGAACTCGAAGACAGCCTCAAGAAGATACCGGGTGTCTCCAAAGTCACTCTTCGACAAGTTGAATGAAAAGCTGGAAGGAAATCTTCATAGCTAGAACTCAAATACCATCTGTCGAATGGGTACTGGAGTGTCATTTGTTAATAGGAAATTCAGTTGAGTTTGAGATTCTGAACAAGTTCCTCAATGATTTTGCAAAATAAGCCTATGTTGCGTCTGTCAAAGAATCATCTTCAACCTCAGCTTCAGCTACCTTCACAGGATGTGTTTCTTCTACGTAGCGCCAGAGCATGAAGGCTCCAAAGACTCCTACTGCCGCAGCAATCCAAAATGGAACTACTACACCATCCATTTTGAAAACACCAAATTGGAGAGTAAGAAGAGAGAAAAAGGAGAATAGTGCCCCTCCTGCAAGAGGGCCTATCGTAGCGCCAGCATTGAAACATGCTTGAATCGTACCAAAGAGTTTGCCCCTCAGTTTCCACGGGACAATATCAGCTTGGATTGCGCGAAGAGCTGGCTGCGAAGCGGCCCTAGAAGCACCTTGGATTATCCAAGCACTGCTGCTCTGTGCGAGATTCTTGGTTAGGGGCAACAAGAAAAATCCTGCTCGCGAAGCAAGAGACCCATAGACTGCCAAACCCTTTCTTCCATGTGAGTCTGCGTATCTCCCAGCAGGAATCGAGAGAAGCATACCGATTCCTCCTGCTCCAGAAATTACAATTCCAATAAGGCCGATGTCTGTGGTGATTTTACTCATCAGAAATAGCTGGAACAATGGCTGCCCAAGTCCCAGGGATATTCCATTCGCAGCAGACATTATGTAGAGAGCATGAACCATCGTCTTTCGGTGTGGACGGATTTCATCAACATTTCCGGGACCTTCGATTCCTTCAGAGACGGGTTCCGACGAAGCAGGATCTACAGCCGCCAGTTTGTCAATGGTATCATCAGTTTTTCCTGGTGCTGTCTCTTGTAATATGATATACGTAAGGATGACCGAAGGTAAAGTAAGAGCAGCTGCAATGAAGTACGGAACACGGAATACGTTTGGAACAGTCAGCTGCAGAGTGTCTCGACAAAAATTGTAGAGCAACCCGCCAACCCCCGGTCCAATAATAAAACCAACATTTGATACAACCATGTAAAGCCCCAATCCTTCACCACGGCGTTCATGACCAACAATATCCATAAGCGCGGCTTGCGCAACTGGCCAGACAGAAGCGGATACAGCTCCTTGAAATGCTCTGATGAGAATTAGGTGAATCCAGTTTCGAGCTAGTCCAAAAAGAAGAAGTAGAATAACATATCCTGTCAAACCGGCGATTAAGAGCGGCTTGCGTCCATGTTCATCTGAAACACCGCCCCAATATCGTGCGAGTAGGGTTCGTGTCGCCATGAAAGCCGCCATCATCACACCAAGAATCAAAGAGAATTCTGCGACAACCTCTGGTGGAACCATGTACCCAGGTCCAGGAGGCTCATCTATACCCCCTTCAAGAGCGATCAAATAGAAAGAGAGGGATGGAGATATCAAACCAAAACCGAGCATCACAAGCATAGCATCAATGGCCAGAACCATCACTTGAGGGTTCAGATAGAGACTCCTCTTAGATTCCGATAGAAAATCGAGGGTCATTAATGCCCACTCTTGGACGTAGTGTGCTAATTCGTATCGTATTCATATAGCTATTTGTAGCGCATATTGTCATTTTAACTGATTTTTGAATTCCGTTTGCAAAGGATTTATCTCTCGAAATTTACGCGGCATTACGAATTCCGTTTGCAAAGTCAACGAACGCAATTGAACACAGAGATTCACCACCAAAAATAGAGGTAAACAAATGCCCAGCACAGCTAATCCATTGATCGTTCAGTCGGACCGCTCTATTCTGTTAGAAGTGGATAACCCACGTTATGAAGAAGCTAGAGACGCGTTGGCACAATTCGCAGAACTTGTCAAATCGCCAGAATATGTACACACTTACAGAATAACACCATTGAGCCTCTGGAATGCTGCTGCAACCGGACTATCTCCAGAGAAGGTCATGGAAGCCCTTGAAGAATATGCCAAGTATCCGATTCCTAGCAACGTTTCACGAGAAATCATGGAGTATATGAGCCGTTACGGAAGGCTCTCACTTTACGAGGGAGACCTCGATCTGCTACTATTGTGTGATAGTGAGGAATTGGCAGATCAAATATGGGCGAGTGATAATGTCAGGAAGCACCTACTCGGTCGACTTGATGAAACTAGTATGAGGGTTGATCCAGCAGAGCGCGGTTTTCTCAAGCACGCGTTAATTGAAATTGGATATCCAGTTGAAGACGTCGCTGGCTACATCGAAGGGGAACCTCTGCACTTCGAACTCCGTGATAAAACACAAAGCGGGGAGGAGTGGGGTCTACGCGATTATCAGAAGGAAGCTGTATCTATTTTCCACGCTGGTGGTGGACCGAGAGGAGGTTCAGGTGTAGTGGTCTTGCCATGTGGAGCTGGAAAGACAATGGTGGGAATGGGTGCTATGGAGCGACTTCAAACATCTACACTCATCTTATGCCCCAACGTGGTAGCAGTCCACCAATGGATAGAAGAACTAACCGAGAAAACCACATTAGAACCTGACCAGATTGGAGAATATACGGGAGATATCAAAGAAGTACGTCCAGTAACGGTTGCAACCTATCAAATTCTGACGTATCGCAAGTCGAGAGACAAAGATTTTGAACATTTTGATGTTTTTGAAGCAAGAAACTGGGGTCTTATCATCTATGATGAGGTCCATCTTCTGCCTGCTCCTGTGTTCAGAGCAACCGCATCTATACAAGCCACAAGAAGATTGGGGTTAACTGCCACGCTTGTAAGGGAAGATGGTAGAGAAGAGGATGTCTTCAGTCTTATCGGGCCCAAGAGGTTTGATATGCCATGGAAACTACTTGAAGACCAAGGATGGATAGCAACAGCTGTTTGTTATGAAATCAGAATTGATATGCCCGAAAAGCGTCGAAAGGAGTATGCACTAGCTGAAGACAGGCGAAAGTACAGACTAGCTGCGGAGAATCCCAGAAAACTTGGCATCATAGAGAAGCTTGTCGAATACCATGTTGATGATAACGTGCTCGTAATAGGCATGTACTTGGACCAACTCCATGATATCGCAGAGATGCTAGATGTTCCGATAATAACCGGCAAGACAAGCAACGCCAAGCGTCAGAGACTGTATGGTGCATTTAAGGAGGAGAAAATCAAGGTTCTTGTAGTCTCAAAAGTAGCCAACTTTGCTCTGGATTTGCCCGATGCAAATGTGGCAATACAGGTAAGCGGAACGTTTGGATCGAGACAAGAGGAGGCACAAAGACTCGGGAGAATATTGAGACCCAAGAAAGATGGCAGCTTCGCTAGATTCTACAGTATCATCACAAAAGACACCAAGGATCAGGATTTCGCCGCAAGAAGACAGCTCTTTCTAACTGAGCAAGGGTACCAATACGTAATTGCATCAGAAGAAGAAGAGATTTGGAAAAAGCCTCCAGAAAAATTCTTCAAGTAGGCATTTCTACGACATCAGTTATCTGCTTGGACTTCTGTCTGAAATATTCGTCTAACATTTTTTGGGTGTCCGGGCTCACAAGGTTTTCCTCCACGATTCCCATCTCCAGGTGTACTAGTCTTATGAAAGTCCAAGTTAAACAAGAAAAGAGTGCAAGGGGTACGAATCTCAACATTGTTTTTTGTCTCTCTCCCGTTTTCACCAAAGGTGTCTGAATAGGTATCTCAAAACTACCAGGCGGTTCCACAAAAAAGTAAGCGAGGTCATACATTGAACTGCCCATGCAGGCGTTTTCAAAATCTATTAGGACAACAGACGTTTCCTGCAAGATGACATTGCTGGGACGGAAATCACCGTGCATCATGTCAGCTGGCCAGTCGGGAAACCCTTCCATCGTTTGTTCTAGCTTATTTCCTATCTTTTTCATCTTTCCAAGATAATCGGATAAGGGCTCACGCTGTTTTGCGCCACTGCTTTCAACTTGTCCAATCTTCTTTCGGCACATGTTCAAGTAGTCAGTTGGATTGTTGTATTCTGGGAGAGGCAGGCGAAGGTCTGAGAACCTAGAAAGACTATCTCTAATGGCGACAAGCTCCTCATCAGAAAACGAGCGATATTCCTGTTTGGTGATTCCTTCCTCGTATTCGGTAACAAAGAAAGGTAATTCATAATCAAGCTTGCCCTTGGCCACAGGTTTATTCGATAATCTGTGACCATATGCGATTTCGTGAACTCTCCACTGTAAATCGTAAGGATTCTCCTCATAGTCAATCTGCAATGCTGGAACTTTCAGAACATAGCAATCATTGTCGCTTTTCAACAAAAGATTAAGATTCGAGCTGCCTCCTAAAAATTGGATGGTGCCATCCAGCTCTAACATAAGCTTGGAACGCAGCATCTCAATGAATCTATTTGCTTCGTATCCATGAATCGTAGTCGGACTATTACTCATTTTCGCGCCAGACGACCTAACAGAACTTAAACTCTTAAATGGCGGCCCGAGTCTAGAAAAATATGAATGGTCGGGAGATTCTGTTCATGCTTTCGCATTTATTCAGAAAAAAGGGAGAATCTGTTGATATCGATGAAGCGGTCCATTATCTCTCGTTCAGATGTCGCTACGGGAAACCAAGTGATATCAGAAAAGTGCTTACCATTGCACTTCAAAATGGGATGATATCAAGGTCGGAAAATCAAGTTTCAGCAGAATTCCTCTATGACAAGCAAGACCTCTCCCCAAATCAGATTGCTGAGATCGGAAAGCACCTCACCGTGAAAACGGACACACCTGAAATTTCCTAATCTCATGCAGGGGAAGCGATATTCTGAATTGAACCAAGGAGTGCAGAGAGTTGTATGAATGGATTTCTTGCTTGCGTAATTCTGAAGTCAATTTCTGCTACTCGTGACAGTAGTCTATAGAGCTGTGCTTGCGGAAATGGTCTCCTGAGCAAATCTCGTTGAATCTCGACAATGACCTCATTTGGTTCATAGCCTTCCTTTGCAAGCAAGTTCCTAACTTTCTTTCTTGCATTTACGAAAGAACCATCAATAGCGTTGGAAACAGCTTCACTTACTGTTTTCGTAAGAAATGTCTCGGAACATTGGTATACATCATCTTCGGTCACCACCTGAGTTCCAGAAGAAGCCATCTGGAGGAGATTAATTCCTCGTCTAAAATCACCGGAGGATTCTCTGTAAATTCCAGCAATAGCATCTTCTTCAATAGACACATCCTCTTTCTCAGCAATATCGCGAATCAGTTCCTCAATTGTATCCTTGTTTCCCCTTGGAAATCGTAATAACAGGCATCGGGATAGTATTGCCGGGCTCCATCCAGCCAATGAAGGAGTGATGAGGATGAACCTGCATGCTTCGTTGTAAATCTCCATGGTTCGCCTTAATGCTTGCTGCATGTTATTATCGAGAGCATCAGCCTCATCCAAAACAAGGATTTTGGTCAACCTCGTACTGACTGTTACTGTTGAAGCAAACATCTCGATTGCTTTGTGCAGTAGCTGGCTCCGATTCGGTCGTCTCCTTCTACCTCCCTTCAGCTTAAGTTCAGCCTTGGCTTCACTATACACTCGGGACATATACTCGTCAAGATATGTTCGATCCTCGGGATCCATTCTCGCAATCTTGCTCAGAGATCTCTTTGCTTTCGATACCGGGAAATTCCTAACATCTCGGATATTAAGTGACATATAGTTTGACTGAAAATCATCTCTAAGTAGCTCTCGTGCGAAAACTTCCGCAGCCGATGTTTTGCCCGTTCCGAATGGTCCATAGAAAATCATATTGGGTAGAGTGCCCGAAGATGCCAAGTGTTTCAACTGAGAAATGGCAACGCTATCACCTTTGAAGTCTTGCCATTCCTTGGGTCGATATTTGATACACCAAAGCAAGGGCTCCATTCTCTACACATCTTAATGTGATGGGATATAACAAGATAAGCATGACCCTATCTGCGGCTCAGAAAACAAATCTCTACATCCGGTATCGTGTTTCTTTTATTGGGTATTATGGCCGTCAAAATCTACAACTCGGATATCTCACCGAAAACAAGATAAACTGACAATTGTAAGTTTGTTAGTTTCCAGGGGCCTGAATATTGATATGACTAAGGAGAGCCTAGAAAGCGAACTCGAACACATGTTCAGAGATGACTTAATCGTTGCTTGTCAGTACTGGGGAATTGATATCAGCGAAAGCTCTTCGACTCATGAGCTCAAAGATTTGCTTGCCGAAAAAATGCGCAACCAAGAGGCTCGCGAAAGAGTTTTCGCCACATTTACCAAGAAAGAGCTGGATCTCTTAGGGATTCTAAGTCTAAGTGGCGGAGCCATGTCGAATGATAGACTCAAGCCATTTAGAAGGATTTACAGCTACGGGCAACTCAATCAGACTGAGCGTGATCTTCGGAAAAAGGGGATTATTATTAGGAAAATCTTGAGCCGGCTCACCGAGTATGGACGTGAGGTAGCTGAATTCAAGATTATGGACTTCTTCATCCCTCATTTACGAGCATTGTTTTCAAAGAAACCCGAAGAGAAGCTGGATAAACCAAAAGACAACCTCAAATTCGTCAATCAGCGGGATACTCTTCTCATCGATATTCTCCAAGCAGTCTCGTATTTCGCAAAGAATGAAGTAAAGCTTACCAGCTCGTGGGAATTTCCAAAGAGAGAGATGGACAGAATCATCGAGAGGCTTTCAGAATCAACAGAGGAAAGGTTTGAGATAGTACAGAAGATAGCAAAGAAGGCCACAGCATACACCATAACTGAAGATGATTATGTATTGCCGGGTAATGTGAAACGAGTATTCAACGGTGACCAAGAACAGGTTTCAAGAAGGATTCTTCTTTCAGCTCTTGGTCGAACCCGGGCAATATGGGCATCCTCCGATCAGCCAACAGAATACTCGCTAAATCTCATAATTTGTCGCCTTCGAGAAGCGGATAAAGACGATTGGATTCGTGTAGATGACCTACGAGAATGGATTCGCAGTGAGCTCTACTTGGAGAATCAGCCTCTCAAATGGTTAAAGGTGGACAATGAACGGGTTAGACTGGCACTAGAAACACCAATCCTCTTGGGTATAGTCGAAGCTGCGTACAAGGGGGATGGAGTGTATGCCATCAAATTGACAGATATGGGTGTAAATGTAATATGCGGAAGGGAAAAGGAGCATCACGATGGCCAAGATACCTTCTTTGTTGTACCGAATTTCGAGATAACTGCATTTACAACTGAAATGAATTACTACAATCTCTATCGACTGATGCTCATTAGTAAACCAGTCAAAACAGATGTGGTTAGCACTTTTCAGATTACTGAGAATTCAATTTTCAGGGCCATAGAAATGGGATTGGGGCAATCTGAAGTTCTGGGATTCCTGAGAGAAGAGAGTAGCAAGCCGGTACCTGAGAACGTCGTGAGGTCGATTGAAGACTGGACATCACAGACCACTTTCGCAGTGGTATCTGAGGTTACAATTTTTGAGACAGATACTGAGAAAGAGCTCGATCATCTAATGCTACTCGAAGAATTCACTCAGTATGTCGAACGAAGGATAGGCGCGAAAGCAGTAATACTGCAGGGAGATGTGGAGAGTCTAATTCAAGACTTAGAGGAACACAAATGCCATATCAGGAAGGCGGAAGAGGAACCTAGAGGCAACAAGAAAGGCCGCACTCTATCTATGCCATTCCCAGAAGAAGCCGCATCACGTGATCACGAAGACTTGGAAGATCTGCCAGAGGAATGTAGGGGCTGTCCGGCAGTACACTCCTGTAATCGCGTCATCAGACGCCGCTCTGAAGACTGTTGAGGCTGACGTGATTGAAAAAAGCTCTATTGCCTGAAGAAATGATAGGCACATTCTTTGGCGTCGGAAGTGTCGGTGAGGAGGACCCAAGGGTTCCAGTGCAATATGTACAACAACTCGAACTGCCCTATGCATATCAGATTCCTGCTCTCAGAGAAGAAGACATGATACGCCAATTTGGCTACTTAGTTGATGGATTTGAAGAGGACGATAAAGACTTCGTGCTAGACTTGGGTATTAACACCTATCGGTCTGTTACATCATTCGATACACCTCTCATTCCTGACAGGCAGCACTTCCACAGCCTATACCTGCTTTTTGAAAACGGGTCTTATCCTATTTTCAAAACACAACAAACTGCACCAGCTACCATGTGCTACAGTACCAGAGCGCCTGAAGGTGGACAATACGTATCTAAACAAATGTTGCAGTTTTATACCAATTTGATGAAACGTATTGCAAAAGGACAACAGAAGTATCTTGAGGATAAATGCGACAAGATAATTCTCTGCCAAGATGATCCTGCCCTAGGTTTTGTACTCGAAATGAGCAAAAATGACGCTTCGATAGGGCTTTCCCTCGGTGAAATATGGAGATTAACAGAATCGATTTTCCCTGATGGGGTCATTCCTGCATACCATTATTGCCATGACTGGCGCAAAATTGGAGAAGCCAGCCAACATCCAGTTTTCACAAGCAGACCGCTCCTTTTCCACATCGATCTTCTCAGCTATCCTCCTACTGTTGAGCAACAATTAGCAGAGAGAATGAATGCTTTCATGGAACGAGGGGGCGGTTTAGCCCTCGGAGTAATTCCGAATACAGACGACTCTTTTCAGAGCAATCTCATCCCAACTGTACGAGAGAATCTGCGTTCATCCATAGGGAAGTTCCTCGAATCGGGAGTGGAATTGGGTTTACTTCGGAGAAATGCAATGATATCAACTGTCTGCGGACTTTCGGGTGCGAGTAAGAAGCTGACGAGACAAATTCACCGCCGGAGCAAAGAGTTACCGGCTTTATTCGAAGAGGTAGTTTCCACGTTTTGACCAGATAGGCTTAAATTATTGCCCTAGATGACCCACAGCGTGGACATCATGGGAGATAGTGACAGCGAACCCGGACCGATAATGCGTTTCATTCAGGACTACCGCATGAAGATGTTGATACCAGAGTTGCTGGTCGTCTTCGGTGTATGGTATCTGAACCCGTCTTCACTCCAGCTTGGGCCGGAAGGAAATGTCTATTCGTTCCTAGGGCCACTGAAATATCTCTGTCAGCCTCTGTATTTCATTCCCACGGGCGTTCTGATCCTGTTTACTGCGTTCACACTTCATGGTATTTACCCATTGGATAACTACCATGAAGGAAAAATCCTCAAACTCCCAAAGGGTGCTGTTTTGATGATTCTCGTATCATTTTTCTTTCTTCCTATTCTTGTTGCCATGCAAATGCTTGGATATTTCATGACAGAGGCCACGGAATACTTTAGCCGGAACCCGCTCTGGGAAAGATTCGAGAGTTTTGGAGATCTCTTCTTCTATGCCGGTCCAATGTTCTTTGCTGGTTTGCAGTGGTGGCTGTTTATCCCAGTCTTCTTCCTCTCACAGGGAATAGATGGTATACACAAGATTGCTCACCATGAAACCTCTAGTGACAGAATTACCTGGGTTTTCTACTTCCTGTTTCCAATCACCATGCCATTTTTCTTCAGCCCTGTAGAAATAATGGCGATGGCGGCCCTCTCGATACCCGCGTTTGCTTTCTATTCGTACATCAGACCATATTACACATACGTTACAGCGGTACACACATTCACGTTTGCAGTGCTTGTCATTGTGGCTACACTAATCGCGCCCTACCTACCGCTGATTGAGATATGGCTGCCAGGATTTGTACCCCCTCACATACCACCAAAATTCTGGTGAAACAAGTAAGCAAGGCAAGACTCATTCAGCAGCAGTAGGCTTGCGGCTTGCTGGTTTCTGGTCTTCCTCACGAAGCTTGTGGCGGAATGGCCGACCTTGACCATAAATTGAGGGGTCTTCATCCATAGTCTTGGAGAGTATAACACCTAGCCCTATTGTCTGGACGATAACTGATAGAATAGAGATTACAAAAACCTCCAAGAAATAGGCGTGGTCAAAGAGCTGAAATATCCAAACTGTGGGATAAATTATTGCCTGAAGAACAATCCCGGTAATAAGTAGCAATACCCATCGGTTCTTTAGATTCTGTGATAGCATAGGTGCATCCATTCCTTGAATCGTATCGAGCCGGTCACCTAATTAAAGATGTCTGTGATTTCCATCGCCTAACTGGTTTCTGCAGCAGTATAGTTCTCTTTCAGCTCTCGTCCCAATGCTGCTCCTAGCTGTCTAAAATCAGAATCCGAGATATGCGGTACGCTGCGAGTACGCTTGGGAATGTCAAATCGGGCAACCATCACGACCACATCATCATCCATGGATTGTTCTATTATTGCATCGTATCTCGTTCGGATTTTCAGTTCCTTCGTCCCTTCAGCGACAGGAAGGCCTTTGTATGAGGTGCCCACGAGGTATGGGTAGCTGAATCCAGTACCCGATACCTGCACATTCACCTTCACAGTATCAGGTAACTCCTCAACATAAGCCACCGGCTCAGCATCCATGATGGTTAGTGCATCACCTCGTCTACCCAGTTTCACCTTCATGCCAACACGAAGCCCGGGTGCATCCCGTAAGGCTTTAGCATAATGATACGTATCATCAGTAGTAGGAGATTGAAAGAAATCTTCAGCATCAATAGTCGGGAGCCTGAATCCAAGAATGTAGCCGGCCACAGCGATGATTCCGTAGATAATGATAAGCAGGAGAATCGAGTCCAAGGTCAAACCGATAATCGGTTGTGCAAACGAACCGTAAGATAGGGCAAGCATACCAAGAAAGACCGTCAAGAAAACCATTAGTATGCAGCCACAGCACTGGCCCTCATGACCCAGCAGATCACCGTACGCTTCTTCATACTCCTCGCGCATTTGTTCATACTCATGGAAGCTTATCCATTTCTCAGTTTTCTGCCATTTTCCCGGAACATAATCTATAGCTCGCTTTGAGGCGGCTCCAAGAATCCCCGAGAGAAGAAGCAAGCCGAAAGGGAATCCAAAATATACTAGCAGTATCGTTTCGAATGTGTCGCCTTTTGAGAGAAAATAGTATAGTGCGACGATTACCACAATGACTACAGCTACTACAAACACACGGTTTACTGTTCTCTGGCGATGGTAATCGATTATCTGTTCGTCAGCCAACGAAACTTCACCTCAGTAGGGCAATCATCCATGAACCTGAATGCTCATGAAGCTTTCTCATGACTTAGTCATCACATTGGATTCTGGAAAGCAAGTTTTCAGCATCATCATGGCCTTCTTGACGTTCAATCCATTCTCTTAGCAAAAGGATTTCAGCTGCAGTTAGCACATTTTCAACATCTTTTACGCTAAGCTTCGAACGAGGAAAAGGTGGCTCCTTTACATAATGGCCATAAGAACTAGAACCACGGGATTCTCTGAATTGCCGGTCCATAGATCGCCAGTACCACTTGACCGAGTCTTCCTGGTCAGAGTGCAATAGCGCATGAACTCTATCCACTGACCAAAGCTCACCAGACCATGATTCAATGTATCCGTCTTTCTCAACATATCTTACACGTGCAATCACACGGGGAGAACGGAATATCTCATAGCCACCATGTTCAGCTTTGTCAAGTACAACACGAACATTATAGAAACCAGGAAGGTTATCTTGCTTCTCTGCTAGCCAGATTGCCTCTTTTATGAGGGGCAACTTGAAGTCCGAAGATGCTTCATTCCCCATAGCTTGGAAACCAACATATGTGGACGCGGCTAGCGTTGCCGGATGCAGAATAGCAGCTGCAATCAATAGAAGCCTTGCCGTAATCGTATTCGAAATTGCACCATAGAAAAGGAATCCAACCAACGAAAGTGCCAAAACAACAGGGAGAAACCACATCCAGAGCTCACTTTTTGGAGTAAGTCGACTGTACTTGCGAATGTATTCTTTGCCCATCTTGTTCAGATCACTAGGTTCAAACTGAACTGGTTCAAATTTCCAGTCAGGCCGTCTGTACTCTACTCTCTTCTTACCCGCACGTCCAAGAAGGAATCCAGCCGCTGCGACAGCCAATGGAGCTGATGGAAGATAAAGGAAAAACAAGGCCAAACTGTATGCCTCATTCCTGACAACTTGTACAACGCAAAACCCGAGTATTTGAGTTGCAATGATGAGTGCAATGAACAATGCCTTGATAGAACTCAAAGATCTCTTTTTCACAATCTCACTAGGCAAGCCCGCTAGCTCCCGTAATAATGAAAACGTAATTGCTCTTTAAACGTATCCTTCGCCATTGATAACAAGTTTTGTTAGCAGAGTGGATATTATATCTTCGCTATAGTGAAGTGACAATCATGGTTAGTATAGGTGACGAGGCACCCTATTTTGAAACAAAAGATGAGAGTAAGAATACATTTAGGTTAAGTGATTACGGGGGAAAAGCTTGCCTTGGTATTCTATCCCAGAGGTAAAAGGCCAGGATGCCCCTCGGAAATGTGTTCTCTCAGAGACAGCCACCAAATGTTTGAAGACACAGGAATAACAATCTATGGTATATCTGCTGGGTCTGCTGAGTCCCATCAAGAGTTCAGGGAAGAATACAACCCCCTATTTCACCTTTTAGTGGATGAAGACCTAGAGATTGTAGAGAAATATGACGCACGTAGTCGACTCGGTATCATTGGATTTAGTGTCAAAAGGATAACATATCTCATCGATGAAGAAGGGCCAATTGAGGACATATTCGGCAGGGAAGAAGGAGATGTAAAAACCAAGGAGCATGCTAAGCAGATCTCTCAATTTTGGGTTCTTAAGTTGTAGAGGCGTGAATTGCATATTCCTAACCGGTACATAGTCCAAAATCCTATGATGCCGGACGACCGATGTCGCAGGCAAGTCACTATTGAAATTGCACTAGTGAACATTCATACCTTCGTGGAGCCCAACATTTTATGAATTTCAAATTGATTTATTCATTAGCACCTGAAAGGTTACACTTTAAACCGGCCTCTGGGCCAGATTGTAATGTAAGACAGATAATCTGGAAATCAATCTGTCGCTAGCCAACGGAGTTCATGAAAATGCCTGAAGACAAACTCTCAGCGGAAGAATTGAAGAAAAAGGCTGAGAAGCCAGGAAAAGATGCAATGGTGCTGCACCCTTACTACAAGGGAAAAATACAATCAATTGGTAAGGCACCAGTGCGTGATTTTTCCGACTTCGCTATCTGGTACACCCCAGGGGTTGCCAAAGCCTGTACAGCCATCAAGGAGAATCCCGAGCAAGTCTACACCATGACAAACAAAGGGAATATGGTAGCTGTGGTAAGCGATGGGACCCGTGTCCTCGGATTGGGGGATATTGGCCCTGAAGCAGCTGGCCCGGTCATGGAAGGTAAATCTATTCTTTTCAAATACCTTGGTGGTGTAGACGCTTGGCCGATATGCCTTGATACCAAAGATGCCGACGAGATAATCAAAACGGTGAAGATTCTCCAGCCATCATTTGGGGGAATCAATCTTGAAGATATCTCAAAGCCGAAATGCTACAAGGTTCTTGAGGAACTAAGAGCTGACAAGGATATCAAAATCCCTGTCTGGCACGATGATGCTCAGGGAACCGCAACGGTAGTTCTGGCTGGCGTATTAGGCGGTCTCAATGTGGTGGGCAAGGACATAGAAAACATCAAGGTTGCCATGATAGGAGTTGGATCAGCTAATACTCGCACAGCATATCTCCTCATAGCAGCCGGTGTAGACCCCAAGAACATGGTTATGGTTGACAGCAAGGGTGCTATCTACGCTGACCGAGACGATATAGTCGAGCAAAAAGACTATGATACGTTCAAATACGACCTTGCTCAGAAAACAAACCCAGAGCGGCATACCGGCAAGCTCGTTGATGTCATCGACGGAGCAGATGTTCTGATAGGTGCATCACGACCTAAGCCAGGTACAATAAAGAAAGAAGCGGTTGAGAATATGGCCGATGATGCCATTGTTTACGCCTGCGCCAATCCTCTACCGGAAATCTGGCCATGGGATGCCAAAGAAGCAGGTGCCAAGATTGTTGGAACTGGTCGTAGCGACTTTGAGAATCAAATCAACAACTCGCTGGGATTCCCGGGTATCTTCCGAGGTACCCTAGATGTGCAAGCAGAAACCATCACAGACGAGATGTGTATAGCTGCAGCTGAAGCACTTGCGGAGCTGGGGGCTGAAGAAGCTTCCGAGCACAAGGTAATCCCGACCATGGATCGTTGGGAGCTCTATCCCCGAGAGGCAACAGCAGTTGGTATGAAAGCCATTGAGCAGGGAATAGCCCGGAGAGAGTGGGAAGAAAAAGAGCTATATGAGCATGCCGAAGAAATCATCCGCAGAGCACGTGCAGCATCAGAGACACTCTATGCCGAAGGACACATACCCAAAGCCCCTGAGACATAGGTCTAGTTTATTGAGGGGTTCCTTTGGAGCCTCTCATTCTTAGCTTTTTTTTTTTCGATATTAACAGTGCTGGGAGTAATCTGTCCATTTCTATGTACAGAGGGTCACAGTGCTGATTGTTTTTTACTCAACCCAAGCGTTTCCAGAATATTATGCTACCCGTGGCCACCGGCACCAGAGCAAGCATGAGAATAACGATAATTGAATTGATTCTGGGATTAGGGTCTGAACCATCAGGTAAAAGGTCCATATCGTAATCAGGAAAAAGGGGATCTAAGGTTTCCCTAATTTCCGACAAGTCATTCAAATCATCAGCATCTGTGTCGTCATTCGAAGGGTCAGTTCCCAGTTGTACCTCTTCCCAGTCAGTCAATCCATCAAAATCACTATCAGCAGATAGAGGGTCAGATCCGTAAAGATATTCTTCGTAGTTGGTAAGGTTATCGTCATCGAAGTCAAGGTGAGAATCATTGACAAGAGGGTCGGTTCCGAAGGTTACTTCCCAGTTATCAGGCAGATTATCCTCGTCCGTATCATTATGGTTTGGTCTTGTTCCCAATGACTTCTCCCTGATATTTGAAAGGCCGTCATTATCCAAGTCGTCTTCGGCATCATCAGCTAGAGGATCAAGACCGAAATTCACTTCATACCCATCATTCATCCCGTCTCCATCAGTATCACTGACAAATGGGTCACAACCGATGGATTTCTCTAAACTCTCATTCAAACCGTCATTATCCCAGTCAAGAGGAGATTGAGGTGGGGGCCATGAATATTGGTCGGAATCCAAGATACCGTCACCATCGGTATCAGAATCATAAACCAAATAGACTTCAATTTCATTGTTTGTATCGCCTACGTTTCTTACAGAAAGACGCACATCGCCTATCAGAGCAGGCATCTCCGTTTCAAATGAGAAGCTACTATTTGGTAGTTCGTCTATAGAAAGAAGGTCAAAAGAGGCGTTCCTTAGAGTAAGGCTTGTGTTTTCTGGCACCTCTACATTTCCATAAACTTGGAGTTGCTGAGGGACTGTAATGATTGTATGAAGGGTAGCTTGTTCATATGAATCCAACTCTCTCTGGAGTTTGTATTCTGTAGGATTACCATTCCCCTTCTGTGCTAGATAGACAGCCATTGCGCACGAGGCCTTCGCTACTAGGAAGCCTTGAGTTTTGTTGTAGTAGGAAGTCGATAATGAATCGGGAATATAGTCTTCTGACAGCTTCGTATGACCGCTTTTGATGTTGATGGCCGGATATCCCCGCTCCCAGAACGATTTATGGTCTGTATCAGTCTGTGTATTCCTAGTGCTATTTATAATGTCATAGCCAGAGCTAGACATGAAAGTGATGAGAAGGTCCGCGAAATATGCAGTCTGATGATACCCAAAGATAGATGGCGATCTATACTCAACAATCAATCGTTTATTTTCCGATTGTTGGGAATCATAATAGAGAATCTCATCGAAATTCAGAGAAGAAATTACATCAACACCCCGTGTTTTCAGGGTGTCTGCCACCTCCTGTGAACCATAAAGGGCCCTCTTGTTTTTCTGAAAATCGATAAATTCCATATTTCCTGCAAAGAAGCAATAGTAGAGATCTACAGGTAATTGAAACTCGGAAAGAACGGTAGCAATCATCATGACAGTCGCACAACCACCTGCGTTCTGGTCTACACCGCTACTATCCTCTGCAGAATCGAGATGTGCTCCAAATACAATAGCCCTGCTATCGTTTCCATATCCTTTCTGATAACCTACGACAGATCTGTGTTCACCCCAAAAGGAGGCCTCTATCGACAGCGATTCAAGAGTGTCTATCAGGTAGTCAGCCGCAGCCTCATATCCATCAGATTCACCGAACCTTGACCCCTTGGATACTATCGTAGTCAACGGTGTAGAAAACTGGTTGAATTTCCCTTCTTCCCAAGCTATATTCCACCAATTCAGAGAATTATAGGGGTGGAGATCAATCTCCAGGTTCTGTTCTTCATCATCGGCATCAGGAGTAGAAGGCAGAGAAAGGAAATATCCAAGACTCGCTGAAATAATCATAGCGAGAATAACTAATACGGCCACTGCTTTCTTTTTCTGCATTTTTCATACAATCCGAGAGTATCTTTCAAAACCCAACCTGAAGTGACAAGAAGGGCATAAATATGCGTTGAAAAGAGCATTACATTTCCTAATCGGAAATATGTGTTCATATCGTTAGGGATATTATTCCAAAATCAGTGTAGACGCATAGTACCTATTCCGGAGCAATAACTGATGTCTTTCAACCGCTGTGTGCGATGTGGGTCCTGCTTGAAGGTTTGCCCGATATTCGATGTAACTAAGGAAGAAAAGTACTCTCCGCGAGGCAAGACGTACCTTCTTCAAGTTATGGATCTGATAGAAGATGATGAAGAAGCTGGGAGAGAATTCCGACGCCTACTTTTCGAATGCACCATGTGCGGAAGATGTAAGGAAATCTGTGAATCCGATGTCGACTTACTAGAGGTGTGGCATAAGCAGAGAGGTTCAGCTATTGAAGAATCGCCTCAGCAATTCGACTACTTAGAGTCCCTGAAAAAAGCTCTGAGTAGCGTCAGGAACATCTATGGATTACCTGAAGAGGATAGAGCGGTATACTGGCTCGACGAGATAGAACTGGAGATCCCTGACATACGAGAGAAAGTGTATGAAGCGGGAAAAACAGCTGACACCATGATTTTTCTCGGATGTCTGATGTCATTCAGAGCAAGTCAAATGGATGTAGTACGGGCACTCTTTGAGGTCTTGGAGCATCTAGAGAGTGATTACCTTGTCATGGGAGCCGAGGAGTTCTGTTGCGGGCATCCGCTTCATCTCATGGGGGACGATGAAGCTGCAGAAGACCTGCGGAAGCACAACAGAAAGATTATCGAAGCGGCTGGTGTTAACCAGGTTGTTACGTGCTGTCCGGGCTGTCTCATTCAATTATCTCAGTACCACAATTTCAAGAATGTTGAAGTCCTCCATCACACTGAATATCTTGACCACCTAATAGACGAAATTCCAGAATACAATCAGAATGTGGACATGGCGTATCATGATCCCTGCGAACTCCATAGGATAAGCAATGTGAAAAAAGAACCACGTTCACTGCTTCGAAAGATGGTACTGGATTTCAGAGAGATGGACTTGTCGTGCTGTGGCGGTGGCGGGCTCTTGCGGATGACCGATCCAGACCTCAGTGACAAGATAGTGGCAGTCAAAGCCAAGAGAGAGGAGTTGGCCGATACCGTTGTTGTCACGTGTTGTCCCTCATGTCGAGAACAGTTCCTAGCCAATGATATCCAAACACGTGATATCGTGGAGCTGCTGGCAGACATCTACAACGAGGAAGGAAGATGAAGCTTCGAAACATAGTGGCAGGTGCAAATGCTTCAATATACTATCGCTTTAATTTCAAGAACATTAAGCGAGTATTCTATCCAAAAGATCAGAATGATGTTCGTGATGCTATCGATTATGCTCGGAACCACGGGTATGATGTCACTCCAAAAGGAGCAGGGTCGGGTCTCAGTGGAGCGTGTACGGGAGGTAATCGGGAACGGGTAATCATAAGTACACTTCAGATGAACAAAATTATGGATGTCTCAATTGATGAAGGATATGTGGATGTTCAACCAGGAGCTACTCCCGATGAGATTAATGCCATTCTGCAGCCAAAGAACGTGAAGTTCTGGGTTGCGCCCAGTAGCAGAGATGTGGCGACAGTCGGAGGAATTCTGAACACGGATGGCGGCGGCAATGATACATGGGTAAATGGTACGATGCGAGACAACACACTGAAAGTGCGCATGATGCTGTATGATGGGCATCAAATATCCGTGGACCAGAATGGGGTGGAGTCGGATGATACGAATCTTCAGGATAAACTGAATCAAGAGGGATTAACTATTGATGACATAGCCAGCTCCCATGGTACTCTGGGATTCATAACCCAGTTGCGGGTCGCCATACGACCATTCCCTGACGAAAATCTTACCGGCGCACTAGTCGAGTATGAGGACTATGACACAATGGGTAGAACGATTGATGAAATGGTCAGCAGAAATAGCCCAATCCGTTATGGTGAGAGCATTGTAATGGCACACGATGACGTGAGAGAGAATCTGTCACCCCCACTTCAGATACTGGAATTCCCAAGTAACTATGCTGATGAATTGAACGAGATAACCGATTACAAGGAGCTAACGGAGGCAGAGCTTGAAAAGCTCAAGGAGACCAGAATCAAGCTGCCGAAAAAGAATCCCAAGGACGGAAGGCAGCTAGCACTGTTCGAAGGCTACGGACTTCATGATGATAGTCTCCGAAACATGAGTAATAGTATAGACCAAATCAATGAAGTTCTTCAAAACCACGGCTTCATTCCTCTTGTGAAATACGGACACGCCCCGAGCAAGTGGTATCTTGGAAATAACGAGGAAGCCTACGGTATGATTATGCATTCGCGAGAGATTAGACCTGAAGCACAAAGCGGTAAGAGAGTCTTCCAGACGGTATTGGCACTACTTGATAGATGCAAGGAGCTTGGTATCACTCCAAAACCTGAGCATAAATGGCCATTTTCAGATACCGAGAAAAAGAGTAGAATTGCGGAACTTAGAAAGGTTGTAGGCGATGGCTTCAACAGTTTTATACTCCAAGAAGACTGCGCCACACCCACTCTCCGGACCATGGTTTAGCAAATCTTCAGAATAGTTTCGGTCTACTCCCTCTAGGTGCTTAAATATCCTTCACAAAAATAATACACGATGATGTGTGATGGTGGATTCAAATAGAAGCCCTCGCGGATTGTTTGACCCCTATTATGTACCAGATAGCTTGCTACATCGCAATCGAGAGATAAAAAGAATCAACGGGTTCTATAGCGATTCCTATGAAGACCAGTATGGCATCAACTGCTTGGTCCACGGGATAACAGGTGTTGGCATGACTGTCTTCTCGCGATACTTTTTGACTAGACTCGTTCCGAGTAAATTCGATGCACTTACTGTGTACGTGGATGCTGAGCATAAGGATACGCTCGAAATAGTATCTGAGCTCAATGATAAAATCCATAGGAAAGCAAATAGACCAATTACTGTTGCCTTCGATTTAGACGTTCTATGGATGCAATTCAAACGAACCGCTTCAAAAGTCGATAAACGGGCAGTTTTCGTCATAGATAACATAGATAAAACCAATGAGGATATTTACTCAAAGGTAGCTCAGCTTTCCAAGGAAATCAAAGCAAGTACGATTGGGGTTTTGAATAGTCATGACTACAGAATGCTGACCAAATCACCCGCAACCAGCATGGCTTATGATTTGGAGATTCCCCTTGATACCTATACTCAGTCGCAGCTCTATGACATAGTCAGAATGAGAGTTGAGGATACCTTTCCGTTGACCCTAACGGATGAGGTCATTCGTTATCTGACAGACATTGTATGTGAGTTCGATGCAAGCCGACCGAAGACGTCAATTGAAGCCCTTAAGACCCTTTGGCCACTTTCCAAGCAGGGTAAGGAAATCGATTCCGATGTTGTGAGAGCAGCTACTTCCAAGATTGCGGAATATGCCTATGATCAGGATTACTTGGATATTGTAGAGACTGTGAGCATGAACGATTACATGACCCTTCTCGTTCTTGAAGCACTAGCTGAACATTTGGTCCACTACAAGCAAGAAACCTACATCGACCGGCAGACCCTTGATGAGAATGTCGCAATCAAATGTGAAGAGATGGGAGTCCGATACTCGGTTGAGGATGTCAACAAAAGCCTGCAAACTCTCATTTTCCAGAGCGTTGTTTTTGAATCGGGCTATTCCAGCAATCTGCTCTATGTTCTAGTTCCGCCAGAGATACTCCATGATGCAGCCCTTCAAATGAGGAGAGATCTGGCTAGAAGAAAATAGAGAAGTGGTGCAGACTCACGCCCGCACCATATTATATTCATATTGTGAAGTTTATTGTGTGGGAGTTGATACTTTCAAACACAATAGAATCAAAGGTCTCCACTTTTGTCCTCCCATTCATCCTCAACCCATTGCTCAAGTCCCTCTGCACCTTGCATATCTTCAAGGTCTTCTTCCAGATTCGCGGGTTCGAGAACGGCTATCCAACCATCCCCATAAGGATCTTCATTGAGAACTGTGGGATTCGTTTTGAGCTCTTCATTGACTTCAACAAGCTTTCCTGTTACAGGGGATTTTACAGCACCAGTCCATTTGCCGGATTCGAGCGTGCCTATACTACGGCCGGCGTCAATATCTCTGCCGGGAGGACGGAGCCTCACAAACTTTATCTTGCCTGCTAATTCCATCCCAAAAGTTGTGAACCCAATTCTAACCTGACCATCTTCTTTCTTGAGCCAGATCTGGTCCGAATTGTAGTAAAGATCCTCTGGAAATTCAAATCCTTCCTTAGTCACCATAGAGTTGTCACCTTATAATTAACATCTAGAGTCATACTTAAGTGGATTTCGGCATGCCGATACTCGCATGAACTCAGCTCTGATTTTCGCCATTCATAGCTTTTGTGAATTCCTTCAGATTGCTTTCATCCACTTCTACAAACAATGGGCCCGAATAGCCGCACTCTTCATTTTCACAGTAGTACGTCTGGGGTATAAGCCATCCACCGATTGAGTTTCCAGCCTTGCGCAGTTTGGGGCTTCCGCAGCGCGGACAAACCTTAACTTTTTGCTCTGTCATAAGATAGTTCCTCCCGACTTGACAGTATTGGAATCATACCGTTTTAAGTCAATTCACTGCCACACTTGTTGTATGAATTTACCAAACATGGATTATAGTGAAGAAAGGTTCACAAAGGCTAGAAGATCAGATAAAATGGACCCAAACCCAACCAGACGGTCATTACAGGGACAAGAAATCTCCCAGAAGGGAGACTCCAGCCTGCATGACGGAACAGAGTACCTAGACTCCATTCTCATCTAGACTATCCAGCAGCTCATCAACCAAATCCCGAGGCAGTCGCTCGGCCTGTTTCATAATGGTGTCAATTTCATGAGGGGGCACTCCTCTCTTCTGAAGGTCTTTCCTAAGCTCCTCCAGTTCGTAGGGACTCAAGCGATCGGGTGGAGCCTCGGTTCCTGGCTCTGCCGGTGTTACTTCGTCTAGTCTTTCTTCTTCCTCTTCCTCCAGAAGAATCCTCTCCACATCCTCGACTTCTCTTACCTCTGGAGCTCCTTCTGGTTCCTCTGGAACATCTTCACCTCTTAGACGCTTGCGGGCGTCTTCCCGAACCTCTTCGATAATGACATCGGTTTCCTTGCCCTCACGCTTGGCCGCTCGTATGGCCTCCTGATGGATGACTTCTTTGATGAAGGCGGCCTTCTCACTCGGTCTCATCTTGTCAATGTCACCTTTGAAGTCCTCCAGTTCCTCAGGTGTAAGTTTTGTGAGTATTGATAGCATCATCAGAAGCTCACCAAGTTCAGGCACCTCAACCTCTATTGCCTCTGGAGGCATTTCCTCTGGTGCCTTTGTGAGCTCAACCTCTTTGTAGGTATCATTGTATAGTTCCGCAACAAGGTGCTGCCTACTCTTAGCCTCCTCCACAGGACTCGGAAGTTTTCCTTTTTCAAGCGACTTGATTTGGCCATTTATCTGTCTAAGTCTCTTCGGTACACTCCATATTTTGATGTAAGCGAGAAGCAGAAGTATGATTACGATGCTGATGGGTGTGCCAAAAGTGAAAGCCGTGTTCAGCGTCTCTGCAGCTTGGGTGGGATTCACGGTGACATCCTGCTCGATTACTTGTGCCTCTGTATTCTCCATTTCAATCAGCAGTACAAGAGTTGAAATACCTGAGTCTGCTTGGAGTAGTGGCGACGCAGCAACATATTCAACAATGTAATATCCTGGTCGGTCCTCGTCTGGATAGGAATCTTCAATGCTGAGTAGTTTTAATTCAGACTCGCCAGTTATGCTTAAGTTGGCTCCAGTAACTGGTTGGTTGTGCCAGGTATCATTGTAGTAGATGACAATCCGTCCCCGGTCACCATAGAGAAGATTCCTGTCGACCTGAATTATGCTCAATTCTGTCGGTATATCAATGATAGTAACTGATATTCTGATAGTAGCGGTTGTCCGGTTTGCTAGCTCCAACTTGACCAAGAGCGTGTAAGGGTTAGGACTGGATCGAGGACCTCCTTCTTGATAGAGGGCACTGGAGGTTGTATCAAATGAGTACCGATAGTAACCATCTCCGAGCTCCTCCAAATCAAATCTAATTGTCTCTAGCAGATTCGTATGTGAGATGCCGGTGATGTTGACTGCATTCTCCAATCCTCCAACATAGCCGTCGGAATCATCAGTATCATTGTAGAAGAATGTTATATCCACAGACTCACCAACTGGAACTACGAGGTCGGTAGATTCGTTTTCTACACAATTCTTTTCTGGAGCCTCGGGAACAATCTCCGTTGGAACTTCCAAAACGGCAATCCGAATTACTGCAGTTGCTTCCTGATAGTTTTCCTTTGTAAACGTCAAGGAAAGTTGATAGGTATCAGGAACTAACAGACTGGTATCAACCGGAACAAGATATTCGCCATCACCAACTGCAGTAGCGGTTCCGCGTATTTCAGAGAGGGCATAGGGGGCATCTGCTTGTGCGATAGTATCATTGAATGAAAGGTCTACGTATGTGAAACTTACATTACCTTTCCAGCCCCAATATACCTCAAGGGAAGGGGGTCTGTCAGCTTGAGTTGTAATCTTCTTTACTGTAAGTGAGAGAGATGCTGTAGAACCTGCAAATTCCGAAGCATTGGCGTATGGCCTTGCCTTGAAACTGAGTCCCCAGATACCAAAACCGGGAGCATCCTCGGTTGTGTTGAAGGCCACCCAGTATACGCCATCGCCAGCGTTTGTAAAGTTTCCACTCTGACCAGTATCCGCAAGATACCAGCTTACGGTAGCATCCGAGAATGTAATTCCCAAGTCGGGAGCAGTAAGAAGCACTGTGAAATTCACGATTTCCGAGTAGACGGCTACCATATCCTCATTGGTTTCACCTGTCAAAGAAAGGTCTGTCCTTGTCTGGAGTAGATTCACCTTGAACTGGTAGCTAGCAGGGTCATAGTTTGACAGCTTCGCAGTCAATCTGACCGTGTAGAAGTCAATCGGTAGGATGGTTGCGGAATCAGGAATTGTCGTGTTGTAATACCCCCCTGTGCCATTAAAGGTTAATGCGTAGTCAGTTCCTTGGAACGTAGCGTAAATCTCATCCACGTACGAATCGTTTATGGCCGAAACATAGTTCGTATCATTGAGATAGAGCGTGATGTTCACTTGTGAACCTCTATCAATATCCTTAACCAATTCAGCCGGAGTGATAGAGATAATCTCGCTAGGTAGTGTTTTAACAACCAATGTTACTGTCGTGACTGAAGTGGCGAATTGATTTTTGGTTGCGTTAATAGTTACGACTCGTGTGCCGGTAGCAGCTAGTTCTGTGTCAATGGAGCCATTATAGATTCCATCTCCTTGAGGGTCTTCAAGGACATCGCTGCCACCATCCCAACTGTAAGTAACCGTTGCACCAGGAATCAGGTTGCCATCAAGTAGGTTATTGTAATCTACTGAAACATTAGCATATTCTTTCCAGAATATCTCAATTGTCTCTTGGCTAGGAACGAGAGTCGTGGAAATCACAGTAACCGTAAATGAAGGCGTGACTGTTCTGGAAGTATAAGGCCATATCTCGGCAGTTATGTTAAGTGTCTGTGAACCTGTGCCTTCAAGATTTGAAGTGTCGAAGGAAATATTGTATGCTCCTGAACCGATATAATCAACTACAAGATTGGATGGAACAATCGATTCCTCAAGATAGTGGACATACATAGTAGCACCCGCAATACCTGTCTGATTGTGATCTAGGTCTTCGAAATACACCACTACTGAAACCGAATCTGTGTACTGCACACTTGAAGGATTCGGTGGATCGTTTTGTAGACTGGTGTATATCCTGTCAACACTCCCCCTCAGCGTGATAGTGCTTAGATTAGCGTAGTATGGCTGTTGAGTAGAATTCCATTTGATAACCAAGTCGAAGCTATAAGTTCCAGTTTTGTTCAGCTGAGTCGTGTTGAAGCTAATTGAATAAGTTCCCTCAGCCGAGCCTGTACCTTCAGTCAAAGTATAGCCTGATAACGATGGATCTTTACAATCGAATTCTACAATGGCGCCGGTGATTGGATTTGCTGTGTCGTCATCTGCTAAAGTAAACTCCACCGTCATATTATCCCGAAGCGGTGTAGTGGAAATTGGTACTAGCGAAATCGACATGATTCTGTTGGTGATACTGACCTTTACGATAGTTTGGTCATCACTGTAGTACGGAATCTGAGACTCATCCCAGTCCACCGTAACATTCAGCTCATAATTGCTCACCAGAGTGTCCGTTATCAAATCCGAGGGAATGGATATTTCAAAGCTCTCACCATCCTGTACCAGACTGAAACCACTTGTCAGTTCAGTTCCATCCTGAAGGTAGATTTTGACATCATCTACAGTAATACCCACGATTGGCTCGTCAGCATCTAAATCGGTGTACACAAAACTGAATGTGACATTATCCAAGAACCTTGTTTGAGCGGGTGGTACAGTGATTTCTACGTTTGTGTCACGCTCCCTAACCCGAACTCTAACGGAAACGGTGGCATTATCGTGATAGGGTGACCCCAATGTCCAATTAGCATAGACGTTTACAGTATATTGGCCGGGTGCACCTAATGCAGAGGTATTCAACGAGATTTCGTAGAAGCCAATGCTTCCAGAACTCAGCGTGTAATGAGCACTCTCATTGAGAGGCTGCGAACCATTGTACACATGAATATCGCCATCCTCGATGCCCTGTTCAGCATCCGTGTCTTCATAAAATACAGTTAAAGATGCATTGTCGTTGTACGGGGTGGTTTCAGGTGTATCATCGATGCTGAGAGAGGAAGACCTGATTCGAAGCTCAAACTCTATGAAAAGAGTATCTGGTCCATAATAGGGGGTTGTATGCTCATACGACATATTGAGTTCAAGAGAGGTTGGATCACTTATGTTCAGTTCAGGATGATTGTAGGTTTGAATTTCAACCACATAGTAGCCAAAATCTGGTTTCCATTCAGAAGTGAAGAACCAATCCGAACCATTCCTTATTTCTAGTGTAACCAGACTTGAGTCGTTCCCAATATTATCCAGTGTGTAAAGGTCCTGATAGTTGAGAATTACTGTGATTGAGGAGTTGTAAGGTACTTTTCTTATTGGTTCGGAGGAGAGCAGTGTAACTCTCTGTCTTACCGTAAACTGGCGTATCCCAGTAGAGTTGAAGTAGTAGAATTCTGGAGAGTAAATAGTCACATTCAGCTCATACTCAGCTGGTTCATCATAATAGGTCGTATTGAATTCGATTTCGTATTGTCCATTTCCAATCACGGTTACACTGTAGTATTCCTGGTCAATAGCTGTACTGCCATTGTAGATGCTTACATTAGCGTTTTCGATACCATCTGAACTTGTTCCAGTTACGTCTGTCCAAGTCACAGAGAAGGTTACATTATCGAGATACTGTGTAGGCGCTGGCGCCAAGTAATCCAATACGGTCTGTCGTGCAATAACATCTATGAATACAATACGGTTTGTTCTGTTTGCATAGAAAGGTGACCCCGCCCACGTGACATTGAGCTGTAAAGACTTGGTTCCAAGCTCACCAAAACTGGTTGTATTAAACTCAATTGTAAAAGTGCCAGCAGAATGAGAGTAGCTGAAGGAGATATTAAGAGAAATGGTCAGCTTATCATCATCTAGGATGTCCTGCGCCTCTGCCCCAGTAACGTCTTCAAAGGTGAACGTGAACCTACCATTTTCTCCGTAGCTGGTAGGTGAAGGAGGAGTTAAGGAAATGAGGGTGTCGCGTGGTAAGATGCGGAGCGAAATCGTGTCGGTTCGGTTCGTGTACAATGGCTCTACGCCTTTGGACCAATTGACATTTAGATTCATGTAGATTCGACCGGTAGTGCTGAAAATGGTGGTATTGAAACGAATCGAGTAGTTGCCGGGCTGATTTGTACGATCAACTTCCCATATATCCACATTCGAAGTATTTACCTGATATCCTTGGAATTCAACATAGATATGAACAGCCCCCGTCTCGTTATCAATTCCTTCACCGCTATTGAGGTCACTAAAGAACAGTAGATAGCTCATATTCTCGAGATAGGGTATTGGTTCCGCTGATTCTAATAGCGTCAGCGAAGACTCTTGGCCCACAACGTTCGCAGTTGTTGTAAAAGTCCTATTCTTGTATGTGTACACACTTCCCGTCCAATTGGCATACACGATGAAGGTCTTTATGCCCAATGAGGTAAACTGGGATGCATTAACGTAGATGGTATAGAATCCAGGGTCAGCATCGTAATCCCAAGATGAGTTGAGACTGCCGAGAGTCTCTTCCTCCACACGGAAATCAACTTTTGTTGAATTGATACCTACATTGTTGTCAAGATCCCCATAGTAGACAGAGATGTCGAATACGCCTTCGAGACTTCTAGGATCTATGGAACTTACAAGCCTGAAATCTGTATTATGGGTCCGCACTGTAATTGTCAGATTGAAAATTCCAAACTGATAGTTCTCGCCCTTTGAGAAGTTGAACGTCACCACGGTGTTCTGTTGAAGCGGAGTTGTATCTTCGGTACTGAAGATGACTTTGTATCGTTCTTCTCCGGGCAGGTAAGTCACGTTGACATCGTGATTCCAAGTTGTTTCCAAAGAAGCATTGACTACTGGTTCGTCATGGTCTGTATCCCAATAATCGACATAGAACACCGGATCGTTGCCAACTGGAATATCCAGCGCACCAACGGTCGGTATAGCGTAGGTATATGCGATTCTGATTGTAAGGGTAAATGTGAGAGTCTTATTTTCGTATTGAGACGCGCCTGCTGTTAGATTGAATGGGTGATCACCTTTTGAAAGGCCGCTAACATCAAGAGTGACTATATATTCACCATTCCCAAGATTCTGCTCATTGTATATGGTGATACCCTCTGACGTTATCGTTGCATTATCTATACCCTTGTTCCTGTCAACATCAGTGTAGTTCAAACGAACCTCTACATCCGTATCGTAAGGCGTTGTAACCTGAGGATAGCTGGGTGAAGATAAGTAACTTCGAGCATCTCGATACCTGAACTCGACCACAATATAGTCACTACTGTAATTCCCAAACGATTTCTTGATTGTGATTCTGATACGGTAACTCTCATCAGTCAGCTCAGAACTGTTGAGCGTAAGGTTGTATCTTCCGTTGGTAAGGTCAGACCAAGTTATTGAGAATGTATGGGTTGAATTCTCAACTCTAACCTCAGTGTTGTTCAGGCCTGATATGGGATAGCCATCATACTGATTGCCCACTTCAGAGACGTTGACTCTAAGGACAATGTTGAAGTCGTCACCAGAGGGTATAATCAAATCAGTCGGCTCATGGGTAACTCTGATTCCCAATCGTCGAATTGTGACTGAGAAGGTGTGAGTTGCACCCTTATAGTATTGGTTTGAATCCACACATGTGATAGTGAGGTTAATGGAATGACTACCAACGTCCCATCCAGTGGTGTTCAGCCTCATTGAGTAGTTGCCGAATTCTTGGTTACCAAGACTCTCTTCGTACTCAAATGCTACTCCATTGGATGACACATTGTCAATGGGTACCTGTTCGTTCCAATCATTATCCCAGAAAACGACAGTTACAGGCGTCTTGTTGCCATAAGGAACTGTCAGTCCACCTGTCACCGAAACCGAAGTGTGATGAGGACGAATAGTTACATTAACTTGTGTCCGGGCGTGCATATAGCTTGAATTTGAGGAATAAAGGTGGACATCAAGTCGATATGTACCTACTGACCAATTATCGGTCATGAAATCGAAGCTCTTGTTTTCGAAGCTCTGTGAACCGACCGTTACGTTATCCAAATTGTTAGTTATAGCCGAATCGCCTGCGTCCGTATCGTACCAAGATAGGGAGAATGTCGAGTTCTCACCCCAAGGTACGTTTGTATCTGCATTAACCACAATGCTAGTTCGGTGAGGTATTATTGTGAAATTGACAATGATACTGGTGTCCCTATACTTTGCATCAGATGAATACAAGTTCAAAGATTTCTGGTGTTCGCCCAACTCCCAGTTGCTTGTATCGTAGGTAAACGAGAGATTATCAAACGATTGAATCCCGACGGTTATGTTATCCAGATTTGTCACGTTAATCTCACTGTTTCCAGTATCGAGATCATGCCAAGAGACCTTAAATGAGGACTGATAACCCCATGGCAATTGAGAATCATAATTCACGGTTGGCGATGTATGATGAGCCCTAACTGATATGCTGACCCTCGTTGAAGCACCATAATAATTGGAACTATTGGAGAACAAATCAACATCTCGCTCATAGCTACCTACCCCAAGAGAGCTTGTGTTGTAGTCGAATGAGAATGAAGAAAAGCTATCGACTCCTACCGTGATCTGATCCAGATTTGATACATCAATCGTGGTTCCACCCGTATCAGAGTCATACCAAGTAACTGTGAATGAAGAGGTATCACCCCATGGTATCTCCTGATCATGATTAACGTCGATGTACGTATGATGAGCCCGGATGGTGATGTTCACAACCGTATGAGCGTTCTCATATTTCACGCTTGAGGAGTATACATCCACATCCCGTTGGTAACTGCCAACTTCCAAAGAGCTAGTATCGTACTCAAATGAAAAAGTCTCATTGTAGTCGGAGCCTACTGTAACGTTGTCAAGGTTTGTCACATCTATTTCAGAACCACCAGTATCGGAATCATACCAGGTGACAACGAACGTCGAGTTTTCACCCCAGGGCACCTCTTCGTCATAGTTGACTTCGATATAGGTTTGATGAGCCCTGATGATAATATCAAATGTGCTTGACTGAGCTTCATAATGGGTGTTGGTATCAGCACACTCGATTTCTATTGTCACAGTTTCGGTTCCAACATCCCAGCTTGACGTACTGAGTGTGGGTGTGTATGTTCCATCATGATTTTGGGTTTCATATGAAGAAGTATAGGATATACTGGTAACATTGGCGATTGGAACCTCGGAGTTTGTGTCAGTATCCCAGAATGTGACAGCGACATCTGTATCGTACCCCCATGGCGAAATTTCGGTGGCCACCGCAGTCAGTGTCGTATGATGTGTTCTGATTGTGATATCAAAAGAACTGGATGCCGAGTTATAATACAAATTGCTGCCTTCACATTGTACAGTGATTGATGTTGAAACGACTCCTACGTCCCATGTGTCGGTGGTCAAGGTTGGCGTGTACGAAGATTCACTTTGAGATCCATACTCTGTAGGATTGAAATCTATCGAACTCACATTTTGAATCGGGACTTGTTCGTTATTGTCAGTGTCCCAGAATGTAACAGTTACGGAAGTATTGAAGCCCCACGGTGTTGCATCATCAACGACCGCACTCAGAGTTGTATGATGAGCTCGAATTGTGATTTCAAAATTCTTTGACGCAGAGTCATAGTATTGATTATCTCCTACGCAGGAAACGCTAAGATTAGCTGAATAGGTCCCTACTGTCCAAGACGAAGTGGAAAGAGTAGGCGAGTATGTATTGAAGAGCTCGGAGCCATAGGATTCATAGTCGAACTGGATACCATCAGTGGTTACATTTGTACTTGGTACACTTGAATTGGTATCTTCGTCCCAAAAGACTACTTCGATATTGGTATCATACCCCCAAGGAGTTACAGGTGACGAATCAACAGTCACACTTGTATGGTGAGCACGAATCTCAAGAGTAATTGTGGTCCAAGCATCATCATACTTACTATCACTGGAAAAGAGAGTCACATTAAGATAATATGTACCTACCGTCCAAGAACTAGAATCGAAGTTGAATGTCATACTGGATCCATATGAGACGCCATCAACTGTTATGTCGCTTGGTGAGACAGAGCTAGATATATCCGTACCACTAGTGTCTGAATCATACCATGTGACATTGAAGAAAGAATCCACTCCCCAAGGTATATTCTGGTCATGATTGACATTGATATATGTGTGGTGAGCTCGGATAGTGATATTCACAATCGTATGAGCGTCCTCATAATTCACGCTCGAAGAGTATACATCCACATCTCGTTGATAGCTGCCAACTGTTAGTGAACTGGTATCGTACTCAAATGAAAAAGTCTCATTGTAGTCGGAGCCTACTGTAACGTTGTCAAGGTTTGTCACATCTATTTCAGAACCACCAGTATCGGAATCATACCAGGTGACAACGAACGTCGAGTTTTCTCCCCACGGTACCTCCTCGTCGTAGTTGACTTCAATGTAGGTATGGTGAGTTCTGATAGTAATATCAAATGTGCTTGACTGGTATTCATAATACGTGTTACTATCAGCACAGTCAATCTCAACCGTTACTGTCTCTGTCCCAACATCCCAATTAGATGTGTTCAGAGTTGGAGTATATGACTTCGTTGGTGTTTGCGTTCCATAGCTAGAGCTGTATTGGATACTCGTTACATTGTCAATCGGGACTTCGGAATCAGTATCAGTGTCCCAGAATGTAACAACAATGTCAGTATCATAGCCCCATGGCGTCGTTTCGGTTGCCACAGCGGTCAATGTGGTATGATGCGTCCTGATTGTTATGTTAAATGAACTGGATGCAGAGGTGTAGTACAAGTTACTACTCACACACTGCACAGTTATTGCTGTTGGAACCAACCCAACGTCCCATGCATCAGTTGTCAATGTCGGAGTATAGGATGATTCACTTTGAGAATCATAACCTGTGGGATTGAAATCAATTGAGCTCACGTTTCCAATCGGAACTTGCTCGTTATTATCAGTGTCCCAGAATGTGACAGTTGCAGGAGTGCTGAAACCCCAAGGGGTTGCATCATCAACAACCGCCGTCACGGTGGTCTGGTGAGCACGAATTGTAATAGTAAAGTTATTTGATGCTGATTCGTAGTACCGATTGCTGTCTACACACGAAACACTCAGGGTAACCGAATACGTATCAACAGTCCAAGAAGAGGTGGTGAGAGTTGGCGAGTAAGTGCTGAACTGTTCAGATCCGTAAGTTTCATAATTGAACTGGATGCCATCCGGGGTTACATTAGTAATTGGGACACTCGAATTGGTATCGACATCCCAGAAAACTATACTAACATCGCTATCATAGCCCCATGGTGTTACTGGAGATGAATCAACTGTAACCGTGGTATGGTGTGCTCGAATCTCAAGTGTGACTGTAGTCCATGCACTCTCATAGTCACCATTCCCGGAATACAGAGTCACATTCAGTTGATATGAATCCACAGTCAAATCATCAGAATCAAAGCTGAATCCCAAATCCGTGCCATAAGAAGAACCATTCACAGTCATGTCAGTAATATTAACGGAGTCAGAAATGTTAGTGCCGCCAGTATCTGAATCAAACCAAGTGACTAGGAAAGTTGAATTCGCTCCCCATGGCACCTTCTGGTCATGATTGACATTGATATATGTGTGGTGAGCTCGGATAGTGATATTCACAATCGTATGAGCGTCCTCATAATTCACGCTCGAAGAATGAACATCCACATCCCGTTGATAGCTGCCAACTGTTAGTGAACTGGTATCGTACTCAAATGAAAAAGTCTCATTGTAGTCGGAGCCTACTGTAACGTTGTCAAGGTTTGTCACATCTATTTCAGAACCACCAGTATCGGAATCATACCAGGTGACAACGAACGTCGAGTTTTCACCCCACGGTACTTCTTCGTCATAGTTGACTTCAACATAGGTGTGATGTGGTCGGATTTTAAGAGTCACGGTAGTCCATGCGCCTACATAATCACCACTATCAGAATAGACAGTCACATTCAGTTGGTATGAATCCACAGTCAAATCATCAGAATCAAAATCGAATCCTAGGTCCTGACCATAAGAAGAACCATTCACAGTTACATCGCTAACATTAACCGTTCCGGAGATATTTGTTCCTCCGGTGTCCGAATCATACCAAGTCACCGCAAATGTTGAATTTTCTCCCCAAGGTATCTCTTGGTCATGATTAACGTCGATGTATGTGTTGTGGGCTCGAACCTCAAGAGTCACGTTAGTCCATGCATCTTCGTAATTATCGCTATCAGAATAGACAGTCACGTTAAGATGATAAGTGCCTACTGCCCAATCATCCGAATCCAAATCAAATCCTAGATTCTGACCGTAAGAGGTACCATTCACTGTTATGTCGCTGACAGGAACTGATTCGGAAATATCAGTATCACCGGTATCTGAATCATACCAAGTGACTGAGAAGGTTGAATTCTCTCCCCAGGGTATTTCTTGGTCAAGGTCTACAACTATGAATGTGTCATGCTCAGTGATGGTCAATTCAAGTAGAAATGTACTATTTTCATAATTTGTCTTCGAGAAAGTGACTTCGATGTTGTAGGTTCCAACTGCAGTCGTGCCAACATCGATAGCCAAATCATAAGATCCATCTGTGTTATTACTCACACCAACGGTTACACCGGATGGCTCATTTACGAACCAGTTAGCTCCAGATATGCCGTCATAGCTGTGGTCGGTGTCGTTGTAGGTTATTGTGAAAGACGTATCAATCTCATACGGTGTTGAAACCGAATTTCCGCCAACTCCATAGGTCGCAGTATGAATATCTCTAAGTGTGAACACGATATCGACTGTACTCTTTAATAGATAGGTTTCAGTCGGGGTCGCGTTGATATGGTAGACGTAGTTGCCTGTGGTCAAACCTTCTGAATTTAGAACCAAGTCATATGTACCGTCACCATTGTCAGTTGTGTCAATTAGCGAGCCATTAGACGCGATACTAGCACCTGTAATTGGATTGCCATTGTAAGCATCTCGCACCGTTATTCGGACGGTGAAGTCATCTCCGACTGGTGTTGAGGGGGGAGTCTCGTACAGGATTTCGGTTTCATGTGATAGGTCAATATCGAAGTAATAACTTGCATTGTTGTAGTAGGGATGATAAGAATCTATGTTGATTCTCCATCTGCCTTCAGTAGCTAGGTCTGTCGTGTTCAAAGTTCGGCTATAGGTTCCGTTTCCGTGGTCGACGAGCGTCTTCTGGGTGGCAGTTCCGTCTACTGTCCAGTTCATTGCAACAGTAGCGCCTTCGACATAGTCTGATATGTTGTCATCATCTTGCAAATCTAGAACAACGTAAAGCATGTCGCCTGCAATCTTGTTAGAAAGCTGGTCACCTACGGCGTCACCAGGCGATTTCAATTTCAGAGAAGTGTCGTGTTTAACTATAAAATTCCGCTCATAGAGGCCAGTCTTGTTGGTCACTGAAGTCCCAGTGTCATTGTAGTAAGTACTAGCAGTCCATTCACCGGCTGGCGCAGTTGAATCAATGGTTTTGATGAATGTGTGTTCAGGTGAAGTACGTTGAGTGTGCGTACCTTTCTGTACGAATGTATCGGGAGAATTCTGGCTATCATATTCTGCTGAAATCCAAGCCTGTGACCGTATCCCTGTAGATACTCTAACTTCATCAATCGAGCCATTCAGGAAACCTGTGCTTTCTCCGCTTCCAGTTTCGTAGGAACCTCCACCGATACCCCAATCAGCACTGAATGAAAGGCTCCCTATATTCGATCCAGAATGGGAATCTGTACGATTCACGCTATCAATGTATATGTCGTTATTGACCATTGAATCCGCATCAAGAGTAACGGAGTAATGATACCATCCGGGAGACCAATATGTAGCGTTTGTATACGTGTACGTGGGTGAGTCAGCAGAGCTTTCGACTTTCCATACGAGTGTTCCAGCGGGAACACTCCCGTAATCTGTACCAGCTAGAGCTACAACCATATCACGGTCCGCATCCAAATACTTTGACATAATAACCTGAGTAGCGGTAGATGAACTATCAAATGCTGAGTTCAAATAGAACCAGCCAGAAATCGTAACGTCGCCTTCGGGTTCAAGTCCCTCGGTTGCATTCACGGAAATCCAGTCATCTGTACCATCGAACTCTTGGGCATATTGGACAATACCTAGTTCGTAATAATTTCCATGCTGTACCCCATCATAATCGCCTGATGTGCTGTCTTCGTGAATGTTACCATCAGCCTCATCAGGATAAGTCTCATCAAGGTGCCACGCCGCTTCATACCCATTCGTCCACACATCAGTTGTGTTTTCACACGGACCAACAGCTGGATTGCCATAGTACATGTACACAGTACTGGGTGCTGAAGACGAAAGATTTGTTTTGACCCATGCAGTCAACTCGCCCAATGACTGAGTGAACTCTGTCAATTCATGAGGTAGAACTTCCCCATTCTGAACGAAGACAATATCATCCCCATCAGACTGCACTTTGTTTTGATTTTTCAAGTCGGTGTCAGTAATGTTTACTAACAGGGGAAAATCATTCAAGTCTGAATCTACATTGGAGGCTGAAACGGTAAGTGGTAACCTGTTTTCAAAAGAGGGGACATGCCAAGCGGTGCTTGGTGTTCCTGTGGTATTATAGGTGGAATTCCAGACAGTACCATAAGGGTCTGTTAGTTCAAATCCAACTCGTGCATTCTCAATCCAAGGAGTAGTGCTTCTCAACTTCAAATCATCGCCAACGTTGAGGACAGCACTATCTGATAATGACTGACCGCTAACACCGAGTTGAAGATTCTCGATGTAGTTTGTGCCTATGAATTTGATAGTCCATACGCCATGTACATCAACGGAGGAATTGTAGATAGTAAGAGTACCAAGTGAGTAATCCCATTCTGTTCCTTGATTTCTCACGTTTCCAAGAGAGTCAATGACTTTTGTGGGACGCCACTCCAACCTCGGATAGTAGATTTCGACATCTCCAATTTGAGTTTCATTATCAAGAATGTCTATCTCTGAGGTCCAGTTGACAAATGTACTCGCGTTGCTAACAGAGAAAGTGGTTGGAGCAGTATCCGTAATGCCGCCAATCGAATATTCCAGTGACTGACCAGAGCCGGAGTATAACCCTGACTCTTCTGCCAGGGCGCCCGGTGAAGAACCAAGAAGGGGAGATTCTGTGGGTCTGAACGGTGTTGAATTAAGATTCGTAGGAATCAAGATAAGAATTGACACAATCACTACTGCTAGGGCTATTCGCCTCATATTTAATGACCTCCGAGTTCAACTGGGAAAGCGACCTTCATTTGGAAGGCTGAAGATTTACCATCATAATTCAGATTAGGCAAAGATAAATCAAGCTTCTTTGAATGTACGTCCGGATCGTTATCTGAATTCGCCATTCTGAAATGTACAACAGCATAAAGTGAGCTCTTTTTATCTATAAAGGAGTTTTCCGTCACTACTCATATCCTCCGGGCAGACATCCCAAGTACCAAGCAATTGAAACGGACAGATTTCATCAAAGTATACTTCTTACTGTCCTTGCCTGATTGTCCCGTAGTTAGGAAAGTGCATAATAAAGAATATCATCTAGAGTGTTTCGTTCCTTTGTCAAACCTTTCGTTTTTTCGATTCGCTTTTCCGACAAGTACCCAAATGGTATACACTAGGTGGTTTTCATGTCTTCAGTTACCTGATCCAAATAGTCACGATATCCAAAAAATCGATAATCAAGACGATCAACCAGTTCCTCAATTAGATTGTACGTCCGGTTACGCTCAGAATCCAGTGGGTGAACAGCAATTTGTAGGGGGCCACCTATTTCAGTTTCAACGATAATATCCTCTAGTGAAGGCTCCTTTGTCTTTTCGCTTATTATAGTTTCAACAGTTGAATACGACATACTGGAAGAAAGGGAAAAGACTTGATTACCAACTGCATAGTACGCAAAGCCAAGATTAGAAAGGGCGGTTTTCAATCGTTTTGGAGCTACCCATCCAGGGGGAATAAAGCCGCTCGGTTTAACCCCGAAATTCTTTAGAATTGATTTCAAACCACTTCTAAGTCGTGAAGCTGTCTGCTGTTTGTCGAGATTCTTGAATTCTTCAGGACGTCCAGTTTTTGTGGTGTAAGAGAAACCATGAAGAGAAATCTCTAGGTCAAGAGAAAGCAAGTAATCCACAAGCATTGGATGCCTATCAAAACGCATATTCCGCTTTCTTTCCAAGAATGGAGTCACAAGCAGAGTGAATCTATCAATCCCAAGATCTCTCAACCTGTCATAAGACGCTACTATGGCATCCTCGTAAGCGGGACTAATCTCATGCAGACTTAGTAGGACTGTGTTGTCTTCAACGAGTTGCATAGAATTGCCTGCACGATTGGGCATACAGATGAAAGAGTTTTCCTTGGTTATCTAAGTTGTGTTGATTTGAAGAACTTAGTTGACCCGATTACCGTCCTCTCCGCCACTGTTTGTAGGCCAGTTCAACGTCAGCATCGGTAATCGTTTTCCGATCTGCATGCTCTGTAAGGTCAACTGCCATCCTGGCCAGCTCTTCACCCACCTCTTCAAGAATCTTGGCGAGTTTCTCCGCACCTGTATCACTAACTCGTTCTGCTCCGGCTTTTCTAATCAGCCTGTCTACTGGCGCCACTGGCAGAATTCTATCTTTCCGTGATCTTGGCATAGTTTTTCATACTCCCTTTTGTATTGTCTGCTGGTTCTATAACACTTTTTCAGTGCATATCTCCCTTTAAAAGCGTTTATCTTACAATATAGACCAACTGAAGTTTCAAACAGGAAAATAAGATATTATTACGCAGGTTAGCAATGAAGACATAGATTAGTTCATACAAAGAAGATAGGAATTTCAAGGCGATCTCAGGTTCAATACCTTGGAATCTCTCACTTCATCTTTCAGTATTGTGAAGTCCAGAGTCGAATCAAATTCTTCTATCGAATCGATGTGTGGTTTGATTATGGGATACTGGGGGGGAAGGGTACAGCAAGTCTGAGCCCGAGCAGCGGGTTCATAGGTACCGAGCTGGCGCGATAACTCCTGAATAGTCTCCTTGTCTTCACCAATACAAGGCCGTAGAACGGGCAACTCACAAATTGCACTGTCGATAGCCCGGATGTTTCTGCTTGTTTGTGATGCTTGCTCACCAAGTATGTCACCCGTCACTATAACATCCGCATTCTCCTCAAAGCCAATCATTTGGGCAATCCGAAGCATGTTTCTCTTGCAGTAGACGCAGATCATGCGTTCCGGGACTTTTTCTACGATTTGCTCCAAATCTCTTTCGCGTTGTACTATGTACATCTTGACTTCATAATCATAAATGTATTTTGACAGAATCTTAGCTTGTTCTATCGCGGCCTCACGACATGTTGAATTTGAGTACCCAGCATTGTCAAGATATAGGAACACCGGGATGCAACCGCGTCTCATAACTTTATACGCTGCGATGGGAGAATCAAGTCCCCCAGATATCGTGCAAATTGCCTTTCCTTGTGTTCCAGTTGGCATGCCTCCGAGACCTTCAATTGTTGAAGTGAAAATGTATGCAGTGTCGGGACGTACCTCTACATAAATTAGGTTTTCCGGATTATCCAAGTCCACCGAAACTGAGTCATCTCCAAAGCTCTGGAGAACCAAATCGCCCAGTTGAATCTTGATATCCATACTCGTGAAATCATGCTCGCCTACCCTGTGAGCATCTATTGCAAACGATTGGTCTTCGTCGATAACAGATTTGGCAACTTCCAAGCCGACATCGAGAATCAAATCTAAGTCTGTATTCACCACAACAACTGGAGAAGTAGACACAACGCCAAAGACCCCCGCTGAAGCATTGGCCGCTTTGTCAGCTTCTTCTGTTTCTATGAAGATGCGTCCAAATTCGGTTCTTATCTGTTCAAACGAGATGCCTTGCTCTCTCAGTGCAGATCGAAGATGTCGAACCAACATATTGACGAGACGGTGCCTTGTCTGGCGAGACTTTATGCCTATCTCGCCGTAGCGAACTAGAACCGCGGAGTATTCTATACTTAATATCAACACCTTCTGAAACAGTTGAGATTCTATATAGATTGATTCGTTGCTGTAAATAAGTGCAGGCTATTGCGGCATAATCCCATCAAATATTCAGTATCTCATATAAGAGTGGGTTCTCGTTCCCATCATGGGTTCTATATTATCATGGGCCAGAGGAAACCCGTACTTGGTATCGATGTGGGTGGCACCTTCACTGATTTAGTGCTGACCGATACAGAGACAGGAAAGCATGCCATCCACAAGATTCCGACAACCCCTTCCGCTCAAGAAGAAGCTGTAATCCAGGGTATACGCCAAATACTTGATGAGACCAGTACCGACCCTAAGAGTATAAGTCTGATAATTCACGGGACGACTGCAGCGACCAATGCTCTACTTGAGCGTAAAGGTGCTAAGGTTTCTCTGGTTACTACTAGGGGGCTGGAAGATGTCATTGAAATAGGACGACAGAACAGAGAAGAAATCTACAGTCTTGTAGCGAGCAGACCAAAACCTCTTGTCAATCAGGAAAGGAGAATTGGTGTCGCGGAGAGAATTAACGAATCAGGAGATATCCTGCGTCAATTAACTCCTGGAGAAATTGAACGGGTACGCACGAAGGTGAAAGAAACCGATCCAGAATCCGTAGCAATTTCTTTGCTGTTCTCGTTCCAGAATCCGATACACGAAGAAATGCTGCTCCGAGAACTCGGGAACTCCTCTGACTGGTACACAGTAGCCTCCCACAATGTGCTTAGAGAATTCAGAGAATTCGAACGCACTTCAACAACGGTACTCGAAGCATATCTCGGACCCGTAGTCATAGATTATCTGGAGAGGCTTCGTGAAGGTATCCACCAGCTTTGCCCTAACGCGTCCTTAGCAGTTATGCAATCCAACGGAGGAACAATGTTGAGCTCCGAAGCAAGGGGGCACTCTATCTGGCTCGCAATATCAGGATTAGCAGGCGGGGTGATAGGAGGGTGGGCTGCTGCTCAACACCACAATATCATGAGAGCCATCACAGTCGATATGGGTGGTACCAGCTGCGACGTGAGTGCAGTTGAGGATGGTATCATAGTGAAAGCAGATAACAAAGTGGCCGGATTTCCGCTAAGAGTTCCATCTGTCGATGTACAAACCATCGGAGCAGGCGGAGGCAGCATTGCATGGATTGATGAAGCCGGAGTTCTGCATGTCGGACCACAGAGCGCAGGGGCGGATCCTGGGCCAGCTGCCTACGGACAGGGTGGACGGGATGCGACCGTAACTGACGCCAATCTCCTTATTGGCAGACTCAATCCAGACTACTTCTTGGGTGGAGAAATAAAACTCGATGCGAGGAAGGCCAGACAGGCTATCGAAAATCTTGCAAACGAATTGGATCTTCCGCTCATGGATGCTGCTTGGGGGATAACACGAATCTCAACAGCTAACATGGTGCAAGCTATTCGAGAAGTCACGGTGGAACGGGGCATAGATCCAAGGGATTTCGTCTTGGTTCCATTTGGCGGTGCTGGCCCAACACAAGCCGTCGACATAGCTGAGATGCTCCAAATCGATAACATACTTGTACCAAGATATCCAGGCATTACATCGGCGATGGGCCTCGTGCAAGCGAATCCAAGAGTAGACAGAATGAGGACTGTGTTGACGAAAGCCAAGAGCGAACATACCTCTTCCCTATGGGAAACGTTGAAGGACCTGACTACAGAGGTGACAACCAGACTAAAGAAACAGGGTTCAAAGGAGGGGAATATTGCATTCAACTGGGCCGTTGATATGCGTTATGAGGGACAGTCCCATGAACTCACGATTCCAGTGGAGCCATACACAGACGGATTGCTAGATGAATCAACGCACCGCTTTGAAGAAAGACACGAACAGGAATTCGGCTACAGGATGCAGGATAAGACCATCGAGTGGGTCACAGCAAGAGTCACCGGGATAGTAGAACATCCAATGAGTACAAGAGGAAAGCAGTTCCATTCAGGTGAATCAGAAGTGGTTGATCTTAGGGAGGTTACTCTGATGGATGGAAGCAGAGCCAAAGCAGACGTGTTTAGAAGGGAACTGCTTGGACAGGACACACTCATCAAAGGTCCTGCAATCATCGAGCAGGTAGATACTACAACATGGATTGGCAATGGATGGGAAGGGCAACAATCTGCTGAAGGGGCACTATGGATAAGGAGGTGTAATCATGATTGAAGACCCAATCAGTTTCGAGGTAATCAAGAATGCGCTTGTATCATGTGCTCGTGAGATGAGCCAAGCACTTCGAAAAACAGCGTTCAGTCCCAACATAAAGGAACGACGAGATTGTAGCTGTGCACTTTTCGATTCTGAAGGAAGACTTGTTTCTCAGTCAAAAGATATACCGGTCCACTTAGGAGCAATGCCACTGTCTGTAAAGGCATGCATTGATGATTTGGGTTCAGAGATGGCAGCAGGTTCCATGGCTTTAGTCAACGATCCATTCTCAGGCGGGTCGCATCTACCAGACTTGACACTGGTTGCCCCGGTCTATCATGACGAAAAGCGCGTTGCCTTTGTGGCAAATAGAGCCCATCATGCAGATGTGGGAGGAGAAAGCGCGGGCTCAATGCCAGGCATGTCGTCGACTATCGAAGAAGAAGGCATACTGATTGAGCCAAGAATCATAGTCGAAAACAACCAACTCAAGGAAGAAAGAATCTCGGATTTGCTTGAAGCTACACGAACACCAGAAGAACGGCATGGTGACCTCTCAGCTCAGATTGCTGCAAATCGGGTAGGAATCATTCGTCTCAGTGGAGTTGCTGACCGACATGGCTGGCCCACGCTACTCAATTCATTCGATGATTTGCGAGATTACTCAGCCAAACGCATCCAGTCAGCGATGAAATTGTATGCAGGAGAGCAGGGGGAATTCTCAGACGTACTGGATAGCGATGGGGCAGGTAACTGGTTCCTAGATATTAGTGTACATCTTTCCTTTCATGATAATCATGCCAGCATAGATTTCACGGGAACAGCAGACCAAGTGAAAGGTAACGTGAATTGTCCAGTAGCGTCTTCATTATCGGCGGTCTACTACGTCTTCATAACGCTATTTGGCCAAGGAATACCTGTGAACGAAGGGTGCTGGAGGGCTCTGGAAGTGAAAATCCCCGAAGGCTCGCTATTGAACCCCCGTTACCCGGCGGCTGTATCGGCAGGTAATGTTGAGACTACACAGCGAGTGGTGGATACAATTCTCGGAGCTATGGCCGAAATTGACCCCAATATTGTTCCTGCTGCGAGTCAAGGTACGATGAACAACTTGGCGATAGGGGGCGAACTCGCAAGTGGCGAAGGAATGTTCTCATTCTATGAAACTGTGGGCGGTGGAGCTGGCGCCGCAAAGGGAATTCATGGCACAGATGGTATCCATATTCACATGACCAATACCCGGAACACACCAACAGAATCACTTGAGAGTTCGTACCCTTTGAGAGTTACAAAATACTCCATCAGGAAAGGTAGTGGTGGGGACGGAAAATGGCGGGGTGGGGATGGCATAGTACGCGAAATCGAAACTCTAGTTGATGGCTGCAGTATATCTATTCAGACTGAGAGAAGGCATAGCAAGCCATGGGGGTTAGCAGGTGGAAAGTCAGGATCTCGAGGACGAAATCTACTCTTCTATCAGGGTAAGGAGTATCAGCTACAGGCGAAATCTACTGTCATTGCTCCTAAAGGAACAAGAATACGCCTTGAAACTCCTGGCGGTGGGGGATGGGGGACCACCGAATAGTCTTGACTACTTATGTGCAAAAGCCAGCTTCACCGCATCGTTCATGTCATAAATCTTAGCGAAGCCAACTCGCTCGAATTGAAGAAACGTTCCTACATCCAAATCCGATATGCTTGGTTCTCCAACACCCCCCGTAATCTCTCCATCAATCATAGTCAATTCAATGGGGATATTGTTTCCTCTTGGAACCCAGTGGATAATCTGGCCTTCGCAATCAAGAATCTCTTCCACATCGAAACTCTCAAAGATTGCCGAAGGCTCAGAACACTTATTCATCCTGCAGTTTGCCAAATCCTTGAGCCTGAAGACCTCACCATCCGCAATCCGCTTGAAGTCATGAGTGGGAATCCCAATATCCAAGTGTTCGTTGTTCCGTGGCAACGGTATTTCTCGTTTCCCTCGAGCAGGGTAATCAGGGTGAATTGGCGCCTCAGCAAACTCGACATCACTAGGCAAACCCGTAACCGATATCCAAATTGGCGATTCTACAAAGAACGCTCGTGGGACATCTGAATCACGTAGTTTTCGATTCTCAGAATAGACGGCTTTCATCGAGAAGTTGATATCAGACAGACTCAGTCCAAGGTCAAGCATGGCTTTTCTCAGCGCTTGCGGATGGATTCCACGATGTTCCAAGGATTGTAAGCTCCACGTACGCGGGTCATTCCAACCAGTATATTCACCCTTCAGGATCTTTCTTCTGGCTCTACTCTTGCTCAATGTGGCATCTTGAAATTTGAGACGACCATAGTAAATCAGCTCAGGTTCTGCCCACCCGTAAATCCTCCAGAGGTGTTGTTCGATTTTGCCTTCCTTCACCAAGTCCTTTCCACGGATGATGTGGGAGATACCTAGTTCGTGATCATCGATGCCCCATGAATACTCCAGCATCGGCCATACTCGATAGCGATCCCCCACTCGTGGGTGTTCAGTTTCTGAGATGCGGAGAATTACATGATCTCTCATAGCAGGATCGGGATCATCCATCCCTGTCTTGATACGAACAGCCGCTCCCTTTTCCGGGTAGGTTCCATCCAGCATCTTTTCCCAGCGTGCCAGATTCTCCTCAACCGACAGGTCACGACATGGGCATGGCCTAGATAGAACCTTGTGTTCGTTCCTCCAGACCTCGGGATCGCAATTACAAACGTATGCCTCTTGCTTCTTGATTAGGTCAACCGCGTACTCGTAGAAGATTTCTAGCCTATCAGATTTGTACACTGTTTCATCCCAAGCAACACCCAGATATTCCAGACCTTCGGGTATCAAGTCGTAGGCCTCGGGTTCGACTACTTTCTTTTCAGACCCAATGGTATCGTCAAAAACAAGGATGAGCTTTCCACCCAATCGTTTCACATAGTAATCATTTAGAATAACCATTCTTGCATTTCCTATGTGCAGCGTACCCGAGGGGAACGGTGCCAATCTCATGACGATGTCGTCCCATTTGTCCACATTCGGTAACTCGGGAGGCTCCTCTTCCTCGGGTTCTTCCTCATCTTCCTTAGCGAGCTCTGGAGCTATTTTCATCAGCTCAGCACGCTGTGCCTCTAGGGATTCCTTCTCAATTTCCTCCACTAGGCGCTCGGTGATTTCCTTCACTTCTGCAGCACGAGAACGTAGGTCTTCTCTGGAACCAAGTAGAGCAGACATTACAGACTTCACGGATGGTTGACCTTCATACTTCACTGCGTTGTGCAGCACCATCTTGCGTATCTCTAGCTCAAGATCATCCATAATCACCAGCACCACGTTCCCTTTCTTTGTCACTGCATATATGTTTCCGGTTATTGTCGGACGGTCTACGGTGAAGAGAAGGGAAGATTGACAAAGTATAGCGAGAAAAGAGCCAATGCAACCAGCACCAGCAAAGTAGCGTTACCTACAAGCTAATGCTTTGCTTTCGATTTACTCACCTTCAGCGGCCCCACAGGCTTGAGACCAACAGGGGCTTCATCATATGGACTAACTACCCACCAAACGATTTCAAAAGGACTGGCATTGCTTGGATATATATCCAAGAAAGGGTGGTTAGCATATCCAAGTAAAAAGAGTGCCGTGATATATAGTACTCAACTTCATCTCCAATTCTGAATGTGTGTGCAGAAGCAACTTTCATGGCAACATTTAGGATAGTTGTGAGCGTAATCAAGAGGGGGAGAATGGCTGAATGGAATACTACATTGCGGTGCCGTGATATGCCAAGCAACGGAATATCAGAATCGGCGAGTTCTGCACCGATAAGGGTAATCAACCCGCCAATAAGGGTCGAAATATTGCCGACGATAGGGATTCCGCTTCTCCACTGGTAGATTATTGACCCCCTAGTGACCCTATGCCGAATGTAACAAAAGCCAAAGCAGAAACGGCACCTAGGTTTCCAAATGTGCGAGTGCTGGTACCCCGATATGGCGCTTTATAGTAGAGTATAGGCACTGAAACAACAGTAAGAACCAATCTACCGATAGCGTAATATGTAAGCAAGTCTGTAAGAAGGGCAAAGCTGGCTTGCCACACGCTGAAAGCATGGATTAGCGAATAGAGCGCAACAAATAGGAAAAAAGCAAATAGGATATGGAAAGCCGATTCATAATTGGATCACCTTAGGAATAGGTCAAATCATTTCTTAGAAATATCCATTATCTCTCTTTAACTTGAACGGATATCGACGGAGCATATTAAGCAATTCCATCGTCAAAAGCATTCGATTAGAACTGATGAGCTGAACAATGCTGAAACCTTTTGCAACATCAGGGTTAAACATTTATGTCGAAAACGCAATCGCGTCTTGGAGCTTCAAATGCCTGAAGGAGTCTTTGTCGTCCGCTTGGACAAGATGAGCGGCTTTCTTGTAGAAAAGAAATACCCTTCATCATTGAGATTGAATGAAAAGCTTCTGAATCTCATCTATTATGAACATGAAACAGGAAAGAGGGAACAGATGAAATTTTTCGAATCGGAGGGTAAGAGGTTTGGTTCGTTCACTCACACATCCCACCCAGCATATTTTGTTTGTTTTGTGCTTAATCCAGAAGAGAAACCCGAGATAATTCGGGATCAATTCATCGGTATGGGGAGATTAATTATCCAACTTGCTATAGAATCTCCAGACAAACTGTACTTGGGACAGATACTAGAAAAGGGCAGCGTGTTACCGAAGCGATCCGATGAACAGATTTTCACGGATATATTTACAACTCCCTCTACAGCACTGCTACTTGAAAGACTGGAAAAGGAAGGACTGGAAAAGGCGGCCGCACTTTCACTGTGGTTAAAGAATCAGATAAGAAGTGAAGATATGGATTTGCGTGAGACTGTCAAACCCCTCATGAAATCAGGGGCGGTAGAAGTTAAGATGGTTGGAAAGGCTTCCGAAATGGTCTTTCTCATCAAAGATGTATTCGCTCACAGGGCGCCTCCGGTTAAAGCACTACTACATGTAGAAAAACAAGAAAAGGAAATCGCGCAGAAATATAGGGAAGAAATCAAGAAATTCTTCTCGCCTGCTGGAGAGGGGGGTTATAACCCTACAATACCCGTGGAAGACCCGAATTCACCCCTTCTAGAGGATAGACAGAAGATTGCGGAAATAATGTCAGATATTTTTCATTACAGGATAATTGAGGCGCTCAGACAAAAACCGCTTACTGCGGCGGAAATAGCTGATGAAACTGCTCTTCCAGACCAAATTGTCGAGGATTCATTATGGACGTTACACGATAATCACATAGCAATTAATATTGGAGAAAACATTACGTGGGTACTGCTTTCAGATCCAAGGATTGATTGTTTCCTGCCGGAATTCGTGCTTCCTATTGTAGCAAATAAGGTTAGAAACAAGAAAGTACAAAGAAGAGCTGCACAGGAGTATCTGAAATCATTGATGCAGAGCTGGAAAGGTGAATGTATTTGATACGCGGGGTTTATGTACTGGGAAAGCACAACAGCATCCTTCATTCTAAGGAATACGCAGAACCTGTATCAAGAGAGGCTCTTATCGATTTCTTGCTTAATTTGAGCGAGTTTCTTTCTACGCAAAACTTGGGAGACCAAATCGAATTTATGAATCTCGCAACTTCTCGGCTCTACTATTCAGTAAATGGAGAATATACGTTTCTTCTCGTAGCAGACAAAGCAGATGATATGGAGCAAATAACCAACAAGATTGAGCAGCTGGAAACTGTATTCATGGAAGAATTCAAGCCGTTGATTGAGGCTGGCAGAGCAATTGAAGGCCTTGACAACTTCATAGACAGCTTGGCAGTGACCATGGTAAAGGTAGCAATTCTCGGTTTTGCTGGTGTCGGAAAAACAACTACCCTACATCTGCTCCGGGGTGAGACACTACCCCTTAAACATGATCCCACAATTGGCGTCACTATCAAGAAGCTGCCTTCAGAAGTTCAAAATGCTAACATAGTTTTGTGGGATTTGGCGGGACAATCACGGTTTAGTATACTTTGGGGAAAGATGATTGCAAATGCTCAAGTCGTTGTTATTGTAACCGATAGCACACTTGAGAATGTCCTAAAGAGTAAGAAACTAGTCAGCCTTGTGAAAGAGAAGGTGCCTAATGCAAAAATAATTGGTATTGCCAATAAGCAGGACCTCCCAACTGCCCTTACCCCGGACAGAGTTGGCAAGATACTAGGCGTTCCTACCTATGAGTTGGTAGCAATCGATGTTACCTATCGGGACAGGCTTATCCAAATCATCCGAAAGGGCATTTTGGAAGGAAAAGCAGAAAGATCCAGTGATGGAGAAGAGACAGACAATTAGATATAAGACAACAAAGATTAAGAATACTAGAATAAGAACAAACACTAGAGTTACTATTAACTGAAGGTGGATTATCTGATGGCGTTTGATATCGAAGAGATTATGGAGAAGCTCAAGGCAATCGAGGGTTTTGCCAAGAATGTATCTGAAACCAAAAAGCTAGCAGACGAGTTAGCCAAGAACTTTGCTAGTATGAAAGAAGCACTAAACAAGACCATGAACGAAAGCTTCACTGAGATTGCCAACCAAATAGATACACTTCGTAAGAACATGGAGCGTATGGAGGAAATGGGAACGGTGGAAGCAACCACCTCGACAGAGGAGGAAAAAACCTCACCAACTCCGAAGGTACCTGAACCAGAACTGGAGCCAGAGCCAACCCCTCAAGAATCGACTATAGAACCACCTGAAGTGGAAGAAGTGGAAGAACCTGAACCCGAAGTACCCCCCGAAGAACCACCTATTCCTGAACCCACCGAGGCGGAACAACTGGAAGCAGAAGAACCTACAGTGGAAGAGCCTACGGCGGAGGAGCCTACCGTAGAAGAACCGGCGGAGGAGCCTACCGTAGAAGAACCGGCGGAGGAAAGTGGAGAACTCGATTTGCTCATCCAACAGCAAGATCAGGTCAAAGCAAAGTTAACCGACCTGCGTTTTGACTATATGAGAGGGTATATTCCCGAAGATGAATATAAACAGAAAGAGAGCGAGCTAGATGACAAGCTCGAAGAGTTGGATAGGAAGATTGCTGACTTGAAATAGTCTGGAAAGAAAGGCTGATAGAGAGCAGTATTCTCTTACTGCTCTCCGCCTAGAGGGGTTCGTACATCACTGCTAAGATAGAATCAAGTGTTATTATTTCAGAAGCTTCTTTGCTGCTTTGATTATCCGTTCAGCACCATCGTCGGTTATTCCTTCGACTTTCTTTGCTACTTCTTCTGGTTTAGCATCTGCCAGCTCCTTTACAGAGTCATAATGTGCCAGAATCAAACGCTTTTCCAGTGTCGGACCAATACCCTTGATATCCGCTATCTCCGGGATTTCCTCACCTTCACCTTCGATTTCTCGGATCATCTTCTTTGCTGCATAAATCATATCAGCCGCACCCTTGGAACCAATCCCATCAACCTCATCCGCGATTTGGTCGGGTTCAGCTTCGGATATGGCTTTAACCGAATCAAACCCTGCATTCGTCAAGCCCTCTGCAGTCTTGGGCCCAACACCAGAGATGTCGGTTATCTTAATCTCAGGTTTCTCGGGAGCAGGAGCCTTCTTTTTCTTCTTTGGTTTGGGCTTCTTCTCTGGCTTCTTCTTTGGCTCTTCTTCCACTTCTTGAACAGCTTCTGGTTCAGGTTTGGCCTTCTTTTTCTTCGCTTTCTTTTCCCGTGCTTCCCGTTTCTGTCGGGCGGCTCTACCGGGTTTCATGGGAGCACCCTCTGATGCAGCATCAATTGCTGATTCCATTTTCTCTGTCATCAGTGGGACATTAGTGATAGTGCTTGCTACGACCTCAATTTGTTCGGGTTTTCCCTCGTTATGCTTCTCCATCTGTTCAGGAGTGGTATATACACTAACACCACTATCACGAATCAGGGGTACGATATCGTCCGCATCTGCATACTCTCTGAGCATTTTCTTTGCAACGCTTATTCGTATGTTGAATTTCGACGCCAAATCATATGGCGTCACCGATTTGGCATTGAGCACATAACTCTTGATATCAGAAACGGTGTCATCTTTTGGGATAGCATCTCTGACTACCCGCTCTTTCTTCTTTTTTGATCGGCCCCATTTTTTCTTGCTAATTGTAAACACTCTCCTAGATTATTTGCTGAGGCCCCAGTATCATACTAGGCCCTCTCCTTGAGGTCATCGCGAACCGTCATTTTCCAACTTAAAAACGTGCGCATCTGGAACAGCGTGAATGGTCGTAAGGAACGCTGGTCCTAGCAGTTTTAACCCTTTTTTTCTGAAATATTCAGCTCTTGCTTCACTGAGACATTCTTCCGAGGGGGGATATCTCTATCAATAATGCACCCAGGCGAAATCACACTCTCCTCACCAATCTTCACTGCAGGATACAGAGATGCATTAACACCAATCACGACGTTATCTCCGATAATGCCGCCAATTTTACTCAAAGGCACTTCGATTCTCTCCTCACCGGCATAGAAGTAAAAAGGGTCTGATCCCGGTCGCCAGTTCCATAGCTGCGCTCCTGCTTCTATACAGCTATTGGTGCCCACCATCGAGTCCGCGACATAGGTCATCCTGCCAACATTGACTTTTTCGAAAACCATGGAGTTTCGGATTTCAACAGAATAGCCAATATGAACATCATCGCATAGACATGAATAGTCTCGTATTAAGGAATTATTGCCAATGTGGACTCTCTTACCGATGTATAATGGACCTCGAAGCGTTGTACCAGGTCGAATGATAGATTCTTCATCGATGTAAACAGGCCCCTCTATAACCACATTCTTGTCAATCTTGACAGATTCAGCTATGAAACTGCCTCGGCCTTTCAACATCCTGTCCATTACAATCCTATTGGCCTTAAGAATATCCCATGGCCAAGTGAATTCAGCCCACTCCTTCTCCCAGACAGTACTAACGACTCGTCTGTCGTTTTCGATCATCTCGCCAATAGTCTTCTCCATCGTTTCATGCTTTCTCAGCAAGTCGAAGACTTCGGTCGTGAACACAGAAACGCCTGCAACTGCATAGTTGCTCACATATCGCTCAGGACCACCCTTCTCGACAAGCTTTTCCACACGGCCATTCTTGCCCATTTTGACAGTACCAAACTGTTCAGGGTTAGAGACGAGCGTAACCAGCATGGTTACATCCGCATTCATGTTGTCATGGTTGTCAAGTGTTCGTGATACCATTTCGTCCTCTACGAGCACATCACCATTGACAAGCAGGAACTCATCTTCATCTTCCAATTCCGCAGCAGCTGTCAGCATAGCATGTTCAACACCCTTCTGTTCATGCTGCAGAACATACCCAATCTGGACCTCCTGGTCCCCACCATGCTGAAAGTGATCCACAATCTGATCTCTGCCGTGGCCAAGCACAATAATGATATCCTTGATTCCATTCTCCTTGAGGCTGTCAATGATATACTGGAGCACGGGACGACCAGCAATCATCAGCATTGATTTGGACCGATTGGCCGTCAACGGCCTGAGCCTTCTTCCTTTCCCTGCTGTCAAGACAAGAGCCTTCATCGCTGACACGCGTTCCCAGCTGTCCTCATAACTAATATAACCTTTCGCAACACCCAAGAAAAAGGGAACAAAGTATGAAACCACCACTAAAACGGGGTTACCAAGTACTTAATGCTCCCTGAGACTGAAATAGATTCGCTGTTTTTCAGATCCCATATTCTTGTTCTCCGTAATTTCGATTCCACCAATCTCTCTTGTATTCCTAACATGTGTACCGGCACACGAAGCAGCATCATAATCTCCAATGACTATAATGCGGAAGATTTTCACGAAATCGGGTACCATTTGGATGTACCTTGTTTGGTATCCGCGTGACTCAAGGAATTCAACAGCCTCCTCACGTGGCATAAATCGCATCTCTACATCAATGCCTTTTTGAATAATTGAGTTGACCCCGTCTTCTACTTCACGTTTCATGTCGTTGCCGAAATCATCAATGGGTTGATAATCAGCACGACCATGGTCCGGCTTAATCATACTTCCTGCAGTCTCAAGGCCATAGTTCTTTTGGAGGTATCGAGATAATATATGCTGAGCCGTGTGGAACCTCATGCAACGAAATCGGCGGTCCCAGTCAATAATCCCGTGAACATCATCGCCAACTTCGATGCCTTCCACAGAATCGACCTTGTGGTATACAGTCTGGCCTTTCTTTTTCGCCTGCTTCACCCGAAACTCCTTGTCACCAATCAGCAGTACTCCGCTATCACCTACTTGACCACCGCCCTCAGGATAAAAGGCAGTACGATCTAGCACTACCGAATCCTTGGTAATTTTCTCTACTTCGGCATCAAATTCTCGGGCATAATTATCTTTCATATGTAGCATTTCAGTCATTGTTGATAACCTCTACTGACGGCGGTGGCGCTGCCATTCATTCAAGGCTAGCTGCTTAGCTTCCTCTACTTCCCGAACGTTGAAATCTACTCCCACCATCTCTGTTGCAGCCTCCACTACATCGAACACTTCTTGCCGCTTAAGAGTTGGCAAGTCGTCAAGAATCGCCCTCATAGTATCAATATCAACGCCGTGCTGAATCATATAGTCTGAAAAATCGCCTGTCGATACAGGAATGTAACCAGCTTCGCTTGATGGTTCCAAACCGATTTTGTTCATTTTGCTCTCAAAGATGTCAGTGATTATCTCCCGTCGAGATCTTGTAACTGGTGCTTTTGGCTCCTTTCCCTTCTTGATATCGGAATGCATATCCTTTATCTTTCGAATCTCAGGGGGTTCTGTGGGCTCAAGAAATCTACGGCGAGCGAAATATAGGACAGCAACGAGAAGAATCAAAATGACAAGAACAATCAATATTGGTTGTCCTAATAAACTTCCAAGCGAATCGGGGAATTGCATTCCTGTGGGACCTCGCAGAGAGCTAGTTCTACTTGCAACAGCACTAAAGGTCAACTTTAAGGTTTCTACCAGCAGTCATCAAAACTACATTCGGGAGTTCCATGTCATCTAGAGTATTCTCATTCAGGCCCATCTAGCCTTGTCTTCATCTTCCTCTTGCTTTTCCCTTACTTCCTGTTCCAGCTGTGAACGGCTTTGCTCAGGATCGAGATTGTCCCATTGTGGGGGCTTCTTTTCAACTTCTTCTTTCTCATACTCTTGAGAGGGTACTGGTTTCTCCTCTCCCTCGTCGGGTCCATGGGCGTCATAGGAATCGTCGTCGGTTTCTTCTTCCTCCTCGTAAGGATATTCTTCATATTCCTCTTCCTCGTAGGAACGCTCCTCAAATTCTTCTTCTTTTTCTGCTTCTGGTTCCTCCGCCTCATAGAACTCGCGTTCCTTCTCGCATTCTTCTTCGGTATCTATCTCTTCATAGGAATACTCTTCAGATTCCTTCTCTTCTTCACTATCTTCGTCCTCTCCCTCGAACTCAATTTCCTCTGCAATCGGGATTTTTCCGGATTCGATTTTTTCAAGAAGTAGATTGAACATCCGTTCGATTACGGTAGCTTTCCCCTTCGCTTCGAATTCCAGCGAGCCCAGCTCGAATTCGAACTCTATTTGTTCATCCTTTTTCTTCGCCTCTTTACGCACCATTTGTTTTCACGTTTCTCCTTTGACTCTTTTGTATTAATAAAGGATATTCACAGATGTTCGGTAACCTTTGCCAAAGCTTTTAGAGAAATACGACCACACAATCCTCGGCCGAGGTGGCCTATAGTTGCCTCAACAACTTACTGTGGACTATCAGAAATGTACGGGATGCCGGCTTTGCGAATTAGCTTGCTCAGCTCACCATGAAGGGAAATTTCAACCAAGCTTGGCGCGACTGAAGATTGTGCGGTACGATGATTTGGGAATTGATATTCCGAATGTTTGCGGTCCCTGCGAAGAGGCACCTTGCGTTGATGTTTGCCCGACATACGCAATGCGGCGAGACCCAGTTACCAAGATGACCTATGTGGAACATGAAAAATGCATTCTCTGCAAATCGTGTATTGGAGCATGTGTCAACGGCGTTATTCGCCTAGATACTGAAAGGATGCGGATTATCAAATGTGATCATTGTGGAGGGGATCCTAGGTGTGTTAAGATTTGCCCGACAGGAGCAATTCAATATGGGCCGCCTGCAAGAACCACAGTTGTTGACCGGCATGATAAGGCAGAAGCATATCTCTCAGAGATGGCTCGTACTGCAAGTGAAGGTGAGGCATAGATGACCGTTGGAGGATACAAGGAATCAATTCTACGAGTCGACCTTACTAACGAGCAATTCAAGCACGAACAGATTCCTAAGGAATGGATTGTGGACTACATCGGTGGTGATGGATTTGCAGCCAAGATTCTTTTTGAAGAAGTGCCACCAGAATGTCGGCCCTTGGATGAGGGTAACAAACTGATTCTTGCAACTGGCCCGGTCACAGGAACCCTTTGGCCAACGAGTGGGAGGTCTGCTTTCTTTTCAAAAGCAGCACTAACGGGAATCTGGGGAGAAAGTCATGTGGGGGGATTCTTAGGACCTGAGCTGAAGTATGCAGGTTATGACCTTCTTGTGGTGGAAGGGCGTTCTGAGAAACCCGTTTACATTAGTATCGTTGATTCAGATTTGCGTCTGAAAGATGCTACTGATTTGTGGGGAAAAACAACAGATACGACTACGTCAGAGATTCGTCGCTTGCAACAGGATCCCGATACGCAGGTTGCAGCAATTGGTCCGGCAGGTGAACACGGTGTTCGTTTTTCGTCCATTATCGTCAATCACGCTCGAGCAGCTGGTCGAACTGGAATGGGCGCAGTTCTTGGCTCTAAAAATGTCAAAGGCATCGCTATTCGAGGGCGAGGGCCAGTCGAAGTGCATGACCACGAAGCCTTCGTAGAATTAGCGAAAGACGCACATAGGAGGACTCGGGAAAATCCTCAGGCTCAGGAGATGAGCAAGTGGGGTACATGGTCACTAACGGCAACAAAACAAGAAATAGGTGAACTCCCAACATATAATCATAGAACAGGTGTCTTCTCAGGTTGGGAGAGGCTGAGTGCCAGTTATATCCGTCCGCGATACACGGTGTCGGATCGAGCTTGTTTTGGCTGCAGTATTGGGTGCAAAAAGGTCAACTACATCAAAGAAGGTGAGTATGCAGGTACGCTTGAAGAGGGACCAGAGTATGAGGGTCTGATGGCGTTTGGCAGTTCATTGGGAATTGATGATTACCCAGTTTGTCTGAAGGCAAACGAAATCTGCAATAAGTATGGAATGGATATTATTTCAGCAGGAACAACAATAGCATTTGCCATGGAGTTATTTGAACAAGGAATTCTCACTGTGGAAGATACTGGCGGATTGGAGCTTGAGTGGGGAAACAACGAGGCAGCTCTAGATCTCCTTAGAATGATTGGTGAACGGGAAGGGCTTGGTGAAGTACTATCAAAAGGAAGCAGGAAGGCTGCAAAGGCTATTGGCCCTGAAGCAGAAAAGTATGCAATGCACGTAAAGGGACTGGAAGTATCGGGTCAGGATGGGCGCACTCATAGAAGCATTGGTCTGGCGCATGCGACCGCCGCGAGGGGTGCAGACCATCTGAGAAGTCTGGTGACTGTAGATCAACTTGGATATGAAGATGTAGCTGCCAAGCGCTGGGGTAAAGACAAACTGCCTGAGATTATTGACCCATACACTGAGAAATACAAGGCAGCGGCTGTAGTTGAAACTGAAAACGCCTATTGCATTCGTGATACGTTAATTGTTTGCTGGTATTCTGTTTCATGGCCGCCTATATTTTGGATGGAGGACTTTGCTGAATTGCTACCCTTGGCTACAGGAATTGAAGAATTCGGTAGTGTTGACAAGCTGAATCTGATTGCAGAACGACAAGTAACGCTCAAACGGCTTTTCAATGCACGAGAAGGCATCACCCGACAAGATGATATGTTGCCAAGTAGGTTTACTGATGATCCTATGCCCGAAGGACCTGGAAAGGGACAGACCGTGGACTTGAACCCGATGCTCGATGCCTATTATCGCAGGCGTGGCTGGAATAAAGAGACCGGTTTGCCCACTAATAGAACAATCAAGCATCTCTCGCTGGGATGGACAAGAGATTTAATGAATTAAATCTCAGCAACCACTCGCTCAGCCTTCTACATTCTAACATAGTCTACACGATGAGTGGCACCGCAGTTCGGGCATTGGTATTGGTCCGGTCCGACCCAGTCTATCTCCTGCCAGGATAATGGAGCTCCACAGTGACTGCATTTATCACTGATTACTGGCTTCACGAAAACCGTACCACTTGATTGACTCCCAGAAGTAACCTGCATTTCTTCTTCTGTCTCAGTTGCTCTAGCCATGGGTGAAGTCTGCTCGTAGTCTTGAATATCATATTGCGAGAGTGGATGACGTGCCTTAATGTAGTCGTAAGGACGAACCAACCAGTCAAGATGGTCGTCAGGCACTGTGTCCCATGCCCGTGCTTGCCAGACTCTCAAAAGGTGGTCCTGTCGCGGGACTTTACCCCGAATCTTGAAGTCGCCTGTCTTGCACTCAATTTTCAATTCGCCTCTTTTGGATTCAAAGGTGTGAACCCAGTGCATCGGAAAGATGAATAACTTATTCTTACGAGAATCTCGCTGATATAGGCGGTAATTAGTTAAGATAAACGAATCTGGATAGTACGTGAAGATTTCTTCTCCCTTAATCCATGCATAAACTCGATAGAAGTGCTGAGAAAACTTCCTGTGGTAGCCTATAGTCGTCCAATGATTGTATGGATGTCGTTCATGCACAAAAGGTACTGATGACACCTCGCATAGTTTCCGTTGGTCACCCACATTCAAATCATCGAATTCCCTCATGCTCAGCGCAGAGCGTATCTCCTCTCTTCTGGGCATATTTCCCAATACATTGACAATACCATTAATGACCTTGAACATAGCCTTGCGTGATGTCAGCTTGTACTCCTTGATTATGTGAAGCGGAAGGCTGACACTGGTTCGAGAACCATGGTCATATTGGATTAGGCGATAATTGGTTAGGATGTATTCATCGGCTTGTGCGAGTTTTCGCTCGCTTTCAATTGGGATATATACAAGGGAAGAGCTCGGAGTCAATTCGGTACACCATCCGGTGATTAGTGTAGTACATACTTTTCTTTTTCATTAAAAGGTTGACCATGTCTATTGGTCTGCAATGACTACTTCCGGGAAATCGAGAGATACAAGATATCAGAATAGCCAAGAATGCCAAAGCCGGAGGGATTTTCCAGCTTCACATGGTCATCGTTGATTTCGTTTACCTGCACATTAGGAATCTTAGCAAGCGTGTCCTTCTGTTGGTATCGCAAATAGACCGTGAAGGTCGTTTCGGTATTCTTCAAATCTTCAAATATACGCTTCCAGTTTATTTCAGCCAAGCTTTTTTCCTCCGCTGTCCTGTAAGTCACTTATCCTAATGGGGAATTTAACCCTTGCTGAATGATGAATTAGCGATTCTTATTTTGAAGGGGAAGGGAATTTCTTCCCTTTTGCGATGTGTGGCTGAAGACCCAGCTTCTTGAAAATTCTGTCCAGAATGTCCGCTGTAGATTGATTTGTTGTTTGCCGAAACAGGTGGGTACCACAGTTCCTTTTGCAATCAGAGGCACCGAACCCCGGTGGGCCTTGCTCGAAGTCATCGCTGCTCTTTATGCTCTGGGCTAGATCACATTCCATTGTTTCATCTGTCCTAGCCCATACTGCGCTTTCAATTTCTACATCCATGTCTAACAGGTAATCGATGTGCCAATGAATTGTCTTTGTATCAGAGAAGTGACGGCCCAGTCTGTTTTCTAAACTTGTGGAGCCTATCCCCAATGCAGACCCAACATAGACATAGGCCCCCTTCTCTAGAGTTAGTTTTCCTAGTCCTCCTGTTGTGAGAGTCAGTTGCTTACTGATTTGGATTATAAGTGCGTATACGCCTTTCATGATTTGAAAACCTGCCGGGTTAACATCACTGTTGAATCTATCTTCTATTCTTCATAGATGGCTTTGCAACCTTCTTGATGAATCGCCAGGCTTGCCTACTGTTTAGCACCCCTGCTTCCAGCTCTCTTAGGATTCTATAGACTGATGGACCAACCATACCCCAACCCATGTTATGGAGCTTCCTGAGGAAATTACAACCGAATGTCTCTCGCCTGGGTGAAAACCCGTGGTGTTTCAGTATATCCTTCATTCGGTATTTCGTCAAGCTCAGAAGTGCCGGTAAGTGGATTTGGAGCATCCCATCTTGTTCCTGTAGGGCCTGCCTCCCTGTTGGAAGGCTTTGACCCGTCACTACAATATTGTGCCCATCCGCTTTGGCTTCTTCAATGACCTTCGCCATGAGCGCTGTATGACATTCACCGCAGGGATGAATCCGCCCTTGTCTTGATTTTTCCATAATACCCTCAATCATGCTTGGGACTTCTACAATGCGGCAAGTAGCATCAAGCTTTTCACAGACCTCTACTATGGCACGTATGTCTGGGGGTGCCAAGACTTGAGGATGCGGAGATATCGTATAGGCTACGCACTCCATTTCGGCATCTCGAAGAATAACTAGGGCCGCAGAGCTATCCACCCCTCCTGAATAGGCAACTGCTGCAAGTCCCTTATTGTTGTCTGGCTGGTAATCATGCAGTGACTGAGCCGGAAACGCAATCTCAAGTGCGATGAGAGCCTCAAGCCAGGGAAATAGGTTATTATCACTAAATTTGCTTGTAGTCATAAGTTCGTGCAGCCTGTGCTTGCTGGCTTCAAGTCTTACCCGTCTAAGCGCCAGCTCGTCCGCTCCATGAAATGCTACATCCTTTCCTATTTGTCGTGCGATTTTAGCCGCTAGCCTACCCCCAGGGCCTATACATTGGCTTTTCTCAGCTCTGTCAGGAACGATTGCATGAAGTTGGCCTTCTGGATGCTCAAGAACTTTCCGTACTTGAGGGTTTTCTCCTCGGTCTAGGTTCAAGCTCTTTCTTGTATCTTCTAGCAGTCGCGCCATTTCTACAGCATCCATCCAATAAGCCACCTGTACCGTTCAGAAGCTCGATACCATCTTAAGTTGCCGGGTCCACTATGAAATAGGAAAATGCCTTCCAAGATACTTCCTAGCGTCTACCGCATAGAAGGAGAATATGCTGGAGAGTACGGTTATTTATCTAGCTATCTGTATATAGCTGATGATGAATGTCTGGTGATTGATCCCCGAACAGCCGGTAGTCCTGGTAAAAAGATACTCAAAGCAATCAAAACCCTTGGTTTGAAAGCTTCCCGAGATGTCATAGGTATCCTGTGTACCCATGCTCACCCGGATCATGTTGGCGGGGTGAAGATGCTGAAGGAAGAGACCGGTGCTCCCGTGATTATACATGCAGATGCCGTACCTCTGCTCAGAGAGCCCGGTCTTTTCACAAAGTCCCGCTTAAGGCTAAACCTCTCTGAGCGAATAGCGATGAAGTTCGAGAGAGGTCCCTTACGAGTTAACTATGATGGCCAAGAAGCAGACAGAATCCTCAATGACAGAGACTTGGTGCATATAGGCAATAGTACACTTCGGACGATACTTACTGCTGGCCATTCTGCAGGCCATTGTGCATTCTATGATTCTGATCGCAAGATTCTATTCTGCGGAGACGAAATCACCAACTTTCCAAATAGCCCTAGAAAATTCTACGTTGACCTGTCGGGAAGCATGATAGCAAAACGATGCGCTCTCGAAAAGATAAAGAAGATGGAAATTGACTATCTCCTTCCTGCTCATGATATACCTCATCTTTTCGGAGACGTGAGGACGCAGATTGTAGAGTCACTCAGTGGAGTGATAGCTTTCCAAGACTCAGTTCTTGAGCACGTATGCATACGGGGAGAAGCAGATATTGAGCAACTCGTATTCGATATTACGAAAGCCAACTCGATACCATATCCCAAGGAGATGAAGGCGCTTCTGCCAACAACAATCCTCGTAGCGCTTAGAAGTCTTCAGAAGGCCGGATTGGTCTTTGAGGAAGAAGGCATTTGGATGTCAGAGAATTGCTGATAAGATTGCCACCCATTTCAGCTACGAACAGGTTTGCAATGGAAACCTATATACGGAATAGCTCGGCGCATCGTTGTGGTGGCTAATCCTTGACAAAGAGATTTACTCCCTCCGGGGTAATGCCCGCACTTGTTACACCATTCACTAGACATGGTGATATACATGAAGAGGGCCTCAAGGAGGTAATAGATTACACTATTGAGAAAGGGTGTACGGGGGTGGTTCCTGCAGGAACCACCGGTGAATTTGTCTACATGCGAACTGAAGAGAGAAAGAAGTTACTCAAACTGACAGTAGAACATGTGGATGGCCGTGTCCCTGTGGTAGCTGGAACTGGACAGAACAGCACCCGCGCCACAATCAGCCTTACAAAGTACGCTGCTGATTTGGGCTGTGATGCAGCTCTGGTTGTTTCACCTTTCTTCTTGCGCCCAGATGATAAAGGGTACTACCAACATTATGCAGATGTAGCAAGAGAAGGGAATCTTCCTGTAATCCTGTATAATATCCCTCAATGTACCCTTGGGACCCTACAATCCAACGTCGTTCAGGATTTGGCGGATCTCGACAATATCGTTGGAATCAAGGATAGTGGAGGGGATATCGGTCATACAATGGAACTAATACAGAAGGTTAGTGACAGAATCCCTGTCCTGATAGGACATGATGAGTGCTTCCTCTCAGCAGTATCTGCTGGAGCTAGCGCTGCTATTATGGCTTCAGCAAATATTATGCCACATATCTGGCTGGAAATAATGGAGTGTGTCCAGAACGGAAACTTCGAGAAAGCACGAAAAATGCAACTGGATGCTCAGACGCTTGCCAGAATAGTCACAAGAAATGGGGGTGCTCCACCTGTGAAGGCTGCCCTCAAAATGATGGGTATTGAAGCGGGATATTCTCGAATGCCACTTGATTCTGGAGGAACACTTACACGGGAACTGAAGGAAGAAATCAGATTGGAGCTTGAAAAGCTTGGCCTGATAGAAACTCCAACTAGGTCACCACTTCAGGAAAAGCCTGACGTACGGAAATTAGCTACCGACCTTGGCTTTGAGAATCCCGATTTTGAAGGGTGTAGATTCGCTACAGCGGCGAATGATACAGTCTCGGTGACTGTTGTTACTGGAAAGAAGAAATCAGCAATTGGAGATTTCTTTGTAAGGCTACTCACCACACCCAAACAGGGCTATGAAGGGCTTACCGTTATTCTAGAGCCAAATTTGGCGGTAAAACCGAGCTCATTAATGGTTCCTGCCAGAGGAATACAATCCATGCGTCAAGCTTCTCTTTTCTATGGCCCCGTTCAATCCGGTGCTGCTAAGGCGATAGCAGCCACAGTGGAATCTGGTGCTATAAGCGAAGAGAGAATCGACGACACGTTGATGATTCTAATGCTAGATGTGAACTTGGACTCGCGTGACCGCAGGAAGATAGTCACAGCCACGGAAGAAGTAGTCGCTGAAGCAATGAGTTCTATTTGGAGCTGAGAAAATGAGTGATGATTTTAAGTTTCAAGGTGTCTATCCGGCCCTCGTTACACCTTTTGACGAGGGCGGCGTGAACGCATCGCAGTACAAGGGTTTGATTGAGCATTTGATTGGAAGGGGCGCGACTGGAATTGTTCCTTGCGGTACAACCGGTGAGTTTACCAGTATGACTTTTGATGAGCGTTTGCAAGCCATCCGAATCGCATGTGAGACAGCTGCGGGACGCGTACCCGTCATGGCTGGTACAGGTGCCCCATACACGGCAGATGCGGTCAAACTCACTCGACGAGCAGCTGAATTGGGAGCGGATGCTGCTCTAGTGGTTACTCCATATTTCCTTAAGCCCTCCACAAAGGAAATCTACGAACACTACACGCGAGTAGCTGAGGCCAGTGACCTCCCCATCTTTCTGTACAATATTCCGCAAGTAACAGGAATCAAGCTGGACTGGAAACTGGTCGATGGCTTACAAGAAATAGATGGTATTGCTGGCATGAAAGATTCTAGTGGCGATCTGGTTAACCTTACAACCATTCTATTGCGACGCCCTCATGATTTTCAGGTTGTTGTAGGCCATGATGAAGTGGCATTTCCTGCTCTTGCGGCGGGTTGTGATGGAGCCATACTCATGAGTGCAAATGTCTTTCCTAATCGATACATTCAGATGCAAAGTGCTCTGTCAAGAGGGAATCTCAAAGATGCGAAGATTGTGCAAAGGACGATTCAAAAGACTGTACGCCTCCTTGTCAATAAGGGGGGTGCAATCGCAGTCAAAACTGCATTGAATATGATGGGCATAAATGTTGGAGATGCTCGGAAACCTCTTCTCGAAGGTGATTTGTTTAGTTTTGAGGATCTTGATGAGCTCAGGACATGCTTAGAGGATTTGCAGCTGATTCCAAGAGGACCTGTGACATTCAAGATGGGCAATCGGGAAATAGTTGCCGAACAATATCCAAAGGCTGCAGGAATTGTTGCTGATGTTGTTGATGACTTGACACTCCTGCATGGAGAATCTCTGTGCGGTGGTGGTCATGAGGTCGCCCATGTTGATTTGGTGATGGGTATCAAGACAGGTCCAATGCAACAGGCTTTAGAAACAGCAGATAAGATAGTAAAGGGTTTCCATCAGTCAAACATTATCAAAAATCTTCAGCCAACAACGGTCTTTGCGCCTACAGTGAATATCACTGATGAAGCCCACAAAGAAATGGTATATGATGTAGCCGAGAAAGCAGTCGCTGATGCGGTTACCAGAACTGTGACAGATCAAATCATACCCGAGGAACTTGTTCCTGATCTCGTCATTGCGGTTAACGCCTTTGTTCACCCTGCTGCTAATAACAAGCGTAGGGTGCACATCAATAATTTCCGCGCTGTTCGGCATGCTCTTAGACGCGCTATTGAAGGACGACCTGATATTTCTACAGTCATAGAACAGAAGAACTCATCTCGGCATCCTTTTGCCTATGGTCCATAACGGAAGAACGTCACAGTTATAATGGTGTATGCACAGCCACCTTTGATACTTCCCAGGTGTGGCACAGCCAATCCTTACGGCAACCAGAGCTGAAAATTCCCCATAATCGGTGTATGAATGTGCATGAAGAATACAAGAAATTGCTCGATAATTTAATTCGATCCGTTAGCTCCAATAAGTTGGATGAGTTTATTGAAGATGGGGAAAACATCGTACTGGAAGGCGATTATGGTCGCATATCCTTAACAAGGAAAGGTGACGAGGTCCGGGCAAAATCTGTGTCTGGTATTGATTCTGAGGGCAGATATAGGCTTGACAAAAGTGTTCTTTCTGACACATCAGATTAAGCAATTCGTTATGAGTAGGCACCCGAATTCGTATTCTTGACCTATTGTGGTTGAATCACACTGAAAAAAAGGTGTGGCTAAGTCTCAGCCTGCTCTTGGATAATCATTGCCTTTCGGCTCATACAGGGGTAATTTGCAACATCATGGACCGCCACAGCCTTTTTTCTCAGATTGCCTTTAAGAACTATTTCTTGTGCTCTCGAAGGCCACTCCCCCGGATTCACAATGCTAATCAGTTGTTGTTCATCTTCTCTGAGTGATAGATGATGGTTAACGAATCTAGGATTTTAGGCCTTCTAAAAGAACTAGTAGCGACTAACAGCGAAAATCCGCCCGGTAATGAACGCGGAGTGGCCGAAGTGCTTCGCGATTACCTATCACAGTATGATATTAAGTCAAAAGAGGTTGGAGATAATGAGGATCGCCCCAATCTTATTTTCTCAACCCATGACGGTGATTTTGGAAATCTCCTAATGCACGGTCACATGGATACCGTACCTGTTGGCTCTAAGGATAATTGGTCTTACGACCCTTTTGGTGCTAAAGTATCATCAGGGCGTCTCTATGGCCGGGGTGCATGCGATATGAAAGGTCCATTAGCCGCCTTGGCTGAGACCATGATTCAATACAAAAAGGAGAATCATGAGATGCCATTGGTCATGCTTGCAACTTCGGATGAAGAAGCAGGCTTGCGAGGTGCCCAACAAGTATCAGACAGTGGTATACTGGAAGGTATTAAGTGGGGGGTATGTGCCGAACCTACCAGCTTGGGTATTCTCTTAGGCGGAAAAGGCACGTTCTGGGTGAAACTACGGACAACAGGAAAATCCGCGCACGGTTCGAGACCCCAAGAAGGTATCAATGCTATCTCCCTGTGCATAGAAGCCCTAGAAGCAATCACCGGTGAGCAATTTGAATATGATGAGTCATTGTTGGGAGCGCCTACTGTTAACATAGGAGTGATTGAAGGTGGTGCGAAAATCAATGTGGTACCTGAGTACTGTGAAGCCCAAATAGATATGCGCACTGTTGAAGGTCAGACTACTGAATACATCGCCGAATCCATGAAGAGCCGACTGGAAAGCGCGGGTTTGGACGAGTATGTCCAAATAGATATCATAGATGCACATCCACCAGTACTGACACCAAAGGATGCGGAGATAGTAATAGCTGCGAAAGAGGCGATAACAGAAATCACTGGAACCACCCCCGAATTGGCCACAGCCACCTACGGAACAGACTGTTCAGTTCTTCAGCCCGACGTGGGGATTACTAACGTTATCTGTGGGCCTGGATCAATCGAGCAAGCGCATCAGCCTGATGAGTATATCGAAATCAAGGAACTTCTGACTTCAGTTGGGGTTTATCTCCAGATCGCTCGCTACTTTGCCAATGTTTACTGACCATCAACGTAGCGACTGCCGTTAACTCTCGGATGACGCTCTTACAGCAATAAGAGCTGCAATAGCTCCGCCACCAATACCATTCCCAATGTTGACTACAGCCAAGCCGGGAGCACAGGACTGAAGCATGGAGGCCAAAGCGGTTTCGCCCCTCCCACCATGTCCGTATCCGATAGGCACAGGTACGCCAATAACTGGGATATCAACCAGTGAAGCCACTACTGTGGGTAGAGCCCCTTCCATTCCTGCAAATACAACTATTGCATGAACTTGTTCTTCTCTTATTTTCTGGAGCGGTTCGATAAGTCGGTGAATGCCTGAGACGCCAACATCACGGAATCTCAATACACCCACCCCCATGGTTTCTGCAACAGCTTGGGCTTCTTCTGCAAAGAATTCATCGGAAGTCCCTGCTGTGATAATCGCAATCATGCCGCCTGTTCTTTTTGGTATCCATCTGGGATGATGAACTAACAGAGTCATGTGGTTTCCACCCCCTCTGATATCAAATTCAAAATCCGCGAGATGATTTTCAAGGTACTCTACTTGTTTTTCGTTGACACGGGTGGCAAGTACAAAATCCTTCACTTCGAGCATGGCTCGGAGAATCTGCATCAGTTGTTCGCTTGTCTTCGTTTCAGCCATAACAACTTCTGGAATGCCGCTCCTGTGTTCACGCCCAGGATCAATTACAGCTAAATCTCCAACTTTCTGCAATTCTAGTTTTTGCAATCTCTTTTGAGCTTCATCAACATTGATTTGGCCTGAAGCTAGGGCTTCCAAAACCTCTCGAATTTCTTGCATCACTCTTAGTCATTCCTATGGATATCCTCATTGCAGTTAGTGAGAAATCTTAAAGTTGCTGTTTGCTGCTCCTATAAGCGAGATCCCCTCTGTGAAGCCAAAGAAAACAATGTAGTTCCTCGAAACTCTCGGCGATTTGGACGTGGTGAACAGCCGCAGACTCTCCAGAGCCTGATGAGGCTCTTTGTTCGGATAGTGGGACTTCTGTCGAGAAGGGGAAGACTTCACTCAGGCTCTCGGCCTCGCGGTTCGCAGCACTGCACTAGCCCTCTAGCCTAGTTCTACGGAAACCCAACTCGATAGCTAGCCCAATAAACACCTCTTGTGCTCGGTCATGAAGGGACTTTCAGGAAATCTTGCAGATATGCTTCACTTTGGAGTGCCGATTTGTTTAGGATTTTGTAAGATTTACGTCTTCCTCGATTTCCGGATAAAGTCTATATCTCATAAATCCAGCCATATGGATCGTCAGTATGCCCACACTGAATACCTGTGAGATTGTCAAACAGCTTCCGTGAGAGATTGCCTACATATCCATCCGCTACCTGATAAGATGTGTTTTCAAAGTAGAGTTCACCCACTGGTGCAATCACAGCAGCTGTTCCAGTCCCGAAAATCTCAAGCACTTTGCCATTCGCGATACCTTCTATAACTTCGTAAATCGAAATCTTTCGTTCGGTTACATCATAGCCAAAGTCACGCGCCAATTGCAGTACTGAATCGCGGGTTATACCTGGGAGAATTGTGTCGTTGAGAGGGGGAGTAGCAAGCTCGTCCTCAAAGCGCACAAAAACGTTCATCGTTCCGCATTCTTCAATATACTTGCGCTCAATGGCATCGAGCCACAACACCTGTGAGTATCCCTTCTCAGTCGCTTTCTTCGTAGCCAAGAGGCTCGCAGCATAGTTGCTCATCGTTTTAGCTGCGCCCACTCCACCCTTGACCGCTCTCGTGTACTTGTCTGAGACATATATGCTGACGGGATTGAATCCCTCTTTGAAGTATGGTCCAACAGGACTCAAGATGACATAGAGCAGATACTGGTCGGATGGTTTCACACCAAGTTTGGGCTCAATAGCTATCATGGTAGGCCGAATATACAGGGAGGTACCGTGCTCCTCAGGTATCCAATCTCGCTCAATATCGATGAGCTTGGTCAGAGCAATGAGTAGCTGCTCGCTATCGACTTCTGGCATGACCATACGTTTGGCTGACCTGTTCAAACGTTTGAGATTCTGACGAGGACGGAACAGTAGGACTCGATTCCCCCGCCGGTATGCCTTCATTCCCTCGAAGATACCCTGACCATAATGGAGAACCAATGCAGCAGGACTAAGCTCAAGATGAGAATAGGGCCTAATCTGAGGGCGGTGCCATTGGCCGCATCTATATTCCATCATCAACATGTGATCGGAATATACGCTGCCAAAGGTCAAAGCCATCGGGTCTGTGGGCTTACGTTTTCGCTCATCTTCTGGAACCAGATTAAGATCGATATCCAAATCAACCCAACTCGAGTAGCGAATTTCAGCGGTACCTCTTAGGTCTTTCCTAGAAACGACGCAACAAATATCTTAAGTCAGTGATACGCAAAATAGACTGATTTTCATGAGTCACAGTGAAGGAGCAGATGATGAGGATTTTTTCCTTGAGCCGAAGGAGGTGCTTTCCCAGTACTCGGTGGAATGGGTCTCCCTTCGCAAATCACACACTGAAGTCAAGGATAAGCTTGAAGAAGTAAAAGATAAACTGAATGAACTGGATCAACAGCTTGAGAGAGGCGAGATAAGCGAAAAGAAACACATGGAACAGTACAGAGACTATTGGCAGAAATCAACAAAAATGATTGAGATAAAGCGAGAAGTCGAATCAAGACTCTTCGAAATCCAGCGTGAAATACGAAAGGCAAACCGCAAACTCAAGAAGCTTGAAGAAGAAAAGCGCAGGCGGAAGCGAATTGAACAAGAACGTTCTAACGCTATGATTGAATGGATGAGCTTGAAGCAGGGATTTGAACTTGTTGGAGAAAAAAGAGACAACATATCTGCGAAAATGGATCAATTGGAACTAAAGCGTCGGAACGGAGAAATTAGTGACGCTGATTATCGAAGGCAGCATGTTGAAAATCTGAAAGAATTGGCCAAGTTGCGGACGCTCGAGGTAGATATTCAAAACAGACTCGGTGAATTGCTGGAAATAATCAGGAAGTAGCGCTTTCTCGTAAAAACTAATTTTCAAAAAAGATGAGGGTGACCCCCAAGAGGGGGCCTTACACCACACATATTCTACATCAAATAACCCTGTGCAATCATTGCATCGGCGACTTTCATGAAGCCAGCAATATTCGCACCAAGCATGAGATTGCCTGGTTCGCCGAACATCTCTGATGTTTCGTATGCAGTCTTGTGGATGTTGATCATGATGTCATGGAGTTTCCGGTCGACTTCCTCTCGGCTCCAGAAGTACCTCTGGCTGTTCTGAGACATTTCTAGGCCAGATACAGAGACACCACCGGCGTTTACAGCCTTACCAGGACCATATAGGACATTGGCATCTTGGATTATCTCGATTGCATCAGGTGTTAAGGGCATATTGGCACCTTCACCTACTGCCAAGACACCATTGTCAACCAGGGCTTGTGCTTCCTTCTTGTCCACTTCGTTCTGTGTCGCACATGGAAGAGCAACATCGCAGCCGAGGTTCCACGGGTTACTTTCAGGATCAAATTCAACATCATCGAATTCTTCAGCGTATTCTTTAATCCGTCCACGACGTACATTCTTGAGCTCAAGAATCCACTCCAGCTTCTCTCTATCGATGCCGTCAGGATCATACACGGCACCATCAGAGTCGCTCATGGAAATGACCTTGGCACCCAGCTGGATGCACTTCTCAGCGGCATACTGGGCCACATTCCCAGAACCGGAAACGCATACCTCCTTACCCTTTATGGTTTCATCACGGGTTTTCAGCATCTCTTCTGTGAAATAGACTGTTCCATATCCAGTCGCTTCTGGACGGATAAGAGACCCTCCGTAATTGGGACCTTTTCCTGTCAAGACACAGGTGCCATGTTTGTTAGTGACCTTGCGGTAGGCTCCATAGAGATAGCCAATTTCGCGCGCTCCCACACCAATATCTCCAGCGGGTACGTCAGTAAACTGGCCGATATGCTTGTAGAGCTCGAGCATGAAACTGGTACAGAAATTCCGCACCTCTTCATTGGTCTTACCGTGTGGGTCGAAATCAGAACCTCCCTTGCCTCCACCCATTGGTAGGCCCGTCAAAGAGTTCTTGAAAATCTGTTCGAAACCGAGAAATTTGACTAGACCAAGCCTAACCGTTGGATGAAATCTGAGGCCACCCTTGTAAGGGCCGATTGCTGAATTGAATTGAACCCTAAAGCCACGATTGACATTGATTTTGTTATCTCTATCTACCCAAGGAACTCGAAACATGACTACCCTTTCGGGCTCAACTATACGCTCGAGGATGGCATGCTCCTTGTACTTGGGAAATTTTTCGATAGCCGGCTCAAGGCTTTCCAGGACTTCATATACAGCCTGATGAAAAACATCCTGACGCGGATCTTTTTCACGGCATTTTTCATAGACTTCTTCGATGTAGCTACTCACCATAATGCCTCACTCACCATAATGACTGTTGGCATGAACGCTCAGCTGTTTCCCTTACATAAATGTGGTGTTTTAACTAGAAATACCATACCGACTGAGAAAACATATTCTCCGGGTGTGGGAATCATCAGCTACTTGAGTGTGTCTTCTCGTTTTGTCTTCCCATACCCTTTTCGTGTTCTCTCAAACCTTTGCCTTCTGTCAATATCTGCGTTGAAAAACGAACTTCCGATACCAGAACTACACTCTTCACACATTAGCCCAGACGTTTTATCGAAATTAACGATTTTGCCACAAGAGATGCATATCCAAAGGCCGCTTCGATAAAGGCGGTCTCTCCGAAAGACGATCTTCGCTATCTCGTTCATAGATTTAGGACATTCCTTAGAAACCCCAGTTATCTTGCCATCGGACCAGCTGCATATGAGAGACACAAGGGTAGTCAGAAGCTCTATCAGTCTCGTGGTGTTTTCCTCTATTTCATTTGCTGTCTCGGTTCTACTATCAGCAGGGGTTTCCTCAATATCTGAAAGAAATTCTAGGAAAGCAAAGAACGCAGGCATTGGAAAGCTCGATTCATTTTCAGAAACGGCCATTCTGGCAAGCACTGCCGATATCATGACTGTTTGGCTATAATCCTCGTTAAGAATGGACTCAACCTCTCTACCAACATCCTCTGGCTTTAGACGAAACTCAGTCAGTGGCAATCCTTCTTCCTTCAGGACAAACCGAACAGATTCCATGAAATCTCTTTTCTGGTACATGGCCGCATTAACGCGGTTTGTGAGCTCGCTATATGCAATGCCTGTTTCGTCTGCAATTTTCTGCAATAAGTCACGAGCAGTATTAGGCAAGCTAAACACAAACCATGATTTCAGGTGTGTGATATCGAACAGCAAGCATTTTAGGTTGTCGCCTATGTCCTAAGAATAGCAAGAGGTAAAGAGAGGTAATAACCCTGCTTTCCGATCGCGACCTAAGAGAGGCCATAGAATCCGGATCAGTTAGAATCGAGCCCTATGACGCTGATTCAGTTGGTCCATGTAGTATTGATTTGCGACTTGATTCAGTGTTTCGAACGTATAACCCGGGAACACCGGTAGATATCAAGAAACCGGAGGAAGCTGCCGAGTACACCCAAATCGTTGAAACCCGAGGAGAACCATTCATGATTCTCCCAGGACAGTTCGTTCTTGCCCAAACACTAGAAGAAATCGCCATATCAAGTGAATATGCGGGACTTCTGGAAGGACGTTCAAGTGTTGCCCGATTGGGGATAATTGTTCACGCTGCTGGATTGGTTAATCCTGGTACAGGAATGGAGGAGCCGACGAAATTGACCCTCGAAATCTACTGTTTCAATCTTAGTCCTGTGTTGCTTTATCCTGAAATGAGAATCGTTCAGATGATGTTAGTTCCTCTCAGTTCTCCAGCAGCGGTGGGCTATGACGAGAGACCATCGAGTAGGTACATTGGGCAGGAGTCTCCCGATATGAACTGACGGAAGGCCTATAAACAAGCTGGTATGAATTCGGCACGGCGTATTGTTGATGAAGGCTTACGATGTGGTTTTGGCAAGTGGCGCCGAGCATCTCAGGTCGAGATTTGAGGAGAAGGGTTACCGCGTATACTGTTGTGGAGAAAATTATGACGAGAGGCGAGTATTTCCAAATGGTGACTTGTACGTCAGGATAGCAGGAATAGAGGATCTTTCGGATAGAAGAGTCGTAGTTGTACAGACTTGTACCGGAACAATTCATGATGGCGCGTTCTTTTCAACAGCGGACAGTGTTGTTGAGCTGCTGCTCATGCTTGATGCGCTTAAACGACCTGTGGAAGTTGAAAGAATACGAAGTAAAGAATACAAAACCACACCAATCCCACCACCATCTCATGTAGAGGTAGTTCTTACGTTCCAACCGTTTGGACTGCAGGACAAAGCCTTCGAGACTGGCGAAGCGGAGTCTGCTAGATGGGCGACTGAAACAATAGCCCGGAACTGCAACAAAATTTGGGCAGTCAACCCCCATGCTACAACAAACCTTGAATGGGTTCAAAATTTTATGGAGCGTGACCTACTAGAGTATATTGATATTACACCCCGACTCATCGAATTTGGTGCAAAGAAGTTTGGATTCGAAGAATTTGAAGTCGTTACACCTGATTTGGGAGGACAACAGAGATTCAGTGTGAAGGGTTTCAGCAAAGAGAGGTCTGATTCATTCCATGTACAGCTTACTGGCGATTTGGACGTCAAGGGTAAGAATGTGATTGTACTCGACGATTTGACGAAAAGCGGTAGCACACTCTTGAATGCACAAGAACGACTACGAGAGCAAGGAGTAGCCGATGTTGGCCTTGCAGTTGTGCATGTACTTCCATTAGTAGGAAGAGGAGAAGAACTGCTCGAAAACTTGTTTGAAAAATGTGATGGATCTATTGTGACCACTAATACAGTCCGAACATCTCTCTTTTGGGAGAAGCACCCCGACCGCACGTATAACATTGTTGACAGCTTAGTGGGAATTCTCTGATTGAGAAGAAAGAAGCCACAGCAAGAGTTAATTAATAGACTACTGAACCAGAGTCTGAGTGGAGCGTGTGCGGAGATGGTCAGAAGACTTAGACTCCCCTTTGCATTAAAGAAGAAAGATTTGGGGCTGGAAGCGACTTCAGAATCAGAATCCACCGTTGTGGCTCTGGCAAGAGCAGAACCCAACATAGAAGATGAAATGACTTATGCGCTGGCTAGAATTCCCATTCCATTCTGGTGCGTACAGATATCTGAGCATGAATCCATCATTCTCTCTGCAATCATGGATGAGCCCCAAATCTTTGAATTCACCAATGATAAGAAGCTAGGCACAATCAAGCGTATGCTAAGAAGTGATATGGATAGCTGGCAAACTATTCCAGAAAGTGCTGAACACATCCTTCCGCTTATTGGGAGCATAGAAAAGGAAGTCAAGTACATGAAAGGGTTGGTCAATCCTTCCGTGTTTTTGCCAGTCGGTAACCATTTTTCAGAGCAAGAAGGGCAGAAAAGTACGCAAGTTCTGAATGAAATAATTGATTCCCATAACGCGTTGGATACAAGTGAGCAATTCCAAGAAATTTTGGATACCAGAAGAATTAGGCTCGAAAGCATTCAAGAAATCCAACAATTGTTGGAGAAAAAGCTAGAAAGGGAAACAGACAAACTTGATAATTTCATTAAAAGAGAGCGGGAACGGACCGAACAACGTACGAGAAACTTGCATGAAATTGCCGATATAGAAATCTCCATGCTGAAAGAAGAGGTAGAAGAGCAGCTAGAGAAGCTTGAGCAAGAGGAAACCATGGATTTAAGGGCATTGACTGCAGAGTTTGCACGAAGCACAAACCAGCTAGAGATTTTCTTCTCGAAGGATATTCTTGAAAAAATCAGGAAGCAGCGTAGTAAGATAGGTCAAAGCAAAGCGGATGTTGAATCAGCAACTAGTCACTTCGTCGAGCTTGCCGAGTGTTTGCACAACAATGTACACGAGTATAAGGAAATTATCTCTGAACTCAATTCCGAGAGCGAGCGAATACTTGCTCGCGGAAAGGAAATAAGGCAATCCTACGAAGACAAACGGAACAAGATTCATGATGAGATTAACGTACAAATACGAAATCATCAGCATCGCATTGTTGAGTTTGATCTTGAGCGTGATCAAGCTGAAAACAAATTACTAGAAGCAAGGGCCCGATTAGACGATGCTCGTGAAAGATTAATTGAAACAATCCAAGAACGGGTCCATACGCTTAAAGAGGAGCTGAGAAACCTACAAGAATTCGCTTTCAAAAGTGTGAATATCCCGGGTCTAGCTTCGCTGACGAAGCTCAACGTCGAGATCTTCTTGCATAACCAAAACGAGCGGCTGGAAATAATGACCCCTTGCATCATACCCGAGGAGGGAGTAACATTGGGTTTGGAATGTGAGGAAACCAATCATGAACTTAGTTCTTTCCTTAGAGAGATGGTTGAAAATAGAATTGATTCCAGAATGTCATTTGCTAATGAATTAGAACGAGTGTGTATTTCAGAGAATTTGTTTCTCGCTCCACAGATGAGCGAATCCCTTCAGGAAGGTGTTGATGAACTGCATCATAGCGGACTTTTAGAAAGCCATAGAAAGAGAGCCCTCACAAAAAGATTCAGCTTAAGAGCTCGAAGGTGCCCATATTGTGGGGCTGAAATTGCTGAATCTATCCGCTTCTGTGGAGAATGTGGAAAACCGCTTCAATGAATTTACTCCAAGTAATCATCCGCATCCCCGGTTGCTATCCAGCTCTTGGTACTGTATCGTTCAGCCAAATCCTTCTCTTCTAAGGAGTTTAAAGCGCCGATTATCTCATTTCGAGTATAGCGGGTTTCTTGGCTGCTTAATGCTTTCTGGATTGCTGATGCACGATGATTGTCATCATATATGAAGCGGAGAATTTTCCGCTCAAGCTCAGAAATGTCTTCGTCACTCATGGTAATCTATTCAACTCCCGCAAAACTGAATCTTAAAAACGCTGTCATTGGGGGTAAGACACTACGAAACCCTTTTTACAACTCTGAATTGCACCCCACTAGTCAGTGAATGGATGATGAACAGATCTGAGTACCATATCAGGATAGCCAAAGGGGAGATGCCACAACGAGTCTTGCTGCCTGGAGACCCCGGTAGAGCTAAGGCCATTGCACATACCTACTTTGATAATCCTTCAGAAGTAGCAAGGAACCGGGAGTACTGGAGTTTTAAGGGCGAATATGATGGCATAGAAGTTGGTGTCTGTTCAACAGGAATCGGCTGTCCCTCTGCGGCTATCGCAATCGAGGAGCTTGTCAAGGTAGGATGTAAGTCGTTCATACGAGTCGGTTCGGCAGGTGCCATAGATAGAACGCTCTCGGCAGGAGACCTCGTAATCTTTTCTGGATCCGTTCGGGATGACGGCACATCAGTTCAGTATGTACCCATCGAGTACCCCGCCGTTGCTGACCCTGTAATGGTCCAATCACTGGCAAGAGCAGCAGAAAGAAGGAATGCACCATACAGAATCGGAATCGGACATAGCAAAGATGCCTTCTACAGTGAACATCCAGATATGGTATCTAATCCAACTGCTCTCAAACAAAAGTGGAAATCTATGGAACGTGTGGGTGTACTGGCTACTGAGATGGAATCGGCAGTTCTTTTTGTACTGGGACATCTTAGAAAAGTCAGGGTTGGAACTGTATGTGTGATAATTGGTGAACCCATTCAGAACAAAGCAGAAATTACAGAAAAACCAAAGCTAGAACACTTAGTTCCTGTGGCGCTGGATGCCATAACCGCGACTGATATCGACTTGACATGATTTGAAACAATCGCATCTAATACCTAGTAGGGATAATGCTCCTATTTTCAAAACGCTACACTCTTGCGCCCCAAACACGCTTTTGTAGTTTTATCAGCAAATCGTCTGCTTCGGATTCTTCTATACGTGCTAACCTAGCGAGATTTTTTGGACTTGAAGAGAGCAGATCTGTTACTCCCGTCAACCCAGCATCAATAATTGATTGAACAGTCTTCTCAGAGATACCGATTTCACGAAGAGTGGTTCTCATCTCTTCTGTCACTGTTTCATCTTGAGCAGGGCGGGTAACATCTGGTAAATCCTGGACATCTTCCGATGACTCTTGACCAACATCGCTAACTTCAATCTCATCGAAATCAGCCATCTTGCCCGCGAGAGAGAACTGATTAACAAAATTTGGTCGCAAGAGAAAAATGCCAATTAGAAAAGAACCTATAAGCAAGGGAATTAGGATGACAGGACCCAAGTTAAGCCCAACAATCTCACCTTCAGGCCCAAAAATGGGCAGGGCATTCTCTACACCAAACAATAGAATGTCAATAATGAAGTCGCCTGTCAGCTCGATATCAAGAATCAACCATAGCGGTGAGAAGAATGCCAATCCGCCCAGCTCGAATATGAGAATCTCTCTTAGAGCCTCTCTCCAGCGATAATAGACAAACAGAATCGGCAATATCATAATTATTAACGAAACTATGGTCCATATCGTGTATATACGCCAGATTCTTTGCAGCACAGCAGAATCCGAAACACCATAACCCATCATCTTAATGATAGCTGCACCATTAAATATGATGCCTGAAATGAGCGCTGAAAAGACAATTCCGTGGGCATATCTCAAAGAGTATCAACACCTCTAAGCCTGCTGTTCGCTTAATGGGGCATCAACTCACTTAAAGTTATTCCGAGAGAAACGCTCTTTTCCTGATGACACTAGCAAGAATTTGACCTTAACAAAGATAAAACATTCACCATCCTTATTTGTAGCATGTACCTACAAGTTCTTGTGAATTGGATTGGAACCGTTTCTGGTCGTAGGGACTCGCCCCGAAATCATAAAGATGGCACCAGTTGTCCATGCTTGGGAGAACAGGGGCCAAAAGCTATTCCTGCTTCACACAGGGCAACATTACTCAAACTACATGAGTGATGCATTCTTCCAAGACATGGATTTGAGAGAACCGGATAAGAACTTGAATATTGGTTCAGGTTCGCACTCTGAACAGACAGCAAAGGCATTACTCGGAATAGAAAAGCAATTGCAAATACTAAAGCCACCACTTGTTGTAGTGGAAGGTGATACAAATGCCGTGCTGTCTGCTGCACTAGCAGCTGTAAAGCTCAACATACCTGTTGCTCATGTAGAAGCCGGCCTTCGAAGCTTCGATATCAGAATGCCCGAAGAACATAATCGCAGACTGACTGACCATGCCAGCACTCTGCTTTTTGCACCGACAAAAGATGCGGCTGAAACGCTGAAAGAGGAGAATGTGTGGGGAGAGGTGCATATAACTGGAAATACAGTAATTGATGCAGTTGAAAGATACATGCCTATGGCATTAGAGAAGAGTGACATTCTAGATAGACTGCAACTCGACAAATATGCACTTCTTACTCTCCATCGGGCAGAGAATGTTGATGATCCTGATATCCTGAAAGGACTCATAGATGGTATTCTCAAACTGGAGACGGATATACTATTCCCAGCTCATCCTAGAACTATCGCCCGACTTGTAGAATACGACATGATGGATAAAATCAAAGCGAACGACCAGATAGTACCCATCGAACCCGTGCCATATTTGGACTTTCTACGGTTAATGCATGGTTGCTCCTATATCCTTACAGATTCTGGAGGAATCCAAGAAGAAGCAACTGCCCCGGCTGTGAACAAGCGTGTTTTTGTCCTCAGAACATCGACAGAGCGCCCCGAGGCCGTAGATTCGGGATATGCTCACGTCATCGGTACTGATTCTGAAGTATTCCCAGATCGCGTGAAGGATCTTTTGGAAAAGCCCTTTGAACCAACGGAATGTCCATATGGAGACGGTAAGGCTGGTGAGAAGATTGTTCAGATAATAGTGGACTGGGCAGAAACGTAATTCGTCCCGAAAAAAGACATGTTGTTCGAAAAAAGCGAATGTTTCTACAAAACAAGGCGAGGGGGCTTCTACTGCGTGTCTGGCGAAGTCTTATAAGGCATCAATGCGTTGCTTCTATGCATTCCTATACGAGGAGTGAGGAAAAACGGAGGAAAAACAATGGCAGACTATGTAGTCAAGAAAGCAATTCAGGACTTCGCACGAAGTAACGACCTTATGGTAGCATCAGATTTCTACGATGAGCTTGATAAGCACGTAGAGAAGCTACTACAGGCCGCGGCAAAGAGAACCACGGCTAATAGACGAAAGACACTAAGCCCTCACGATTTGTAGAATCTGGAGGGCTTAGGGACTGGAACTGTGAAGAATTCAGTTCCAGTTCATCTTTTTTTTGAGCTGAATATCTGGATACCAATCATAGCACTCATTAGGAGCTCAAAGAGCACACCTAACAGTAATTGGAGTGATTTCGATTGGAAATATGCCTAACAAATGATGACGGAGCAGACCATCCAGGCTTGCTCAAGTTGGCAGCCAATCTCAGTGAGATAGGCAATGTCACAGTAATTGTACCAAGCAATCAGCGGAGTGCAACAGGAAAGGCACTCACCCTCAATAGTCCCATTAGAATAAGCGAAGGAATATTGAAAGATGATTATAGGATGATTAAACATTCTGGATTGCCAGCGGATTCCGTTATATTGGCGAAGGCATTTATGACTAATATTGACCTAGTAGTTGCAGGGATAAATGGGGGTGCAAATTTGGGCTATCAGAGTATGCTAACAAGTGGAACGGTAGGAGCTGTAATGGAAGGGGCGATTATGGAAATCCCAGGGATTGCATTTTCTATGGTGGTTGAGCCGCATGAATGGTTCAATTCCCATGGTGTACAAGAGAATTACCAAAAGGCAGCTGAAATTGCGACAAGTATTGTTGAAAAAGTCTTGAACAAGAAACTTCCAGAAGGAATAGACGCAATCAACGTCAACTTCCCGGCAGAAATAGAGAATGATACTGAAACCATAATCACAAAGCCAGCGAAGGTACGTATCAAGAATGAGCTCGATAGGCGCATAGATCCCAACGGCAGCCCTTACTATTGGTTGAAGGGGGTAACGGCAGACGCCCCAACTGGTACTGATGCCAGTGAAGTACTGCAGAATGGGAATATCTCAATCTCGCCGATAATAATCGATACAGTTGAAGAGAAGGAGACTAAACAACTCAGGTATCTACTCTCTCATTGAGTGTGCTTAATGCATTCCATAATGCATCTGTATCATATCTTTCAACATGATGCGACTGGAAGTCTTCGACAAGCAGTCTCGTTTCCGTGTCATTAGATATGGTGCCAATTATGGTGGCTTGGATGCCCCTCTCCTCAATTGCATGTACGACTTCTTCGGCATAACCAGATGAACAGGTTATCAACATACAACCACTGCTTATCAAATTGAGCCAATCCACTCCAATTGCGTCGCATATTGCGGTTGTTGCTGGATGAAAGGGAATACTCTCCAAGTTCACTTCAAAACCAACATCACTTGCATCACATAGTTCGTGCAAGCCACCAGAAATCCCGCCTTCTGTCGGATCGTGCATTGCAGTTACGTGGCCGGTTCCAAAAGCCGTAAGGCCCTCCTCAACAACGCTAATCTTATCTCGGATTGCGATTCCCTCCTCGACCAAATCTATACCAATGACTTCAGTTAGATATTCACGTCCTTCTGAAGCCAGAATTGCGGTTCCCTCGATGGCAGCGGTCTTTGTCATAACAATTGCATCCCCCGGTTGCGCCCCACTTGATGTCACATATTCTCCAGGATTAGTCAACCCCAGCATAAATCCAGCTATTATAGGACGCGGAAGACCCTGAGTTATCTCTGTGTGTCCACCAGCTACCGAAATACCTAGAGAGTCTGTCGCTTCGTTAATCTGTTGCATAATTTTGGCTAAGTCATCTTCATTAGACGCTTCGGGCAGCATAATCGAGTTCAGGAACCATTTCGGAGCCACTCCGAAGGTTGCTATATCATTGGCATTTACGTGCACAGATAGCCATCCTGCATCTTCTATCGAGCCAGTTATAGGATCAGTTGCCGCCACAAGCACCTTGTCACCAAACCGAATCAGGCAAGCATCTTGTCCAATACCTGGACCGAGAATCAGATCTGAATCTTCCTTTCCGAGGTGAGTGAAAACGAGCTCCTTGAGCATCTTGGGGGGAATTTTTCCGGGCAACAACGTTTCATTCTCCATTCTGTCGCTTGCATGAATATTGGTATGGATATCAAATTTGAGTATCATCACAACGGAAGGCGATGAATTCAGCTGCACAGTTCATACAAATTCCTGTGAGTGTGTTGGGGTTAATAATTCAATCGAGTCTATTGCAGGTAGCCACTGACGTCCTTCAGGTCGTGAGCCTGCAACGAGGGGGTATTAGCGGCAGCCTCTAGTAGGGTATCGATTACCGAATCTGCGCGTGTTACTTCTGTACAAAGCAGAGCCCGACTCCCAGCGATTTTTGCTACAAGGTAGGCACCGAATTCTTTCCGGAACGCTGAAACTGATAGAATTGTCTCAATTGGATCCGAGTGGCCCTCTTTGCGCATGCGAAGATATGTAGCAAGTTCCAATGCCTGATGATAGGGCCGCTTCAAGATGGAACTCCACTTGATTTGGTTTCGGTTCACATTGACAGGTACAACCGGCACATCGTTTTTCTTCAAAATACGCGTGGACTTGATGATGTCGCGTACTGGTGTATATCTAGGATGACCTGGGCCTGCAGATTGTTCTAGTGGGATATTGGGCGCAAAATCGGAGAGAAGAACAACTAATGGTTGAACTCCTCGATTCCTCATCCGCTCTCGTTTCACAGTCTCAAGTGATTTCATAAGTCCCTCAGCCAAAGGAGTCAATCCTGAAATCCTGAGCTTTAGAAGAGCACGATATAGACGATTCCAGTTTGTTGTTGGAGCCTGAACCTCAATGGCTCCGCTATCCTTGAAGGCGATAATCCCTACACGATCCTTGGAACCGCGCGTTTCATCCTCAATTCGTTGCACAATCTCACGAATATGTTTCAGACTTCCTTTGATAGACATACTCACATCTATGACGAGCAGAACTGTCAGTGGTGTCTTGCCCGAGAATATTCGTTCTCTCAAATCCGATTTTGTAATCTGCAGGTAATCAGTGTCATCAATTTGGCCAGTTCTGGCAACAGCTGCAACTAACGACGCAGGAAGATCTATGCTCTGAACCTCCCCTACAGGTATCCGTGATCTTGTGGAGCGACCATGTTGGGCGATTTCCGAAGATTGCATCGAACCCACAGAACGAGTCGAACGATTTTTTCTAGACCATGCACCGGAAGTGACTCTGGACCGCACCAGTGACCTCTTCTGAATCTCTTCCTTCTCAAAAACAGGTTCACCAGCATCAAGGTCAGGAGTCTTAACGAAAAACGTATTTTCGAGGTCCAAAGGTGGTTGACGGATGTCTGACTTGGATCCAATTACTTCAGATTTCTCCGTCTCACTGTATTGCCCAGTGGCTATCCCCCATTCATCTCCCGCTTGTGGTTCTGCCTTGCCGGGTTCGACTACATCAATACCTGCTGCAGGACCACTCTTTCGTTTCTGCATGGTCCGAAGCCACCGTCGGATAGTTAGAGCAATGAGTGGGACATAGATTACTGCGTTCAAAACGAGTAGCGGCGGAGGAGGAAAGACTCCAATCCCAGATCCAAAGAGAATATTGAGGGGACTCAGGTAAATCCAAGCAAAGAAACCAAAGAAAGCAACCATCATGACAACAAGGATAGTTCCTCTAATCGGAAGGCCTCTAGGATTCCTTACTTTCGACGTTTTTTTTTTGCCTTCTTGGCCTCCCCATGCGGCAAACGAAGACTGTCTTCCGAATTTCCACCCGCTCTTTCGTTCATCAGTCTCTTCTGAGGAAGCTGGCACTTCGGTGGGCGATTTCCTTTCATCGTCAGTCTTGGTGATGTCCGCAGCCCGAGTAATTGCTTTATCAATCTCGGAAGGAGACGGAGGTTCCAAGAGACCGCCGCGCCGTGTCCTGTGACTAAGCGCCAGTTGAGCTCCAAGCTTCATATCTTCCAAAGTAACGTATTTCCGTCCTTGGAAGGCTGCGTGGGTTATAGCCGCCTTACTGATAACAATATCAGGTCTGACTCCATCAACCTCTAGAGCATCACAAGCCATTGCTATTGCCCGTAATTTGGATTCACTAAATACAATTCCGTCAAGAATATCTCTAGCTTTGACAATTCGCTCCCGCAGCTGTGCTTGCAGCTCGGACCACTTTTCTCTAAATTCCTTAGGATTCTGCTCAAATTCAAGATTCCGTCGAACTAATTGCATCCGTTCTTCAATTGAATGCCCACCTCCCACAGATACATGCAAAGGGAATCGATCCAACAATTGAGGTCTGAGCTCTCCTTCTTCTGGATTCATAGAACCCATCAATACAAAATCTGCAGGATGGGAGACGGATATACCTTCACGCTGTACAACATTAACTTTCGTTGCTGCCGCGTCAAGTAAATCGTCAACAAGGTGATCAGGAAGCAGATTGACCTCATCAACATACAGAATATTCTGATTGGCCTCTGCCAGAATTCCCGGCTGCAATGCCCGAATTCCTTCTTGGAGTATACGTTCTATATCGAGAGAGCCCACAAGGCGATCTTCGGTTGTCGAAAGCGGGAGATTAACGACGCGCATCTTCCGTTTTTCAGTCGAGAGAGACTCACCTGATTCAACCCTTGCTCGACAATCAGCACAGAGGAGTTCCTCATTCAAAGGGTTGCAGCTAAAGGGGCAATCGCTTACGACTTCCACTTTAGGCAACAGGTCGGCTAACGCCCTGACAATAGTTGTCTTGCCGGTACCCTTGGCTCCAGAAACCAACACGCCTCCAATTCGCGGATTGACACCATTCAGAATCAGAGCAATCTTTAGTCGTTCCAGTCCCACTAGAGCGGTGAATGGTAGAACAGACCTTCCGCGAGGCTCACTCACTGGATTTCCCTTCCCTTATTTGAGAAAAGAATGAAAAATAGCCAAATAAGGGTGTGCTTCCCCGTAGTATATGAGTTGACACTATGACCTCACGAATGACTCATCTTCACTGTCCAAACTGTGGAAAGAAATACAAGGCTGAACCCGGAATTTCATACTGCTCATGCGGCTCTCCCATTTTTGCACAATATGATATCAAAGCTGTTTCGGAGGATATTGCAAACAATGATTTCCCCGGAAGGGAGAATTCGATGTGGAGATATGCCAGTCTGTTACCTGTTGACTCGCGAAGAGCTGTCACATTGGGTGAAGGTTGGACTCCTTTACTTTCATCAAAACGTATCCATGAATACATGGGCCTAGAATCGGTCTATATCAAGCAAGAATCGCAAAACCCTACGTTGAGCTTCAAAGATCGTGGACTCAGTGCCGCTATCTCCAAACACACTCAACTTCGGAGCAACCATTTTGTAATTCCATCAGCAGGTAATGCAGCCATATCCATGTCAGCTTATGCTGCAGCTGCTGGGGCTCTAGCGACAGTTTACATGCCTGAAAATACACATGAGTCATTTTTCCAAGCTTGTTCCCAATATGGAACAGAAGTCATTGCTGTGAAAGGAACTATCGCAGATTGCGGTACAGCGGTACAGAAAAATGAGGGGGTTTGGACCGATATCTCAACAACAAAAGAGCCATTTCGGGTGGAAGGTAAGAAAACACTAGGTTTCGAAATATGTGAACAGATGAACTGGTCACTTCCTGAAGTGATTATCTGTCCTACCGGCGGAGGAACCGCACTTCTCGGTATATGGAAAGGAATACAGGAGCTTGAGAATGTGGGACTCATCGATGGGACCCGGCCCCGTATGTTTGCAGCGCAGAGTGATGGTTGTGCGCCCGTCGTCCGAGCGTTCAAAGCCGGATCCAAGACAATTGAGCCTTGGGAAGATAGTGAGACAAAGGCCTTAGGTCTGCGTGTTCCAAAACCATTCGCAGATGAATTGATTCTAGATATACTGCGAGAGTCAGAAGGAGGAGCAGTAGCAGTAGATGAAAAATCGATTGGAAAAACTAGACGATTAGTAGCAGAAGACGAGGGTATTGATATGTGCCCCGAAGCTGCGGTGGCTATCGCTGGAGCAAAGAAACTTGTTGAACAGAGAAACATAGACAAGAATGAAGATGTCGTGGTTCTGAACACCGGTTCAGGGGTCAGATATCCAAGCTAGGTTTTATTTGGCAGGTGGTCAAGAATAAATCTCAAATCATTCTCTTTTATTACAACGTCAGCTGCTTCTGCTACTTCGTCATCTTCCGGACAAAACGCTATTGAAAGTCCCACATGAGAAAAAGCGCTGACATCATTTTTCCCATCACCTACGTATGCGGTTTGTTCTAGTGGAACAGCAAAGCGATTAGCGATTTGTTGGATTAGACTACCCTTCTCCCCCCATTCGACACGCACATCCACTTCACCTGTAATCTTACCATCCTCGTGTAGTAAGCGATTTGTCATAACACAGTCTATGCCTAAACGATTTCCGACATGTTCTGCTACTATATCTAACCCTCCAGATATGATGGCCAACTCAGCCCCCGCATCCTTGAGAGCTTCAACTGTCTCCATCGCCCCCGGAGTCAAGTCGGATGTCTTCGCTAATTCTGCTGCATCTTCAATTTTTTTGCCTTTCCATAATGATGCATCTAGAGTTGCCCATTGTTTATAGTTAATATCACCAGCGAAGTACCGATTGAAATACGCCTTACCTTCAGCTTGGGTTCCAAAATGCTCGTGCAGTCTCCACCAGATAGAGGAATGGGTTGTAAGAGTGCCATCAACATCAAACACTACAAGGCGTATTGTCATTTATTATCCCGTACCAAATCACAAATCAGTATTATGAACTTCGCTCTCGTTCAGTGCGTGCTTCTTCTTCCAACTCTAGTAGAAGCTCCTCAACCCTATTAGAAGCAGCCTCATTTCGTTGCTTCACAGCCGCCTGTTGCTTCTCGACCGATGGAACAGCAGTTTTTTTCTCCATAAGAACTTCGGCTTCAATATTGCTCAGCCGTTTCTCAATCTGTTCTTCTTCCGCAATAGTTGTTCCTGACCCAACTAAATCCTCTGATAGGAGCTCACTCGATATGGACACTCGCTCCAGAGAATCTGAGAGTTTATCCATTTCTTCCTGAATTTCAGCAGGTGAAAGCATATCCCGAGCTTGATTCAATGCCCGGTTTGCAGTGCGAAGGGTTTTGAGAATCCTGGTCTGATCGCTAGATTCTTCTATGCTCATCAATGCAGATTGAAGAGTCTGGAATTGCTGCTGATACCTACCAAGTCTCTTCTCAAGGTCAACCGCTACTCCAAGATGAGTTCTGGCTACGCTTTTGTTTCCTTGTTTTACAGCCTTCTTCGCTGCACGATGCTCCTCGGAAATACGGGTTTCGAGCTTCCTTATGCGGAGAGTGATAGCGTTCATAGTCCCTTTAATCTCTAGAATTCCTCTCTCGGCATCAACTTCCTTCTTGCCGCTTAGGAAACCCATAATGTGCACCAGTCCGGTTCTACAACCTGTCTCCTCAGCGAGAGCATTTAAACGATTGGACTATCCAGACATATAACGGAAGTCTCAGCATGAGAATTATTGACACTCTCCGAAAGGCAGTAGAATCCGCCCGTGAATTGATCCTTGACAACATTGAGAGAGCACGTGTAAAAACAGGGAAAAGGAATCCTTTTGGTGACCAGACCCTCGCTCTTGACAAGGAAACTGAAGATATAGTCATCAATGTGCTCCAAGAATCTGACACAACTTTTTCGATTATGACTGAAGAACAGGGTATTGTCGAGCAAGACAGCCGGCCTGACTATATTGCTATCGTCGACCCCATTGATGGTTCTGCGAACCTAGAAAGAGGCATACCCATTTGTTCAATTGGTATTTCGGTTTTGCCCTATGGCGAAAGACTCACGACAGATGACCTCGAAGTGAGCATCATCCAGTCATACTTTACCAATGAAACCTATGTGGCAATGAAGGGTAAAGGTGTGACCCTCAACGGCAAGCAGATAAGACCAAGGGAGAAAAGCCCGATTGCGGAGACGATAATCTCATACGATACAAAAAAGCAGTGGGATGAAGAATTCTCTGCGGCTTCTTTGCGGGTACTGAAAAATGTCTTTGATATGCGCCGCAGTGCAAGCAATCTGCTCGACCTGTGCTGGACAGCCGCAGGAGGCCTTGATGCGATGCTCGATCTTCGCGGTGTCTTGCCAATTGTGCATGTCTCTGGCACCCACATGGTTACTGAGGCTGGAGGATTCGTTGTTGATTTCCAAGGATCCAGATTGAAGCTCCCAATAGATTACGACGAGAGAATGAGTTTCGTCGCGGCGTCGAATGAAATATTGGCTAGAAATCTTTTAGCTCTTTGGCAGGGCACTAAGAGCTGAAGCGCAAATTTTAGTCGTATCTAAATTCTTTTTTGTGAGGAACGAGTGTAGGGAAACAGCACAGAGGAGTATTGAAATGTCTAAATCAAAATCAATGGTGCCTCCCGAAGTGGAGAAGGCGATGAAAAATGTCAAGCATAAGATTGTCATACTCAGTGGGAAAGGTGGAGTAGGCAAGACCACAGTAGCGACTAACCTAGCCATGTCCTTTGCAAAAAAGGGAAAGAAAGCTGGGATTCTGGACGTAGATATATACGGTCCTAATGTACCCAAGCTTCTCGGCTTAGAGGGGCAACATCCAACAGCTGAGGAGAAGATGATCCACCCAATTGAAGGCCCATTAGATACGAAAGTTATGAGCATGGCCTTCCTGTTACGGAACAAGGATGATGCTGTAGCATGGAGAGGTCCACTAGTAGCGAAAACTATCAGCCAGTTCCTGAGCAATGTTACCTGGGGTGAGCTTGATGTCCTAGTTGTTGACCTTCCGCCAGGTACAGGTGATGAAATCCTAAGCATCCTTCAATCCATTCCAGACATAGACGGTGTTGTCATTGTGAGCACTCCTCAAGAAGTTGCAGTAATGGATGCAAGGCGTGCTGTTCGACTTGTTAAGAAAATGGGGGTACCAGTGCTTGGAATCGTTGAGAACATGAGTGAATTTGTCTGCCCCAATTGCAGTGAATCATTCAAGCTATATGGTGAAGGAGCAGCTAAGGAAGCAACAGAAGATTTCCAAATCGATTTGCTTGGTTCTCTTCCTTTTGACCCTAGAGTGATTCAGCGCAGTGACCAGGGAAAACCTTTCGTTATTTCTGAGCCTGATACTGAAGTTTCGAAAGCGTTTGCGAAGGTTGTGGAAAAGCTCACTAAGAAAATCAATATTGAATAGTATCAAAAAAAGGGAAAACGGGAATCTGGGATAACTCTTACAAAGACTGAAAACGAGTGAGCATGGAAATACAAGAATAAGTCAGTATGTCTGGCATTTTTCAATTCCGCTGGTGGAATTGATTTGAAAATGTAATTTTCTATTCCTGAGGAACCTCTTCTTTATCAATTCGAACTAGATATGCTTGGAGGAGCAGAAAGCTAGAAACCGCCATACCAACTTCTATCCAGAAAGTCAGGTGCGCCCCGAACCACTTGATAGGATTAATGGCGAGGTCGCCAAAGGCAGTCCCAAACACAACAGATTGAATCCACATTGGAACAATGAAAGCTAGTGGCAGAGATACCAAAAGTACCAAGATTATTGAAGCTAGAATCTCAGCTGTGTACATAAGGACCCGCTTGAGCGATTCGTTAATTTTTGAAAGAGTCTCTGACATTGTTTTCCCTTTCCTAGGAATTCAGTTTTCACCGTCCTTTTAACGCTTGCTAGAACATGAACAAATCTCGAATAAAAGAAGACGGGGTGACCCCCGAGAGATGATCAGGGATTGAGTGTGGATGTCCGAGAGGGAGAGATGTGGGTCACCCGCTAGTGACAGCTATGTAATATTATATAATAAGTGTATATAGTATAGATGGATTGACGAATCACAATCGAATTCCCTGTAAAGAAGGAAGATGGAGCAAAAAGAAAGGGCAGGGGGCCCATTCAGAACACAGAAGGAGAAGAGAGAAGATCGTTCGTGAAAGAGTAGCCCCCAGTCACCTTCAGTAATATTACTGAGAGAATGCATATAATCAATTTCATGATGTAATAACAAAGAAGGGCCGGAAACTCCTACATCCTGTTTGCACGGGTAACGTGCACACACTCCTCTCCTCCTCAAGCGCGGGCGTATAAGCCTGTTACAACCAGGGAATCTTTTTCTCGGGCGCTCCTAGCACCTTCACATTTTTCTTGTGGATTGCAAGGTGGTCAGGAAAATGGGGGCACCCTTGATCAGGTGGGTTCCATAAACTGAAAGAGATTTAGATAGAATGCTCATTCCAATGGAAAAGCATACTCTCTTTTCAAATCCTTGAGTATTGAGCGGACAGTTTGTTCCCGCAGATTCAATTTGCTAGAAATACTTGTAACCGTTTCATCTTGGCTATCAAGGATGCAATACAAAACCCTACGAACATTGGGTCTATCAATCTTCTTTACAATATGCGATGCTTTGTGTACAACCCTATTTCGGATATACAATAGAATCGCCCGTTCTCGTTCCATTCTATCAAGTAATGCATCTATTCGATCCAGTAAATCCGCAAATTCACCTATCTGCTCGCGTTCGTTTTGTTCAGAAATTAACTCGAGCTCTTCAAGAAGCCCAGAAGAGGATTTGCGAAAATTGGCGGCATCAGGCTCAGTCCTGAAAGATATCATTCGTAGATCAAAAAGATGGGGAGCTAGTTCGATAGTAATCAACAGATTCTTACTAAGCGAGTATACTCTCCTCTTGGGTCCTCTTGTGCTATCCTCTAGCTCCGACTCTATTAGCCCCCCTTCTTCCATGATTCTCAGGTGGGACGAAACCAATTGTTGACTTATTCCTAGCTCTTTTGCTATACGCAAGGAATAGCCAGGTTCGTGGCTTAAGCGCTCCAGAATTCGTCTTCTGGTGGGATTCTCAAGAAGGGTTATGAAATCATCAATACTTTCAGTTGTCATTATAGGGTTGCTCCGATTAGGAAAGAAAAAAGAAGGAAGGAGCGTAGATAGAACTCGACTATTCAAGTTCTACCTTTGTCATTCGCTCCTCAGGTTTTGGTTCTTTCTTCGTGACTTTGAGCTCCAGCACGCCATCTTTCATTGTGCCTTTGACTTTTGAGGGGTTAACTTCCTCAGGAAATCGCACTGTTCTGCTAATTTGTGAATATGTTCGCTCCCTATGTATGTAGTCTCCTTCTGTCTCTTCCTCCCGATTTTCTATCTCCGCCTGTACTCGCAGGGTATCCTTGTTTACCTCAACATCCACATTGTCCTTGTTGAGACCAGGGAGCTCCGCTGTGACAAGATACGTCTCGCCCTGATCTACGAGATCACAGAGAGGATACCTAGTGGGAAGACGCCCACCAGTTCTTGCCGCTGTTCTCATCGGCATAAAGGGTGCCATAAGATTGTCAAAAGATCTCCTGAAATCATCAAATATCGCATCAAATCCGCGTGCTAGTGATCTGTTACGCTCGGGAACACGACTGTCTGATCTCGGTTCAATATTCTTGTGTTCATCGATATTTTCTTTAGACATTTGTGCACCTCCATTATACATATTTGGTTTGTATAATGTCGCAGTATCTATTTGAATTTTTCGGTAGATTGGTCATTTGTTATGTGAACACACAGGTATAAACCCCCGAACTCGTTAAACATACAGAGGATACTTCACTGCGCTTTACAGGCATAGGAGAATATCAGCTGGTTCAATGATCTCCTTTTCACAACAATCATAATCTACGTTCTGTCAGTACAACCAAACACCTGTGGTGAAGACCAATAGTAGTTGGGATAGCCCAAGGGTGAAAATTCCTCAATGAAGCAATCAAGAGAAAGTCCTTCCAAGCCGTACGTCGCAGCCATTTGCTAACCGGATCCGTATGGGAACAGATCCATGAGAGAAAACCTCGACAAAAAATGGATTTGAGGATTCGGCCACTTTCAGCCAAAAATTGTTTTCATTCCGGTAGTAGCTGTACTTGAGATTGTTCTCTTTCACCTCTATAATGGAGCCCTCATACAGCTTATTCAAATCCTCAACAATAAGCCTAGAATTATTCGATTTACTATGACAGATAGGATGCGAGAGATAGAATTTCTCAACTCTTCCAGCTTCGATGCAAAGAACTGCAACATGGGGGCGCCTGCAAGAATCCCATTCATTTGGAATAGGAGGGCTGCGACAAAGATAAGCACCTCTTGCTGACGCTAATACTGAATATGCACCCTCATCGATCATCATTGACTCATTATCCTCTATTTCTCTTCCTTGTACCGTGGACGAGGGACTGCCCAATAGCATATCCCAATTACTTAGATAGAATATAATAAACTGTTACAGTCTCATAATGAGAAAACCATAGTTCTAATACCATGTTCTATGCCTCGTAGAGAGCCTTTAGGAGGCATTGGGCAGAAACAAATACTGAACAAATGTTTTTCAGACAGAAAGTATAGATGCAGTTGGAAAGGCCGACACGGATTTAATTGTTTATCTTAACAATCGGACATCAGTCAAGAAGAGACTAATCCATTCAACTGCTTTCGCAATGCGGGAAGGATTTCTTTGAGCTCATCAAATACTTCCTCTGCACCTGCTTCCAAAAGATCTTCCTTTTTGACTTCGCCAGTTGCAACTCCCCAGAAGGGAATATTAGCTCGTTTAGCGGCCTCAGCATCTATTGTAGCATCACCAACATAAACAGCCTCCTGTGGTTGTACATCCAATCTCTCCAAAACGCGCAATAACCCATCAGGAAAAGGCTTCGGATTTGGTGATTCATTACGCGTCTGAATAACGTCAAAGAGGTGTTCTACATCGATTTGATCCAGTATTCTGTCAACGGCTTCTCTGCCATTATTGGTCAGGATAGCAGTCTTCAATCCCATATCAGATACGGATTGTACAACAGACCTAGCGCCATCCAGCAACCGAACCTCACTAGCTGCATCAGACTCGTGCTTATTGAGTACAACATCAACCTCTTTCTGAAGCTGCTGCCATTCTTCCTCAGACATTCCATCATTTCTAAAATACTCTCTTGCCTTCATAGTAGAACTGGATATACCGTCGGTTGAATCAAGCAGATGCGGAGGGAGACCCTTTTCTAGATAGAATTTCTTGGTGTCATTGCGCATCTTGTTTAAGGGTAGCATCAGAGCTATTATTGTGCCATCAAGATCAAAAATTACAGCTTCAAGCATTCAGGGCTTCACCCGTGTGGCCTACAGGAAAAACGTGAGGGTCGTTATGGCTACTAAAACCTATCGGATTCACAATATTCATGAATGATGAATCCAAGAATAACAGAAATCTTACAAAATCCTAGAAGAGTCGAGTACAAAAGTGCAAGATAACTGTAAAATTTTCTGCAGTGCTATTGTAGCCTTGGAGGGGAGTTTATGAGGCCCAGTACGAGAGACCGGTCTAGTGGGACTAGGGCGGTGGGCCACTCCCCGCGGGAGAAGCGCTCAGCCCCGAAGGCTGTGAGAGGGACTCGTTCCACTAAGCAGAAGTCCCCACTCTCCACTAAAGGAACTCCATCAAGTTCCGGAGTGTCCGCGGTTGTTCACATTGTCTGTAATGAACCTCCTCAGCGGCAGCGACAAAGCCCCTGCTGACTCAAGGGCATACTGGGTACCCTTGCAGGCGGCGACGCTGGCAGGGGAAGGGTGGAACACAGAAGTTTCAAACAGTCTAGTAAACTGTAAGTAACAAGTCATATCAAGAGCTGTGGCTGTCCCAAGTCAAGTCAATACAGGATGCTATATTTCATTCGGGAGCACCACTAATCACAAGCGATTTTACGCATGTTCTTTCCTCATTGGCCGGTTCTAAAACCTCCATCTCAACCGATGGAGTGACACCTTCAGCAATAGCCCTGACATATGGCAAACAAACAGATTCACAGTACAGCATTCCCCGTTCTTTGAACTTCTCATACTGTGGACAATACGGATGCTCAGTATTGACTCGAGTCTCTGATACTTTTACAACTTTCATTTTTGCCCCCATCACATGGCCTACAACTCTCCATGCATCCACAGCATCTACCAATGTTTCACCCAAACCAAGCCGATCCTTCAGTTGCATAGCGTCTTCCTCACCAAGCTTCCGGAAGACCTCAGAAAGTGCATCTAGACCTTCACTCCCAAACCGGTCATGGAACACTACGGCTGACTCCACCATGAGCCTAGCTAGGTTATCCCTAAGCTCGGATACCTTCTGACCCGAAGGAATGAGGCCCCGTTTCGCAAAGACCCTTGTTAATCCCATAATCAAAACCTACCCGAATGCATCCTTCGCTTCTAATGAAGCTTGTTGATGATGCCGTGGATTAAGGCAAATCAGAATGTAGGGATTCATTAAGTCATGAAGAATGATATATACCTAGTACGGACAAGAAGAGCTGTGATATGCATTGCAGGAAAATGTAAACATTACACGTAATTCGATGAGCAGCTTAGTTGATGCCTTCTTCTCTTTGTTAGCTAAGAAAACACTACAAGAGAATACACAGCAAGCGGCAAAGAAACTTGCAATTCCAAAGACAGAAGGTATCTGCACAGTCGGTATGGGAGGAAGTTCAATTGCAGGTCAAATTGCCATTGCCTTACTTAACGATTCCTCATCTATACCTTTGACATTCGTAAGGGACTATCAGCTGCCAGCGTTTATAGATGATCGATGGACTGTAATTGCTGTAAGCTATTCGGGAACTACCGAAGAAACGTTATCTGCATACAACGACGCAGACTCAAGGGGTTGTGAGCTATTCTGCGTGACAACGGGAGGAGAGCTCGGAGCATTGTGTAGTTCAGATAGAACTCATGTCCTACCGAAGGGAATTCAGCCGAGGGCTGCCCTTCCCATGATTCTAGCGGCTGTATTGCCTCTTATGCAGTGCTTGCTTGGTAACAGGCCTACAGATTTTGAGCGCTTATCAGAAAAGCTGACTGATAGGCAGAAGGAATTGAAAGGTTCTATGAAGGAGCCCCAAGAAATAGCCACTCATATTCATCAACGGATACCCGCCTTCATAGGTTGGCGACATCTTGCACCTGTAGCATACAGAGCAAAGACCCAAATCAATGAAAATGCCAAATCAACGGCATATAGCCTAGAACTGCCCGAGGCCAATCACAACGAGATAGAGGCCTCAGCTGCTTACGCTAATCAATCAATAGCTCCAATTCTATTAAGAAGTGCATACGAGGACGAACAGACAAGAAGACGCTTCGAGGCAACAAGCAAGATTCTCGAGCAAGAAAGCGTCGAGGTTGAGAGTATACAGTTTTCTGGTGAATCCAAGCTCGAAGAGGTTCTATACGCAATACAATATCTCGACGCGGTATCAGTACGCCTTGCTGACATCCGTGGAGTGAATCCGATGGATGTTCCTCAGATTTCATTGCTTAAAGCAATTCTCGCAGGAAACAGTGAACTCTAAAGGCTCTACGATATCCACTCCTACCTGACTGAACGATACCACACGAACCTCAGAGGCGTCAGAGTCGAAAGTATGATAGAATATAGTTAGAACAACTGAAAAGGTCCAGTTCGATTCTTCATATGCATTGTAGAGAATTTCTTTATCTGAATCTACCGTGATTGTGGAGCCAATCGTGTGATTCTTGTCATATCCTGGAAATAACTCCCTGTCTTCCATTGATAGTCGCTTTCTAAAGAAAGTATAATCGAAGGATTCGCCATTGAGGTAAACGCTCGCCCGGAGAAAAGTGACTGACGCCTTACCTGAAAGGCCATCAGGAACCTGCATATTGAAAGACAGAGTTAAGGAGGGGTTTACCGTCTCATTCTCGAGCTGAAGATTTTGAGCTTTTATCCCGAGCAAATCTACTTCTAGATATCGAACCATAAGATAACTGCCCGAGTAATACGCCGAACTACCTGCTAGACTAACACCACTCAATACCCCGATAATTAGTGTTATTGCCATGATTGCGTTTTGTGAGCGTTCACTAGATATCAATCAAATCTCTCCCTTGAATTCGCATTACTCTTTGCATCAGCAACACTTGCCTGTTAATCATACTAGGTATATCAATGTGGCCAAATGAGCAGCCCAAGGAAACATACCTAAAATTGCAGGTATTGGAATAGCTGGGAAGATCTTCCCTTTCTGCGCCAGTACGGTCAAATTAATCACGACTCCCAGGAAGGATAACGCCATTGAACTTAGCCAGACATGAAACGGGAAGAAAAGAAGTGCATGCGATGAGATAAGAGAATAGGCGATGAAATCCCCAACCCCGACTACGGTATCCTTGGATTTTATTCTTGTGTAGTCGAAAGGATCCTCTCCCACATTTCCAGTCATCTGTGCGGACCGAACAACAGGAGAATACCGAGTAAGGAAGTAGTCTTCAGCTACAATGGTGAATACAAGAACAAACATTGTCGGGGTCGCCAAAGTGGCAGCGAGGAAAGTGCCAAAGACTGCACCATAGAACGCGACGTATATATTTCGTATTGAAGTAGGAATCGCATCTACTACTACCAAGATAATGGATAACATAGAAATCCCTATCGAGAGAACCATTACAAGACCCTCCAAAATTGTCTGACTCCCCTTGAATAATATCAGAAGAAAGGCTTGACCTAAAAACAGAGAGACAAAGAAGATGATGGGCGATACAACAAATGCTACAACTATCTTCCGTGCACTTCGACTACGCCTGTGAAGTATCCAGAACAGTGAGAATACAACCAATGAACCTATGACTGTCGACACTAGGGCTTGCAAGACAAGCTCCAGAGGGGTGAACGAATCTCCATTCCCTATTGTCCGCCCAATCAGAGATGTGTTCCGCACAACATAAGCCAAACCTGAGCCAACAAGAAGGGGAAGAGATGAAATTGTTACTCCTATCAAGTGATGTCTATCCAGTCTCATTTCTGGCCAGCTGAAATGACAATGAAATTAGAAAATAAATCAACTGAGTTTGGCGCAATGCGTGTTATCAAACTGTAGAACATCTCAGAAGTGCATTCAAAAAAAAGAGGGGATGGGGACAAGAAGTCCCCAAGATTATACTATCGCTGTCTCATCAATACATAGCCGCCAACGAGGATAACCACTGCTGCACCAACTGCACCGGCAACTACTGCCAGAGTGTAGTCAGGACCGAGTGGACCGCCGTTCTCATCTACTGTGTAATCTGGAGCGAAGAAGTAGTTCGGGTTCCTGCTAATCTCACAGAACTCACCGGGCTGGTACTCCGACACATTGAACGGACCAGAGGTAACCATCTCGTCAGATGGTGGATCGGGATTCCACGTATTCCAACCCTCAAGACCAATTTCGGTGAAGATATGCTTGGGGAGGACAGGCTTGTATGCGATGTTGTGTAGGTGCCAATATGACTCCGTGCTGAATTCAACCTCAAGTGTGTAAGGTGTCTTCGCGTAAGCCGCAGTCACATCGGTCAGATCAACACCGTATGGATTACCAGGTGCATCACGGAAGTAGTTGAGTGAGAATGCAACATCTTCTGCCGTAAGCGGTTCACCATCTGTCCAAGTAGCATTCTGGACCATATCGAAGGTAAACCGTGTGTGACCATCTGGTACATCGGAATCGTCGTCGTGTGTCAGTGCCTCGTAGTCCGTGCACAGCCAGTTGAGGTCTTCGCCGTTCCAGTCAATGGTTATGAGGCTGTCATACAGCATCATCAAGATGTTATTGGTGTACGCAGAAGAGCTAACCATAGTATTGAAGGTATCAAGGTCGAGCGGATTGCTCCATGTGAAAGTACCTCCGTATGGTCCACCCTCGTCATCTTTGAGATGAACCTTGTAGTTTGTCCAGTATCCTGGAACACCACCGCTAACATCATTGACGAAACCTTCGAACCGGTCAGTCCTGTAGGCTGATATCTCCTCGTTCTCGTAGGCGATAATCATTGGGGATTGATAGACCCAAATCTTCTGCATCTCTTTAGCTGCTTCCATCACGTCCTCTAGTTCAGTGCTGTAAAGCAACTGTTCCCTCCACGCGTCATAACTATCGTTGGCGAAATTCGGGAAGTTCCAGTATGGCTCATCAACGTATTCTGACCAGTACTCGTAAGCTAGCCAGTCAACATCAAAGCTGCTGAATGATGAACCAAGGAAGACCATGTCATAATCGCCATGGAAGTATAGCCTGTTCAGGTATTCATAGAAGTCCGTTGGTTCGGAAGTGGCTTCAACACCAAGCTCCACAAGAGCGTCGGCTACGTATTGGCCAACCTCAATGGCAATCGGTGATGATTGAGCGCACTCAATGAGAACATCAAACTCCTCACCATTAGGTGCTTCTAACCAATTGTCGTCATTATCATCCACGAACCCGGCGTCTTCAAGCAATTGCTGACCAAGTTCGACGTTGGCTTCGTAGTAGTGGTAGTTCAAATCTTCTTCAACTGAGAACGGATTCACCTTTGGAACACAGCTATCCTGTGGTTCGGACAAACCATCCCAAACATCAGCTGAAATAGCCTGTTTGTCCACAGCAAAATTAAGGGCTCTCCTGAAGGCGGTTATGTTGAATGGGTATTTCGCACAGTTTATGGTTATATACCCGTATCCATTTCTCAGAACTGATTCGGTCTGTATATCCTCTGCCTCATCTAGCTCCTGCAAAAAGCTTGGGTCGACCATGTCACCAATCAAGTCGATACTACCATCTTGCAGAGCGAGAACAGCCTGGTCTTCCTGCGAAATCACATCGTAGACAATTTTTTCCACGAACGGGCCGGTCTTCGTGTGGCCAAGATCATCCTGTGCCTTAGCAAACAATGGCGAAGCGGCCATGAATAAGAACGCAGCGACCAAGAATACAGCGAATATTCTTTTCTTACGACTGCTTAACATTATATCTCTATCTCCTTTACCGAGTCGAATCGGATAGTTTTACCTATTCAATATGCAATAAAAGGCTTCTGTTGGGTTTTTTCACACAAAGGAATTTGTCGAGAACACTCTCGATATACGACGATGTCATATGATACGAATGGCAACTGGCACAAAAAAAGGGAGAGTACCCCAAGCTATGGGGGTAGTCTCAGAGGCTGTACGTCAATCAAGTATACTTGATTCTGGGATCTAGGACTCCATAGAGCAGGTCTGCAATGAAATTAGCTAGAATCGCTGTGATAGCGATAATCATGAAAATGGCCTGAACTACTGGAAAGTCCAAAATAACCAGACTATCATAGATAAAGCGCCCAAGCCCATACCATACAAAGACTGTCTCTGTCAGAGTAGCTCCATTGATGAGAAAACCGAAGGTCATTGCAATGATAGTAACCATTGGAAGCATAGCATTTTTCAGACCATGTTTGTACAAGACCTGACTCTCATTCAGCCCCTTTGCGCGTGCAGTTAGTATGTAATCCTCTGTCATGACGTCAATTAGATTGTTCCGCATGTAGAGGAAATAACCGCCATAACCACCAACACCCAAGGCAACAACAGGCAAAACCAAGTGATGCAGGATATTGGCGGCAATCATAAGAGCCCCGAATGGACTATCTTTCGCCGCTATCCAAACGCTATAAGAGATTGTCCCCTTCAATGGGAAGCCGATTAAACCTCCTGTCATGTTGGGAAGATAATAGCCGAACACCATAAGCAACATCATACCAAGCCAGAAGATTGGAAGCGAATAGATGAACAGCGCCACAGTCACTGCACCAACATCCTTTTTGGAGCCAGGATCAGCAGCGACTCTCACTCCTGTCCAAATTCCTAGAGCAATAGAGACAATGGATGAAGTGCCCATCAAGAGTAGGGTGTTTGGGAGTCTCTCCATGATTTCCTCAATCACTGGTGCTTGTGTGACGAAGGAGATGCCGAAATCGCCCGTAAACATGTTGACGAGATATCGCCAGAACATATAGATCCAGTCAAAGATATCTGGGTCAGGAACAAGGCCAAACCGCAGGTATAACTCTTCAAGAGCCTTCTGTGTAAGATTACGCCGCAACTCCTCGTTTATCATGAGATCAACGGGGCTCACGTTCAGGACCAAAGTTGGAAGTCTGAATAAAAAGAAGTTGAAACAAACAACGGCAACTACAAGCAGGAACATGTAGATGGATCTTCTGATGACATATTCTCTCAGTCCCATTTCTAGTATTCCTCGAATTATTGATAGGCCATACCTAGTATTGCTAGGTAGAGCATTCGATTATTGAAAAGTGTACTAATGGTAATAAAGGTGGCGTTGTACGCTAACGTAGTTGGTACAAAGCCGCCTTCAAAAGATACTAGATTTTGAGAAATTCACAAAAAAAGAAAGATGAGGCACTATCCACCTAGGGACTTCGTGCCTCTCTCCGGGGCTAACGTTCTCGCAGTTTCGGATTGAGAACCTGGTCCATTGTATGTCCAACAAAGGTAAATGCAAGAGACAAGGTGGTGATGGCCATACCAGGGAATATCACGAGCCACCATGCGCCATTTGCAAAAGCTCCTGCTGATTGAGCATCAGCCAGCATGCGTCCCCAGCTGGCTAGACTAGGGTCTGTCAAACCCAAGAAAGCGAGTCCAGATTCTGACAGGATGGCCCCTACCACACCAAGCGTGATGTTTGCAAAGAGAATTGGGGTCACATTTGGCAGTATATGGCGGAACATGATATAGGTATCCGATGCACCAATGGCGCGAGCAGACTCAACATATGCTTTGTTCTTTTCTGCAAGGACCTGCGATCGAATCAACCGAGATGTTCCTGTCCAACCAAGGATTGCAATTACAACGATGATATTCCAGATATCTCTACCCAAAAACGCGGCGAGAACCATCATCAAAGGTAGACTCGGTATTACAAGCAAGAAGTCTACAACCCTCATGAGAGATTCGTCTACTTTTCCACCGAAGTACCCTGCAACAAGCCCTACAATCACACCGACAGCAGTAGAAAGTGCCGTAGCTAGTATACCCACAATAAGAGACACTCTAGAACCAAACACTAGCTGACTCCAAGCATCAGCGCCCTTATCAGTAGTTCCAAGGATTCCGAAGTATTCACCATACACGTACATGCTCATTCTGGTGACAGTTAGATTGACAGAACCAGTATAATCATCCTGAGGTGACTCACCGCCGTAGGACAAGAATCTCTTGGTGGGGGCGAGCACACATGCAACTGTCAGCTCATCCGTTGGATCTTCTTGACTGCCTTCTTCTTCTACCATTCCGCCCCAGCCCTCCAACATGTCCCAATAGCTCAATGAGACTCTTCGGCTTTGGAGATTTGGATTGTAGGGGGGATATGATTGGTAAATTCTCCACCAATTGTCAGAACTGTCTACTAAGTAGAGGAAGACCTTAAACATCAGCCCACCTTCATCTTTCTCGGCAAAATCACCCGTGAGTTCAACAGCAAAGTCAAATGTCATGTTAACCCCGCCGGGTATTTTATTGAACGGCCAGTCTATGCTTTGAGTGAAATAGACGTAGTCATTACAAGCTGGCCCATTCTTGGTATCTAGTGGAAGAGGCGTAGGCCAATCCATCGACCCGGGTGTATGGTCCCATCGCAATTCAACCTTGGATTGATTAGGTCCTGAACTGGGCTCATGTCGATAGTCAAATTCATCCGTATTAGTTCCTTCGACAGTAAACTCTGGTTCTTCGTAGAAGTATGGGTCCGGCATATACTGGCCTGATGTGACTCCTTCAGGGTCAAAAACAGATGCCCATGAGGGAGCTCTAAAGGTTGGCGCAACTTTATTGTTTATTTTTGGATCGTGTGTGGCGAGATATGGAGCAGAAAACGCCATGCCAACATAGAACACCAGAATGGCAAGCCCGACGAAGCCTATTTTGTGACGTCGAAACTCTTTCCAGAAGCCCATAAAACTAACATACCAGCTACTGTCTTTCCAACTGGCTTTGTCTTGTTCGGAAATAATCGTAACCTCCTTTCTTCAGGAGTAGCAAAGAAACCCGCTGTTATCCCAATTGGAGCACTTGGGTCTCTTGGCACACCTGATGGGTAATGATACTCACAAACAACGGCGGGGAGCTTGCCCTAAAAAAAGTGTCTGTCTACGTAGCAAGGGCAAAAAGAAAATGACCCTTTAAGAGTATATGAGTCGGGCATTAGAACAAACTTCGGAAGAACGCTACTGAACTGGAACGAATCTTTAAGACTGACTGAAAATCCTGACCTATTCTGCTGTGTGATGCTCGCTCTCACCCAAGAGTTCAACAAATGGATCCTCTAAATCCTCCTCGGTACACTCCCGCTCGCTCTCTTTTCTTGCCTTAATGATGTCTTTAGTTCTTCTAGAAGACGCCCACAAATCTGCAAAAACCATACCCACCAAGAATATGCTCAATGTCCCTGCAAAGGCAAGGATGATACCAATGAATCTCAAAGCAGGATGAAGATTAGCAAGTAAGAAACCCACTGCAATCAAAATAATCGGAATTAGCAGAATCCGCTTGCGTGGTTCCTCTCTTGTTCTTGGGAATGATTTAACCTTCATCGCTATTCCGGGTTTTTTGGATTTGTCCTTTTACGGTTTTCGGCCAACGCTCTGAAGCGGCAATCTAACTTCAATCGCGGTAAGTTGTGGTACTAAATGCAGCAGAATAACCATCATTCGTTCGATCCTAAAATGAGCTGAACCTGTTTTGCAAATGATCAAAAAAAGCTTCGAACCATAAAGAATAAGTAAAGCACGTACACGACAACTAAAGACAGCCATCCCATGCTTCAAGAAGAACATATTTAAGAAGTCGAAAGTCCCCCCAACTCGATACGCATAGGGATGTTCCGCCGGAGCGCGACAATATGACTTTGTTAGATGTCCGTAATCTACGCATGTATTACCAGACACAAACGGGCTTAGTTAAGGCCGTTGATAATGTCTCGATGGAGTTAGATTCTGGTGAGTCGTTGGGACTTGCAGGAGAAAGTGGCTGTGGCAAAAGCAGCTTGGCTTATTCCATTATGCAACTCCTTCCGCCAGCAGCGAACATTGTCGGTGGGAATGTCTACTTCAAAGGCAGTGATTTGCTCAGAAAGTCTGCACAGGAAATGAGGGATATCCGTTGGAAGAACGTAGCAATCGTGTTCCAAGGAGCAATGAATGCCCTTAATCCGGTATTTGAAATTGGTGAGCAGATAGCCGAGGCTATTCTGATGCACGAAAACGTTACCGAGGAAGAGGCCCTCGATAGATGTGCCAAGCTCTTTGAAATGGTTGGTCTTGATCCTGGAAGAATCCACAACTACCCTCACGAATTTTCTGGAGGTATGAGACAAAGAGCAATGATTGCAATGGCGTTGGCCTGTAACCCAGACTTGGTTATTGCTGATGAGCCGACAACTGCTCTCGATGTCACGATCCAGGCTCAAATCCTGACACTTATGCAAAAGCTACAGAAGGACCTTGGACTCTCCCTGATACTCATCACTCACGACCTCAGCGTCATTGCGGAGACATGTGATAAAACAGCAATCATGTACGCAGGGAGACTCGCGGAGTTGGCTGATGTTGTCTCAGTCTATAAGGATCCCATCCATCCATACACGACGGGATTGGTTGGAGCAATTCCAAGCATGGTAAAGGCTGAGAAAAAGAAGCTAACCTCGATTCCAGGGATACCCCCTGACCTTGTTAATCCGCCCACCGGTTGCCGTTTTCATCCACGGTGTCCTTATGCTCAGGATATCTGCACGCGAGAAGAACCGACATTTGATGAAATCGAACCTGGTAGATTCGTACATTGTCACTTTGCTGAGCAGCTCAAAGGTGAACTCAAACTAGATCTTGATTAGGAAGGGTTGATGAATGTCTATTGAACAACTCCAAGCAGAAGTCGAAACCGAAGAAGTCAAGAGAGGCGAACCATTAATAGAAGTCCGCAACATGAAGAAATGGTTCCCGGTCAATACGGGCTTTCTATCGTCACTCCTTTACAAACAAGAGCTCTTCGTGAAGGCAGTGGACGGTGTCACTTTTGACATCAACAAAGGTGAGGTCCTGGTCTTAGCAGGGGAATCCGGGTGTGGAAAAACAACAGCGGGTAGGACAATACTGTACTTAGACGAACCCACCGATGGCGAAATATTCTATGCAGGTCAGAGACTCTCGACCTTGGATAGGAACGAGATGAAAGAGCTTAGGAAGCAAATGCAAATCACATTTCAAGACCCTTATGAAGCTCTCAATCCAAAGCAGAATGTATTCAGCATAGTCAATGAACCGCTTTCGGTACACAAGATTCCATTATCACAAAGCGAAAAAAGAGAGCGGGTGCTTGAAGCACTTGAAAGCGTCGCCATGACACCAGCCGTGGACTTCATAGACAGGTTCCCACACGAATTGTCCGGTGGACAGCGGCAGCGTGTCTCGGTTGCAAGAGCACTGATTCTGCATCCAGATTTCATGGTTGCAGACGAGCCGGTATCTATGCTTGACGTATCCATTCGTGCAGAAATCCTCAATCTCCTTCTCAACCTGAGAGAAGAAATGGGTCTCACATACCTATTCATCACCCATGACCTTGCTGTCGCAACATACATTGCAGATAGGATTGCAATCATGTACCTTGGAAAAATCATGGAGATAGGCCCTGCTCATGATGTAGCCTTTGACCCAATACATCCGTACACCAAGGCCCTTATATCCGCAGTTCCAACAGGCGATCCAACGGTTAAGAAACGGACTGAATCTTTGAAGGGTGAACCTCCAAGTCCAATCAATGTTCCATCAGGATGCAGATTTCATCCACGGTGTCCTTACGCTCGAGAGATTTGTACCAAGGAAATTCCCGAAGAAAGAGAGATGGATGAAGATCATTACGTAGCCTGTCATTTTGCAGGAGAGCTTTGGTAGGCAAATCAAGCTCCTGACCAGTCCAAGAAGAAGCCCTTGCTGCCCCAGGTAGTAAGGGGCAAAGGGAGAGTGTTGCCAATGTCGGATGATTTACCACAAAAAAACATTCTCCGAGCTATCAAGAAATGTCTTTCTGATACCTATGCTCATTTTCAAGAAGCAATGGATATCCTTGATGAGATTGGGAGGGGTTCGCTTGGCGCTAGTGTGACACCAATTGTTGGGGGATACGCCATGAAGGATCCCAAGGAGAGGTACAGGAAGGCACTCATCGAAGTTGATGCTGGAGAAAAGAGTCTGCAGCCGCTTGCAAAACGTTTCCATGAAGGGATTGTTAATTCAACCCATTTCGAAGACGAGACGGCATTGGTTTTGCTCAAGGATATTGTGGATTACGATTACGATATTCTTATCCGAAAGCTAGCTGAGCGGAGGAGTAGAGAAAGCGTATGGTACAGGCTTGACGAGATGAGCAAGAAAATACGCCAGCTCTTTGAGGAAGTAAGTGACCAATGAATACTGTTTTAGAAACGTGCCGGTTGCCATAGTTCGAGTTTGGTTACAGTTTTTTCGTTAATAATTCATCGAAGGGAACTTCGACATTTCACTTCATCAATGGCAAAGCTATAATAGGGTAAATTCAGCCGGTTTTGAGTAACAAGAAGCATCTTACTATGAAATGATATATGCTGATAGAATAACTCACACTTGGTTGTCACAAGAATTGCAATGAATGCGCATCTTTGATGCATGGACGTGAAAATGGATGTTTGAACTATTAACGCAGCCTGTAGTTTCGGGTCTATTACTCATGGGTTTCATTGGTCCCTTAAGTTACAAGTTGGGTTTTGTTGATGTTTCTGGTTTGATCAGCGCATTTGTTGTTGGATTTACTGTCTGGTATACAGGCGGTCCAGCTGCGTTTACTGTCCTCCTATTCTTCTTTGTCAGTGCCGGATTCGCTACCAAGTTCAAATACAAGGCAAAGGCAAAGAAGGGGATAGCGCAAGAATCGAAAGGGAAACGTTCGTACAGAAATGTGTTGGCAAGCGGCATCATCCCCATGTTCTTCTCTATTGGAATGTACCTTTCACCTATGTTAGGAATCAACCCGTATTGGATGCTTGGAGGCTTTGTTGGTGCAGTTGGGACAACGTCTGCTGATACTCTTGCGAGCGAAATAGGAGTGTTCAGTACTCGGAAACCCAGACTCATTACCAATCTCAGGCGCAAAGTTCCAAGTGGGACAATCGGAGCTGTCTCATTACTCGGAGAAGCTGTAGCAGCTTTCGCAGGTCTTGCTATTGGCATAATAGTAGCTCTTTTTGCAATTATCACCCCTGGTTCCGTCCCTGTTTCAGGGGTGTTCGAATTAGTTTTGGTCATTCCTCTTGCGGTTCTTACGGCTTTTATCGGATGTAATCTGGACAGTTTCATTGGCGCCGTTGTTCAGGACAAATACGTCTGTGAAATCTGTGGAGCGATAACGGACAAGCAATTCCATTGCGACTACGAGACCAAACATATTGGAGGGATCAAGCAGTTTAGTAATATCCATGTCAATCTTGGCTCGTCTGGCATGGGTGCAACCCTAGGTATTGTTCTAGGAGCGGGACTGTTCATATGGATTCTCGGCGGGCTCTTCTTCTGGATTCTTGCATCCTCAAGTAATTAGGTGCTTCTCATCACTCCATATACTTTGCATTTTCGATAAGCTATTCTCGCCAAGAAAATCCGGACTTTCAGGCCTGACACAACACTTAACGGTATCAGGATGCAAGAATTGGATTGATTCAGTTATCGGTATTGCTGAAAGAAGGAAAGAACCAATGGCACATACGAAAACATACGAATGGGCACTCACAGGCATCTTTGCGGCCTTTCAGCTTGTTCTCTCGATGGTTCCACTCTATCTCTTAGGAATGGGAGGGGGCTTCATTTCATGGGGTCTTGTCTCTGCACCAATTATCGGGTTTTTACTCGGTCCGTTCTATGGACTGCTTGCCGTCATGATTGGTTCTATTCTTGGGACCTTGTTTTTTAACATCGGAGGTATTCTGGGGCCCATAATCCCAATCTTCGCACCAATGGCTAGTGCCTTAGTGGCAGGAAGTATCCGTTTCAAAAGATATCATGTTGTCACTGGTGTCTTCATTCTGGGCCTAGCAATATACCTCCTCGGTCCGATAGGTCTTGTCACAGCACCATATCTCTGGCTTCACACAATCGCTGCATTTTTGTCAATTTTAGTGCTCACCCCGGTGATTTCGCATAAATTTGACAGGATACTCGAACCTACCGAATGTGGAACCAAAGGCAAATCCTCTGTGTTCGTGTGGTTAACGGGTTTCTTGGCCCTGATGGCAGATCACCTCGTTGGAGCCACTATGTCTCAATACTACTTCATCTACGTGTTGGAAATGGAAACAAACCCTCTTGCCGCGTCTTACTTGGCTACCATTTTCATCTATCCAATCGAGAGAATCTTGGCATCCATCATCGTTGGATTTGTGCTCATTCTTCTCAGAGTTGGCATCTCATACGGTAGCATTCCCCTGCCGGAAATCCTAGGGAACAATGGCACTCAGATTGACTGCTAGTTGCAAAGGCGTAAGGCATTACTGGAGCAACGCCTAGACCTATTTGGTAGTTCAACAGATTCACAAGTTCTGTCCGCCGATTTCGTCCTTCTTTCTCAAGTTCAGAATTAACCACATTACTACTAAGCCAATAAGAAAAGCCGGAATGGTGGTAAGACCCCACTCAATCTGAAGAATTGCTGGATTTTCAACCGGTTCTGCAGGAAAGACCGGGAAGGCAATATATGCAATCATATTCCATGCGAAATGAAATCCTGCTGGTGCCCATAATCGTTTTCCCGACAGGAAGAATCCGAGACTCAAAACAACGCCACCGAGGAACAGGTTGAAAGTGAACAACAGCGTAAGATGCAAAGGTATACTTCCTAGCGGTGTCCACCAGCTATAATGAAGCAAAGAAAACGCGATGGAACTCAGAATGATTCCAAATCGCTTGCCTCCGCCAAGCTTGGAAGCTCTGGTGAGGAGGTAGCCGCGGTAGACCAATTCTTCCACGTAAGATACGAGCACCGTGACAACTGCATTGCCCGTCACCAGAGCAAGGGTAATTTCCGATAGGGAGCGTAAATCCCCCCCGAACAGGAGAGCAAGAAGAACTGTTAGACCTGAACCTACGATTCCCCCGGTAAGACCCACCATCAGACCATGAGCAGTTTCATCGTCTATGTCCCCACCAAGGTCACCTATGGATGTGTTACTCTCCCATCGCAAGAATATAAGAACCGTAGCGTACATCAGCGGATATACAAGCAAGGAGAGAAGTGATGCAACCATCTGTCCACTCTCGGTGCCTACAATGAGCCGACTAGCCGCATTTGGCAGTTCAATCAGGACAAACATCACGGTGATAAACAGAACTACCTGCAGCGTTCTCTGTAGTTGCTCTTGTTTCAAAGACAGACCCGGCGAGAGCAATACAAAGCCATCCTAAATCTGTTTTCCAATACCTCTCTTAGTGGAGTGACAACCAATAGACAGGAAATGGAAATAGGAACTATATTTATCAATAATGTTGAAACTATAATAAGTAAGCAAAATAGTGACAAACAAAATACAATCATAAGGCCCGATACAAACATAAGGTCGAGCCATGAATTCAACACAAGGAGTTACGCATTGCTGTTGAAAGCCCGAGGTGAGGAGAACCTTGAATACAAGAAGCCTTCTACTAGAGTTCAAAATTGAAGAAGTCGGAAGGCAGGCACGCAAAGATGCTTCCGTCAGAGAAGACTTGCTGCGCGCATTTGAGGATTCATCCGAAATTGTTAGAGAAAGGGCATTACTTGCAGCCATCGAGCTGACCGACCCTGCCATCGTCAAGGAAGCAAAGAATCTTCTTGATGATGAGAACGAGGATGTAAAGATAGCAGCAGCTCAAGTTCTGGCTTGGTACCATCAGCCTCGGACAATTCCGAATTTGCTGGAAGGTCTCAAGGATTCGAGTACGTGGGTACGATCGCATTGCGCCAAAGGCCTTTCCAAACTACTTCCTGGACCTATTTGGGCGAGGGTTGAAAAAGATCGAATTGATACTTTGCTTGCTGATTTCCCGGACATGAGCGAAGAAGAAATCAGGATGTTTCTTACGGAAATTGGACTTACTTCTCTGGCAATTGAAGATTATCTCAGATGGCGAGATGAAGATTTCGATATTGATATCGATTTGAGCTCCTTTATCGATGAACTGGAAGGAAAACCAATTATCTTGGAAGGAGTCTCTGATGTTGAGGCAGAAATTGAGGCCAAAGGGCTTGCACCTGCTGAAACAAGAGAAGGCATCTCTAAGGAAGTCGCTAAGATAATTGACGAGCTACCCACTCATGTGCGAGAATCACTTCCCATAGAGGAATTGAGGAGACTAACACCCGAAACTGCGAGAGAATTGGTTGACTCATTGAAATCAAAAGTGCCGGCCGAAGAAGAACTCGAAGCTGAAACCAAGGTGAGCCTTGATGATATTCAAGGAGTCGGACCTAATATCAACGCGGGGCTCAGAGATGCAGGATACGTTTCAGTCGAAGACCTTGCACAAGCAGACCCCAAGGCGGTTTCTGAAGAAGTCAATGGCATCAGTGAAGAAAGCGCTAAGGATATAATTTCAGCAGCAAAATCAAATCTTCCACCTCCAAAGAAGAAAAGGGTTCGGCGTGTCAGGAAGGTCAAAACGGTTAGAAGCAAAAAGAAACGGGAAGCACTTCTTGAGCGCATACCAGCAGAAGTACGGGAAGCAATGGAACCGGAAGAACTGGAAAAACTCTCTGCTGATGAATTAGAAGCCATTGCCCTTTCAACTTCAGGAATAACTGAGGAACCAGCTCAGATTACTACAGACGATGAAAATACAATCAGCAGTGAAGAGGATACATCCAGACTGGAAGAGTTGACAAACAAATATGGAAAGGAGAAAGCAGATCTTCTGGCTCTTATTCCAGCTGAGATGCTTGCCGATATTCCTGAAGATCAAATAGAGGAAATGGATCTTGAGACGATTCGAAGCCTAACACAAGCACTTTAGGTACTTATGAATAGCTAACGCAAAGTACTTCTAAGATAAGACATACATTGCGTAAGCAATACTATTTTAGGTGAATCTGATGTATTTGGGAAGTGAATCGGAGCACTTTCTGAAATACTATTTCACATATCCAGTTGGTGTTAGATATGAGCGAGAGCGAAACTCAGATTGCTATCGAGTTCGAAGACGGGACGACACTCAACGGCATACTCGATAGGGTAAGAGGGCCTATGATTACCGAGGAAATCATCTCACGTCTCCCAATCCAAACGAGAGCTGCGATGATTAGAGGGGAAATGAGAATGAATCTGGATATCGGTAAGGGAAATATCAAACCAACGAAGGAAGTAGCACGGGGAGACATTGCATATATGCCACTGGGGGATTCACTTGTGATTTATCTTGAGGACTCCAGAACATTCAGCAAGGTTAATGTAATTGGCACCATAGAACCCAGCAGTCACAACAAATTGGATAAGCTAAGAGAGATAAGAAGGGGGAGTCAGGTTGTCTTAAGAACCCCTTCTTAGAGCCTTTGGATATTCCGAAGAAGTGTTTCATTCTTATCAATTTGTTTTTCAGAAGGATCTACAACGAAGCCAGATTCGTGGCATTCAATCATGACTTCCACGCCTGAGTCCTTCACAGCCTTGAATCCACTGTTAGACAAAGGTCTAACTCTCAGCTGTTTTGTATCGAACTCTATTCTGTCATGAGCCTGTTGAATCTCGGCATCCTTTCGGATCTTCGACTTTGCGATACGGAGCTGTTGTTTGAGCTGGGCAACCTCTACTTGAAGCTCCTTCTTTTGCTTCGTCACCTTCTCCAATTCTTCTTTTGTTGCCTCATATTTGTCTTTTTCAACAAACCGATCTGATTCATCAACCCAGGTTATCGTAGTTCCATCAAACCGCCGATTGGTCTCCACCTTGCCCATCGCTTTCAGAATAGCGATGACATCATATATTCTCCTCTTGGGAGTCTCCAATCGTTCGGCAAGTTGGTCACTACGTATACCATCTTCGCCTTCTTCTTTTATTACATCAATACTGCGTTCTGCAATTTCCACTAGTTTCACATGTGCACCCCAAGCGGACAGAGTATTACCAAGGCAATATCTCCGGTTTTAACACCTAGCGAGATATTTAATGGTTTGTATTCTTATTGTGATTTTTCGACCCTCTAAATGTTTGTTCCATAAAAAGAACAACTGTTATAGGTTTTCGATAAATCGAAATAAATCTACCTATAACACTCGGTACAATCACCTTTTGCTATATCGAAGCTTATTAATGGATGCCCGGATGACTATGATTTAGTTTTCCACACCCGTACGGTGGTTTCCAATGAGTAAAGAGAAAATCAAAGTAATTATTATGGGTGCGGCTGGACGTGATTTTCATAATTTTAACTCCTTCTTCAGAGGAGATTCTCGCTATGAAGTAGTCGCGTTCACTGCACAGCAGATTCCAGGAATCGGAGATAGGGAATACCCACCCGAGCTTTCAGGCGACTTGTATCCGGATGGTATCAAAATATACCCCGAAGAAAAGCTACCTGAACTGGTTGAGAAATTCGACGTTGACCAATGCATTCTAGCATACAGCGACCTTTCTTACGACTACGTAGGCCACAAAATAGCTTGGGTCAACTCTCTAGGTCCAGATATCCGCTTTATGGGACCAGAACTTACGATGTATGAAAGTGAGAAGCCAGTGGTCGCAGTCTGTGCTGTTAGAACCGGATCCGGTAAGAGCCAGACATCAAGGCGTGTAAATCAGATATTCGTCGACATGGGATTGACACCTATCAACATCCGTCATCCTATGCCATACGATCCGGACTTGACCATGCAGATTGCTCAGCGATATGAGAAGCTTGAGGACATGGACAAATATCGATGCACCATTGAGGAGCGCGAAGAATATGAGCCCATTATCAATATGGGTGTCACTTTGTATGCAGGTGTTGACTATGAAAAGATTCTTCGTCAGGCGGAAGACGAAGACCCTGACGTAATAACTTGGGATGGTGGCAATAACGACTTCCCATTCTACAAGCCTGACCTCCTTATAGTCCTGACAGATCCGCACAGACCAGGCCATGAAATTTCCTACTATCCAGGAGAGACTAACCTCAAGATGGCTGATGTCGTAATCATCAATAAGGTAGAGACTGCAGACTACGAGGATGTTCAGACGGTTAGGGAAAACATCATGAAGGCAAACCCAGATGCCACGATAATCGAAGCGGCCTCACCAATATCTGTCGAAGAACCAAGCAAAATCAAAGGTAAGCGAGTTATCGTTGTCGAGGATGGACCAACAGTCACTCACGGCAATATGCCTTATGGTGCAGGTTACGTTGCAGCACGAAGATTCGGTGCAGAAATAGTTGATCCAAGACCATTTGCGGTTGGAAGCATAAAAGACACCTTCGAGAAATACACACATCTTGAGAATGTCCTACCAGCCATGGGTTATGGCGAGGAACAAATGAAAGAACTGCAAAAGACTATTGAGAAGGCTGATGTGGATGCCGTCGTTGTAGGGACACCAATCGACCTAGCGAGGCTCATCGACATCGACAAGCCCAATACACGGGTCAGATACGACCTCCAGGAAATTGGCAAGCCTGACCTCGAGGACATCCTTGCTGAGTTTGTCGAAAAACAAGGTATCAAGTAGTGCTACTACGAGTGAACATGAGAACAGGTAAATCCTGTTTTCTTGTTCCCTGTTCTCTTTTTTTAGTATCTAATGTAATGCACACAAGATACCCTTTTAGATGGTGACTTCATCGACAGCATAGACCTACACGAGGAAGCTACAATGGCAGAAATACCAATGGCTGATGCTGATGAACCGAGTGACAATAAGGGCCGTCCTCTTGGAATAACAGTTTTGGCAATTCTACAGATGATTGGTGCGCTGATAACATTAGGCCTGGGCGTGACAATCATGGCTTTCGGATCCATCTCGCCGTTCTATGGAATCATGGGAGGAATCTTGGTAATTTTTGGGCTTATTTCATTCTACGTTGGCTATGGTTTATGGACCATGAAATCGTGGGCTTGGAAGCTAGCCATGATAGTCAACATCATCAACATAGTAATTGGTGTGATAACCCAAAACTGGGTAGGTATCATCATTCCGCTAATCATAGTTATCTATCTGAACCAAGAAGACATCAAGCAGCGATTCAGATAATCAGAGCGAGAACAAGCTTATTCCGGGCAAAAAGCTCGGCCCCTCTTTTTATTTCAGCAATTCTTTGTACTAGTGCATAGGCTAGTCAAATACTGTTACAATGCTGACTTGGTTCGCCATCACCGTCATGGCAGGACCCTTCTTGGGATTCAGCCGCGACATATTCTGGAGCAGGCTATGCAGGCTTCGGCCTGATATCATGAACTTCCATGAACTTCATGCCTCCTGCCTTTTCTAGTAGTTCCTCAAAGGACAACACAAACACGCGCGGAGTAACTTCAGTTGCGTTCTTGGTTACAGTTTGTATTTCTGAAACCAATGCGTGCTCATCAACTTCTTCTTTCTCGCTTGGGGCAACATAAAGGTTGAGTACGTCCATACTATAAGGATCACTCATATCCTCCTTTGCCACTTCAATCTGCACTTCGTCGACCATATCTATTGAAAGCAAATCACTTCTCAGAGCAGTGAGATTCACCGTTGCCCCTTTCACTTTCTTCTCGCTCAACCCCATTATGTCAAGTTGAGCGCGAGCATCGTTTTCTCGGCCAATATCCCAGAAGTAAGGACCATCCATGCCACAATTTGGACATTTGCCGCGCTCATGTTCAGCAGCTACATCGCCAAGCAGGAATCCTTCAACAACAGTGCCTGTGCCGTCGAGGTGGAAGAGGGTTACATGACCCGGCTCGCCCTCGCTTACGAAATCGTATGTACCGTCATCATTGAAGGTGGCATACCTGAAAGCTAGCATCAATGGAGAAACATTGTGATACGGACCATCCAAACCACATTGCACAGCAAACGAAATCTTCGTTTCTGACGAGGCATATCCTCCAACAACCCTAACTTCTTTCGCCCCCTTTTCTTTTAAGATGTGTATCATGTCTTCAACTACAGGCGGATAGATTTTCTCGCCAGCTAGGAGAATAACAACTTTCTCAGGAGCATCATAGTCAGATTTCTCCATAGCCTTAAAGAATCGATTCCGGAGGTAGCTAGGCATTCCGGCAAATCCGTTGGCCTTGAACACTTGTGCCATTTCTACCAGTTTCTCACTGGGTATGGCTCCCCCAGCGCTTGTCGCCAGATAAAATTTGGACATCTGCTTGAGACCTCGATTTACAGCATGCCAACCAAGATGGGGAGCATATGGGAAAAGATTCATGCTTACAAGCTCCCAGCCGCTATCTATCCACGGATCAACAGCCATCTGGCCAACCTTGACGCAGTTCTTTTGCAGTAAGTCATTGTCATGTCTTGTCAAGAACACAGGTGAAGGTAGTCCGGACGATCTACCCGAGCTAAGCCAAAATTGGAGTGGTGCATAGGTAGTGGTGACCTGTTCCCTTATTCGCTCCTCTGCTCCGTCCTTCCCTATGTGAAGCTTCACCCTGATACCATCATTGCGGAGAGTCTTATACTTGTCTTCATATCCAGCGGCCTTGTAGTAGTTCATCAGGTTGCGTACAATTTCAGAAGGCTCACGTTCTTTACCATCCACCTCAGACGGATTAAGCACAAATGACCGGAGATTATTTTTGTATTCGAGCTTCCGAACCAATGGTAGCTGATACTTGGCCCAGTCGTCTATACAGGTTATGTCCCAAGGATCCACGTCGTGTTCTTTGAACATCCTACGGTAATATGGATGATTGGGCCAGACTTGATAACGGATGAACGCTTTGAATTTCTTCTCCTGCATGCGCTGGATTTCTTTGTGGTTGGTCTTCTTCAGTTCTTCAAATGTGAATGTACTGCGGGTCATTGTTCGACAAGCTCCGAAAGTTTCTACGTCAAGGTTGAGAGTTGATTCAACTAGTGAAAATAAAGATTGTGTGCCAAGTAGTTTGTCGAATTTACATCATGGGGTACCAACCAATCTGAATCTATCTTCTTGCAACGTATAAGAGGCATACGGATAATATAAGAACACTCCATACTATCTAGGAAAGGGTTTGTTTTGGGAATATCGTACACGCTGAAAAGAAAAAGGTACGGATAAATCCTGCAGGTGAATCTCAAAACAGATTCCAAACACTATAATACACGAAACTATTATGAGTTTATCAAATCATGAGCAATCATGGGGCGATTGATCATTGTCCACCAGCGATGAAAAACTGCAAAACGCGATAATTCAGCTAGATCAGGGTAATGATAAGAAAGCGTTCAACCTGTTCAAGGAAGTGTACGAAGAAAGGCATGACAAGCTGATTACAAAGGTGCAGGAAAATCCTAAGTCGCCCACGCTTATGCTGGATTCCCTGTACATGGTTCACGCCCTAGTATGGCTGAGAGTAGCAGAAGCAGGAGTCAACAAAGAAAAAAGTATGGAACTCCTTGGCAAAGCAGTGGGAACCATTGAATCAGCCAGAGCCGCCTTTGGACCACTCGTTACTGGTTTGGCGCAATGGGCTCAGGAAAAGAACATACAAGTGGTGCACAAGAAAGCAAGAAGCTTGCTTGAAATCACCAAAGATTTGGAAGACATGACCAAGAAGGCATTAGAAGCGCGACGTAAGATGTAACCTGTGATGGAAACGTCTAAAAAACAGTAAAACTCGGGCGCTTTCACAAAGTCCATAAATATAAGGCAAACGCAAAATGCAATGTCTGAAAAGTGGAGGTCTATAATTGATTACGGCTTTTGTCAGCATGTCAGTCACGCCCGGTTCTGATGAAGAACTGATTACTGAATTTGCTAGAGATGATATCGTTTCAGAAGCATGGCTCACCACCGGCGAATTCGATGTCCTTCTTATTCTAGAGGCAGCTGATCAAGAGGAAGTAAATAGCTACGTGAATAACACCGTACGCAATGTCGAGGGTGTAATCCGGGTAGTCGTTGCATTTGGCATAGAATCCGTGACGGACAGTGATTAAAACCGATTCATGTATTCAGCCCATTTATCTGCAGGAAACCGTTCCTGCATAATCTCAAGCTCAGCAGAAAAAGAATTCTCTAAATCAACATCGAAATGATTGGCTAGCTGAACGAATAGTGATAAGACTTGAGCAAATTCCCGCTCAATCTGATTCTTTTCTGGTTCGTCATGGCCAAGTCCAGTGGCTTTGTAGCCCTCTTCAATGAGGATATAGTCAGACAGCTCACCCAGCTCTTCCAAAAGATGAGTCATGACCAAAGAAGCTGAGAATTTGTTCCAGCCTCGTTCTGTATGGAATTGCTTCAGCATATTTTGGATATCGCTAAGATGCAATTATTTCACCTTCTCTGTGATATTCACCACTTGAGCCGCGGCTTGGTCAAGTGCCTCCTGAGGGGGTTCATCCAAGAATCCCAAGAGAGTATCTTTAGCTAGAGGCGTCCTATGAAGAAACATAGCTTCACTCACTCGACCCATCAACTCTGCCGGCGGTAACACTCCCACAGCCATCCTCATTCCCGATTCGACTGAGTCGATGTTCGTAAGAACTCTCCAAATTCGGCTACCGTCAGTACATCTGCACGCTAGTAGATTATCAGATTCCTCCACATCGGATACTTGAGTAATTTCAACACATAGAATATCTATAGCAAAGGCAGGATTCGGTGGCCGAGTTAAACGATTGTGGAAACCGAAAACAACCCTAAAGACATATTCTGTTTCAGCTAGTAATCTCTTCTCGCTGGTTTTTGTAGGTTTGAAACCACGCTCATCTCTTGCTGTGGTATAGATGCTCTTGAATTTCTTGATCGCATTAGTTAACGTCTTCAACGATTCGCTTGTTCTCAGCTCCTGTGGTTCCATATACGAGTATTTGATAGCATAATAGGCCTCTTTTGCCTCACCAAGTAAGTTGAGCAGTTGATTATAGTCGACTTGAAAACGCAATAGCCTCTTAGAAAATATGCCTTCTAGACGCCTCAGTGCATCTTCAAGTATCAATATTCGTGCATCTTTTGCAGTATCCAAGAAATACACCGAAGGATGATTCTAGATTGGAGATAAAAAGGGTATCTCTGAATGTGAGTTTGCCAAGAAACAAAAATAATTTCACTCTGACCCTTCTGCGAGGCAGCGAGGCGTCTTAGGGAGCCCTCGGAGATATGACATACACCGTAAACCTATCCGGGCAAGTGATATATAGCCAAGAGGTTAAACCTATTCAGGCACAGGCAAGTGGAGATAGAGTGACATGATGCAAGCTGTTTACGTGCTGGTGGCTGACAGCGGCCTCTGCGTTCTGGACCGAAAGTACGGAACAGCAGAAATGGACCCAAATCTGATCAGTGGATTTCTCACTGCATTGATGCAGTTTGGAGATGAGCTTAGCTCGGGAAATCGTGTTCACGTTATTGACTTTCGTGATTTCGATATATGCCTCTCCTTGAGGAATAATATCATGGTTGCCGCGGCTATTGACAAAACTGATGATGGTAATGCCGCCATGGCTTTGCTTGCTGATATCAATAACGCATTCGTCAACAAATATTCGGATGTATTAGAGGGGTGGGATGGAAATCTTCAACCCTTTCAAGGATTCACTGAAACCATAGATGAGATTACGCAAAAGGGGAAAGCATCCGAGAAGAAGGTTATGGTGCCTATTCTTGACGGGAGAGTCTCACCTATGCTGGTTAGGCTGGGCCAGATGAAGCAGTCCACCTATGATGTAGCTGAGATGTGTGAGGGAAAATTGACTCCTAGAGCTATAGCTGACCAGCTTGGTGTCAAAGTCAAAGAGGTTCAGAAGAACCTACACAAGCTTGAAGACATGGATATGCTCGAATGGGTGGAAATTGGCAAGGAATAGAGATATCCTTTAAGCAGTCTGATGCTGTATTCTTGATTTAAACAAATGTGATCGTTCTAGAACGACTCCTACTGTGCCTGTCCCCATTCATTACCTGTGGCAATAAGAATCAGACCAATAACTATCAAGCCAGGCGCCAGTACACCAGGAATAGTGTAGGTTCCAAAAACGGAATCCATCAGGAAATGCCTTCCGGCGTGCACAACTCTGCCCGCAAATAGAACTAAGAATCCCAAGCCAAGCAAGAAATTCGACTTCCGCAGCATACCCCCTGACACCCAAGCAAGGTACCAGAATAGGAGGGGGATGAAGAGAGCGTATACAACTCCTGCTAAACCTGAGAGTAGTAATCTCTGTATGTCGGTAAGCGGATAAAATGCAAGCACAAAACCAATGATGACAGCGGGAATAGCAAACAGGATTTCAGCCCCCCTCTGACCGAAAATCATGAACCCCGCCGTCGCAGACAGGATTGCTAAAGCCATCCACTGGAAGAAAGCCCCGGCACTAATCCATGGTGAAAGCTCAGGAAGGAAAGGATTCAATCCAAATGCAGGCAAATCTCCATATAGCGAGGTTGGATCTGCGTAGAAGTCACCCACAAAGTAGAAACATCGTCCAAGAGCAAGCAACAGGAAGAACAGTGCCATGGCGAGCTGGAATGGGTTTTTACTATGGCGATATCGGAAGAAAAGTAGGAACAAGAATATGAAGAAATAGTAGCCGACAACGAGGAACCATAGGCCAACATGCACTTCACGGATAACCAGATCTAGAGTTTGTAGCATTATGTGATATTCTCCTTTGTGGATTCGGTCAAAGTGTAGTAAGCACAACTGTATACTCTACCAAGTATTGGAACCAACAAATAAAGATATTCTCTCTGGGGTGTATAAGCAAGTAATCCCTATATTATTATCATACGAAGCCTAAATTGCTGTCTGCTTGAGAGGAAGTAACATGTGGAAACTAAAAGGCACAAACAATGTTGAGGAGTTTTATGATATCCGCATGAAGGTGGGCAACAAAATCATTCGGTCATATCTGCTTGACAAATCTTTCAAAGAGAACCGTGTCGACAAAACAAAGCTTTCTCTGAGGGGACCCAAGAATGATTTCTTTGATGCAGCCAAGTTCTTGGTCGTGAGGATTCATAAAGATGATGAATCGTATGCCTTCTTGATTCAAGCAGGAGTCTATTCGAACCTTAGAATAGTTGGGTCTAATTCAGAGAAAATCACCAGATTAAAGTCAGATGAAATAGTTGACCTGGTGACAGAACCTCTTGAGAATCCTTCCAAATACGATTGCAGAATAACTCTGAGTGATGACACAAAAGTAACCGCTTCTACCTAATCGACAAGACACTTGACGATAACCCAAGGGGAGGAGAGAACGAAAAATGCTAAGGAAAGTCGTCTGTCCTGTGTGTTCAAAAAGTTTGGAAGTAAAAGTCACGAAGGACATGATTAAGGATGAGGAACGATTCCCCGTGACCGTTCGAATTGAGCACGGACAGCACTATTTCTATGTAAACCTTGATAGCAAGGCGGCAATAACAGATATTCTGCATCCAGACCTTGTTCAATAGGCCTAACCAATGTATCTTTCGGGAGGTTTCTGGTCCACTTCACCAGATGATATTTCTCTCTGAGATAGCTCTTCCTCAGCCCATTCGATGAGCTCTTCTACGCGCCTTGTTTTCTCCTCAAGAATACTGAAATCAGCCTTCAATCCTACTAAGTCACTAAATCGTTCTACTAGAGCCTTTGAGGAACGGTAATCCAGCTTGACAACACCCAGAGTTTCTCCGAGAAGGCAAGCGCCCTCCATGTCATACATCGTTGCGGCCCATGAAGGAATAACACCATTGGCACCAGTGATAACACCATTCTCTGTTGCAACAGCACCAGGCATCTCCATTATTTCTTCGAGTAGCGCATCTGAGCTGGCGGAAGCAAAAACACGCGGCGGTTTTGGATAATGGGCGAAGAAGCTTTTGTATTCCTGTTCATAAGCTGCGAGAGCATACACGTTGGATATGCCTATCTTGGTGAACTCCTGAATGACATAGTCAGCATACTCTAAGACACCACCCTCGGACTGGGGTTGGAAGTCAGCAGTAAGGAGGATAATGTCATGGCTCTCATCTGGTGCAGATCTGTAAAGATGCATTGATGAGCGGGGAAAATGCGATCGGCCATTCCTAACCAGTATTTTTGGAGGAAAGTATTTGCTGAAGAAATCGGAGATGTGCCTTGCATCAAGAACTTGACGTAGCGTTTCCACGGAAATCTTGCCAACAGCGCCTATCCCTGGCAATCCTACCACAGCAATCGGGTCACTTAGTGACTTCGGGTCAATATCCATGAAGTAGCGGCTATACAATGTCTCTTAGCACCTGTCATATTCCCTTGTAAATGGTTGCTTTTGGCCCTATTGGTTTCGTCTTCATAGATTGTAGAATTCTAGGGCATTACTGGTAGTTATTTGCGCAATTTCGTCTTCCGGGAGGTCTAAGTGCTTTGCGAGCTTCTTACACCCAATTCTTATGTTGGCAGGTTCATTCCTATCACCTGTCGGGGATAGATAAGGGCCATCCGTCTCCAACATAATCTGATCGATCGTCATAACCTCGGCAGCTTTCCGTCGTTTTCGGTATTTATCAAAATTGGCGGGGAGTGTAATGTACCAGCCGTTATCTCGAACACGTTGGGCCACTTTAGCAGCGCCTTCAAAGCAATGCATGAGCACATTACCGTCGAAAAGTTCTTCCAGAATATTTGTTGCATCAGCTTCGGCGTCCCTAGAATGGATAACGATCGGAAGATCCAGCTCTTCGGCTAGGTCTATGAAATCAACAAATATCTCTTTCTGAACTTGACGCTTCTGCTCATCTTTCACCCAGTGATAATCCAGACCAATCTCTCCCACGGCCACAATATCATCCGCATACTTTCTTGTCATATCCATTATGGATTCGGCTTCATCTCTCGTAAGTCGGCTGACTTGAGTTCCCGGGCTATGATAAACAAATGAGGAGTATTTCTTGAGTAAACCGAGTGTTCTCCTGAATGAGGCGGTGCCTATAGAACAGGTGACCATACCCACAAGTCCAGCATCCTTAGCCCTTTGGATAACTTGTTCACGATCGTGCCGATAGTGGCGCATATCAAGATGGGTGTGTGCGTCGAATAAATCCATGATTATTGCCCCCGTTAGTGCCATTGGTATAAGCTAAGGAGTGGATTCCTTGTCCTTCTTGATTGCTTTGCGAACATAGCTGGCAAAATCAGATGTCTCGCCATCTCGCTGAATCTTTATTTTGGGGCCTTCGCCTTTCAAGCGGCGTTCGATGTATCTAATCTCTTGCCGTCCTATTTGCCTCCTAATCCCTCTATAGACTATGATGGACAGAACGATACTTTCAATTCTGGATCCGATAGAAGCCTGATTTTGCTTGAGTGCGTCAAGATACGAAAGTGCATCTGGGGTGAGAAACTTCTGTAAGATTCGTTCTCGTTCGGCCTGACTCTTCTGCTCACGCTCTTTCTGTGCTTTGAGTTTCTTTTCGCGAGCTATCATCTTGGCCATCTTTTTTCTCCTGAGCATAGCCAATTCAGGATCTTCAGGGTCATTGTCGTCCATTTCCATGACTTCGAAGCAACCCTCTAGATTAGCCTGAAAAGGCTACCGATACGGAGGTGTGTTCATTCGGAATGAAGATGGAGTTGTATCTTTGCGAGAGTAGATTGAGCAAGTTCATAGTTTTCCTCCACAATTCTCGCAATACAATCTACCTAGTTCGTTCTTGGTTCCCCAATGAGGGCAAACGACAAGATACTTCTCAGTCCTGATTTCTCGTTCGGTAATTCGAGACTTTTTCAGGCTCATGTGGTGTCCTTCCTCCACTATCCTTGGTTCTAAAGGAGTATGCTACACCAATTGCTAGGACCCCATCCATCAGCATGAGACCAATAACAAGCTCATCTGAAGTGATAGGATATCCCTCACCATTGCTGTCAGTTGTTACTTCCTTGCCGTCATCCGTTTCGTCTGTGGTTGTCCCAGCTTGTGTTGCGGTGGTCGTAGTTGTTGTGGTTTCAGTAGTTGCAGTAATATCTGCCGTTCTGATAACCCGTTTCTTACAGTTGGGTGAACTCAACTATAGTAAAGGCTTCTTCCGATGCCGATACAACCAAAGCTTACTTTTTAGGGCAATGTAGAAGACAAGAATGTGATTGAGAGCTAACTCTCGGAGAATGAGAATGTCTGAAAGTCAGAGATGCAAGTGGCTTGATAGAATCAAGAACGGTTATGCATGCAAAATCCGCAAGCAAGTGCTTCCCTTAGCTGAGGTAACTTCAAAATGCTCCAAAGCGAAGCTCGCCAAGCTTTGTGTAGGTGCCTATAAAGCCTTGACCGAAGCAGAAGAAGCCGGTCAGAAAAAGAGCACTGATACATTTCCTTGGTTGCTTCAGGCAGCACGAAACTTCCAGCAACTAGATGAAAAGGACAATGCGATTTTGGCCTTTCGAAGAGGGGTGAATCTCGCCGCGGAAATGGGTCTTGTTGCAAGAGGATACGACCTTTTCAGACAAGCACGGGAGCTCTTTGAGAGTGGGGTAGATGCCTCTGATGAAGATATTGAACAGATAAAGAAGAGACTTGCCGAGGCAGGATGGAAATTGATTGAATCAGCTGAGAGAGTCTCCGAACGGGATGTACAAGCAGACCTTCAAGCGGAATTGAAGGCGAGCATCATGGGAGGTCTAAGCCTAAAGACAGTTGAAAGAGAAGAGGAGGAGCATTTCGTCGTGGTCGACAGGAGAGAACTCTATGCAAAGAAATCAGAGGAATACCGTGAAGGTGCTCAGAAGTACTTGGAATCAGGCATAGATCACAATGCTATCCTGTTTGCCTGTATGGCCTCAGTCGCGGACCTGATGATGGGGAATGCGAAACGGGGATTAGATTATCTCAAAGAATTTGCCAAATCTGAGGGGTTAAAACAAAAGCTACGAAACAACGTTTGTTTCAAATGGGTCAAACTTCTCTTCAAAGGTGCTATAGAGCATGACATAGAGGCATTAGATCAAGCACGAACGGTCTTTCTGCAGGTCCCATTCGCTTTCAAGAATGATAGCGAATTCGGTAGACGCGTGATGGATAGCATTTACAGAAAAGTTAACGAGGAATCCGAAGTTTCGAAATGAAAAATCCATTCGTTTTGTCAATATGTGGAAATGGACGGCGTACCTTGTCACTACACTTGAATCCTGCATACCCTCGAGAACAATCCAAATCAATATCAACTAGCTCAATGTTGTGTGAATTCATCGCTGAGTCAATCTGGGACTCACCTTCGTGGGGTAATAGCGAACATGTAGCATAAAGAATCTCGACTCCAGGAGAGTCTTTGAATGCCGTGATGATAGAATCAAGTATCTTGTGCTGAACAGTCATCATGGTGGAAAGATACTCTTTGTTCAGTCGCCATTTGTAGGATGGATCGCGCTGAAGAATGCCAGTAGAAGTGCAAGGAGCGTCGATCAGAATCTTGTCGATATTCCGAACTGGAGGGTACGAAGCATCGGCCAGAAGCCATTGAGAAGAATCGCATCCCATCTCTCGGCATCTGTTGTGTCCAAGACGCATGCGCTCGGGATAGACATCGCTGGCTACCAATCTGCCCCTTGACCCAAGTATCTCAGCGATTAGCTGTGTTTTCATTCCAGGGGCTGCACATGAATCCCAGACTGTATCATTCTTGTTTGGTGCGAGAACATCGACTGCAATCACACTTGCCTTATCATGAATTAGTAGCCGGCCATCTTGAAAAATCTCGGACTGGACTACCTTGTCAATTCCCTCCGTAACATGATATAAATTCGCAAAGTCTTCATCGGGCACGAATCTGACATCAGTGTTCTTCATTAAATCCGTTCGATTCTCTTCTGGTACAAGCAAGCGGTTTACTCGGACGTAATGCTCGGGAGTAGCGTTGTTTGCTTTCATCAGCTCGATAGCTTCCCTTTCAGGAAGATGTTCCAGAAGTGTGTGCACCATAAAGGTTGGATGTGATAGCCTAATACTTAGTTGACCTACACGATCAAAATGGGCAATTGCATCTTCGACATCAAGTGTGAGGGCCCTCCGAATAGCTTCTGTCAGCTCATCCCCATTTTCCAGATACTGGTTTTTTAGGGTCTTGAACGAAACTCGCAACCATCGTCCCTCAAAAATAGCCAAGCGTAACATTGCTCTTCTGGGTATCGATAAGGAGCTAGGGCTTCGGTTTCTCAATACCCTCGCTATGATGAAATCAATCGTATTGAGGCGCTTGAGAACCCCCAATACAAGCATATTCAGAGATGCCGCTTGCGCACCAGAAAGACCTGTCCTCTTAGCTGTATCTCGCAGTATCGTTCTTGCTGATGCTGAAATCCTTTCATATCTTGAAAGTGTTGAAACCGCAAGATTTCGAATTCTCGAGTCAGGGCTGATCGCATTCGAACTCAAATTCGTCACATTCACAGGTTTGGGCTATTTGGGCCGCTGTGCACGTACTTCATACGGGAGAGCATAACGGGGAAAAACTTCCCACCGATGATGCCAGAATCCTTGTATCCGCCCAGATGTGGCATATGGGGGTCGAAGTACAAATGATCCTGATTAATAGTCACACCGGCTGCTTCAATGCCTTTGGTCCACTTCTGAATAACCGATTCATCTTCAGTAAACACCGAAGAACGTAAGCCAAAACGGGAAGCATTGGCGATGGAAATTGCTTGATCAACGCTGCTAACTGAGAGAACTGGCAGAGCTGGAGCAAATACTTCTTCTCGCATAATGGCCATATCCTGTTTGACATTTGTCAGGACAGTGGGCTCGTAGAACAGGCCAGCAGGGTCTTCCTCGCTCAGATAATTAAGACGTCGTCCACCCGTAACAACTTCCGCGCCTTTGGCTCGGGCATCTTTCATTTGGTTCAGTAAACCGTAGAGCGCATTGATACCAAGAGGAGGTAGATCAGTTTCGGGATTTGAGGGGCGACCAACGTTCAGCTTTCTTGCTTCCTCCACAACCCGCTCAACTAAATCGTCATGAAGATCCTCTTGGACCAGCAATCTCTTGATAGCCATACAAGCTTGACCACTTCCGAGATATCTTCCTTTAACAATCATCCGAGCGGCAAAGTCGAGGTCAACATCACGCCCCCAAACAAGACAGGCGTCGCTTCCAGCCAGTTCAGGAGCCATTTGGATCCTTCTAGACAAAGCCTTCGACCAAAGCTGAATACCTGTATCACTATCACCATACCAGACAATTGCGCTTGTTCGGGAATCATCCATGAATCTCTTCATGAGCTCCTTGCCGCCGCCAGTCAGAACCTGTACCATCGCTTTCGGAAAGCCCATTTCCAAGAAACGGTTCATGAACACCCGACCCAAGAGTATGGTGCTCAGAGGGACCTTGCTTGGCGGCTTGATAATAGTGGCATTTCCAGCCAGAATCGATGAGGTTATGCTCAGAATCCCCAAAGCGAGAGGTGAATTGTAGGGGGTGAAGAGACAAGCTACTCCGTAAGGCTCTCTGAAGCGATAGTTATTCCCTCCATCACGGCCCGGGTCTTCTTGGATATCAAGCTGCTCAGCCCAGATTTCAAAGGTTTCCCTTTCCAGATATTCAGTAAACATATCCCACGTCCATTCAAATGTCTTGATAGGGACACCCTCTTTGATAGAAACTTCACGGACTTCTTGGAACCTCTCTTTCACATCAAGGCCCGCTTTGTAGAGACCTTCAACCCTGTCTTCAATTGTGAGACCGTTTCCCGAAGTCTTGAGAGGGTTGAAGAGCTGTTTATGGTCGCGCACACCCACACCTAGCGCTTCGTCGATGTCCTTTTCTCGAGAGAGGCATACTTGAGCATACATAACCTCCTCCAACTCATCTTTCGAATATTCCGGTACGCCATGATGCTTTCTGTAGTCGCGGAGATACCTCATAGCCCCCTGATTGGATGGGATGAGCCAAGGTAACTTTGTGAAGGCTAATCTCTCAAATGTAGAAGCTTCTTGCAGCTGGAGTGCTATGGCTAATCCAGGATCAGCTACAACTGCATCCATATCTGGGAATCTTACGTAGTTTCCTGTATCTACAGTATGAGAATCAACCAAAATGGGGTAAAGGCTCATCACTAATCCTCTTCTAGCTTCTCAAGTCATAACGGCAATACAGCAGCTCTAAGAATATTTCGGCCTAGTCCAATGGCCTTTCGTACATCTGAACTAGCATACCATCTGTTTGTTCATAAGGTTCGCCCCATGGTTTGAAGCCGAATTTCTCCATCAATCGTTCGCCTACCTCATATCCAGCTAGAATGTTACAGTAATTCCTTTCACAACCATGCTCGCGTCCGTACTCAGCAAACTGTTTGTACATGGCAGATGCCAACCCCGACCCACAGCACTCAGGTGCCACTGTCTGATGCTCTCCGTACAGTCCCTTGTCGGTAATCTTTGCTTTGTATACGCCCACTATTTTCCCTCTGAGTCTGCTGCCGAAGTAGTGGTACCCTTCGTGCATTTCTTCAATGATTTGCTCCGGTTCATAAGCTCGTGATTCCCGCCAGTGCTTCGGATAGACCTTTGCCGTCGGCCAGACCTCTTTAAACAGCTCCGAGATTTCCTCAGCATCTTCTTCATCGAATTCGACTATTACAATCTCGTCAGCTGGAATATGAGCCATGGGATGCTAGTCTCCCATTCTTTATGAATGAGAACGTGCTCATAAATGAAATGGAATTAACAATAGATTTTTGCCCAAGCGTATGCTTCTTGGATGGGGGTGCAAGCACCGCATTTGTGGCACCCAGCAACGGTTTCCTTCGGGTTAAGGTTATATTGGAATAGAATTTTCCCCACATTCTTGTAAAATTCCAGAGTTTCATCAAGATTCGAAATATAAGAGGGGCGGTAATCTTTCAGCTCACTCCGATAAGCTGGGCGTACTGGAGCTACAACCGGAAGAACACCCATTTTGGCAATTTTTCTCATGAATCGCAATATGGATTCGTGATTTTCACCAAAACCATGAAGCAAAAATGTGCTCACATGACCTCGTTCAAAGTGTTCTAATGCGTATTCCCAGCTCTTCAGGTATAGCTGGACTGTTCCGTGTTCAGCCTTCCCGGGGCAGATTCGCTTTCTCAGCTCTTCGTCAGCAATTTCAAGATGCATACCAAGAGCGTCAGCTCCTGCTTCGGATACGCGGGATATGTAGGAATTCTGTTTCGGCGGCTCAAATTGCACACCTATGGGGATGTCACTAATTTCTCGAATCGCCCGGATTGTCTTCTCCATCCGTAAAGCACCCATGTCATCCGAAGGGGGAGTTCCTGTTGTTAGAAGTACATCTTTTGCTACACCTTCATTTTCAGCTTCAGCCACTACTTCTGCTAGTTGAGAAGATGTTTTCTCCAAGAGTGTGTTACCATTCCTGTATGATAGCGGAATGGTACAGAACTGGCATTGAGTGCCACACTCCCAGTATCTGCAGGTTTGGTACAAGGTTGTAGCAAGAGTCCCCGTACCATGAAGAAGCGCAATCTTCCGATATGGGACCCCGTCGTCTGTTTTCTTCTCATAGAATCTTGGATGGGGAACCATTTGGAGTTCAACCATATCATCATAGACCCATACCATCGGGTCTTCAGTGGCCTCTAGAGGAGCAGAACCGTATTCGCTAGCTTCATTCCCCCGTCTTATTGGAATCCCACAAGTAGTCCCATTGGGTAGGATGAAATATCGACCTTTGACAGGGCCAGCTCCACCCGTTCTTCCACCATATTCTTCGGGCGGAAGTGTGGCTCCTTCAGTAAGAAGGCGAGCTTTCAAACGAAGGACACGTTCTGGATCCATTGAACTCACACATTCTTTTCTCTGTAGCCCTAATCTCTCTTAGCTTTCCGGCTATCTGATGAGCTATTCATAGCTTTGAGTACGACCTCGGGTAAATCAAGAACTTGAATTGCTTCTCCTGCCTGTCTGGCCAACATGTTTTTGCAGAACGGGCAAGCCGTAACCAGAACATCCGCTCCTGTCCTAGCAGCTTCAGAAACTCGCTCCTGACCGATATTGCCCGCATGATCAGGAAAAAGCGTCCTCAATCCTGCACCATTTCCACAGCATAAGGAATCATCACGGTTGCGCTCCATTTCATGGATACCGTTTGAACTGACCGCGTTTAGAGCTTGCCTTGGTTCTTCATAGATGCCCATATGTCGACCCAAATGGCAAGGGTCATGATAGGTCAGAGAGGTATCGGTCATCTCGATATCAATCTCGTCCATATTCTCACTTAGAAACTGGCTGATGTGTTGCACTGGTTTATTGATTTCAAGCCCCTGTTCTGCATAATCAAGAGAAAGCGCTTTGTAACAACCAGGACAGGTCACGACAATCACTGAAGCGTCAATAGCATTGAGAATCTCAGCATTGTGTTCTGCTTGTTCAAGAGCTTCATTTCTGAAGCCAGTTCTGAACAGAGGAGAGGCGCAACACCACTCCTCATCTGTAATGATAACGTCGTAGTGTAGATGTGACAGCAAATCCACTGTCGCTTCTGCAATTTCCCGTTCTCTGTATACAGCAGTACATCCTGTAAAATAGATAACACGTTCTTTTCCGTCCTCTTTAGATTCTAGCCAATCATTGCGTTTGGAATGCGGCTCACCGAAGGGATTATGATCTGTAAGAACGGCATCTACCATAGAATCAAGTGCGGGGGGATATCGTTTCTCATCCACTAGTTCAACCCTGACTTTTTCCACAATGTCAGCTATGTCAATCTCCGGCAAACACCATGTCAAACAATTGGAGCACTCCAAACACTGATACAGAACTTCAATGCCCCGCTCATCCAGAGAACGTGTTCCTGTAACATGTTGATGAATGAGAAGAGCTCTTCCGTGAGGGGTTGGAGAATCCGAACGCCACGAAATGAAAGTCGGACAAGCATGTCTGCAAAGCTTGGGACACGCTGCGCACATCCGCACATCTTCCTGTGACTCTTCAGATAGCATTAGCGCACCCCCAACCCGAGCTTGCCGGGGTTCATAATGCCATTCGGATCAAGCTCATCCTTGATTTTCTTCAATACCCCAAATCCTGATTCCAACTCATCCTCAACATACGTGCTCCGAAGGATCCCAACCCCATGCTGATGACTCATCGTTCCGCCATTCTTCAAGCATGCTTCAACACCGTCATCCCAGATTTTCTCATAGGTATTCCAAGCGGTTTCTGCATCGGGTTGTGAGCTGAAGAAAATCATGTAGATGGACCCCCCATTTTCATACATGTGGCTGAAGTGTGAAAGGACAAATGCTCCATGTTTTTCCATGGCCTCTTTCATACCATGATAAACATCCTCAAGGCAATCGTAAGTGGCTACAATGTCAATTGTATCACCAATGGCATAACCACCGGTAGTGAGCTTTGTCGGGTAATACATATCGTAGCGGTGCTCCCACCAGTATTGTGAAGGCTCAACACCGAAGTCTTCACCACCTTCTTCAAGATAGATTTCTGTGCTGACCTGTTCATCAAGTTCAACCTGCTCTAGACGGCCATCAAAAGCCAGCAATAGCATGCAATCACCCTCAGGAACATCAAAGCGTGTAGAAATGTGCATTGCGGTGTCCTCCGGGTCATATAGTCTGACTACTGATGGTTTAAGACCTGCTCTGAAGATACGCTTGATTGCCTGCAAACCACTATGAACATCAGGAAAGCTCATACTACGGAATCGGCGTTCCTCCGGCCTTGGGAAGAGCCTCACCGTAGCCTCAGTGATTATTCCGAGTGTTCCCTCGGATCCAATGAATAACTCACGAAGATCAGGCCCAACAGAGTGCCTAGGAACCGCCTTGCATCTCGTTATCGTACCATCAGGAAGAACAACCTTGAGTCCTAGTGTGAGGTCCTCAATTTTGCCGTACTTCGAAGACATGGATCCTCCAGACCGCGTAGCAATGAACCCGCCAAGATTAGAAGCTCTCATGGATGTAGGCGTATGACCAGTGATGTAACCGTGACGGTTGACTTCCCGCTCCAACTCGATTCCTATGATTCCAGCCTGAGCAGTCACTAGCATGGATTCCTCATCTATGCTAAGAATCTTGTTCATCCTCTTGAGGTCTAGTTGAATACCACCATAGATAGGCAAGGTGCCACCGCATACGCCAGCTCCACCGCCTACTGGAATCACTGGAATTTTCATCTCATTCGCCAGTTTCAGAACGGCAGCTATTTCTTCCTCATCTGCAGGAAATACAACGAAATCAGCTTTGGGAAGAATCTCCCCAGCGCGAATCTTAGCCTCGCTTAGCGGCCAAGCATCGTGAGCATTGAGAATCGCATCTGTTTCCTGGGTATATACGTGCGCTTCACCAACTATTTCTACAAGAGTTTTAAGAGCTTGATTCTTGGTTTCAGCATCAATCATTTGAAAGTCCCTCTTCGAAAGGCAGGTATTGAGCAACGAACACACTCAAATCATCGACATCAATGGACGAGCCACTTTTGAAAAGTCGCGCCTCCAGTTGAGCAGTACAAAGCGGACATGGAGTGACGACTCGGTCGGCATCGGTCTGTTCTATGCAGTCTATATTCCCCTGTGTGACGGCATCAGCAACATCACCAGAATGATACGCGACAAGACCACCTCCTCCACAGCACGAGTCTTCAGCTTCTGAAAGAGAAATATCTACACCCGGGAGACAATCAAGAATTTCCAAAGCTTCTTGCATAAGCTGTCTCGAGGTATGTCGAATAAGATGGCATGGATCATGCACAGTCACAACAAGTCTGCTTCTTCGCGTTTCTTTCGTTGTGTTTTCTCTTAGCTTATCGAGACCGATGACTTCAGTCAGATACTCAACGAGATGATAGACCGGTATGCCCCAGTGATCGCGAGATGCCAGATAGGATAGGTTGGATGTGCACCCTGCACAAGTGGTAACAATCTTTTCAATGCCAAGATTATCGATTTTTGCCTTTAGTTCATCAGCTAGTTCTCGGGCGGTCATATCATCTCCCATCAACCTAGACGGAAGACCACAGCAACTCAATTCACCAAGTAACGTGTAGTCTACTTCAAAAAACTCGAGAACCGCCTTGCCAGCTTCTTTCACTTCTTGAGCTATTTCTTCAGCTTGGCAACCGGGATAGAAAAGAACTCCAGCGTCTTTCACAACACGGTCTGGAATGGCCGGTAATCCAAAGCGCTCTCGCCTCATATCGCGGCTTGCTTTTCTCTCTTCTTCGTCATCCCATGGCTCGAAAGCAAGATGATGCTCCAAGATGATTTCACGTACAACGTGAAGCCCTTTTGGCACTAAATCTGGCCGATGCTCGAAAATTCTAGCTCTAATGATGTTGACAATTTCAGGGATATTGACGTTCTTTGGACATACCTCACGGCAAGTTCCGCAGCCTGTGCAAAGATAAACCATGTCACCAGTACTCCAGAATTCAGGAGATGATCTGCTCAGCTCCACAGCAATACTCCGAGGGCCAGAGAAGCGATTGACTCCTACTGCTGCAACAACCGGGCAATGATTAATACAAGTGCCACAATTTATGCAGTTCTCAATGCTTGATATAATGTCGAGTTCATCCGGTTTAAAGGGCGATATGCCCTCTTCCTGCAGGGACTCCTGAACAGTTTCATACGCTTCTTCCTCACTCATCATTCTGCACCTTCTAGATATTGGGCCACTTGCTTCCCTGCAACATACCCAGACAATAGAGCAACTCCCAAGCCGCTTTTCTCCGTCGGATATCTGTAGCCTGCGATGACAGAACCAGCACAGAAGAAATTCTTTCCCACCGGTTTTCCGTTTCTTCCAACAGGTTTCAAAGAGCTGTCGACAGGAACACCACATCCGTACAGGGCATGGCCTTCTTCAGAAACCGCCACACGCTTTGTGAGTTCTCTCGGAGGTGTGTGGCTTGCCGACTCGTATTTTTCTGTTACAACGGGTATATCGAAAACTGTCTCGCTAAGGCCATCTTTATCACCAGCTATTCCACCGCCGATGAATTTCCCAGTCGCCAGCACAATTGCCTTTGTCTCTATACTGAGCGATCTAGCTGGTCCACTGATCTCAATTGAACGAAGATTTGACTCTTCGAACGATTTAGGTTTACATTCATAACCAATCATCAATGAGCCTCCACTTTTCTTGAACATCTCATCAAGGGACCGCTGAAGGCGCATTCCGGGTACAGAAGGCGGCAGAGCTAACAATTCGAGAACAGTAGCATCCGTAGCTTCTTCCATGTTTCTACGAATCTTATGAGGGTGCTTCAGTCCTAAAACAGACGGGAAGGCTATGTGAGTGGCACCCACAGACTCAGCTTCGTGAGTCAATTCATTAAGCATAGGCTCTAATCCGTCACCCCCATGGTCGAAATGACGTGCTAATCCAATGGAGGAGATATTCTGTTTCGAGCCATGTGGAGAGACAGATAACTCACAATGAGCGACCTTTTGCGGCGGGATCTGACCTGACAGCTGATTATCAACGAAGGTACGAGCCGCCACTTCAGCATCGAAATCTTGGTGACCTGAAAAGCCAGCAAAAAGAAGACAGCTATCAGAATCAGACATAAGATTACCTGGATTCATACCCTTCTGGACAAGACAAGTTGGTTTCGTCGTGCCCAGCATCGTAATAGCTTCGAAGTTGTTGTTAAGTGAGCCATGTAGGGCCGCAGGTGATTTCTGGAGGCGATTCTTGAGGTAAGATATAGCTTCAGCAATACGGTAATTCGATTGATTGGATTCCTCACGGACAGCAGAAGATACGTCTTCGAGGAATCCATAGGGATGAAAAGCGTGTGTACCAGCCAATGAAATCATCCCTTCGATTGGAGAAGAAAAAGGAAAACATGATTCCGGCATGTAGCCAGCAACATCAATGGCTCCCGATGAATATGCAGTTGCACTCTGTCCTTTCCTGAGTGCTACAACATCAAAGTCTGATTCTGCTGCGATGCTACCTGCAACTAAGCCGGCCATACCGCCTCCAATAACTACGAGATCACAGTCAAAATCCATCAGCACATTCCCTCCCATGGCTTTCGCCGATATTCAACATCTGATCGGTCAATATTGCCCACACACGAGTATATGCCATGAACCAGCTCTTCCTGACTGAGCTGCTGTCCTCTCAAGGAAGGGCGTTTTCCCTTCCATCGTTCAGCCAAGTAATCCATGATTTCGAGTTGATGGTCGATACCGGACCAGTCCAGTTCCTTGGTAAGAATGGCTGAAGCTTTGTATGTGCAGAAGGTGCCTTGACACGGGCCTGTGCCCAGTCGCACGCGTCTTCGCAAATCATTCAAAGAGCGGGGAAACTCTTCCTGAATAGAGTATCTAAGTTCGGCTTCCATGACCGGCTCGCATGTGCAGACAGTTGTCTTCCACTCGGGATGTGCATCCGCAAGCTCTAACACTTGCTCCGTTTCTGTCCCTCGTCTGGCTCGCATCCGCTCCACCGTATGTTGGGAGACACCATATTCCTTAGCCAATGCCAGTACGTCAACATCGTCCGCCATCCCTGGCAAAGCTCCTGAATGGGTAGTGCATTCTCTGTCCAGTCCTAGTTTTTCGCAAACTAGGTCTGTAACAGCTTCTGCCATGTGACGACACATTACGAGTTTACCACCGGTGAAACTGAAAATCCCAGCAGCTCCTTCATCTTCATGGTCGATAATCTCATACCCACGGGTCACATCGCCTTCCGGTTTTTTCCAGTCAGCTACCAAAGGACGGACACCTTCCATCGTCCGAATTATCCGTGCATCGCGAATGGACGGAACGACCCACTCCATGCTTTTGAGTAGGTATTCAATCTCATCATGAGTGGCGACAAGCTTGTCAGGATCCTCCCATGTGTCGAGAGCGGTCGTTCCCAACAATGCTGTGTTCTCGTGAGGAAATAGGTAAATCAAGCGTCCGTCCACAGCCTTTGCTATTATGCCTACGTTCACAATCCGTCTGTCAAGAATGACGTGTGCTCCTTTGTTTGGTCTGAGATCCACATTTGCTGAAGCCATGTCCGCAACTTCAGTAGCCCATGGGCCTGAGGCGTTTACAATGCATTTTGCAGTAACAGATTGAGTTTCTCGGGACACTCTATCAAAGAAAGTAACTCGGTTTCCATCTTCAGCCAAGGTTTCAATGTCATGTACTTCGCAATATGTCCGGACTGATGCACCGTTCCGTTTTGCATCTATAGCTTGTAGAAGACATAACCGGAAAGGATCAATAAAGTATTCTTCAAAATAAATTGATGCGATTATATCCGAATTCAGTTTCGGTTCTATCTTGAGTGCATCTTCGGGAGTCAAGAAAAGAACAGGTGGAACGTCTCTCGTTTCAGCTCGCTTCGAATATTCTTCTGCAAAGTTCCCACCCGTGGAGACATCGCTCATTTTCATCAACGGAGTCAGGATTGGATTCTTCATGATAAGATGCCTTGCGATTCGTTTGAAGTGCACAACTTCTTCAGAACACATATCCACAATCTCAGGCTCATCCATATACTTGAGACCTGAGGAAATCATCCCTGCACAAGTTCCAACGGTTGCAGAAGCGATATCGTCCCGTTCCAGTAGGAGCGTCTCAAGCCCTCTCATGGCACAGTCGCGTGCCACAGCTGTTCCGGTACTGCCGCCACCAATGACAACAACGTCATAATCGTAGGTCATTCTTGCTCATGTCTCCAGCTTCGGAGTCTTATTTGGATTAGCAAAGGTCCCTGTCCCTTAATAGATACAAGACTTTCGAAATGTCGAACATTCTAAACTATGAAATCAACTCGAGGATTTCGTCCATCTCTGCCATCATCAGCTTGTTGAACGTGGCAAAGCGCTGCATGTATACCTCCACGTGTTCAGAGATTGGTTCTCTGCGCTCATCAATGTGAAACATGTTGTCGACTGCTTCTTCATAGGAGCTGTAGAGCTTTGTTCCGACAGCACCAAGCATTGCAGCACCAATGACTGTTGAATCACGAGACCTTGGAAGAACGGTTTCCTTGTTTGTGCAGTCTGCCTGTATTTGCCGCCACAAAGGTGAATTAGCTCCACCACCATCGATTCTAAGCTCATCAAATTCTAGCTCAAGCATACCTTCCATCATTTGCACATACGATTGGATGCCGTAACCATTGGCCTCCATAATGGCACGAGCCACATGAGCCCGAGTATGATTGAAGCCGAAATTGTAGAAAATGCCCTTCTGGTACGCCATGAAAGGAAACACAACTAGTCCATCACTGCCAGCTGGGACAGACTCAGCGGTTTCGCAGATAAGCTCGTATACATCTTGATCTGTTTTATCGGCTAGACGGCGTTCCCTCTCACAGAACTGGTCGCGGTACCATCGAAAAGCGAGACCGGTACCTGGAATAACTCCCTCAAGAATCCACTCGCCAGGTATCGCCGAAGGGTTACTGAACATTACGTACGAATCCTCGATGAAACTGTCAGTTGGTGTGGCAACGAAAGTCCCTGTGCCAGTTGTGGCTTTGACTAGACCCGATTTGATGGTGCCTGTCCCCAAAGCCGAACACTGCTGGTCTCCACTTCCCATTATGACAGGGGTTCCTTTCTTAAGGGAAGTTCGCTTTTCAACAGAAGCTGAAATCTCTCCTATGAAGGTGCCAGGTACAACAATCTCCACAAGCTTCGATTGAGGTATCCCGGTTTCCTCGCAAAGCTCATCAGACCATTCAAGTGTGTCGTGGTCAATGGGGCCGTATCGTGCGTTAGCAGGTTCACTTACCATTCTTCCGCACAGCTTGCTGTTGATGTATGCATCGAGATGCGCGAACTTAGTAGCCTTTTCGAAAATCTCAGGCTCATTTTGTTTGAACCAGAGGATCTTGTTAACGCTCTTGCGTGGTCCAATCTGGTCAGACATCTCTTTGGCTTTCTTTGAGGATCTATTGTCTACCCATGTGACAGTTGGAGCAAGTGGTTCATGCTCCTTGTCAAGAGGCGTTATGCAATCTCTCGTTGTGGTTGCTATGGCAGCTACAACCGATTCAGCTCCGTATTCGTAGGCAGCTATCGCACGTTGCATGGTGTTTCCCGCTGCCCTCCAGAAGGCCTCCGGAACCTGTTCATGCGTTTTCAACCTACGTGGCTTTGCAGGATATTCCTCGTAAGCCTTACTCAGTTCTCGCCCATCTTCATCCACAAGGACGGAACGAGCACCCGTAGTGCCGATATCAAAAACAGCAAAGACTCGATTGGTCATGTAATCACCCATGTTGGAGAATACTACTACTTGATACAGAGGTACAATAAGACTCCTTCGCCAGTAGTATTATGAGGGATGGACATGCCAGAAAGCAAAATGAATGATAAAGCGGTCATGACCAAAATCTCAGACCATTTCTATTTGATTAGAGGAAAGAATCGGTCCCGTTTTCCGGAGGGAAACTGTGTACTTGTTGATGATGAGACTCTGACTCTAATCGATGCCGGAGCGTCTATCGACAACATCAAGCGGAGTCTTATGGAGCTGGGTTATGATATTGAAGATATTGATAGGATAGTCTTGAGCCATTTTCACATCGATCACAAAGGATATGCTAATGAAATCAATGAGGTAGCGTCTTGTGAAGTAATGTGTCATCCACTAGCAGATAAGGGAGTTATGACCTTCGAGGGCATGGTTGACTACTACGGCATAGACGAGCATCGCTACTACGATGATTGGGCGGGCTTTTTGAAACAGAGATTGCCTCACGTAATTCGAGAATACGAAATAACCAGCCATTTTGAAGATAATATTCCCATCAACTGCGGTGAAACGCAAATCATACCGCTTTACACACCTGGTCATACTATCGACCACACGTGCTTCGGACTCAATGGCTATGACGATTTGTTACTCGTTGATATTGACCTGACTGGGTTTGGGCCGTGGTATGGAAACAAAGTAAGCGATATAGATGACTTTAGAGCATCCATAAGACGCATAATAAAACTCAATCCCAAGATGGTGGTAAGCGGTCATCTGCAGGATCCAATCGTTGAGGACATAGACGCAAAACTGAAGGCATACCTGAACAAAATCGACAAGCGCGATGACAAGATATTGAGACTAGTGTCTGAAGGCTATAACACCGTCAAGGCACTAGCAAATCTCCCCACAATTTACCCGCGAATACCGAGAGACCTCTTTCTAGTTTTTGAGGAGTTCATGCTCAAGAAGCATGTTGACTCCCTAAAGCGGAAGGGTCTACTGAGTGTATCTGAAGAAGGGATTCTTGGAATTGAATCCCAGAATGACAGCAAGTAAGAGACTAAGTACTACTCATGCTGAAACTCTGGCTTGCGCTTTGAGAGAAAAGCGTCTACCCCTTCTTCCTGATCTTTGGTATCGAAAGTTTTGCAGAATGCATCCTTTTCGAATTCAAGATTCTCGTCAAGCGGATCGGTCCAGGCTCTGTTGAGTGAACGTTTTGCCAAATCGATTGCCACACCAGGTTTCTTTGCCAGCTTCTGAGCAAGAGCCTTGGCTGCTTCCTTAACCTGAGTGACCGAATCGAAGAGCATGTTCACAAGTCCGTGAGAACATGCATGGCTAGCATCAACATGATCGCCCGTGAAAATCATCTCTTTGGCAAGTCCCAGCCCCATAAGCCGAGGCAACCGAACAGTTCCACCAAAACCGGGAATAATCCCAAGGTTGATTTCTGGCTGGCCAAACTTCGCATTTTCAGATGCATAGCGGATATCGCATGCCATTGCGATTTCACAGCCGCCTCCAAGGGCAAACCCGTTAACCGCTGCGATTACCGGCTTGCTCATCGATTCGATGTACGTGCAGAGCTCTTGGCCATTTTTAGCTAGCTCTCGAACAGTCTCAGAATTTCTTCCTTGGAATTCACTGATATCGGCCCCAGCCGCAAAGGCCTTTTCACCTGCACCCGTCAGTACAACTGCCCTGATATCGTCATCGTTTTCTGTCTGCTCGAATAACTCGCGCATTCTAGAAACAACAGCTGAATTGAGTGCATTCAGCTTCTTGGGGCGATTGATTGTGATTGTCGCCACACCTTCATCAACCTCGTATAGAACATCCTCATCAGACATTACAATCCCTTTCCAAATGAAATCAGCATCTGACTAATAGGAACAATCATCCGGGTAATAAGCATCCGGGTCACCTTCCAGAAGGAAGGAACAGATTCCCAAGAAGGAAAAGCGGTTTGTTTATTCCAATAGCCTTTTGTACGCGATTAACTATAATTATTATTGATTGGAAATGAAAAGAGCTTGGCGCATAGCATCCGAGGATGAAATCGAGGAAGGTAAAACCACGGATGTCTACTTCAATCGGACTGTTGAGATATTAGAAGGAGAGAATGTTAACCCAACAGTGCATGCAGAGTTCACTGTTTCAAGTATGCCAAATGACCATGAGTGGGGCGTGACAGCAGGAATAGATGATGCGCTCAAGCTGTTAGAAGGAAAAGGAGTGGATGTCTATGGCCTTCCTGAGGGAACGGTCTTCTGGGCAAGGGGGAAGAACGGTGTCCGAACACCAGTTCTTGCTGTAGAAGGGGCATATCGAGATTTCACCATAATGGAGACTCCGATACTTGGGTTTCTATGTCATACTGCTGGCATGGTTACCAAGACAGCACACGTACGACTAGCTGCGGGTGACAAGCTCTTGCTATCCTTCGGTGCCAGGAGAACCCACCCTGCCATCACTCCCCAAGTAGCGTACGCAGGATACATAGGAGGTTGCGATGGAGTATCATGCGTCTTGGGCGGTGAAATGCTAGGCATTGAACCATCAGGAACCATGCCTCATGCCCTGATTATCTCATTTCAGAATCATAGAAAAGCTTGGGAGAGTTATGATAAGCATGTTGACAAAGATGCTGCAAGAGTTGCCCTCGTTGACACCTATTTGGATGAAGTAAAGGAATCCATAATGGCCGCTGAGACCATTCAAGACCTAGATGGTGTACGATTGGACACACCAAGCAGTCGCAGAGGTAGTATGGAACGTATCCTGCAAGAAGTGAGATGGGAACTGAATGCACGCGGATTCGACAAAGTGAAAATTTTCGTAAGTGGGGGCCTTGATGCTGATTCTGTTCGTGCATTGAGAGAAATTGGAGCAGATGGTTTTGGTGTGGGAGGAGCAATAAGCAATGCTCCAGCAGTCGACTTCGCAATGGATATAGTTTCCATGGTTTCAGACGGAGAATGGATTCCTGTAGCCAAGCGCGGCAAGTTCTCCGGGAGAAAACGGGCTTGGCGCTGCAGAAACTGCCTGCAAACACAATCAACTCTCATCGATTCAGAACCGGGTAATTGTCCAGTATGCGGGGGGAAAATGGGGGAACTAACAGTGAAATTAATGGAGAATGGCGAAATTCTCCATGAACCTAAATCGCCGAATGTAATCAGAGACTCAGTATTAGAACAAATTAGGAGGTTGGATCAAGTTGATAGATAAGATAGATGCAGAAAAAACCGCGGTAATCATTGTAGATATGCTCAACGACTTCGTGAGAGAGGACGGAGCTTTACCGGTACCAGGAGCCGAAAATCTGATTCCAAACCAACAAAGAATACTCGAGAAGGCTAGGGATGAGGGTCTCTTCGTTGTATACGTTGCAGATCACCACATGCCGGATGACGAAGAATTTGAGGTGTGGGGTGCGCATGCGGTTGAAGGCACAGAAGGCGCGCAGGTCATAGAAGAGATAGCCCCAGAGGGAAATGAAAAGGTGATTCCCAAACGAAGGTATTCAGGATTTTTTGGTACCGACTTGGACCTGACTCTTCGGGAACACGATATTGAGAAAGTCATCATCTTCGGTGTGCTGACAGATATTTGCGTCAACTATACATCTGCCGGAGCAACAGCTCGCGGATATGACGCAGTTGTTGTCAGCGACGCGGTGGCCAGTAACGATGAAGAAGATCACAAGTTTGCATTGAAGCACATGCAGAAAGTTCATGATACTACGGTTGCTACAAGCAATGAAGTTCTAGCTGCTATGACCTAACCGAATGGCGCGGTTTGGGTAGAATTGGATACTCATCTTTGAGTATTGAAAAAGTTTTATGTATTGCAAGATTCTCAAATCATAGAGTATTCCGCAGGGCTGAACAGAAATGAACATCGAGGCGTGGAAGAAATCATTGGAGTCAATGAAGTCTTCCGTAGTTCTCAACTTCCGTACACGTTCACTAGTTCTCCAAGAGTCAGCGGTAGACAAAGCCCGAAAGGAAGGGAAGGATGTCCAGTTCATCGGCTGGCATGAAAACGAGGGGCGCCGGCGCATTCAGGATATCAAAGAAATCATCGATGAGGCTCTGGCGAAGATTGATGGAACGGATTACAAATCAGCTGCGAGAGTTTACCACGATACTCTGCAAGACATTGCTCGTTTAACAAGATGGACTAAGCTGTTAGAAGAAACAGTAAAGCATTCAGGGAGTTAAATAGGAGGGTTGGAGGGCATAGTGGCCCTCGCTTTGTTTTAATTTACACTAGCCACTTGTACGTGACAAGTCGTTCGTCCACTTGGTCAAACGCCAGTTTTAGCGGCATCCCCACTTCAGGTACGCTCATCAGGTTCGTGATATGCGCTGTGAGGCGAAGACCAGAAGGGAATTCTCCAATACCAACTACGTACGGCGCCTTTGAAGCCAGAGATTCTGGCGCAAAGTCCACAATCGTGTACGTATAGAGCTCCGCCTCACGTTCCTCGAATTCCTCAAGTTCACATTTGCTCATGTCGTCTTGACAGTATTCCCTAGGAGGGAGGTACTCCCTTCCGCATTCTGTGCAGACACTCTTCATAAGGGTCTCTTCCGCAAGCGCGTCCAAGAACTTCCTGTAGAAAGGTGTCACCGCTTCGTCAGTTGTGTAACCAAGATATACTTCGTCTGTTGCCGCCATTTTAGCTACGCTCCAGAATAAAGACGTTCACAAATTGTCCGCTCTGTCCAACATTATGCGCTAGGCCATATTGGACATCATCAATCTGCCGTGATGGTTCTTTCGCATTACCGCGCATCTGATTGAGTATCTCATAAATCATTGAAACTCCGGTGGCTCCAAGTGGATGTCCCTTACTCTTCAATCCCCCATCACAGTTGACAGGAATAGATCCATCGTGGTAGACCTCTCTATTCTCGATGAGTTCACGACCCTCGCCCGGTTCAGCAAAGCCTAGGTCCTCATAAGCGATGAGTTCTGCTATGGTAAAGCAATCATGTACCTGAGCCATATCGATATCCTCGGGGCCTACACCTGCCATGTCGTAAGCAGCTTTCGCAGCACTTTTCGCTCCAGGTATTGACGTGAGACTGTCACGGTCCTGAATCATCATACTGGATGCTCCTGCGCCAATGCCCTTAATCCAAGCTGGTTCATCACTCAGTTCCTTCGCAGTTTCTTCCTCAGCTATCACAACAGCCGCAGCACCGTCAGAAATTAGAGAACAATCGTAGAGGTTCAAGGGGCGCGCTATCGGGACAGAATTGTGCGCTTCTTCCAATGAAACCTCTCTAGGCAGATGTGCGTAGGGATTTTGAGCACCGTAATGATGGCTCTTGACAGAAATCTTCGAAAGTACCTCGTGGGGCAGGTCATATTCGGCCATGTATCTCGAGGCCATAAGTGCATAGAACGCAGGGAAGCTGATACCGTATGGATACTCCCACCGCATGTCGCCAGCCTGAGACATATACTCGGTAGCTGTGGCAGAAGAAACCCTGTTCATCTGCTCTACTCCAAGTACCAGCATAGTATCATATAGTCCAGCTGAAACCATTCCCCATGCAGCTCTCAGAGATGCTGTCCCGGTAGTACAAGCAGACTCTACCCTGAGGTGGGGTTTGTCATGTAGCCCCAAGTAATCAGCAATCAGAGCAGAACCCGCTCCTTGTCCTGTGAACTGAGAAGCGGCATATGACAGGACGGTTGCATCAATCATGTCCTGAGTGATACCCTCGTCATAAATGGGCTTATACGCCTCAGCACTGAGCTCTCTCATTGTCGCATCCAGCCGTTTGCCAAATTTCGCATGGCCGGCCGCGACTACACCAACTTTTCTAGCCATCCTTGTAAACCTCTTTTTTCATTTATCTGGGTTGCGGAACATTATCGAGGGTAGTCTTAAGCTTGACGATTGGTTGAAAATGGGATTATGCCAAAAAAGCACAGTAAACACTATCGTTCAATATCTCCATCCAGAGCTGCTTTGTGAGGTTAGTGTGCTTCTGTTTCACGTCTGTATTATTCTCACCGCGAGACGTGAGAATCATCCTGTATTCCTAGCATTCCCATACAGATGATTTCCATTTGCATATTTATGGGAACAAATCGGCAAATACAATATACTCGGAATGGGCCTGCACCCTAAAGGATAATCCATCGGTTCCTGCAAAGGGTACAGACCTAACAGGCTAGACCCGATACGTTTACTCGTATCTACTTGCCCTTGAACTTGCCGCGTCTTTTCTCGAATACTGCTTGGATACCTTCTCCAAGATCCTCCGTCTGGAAGCATTCGTACGCAGCTTCAACCTGGAATTCCAGATTGTCTTCGTAGTCTTCTTCGAAGGCCATGTGCACAGCCTGCTTTGCGAGCTTGAGGGCAATTGGTGCATTTCCACCGAGTTTAGCTCCATACCACATCGCCTGACTCATGAGCTCTTCCTCTGATGTTGCCTTGCTGATGAGTCCGATTTCCAAGGCCTCTTCAGCACTCAGTTGTCCACCAGTTAGAATGAGTTCCATAGCCTTGCCCAAACCAACTATCCGAGGTAACCGGACACAACCCCCCCAAGCAGGAATAAGGCCGAGGCTTACTTCTGGAGTGCCAATCTTGGCAGTCTCGTCAGCAATTCTGATATCACAGGCGAGAGCTATTTCCGTGCCACCTCCAAGACAGAGACCATGGATTGCCGCAATAACTGGCTTTTCTAGCGTGGCAATTTTATCAAGTGCCTGTTGCCCCTGAGAGACCAATTCCTTTACCTCTTCGGGAGTCTCAAGGAGACCTTGGGCCATTTTCAAGTCTGCCCCGGTGCAAAATACCTTCTCATGTGCGGTTGCAAGTACCACCGAACGAACTTCTTCATCCTTCTCTGCTTCATCAAGTGCATCACTCAGATCTTGGATGAACTGGTCATTGATTGCGTTCATAGCATCAATTCGATTGAACTTGATTACTGCAGTATTCTTTACAGGTGAAAGAAAACTGCCTTCTTTGCTATATAACATCGTTTCAAATTCTGGCATTCTTAACCCCTACGAATCGTTTTATCTTCCATAGAACGAATACTGACTTATAAAGTCGTTTCTGGTTGTTTTAGAATAAAATCACTGCAAAAGAAAGAGAAGAAGGACGACTGAACTATGAGTCGTCCTCATCCCATACTGAACTAGTTGAGCATATCAGGAACCGAGTAGCACCCACCATGCTCCTTTTCCAGTTTCTCCAATTCTTCTTTTACTGTATCGCGTCCCATATCCTCGAGCATTTCGAACGGACCCTTAGGGAAATTCGCTCCCAATTTCATGGCTTTGTCGATATCATCCCTTGATGCTATGCCTTCATCCACAAGGATCATTGCTTCACGAATCACGGGAACAGCAATCCGCTTGACCAAGCGGTCGGGGTCAGCACCCTTTGGCGTGTCTTCCTCCTCTGTTTTACCAGAGTAGTCATAGAAACCCTGTTGTGTTTTAGTTCCCAAATGGCCTGCATCAACCAACTCTTTAAGACTCTCAGGCGGCTTGAAGCAATCCCCAAGCTCGCGATAGAGTGTATCCATCGTATGGTATGCGATGTCGAGGCCTACGAAGTCGCCCAGAGAGAACGGCCCAGCTGGAAACTTGCCTATAGTTGTCATCGCATTGTCGATTTCTTCTTTCGTGGCGACACCATTTTCCTCCAAGAGGATGGCTTCCCGAAGTACTGGCATCAGTACGCGATTCACTATGAAGCCCGGACTGTCTTTGGCAGTCACAGACTCTTTGCCCTGCTTCTTGCCGACTGCAATAGCTGTCTGAACAGTCTCGTCACTTGTTTCGTCACCAACCACCACCTCCAAGAGTTTCATGGCTGCAACAGGTGAGAAATAATGCATACCAATGAACTTCTCTGGGCGATCTGTGGCAGTAGCCATCTCATTGATGCTCAGAGAAGAGGTATTTGTTGCTAAAATTGTGCGCTCTGGAGCCAGAGAATCGACCTTGGAAAAGACTTTCTTCTTGACCTCCATTTTCTCGAATATCGCCTCGATAACCAGATCTGCGTCCTTGACAGCCGTTTCGGTATCTGTGGTATAATCAATGCGACCCATCAAATCCTGGGCTTCCCCCAGCGAAAGCTTGCCCTTATCGACACCTGTCATGACATCACTGCGAATACGTTCCATCGCCTTGTCAAGGGCTTCCTGTTCGATATCTACAAGGTGGACATCAAAGCCATGCCACGCCGACACATATGCAATACCGGAACCCATCAAACCTGAGCCGATTATTGCTATCTTGTTGACATTCAATGATGTGACCCCCTACATTGCACTCGTCATGGCTTCGAGAATTAGATTGGCCAACGGATCGCTTTCATGGGCATTGCCGATTACTTCGAGTCGCCCATCCTTCATCGCTTGCCTGAAGTCAACCTCACCTGTAAAGATGCCAAGCAAAATCTCCGCATCAGCCTTGTAAATAACGTCTGGACTTGGATACTCACCTTCACGAAGCTCCATACCATCCTTAGTGACAACAATGTACTGTGCGCCGGCCTCGGGAGTATAGACCTGGAGTATTTTACCCTGATAGGGGCCAACCCACTCCTTCACTCGCTCCTTTAGGCTGTCCTTCTCATTCACTTGGTGGAGAAAGAATTTGAAGAATTCTTGTAGTCGTTCTGCCATGTTCAGTCCTCCTCCTCCTTAGCAATCCACTCATCTATGGCGTCATGCATCGCTTCATGCACGGATGAGGCCCAGATGTCTCCTTTTCTTTCACGAACTGTTTCTAGGAATTTGTCATACTTTTCGCCTTTCATCAACACCACTACTCGTCCCTTGCGATCGTCGACGAAGGCCTGATGCGCCATCTTCTTGCTTCGCCAGTATTCATGTTCCACATCGTCTTTGTCGAGACGTGGATAGAACGGCCACTCTCCACTTGGATGATCTCTGTATTTCGCCATTAGCTCAACCTCCATTTCTTTACTAAATCGCCTTCTGCTTCTATGAAACCTGGCATAAATGGCCATTGCACGACGTATCTCATGCCTTTGACGCCATCAACTTCACCGCGTGACCATCTGCCAGTATAGACGCGTCCACCGGTACCAGAAACCCATCTACCCATGACAACCTCAATAAGACCTTCTAGACTCAGATTGGCTTCTTCAGCTCGTTCTTTCAGTTTCTCCTTAATTTCTTTGTCAAAATCAACTTTCACGATTGTCACTCCTCCCTGAAAGCTAGACGGGTATACGGATTACCCCAACGCTCTTCGTACATTACACCTTCAAGCGGGGGCCGACTGGGACCCAGTTCTCGCATTCTCTCAGGCACGCCCAAGCTGAAGGCAGTCAGTGGTTTCCATATAGGAGGTATACCAAGCCGATCCCTTACCAGCTCTGCATGTCTCGGATCTGAGCAGACAAGGGCGTCATAGGCACAACAATAACCTAGTTCGGTTGCAACCAACCACATATTCTGAACAGCCATTCCTGCCACCACAGAACCAAACAAATCCAGTGGATACGTATAATTCGCATCGTGCCAACTCTCACTGGCACAGACTACTATGGTTACATCGCTATCCTCAGGGTAACGGAATAACTCACCATCCCTTAGTCTGCTGTATACTGATGCCCGATATGGATCGTTGATAAACCAGTTTCTTCCACTTGTGAGCTCAAAAGGAGCTCCGCCAAAGGCGGTCTGCGCCATTTCCTGAGCAATATCAGCTAGGAATTCCTTTGTCTCTTGGTCATCTCGGATAACCACAAATCGAATCATAAGCATGTTCTCGGGGCTCGGGGCATGTCGAGCTGCATCCAATATCATCTCCACATGCTCATCCGGGATTCGCTCTCCTGTCATTCGTCGAATAGATCGACGTTTTTTGATTAATTCAACAGCGCTGAGTTTCTCCATCGTTTCAGGAGATTCTTCCGACTCAGAGTCTGTTTCAAATTTCTCTGTTGCACTTCCTGCCATTCTTTTGCACATCCTGCTATGTAGTTCTTATCTTCCTCTATTGTCGTATGGCGGTTTAAATCTATTACGAGCGGCAAAAAAGAAATCACTTTCAAGCAAAAATGGACAATAGAATTATCTGCTCCTGTGCAAAAAGCCTAGAAGTCGTCATACTAGGCTAAGATAACTGAATCAAATAGGTTTTCAAAGTGACTGTTAGCCGTGCAGTCAATCCAGCTGATGTCTCATGAATACACTGGTATGAAGTATTAGCTCAATTGTTCTGTGTGTATTTGCTAGATATTCGCCATACCATACAAGCTCACTTATGCCGCTCACGATTGTCCAAGATGAAGCGCTGGTATTCTCCCGGAACACACAGCGCTTCATGTGTTATAGAGAGGAGCGGTAACGCTCCTTCTCGCCTCTCTAGAAAATTAATCAACTCTCAAACTAGAGACCAATACAATCGAGATTGATATTCTCGCCAATAATTTTCTCAACAGCGCGGATTTTCTTCTTGTTTTCTGTTGAGACTGTGCCAACCAAATCATCGACTATCTTGCCTGTTGTGTACGTATCATGAGCGGTCATCATGATAGGCACGCCTTTTTCTTTTGCCTTAGATATAGTCCGGATATCGGGTCCTAAACCTCCCGTTAGAATCAGCAGATTTGTGTCAGTTTCCAGGGCCGCTAAGCAGATATCCGATCTATCGCCCCCAGCAATGACTGCCTTGTCTTTGGCACGCCTAAACCACTTCAATGCATGTTGGTAACCCATTGAACCAATCTGAAACTGATCGATGAGTATGTCCTCCTTGTCTTCACCAAAAAGCATCTCGCCATCAAGAGCCCGCTTTATCTGCCCGAGACTGGGGCTGAAGAGTTCACGGTGCTTGTATACAACTCCACAGAATTCTACTCCTTGTTCTTGCAAGAAAGGTATGATATCTTCGGTCACAGCCGATTTCAGCATCGGGGGAACCATGTTTAGAACAACGCTGATAGAATCGATACCATGTTGTTTAAAGAGATCCCGCTGGAGGAACACATCATCGATAGCTGAGATATCAGGAAAATTGACTAGACAAATCACGCGACAATTGAACTCTTTGGCAATCTGAGGCGTTGAAAGCCCAACGTGAAGCAGATGCCATGGAGCCTTCGTCCCTTCCAATAAGACATAGTCCTTGCCTTCCGCTGCTTGCTTGTAGCAACGCCGTATTTCATCTAGGAGTTTATCATGACCTATCCTGATCAATTCATCATAGCTGGAGTGAGTCCGTACGACTGGGCAGATGCAACCCAAATCAACAGAGAGTTCGAGAACATCCTTCATGACGACTGCGTCCTCGTCAACGTCGATATCAAGGGTGCGACTCTGCTCGAAACTCTTCTTACCAACTGGTTTGAAATAGCCAACTGAATTGCCTTTATCATGTAGATTTGACGCTAATGCTAAGGCAACCATTGTTTTCCCAGTGAGAGTCTGGCCGCTAATCATGATGTTTTCTGCCATCTGATCACCCACTGATTGTGATTTTGACATCGACTGCTGTCACTCCTTCATTCTGTTCATAAGCAAAGACCGGATTGATATCTAGCTCCACGATATCATTGAAATCCGTTACCAGTTGGCTGATACGCAGAATTGTATCTTGAAGGGCTTTAATATCACTTGGCGGCTCTCCCCTAACACCCTTGAGTAAAGTAGATATCTTTGTCTCGTCAATCAAAGCAGTGGCATCGGTTCGGGTCATCGGAGCCAGCCGGAAAGCCACATCCTCCAAGAAGTTGACATAGACACCTCCCGCACCAAACATAATAAGAGGGCCGAATTGAACATCCCTTGAGCAACCAACTATCAGCTCCCTACCCTCTTCAGCCATTTCCTGTACATCAACACCATAGATTATAGCTTTGGGTCTGCCTTCTCGAGCATTCTCGATAATCTCTAGGAAAGCTTCCTCGACTTCCTCCGGTGTCTCAAGACCAACCTCGATACCACCAACATCGCTCTTGTGAACTATGTCAGGACTTGCAATCTTGAGTACTACTGGATAACCGAGTTCCTCAGCTATTTGCTTTGCTTCTTCCGGACTCGTTGCTAGCTTAATCCTAGCTACGGGGATTCCATATGCCTCTGCTATTGCATGCGCTTCATTTCCAAGAAGAACCCGTCTCTCATCTTCGCGTACTTTTCCAATTATCTCCTCAACAGTCTCTTTATCAACGTCGAATCTTGGTGAAGTTTCGTCCTTTAGGCTATCACGAAGCACGGTGTAGTGATATAGCTCAGCGATTGCATTGACTGCCCGTTCAGGGAAATCAAATACTGGAATGCCAGCATCATTCAGAACAATTCTTGGATAGACCATCGAATTCCCACCCATAAACACCGTTAGGATTGGCTTTTCAGGGAACTTCTTATGGGTCTCCACCACTGCCTGTGCTGTTTCCGCCTCCTTGGTCATGGCCTGCGGGGTCAGTAGAACAATGACTGAGTCAACATTGGGATCACGTAAAGCCGCTTCCATACATAAAGTGTAGTCCTCAGGTTGAGCAGTTCCTAGAGCATCAATTGGATTATACAGAGCAGCTGCTGGTGGCAGATGCTCTTTTAGAAAATCTATCGTTTCGGAAGAGAACTGAACAACATCCAGACCCATCGCTTCGCAAGCATCGGTAGTGATAATACCTGGACCCCCTGCATTGGTGATGATTGCAACTCGTTTACCTGCAGGCAAGCCCATGTCATCATACACATTTGCTATATCAAAAAGCTCGGACATGCTTTCGGCACGGATTACACCACACTGTTTGAAAGCTACAGTGTAAGCTGTATCACTTCCAGCAAGCGAACCTGTATGAGAAGATGCTGCTCGAGCACCAGCTTCACTAACACCAGATTTGACAACAAAGACTGGCTTCTTCTTTACTACTCCTTTTGCGACCTCCATAAAGCGCCGTCCGTCGACCACGTTTTCAATATACAGTAGAATAAAATGGGAATCCGGATCGTCACCGAAAGCTTCGAGGAAATCAGCTTCATCGAGCAGTGCTTTGTTCCCAAGACTCACAAATTTGGAAAAGCCAATCTTCTCCATTAATGAATAATCGAGAATCCCTGTCATGAGAGCACCAGACTGAGAAGCAAAAGCGATGATGCCCGTTTCAGGTGTCCCAGCAGCAAATGATGCATTATAGGGTTCACTGGTGTTAATAATACCCAAGCAGTTGGGACCCTGCAGCACCATGCCGTATTCCTTGGCAATCTCTACCATTTTCCGCTCAGCCTCTTGGCCTTCATGTCCCACTTCTTTGAAACCAGCGGTTATGACAACAAGAGCTTCAACGCCCTTTTCGCCACATTCCTTAACGACTTCGAGCACGAAACGAGCCGGGATTACAATTACTGCAACATCCACATCGCCCGGTATATCGCCAACTGACCTGAAGACCTGCAAACCCAGTATTTCCCCGCCCTTTGGATTCACAGGATAGATGCGCCCCTCGTAGCCGCTGTCAAGTAGATTCTGCACAACGGAATTACCGAGTTTTCCCTTTGTAGCTGAAGCTCCAATAACAGCTATCGAATTAGGACGAAATAGAGTGTCAATACCTTCTTGCTTGTCCATTGGTTTGAACCACCCACAGCGGTTTGATTCACAGATATTGGCTTTATGATTACAGTTATAGCTTATGCTATAGCTTCACATTACCAACCGTGTATTACTTACAGTCATATCCTAAGGATATCGTTGTGTGGTCTAGGTGAATACCAACATGAAGTTAGTAACTCTCCACGTACCCGAGACATACATAGCTGGTCTAGAGAAGTTGGTGGATAGTCAGCTTTATCCCAATAGGTCGGAAGCAATTCGAATCGCTATCCGAGATCTCCTCAAGCGCGAGCTTTGGGGTTAGACAACTCGCCTCTGGCCGTTCCTAGCAGCCAAGATGAAACGCCAATAGATAGTGTAGTTCACATCTGTCCACATCAAAGAGCAACTCGTGCTTGAGACTATGAAGTCCTGGGCACAGACCCAGGATTACTACTTTTCTTTGTGTGGAATAGTGACCAAAGGTACAAGATTTCTGGGAAGATTTCCTGTTAGATTCCATATCAAGTCTAATCAGTTAGCAAGAATGGAGTAATTGCCCCATTTCTTGTTTTCGAATAGTTATCTTTGCATAATCTTGGCTAATCTACCAGTCAATTCTAGTCGACAGTCCACATCTGGCCCGATAGTGAATCCTTGAGGTTACATGGCATATACTGCTGGCTTTGTTGAAGAGGTGTCCTCTTTCTTGACCACCTAGTCAAACATTTTCGCTATGATGTCCATTTTCACAGATTTATTCTAATGCAATCGCCTTGTGAAGGTGGCAACTGGTGAATTCGTATACAAGAATATCTGAAGCGTTCTCATAGTTTCCCGCTGCAATTCCTGCAATTTGTATGGCCTTGGCAAGCATTGACTAAACGGATATTTCATTGTAATCCGTCAGGTCCCCTGATCCTATGTTACCTGCTCTAGGAGAGCCAATAGTCCGTTTTTCGGTCAGCTGATTCCCTCCAAAATAGCACTATGTACACCCGTACATAGTACACCAATCCAAAATAATCCACTCTGTGCTCTCTAAATAATGAACGAAAATAGCAATTAGCCAGTCTTGAAAAGCCACCGCTCTTCCATGAGAATACAGGGAATTGAATCCACAACATCGACAGTATTGCTCAGCGTACGCGTTTCATTATGAATAACGGACGAAACCTAAGGTTTCTTATCCAAAGAGACACTTTCCGGCTTCTTTGTTGATGACAGAAGCAGGAAGCCAGAAGAGATACTCTCTTGATAAACATGTACAAAGCCTCTGGTAACTCAAGGAGCAAGGGCACCCTTGAGGGCAGCGACCCTAGCACGGGAAGGGTGGAACATAGAAATTCTCCAATTTGCTTTCACTCAAGTATAATGAATAGGTCAGAAGAAATGTTATTACAAGATAGTTGTTTGTTGAACGTGCGAAGCTTCAACAACTAGGAGCGTGTAGCTACATAGGTTCCGATATACCCAGTAAGTCTGATAAAATAGCTAAGCGGCTGGGAAGACGAAGTCAACCGGAATCTTTGGTGAGTGGTTGCCCCTGTTACAAAGAGTTTGGTGATGAGAGAGTTTGTTTAAACAACGATGATGTAGTTCAAATCAATCCCATCTCAGTTGCCACCTCATTTTTCCCCAGTATTGATTCATTCGAAAACTTGCAAGACCTCAAGAGCGACAAAGATAACGTTTGCTACTTGCTGGTATACTTGGATGAGGACAAAGACAAAGCATATTGTGTCAGCCAAGGAAAGAAACTCGTAATCAATGGAAATGATGTTCGTGCAGATGATCTTCGAGATGCACTTAGATTCGTTAATCTAGGCAGGAAATCCACAGATGGGGAAATATGTTCAACCTGTATGTACAAGTATCTCATCACGCTTGGAGATGTATTTGAGGATGTACTATCCGAAGATGAACGAACAGAAATCATTGCAGACTATATCGAGGATATAGCCAATAGAATGGCACAAGACATGACTGGTGGAGATTTGGAGGGGCAAGAAACTGCGGATCAGGAGGAGTTCATCCAGATGCGAATTACGCAACTGATGGAACAGAGGGCAGACTGGGAAGAGTTGATTCGTAAGAAAAGATCTGAGGGAGCAGATGAAAAGCAAATTCGCCTCTTGGATAATTACAGACGGCTGAACAGGCTGGAAGCGACGTTCCTTTCTCAAGTGCATACCATGATTGGAACTGAAATCACTACCCTCGCACTGAATGCCCTTCGCATGATGATAGCAGTGGCAAAAGAGACAACTGAAACATGTAATAGAATACGCAGTCTGACACACACTCTCACGGACAGCCGCAAGATGCCTGCTGATTTCGATCATCTACTGGAACCACATGCTGAGAGGAGAAGAAAAATCGAACACAGATTCGACAGGGTCGAACGGGTGCTGAGTGAGATAGAAATCCAGCAACATCGTTGAGGTTTGTCCATCAGGAAACAGAATATATTATACGGATGGATAGTGTACAATTAGATGAATCTTAGATTATTAGGGGCAGTATAGGGTGGATTCCAAGCTAATCGTCGGAAAAAACAAGAAAGAGATTCAGGTTGTAAGAGGATGTCCGTGCTACAAGGTGTTCGGCGATGAGAATCTCTGCGTCAACGACGACGAAATTCTAGAAGTTGAGGTAATTGAAGTCGATCCTTCACTTTTCTCCTTGCATGAAACGAAAGAAGACATGGAAGAAGAAATCGTCCACGAAGACAACATATGCTACTGCTCAGTCTACATGAATCCGGAGGATAACCGAGTTTACTGTGTATCCCAAGGCTGGCCACTACGGATACACGGAAGGTATGTACCTGCTGATGAGATGAGAGACGCTTTTCGATTTCTCTCCACAAAAGACCTTTCAGCCCCGGCAGAAATCTGCTCAGAATGTATCTACAAGTTTCTGTTGACACTGAGTGATACCTATTCAACCGATATGACGAAGCAAGAACAGACTGATGAAATCAAGGGATATGTAGACAAGTTCTCGCTTATGATAGCTGTCAAGCTCAGCCAAATGGAAGGTATGCAAACCATCGGCACAGAAGATGATATCGATAAAGGCGTGGATTACCTCGCATTTTTACGGGGGTATCTTGTACAGCTCCTCGAACAGCAGCAATTCTGGAGCGAATTGCGAACCTCTTTGAAGGATGAAGGGACCGAAGAATGGTTGCTGGATTTGGTTGAGAAACGAGAAAAACTGGCACGGCTTGAGTATCAGTTCTACTCGCAGACTTTACAGCTTCATCATATCGATGATTTCAATCTACTGGTTCGAAACTTAGAATTCATTCTCAAGACTGCTGGAGGTATCCTTAGCCTGAATCAGGAAATCCATTCGAAAATCAGATCCGAAGAGTTTCTTGAGAAGGCAGAAGGTGACAAACGACTTGACAAACTCGTAGCTTACGGGGAAAAATGCAGGGCGATTGAGCACAACTTTGCCAATATACTTCAGATATTGAACAAGCTGTGACAATCTGTATCTGAAACAGAGAGCAATACAGAGATGCTCAGCGGAGATTTCTTGCCATTAGCCTTTTGCTAGAATCTACCCGATAGGGCCAAATGTCTCCTTCAGCCATTGAATGTACTCTTTCACTCCTTGTTCTAGTGGGATCTCTGGTTTCCATCCGTATGATTTGAGTAGGCTGATATCGATGTCCGTTATGACTACATCTCCAGACCATCCTCTTTTTGAGCCGGTATACTCAATCGAGGCATCAGGGACGCCCGCTGCTTCACAAACCAGTTCGGCAATCCTAGCCACCTTCAATCGTTCACCAGATCCTACGTTGATAGGCTGATAACCCTCTTGCATCTTTTCTGCAAGAAGCATAGTGGCAGCAACAGTGTCACTGACATACATGTAGGACTTCTCTTGTTGGCCATCTCCCAAGACCTCAAGGCAAGTAGGGTCCCGTTTCAGTTTCATATAGAAATCATACATCACACCATGAGTTGAACGTGGACCGATTATGTTGGCTAGCCGCATGCTCACGGAGTTGATTCCATACAGTTCAGCATAGGAAGATAGGTACATTTCAACAGCGCCTTTCGCAGCACCATAGTTGCTAATCGGGCGGAAAGGTGTGTTTTCTGGTGTCGGGAATACGTCGATCTGTCCATATACTGTACCTCCTGAAGATGCAAAGATGAATCGGTTGATGTCTCGCTCGCGCATGGCCTCAAGGATGTTGATAGTTCCAACCACATTGATTCTAAAATCGAGTAAGGGTTGGTCCACACTTAACCGAACATCTGGTTGAGCTGCTAAATGGAAGACTGTATCGACTCCTTCTAGGGCGGAATCAATGTCCTCCTCAATCGTTATGGATCCTTCAATAAAACGGAAGTGCTCTTTCTCCTCATGATGTACTATATTCCCGCGTTCTCCTCCAGAAAGGTCATCGAGCACTATCACCTCGTGTTCATCGATTAGACTGTCTACCAAGTGGCTACCAATGAACCCTGCACCGCCAGTAACTAGTACACGCTTCAAGTTTCATCACAACGATTCTGGTGGTCTCTATCCAAAGCATAAAGGTTCCTACACGCTGAACCGCGAGTCTGAAAGGACAGCCTCCAAGAATGATAGAGCCGTGGGGTCCTTTTCCGTCCTATTCCATTCCTTTATGAACTCCTTGAAAATCTCCATCTCTTCGGTAACGCGTTGGCCGAGTCTTTGTAGATGTGAGGCTTTCACGTAGTCTCCTTCCCCCAGTCCCGAGCATATATGCTTCATCGCATTCAATCCCCAAGCCAGTTCGCCATTCTTGCGACCGAAAACGAACGGGAATGATTTACATACACCGGGCCGATAGGGATAAATCATGCACTTGTTCTCTCTTAGGAAGATACAGCCAGTATCTTCGATTTTTTTCAGTGCAACATATGCTCGACCCTTTTCAGTTTCAACTGAGGGAATTTTTCTAAGGCCCCGTGGTACACTTTCATTTTCACCAAGGATGTAAAAATCAATTGCCCTCAGGAGCTCCGTAGCGGTTAAATCCAGCAATTTCGCTATTCTTACAATATCTGTACCTGTCAATGTCACAAGCATGTTTTCCTGAGTACAACAGGCGGCACATCCCGTACATTCGAAACGTACATCGACAGTTGTAGAGTCATCGGTTTCTTGCTTGCTGGTTGACATCTCTAAGCTATAACTCACATCAAGGTCTGTAAATATTTGTTTACCTTTGTAAGCCCTTCCTCAATAACGTCCATGCTAGTAGCAAAGCTGAAGCGTAGGTTGCTGTCGTAATCTGTTCCAAATACAGTCCCCGGAACCGAGGTGACGCCAGCTTTGAGAAGCAGCATCTCTGCGAGTGTTGCACTGCTTATTCCATAATGTGAGAAATCAGGAAACACATAGAAAGCCCCTGCAGGATTCACGCAATCGACGCCCTCCATGGAATAGAAGATATCGATAATTCGGTCGCGTCTTTTCTGGTATTCCGCCCGCATCTGATCGATACCACTCTGATCGCCTTCCAATGCTTCAACTCCAGCATATTGTACGAACGATGCTGCGCATGAGGTAGTGTTCTGCTGAATTCGAACCATATTATCTATGGTCACAGCATTTCCAATAGCGTATCCGAGACGCCAACCGGTCATCGCGTAAGCCTTCGAGAAACCGTTGATTATGACAGTATGCTGAAGAGCGGGGTCAATTTCAAGCATCGAGGGTTGCTCGAAGCCATCAAAGACCAATTCTTCATAGATTTCGTCGCTAAATACGACAATATCATGGTCTATTGCCAAATCATGGATAAAACGCAGGTCGTCCTTATTTATGACGCCTCCAGTCGGATTGTTCGGGCTGTTGATAACCAGGCCTCTAACATCCTTGTTCAGAGCTGTTTTGAGAGATTCTCTATCAAGGCGGTAATCAGAATCTGTTGACACATCAATAGGAATTCCACCGGCTGTTCTCGTCAATACACGATAGGTTGGCCAAGCAGGAGCCAAAATCAGGACATCATCACCGCGGTCGATTGTAGATAATATGGCCCCGAAAAGAGCCATTTTCGCGCCTGGAGTAACAACCACTTGTTGCTCAGGATCAAAATCCATGCCACGGTCCGCGTACACATCTGCTATTGCCTTCCGAAGAGGGGGATGACCCCTCGCTGAAAGATAGCGTGTATGTCCCGCGTCGAGTGCGTCTTTCGCAGCCTTGACAATATTGGCAGGCGTATCGAAATCAGGTTGGCCCACCTCGAAATGGTAGACTTTCTTGCCCTCAGCCTCCAACTTGTTTGCCAAGTCAAACATTTTCAGCGTTCCAGAAGCAGGAATACGCTCCATATGGTGCGATGGCCATGCCATTATTGGTCACCTTGCATTTAGTGCACTTAGGTAGTAGGAGGCGGTCATTGGTTCTTTATTACTATTTTCATGAGAACTTCGAAAAAACCTGCATCAACTGCTCTTTCTGATAGTCTGTACCAAGAATCTGTATTCGGTCGAGCATGGCTTCGCCCAGACCTTCACGATAGGCACGGAGAATATGGTCAATAGCCAAAGGATCGATGCCATATAATCCAGCACAGAAAGCGTCAAGAGCCAGTATATCAAGGCCAAGGGCTACACCGCCCAAATGGCGAGTCTCTCTATTTTCTCTAGGTCCGATAATTATTTCGGCTAAATCCATGACGGTGAGATCTGATTGATATGTACCAAGCAGGTCCATGAGTACATCGGTTATCTGGTCGTGGTATATCGATTTGTCTTCTTCAGGCAGCAAGCCGAAAAGGTTTTTGATGGCACCACTGTATGTGGAGATTTTGGGCTCAACCTTGGGAGTAGCAACATTGATGAAAAAGACGTTGCCATGCAGCAATTCGGGCATTTCTTTCTCTTCGAAATAGTTTCCGGGCATATCAACTGGAACCAATTCAGCCTCAGATAGATTGACAAGATTCACCCGATTGGACTCTAGTTCGTCATACCCGCATTTCGAGAATGCAGCCCAGGTGGTTCTTAGAGGGTTGTCACTCTCGACTATATAGACAGGTGCAACCTCTTCAAAAGAGTACACAATTGCCTTAAGTAGCTCCAATGAAGTGTTTCCGGGTAAATCAGGATCATAAATTGAGGGTTTGATTAAAATTCGGTCCAGAGGGCTCTGAAACGGAAGGGGTTCAGTCATCTTTGAAAGGGCCTTGTTGAGTGTCTCCCGTGGGTTTCTACGAACGGCAATGGCCACTTGCGACCCTGAAATCATACCTGCCTTTAGCACAGACTAACCCTTTAAGTTGATGTTTTGCAGGTTAGAATCGCCATGACTCTAAGTGGTGACGAACGAACCAGATACTCGAGAATGCTGCCACTGAGGCATTTTGATGAGAGCAAGATGGAGTCCATCAAAGAAACAAAGAGTTGCAGTGGCTGGCACTGGCGGTTTGGGATGCAACTTGCGCAGACTGCTTACTTCGTTCGGATTCGGACATATCAAGATAACCCGTTTCTTACAGTTGAGTGAGTGGATCCAACTGAGGAAACTTCTGTGTTCCACCCTTCCCCTGCCAGCGTCACCGCCCCCAAGGTACCCGTAGGCCCTCGGGTCAGCAGGGGCTTTGTCCACGTTCACCGGAATAGGATTCCTCCCGCGGTCCTGGCTTCCTTCTCCTGTCGAACTCCGGTACATCACTCCCGGCGACAGCGAGTTCTTCCACAGTTCTTACCACGGCGTGGTCATGATCACCCACCTCAGCCTTGTCGCCGTAGCTGAGGAGATCCATCTGGACATGGTGAACAGCCGCGGACTCTCCAGGGTCTGATGGGACCCCTCGTTCGGAGAGTAAGGACTTCTGCTTAGAAGACGACGTCTTCCTCACAGCCTTCGGGGCTGGGCGCTTCTCCCGTGGGGGAGTGGCTCACCGCCCTAGTCCTACTAGACCGGACTCCCGTACTAGGCCTAATAAACTCCCCTGCTTGAGAGAGAATCGTTACAGGAAATCTTACAGATATTTTACACTTTTCCACTCGGATTTTTTACGATTTTTGTAAAATTTACCCTTTCAAGACCTTTGTAAATCGTACAGAATCCTAAATAAATCAGCACAGTAGAGTGTAAGATTTCATCGAGCCCTTTTCGTGACCAAAAAGGAGTTTAGTAGACAGACAACCGTACTGGATATCAGTAGGACCAGGCAAGTGGGCTAGCGCAGAAGCGCGAAGCACGCGGCTGAAAGATGTGAGGAAGTCCTGTGATTCTAAGCGGAAGTCCTTACTCTCCACAAAGAGAGCTTCATCGAACTCAGGAGGGTCCGCGGCTGTTCACCATGTCCAGATGGACCTTCTCATCTACGCTGACAAGGCTTATTCGGGTGATTGTGACCACGCCATGGTAAGAACTGTGGGAAACGTCGTTATCGCCGGAGTGACGACCCGGGATGACGACGGGAGGATGAAGCCAAGACCGCAGGAGGAATCCCAATCCGATGAACGTGTGCAAAGCCTCTGCTTGCTCAAGGACTGAGAAGTATCTTGGGGCGGCGACCTTAGCAGGGGAAGGATGGAACACAGGAGTTTCCTCAGTTGGATTCACTCACTCAACTGTAAGAAACATGTTATCCGGAGCTACTTCGAATCGTGACTGGAATTCAAGTGCGTGAAGCGGTACTGCTCGCTACATCTCGCAAGACCGAGCATATGGAGGTGCTGATGACAGTAGACTTGACTTCGCTAACTGTTGATAGGTTTGAAATTGCAAAGGATGCCAACTGCAAGATTTGCTCTTGATTAAAGATACAATCCTATGCTCCGAAGAAGAGTCTTCTGGCTCTCTTTCTCCGCTCATCTTCGTCTTCTTCACCTTGGGGCGGTGGTGGTGGTGGAGGTTCGGAGCGATTTTGCTTCTTAGAAGATTCGTTTTGGTCAACCTTGCCTTCTTCGTCATGGACTTCTCTCTCAACTACACTTGTTGATTCATCTGATGCTTTCTCTTCAACTGAGGAGTCGTCCAATGGACTCCGGGTCTCTTCCTTTTCGGGGGGACTATCTGATTCCTTTTCGGAGGCTCCATATGGTGAAGCTACCCTAGGAGTCAATGCATCTTCATAGTCGTCCCAGCTAAAATCATCTTCCGTTTCTTCTTCTGATTCAGGTGCCATAGTATCTTCTGATGTTTCCATTGAGGAGGGGACTTGATCGGAAGATTCGATTTCAGTTTCGGCTTCCTCAGTGGGTTGCTCATATTCATCCTCCTCGGCAGTTGATTTCATAGATTCTGGTTCAGCAAGGTGGAACTCCTTCGTGAAATCCTTGAAGGTTTCAGGCTCTGAAGGTTCTTCATCAGTGGATACGGACTTCTCGCCTTCTACGGGTTCAGCAACATCTGATTCTGAGACCGAAGCAGATTCTTGTGTTTCGGAATCTTCTGGGAACAAATCCATTTCTGTGTCTAATCCTTTCTCCTCACTCACAACACTTGGTGCAACTGATTCTCCAGTTGGCATTTCGAAAGAGGGTTCTTCTAGCGATGCAGAGGGTGTTTCAGTCACGCTTTCATCGGTAGGAACCTCGTCGCTGAAACTGGGCTCTTCAACCAACTCACTGGATGATTCTACTGGAAGACCTTCTTCATCATCACGAAAGTTAATACCCAAAGCATAGCTTAAGCATTCCTCGCAGCGTTTTGCAGCTGCAATGAGACCGTCATTGATGAAATCATCGAGACTTCTGGCTCGGTCAGGGTGGCGTTGAGACCACTTGAGAAAACTGTCTACCATACGCAAAGCGTCTCGGACTCCAAGCCAATATGATTCGTCCTTTTTATGTGAAGTCAACTATTGCACCATCTCCACTTTAGACATGCTTATGAAAAAAGCCTTTGTATCACTGCTTGCTATTTCTCGTTTCCTGCTTGATTCCGAGCATCAAGAAGACGCCCGACCAGTTCATCAAGGGCGTATGCTATTTCATTCCGCGTGAATTCATCCACGCGGGATGACTCGCAGATGATAACCTTAACAGGTGTTTCCTTCCCGATTTCGTCTTTAATTTCGTTTCTATAGACCTCTTCAATATCTGGATCCTTTTCAGGCATTACAATGAGCGCGGCACTTGCGCCCCTGAATGTAACACCCAGAAGAACATCTAGAGCAGAGTGTTTGGGTGACATCAGTAGCATGCGTACATCGGAATCGTCAGTCTCTACCTGTGCGCTACTGATTCTGATTCCGTCCAGAGAGATGACCTGTTCGTTTAAGACCGAAAGAACATCCATAACTAGGTCGTCATCGGGGCCGACTACTGTTATCTTGAAAGCAAAGCTTCCCTTTTCGTCGACGCTATCAATATCTTCAGATTTCAATAATCGGCATCCTCTTTCAAAAACTTCACTCACTTGGAAATAAGTCTTCTCAATGCACCTTTTGCATAAGCTAACGTTGATAAAGTCATCTTGTTGGGTTGAAGAGTGAGATTGAATGAAATTGACTACAAGGCAAGAAGTATTTGAAGCGCTGGAACCCGTCAAGGATCCAGAGCACCCGGTATCAGTAACGGACGAGCGCATGGGTATTGTAAAAAAAGAATATATCGAAGTTGAAGACGAGAAAATTCGAGTTGACTTCAAGCCGACTGTACCCTATTGCCCCATGGGCGGACTGATTGGAGTCCTAATTCGCAACAGGTTGGAAGAAGTCTATCCAGATATGGATATCGAAGTCCGAGTTTTGCCAGGTTCGCATTCCCAAGAATCAGCGGTTAACGAGATGGTCAGTAATGACGAAAAATACGAGAATGTGCTAGGCCAGATGAGAAGCAGAGGAATGATTTAATCGTCAGGCTAAAAGAAGACAAAGAATTCACTAGGTCTTTCAGAAGAACGAGGTGTGATCTCTATGGAATTCCCGGAGAAGCTCGTGATAACGGGTTTCATTTTGGTGACTCTGGGAATAGCTATCCTAGGTTTACTTGGGGCAAGCGAGGGAAATGGCTTCTTTGTCGTGTTCCCATTCTTCTTCTTTGGAAGTACTGATGACACAGCAATTCTTCCGTTTATTGTCATGCTTGTCATCAATGTTTTGATTTTTGGATTGCTTCTATGCTGGGGTAACCGTCTTTGGAAGCAAAGTCGGGAAGGGAGCGAATGTGCATTGCTAGTTGAAGGAAAATGCAGATTTTGTGGCTCTCCAATCCCAAAAGGTTCGGAATATTGCCCAAGTTGTGGGAAAGCGATTAGATATATGGATGATGAAATCGCTTGAAAAGAGCGACTAGGAATCGATGAATTATGCCGTACATAAGGGAAGTATCCAAAGATGACCTCGAAGCGATAAAGGAAATCGAGACATCCTGCTTTCCAGTCCCTTGGAACCCTGAGGTTTTCGATATCCTAGCACGATGGGAGGGGACAATTCCATTGAAAGGTGAGCGAATACTACACATGAAGGTCCTTGAAGACGACGGCAGATTATGCGGCTATGTGGTGTGGGAAGAAAATAGCGAAGATTCTGAAGGACACCTCATGAATATCGCGATTGCCAATGATAGCCGGGGGCGGGGATTTGGAAAGAAGCTTCTGGAACATGTTCTCAAATCCCTGCGAGCTAGCGGTTCTACTGAATGCTGGCTTGAGGTAAGATCAGGAAATGAGAGCGCCAGATCCCTTTATGAAAGCATGGGGATGAGGGCAAGTGAACGCATCCCCAATTATTACGACAACGAAGACGCCATAATATACCGAATTGATCTATGACTCTTCGCGAATCCTGTTTTCTATAATACGTGGGCCTATGACATCATGGAAAAGCTGCAGGTACGCCTTATCCTGCGACACAAGAGCTATCGGAGGGCAGCTTTTGCGGGAACCAGCTAATAGTATCTCGCAGGAATCAATAGTCGCGAGCAAAGCTGGTGATCGCGTCCGCCAAATCCGCCAGCCTTCCATCTCCTCAAGTTCATGAGGTACATCCGCAGATTCTGGTAAGACAAGGATGCGTCTTCCGGGTGCTTTCACCTTGCTCAGCACTTCGGAATCTAATGAAGCGGGATTATCAACCGACACAAGAACAGACTCTTTTGCACGCCCAATCATGCCATGCAGGTAACCCTGAATCTCTTCATCACCGGAAACATACCAAGTCTTTTCGTTTGCTGGAACACTGAGCTTCTGGCCTGCTTCTGTAAGAGTTTCTAATCCATCTATTGCAGAGGATATCACATGGGTCATTCCCTCTATCGTCGTATCAAGGGATTGCCGCAATGAGTTGACCTGCTTCTCTCGTTCAGTTTGCCAACGTTTCGACTCTTTCTCTATTGAACTGGTCAGAGCATTGACAGCCTCGTTTCTTGCTCGACGAATATTCGATTTCTTCTTGTTTGCAGCATTGTTGGCTTCAGTCACGCATTCAGTTATCTCGGTGTTAGTTTCAGCAATGTTAGACCTCACATCTTCCATCACACGATGATTCTCCTGACTCAGTTTTGTCTTGAGTTCAAGACCCAACGACTCAAATTTTCGTGATGCATACAGATTTGTCTCAATAAGACTCTCTAGCGCCTTATCAAATACCACACCCGATTTCTTGCTGGTCTGTTCGGTAGTTTGGTCTAGCAAATCGCGGTATTCTTTTATTGCCCTGTTCTTGGACGCATTCATCTGATTTTTCTCTTCACCCAGTTTTGTAAGAACAGTATCACATTGGGAATTAGTCTTATTCACCAAGCTGGTAAAGGACTCATCCACAATATTGGAAAGTTTCTGTGGCAGGTCATCAACCGTATTTCTGCTTTCGTTCAGTTTTGTTGAGGTCGTTGCCTCAAACTCAGTAGCGTGAGATCTCAAACTCTCTTTAGTCTCTTTCAGATGTTTGGTTCCAAGAGTTTCCAACTGATCTGCATGCTCATCACCCATCTCAGAAAGGCTCTTCCCGATATCGATTGCGGTTTCGCCCAGCTGTTCTTGAGTGGATTCAATTTCACCTGTAATATTCTCTTCAAGAGAGTTCAGAGATGATAACACCTTCGTAATTGAGGAGTCAATCTGAAGACCAGCGCCAGCTAATGCCGTTGATACTTCAGTCCTTCTTTGATTCATGCTGGAAAGAATTTCCTCTCCAAGTGCTCGCCTCTCTTTGAGTCCCTCCCTCTCTGCTTTTGCTAGAGATGATTCATAAGAGTCCATCCTCTCAGAAGATTTCTTTGTCATATCGGACGTAATTATATCCAGCTGCTTGCTCGCTTCTGTTAGGAGTCGTTGGTCTGAATCAGATTGCTGGTTAATGGCGGTTGCAAGTAGATTCTGTACCCGTTTAGAGCTCCGCTCAATCTCACTTGCAGTTGCTTCTGAAAGGTTTGCAACACGTTCTTCCACGTTGATGCCTGCCTGTTCAAGGGATTCACCGAACGTTCCAGAGAGAGTCTCTAATTCCTGATTGATTTGCACTATCGGTCCATCTCTCATCTCACGTAGAGACTGGACTGACTCGTCCATTGCGCTCTCGAGCTGCTGTACTGTCTCCTTGATATTCCGACTCATTTCTTGTTTTTTGCCCTGTGTGAACTCATCGAGCTTAGTTTGGATATCTGTAGGTAATTCTCGCACGAGATCGAGTCTCTGTCCAATTTCCGAAGAGTATTCTTGCTGCAGTTTCATAGAGGTCTCTTTGAGCCCAGTCATCTCACGCTTCAACGCAGTGTTGAACTCCGTGTGTGTTGATGACACAAAATCACGCGTCTCAATGACTTGACTGGTAACCAGTCCATTGAACGTTGTTTCTAGTCCTTCTGTAAGCGTGATGAATTGCTGTGTTATCTCGTCAAGCTGGCTGTGAAACTCATCCTTGATCCCCATCGCATGATTATCTATCCTAGAGATTTGGTCTTCAATGATAGATTCAATTTCACTCCGCGCCCTGCTTACATGCGAATTCATAGCTTGAACGGTCTCAGCCAGACGCTCATCCAGTTTTTGGTTTAGAATCTCGTACAGAACCTCGACTTCATCAACGTATTCTTGAGATGAGGTTGCAAATTGAGATGTAACCTCAGATATGTGTGTATGAAGATTGGATTCAAAACGTTGAGCAGTAGTATTGATATCAGTCAAGATTGCATCATTCTTGTTAGATGCATTGGTTACAACGGTGCCGAAAGTGGAGGTTATTTCATTCTGCGTTTTCTCAGTAAGGGTTTTCAGTTCGTTTTCTCTCGTTACAAGGACTTCACCCACTTGGTTAGCAGTTTCTGAGAGGCGTGTATCTATGGCCTCGGTTGTCTCAGCAACCATTTCTTCCAAATCATCTTCAAGTTTGGCTCTGCCAGAATCCAGATTCTGACGACTTTCTTTCAATCGTTTCCGCAAGAATGATAGTAGCGTTGTCTTGGTTTCTTCAACGAATTCTGAGAAGTTAGTTTCAACAGCTGATGAAATCTCCTTCAAGTCTGTGTATTCTTCACCAACCACCGAATCGACTTTGTCCAGATGTCCTGAAATAGTAGTTTGAAGCGCATCAATGTAGTTCTTGTCGGCACTCTCCACTTTGTCAAGCTGTGCACGCATGGATCGGGATGCTGAATCCATGTATGTGGCTACTTCCTCTCGCCAAGCTCCAAAAGCCTCATTCATAGCTCTGCTTTCACGTAGAGTAGATTGAATCTTGTCTCTCGCCAGTTGAGCATGCTCATGAGTCATAGAGCGGGTGTCTATGACCAGTTTCGACAAGGCTTCCTGTGCTTCGTCATGCGCTATGGAGATGTCTCGATCCATTTTGTCAACCGTGTCATTCAAATCAGCAGAGGCACGGTTTATCCTTTCTACTACTTCTTGAGAGAGTTGAGTAGTATCGTTCGTCAGTTGTTCGGATGTTTTCTTGCTGGCCTTGCGGATGATGTCAGTTGATTCCGATACAGCATCGGCAACAGCTGATTCCGCAATTTCCAGCAACCTGTCTGCATCTTCTCTGAACACCTTTACGGAATCTACTGCGGATGCTTTCCGTTCCTCAAGCTCTTGCTCCAATTCAGTCGATATACGTTCTACGTCTTGCTCTATTTCTTGTTGACCTTTGTCCAGCTCTGCGTGAAGTTGGCTCATATTGTCTCCGAGAGACTCCTCCATAGTCACGTCAATTTCCGACAAAGCAGACTCCATAGAATTGGAGAATTCCTCTAGAGAAGCACGCGCGATTTCAGAGACAGTCTCAGTTTGAGATTTTACTGCCTCGAGCATTTCATCCTCACATGAGCTCAAATCGCTTTCAATTCGCTTGCTGCTCTTCTCTGCTTGCTTAACAACTGAGCTAGCAGTCTCTGAAGTCGCTTCGATATCGGTATCAAGCGATTCGTAAGAAGATTCAGCAAAACCGTTGACATCAGTTACTAGAGTTCCAAGGCGCTCAGAGAATGTCAAACCAAGGGGAACTGGTCGATAGATTGGAACTACGCCGTCAATCTTGGTGACTAAACCTTTCTTCTGAAGGCGGTTTAAAGCTCTCTCCACCTTCGTTATTGTCTCTTCAGAGACAAGAGCAACAGCCCCAGCGGTCATATTGCCGCCTAGAAAAACTGGTATTAGGACTTTGGCCTCTAGCTCTGTTACATCCAGATTAGCCCTTAATGCGGGTATTGTTTCTGTTATGGTATTACTCAAATTGCATCCCTCTGTTATACAACGGATATGTTACAAGATTACTCTTTATCTTCAGTCGATTTTATTTTCTTTCAATTCTAAAGCGAGATCGAAAACCCGCTTCAAGACATGCACCTCTATTGGAGAACAACCTGAACCCGTCATAACCTCGACCGATATTTTAATCGAGTCTCTTGACGAGTTCACTTGAAAAGCTTCAAAGCTTGCCGGAATACTTTTTCGGAGTAAATCAACCTCCTTCTTGCTATACGCTCCCTCTGCTGCTATGGTTAAAATCCACCAGTTTAGAGTCATATCATCGATATTCGATTTCAAGCCAAAATGATCTGAAAGAACAGAAGTATAGAGATTAAAAGTCTCAAAATCATCGATCTTATAGTGCGAGGGGTTTAGTATGACTAGGCTTCTTGAGTAATCAAAGTGGAATAGCAGGTCATCACCAGCAACCAGCATAAGGTTGTTCTCTTGAGCTTCTGTGAATTTGCCCCACATTCTCCGGAATCTACTAGTGAAGTGCTTGATAGAGCTAACACGTAGGGTATCCAGAAAATCTTGAATAGGTAAACGTCTATCAGTCATTCGTTTACCTTTTCGCTCCAATATGTATCTTCGTACCTCATCGAGATACTGACGGTAGCAGAAACCCGGTAAATCTTGGGGGTCTACCCCTAAATCAATGAGCAGATTCAGAAAGCTACGGTCTTTGCAAGCGGGTCGTACGGTGCAAGTCAATCGATCCTCTTGACAAGCAAGGCACTTCTCTTCAAACAGCTCCAAGAATTCCTTAGCAAGTACCTCATCAACTGCAGTATCAAGGATTTCAATCCTTTCTGCTAGCTTTTTGCTTTCTTTCTCTAAGGCTTTGTCGCTCATAATGTGGTGCCACCGAAATGAAGCCGACCCAGTGTTATGCCAAGAAGTGTCATTTACAAGGGGATTGGTTCTCAGGAATCCAACATTAAACTATAAGAGATAAATCTATGGCCCTGAACGAGCCTTTTCAGCATCCAAAACTGGGAACTCAATCAGCAGTTTCCCGTCTATCCAGAAGACAGCACTCGCTGGAGAGCATGGTTTATCAAATTCGATTATGGAGAAACACTGCTGGGATTGGATGATACGCGGCTGAGCATCTATGATGTCGGCCACCTGATCGAGAGCAGGCAGCTCTATGATAGTGACACCAAGAAGTTGCATTCAATGTATGTCATCTTGAACAAGGTCAAGGACTTCTCTACCCAGGCTGACCTCTCGGAGTTCCCGCTGTTTGCAGAAAAACTCAGAAAGAGCACGGAGACCAAGCAACCCTCAAACAGCTGACCGGGTGGTGGGCGTGAATGCCGGAGATCTGTTAAGCTCATGACACAACCTACAATCCCAACGTAGGTTGCTAGATTCCTGACATACGGGTAGGATATCAACTTGGTGTATGCAGGATGGTCTATCTCCCACATGAGGTAACAGGAAATCTTACACTTCTATGCGCCGATTTATTTAGGATTCTGTAAGATTTCCACCTATCCAGAAATATGAGTAAGCTTCTCTCGCCATTCCCTGATCTCGCTATTCAGCCGAGCGATGTCATTCTCATTAAGAGTGGCTGTAGGGGGATACGATTTGAGCTCATTGGCTCGTTTGCCCAGTTTAAAAAGAATCGGAGTGTGAGTGTCGATAATGGTGGTGAGTTGATCTCTCACAGATTCTATTGCCACAGCCATTTCGTTGGCCTCGACATCAGCATCTACCATATCGAGCAGGTATTGCATCAGCGAATCAAGATCCTCTGGCATATCACTCTTGGGTGCAGCAGTTGTCTCTTCTTCAGTCTCCTTTTCAGAAATGGCTCTCGGTTTCATCTCTTGTCGTGTAATCGAGGTGCCCAGTTTATCGGTTGTTTCTTCAACCAGAGTAATGGCATTATCAACCTTCTCTAGGGTTTTATTGTATTTACGCTCAATATCATCCAGCTGTCTAACAATGATGCCGACAATTTCTTTTGTCTCAACAATAGAGGAATTCAGATCATGAAAGCGATCCTCGAGGGCCGATAGGTCCGCTATGTAGGTTTCAATGCTGTCAATCTTCTTCTGAATTACGTCAGATTCACTAGAATCCTTAATCTTGTTCATTGTATTACCTAGACCGACAACTGAACCAAGAATATCCTCTATCTTCTGCCCGAAATCCTCCCTCCCGTCTTCAAGTCTTGAATCGATGGATTCCAGCTTGTCTACAACATCCTCATCACTGGTTAGTTCTGAGAGCTGGTCTTGCAGGTCGCCAAACTTCTTGTCGGACACATTCTTTGAAGAATCGATTTCATCTTTGACATCTGTTAGCGAAAGCAGAATCTCATCAAGCTTCTTGAAAATGACTTCGGTCTCTTTCGATTCGTTCATTTCAGTAAGAAGCTCGTTCATCTTGCCAATTGTTTCATTTGTTTCATCAAGTGTGGAAAGAGAGGAAAGATCCCCCCTTATGTCATCCATCTTTGAATTCAGAGAGTCGTGATGTTTTTCGAAATAGTCATTTATCTCATCCAGCTTCTTATGAAATGTAATTTCTTGCGAATCTACCTTCTTGGAAATATCAGGAATCTGTTCTACTTCACTGACTTGTTTTTCTATAGCAATGAGCTGCTCACTGAAGGCTTCAATATCCTCCAGCTTGGGCGTGGAGACGGAAAGCTGATTAATCTCATCACGAAGAGCGGCAACTTCGCTAAGAAGTTTGTCGAGACTCTTTTCCATTTTCTTGACACTTTCTTTGTCCTCTTTGGCGGGCAATTCAGTCCCCTACCTGGCACTTTCTGTTTGTTTCATTTCTATACTCAGTATTTAGCCTTTCGGAACAATGGAGGTTTAGCTCTTGGTGGTCATTCTAGGTATTATTAGACTATCAATCAGAAATCTCGGGCTCTTAGAAGTTCGATTCCCCGCTCTTCTAATATCGGCAGTAGATAATCTCGCTGGGTCGAATTCGTCCCTTTCCAATCGATAATCGCAGCCTTCACATGCTCTGTAGAACGCTCAGCCATGAGGTCGATGACCTCGGGCGTCAGTCCGCTCAAAGCGTACTTGGGAGCTATGTGACCCATCGCAATATCCTCGGTCAATTCGAGTTTATTGAAGATACTTGCATAATGCGTACCACCGAAGCCAATGTAAGCACTATTCCCAATCGGTTCTTCAGCACATTTCATAACCGCTGCAGTTACAGCTTTCGCTCCACCTTCATGACGCCAATACTCTTCATCGCTCCCAAGCTCAACAAAGAGCATAGGAACATCCATCTCTGTTGGCCCGTGATGTGTCACTTCGAGGGACACATCGAACTCGTCAAGACCCTTGGAATTACGCTGACTGTAAAGCTCCTTGAATGCAGTCCTAACGAGCGTAGCAGTAGAAACAGAGAGTCGATAAGGTTCTCCCCCGTATTTTGCCTCTGGACCAAGATTACCAGTGCTATGAACTAGAAGAGAGGGTCTGCCCGATTTGGATTGATGGCGAGAACAGAAAATGAACACTTCCACATCAAAATGTTCTTCGAGATGATTCGTATAAATCAAGTCTCTCTCAGTCGTAATGAGTTTAAGTTGGTCATCCAAGGCGAAAACGGGATGGCCTTCGAAATCCTCTCCTGTCTTATCGAAGCCATAATCACTGAGAAGCACATCTTTGATGGTTTGAGATGCTATATCTTTCTCGGAGGTTACTAGAAGCCTCAATCGGCATCAACCCTGCATAGCTTTAGCAATGGTTCTAGTGTTGTTCCGACTTTGATTTCGACTTTCTCGCCAAAAGCTTTCCGGAGATCCTTCTCAATTCTAATTTTGTAGAGTTTGACCTTCTTGAGTTGTTTGATGATATCATCGCGCACCCGCAGCAAATCATTCTTGTGGTATTCCAAATTCTTCTTTGCTTCCTCGAGCTGTTCCTTCAGTTCGTCTCTACGAGCGTATACGTCTGAATCAGCGTATTCTCGCCGCTTTCGTTCAATTTCTTTTGCTTGTTCCTGAAACTCAAGAAGAGCACCACCCTCGATTTTCTCTGCTTCCTCAACAGCCCGACGCATTAGCCGGTCTTTCAGAGGAAAGGCCTCTTTCTCAACCGCTGCTTTCAAGCCCTTCAAACCGGAGATGAGATGTGGGTATCCGTCGGGATCATTGACAATAGCTTCGTATGGGTCCTCGAAATAGTCATTGAGGGCTCTTTGGCCTTGAGGGGGAACTCGGACCCCAGTATCATGTTGTAGAAACTTCTTCACAGGCTTCTTCAGGGTGTTGAGCTGCATTCTCAAGACTGTTGCTAGGTGTTGAGCATCGTCATCAAGGGTTAGTAGGTCTGCCACATTAGAACTTTCCTTAAATTCGTTGAACTCCTTCTCAGCATCTTCGTATTCTTCAGCCGCGGTTTTAATCTTGCTTCGCTTTAGACGAATCTCCTTCTCAAACTTCTCACGGCTGTGGGATAAATCACGCAACGTACTAATGCGGTCACCGATTCGTTCAACGGCTCGCACCCACTTGTATTCGTATAGCAACTTGCCTATCTTCTTGACTTCAACGGAGAGCTCTTTCATCATTCTATCTAGCTGCTTGATGATACCCTTGTAGCTTGTATCCATACGTTTAATCCATCTTGCTCCTGCGCCCCAGATGTCTTCGATTAGGTGGCGAATCTCTTCCTGCATCTCCTCAGTGCTTTCGTGTGTTATCTCCTCTTCGACATCAAAGTCAGCCACAACATCGTCTATTTTTCGAGCGAATCTGGTGGCTATAGCAGTGGATTCTTCATCATCATCTTCGCTCTCTTCCAGCAATTCTTCGGCAAGTAGTTCCATGTCTTTCAGGGTTCGGTCGACAGACTCGTAGCTCTTCTTGGCCTCTTCGCGGAAATCACTGGATTTCTCTGCAAGTTGTTCCCGATACCAATCATCGAGCTCCCCTAAATCAAGTTTCTTCATGCAGCTTACACCTAATCGAGTTAAGGGCCTTTGTGAAGTTTATCAACTTTGTGAAGGGCCAACGATTGTTGCAGATTCATGTGCCTTACATAGGGCAATATGAAGGGGATTAGTAACATAGACTTATATCGGCTCTCAGACAGCCGGTCTCAATGAATTAGTGATTAATCATGTCTGAAACTCTGAAAACAGGAAATAAAGTCCCGCGACTGGACGTGGTCTACCGCGTCGAGTGCTCGTCATGAGGCAAAGGTCGCAGGGGGTTCTACGTTAAAGAGCTCAGCTTAGTAGATTCAGATGGGTCAGAGAATCAGCTACTACGGAATCCTGCTGGATACAAGAGCGGATTTTGGACTTCATTCATAGTGGGTGATACAACATCCATGACAGAATCGACAGAGGAGATGGATGTCTTCAAAATCGAGAAGATAGATGAAAAGGAAGGGTCAGTCAGAGTGCATCTGAAATATACATCCGATGAAATGGAGGACCTTCACCTTGACTTCGAAGTGGATCTCTGGACCTTTGAAAAGACATTCATGCTCATGAGGTATACTACAACAAATAGGAGCTCTAAGACGCTGGAGGACTTCAAAATCTATTACTTCATGGATTTTGATGTAGGAGGACCAAAGAGCTACAAAGATGATATGGGCAAGTATGACGCAGAGAAGCAAGTGATGCATCTCTGGGATGAAAACCCTTTGCATGTAACTCTTAGCTCTTCCAGTGACCTGGATGGATGGGAAATTTCTTCGCCGACTAGGCTCAAGATACAAGAAGATAATCGAGACCTGAAGAAGAATACGACGCTCGGTCCCCGAGACATAGCAGGAGCTCTCCAATGGAATTTGGGTAGTTTAGAGACGAATGAGAAACAATCTGTAGAAGCCCTTGTGACAGCAGCAAAGACCAAGGAAGAAGCCTTCAAGCGGATTTCTGAAGGATGGGACTGGATAAACCGGAACCTACGATGACGCCGGTATGTAAAGCCTAGCAGTACCGGTGGAGTACGGAGTTGCCCTCCGTTGTGTTCTGATTTGAAATAAAAAAGAGCAGAAGGGGTTAGGCCCCCTGTCTGCCTTAGTCTAAATGCTCAGCCAGCAACTTTGCGCTACCTGTAAGTCGGGCCGAAAGGCCCTTGTGCTCTGAGTTGCCGCCTTCTAGCAAGCCCATATCCATCAACGACCGAAGATTCCACTTGGCAGTCGAATATGGTACTTCTGTCTGTTCCGATAATAAATCAGCGAGACCAGTTACTGTTAGGTCATGGTATCTCAATAAATCCGCACTCTTCTGGAGTACGTATTTCTGAGTGGCAGATAACCTCGCCTCTGCCAAATCACGGAATGCTTGTACCAAGCTGCGAAAAGTAGGCCTGTCGCTTTCCCTATGTTGAGGACAGGCTTCACAAGTGGTTGCGCAGCTGGAGAATGCACTCTCCTCGCGACTCGATTTCGTAGTCACCTTCTGCTGCGCCGACCTGACGCTGATGGGCAGGCAATGTAGACGTAGATTCACTACCCATTTCGATTTGTCACCTCATGTTTCTATTAGATTAAGTCTCAATAGAATCTATCCGGTTATAAACTTAATCAGGGCGCGAATAAAGGAAAGTCCGTAGGATCAGTGACACAAAAAATATGGGCTCTGATAGCCGCCTTCGAGACCATATCAGCTAATCATCGCATCTCTTCGGGTATATGCCGACCCTGTTCACGTAACTTCCCAAATCCCTCGCTGTAGAGGCTCATGTGATGGCGTATATCTTCTTCAATCTCTGCAAGCTTTTCAAGGTGTATCTGAACCACCTCCAGACCCTCTTCATCATAATCGTCTATCATATGTGTGAAAACATCGCTCATTTGAAGCATGGATTCCTCAAGGCGAATACTCAGGTCAATCATTGATTGGACGGTGTGAATAGATTCCTCTTCAGATAACTGAGCCATAAAGTCCTCAAGCGCTATCCGGGCTTGTCGAGCACTATCGATTCTACCTGGTATAACCTCATTGCGCATGGTATGCATCCACCCCAAACGCTCACTGTGGGTAAGAGTCCGTAGCTCTTTGATTGAGAAATAGGTGGTCCATGGAGCGAACTCGGAACTCTCGTACTCTATCCAGTCTTCGAAAGCATCGATAACTAGTGCCCAACCATCTTCGGAAGCTGACATATCACATCTGATACTTGGTGAACATCCAAGGTTATAAAACTGAACCCAAATCTTTGCCATACCAATGAACCAGCAATCCACTGACATAATGCTTGACATTCTGGAGAAATGCAAGGAAGATGACCGCATTCCCAATCCAGAGGAGAATCATACTCGCTTTCTGATGGCAAATGGTATGGGTCAGAGAGAAGGAGAGGAATGGAAAATATCCAGAGAAGAGAGAATAGACATCGCAATGGCCTTGATGGCAGAGGGTGTTGACGCAGAGAAAGTTGTCCAGCACATGACTTGGAAAGACTTCGAAGGGCTTGTGGCTGGAATCCTTGAGCGGAATGGTTATCGGTGTACCGAAAGTTTCCGGCACGTTGGCAATGAAGATGTCAACGGCATGGAAATTGATGTCATCGGAGTCAAGGGAAGAACAATCCTTTCCGTGGATGCTAAGATGTGGGGAATTCGAAAGGGGAAGGCTTCCGCCCTCAAATCGGCAGCGGAAAACCAGTTCAAACGAACTAAGCGTCTGAGAAATCAACTTGATGTTGTTTCTGAGAAAGTCGGAGGGTTGAAGTCAGGGAACTATGAGTTAACACCTGTACTAGTGACATGGTTCGTAGAGGAGATTCGGTTCCATGAAGGTATACCGATGGTTCCTGTGTTCAAGCTCAACTCTTTCGTGTTGGAATTGGACAGATATCACAGCCTTATCAAGCACATGGAGTCATCCTTTGCTGGTGATCAGCAGACACTCCAATGATTCAGGGGAAAATAGCGGGCATAATCAATTACCCGGGCGGTTCTACTGCTAGCAGTGAGCTTCACCTTTTTATGGTGACATGTTCCCCCATCAGATAGTACTAACGGAAGAAATGAGGTAAAGCCAATGGCGAGAAAGAAGTTCGGCCTAGTCTATCACGAGAACGTGAATAACTGGGCTACACGAAGTCTGAAAGAGAAGATAGAAGAGAAGGGACATGAAGCAAAGCCATTTCGACTAACCGATGTTGCGGCGCAGGTACCCAATCGATTCACCTACTTAGACGAGGAAGACATCTCCGATATGGATGGAATCGTGCTTAGAACTGTCGGCTTTGGTACAGGCGACCAAATCACCTTCCGAATCAGCCTCTTAGAACACTTTGAGGATGCTGGCATCTATGTGATGAATCCAGCGTACGCGTTCCGCCGAGCCAAGGATAAATATGCTACGTTGACAGCTCTCCACAAGGCCGAGGTACCTGTTCCACGAACGTATATCGGAGAGAATCTGGAAGCAGCTATCGATTTTGCTGAAGAAGTTGGCGACGTAATCATCAAGCCACTTATTGGAGCCCGAGGCTTGGGGGCAATCAGATCAGAGAATACTGCATTGGCATACCGTGCGATGAAATTCGTTCATCAACTTGGACAGGTTCTCTATGTACAGGAAACCATCCAGAAACCTGGTCGGGATATACGAGCCTTTGTCATAGGAGATGAAGTAGTAGGAGCTATGTATCGCTACCTGCCGGAGAATAAGGAAGACGAGTGGAGAACTAATGTTCATACGGGGGGGAGAGCAGAGGAAACGGAGCTGAGTGAGGAATATGAAGAATGTGCAATCAATGCAGCTCATGTTTTGGGGCTCGACTACACAGGGGTGGACATCTTGGAATCTCCCGATGGACCCTATGTCATAGAAGCGAATGCTGCTCCGTCATGGAGTGCACTATCCAGAGTCACAGGATTGGATGTTGCAGATATGATAATCGACAAATTGATTGAGAAGGCGAGCAAGTAATTCGGTTTTAATCAAGTGTAGTTTAACCCTCGTGACGCAATCACCAATTGCTGGACTGTGAATATTCCAGCGGAAATATGTATCTTTAAAAATCACTTTCATTGCCTAGAAATCCCGCTGCGAGTACGCCGAAGCATAGCAAGTCCAACAATCACATCGATTAGTACGACCAATCTGAGGACTTTCCATGACCAAACATGCGGCAACACGGCATCATGAGAACTGTGCAACCTGTGACCAAAGCTATTGTATTAGATTTTACAAAAGCGAAAAATGCCCCTTTTGTGATATGGCTGAACAAATTCTCATCGAGAGTATAGCGGACTATGGTATCATAAGAGAGCAAATCTTAGAAGTTGATCTGGACGAACACGTGAATGATGAGAAGTATGATTTTCCTGGTCTGCCGGCCATAGAAATCTGCGATTCATACATATTTGGTATCCCGCAGACAGATAATATCGACGATTTGGTAAGCCGCATGTTGCACAAAGTCTGTTTTGCGAAACCAAAAAACCCGCGCTAATTCGCAGTCATTTTCGTAAGAATTTTCTCGATTTCATCTTCTTTGAGAAGCGTGAATTGTCGGTCATCCACATTGATACGACCAATATCGATTGTTTCAGCCTTTTCTTTGGGGTCGATTTCTGCTTCTTCTCCTTCGGCTCTAAGTAGTCCTTCCAGAGCCAGTTCCTGGACAGCATCCAAGTCCATATTTGGCTCGTACTGCTCATTGAAGAAATCGCGAATGACATCGGATTCCTTGCCTATAGCTGTTGCCTTCCAACCCCAGAAAGAACCTGAGGGGTCAGTTGTGTAAAGCTGTGGTCCATGAAAGTCAACTCCTCCAACTAGCAGAGAAACGCCAAATGGTCGAACGCCACCATACTGGGTATGCATTTGCTTAGTATCACAAATATTAACGACCAAAGAGTGCACGGATATGGGTTCTTCATAGCTGAGGCGGTTCACTTGAGCTTGAACCCGGGCTTGGTCTATCAGTTTTCTAGCGTCAGCGTGTAACCCTGCTATTGCTGTTCCAACATGATCATCAATCAGCAATATCTTCTTCAAAGTCTTCAAATCAACGAGGCTATGCGGTAATCTTTTTTCACCCGCAAGTACTACACCGTCTTCTCCTTTTACACCGACGGCCAAAGGACCATGTCTGACGGCCTCAGTAGCGTACTCAACCTGATAGAGGCGGCCTTCTGGACTGAAGACTGTTATTGCCCTGTCGTAACCCATACTTCCTTGCTGTGGGAACATGTTTTGATAACACTCCGAAATTGTAAGATACTAACCAGTAATTGTCTGGACAATTGGACGCATCAGGCTGGCAATATAGGTATTTCTATACGATAAACGTTATCTCCATTGGTACTTTAGCTCTATCCCACTGGGCATTTTATCCTCGATACCGGCTAAGTCGTCCAAATCAGGCTCTTCCAGGCCTTCAGCTTCATCTTCACGTATACCTGCGGATGCAACGTAATTCTGTACCAGATAGTCTCCAGAGTATCCAAGAGCGTCAAGGGTCTCTCCAATGCAAACTAAATCGTCGGGAGTCATCAATCCACCGACGTATGTAGTACGCGGCCACAGCTCAACATCAGAATCTAGAACAATTTTAATGCTCTCTGCAACCTTTGGCCACCAATCCGTCTTGGTTCTCGTTACAGCTTGGTATGTGTCTGGGGAACTTTTTACATCCAGCCAGACAGAATCCAAGCAGGATATGCACTCCTGAAGGGTTTTTGGAACAGAACCTTGCGTATTTAGATTAATGTGGCCACCAGGTCCTTCCTTTAGAGCCCTAGTCAAGTCAACAAGCCCTTTCTGAATTGTTGGTTCACCACCAGTAATGCAAAACCCGTCGATTAGATTCCCTTCTGTGGAAGATACAATCTCTTGCACAGACATTTTCTTTCCAGAATCTAGCGGAAGAAGCTCAGCGTTATGGCAATAAGGGCAGTCGAAGTTACAGCCCGCTGTGAATATCACAGAGACAGGAATCTTTGGCACATCTACTAGGCTTAAGTCAAGAATAGAACCAATCCGCATTGTAAGATTGCCTCATCTGGAGCAGACTATACCCAATTATATCTATGTTCATAATGAAGAATGAAAACTGTGGGTAATTGGTGGAGAACTTTTTCTAGAACATTAATATATCATATTCAATCATCAGAGGGCATGGGGACACATTAGGAATGGAAACACAAGCTGCATTAGAACACTCAGAAATACTAGATGGTACATTATTTCATATCCAGGTCAATCACTGCCAATATATTGACGACTTCCCGGAGGAGGTCGCTAATGTCTTCAAGGAGAATATGAGTGGTCATCTCGTCAAAGACTTTGACACAATCAAGGATGACCTCAAAAAAATCGACACGAACTTCTTCAAAATTAACAAAAGCCGAATCAACAAGAATGAATTCTACAAATCACTTTATGAAAGGATAACCAAGCGTGCTAAAAGGGCATAATGCAAATCTGCCCGAGATTCGTACCATAAATGGCCTACCTATAGGGATTTAACTCTCGACCAGAGGTAGTGTCAAGACGAACTTGGCCCCCTCTGTGACCTTGCCAGGAACTCGATCCTCTATGCAGATGCTACCACCATGTTTCTTTATCATCTGAGAAACGAGCATCAGGCCAACACCCCTTCTGCGTTTGTTAGTATCGAGAATCTCCTCCTTTCGAGGGTCGCTGATTCCAGGACCATTATCAGCTACTGCTATCTCGACAGAACCATCAGTTACCTCAACTTCAATCCATATCTTTTTCTCTGGCTTGGGATTGTGATAGACGGCATTCTCAAGGATATTCCATAGCATGTCACCCAGTAAATCATCAGCAAGCACTTGAATCTCTTTATCCAACCCCTTAGTGATTACTTCGACACAATGGACGCGTTTGAGAACTTGCGTTCGATATGCAATCACGTCAGTAAGATTCACCTCATGCCGCGGCAAATCTCTAAGCTGACTTATACGCTTGACTTTCGTTATGAGACGATTACAAAGTTCGACTGATTCCAGAATGTCATCCCTAGCTTCACGAACATAATATCGGGGTAAATCACAGTCGACCAAACCGGCTGCTGTCATGATAACCTGAAGCTGATTGGCTATGTCGTGGGTAAGCAAATCGAGATAGAAGCGCTGAGTCTGCTCCATCTCTTTGAGTGAGCTTACATCAGTCACCACTGCAAAGGATCCAACGTAATCGCCATTTTGACCGAAGTAGGGTGTTGCCGATATAATAGTAGGCACCTCTTCCCCCTGACTGTTCAGCCAAGTGACCTCATAACGGCCCTTCTTTCCCTTTCTTCTCTTCTTCGCTCTTCTAAGGGCCATTTCTTTGTCTTGGTCTTGTGTGAACTTCATCCACTTCTTGCCCATGATATCTTCTCTATCATAACCAAGCATATCACAGAAAGAATCATTTGCAAATATAATCCGGTCATCATCATCGTTCATAATGATGCCTTCATTCATTGTCTCGACCAGTATTCTATTCCGTCTCTGGGCTTCTCTTAAGGCTCGCTTGTCCGTTTCCTGCTGAGTAACATCAAGAACATGGGCAATGCTCTTCAGATTTCCTTGACTATCTTGTGCGAGTTCCACACGTGCCTCAAGTGTAACAGGAGATTGATTCTTACGCTTCAGACGAAATTTGTAGACGGAAGGGGGACTACCACCCTGCCTGCGAATCTCAAAGCGTTTCGATACAAGATCTCTGTCTTCGTCGACAACTAATGGCCTGAAATCGTGGCCAACGAGATCCTCCTTCGTGCCCCCGAAAATTCTGCACGCTTCTCTGTTTGCGTATTCAATCTCATAAGATGAGTTGATGATTACAATACCATCATGGGAGTTATCTATCATTGCTTTCAATACTTCATCCTCAGGCGAAAAATCACCGATTTCTTCTGAGGCTTCCTCATCTTTGGTCATAACATCAGAGCACTCCTCTGAATCATTTGCTTCACGAATTGACTCTCGCTCATCACAAGTATTATTTGCATGTAGACGCGGCTCAAGACTATGCTTCCATTGCGGGCTATACGAAGCAATGATGCCTTAATAGGCTTGTGAGTTCATGTGAAACACGAAGTATACAACCCCAACAGATTAACTTTTCTAAGGCACGTGCATTCCCATTATCCAAGCAGTATGCTCTCAAACAGGGGCATATAGCAAACTAGGTTGGTGTCCAAGACGAAAAATGCCCTAGTAGTTTTCGAACCAACAGGCCTACGAATCTCCAGTCCAGAAGAGGCTAGCATACTTCAGGCAGCCCGGTCAGGAGGACTTCATATTCCTTCTGAATGTGGGGGAAAAGGCACATGCGGCAGCTGCAAAGTGATAATGCACCCGGTTCCCAGTCCAAAACCAAGTGACCTTCAATGCTTGAGCAAAGAAGAAATCGTACAAGGGTATCGTCTCGCCTGTCAGCACAACCCGGTTAACGGTATGAGAGTGGTTATTCCACAAACTGTAACTGAAGCGAAAATCCTGACGGATACCAAGCCCAGTTCCAGAGAAATAACACCCGACCCAAATCTCGAAGGGAAGGTAGGATTCGCTGTTGATATAGGGACAACTACGATAGTTGTGTATATGATGGACCTTGGGAATGGGGCCCAGATAGCACAAGCTGCAGCCCTCAATCCCCAAATCGCATTTGGCGAAGACGTAATGTCGCGTATAACCTATGCTATGGAAAATGAAGAAGGTCTAGCAACACTGAGAGAGAAGGTAGTTACTCGCGTGGAAAAACTGATCTCTGAGCTGTGCGAAGCACAATCTGTTGAGAGCGCGAAAGTACTCAGATATTCAATAGTTGGCAATACAGCTATGCATCATCTGTTCCTAGGGCTTGAAGTATCAAATCTTGGTCTATCTCCATATCGCCCCACAATCAGCAAAGCACTCACCAAGACTGCTCAGGATGTTGGACTAACCTCAACAGGTCAAGCAGAAGTGTACTTGGCTCCTAATCTGGCTGGATTTGTTGGAGGTGACACGGTTGGTTTTATTTTATCTCAGGAGCTATACCAAAGCGATACGGTCAGTCTTGGCATAGATGTCGGCACCAACGGTGAAATTGTCATATCAAAGAAAGGACAGATCTTCTGCTGTTCTGCTGCGGCAGGGTCAGCCTTCGAAGGTGCGACTATTCGCTATGGCATGAGAGGGCAGAAAGGAGCAATAGAGTATGTTTCCATAACATCTCCGAATGAACCGCCAGAGCTGACGGTGATAGGTGATACAACGCCAAAAGGAATTTGTGGATCGGCTATAGTAGATATCGTTGTCGAGCTAAAGGAAAATGGGCTTTTGGATTCGGGTGGACGGTTAATGAGTGGGAATCGAATAGAAGAACATGAAGATATCGGAAGGCTGTATGTGGTTGTAGAAGAGGGGGAATTGGGCGCTACTCGAAGAATTGTATTCACTCAGAAGGATGTCCGGCAGGTTCAGCTCGCCAAGGCTGCAATCAGGGCAGGTACCCAGATTCTCATGCAAGAAGCAGAAATTGAGATAGAGGAGTTGTCGGTGCTTTACCTCGCAGGCGCGTTTGGAAACTACATCCGTCCGTCAAGCGCACTGAAACTGGGACTTCTTCCACCTGTGGGTAAATCAAGGGTGGTACCAGTAGGTAATGCCGCAGGGGATGGGGCAAAACGATTGCTCCTTTCCAAAGATGAGAGAAGAAAGGCAGAGCGATTTGCGCAGCGAGTAAAATATATCGAGCTAGCAAAGCATCAAGATTTTACCGAGAATTTCACTAGTGCCATCTCACTTTAGTATAGGTGACAAAGATATTGTGAGAGAAGCACACCATTTATCGATTGCACTGAATCTAGTAGGGAGGGACACTTGCAAACCATTCAATCGGTATTGAACTCTTCCAGTATCTGAACCACTTCTTCATCGGTCAAATCATGCCAATCTCTATATGCGTTAGCGACAGCAAATACAAATCCTGTCTCGATTCTCGGACAAATAAACTCATCAACAACTGACTCCACGCGGTTCGCAGCACTATCTGATGCAGTAGGGACCAAGACAGTAATAGACTCAGGATGTTGCTCTCGAACCGAGCGGACAGCTGCAAGCATGGTATATCCTGAAGCTAGACCATCATCAACCAGTACAACATGAAGGGTTTCGGGATCAATATCCTTGAGATACTGAGCGTAAGTGTTGCGCCGCCGCTCAATCTGTTGTTCTGTTCTCTCCTTAGCGTGTTCTATTTTCTCGTCAGAAAGGTTTAGTCTCGCCAACAACTGATTATTGAGAATCATGGTTCCAAAAGAGGTTAGTGCTCCAAATCCAGCTTCGGGGTTGTATGGAATCTGCATTTTTCTGACTATGATGAGACTCAACGACGCACCTGTCTCCTGTGCGATTGGGGCAGCAACCGCAATCCCTCCGTTGGGAATGGCTAGTATCACACTTGCTTCGTCAATTCCCGCTTCAACTGCCTTTTCCGCGAGTACCTCGCCCGCATCTTTTCTGTTCACATAGTCCCAGCTCATATGGGAATACCGCTTGGACAATGATGAATTCCATCTTATGGTTTCTGGGGTAGCGAGTTTTCACAGTCCGTGAATTGGATAAATCAAGTCCTTTAGTCGAGAGACACGTTGTTTGACAATGTCCCAGGTCTCTTTGTTGTCTTCAAAGGGCGCCTGTTGTGAGGGAGGAGTATACGAATGACCAGAAAGCTCGGAAAAGACGACGCCTAAACCCCATCGATAAGCGTCAGGATCATAGCCTCCTGCACCTAGAGCAACAAGATTTCCATCAGCGAAATTATGCGCTGTCTTGTGGAGATAGCCTGCAATATGCTCCACAGGTCGTGTCGTGAGAACCATGTGGGTCAATGGATCCAAATAATGGTTATCAAATCCAGGTAAGTAGAGTATCGCCTGTGGATTGAATGCCCCAATCAATGCAGGCACCAAGTTCTCGAAAGCATAGAGGTACACTTCATCGCCAGAATCCATCGGGAAAGGCATATTGATATTGTAGCCCTTCCCCTCCCCTCGGCCGATGTCTTTGATGTAACCATCGTGGGGGTACATCCACTCTGGATCTTCATGAAATGAAATTTGCATCACTGATGGATCATCATAGAAATATTCCTGTGTGCCATTGCCATGATGAGCGTCAAAATCGGCAATCAGAATCCTCTCCTTTCCTGAATTCTTGAGAACCTGCACAGCAGCAGCAACATCATTGAAAATGCAGAATCCACCACCCTTGTGGTACTTGGCATGATGAAATCCTCCTGTAGGCGAGATGCAATGGGTGAAATCTCCTTCGACAACTGCATCTACTGCCAGTACGGTTGCACCACACTGAATGCGCGCATTATCGTAAATCCCCTTGAAACCAGGTGTATCTATATCGATGTCCCCCTCACCGGTTTCCGATACCTCTTGCACGAATGAAATATACTCTTGCGAATGGATTCTAGCAAGCAATTCTTCAGAGATGGGGTCTGGGTTCAGCAGGGCAATTTGAGGGGCATCTAAGAATCCTTGTTTCAGAAGGAAATCATGTGCTTCAAAGAATCGACCTTTGCGCAATGGATGCTTCCGCCCGTAATCGAATTCCTCGAAAAGTGGGCTCCACATGAAGCCTACTTTGCACGAGGGGGAAGATGACATGGTAATCTGTATTAGTGGAAGTGACGGTCCACTTAAAGTGCCATCATCGAGGAAAAAACAAGTTAATCATAAGCGAACTCACATTAAGCCTCGCTACATAGTGAATTCAAGGATCGCCACCATTTAGCAAGACCCAAAGAGAGGTGCTATTGATGAAGGAGAAAACTCAAGCGAAGTTCAACCAAGTTCGGGGCATACTACGTGATAGGAACGTGCTTGTAGCCGTAAGTGGTGGTGTTGATAGCTCTGTACTTGCAGCTCTTGCTGTTGATAGTGCAAAGAAGGTGGTCCTTCTTACGATTGACAGCAGCATAGTGACTTCTACAGATCGGAAAGGACTCGACGATCTTGCTGAGAAGTTTGATGTGGAACCGGTTGTCGTTGAATTCGACTGGATTGGACATGACAAGCTTGCTAAGAACCCGCCTGAACGTTGCTACAACTGTAAGAAGGAACTTGCAGCCCTCTGGAAGAAGGAAGCAGAAAGGAGGGGACTTGACATGGTTGTAGAAGGAACCAATGCCTCCGATTTGGGTAAAGACAGGCCTGGCATCAAAGCCCTGAAAGAACTGGGCATAAGGTCGCCCCTTGCGGAAGCGGGGATTACAAAGCGTGAAATCAGGGAGTATGCAGCTGAACGTGACCTTCCGAGTGCGCATATCCCCTCCAGCACGTGCTTAGCGACTCGCTTCCAGTCAGGTACACAAATAACTGAGGAAAGGCTAGACAAAATCGCAGCCGCAGAGGAAATCGTGAGAAGCCTATTTGGTATTCAGTGTGTTAGGGCGCGGTATCATGGAAATTTAGTCAGGGTTGAGGTTGGCAATGATGAAAGAAAAAATCTCTTCGATTTACAGAAGCTGGACAATCTCCACAGAGAACTGAAGGATCTTGGTTTTGACTATGTTACAATAGATGTGTACGGCTACCAATCCGGTTCAATGGGGTAATACAGATACTGAATGTTGGGTGGAGACGCCCATAGAACGCTCTCTTCCGAAACTACTTCTCTTCTGTCCACCTTCGTACCAAGCGGTATAGATGGGTTGTCTGCTCTTCTGTGAGATCCTTCAGTCTTGCATTGATGAATTTGCGCATCATCTTAAGGCTTACAAATCGCTCTGCTAGTTCCTTAGCCTTATTCGGCATTGGTCTTCTCTGTCTCCTAAAGCCTGCTTTGGTGTTGTAAGAGCGCAGATAAAGATTCACTCTATGCAAATGAGCTCCTCTTGCGGCATTGATAGGAATTCACACCCATCATCAGTCACCACAACATCTTCTTCTAGACTCAGCTGGCCGTAATCTTCTGTTCTAACATATAACTCAAGGGTGAACACATTGCCCACCTCCACTTCCCCTTTTGGACTATCTCCATAGCGATCCCATAGTGGCCCAAGAAGGATTCCTCCATCATGAGCTGCCCGACCAACCTGGTGGCCTAGTGCATGTTGATATTCCTCGTAACCTCTCTCCTTGACATAGTCGCGAGCAATGGTATCGACTTCGTGCCCCTTCACGCCTGGTTTCAAATGCTGTGAAGATTTCTGTATAGCCCCATAGACTGTATCAAACGCATCCTGAATCTGTTCAGGAATTTCAGTTGGCGAGCCAAAGTAGAACATCCGTTGTATATCAGAACAGTATCCCTCTTTCTTAACGCCAAAATCGAAATGGAGCAAATGGCCGGATTTAGTCTTATTCTCTGTCGGACCCGAATGCCCAAATTCCTTGTTCGGACCAGCATCAACAGCCGGATTATGCTCTGGGTCCCAAGCATCCCCCACATTATAGTCAGACATTCTCTGTTTGAAAAATTCGTAGATTTCTATCTCGGAGAGTCCAGGCCTAACGAAGGCCTCGGCATCGTTGTAGATGGTTTCTGTGATGCGGACTGCATTTCTAATCCTCTCAATCTCCGATGATGTTTTCCTCCCTCTCAAACTGCCTATTACATGCTCCGCACTCACTAACCTGTCTTGATAGGGAGTGCCTTCCAGATACTCCTGCAATAGGAGATGCATACCTACTGTCAATCCATCTGCGGCCACATCATTTTTGCTGAAGTTTATTGCAATCTTGTTCGGATTAATCTTCTCAAGAACAGTGATGAGTTGGTCTCTGATTCCCTCCGTGTAAGGAACAACTTCATCGAAAATTCCTGCTTGCTCAATTCCGTCTGCGTCAAAATTGCCAACAATCGCGGTCCTTATTCCGTCTTTTGAATAGACTAACGCAGATTGCCAGACTAGGTCTCTGCCCAAGATGATCGGAAGCACAGGATCTGCCATTTGAGAGGTCTCGCGCACCCAAATCAACCATGCATCCAAATCAAATTCGTCAAGTATTTCACATGCTTGGGCGCTCTTCTCCAATTCCAAGTTCTTACTCAAGGGACATCCTCCAGACTCTGGAAGACAGAGGGTAGGTTATAATCTGAACGGAATGAAGGGGAAGTCTTATTCGATGCTTAACTTTGTTCTAGTTCGAGTAAGGGTATGCGAAATGTTCACCATGGAAATTGGGGAAGTACAGCCCAGTCAGCTATACATAAGCCAGAAGAAACTCGACTTGGTGCAAAAGCATTTCGGGAAAGGAAATCAATCAGAACTTGAGCCTATACCCGTGAAAAGGCTTGATGACGACATAGTTGCCACAGATGGGCATACACGAGGGCTCGCCTGGTTCCTGAACGGTCACTTGGATCTACCGTTGATTTGGGAAGATGAGGAATTGGATTGGGAAGCTTACAGGATCTGTGTTCAATGGTGTAAGGATGAAGGAATATCGTCTATGGCGGACCTAAAGACGCGGATTGTTCCACACGACGAATATGAGGAAATATGGCTAGACAGATGCAGGGTGATGCAGGGTGAACTAGCTGAGAAGCGCAGCGAAAGGAAGCAACCTGAATGATTCTGTTGAAATGGTATAAAAGCCGTCTCAGTCCATACTTCTTGGGAAACTAATAGTAGGGAGACTTGTAGAGCAGATATCTCCGTACTAGCGGACGGAAGAGTCTGACCAGCATCCTCTTTTTACCCATCTCGTCCTTGAAATCCTCCAAGAATTTCTCAAAAGACCTAGTTTGATATCCTAAGAGCTCCTGAGCCTCTTTGCTATCCATCCAATCAGTATGAAAATAATCCTCTTCAGTTTCAGGAGTGATAAACGCCTCATCGGGCAGCATACCAATACCCAGCGCATCAAGCATTGACGCCAGAAAGTCTCTATAATACATTCGACAATCTTTTCCCCCACCAAGAAGCAATACTTTACCCACGGTATCAGCCGGAACGCCCTTTGCAAGAGCTAGGCCGATATCCTTGGTGTGCACGAACTCTATCCGCTGATCGAGAGGTATCTCGAACATAATCGAATCAATGTCCATGCTAAGTCGAAGCGGCGTTACGACTCCGAACCGCATGATTGTCCACGGAAGTCCACTTTCCTTCACGATGTGTTCGCTCTCAATCTTGTGTGCAGTATACGCATCAGTTGCCACTTGTGGGTCACCAGCTTTTCTAGGCGGACCGTCTCCCGTACAATGGCCGTAGGTGGCAATTGAACTCGCGTATACGAATCGGGGATTCTTCTCGGATTGCAATGCAGCATCAACAAGATTCTTCGTACCGCCGACATTGACTTCCTTGGCAAGCTGGGGATTTCTGTCTGCTTGAGGCGGAATGATTGCTGCTAGGTGAATAACAGCATCCTTACCACCTAAAGCCTGCGACACCTCGGAATAATCCCTTATGTCTCCCCAAAAAATGTCAAACTCAAATTCCATGCAGAGTTTTTCAGCCCTTTGGCGGTTCCTCTTGTTTGGGAGATCAAAACAGCATATATCATGGCCATGATAGTGAAGAGACTCCAAAGTACTCTCACCAACGTTACCAAAGGCTCCAGTTAGCAGTACTTTCATGACAGCATATATTCGCATGGATAGCAGATTAACCTTTGCAGTACCGAATAAAGCATACAAGTCAGGCAAATCAGAGGGCTAAGTGGCTATAGAGTCCTAGAAGGGTCGTTTTCGGAACTCTAACATCGGGAGATTTTATCCTAGAGAGAAGATACACTTGGTTTGATGTGTTATGACAAACTGCCATGAAATGTACAAGGGTCAGATACACGTCTGTAAGGAATTGTGGACTTGAACTCCAATTTGTTGCTGAGTGTGAATCTTGCGGCACAGACCCGAATCAGTGTGCCTGCGATGAACCCCGTACCTTCTGCTGCTATAGCGAAGAACTTACCCTAAAAGATTAGGCTCATTAACTCCTATTCATTCCTCGCTTTCTTCTTCGTGTTGATAGTACATTCTGAAATCCGGTGCTTAGCTTGGTAATTGTTTCTTTACAAAAACTTAATAGGAACTCTTAACTATATTGAAGTATGATTGATAAGGAACCATACGGACATGGCGAGCTGAAGTGGGTATCAACAGATTGGCTGGAAGATCATATGGACGAAGTAAAAGTCGTCGATACACAGCCAGATGTGCATGATTATTTCACAGCACATATTCCTGGAGCTGTATATCTTGCAGGGAAGACTTTCAGAGCTCCGTTGAACGGATTACCAGCTCAATACGTAACTCCGCGACACATTGAAGGGTTGTTCGGAAGAATCGGACTCAGCGAGGACACACCCGTTGTTGTCTATACTGGTAAAGGAAGGCACAAGGGATGGGGTGATGGACTGGGACAGCCTATGATGGCCTACACTCTCTTGAGGCATGGTGCCAAGGAGGTGTATCTGCTTGATGGCGGTATCGACAAGTGGATAGATGAAGGAAAAGAGATCAGCCAAGAATTCCCAGATGTAGTTGCTGATGTCTTCGAAGCAGAAGTCAACGAAGACGTATACATTACTCTTGATGAAGTCAAAGAACAGAAAGACAAAGACGACGTTATTCTCCTAGACGCTAGGCCGCCCAAATTCTATACGGGAGAAGAATCCCCCTGGATCAAAGACGGGCATATTCCAGGAGCTGTCAACCTTCCATGGTCAATGCTCATGACCGACGACAACAAGACCGAGCTCAAATCGTTAGAAGAGATAAAAAGTCTGGCAGAAGAAGTAGGAGCAACCAAAGATAAGCTAATCATCTGCAGCTGTGGAACAGGAAGAGAAGCAACAGCAGAGTATACAATCTTCAAACATCTATTGGGATATCCAAAGGTCAAACTCTTCGAGGGTAGTTTCACAGAATGGTCAGCTGATCCTAGCAGAGAGATTGTGAAAGGTAAAGACCCGTACTAATCAGACCAATTGACATTCAACCTTAACCAATCCCAAACAATCTACAGCATACCCACAGAATAGTTTACAGGTGCGCCCAGACAGTAATTCAAGGGCGCACATACTTCTTTCTTTTCTTGTATTACTTGACAGGTCACTGGAGCCTATATGCAGGTACACCTACGTGAGTGATACACAAAATCAATAACACGGAAATTGTGGATTACCTTGACCACTGTGTGATTGAGCATGGAAACACAAACTAACAATGGTATTGGCACTCTATCAGAGACCACTCTCCATGCTCAGCTCAAGGAAATCTACGCCGGAAAAACAGGACAAATGGAAGTGCCTATAGATGGATTTGTAGCAGATGTTTTGAAAGATGAGCGAATAGTTGAGATACAAACTGCTAATTTCTCGGGAATTCGGGATAAGCTTCGAAGACTCATAAGAAACCACGAGGTTCTTCTTGTCTATCCAGTTGCGGCAGAAAAGTGGATCATAAAGGAGACGAACACATTCGGCGAAGAAATACAGAGGAGGAAATCACCCAAGCACGGAGGATTTGAGCAGGTCTTCTATGAGCTTGTCAGTATGCCTCATCTGATAAACAGCAGCAACTTCTCGATTGAAGTTGTGTTGACCGAAGAGGAAGATATCCGCAGGAAGAGTGATGATGCAAGCTGGAGAAGAAGAGGATGGAAGACAGTCAATCGCAAACTTCTAAGAATCATTGACAAGTCGTTATTCGAACAACCAGGTGATTTTCTTGCTTTCTTACCCCCATCATTGGACACGCCATTTACAAACAAGGAACTTGCAACAGCCACGGGATATACCAAGAGATTAGCCCAGAAAGTTACTTACTGCCTCAGGAAAATGGGGGTTCTTGAAGTACCGAAGAAGAGAGGCAGAGCATACCTCCATGACATTCTAGAAGAGATCCGCCACTAGGAAAACATCGGAACCGTCATATAGTCATCCTTTTTAGGGTGTTTTATATTAACTATAGTGAAATATATAATGAGCAATGCGCTGAAACCATCCAAAACCATTGATTGTGTAGGTCTCTACTGTCCTCAGCCGCTCTTCCAAACCCGTGAAGCCATGGATGAGTTAGAATCAGGGGAAATCCTCGAAGTTCTAGCAGATGATCCCGGTGCAGAAAGCGATCTGAACAGCTTTGCCAGACGGACCGGAAATCAAATTGTTCTAACGGAAAGATTAAGCGAGGGAGTAATGCGATTTCTCATAGAGAAAGAATAAACAAAATGTGGAGAATGCCAAGAAAAATGAAGCATGCTTATCTTGATTATCAGTCGGCAAAACCGGTTGACCCTAGAGTGGTCGATGCAATGCTCCCCTATTTCACAGAGAAATTTGGCAACCCATCAGCACTCCACGAAATCGGCGATGAGGCAACTGAAGCTCTGGAGAATAGCAGAAAACAGATTAAAGAGTTCATCAATGGTGGAGAGGAAAATATCGTCTTCACCTCAGGAGCAACGGAATCAATCAATTTGGGAATCATTGGCTATGCTCGTCGCAACCGAAGGAAAGGAAAACACATAGTCATCTCAGAAGTGGAGCATATATCAATTCGGAACATAGCCAAGTACCTGGAGAGGGAAGGGTTCACCGTATCTAGAGTTCCCGTCGATCAGTATGGGATGATTCAGCTGGAGAAACTCGAGCGTAGACTCAGGGATGATACTATCCTTGTATCAATTGGTTATGCAAACAACGAGATAGGCACTATCCAACCGATGGAAGAAATCGGAAAAATGACAAGTGAACAAGGCATTGCCCTGCATACGGATGCGGTCGCTGCAGAAAGCCTTGTTCATCTCGATGTTGAACGAGATAACATCGACCTTATGACAATGTCCTCCAACGATATCTACGGGCCAAGAGGAGCAGGCATACTCTACTACAGAAGCCGTTCAAGACCCAACCCCGTTATGTTGGGAGGCGGACAAGAAGGCGGTCTGCGATCTGGCACTGAGAATCTGCCAGCAATAGTTGGAATGAGTGAAGCTGCGAAAATCATGGAACACGAAATGGATTCAGAGGTGAAAGAACTAGAGAGCTTCCGTGACAAACTCATAGACGGAGTCCTCAACACCGTACCTGATTCACACCTAAACGGTCATCCGACACAGCGTTTGGCCAATAACGCTCATTTCAGATTCGATGGTGTTGAAGGAGAAGCAATACTTCTCTCATTCAAGGATAAAGGAATCTCAGTATCAACAGGGTCTGCATGTACGTCTAGAACACTTCAGCCCTCACACACACTTATTGCTACAGGTCTCTTGCATGAGGAAGCACATGGTTCATTACAATTCACAGTAGGAAGATTCACAGAAGATAACGATGTGGAGCGTGCTCTTGAGGCTACACCCGATATCATTAGAAGACTAAGAGAAATGTCGCCAATTTACAAAAGAAAGGAAGGTGCATAGAAGATGAAATCAACGCAGTATTCAGACAAAGTCATGGATCACTTCCAGAACCCTAGGAATGTTGGAACACTAGAAGGAAAAAATGTTGCCGTGGGGAGAGTAGGTAATCCTACGTGCGGTGATCTGATGGAGATGTTTGTTAGAATAGAAGATGACCGTATTGAGGATATCAAATTCCGTACCTTCGGTTGTGGTTCGGCAATTGCAACTAGCAGCATGATTACTGAAATGGTAAAGGGAAAAACAATCGAAGAAGCAATGAAAATAACCCGACAAGATGTCGCAGACGAGCTTGACGGGTTGCCAGCCATAAAGATGCATTGTTCCAATTTGGCATCAAGAGCCTTACACGAGGCGATACGGCAGTATCAAAAAGGAGAGGGAGAAGAGATAGAGTCAGAACTGGAACCCTGTCAGAAGGATAAGATTGAGGGGCTGGAGGAATTCATCGGAAAGGGCCTCTATCGAGAGGTAGAGAACCTAGAGGATTTGAAAGACAAGAGAATCCTCATCGTTCACAGAAACGATTCATCAATAGAAATGGCAATCAAACTCACTGGTTACTCTAATCGTGTTGTTCTCATGACGTGCACAAAGAGCTTCGAGACAACCAAGGACTTGGAGAAAGCTCTCGAAGAGTCCTCGGTAAAGCTTCTCAAGGAATCTCAGCTTCTAGGTGTCTCTGGTGAATTGGAAGTTGAAAAAGCTCGGATCCGTGATTTGGACGATCATGATGAATACGAACTGTTTACTGATGCTGTTGTGATTGGCAAGTAAGGATTGAAGCTAGTCCCATTGGGGCTGGCCATTTCCATCAGACTTCATTCCACACCAAAGTTCTCTGCAATAGAGCGGTCATACGGAGCTCTTCTGCCAATGCATTTTTCGCGCTCACAGATTTGACAGCTGTAGAAAGGCTCTTCGCTCTTGAAGTAAAGACCTGATATCGATTTTCTTGGATACATTATCAGGTTCTCCTGCAACTTCACGCCAATCCGCTCTCGAACATCGCCCAACAGTCGAAACAAGTCTCGCTGCCCTTCTAGTTTGAAATCGTCAACTGAACCAGGGTTGTACCACGATAAGGTGGAGCTTCCTGAGAGGAGTTGCAGATGCTGCTGTAATCGTTGTGATGCCTGCAATAAGACGAAATCGCCGAGATATTCATAACAATACTGTTGGAGAGAATCATCAACTCGCCTAGCTCTTTTCTCAACAGCGTCACCGATGGTCATCACGAAAGGAAAAACTGAATCCGATTCCGAAAGCACGCGTGCAAGTACATTGCTTTGGAAACGTGAACCGTCTATTACTACGACTCCTTCACCTACTTCTTGAACATGGCAATGCTCCCAGACAGCTTTCGGTTCTGCAATGCTCTGAACTTCTTCCAGTATTGAAGTGAAATCAGCTTCTCTTGTTTGTTCTTCAGTCAAATGGAGCTTGTCTGCGGCAATCTCTAAGCGAATGTCAACCTCTATCTTGAAAACCGGCAATGAAGTTCCCCGAAAAACTATGTACTTACAAAGAAAAAACCATTGTCATGTAGGAGTTATCCGAATTTGAGAGCAATACGAATCGACAGAAATACAAAATAGCAGAAAGCGGTTAGGAATGTATCTCAATAATCATCTACATCAGCTTAGAATCTCGACTGACTGCCCAAAAGACAGCTTATATGTACGTTATAATGTATACATAATAATGTATATTAATTCGTTCTCAAGAACAAAATCTGAAGATGATTCAATCGGAGAATGGATCTAATGGCTCGCGAATCGGACTTCCCGAAGCCATGGACAGAGTGCTAGACGCCTTGAGTGAAGATGTTTCGTATTCTATCTCAAAGCTGTCAAGGAAAACAGGCCTTGATAGAAGAACAGTCGACAAAGTCATCGACATAATTCTTGAGATGCAGAAGACACTGAGATCGAAGACTCTGACGAAGAAGAGAGCAGGGCGCAGCTATGTCATTCAATTGCGGGATAGAATCAAGAAAGCAAAAGAACGCGTGTCGGGCTTGAGGAAGAAATCAAAGGAGGCGTAATTCTGATGTCTGTCAGAAATGGAGTCATTATGACTGCGTGTATGGTGTTTTTAGGGTCCGCAACTACCCATATGCTGTATCAGTCCCATGGGGTAGGTGTGGGTATACAAATAATGGTGACGCTCACCGTTGCAACTATTGGTGAGCACTACGTATCTAGTGAAGGGTACTATCATTATACCTCCATGAACGGTATTTTCGTAGGTCGCGTTCCTATATGGATTCCATTCATGTGGCTGGTGATTGTGCAGTCAGCCTATTTGATACCCTCAGTACTAGGAATGTCGGGTATAACCAGCATCATCTCAGCTGGCATCATCGGTCTGCTTTGTGACATGGCGTTCATTGAGCCAGTCCTTTGCAGGATAGGAGGCTTATGGAAGTGGACACCTGTTTCCAATGGATACTTCAGCTTCGTACCTTCTATGCTGAATCGCCTGATAGCACCGTTTGGTAATTACTTTGTTTGGTTTGTTTTCCCCGTGCTCATGGCTACAATCCTTGAAATCAGTCTTGTAATCACCGCCTAAGCCGCTCACAATTTCTGCAGGAAGACACTCCATCAATGGACGCTAGACCAATGTATCGTGTGAAACTGATTTGAGCCAATTCAATGCTTGGAGGAAATTCGGCCAGCTTTCTTCATCAATCCCCCCTTCAGGTTCCAGGGTTAGGGGTCCATCGTACCCCCATCTCCGAACGACTAGTTCAATGGCATCTTGAAAGCTAAACGGTGCTTCAGGTAACTCCCATCTCCCACCTTGAAGATATCCACGGACATGAATATTGGCAATTCTGTCCATTAGTCGCTCAAACTTGGACAACTCATCATACATCGCTGCCCATCTGGTATCAAGCGTAATCCAATCGAATTGTTCAACCAGTGCTACTGGGGTAAGATCTGGAAGATGTGTAGGTACGTTTTCAACAGATGCAACTATACCAGGAAAATGGCTACCTTCTTCACTCAATATCGCTTCTAGTTGATCAATGTTGAAAGACTTGCTATACGTGTCCCAGGCATGGAAGACTGCAATATTGGCTCCTACTCTTTCTGCAAGCTCCAGCGTATCATGTATCATTTTGCGGCCATACTGGATTTCTGCATCGTTGCCACAGAGATAGATGCCAACATCCCTGTTTGCATGCACGGAAAGAATGGGTACACCGGAATCCGTAAGAATCTTCGCTAGCGAATCCACATCATAACCCGAGCTTTCTTTCCAAGGTTCCCTTCGAATCCCGGGACTACTTTCTACCTTAGGGGGAAACTTTTTCTCCCACTCTGCTAGCCACTGAAACTCAAAGCCGTTTACAACTGATTCATCACATAGCTTCTGCATCACACACAGAGTTGCATCCACATCATAGTACGTGCGTCCTACTAAAGCCGGTAATGGAGCGGAAGTCACAGAGAGTCTGTTCAAACTGTCATGCCTCGATGTCCAGAAAGTCGTTCTGAATTCGCTGTTGTCTTGAGTGTATTAAGTACTGAGGCTGGCTCAATACTCAGAAAATTTGAAGCAATAATCGTTTTTTCTTTTCAAAAGAGTAGTAAGCAACCAAAGCATATATGTCAATGGAATTTGCCAACTGTTGAATGGCGAATACCTCGTAAAGTGAGGTTCGATTGATATGCCTTTGACTAACAGCACATTGCTAGTACTCGGACAACTTCTGAAGAGAGGCCCGATGCCCCCTAAGGAAATCTCGAAGAAAGCAGGTGTCGCGCCGCGTACTGTCTCAAATGCTCTTCGTGAGCTCAGAAATAGGAACCTCTGTGCAAAGATGCCAAACTTACAAGATATGCGCAGTCCACTGTATTATGCCAACAAAGACAGAATCAGAGAGATCTACGGAAAGCCCGATGTCTGGTTATCCCAGCTGACATCAAGAATGAAGAATATGTAACAAAAGGCCCATTAGCACCTGTCTATGGCTGCACAACCAAGCTTGAGAAAGGGTGTCATTTGACTGAAAGACTAACCGAGAAGGAAATAGTCAGAATAGGCAAATTCATGGCTTACCTCTTGCGTCATCACCCCGAGGCACAGGGCCTTGAAATAGACCGAGAGGGGGGATGGGTTTCTGTTGACAAAATGCTGCGAATCCTAGATATCTCCCTAGTACAGCTTGAGCAAATTGTTAGAAGAGATAGCAAAGGCCGCTTTTCTTTCGAAGATGATTCACATCAAAGAATCCGAGCAAATTACGGTCACAGCATAGACATAGAGTTGGATCTGGAGGAAATCGAACCACCCGATTTGCTTTACCATGGAACTGCTGAGCGCAAGTTGAGCCACATTCTCAAGAAGGGCATCAAAAAGATGAATCGACGCTATGTTCATCTTTCCAAAGAGTTTGAAACAGCGGTAACGGTTGGGCGGAGACATGGGAAGGCTACTGTTATTGTTATCAATGCCAAAATGATGCATAACCATGGAAAGAAATTCTTCCTGTCAGGTGATGAGACCTTTCTTACAGAATTTGTGCATCCGCGATACTTCAAACGGGTAGAGAAACCATAGCTAGATGGTTGGGATTTCGGAATCATTGGGCAGATAAGGAACGAATCAAGTCCAAGGAGTCATCAACGGGTATCACCCATGTGTTCTTCTCGGAATCAAAAAGGTCAAAGACACTTTCATGTTCACCGCTCTTCCTCCTGAGAAGTGCTTGGTATTGGAGAAAATAGGATTTCAAGTAGGGTCGTAGGACATGGAATCGATCCATAAAATGCTTGAAAATTCCACTTGAGATTCCGATTTTAAGGCAGTACTTGTTCAATGATTCAGCAGAGATTCCGATAAGGAACGGCAACTCAGAAATCTTGGCCAAAACGGCCCACGGATTCTTTGCTATCTCGATATAGAGAGCAACATGAATCCGTTCGCCCCCGGGAGTGTATGCAGGTTTATACCCCTTGATGATGCCTTCATTCTCCATGCGTCGTATTCTAGCCGATACAGATCCTTCAGAAAGCTCGAGCTCCTTTGCTAGCTTCCGTTGTGTAATCTTGCTATTCTGAATCATCTTTTCAAGTATCAAGACATCTTGATGGTCAAATTGAGCTACTCCGGTTCCTTTACTAAAGTTAAGATCCAGCGGAATATCTTCTGGGTTGATACTGGTAAAGTCTCCAGGCCAACTCTGCCAATCCCAGTTCAAACTGTTATCAGGTTGTATCCGATGGAAGTCGGTTGTCTTCAGTTCATAGTCAACGATATCCAAAATATGATAGTCACTAATGAGACCAACATCCCGCATCTCTTCCAGCAGCATTCGGTCTAAATTCGGCATTGTCAGGGGATACATGGCATGCACTTCGTATCCATTATACTTCCCATAAACGGCGGTCCACCAGTAAAAGCTAGGAATGGCCTCGATGATCCGGAGAAGCCGTTTGGTTTCGCTCGGAATCTCTTCAATCTCGATTATGTGTTCTCCCAACCCCATTTTCCGTTCATGAGTCATAATCCGTGGTGAATGGAGCAATTCCTTTTCGTAAAGCTTGTTGAGCCTATACCTGATTGTCCTTGGTTTTGGCAAGTCAGTCGTAGATTTGGTATCCCCTTTTTCATACGCTTTTTTGAGGTGATTGTAAATCTCCCTCGCCGATGTTTTAGCCCCCAACTGGTCCAATGCAGCCATGATATGAAGGTCTGTTTGGTCAATGTCAAGTCTGCTCATGCAATGATCTCTACGCATTTCTGTCGGTCAATCAACGCATTCCCACATATAGTGTCAGCTTGCCCACAGAGCGAGTACGGTAATGTGGTTACGTATTTGGCAAGCCAAGGTCCTGCATGTCCCAAAGAGATTGCAGATAAACTAGACATAGCTCCAAGAACCGTTAGTTTCGCCCTGCGAAAGCTCCGTAAAAGAATCCCCAACTTCCATGATATGCGTAAACCCAAGTACCTTGCAAACAAAGAAAAACTCCAGGAACTTGAGGCAAAAAATCGATGAGTGGCGTGCCCAGCTGAATGTACAGCTCGAGGTGCTCTAGCGGTATTCAACCAAATCAAACGTGACTAAACGTCCCCTGCAAATCAGGGTCGATATCTCTCCATCTCCTCAGAAGGATAGACGGGCACATAACAAGAAGGAGATTTCCCTCTTTCTCTCACACAATCCGTTTGATGTTTCAGCAGTGGTTACCTCGTATCAGCGAATTCGTCGATAACCTGAATGCATCTGGCCTTCATGGACTGCCAGCTGTTCTTCTCTTCATCATATAGGTCGTAGGCACGATAGGTCGGCACCAATGACGGATCGTGTTGGGTTTGAAAGAAGAAAGATTCAAGGTGAGGGCGCAGTTCATCGAATGCCTGAAGGAAATCCTTGGTCTCTTCCATCGGGAGTCCAAATCTAATGCAGAACTCAGTTGGAGATTGCATCATGACATACAATGGAAAGGGCAATTGATAGAAACAACTCAGAACTGAGTCGTAGGGGCGCAGAAGCTGAATGAAACATGAAACGAGTAATTCCTGGCCGAATTCACCAATGACACATTTGTACCCCTTGATGACCCCTTCCTGTTCCAAGTGATTTATTCTCCTGTTGATTTGTGTCTCCGATAGATTGAGGATATCACCGAGATCCTTGAGCGTCATGTCAGCATTCCGCGTTAGATATCGCAGCAGTCTAATATCCTTTGAATTGAAGGAAACAGGATGAGGATCCTGTGTGATAGGAGGATGGAATTCATCTTTCATTAGGCATTTTTCCACGATATCGGGCCATCGTGACCAATCCCAAATCCATCTGTCTTCGTGACAATAATGGCTGAAATCAACAGGCTTGACATGAAAATCAACCATGTCAAACAGGTAATAGTCAGAAATCAGGTTATGCTTCTTCATCTGATATAGAATCTGCTCGTTCACTTCGGAGTCAGAAAGAGGATAGACCGAATGGACTACATACCCATTGTATTTCCCATAGGTGGGACTGAACCAGTAGAAAGGGGGCATGGCTTTTATCAATCGGTCAAGCCCTAGTTTGCTCGGATTCTTTTGATTCATTATCAGAATATGCTCGCCCAAACCAAGTTTCCGTTCGTATGTCATTGCATAGGGAGAAAGAAGGATTTTGTTTTCCTTCATTTTGGATAGGCGATATCGGATTGTTCTTGCGGGTATGCCCAGTATGTTTTCAAGCTCTTCTGTGGACTTCTTCGCGCCATGTTTTTCCAGCGCATTGAGTATGCGTATGTCCTTATCATCGAGCTCATATTCAGCCATTGCATCTCCAGCCTTGAAAGTTTACGGCGTTCTGCAAATCAAAAGGCGCTCTAGTAGGCACCAGAGCTTATCTTCTTCCTAGTTGGTCGTAGGACAAACATGGCAAAACCCTTAATAACGTATTTGCCAAAAGTAACATTGCTATGGGAAAAACGGCAATATTCTGATATTAGTTTGCCATCTTTCTCATTCAAAATTTGGAGAAAAAGCAGATGGCTGGTGGCAATGCTGTTCCGAATTTCACCGCGAGTACAGTAGAAGTGCTCAAGCATCTGGCTAGCGAGGGTCCGATGTGTCCAAAAGATATCTCCAAAGAAACAGGAGTTTCACTTCGAACCGTTTCTTTTGCCCTACGTGAGCTTCGCCAAGAAAATCTGTGCCGGAGGATTCCCAACCTCCAAGATATGCGAAAGCCGCTTTACTCGGCTAATAAAGAGAACCTGCGACATCTTCAAAACAAAATCGATACTTGGCGTGCACTGATTCGGTCTCGCATGAAAGAAATGTAAGACCCACCCACTTCTGGGCGGGATTCTCGCTCTCACGTAGTGTTGTATGCGTTTGACAGTTGCTTGTACGATTCTCTCTGGCAGGTTGACTGCCTCTATATTAGCCTGGAACCGGGGGCCAGCTACCTTGGATTTTGCGATTAGCAACAATTTGACCGATGTGATATGAGTTGTGCAATTCAAGAATCATGAAGGCTCGAGCAGCAGGCATATCTCGCCATCGATGAAGAGGTGTATCAGCATCTATATTCTCAATGACTCGCTCCGCTTCTTCAATTCCGTGCTCGAATTTGTCCACTAGTTCGTCCCACGAATGAGCTTCTTGCTCTTCGTAAGATGGCCAATCCGATTCCGCTGCTTCTTCCCAATTAACAGGTTTTCCTCTGATTGCATCAAGTATACGTTCCTGCCAATACACAGTATGGTAGAGTAACTCCCAAGAAGAAAACTGATCTGGATTGAGTTCCTGAGCAGCTTTCTTGTGGCTGAGACCGCTCAATGCTTCAACAGGGTCAACATGTGAAAGGTCCGCGGTTAATCCGTTAGTCAATATTTCTCTGATTACGCCTTCCATGATTTCCTCCTCTGAAAAGATCGATTTCTTGTATATTGTTAAGATATGATAGGTTTCAAGGTTTGCCTTTCCGAACCTCCGAGATTAGAAGAGCATTTTGAGACCGGTGAGAGCATGCCGGCTCAGCACCCGCCACATCAACGATTTGCGCAAGTCGGTATAGGACCTGAGCCCTCCAATAAGATCAGTCATGTGACTGCGCATGACCTCGTCTCGCGAAGCCATCTGAATAATGCGTTCCATGTTTTCTTCGGAGTTGAACAACAAATTGGCCAAGAAATTGGCAGCATCCATGTCCTTTCCAATTCCTTCTTTCCATCTCCTCTGATACTCACGAGTACCATCCACATTTCCTTTAAGAGTTCCAGCAACAACCTCAGCGGCTATATGACCCGTATCTATAGCGTAGTAAATACCTTCTCCCGTAGCAGGTGAGACAAAACCAGCGGCATCACCAACCAGCATGATTCTGTTGGATATCGTGTTCTCGATTGGGCCAGCTAGAGGGACACGCCATGCCGTCTCTCTGCTCAAATCCAAATCTACTGAATACATGTCTTCGAATTCGAAAACAAACTCACTCCAAGCATCCTTGAGATTTTTTGCAAACGGCATCAAACATCCCATCCCCAGTGAGATTTCGCCCCTCTTCGGAAAGCACCAAGCATACCCATGCTCCAGACCGCCAAAGTAGATTTGGATGCAGATCCTTCCTGATTCATAGGGAGCCAATGTTATTCTCTCAATTTCTTCGTCATCCATCGGGATTGGGGCCTCCATACAGAGACCAATCGCTTCCTGCTCCCAGCGTTTCATGATACCGGAAGTTCGAGCTACCTTACTGTTGACTCCGTCTGCACCAACTAGATACTTGCCAGTAAAGCGATCACCATCTTGAGTGTAGGCTTCAACTTGGTTGGTGGCCTCAATGACATCAACGACTTCCATGTTTTGTTGAACTTCAGCCCCAGCCCCAATCGCCTTGTCCAGAAGCAGTTTATCGAAGACCTCCCGTTTCACAGTGTACCCAGTTATTTCATCATTGGTACACACAACTTTCGTTCTCGAAGGCGAGAATAGATGGGAGCCACTACTTTCGCGGTCGATTGCGGAAGATATATCGAAATCCAGTAGGTCGGGTAATCCTGCTCTGAACCCACCTCCGCAAGCCTTCCTTCGTGGGTGTTCCTCCTTCTCGAGAAGAAGGACATCCAATCCTTCTTGGGCTGCTCTTCGCGCACATGATGCACCAGCGGGGCCGCCGCCAACAACTATCAAGTCACGGGTCAACGTATCATATCTCCAACTTGATAGGTCAATCTAGAGCCGCGCTACTTATCTGTTTTCGATAGAATGCTAAGCAGATTACGTCAAAACATGAATATTACAGTCTGATGGCGGCATACTGAAAGATTCTGAATTAACAGCATCAATACGATCTGAAGCCTTTTGGCAATTCACTTAGATACTCCTTGAAGCCGTCAGGCCATTTCTCTGAATCAAGTCCGTTCTGTGCGAGAAATACGACAGCCCAACGCTCAAGTCCGATTCCACTGCATCCTGACCAGAGATCGCCCTTCTGGGTCTTTATTGTAAATGCATCGGTGAATTTGTCACCTGCAATAGTCAGGTTCTGGAATTCAAGCCAGCTATCATTATCGGAATTGTCACCACGGTACGGAAGAAATGCCTCAAAATCGATGGTTCCCAGAATATGCTCTGTTTCATCTTCAACACCATCTTGTCCCGATTGCTGCATATACCAGGGTGTGACCCAAGCCATCCGCCAATTAATCTCAAGAATATCATCGAAAACATGATGGAAACGTTCAATCAGCTCCTCTTTTAACTCGTTCAGCTGCTCAGGGGTACCGATGTAGACAATTTCGATTCGATGGAATTCATCACTTCTTTCAATGCCATGCCTGCCACCGGATTCGTACCTAGCTGAAGCTACCGTGTTCTCAAAAATCTTCAATGGGAGGTCTTCCTCGGGAATTACGGCTTTCTCGAACGACCAGTAAATGTTGGGGCATTGAGCGTATACAATGCCACCCTTAGGGTCTGATACCAACTTTCGTAGCTCGTCAATATCTACCTCATTTGTTATGTACACCTTGTCTTGGAACTCCTGCCAGAACGCGGGGTCTCGTGTCGCTGGTTCACTAAAATAGTAGACCTCATTGGGTACACCCATCATATGGCCTGTGCGGCGCCATACATCGAAAGGAACGAAGTTTGATTCTATCACTTCCTGAAATCCCATGGGCTCAAGAATCTCTTTTTTGGCAATCTCTTTCATCGCATTAAGAATGGCTGTGATTTCTGGACGGTAGAACCATTTGCCTTTCGTAGGACCTTTTACAATCCATTCCCGGTCCACCATTTCAGAAGATGGATCTTTCTCCCATTTCGGTTCACGGTATGAAGATTCTTCCATGAGTTCCCAGAACTCTTCCTTCCCCTCGTAATACTGTTTTTCAACGCGTTCCTCGATACGCCGCATCAGCCGTTCGACAGCACCACCAATAATGAAATTATTATCAACATTTCCGAGAATAACGGTGCATTTCTTATCATCGAACTCAAGTTTCTCGGCAAAAGGCATACTGAGTTCAGTGAGGGGCTCGGTTTCCAGCTCGAACCGTATTTCAAGCCGATCAATCATGGCGTCCTTTATGCCTAGATGGTATTCGCGGCCCAGCTTCTTGCCAAGGCATTTTTGCAGTCTGTAGAATAGCCTGTGAACAGGAGCTGCTTCAATCTCCAGCTGAACACGAACTTCGTCGCCAGCGATATTGCAGTCTCGAGTTTTCCAGTTCTGGTCTTCTGAAATGAACTCACCCGTACATTCTGCGAAGGCTTGTGTGAATTCCTCGTTCAAATCATCTGCACTCTTGCTCAAGCGCAAAATTCCTGTCAACTTGTACTGATTGTCCATTGTTTTTCCGTCCAGATGAGTGGTTGTTCAAGTCCAGAGGCAATGCCCAGTCAATAAAATGGTTGTTGTATACTCACCGTAAAGGGAAATAAGATGGAGAATCAACTGTCTTGTCAGATCCTCCGTCGATGGGGATGTTGTGAACTACTTCCGTGGCTTTACTTCACAGCACCAATAATGAGGAGAAGGACACCAAGTCCAGTCAAACCCAGCATTACTTCAGTGAATGTATAACCAGCCAGATTGAGCGAGTATATGCCTTGATCGAAGTATGGCAATACCGTAGCCAAGCTCACGTAAGATTCGATGAAAACAGCCCATAAAGGAAGAAGACCTGCGATGATAAGCAGTAATCCCAGAATTGTAAGTGCCTTACTCATATCTATTAACAACCTTGGATTATTACTCTATACACCACCCCATATTAATTGATTGGGGAAAATACCTGCATTGATATCATGGACTTTGATTGAGGCGAATCGATTGCATGCGCTCATTGGCTAATTTGGAATCTTACCTGACAAACTAAGCACTCCACAAAATTTATAGTTTTCAACACAAGTAGAGCATGACTCTATCCGGAGAGGAGAATCGAATTTGAGAAAGCGAAAGACTATGATTCTATGCTCTGTAATTGGAATAATAGCTCTTACGGCAATCCCTGTGAACCCCTTTATGATAAAGACTCAAGCCAATCCGTCTGGTCCGTATCTGGACAAAATTAGGTACGAGGTTACTACAGACGAGGAACAGGCGATTGCATCTCTGGGTGACGGTGACATCGATTTGATTGGGGAATTGCTCGATCCCACTTACCTTACAGAGTTGGAAGAAATGGAAAATGTTGCAGCTCAGGAGAGCCTAGAGAATGGATATGTTAGCATCATAGTCAACTGTCATAGGTATCCGTTAAATCTAACTGCGTTCAGAAGAGCGCTTTCCTTTGCTGTAGACAAATACGCCCTTCGTGATGATGTCTTGGATGGTCTCGGTGTCCCACTTGATAGCTGTGTACCCAAAGTGAACCCTTTCTCTATTGAAAATCAGCTATCGAATCATTACTATGATGGAGATGTTCAGCGAGGTAAAGACATCTTGGCTGCAGCTGGATTCGAAGATTACGACCAAGATGGGGTGTTAGAGGCACCAAACGAATCAGAGTTCACTGTTGTCTTCGAAGCTGATGAGTACCTTCCCATAACCGTTGATATCGGGCAGCGATTTGTTGATACCCTGAATTCTCTAGACATTGATGCCGAGATTCACTTGAACGATGGATCACAACGCTACTTGGACAGTATGCACTACGGAGACTTCGATCTCATTTTGTTGGGGCACCATTTTCCAAGTTTTGATGTTGATTGGCTGGCTTATGAATACTGGTCAGAAATGGTGGATGATGAATATGCCGTCTCCAATTATCCTAGATTTGAAAATGCAAGCTATGATTTCTGGAGGGAACAACTCCTCAACGGAACTGAATATGATGAGGTGTATGAAGCGGCCATAGAAATGCAGAAGATCTGGGTTTATCAATGCCCAGAAATCGTTTGCTGTGAATACATCAAGGCATCCGCCTATAGAACAGATAAATTCGATGGCTTCAAGAACGAAGCTAGTTGTGGCGTTCCTGGATTCTGGACTAATTATCAAGTTCATCCCAAGGATTCCGAGGGAGGGACTTTGAAATGGAGCAATCCATCAACGATTGACACGTTCAATTACATCGACAGTCAGTTTCCATCCTCAAAGATTGTTCTGAATATGCTTTATGACCCACTCATTAGACGACACTGGAACGGGGAGGACATAATGTGGCTGGCTGAAGATTACACTGTTCTAACACATGAAGACAATTCCATAGTACCAGAAGGCCACATGCGATTTGATATTGATATCATTCAAAATGCCACTTGGTCCGATGGAGAACCATTGACGGCCGAGGACATAGTGTTTTCACTTAATTACTACAACAATTCGCCCAACTATCCATTTAGCTACGAATTCAAGAAAATGGTGAAAGCTGAAAAAATCCACCCATACAGGCTCTTCGTAGAGTTCGAAAGCGAGTCATTCTGGCACCTTCATGAATTCTGCTACAAGCCAATCATGCCTCAACACATATTCGAAAACACAAGTCCAAGCGGCTGGGACGATTGGGATCCAAACCCACCTGATGAAGAAATGGTAACTTCAGGCCCGTTCAATGTCTCTAGTTATGTCTCGGATGATTTCTGCGAATTAAGCAGAAACCCGAACTACTTCTATACTAGCAGTTATTCAAGCCCAACAACAACGACTACTGGAAATACCACAACAGGAATACTACTTCCTCTTGACAATTTCACCCTAATGATTACTATTGGCGCAGTAGCAGCAGTCGCCTTGGTCATCATCGTGATTGTGAAAACACGCAAGACTTGACTTCCTGGGTTGAATGAACCTCTGTTTTCTCCAGGAATAGATACAAGAAGCTGGTGATTCCAAACTGACGAACCTCTGATATTGAATCGATTAAGTGTAGCATTCACAATAGTGGGAGTGATTCTGCTCCTGTTAAAGCGACAATGCCGATTGTAGAATGGTTTTCAAAACAGTGGGGTATTCAAAATCCTCAGTTTCTGATTTTTTAAGAAACCATATGGTGGGAGAAAGTCCATTCTCTGGGGAGAATTCAATCTATCATTTTTTCCATGATGCATCCAAGTAGCTCGAAGCCCATACTTCGACATAATTCCAGTTCGATATCATGTTCGGCATGCAACTGAAAATATAGACTGGAGCAGTCTTTCTCAGCAGCCCAGTGCACTGCCTGCGATAGAAGCATCTGGCCCGCGCCACTAGGAGGCTCTTCACCAACCGCGAAGTCATAGATTGCAGCAGTCTTCTTGTTGTGTTTGGCACGACCTACCCATACGAAACCAACAACACCCTCATCGGGGGACTCAAGCACGAATCGCTGCTGATTGCTACCAAGACTGAAGCGCCGCCGCAGAAGCTCTTCGTATCGTTTGACAATATCCGCATCAGAAGCATCTGTACTGAACAACACGAGCCTTCTGAACCTCCGTAACCCAAGCATCTCTACTCGCTTTTCATCCTGAGGTTCTTGCTCACGAACAATAAGATCAGGTGATTTTTGTAACCTCACATGTTTCGGTTCAATGACAAGCGGATAGGCACGATACGCGTAGCCCTGAGATTCATACAATTGCTGCGCGGGAAAGTTATGTTCATGTACGAAAAGTCCAATGTTCCGGCCAAGTGTCCTCGCATATTCTTCTGCTCTTGCGATTAGCTTTCTCCCAAGGCCCTTTCGACGGTACTCCTTGTCAACAATGATGTCGTATATCCACAGAGCGCGTTCGATATCCCAGATTTCCCGTTCTGTTCGGAGTGCAATCCAGATAACCCATTTCTTACAGTTGAGTGAGTGAACCCAACCGAGGAAACTCCTGTGTTCCACCCTTTCCTTGCCCAGTGTCACCACAATACCAAGGCGCTACCCCCGGCCAAGCAAGGACTTTGACCGCCATCATCAGGACACGGTCCCTCCTGCGGTCTCGGCTTCTGTCTCCTGCCCTGACCCGGATACATCACATCCGGGGGCAGCGAGGTCTTCCACAGCTTTTGCCACGGCGGGGTTATTATCGCTCTGCCCAGTCTCGTCACCGAAACCAGACAGGTCCAATTGGACACAGCGAACAGCCGCGGACTCTCCGGGGTCTGATGAGGACCCCTTTTTGGAGAGTGAGGACTTCTGCTTAGAAGAACGAGTCTTCCTCACAGCCTTCGGGGCTGAACCGTTCCCCCGTTCGGGGGTGGCCCACCGCCCTAGTCCAGTCTCATCCTTAAGTGAAGGAATGAGCGTAAGTAAACGACGTGCGATGTTGAGGGAGCCATTCCGGTCGGCGTTGGTGCGGAAGCCGCACGTGTGGCATACGAACAAAGCCTGTTTCGGCCGTACTCCCTTGTTGCCACACTTCCAGCACATTATCGAGGTCCAGTTTTCAGGCACCGCATGGAATCGGCTATCCTTGCCTTCCACTTCCCACCCGAGCTGTTCGAGTCCGTTTTTAAGCCCCTCGGTAATACGCGAGAAGCTCCACCTGTGCACCATACCCCTGAACTTGGAACCTTTGTAGTTGCCACGCCTAGCGGCATTCCGGATACCCTTGAGCCTCCCGATACCAACATAGAGCTGATACTGTTGGCTTAGCTTTTCGACATACGACAAGAGATCGCTGACGAGGGCCCGATCATAGGTCTTAGCCGCATCCGCCCGCTTCGTTTTGAGCTCCTTGAGCTTGCTGATCAACCCGTCACAGTCGTTCCCATTGCTCCTCCTGATATCGAGGTCGTGCTGGAGGTCCGCTATCCGCTCCTCATATTGGAGGAACACTTGGTGCTTCTCTTCCTGCCTGAAGTACCGGGTGCTTGATATTCTCTTCTCAGTAACGAGGGTCGTGCATGCTGCACAATTGATACCCAGGTCAATACCAAGGACAGCAGGCGGTAACTCAGCATCCTTTATTTTCTCAATAGCGGTAAGGCGTATCGCAATAGCAGCCCACCACTTCCCATGCCGGTCGGTGAATACCTGTACAGCTTTAGGCTTCCCTCGATCCAGTTCCTCAAGGTGATAGGGTGAGGTTTTCAGGGGGATGCGGAGCCTGTCATGGATCCTGCGGCCTTCTGGTACAGAGTCCAGTGAATCACGGATGTCGAGCCACAGCCGCGCGATCGTCGTTTCGTGCTCAACAAGCTTCGCCCTGTAGGGAATGTACATCATCCGGGGAATCCGCCTTTCGCTGTTGGTCTCTGCAGGCCGGGAGGCCTTTCTCCACTTCTTAACGCGCAGGGCCAGGTAGCTCTCGTAGTTGGCTATAGCGATACGCCGACACTCTTGAAGTTCATTGGCTGATATCCGGGGAAACCGTGCTTTGAGGTCATGGTCAACTTCCAGTCTCTGTTCCTCACCATGAGCAACCCGCAAGGCAGTCATGGTCATCACATCGAGCTTGTTCTCATCGATGCGCTTCTTCGCCTTGCCTCTAAGCAGGTCTTCCTCGTTTTCTTCTATGATACCGAAGAATGCATGAATGACCCGTGAATCCCTTCCCGTGATCTGTTCCAATCGCTGACGACTGGAGCTGGTCATCTCTTTCCATGCTATGGGAATCTTGACCGTAATCACAGGGGTGTTGGAGTCTGTCATGGGTATCGCCTATTTAAACCTCTAACCTGTTTCGGGGGTAGTTGAGTTCACTCCTCATGTAGTTTTGACCCGAGGTAATGAACTCATATTCTGATACAGCATAGTCATATTTAAACCTATTAAGAAGAAATATTAATTCAATATTTGATACTCTTCTAAGGTCATTAGAAACTCCCCAGTTTCATTTCTATACTTAACTATAATAAATAACAACCCGCAAAAAATATAAGAAAATAAACCCCCAGCGTACCACCATTGTCAAGAAGTCGTGGACGGCCTTCAAAGGTCATGCCTAAACACCCAAACAAGGTGATCTCACTCGCGGTTCGCAGAGGCCTTTCTGCCGCTGTTGAATTGCAGCGGAATATCCAGAATAAAAAAACTGAGAACCTCTATCGAAGTTCGCGTGACAGTTTGGCAGCCGCAAAGGATGTCTATTATCAGACCGTTGAAAGTGGTGAAGGCGACCACAAGTATATCATCAAGGCAGAGTCGACCATCAGGAAGAACCTCCTGAAGATGATCATGGAAAACACCGCCGCTTATGGGAACACCGAAGTGAAACGTGTCAGGAACCCTCACGCGAAAGTTGGGCCGCTAAATCAGCGGTTCAATGTCCTGGGTGCCCAGCTCCGCAATTTTGGTATGACCCGGTACCTCTTCCCAGACCCCAAGTTGTTCCGTTATGAAACTCGGATAGTCGGAGAAAAAAGGAAGGAATACCGTGTAGCAGGATACCCTCCGGATTCCTACGGTCCTCGCACTCCCCTGGTCCATCCGAATCTTCCGTCCCTTGACCTGGTCGACTCAATCAGGCACCACCTCGACTATTTCGCAGGCTACGCCTTCATCTACGATATACCTCCAAGGGAGGCCGGCCGCTACTGGAACCTCTACCAGCTACGAGCCCGGCCCTATCTGGATTATTTATACTCCGAGTGCCTTATCGGAACGAACGGGTTCAGAGGAGGAACCGATAGTATACTCAGGGAACTGAAAGAAGACGTTGAGTATCACTATGAAACCCGTCAAGGAGCACCAAGAACGGTCACAGAGTCCAAGCCAGAGAGGAAACCGACCCTGTCCACGGATATCTGTCGCAATTGGATTGAGGAGGCATACTCTAAGGGAATCACTCATGAGTCGATTGAAGAGTTTGAGTTGGTAGTCGAAGATGAGTCGCTGTTCCGGGAGGGCGATATGGCTAGGCTCTATTCTCGCCTAGAAGAGAAAGCCAGTAAGACTGGCTCACGGGTTCATGAATTTGTGTTCAGCCAATTAACCAGCCCCTGGTCGCTCCGTGACGCGATTACACGGGGTGACTCGTACGGAAGCAGCGACGGGTATCTCGTGTGTTTTGAGACCCCTCTCGATACAGAGAAAGGCAAAGGAAAAGCGGATGTGATCCTCTTGCGGCGGGTAGTATCTGAGCAGGGAAATCAAGCCCATTACCGACCGGTTATGGTGCTGGATTTGAAAACAAAACTGGGGCCCACTATAACACTCGGGATCAAAGACATCCACTCCGAAGTGGACTCAAAACGCACATTCGTGGAGCGAACCTTCCCGCCTGAGTATGCGTTCAGAAAGCAAGAGGAAGAGAAAAAGAGATACAAACGGGTCATAGACTACCGCTTCGGTCGGAGGCCGCTGGATGACGAGGAATGGGAAGCATTCATTCAGGCCATGCCGGACGAAGACACACAAAAACAGATAGACGCCTATACAGCTGCAGTTTCGGATATATACAAGGAATTGACCGACTGCGGGGAGAAGCCCGCCATCTTCACAGGTACAATGCTTGTTGACGTGACCGAAGACATAAGACTGCTTCGAGACATGCTCCGCGGGTTGATCATCAATGCCTACGAAGAAGTCGCAAAGGGGCCTCTGAGGGAGGGCAGGGTCGTGCTTGAACCAAAGGTCCGTGGCCACAAGCCCCGTGTCGCTCTGGTCATGAACGAACAAGAACAGCCGGTGAAAGCTACCGAAACGCCAATACAACCTTCATGGCGACCCCCATACAATCCATTAACACTGGCACAATCTCACGGAAGGCGATTCCTCCTCTTTACATCAGCAGCATCACCAACCTCTTCCGGTATTTCAGCGGCGTGGCATGCGAAGTACTACCATGGGCTACAGGAAATCAAGCAGATGACTGAAGAACACGAGTACGATGATATCGTCTGGATAGACCTGGCCAGCGATTTCATAGAACCGGAGCTTCGTGAAGCTCGGTTGTTGCTCCGACCCTACTCAAACGATGAGGAAGACACTCGGCGGGCCCACCGGCAGGATGTCCAGGAACTTGTTGATAGGATTTCGTTCAGGGGGCTTTTTGACGAAGTTGATTCGTTCATCTTCCGCAATGGTGCCGCTGAAGCTGTAGGAAAACGATTGGAATCGCTCCCGCAAGAAGACTGCTTGATTGTAGTCTCCGGGATGGATACAATCCGATACGCAACACCTGAGCCTTATCGTTGGCAATTGAATCCCCTCCTCAGAATCATACTTTCACAGCTCCCAACTTCGGACTCAGCCACCATCTTCTGGTTTGACTCACCTGTACCAGCAGCAGAAATGTCCACCCCCTATTCAAAACGGTCACTGCTCCCGTTCTATGACTCGTCTCCCCTGCGGGGTGTTGTCAGCCAGATCATCTGGAACCTGCCTGTGGCGCCGCGGGATGAAGTCCTTCCCGGGGAGTGGTTCTTGCCTTATCCCACAAAAACGCCGATGTACGACGATATTAGAGTCATAGTCAGGCAAAAGAAAACAGGCTTCTCGATAGAATCGACCCTCGTTCCCCTGCTTATGGAGTGGTCGAAAAGATTCGATAACAGGGGCATGGGCAAAGTCTCCCATAGAAATAGCTTTGCTGAAGTAGTACCCGATGCCTCGGTCAGGGCCCGGATGGAAACCCTTGCGCTTTCTCTGATCCCCTGGCTCGTCGACCTGCATCCGACCCAGAAGATGGACGCCAAGCACGGATTCCAGTGTATTCGTCAAGAGTACGAACAAATGCTTTCAGAATACTCGATTCCCCAGGACATAATCACCTTTGACCGGTCGGTACTGGCGACTCCTCTTGGCAGTGCACCTTCTCTCCTTAAACGCGTGCGAATCCGGCCTGACGGTGCTGGAGGGGGAAAGGCCTTTCAACCGTTGTATGTCGGTGTCATCAATTATCCCCGGATATACCATGAATCACAGAAACTGAAAACCAAACCTTGGCGGCTCCAGCAGAAACCATCCCCAGCACAAGACCAGGTAGACCTTGTCGATATTCGCTTCGTGATGACCCTTTCATCATATGGAGAAGAGTATGAGTGGCGTGCTGTCCTGGACCCGAGTACGACAGCGGGCATCGCATTCGGGTTGTTTCCGACTGGTCAAACCAAGGAGGGCATTGAATGGGGCCTCCAGCGACTGGATTTGGTTCAGCAAGCCGCAAAACGATTGCATCGCTTCAATGACGTAAAGATATACATCCTCAGAAGGAAAAGGAACCCGAATTCGGATGCAGAGAAGAGCCCCGGGTGGTGGATGTGGAGGCAGACTGATGGACCATCGGCCTGGACATTTGTCGGTACGTGTGACTATGTCCTGCGTCGGAGTTCAGCTGACATCGCTCTGCAAGGTTTTGGCATCAATCCAAGGGATCCCCCGGGGGGAGTTTCGGTCCCAGATATGCCGTTCCCTTCGGGTTTCGAAACTGGTCTGCGGAGCGCTATTCGCGACCTGTCGGAGAATCTTGGGAGGGTACAAGCGGTGAAGGTGCAGCTGCGTAAGTATGGTGAACGTTGTGCGGTCAAGTTCATAGACAGTGAAAGCGAGGAATCCCTTCACACACTCCTACTCAACAATACAGTTGATGTCCTGAGGTTGCTCAAGTGGCCATGGACAGCGGGACGGCCACTGCGGGTGGGGAACCTGCACCTGACATGGAACACGCTCCACGATTATTCCCGGATAGAACCAGACATCGACTTTGGAGAAGAGTATAGATTCCTAGAAAGTTACATGGTGAGCACCTCAAGGGGTTTGAGACCGTCGCTCTCTCCCCTCATCGATGCTGCTGTGGAAGACTTACAACCAGAGCAAATCACCATCTATCACAATGAGGTGTTATGTCCCCTTACCAAAGACCCGAGGCTAGACCATGATGCCTGTTGGGCTGTGGAGCTGTCGCCAAGCAGCTGGCAGCTCTTGGGTGGCAAGAACACTGCCATTCACGAAGGATTGACAGATACGCAGGTGAGAGAACTCATCGATACCCTAGAAGGGGCACTGGAAGGACAGCGAATCGCACTGACATTTGACCCTGGTAAAACCGATGTTGACAGACTCGTCTTCAGCGAAAGCGAAGTCATGCGAGAATTATCGGCAAAGCACAGGGGGATATCTATGACAAAGCACCATCCTGGTCATACTGTCCGCATCAAGATCATGCGAGAGCGGTATGGGATTGAGGGAGATGAATGAGGTCACTTTCCAGAGCGTTGCCCCCTGATGATTTCGGTCGCCCCGAACCTATGCGCGTGCCGTTCTTCCCCCTCTTTCTCAAACTGGGTGAGTCCCCAGTACATCGTAGAGACCATGAGCACTTTCTGATCATTCAGAGGATCTGCAGAGTATCCGAATGTGATATCTGGACTCTTCTCTATTCCCCCTGAGAGAGCTGCAGGTAATGATATCGTTGCCTTTATCGCAGTGACGGACGGGTCTCCTGGGGGCTGTTTGCATATGTAGCCCCAGAACCGTGGGTACAGTCCGATTGGTCCCTGAATCCTGTGGATGGCAGTGGGTACGAGGAGCAAGGAGCAGTCAACCAAGTCGTCGCTCCAGGTCAGCTCCTCGTACTGTGAATCAGTATCGAGGAACATAATCTCGTCCATACACTCGTAGACGAACATCTGCCAGAGCGCCTGTTCTTCCCCTAGATCTTCTACTTCGTCACAGTCTTCGTACATTTCGGGATACCAGTCAAGATCGACATCGATCGCCTTGCCAGTCATGACTTTGAGTACGTACGGGCTGTCCCCGTCGGACCCCCTTGGACCCATGAACTCGCTGAGATCGTCTGAGCCTGTATCGTCGCTCATCACACATTCTCTCCCATAGAAGAAACTCGTGCCGGGTCGTGAGCTGAAATTGCGTTGGTATGATATTGAATTCCCAAGTCGTTGAGTCTATATTCAGCCCGGGAACGTAGACGATTTGATGCTATGCTCCCGCTTCCCTGATACTGGTGAGGCTTTCGGTTTCCATGTCGTTTCGTAATCGCTTGAGTAGTTCCTTTATTTGGTTCTTTCAGCATAGGTAACCTGTTCATAGGACATACCCTCTGATAGTATAGCTACTAGAAACTGGCTGGCATCAATCTTTCGGTTTTCATACCCGGGGTGTATGAGGGTTTTTGAGAACCCATCTGAGCGGTCATACTATTTTTTACATATTCATTTCACCTTAAAACTTCTAGATTTTACTAATCAGACCTATAAATGCCCAGATGAAAAGACCTTTGCAGTAGTTTCCCGGTCTCCACGGTTTTTTTAGGCGCCATGCTTGTCATTATGATAGTACAAAGCCATATTCCACTGAGAAATCTGCAATCCGCATGTGTGCATGGAACCCGGGAAAGTCACTCCGCAGGGATAGGCTGAAATTGCACCCTTGAAGGTGTCCAGCTCAGCTTGGGTATCGCTGATAAGAACGTTCTATCAAAGCTTGGTGGGTTGTGACCTTGAAGGACTAGAAGAACCACTTCCTGAAAATATCACTCTCAACGTTGCAATGCACATATTCTCTTGAGCTTGGAGTCTGGTTACTATGGTGGAGTTAAGAGAAAATCATACAAGCATTGCACATCTGGAACTGTTGATTTTTTGAGGATTTTGTAAAATCCATTGTGTTCCAAGAGACAAGACTCGCTGCAGAGTATGGTTTCTTGAACCTAATTGTGGAGAAATACTGCTGGGACTGGATGATACGCGGCTGAGCATCTACGGTGACGGCCACCTGATCGAGAACTAGCAGCCCTATGAATGTGACACCAAGAAATTACATTCGACGTACATCATCTTGAACAGGGTCAAGGACTTTTCTACTTGCGCTGACCTCTCGGAGTTCACGCTGTTTGCAGAGAAGCTCAAAGAGAACAAGGAATAGAAGAAGACGAAACAGACCTTGAGCAGCTGGCGGGGGAGGCAGGTGTTAAGGCTGTAGATTTGTTACGCTCATGACACAGTCTATACTCTCAATATGGGTGGCTGGATTCCTGCCATACGGGTAGGATACCGACTTGGTGTATGCAAGATGGTCTATCTCCCACACGAGGTAACAGGAAATCTTACAGAAATCTTACACTTCTATGTGCCGATTTATTTAGGATTTTGTAAAATTCCGAGCAATCCAGATATGACCGGCATAGGTTCCATCCTCATCTTCAGCAATGAAAATGCGACAGTCATCACGCTCCAAGTCATAAGAGTCCACAACTTCATCCTTGAATATCTGGAATATCTCTTCCTCTGACCTGTCAGGATATTTTTCCTTCAACTCGATATAGTGCCTATCATTAGTTGATCTAGCAGTTTCAAAGGACATGCGATAGAAGTTCTGCATATCTTCCTCATCTTTTCGTCGGCGGATATTGAATTGCATTATGGACGCCACGCACTAATGGATTCCGTTTTCAGTTTAGCAATATCTATCCAAATAGGAGGAGCCTTCCTTTTGTATTTGTTTCCAACTGGTGATGTGGCCTCTATTGGTGAGAAGAAGAATGGGCTAGGGAGAAACAGTCGTTTATCATCGATTGCATGATTGCAGTTCTGATGGTACCTACATCTGGAAGTCCGCTGAACATCCTATTACAGATTCTGATTATCGGTAGCATAAATTGTCTCGGCATCGGCAATTCGTCTGCAGAGCATTCGTTGATATCGACCCTCTTTATAGCAGAGGGATCAATGGCGAGGTCTGTGACAGCCTCTAGCAATGCCTTCCAAGCGGCTCCGCACCACAGGCAATCCTCACTGCCGTAGAACATAATGCATGACCTTCTGCCACATGACGTTTGCGTGGTCGTTTTGACTTTTGCAGACTTCCAGATATCTAATGTCATCGTCCTGTAGGACTATTTTGTTTTGGAGCATAATATAGGTTGTAATGATGTCCCTCTCCACAGAAATGGCGGTAGCGGTTCTCTAGTCATGTTTGTAGGCACTTTGTTTTGGAAGAACTCTGGCGGCTGGTACGCAAGGATAATTGCTCTAAAAACAGGCCATAAGTTGATACAGTCTTCTTAACAAACGGACAATCGCTAGGTATACCTTCGTTTCCTATGAACAATGGCATTACTTTGGAATGTCAAGCTCGAGAAGCTTTCTGCAGCATTCGATGCGTTCTTCCAAGATGTTCGCCCTATGAAGGTTGGTCACAACGAGCTTTCCTTGATTAGTATAGGTAGGGGCAGATTTACCACGGTACTCGCCAAACAGATAGCCCACTTTTCCAATCTTGATTACGCCGTAGAGTAAAGCAAG
>JAWOEX010000037.1:0-70452 GCA_046482545.1 Candidatus Thorarchaeota archaeon
GCCGTGAATTAGATGCTGGTTCTGAACAAGAACTAGAAATTCACTGCTGTTTTCTTGTGTCGTGCATTCGGCATTTTTCACACGTGATGCCAATTGTGCTCAAACAGACTGCACCACTGTACAGGCATCTTCTCGTTGTTATTGTGTTACAGGATAGAAGCACGTGTGAGATTAAACAAGAGTTTCAAGAAAATGCCAATCGAAAAATTCAACCCTAACAAGGGAAGTGCCATCCTCAGAAAACGAAAGCAACAGAGGGGTGGTCGCAGAGGAAAGGATGTTGCTATTCCAGAGATTACACTTGACACCGTTAAACGACATGCTATCAGTTTCGGCCTAGCAACCGACGTCAGCTATCAGATAGCGGCCGGAAAGGAAGCCTCAATCTTCCTAGCCGGATGGAAGGGTTACCCCATTATCCTGAAGGCATACAGGCTCTGGAATAGCGCACAGGCTTCCAAGAAGCGGGGAGCCTACGCACAAGGGAAAATGGAAGCATTAGCTGTGAAGGAGTTTGACCTCCTATGGAACTGCTTCCAAGCCGGAATCAGAGTTCCTACCCCGATTTCAAGAGTAGGTAACTATCTCACCATGCGGTTCATTGGTGATGGTATCAGCCCGGCCCCTCAGCTCAACGATGTAGTAATTGATAAGCCAAATGAGGTGCTGGATGAGATTCTTGAGCAGTATCTCATAATGTATCGGGAAATAAACTATGTTCACGGCGATCTCAGTCGGTTCAACATTCTCTGGTGGGATGACAGGCCATGGATTATAGATGTGCCGCAGGCATACAAGGTGGATACATACTGCTCCATGCACAAGACAGAGGCGCTCCTACGTCGAGATATTGCTAATCTGCTGGAGCATTTTGAACAGTACGGAGTGTATCGTGATGAAGACCAGATACTGAATACCTTCCTTGATGCATACATCCCTCACAATATGCAACACTACAGAGAACTTACGCCAGAGGGGCGTGAATTGTTATGAAACAAGATCGACGTTCATCTCTTTGTTACATCGCATCTATGGAGAGGTGAGACAGATAAAAGGTGAATCTTTGCACGAACGTGAGTCCATAATATTGGAAGGACTAGCAGAAGAAGGTCCAATGAGTCCCAAGGAGATTAGCGATAATCTTAGCATTCCACTACGTACGGTGACATATAACCTTAGGAAGCTGAGAGAGAAAAAGCTGTGCCGGAGAATTCCGGACCTCCAAGATATGCGCAGTCCTCTCTATGTTCGTCAAAAGGGGAATCGCAGTAGCGAAAAATCTATGGACATATCTATCGAGAGTAGCTTGAGGTAACAAGATGTCCGGTGATAAATCGAAATCGACCAAGGTTATAGCCGAACTTGTGGTTGCACCGTTTGGAGTGGGGACAAGTTTGAGCAACTACGTAAGTGAATCAGTAAAAGAAATAGATGAATTCCCCGGAATTAGGGTTCAGCATACACCAATGAGCTCGATTATCGAAGCAGACAGCATTGAGCAGATTCTGGATGTGACGAAGGCTGCACATGAGCGGATGTTCAGTGCTGGGGCAAAGAGAGTCTCTACACTGCTTAGAATTGATGATCGAAGAGATAAGGGACGGAAAATGGAAGACAAGGTTGATGCAATTTCACGACCTTGATTGCGGATTCTTGTCCCGTTTATCTGGTAGTATGAGTTAGTTCCTGCGCCACATTATCACCACGAGTGCGATAATCATGATCCCACCAATGGCTCCTCCAACTTTCAATATGGTCATGTAGTCTACTTCTGGAGGGGTGCCATCCGCTGTTGTCGTTGTTGTCTCTGTGGTTGAGCGGGTCGTGGTAGATTCTGTGTCTGTGGAGCTACCTGCAAGGCAGGTCATAAGCCACCAAAAATCTTTGGCTTTTTGTTCGCAGCTGCTGTATGTCGTGTGCCCTGCTTCGTTGCCGTCAAAGGCCTCGTGTTCTACGGGAACATCGAAGGTTTCTCCATCATCCTCGTATTCGTAGGTACTTTGTTCACCTTCGTAACAGTAACCTAAGTCAACGAAATTAAACAGCACCTTGTCGTTCTCAGTGCAATACTCGCGAATCAGTTCATTATTTTGCCAACGAGTGTAGCCATCTGACCCGCTAGTTTGAACGTTACCAGTCATATAGATGAAAGTCACATCCGGATTATCACTCTCTATAACATGTTTCTTACAGTTGAGTGAGTGAACCCAACTGAGGAAACTCCTGTGTTCCACCCTTTCCTTGCCCAGCGTCGCCGCCATACCGGAGCGCTACCCCCGGCCAAGCAAACACTTTGGCCGCCATCATCAGGACACGGTCCCTCTTGCGGTCTCGGCTTCTGTCTCCTGCCCTGACCCGGATACATCATGCCCGGGGACAGCGAGTGTTCCCGCAGCTTTTGCCACGGCGGGTTTATTATCGCTCGGTCTAGTCTCGTCACCGAAGCTGGACAAATCCAATTGGACAAAGCGAACAGCTCCGGACTCTCCCCGGCCTGGGGAGGACCCTCGTTCGGAGTGTGAGGACTTCTGCTTAGAAGACGAGGTCTTCCTCACAGCCTTCGGGGCCCAAAGAGTTAATGCTCATTCGATAATGAATATATCATCACCAGACAAGCACTAAGTAGTATGGTGGATGTTTCTTGAGCAAAGAGACGAACGAACAAAGAGTACGTGCCTTTCAGCAAGATATTATGGACTGGTGGCACACGAACGCAAGAGATTTACCGTGGAGGAGAAACAATAGCCCATACGTAGTACTTGTTTCTGAAATCATGCTACAGCAGACGCAAGTCAACCGTGTGATTCCTAAGTTTAAGAAATTCGTTCAGAAATTTCCCAGTATCGAAGACCTTGCGAATGCTAAAACTAAGCAAGTAATGCAGGTCTGGAATGGGCTCGGCTATAATCGGCGAGCCATATGGTTGAGAGATGCAGCAAAGAAGATAGTTGACAAAGGCGTATTTCCTCGAACGATTGAAGAACTAATCGAGCTCAAGGGCATCGGGCCATACACATCTCGTTCTATTCTTATCTTTGCATTTAACGAAGATTTAGCCGCCGTCGATACAAACATCAGGCGAGTTTTTATTTCAGCGGGATTCGCGACAGAGGAAAGCTCTAAGCAAGAGGTGCAAGATATGGCCGACAGACTTCTTTTGAAAGGACAAGCCCAAGATTGGCATAATGCCCTGATGGATTACGGCTCGAAAGTACTAACATCGAATTCAACAGGAATATCCCCCCGCACTAAGCAGAGCAAGTTTGAAGGCTCTACAAGGCAGCTTCGTGGTGAAATCGTCAGGATTTTGACATATTCTGAGCCGCTTGAAGTGGGTGAACTCATCTCGGAAATGGACATGGATGCACCAGAACAAGTTGAAATCATGACTACGCTTCATAATCTCGAAAAGGATCAATTAGTGGAGCAAACGAATACTGGGAGATATCGCCTCCCGAGATGAAAATGTGTACTCTTATCCAATATGCGGAAATCCTCACAGAAGACCTACAAACTCTATTCCGGGCCAAAGTAACCGCGTTCTGAAGCATTATCAAGAAGTTCTTGAGTCAGGATCCACAATCGTTCTGATCCCAGCTGAATAGTGTCCTTTCTTTCTAGAATATCAGCTTTCTTCAAATTATGTTTTTTCCAAGAGGCTCCTTCGTTGCCATATGCCATCAGAACCGGTTGGAGTGCATCAATAGCCTTCGCAAACTTTGCTTCGGGTGTGGACATCACTTCGAATTCTTCCCAGAGTTCCAAAAGGGATTCTCCTTGTTCGGTAGGAAGAAGGCCGAATATTCTCTTCGCGGCCCGCTGTTCAGCCTTGTACTTCTCTGAATCCAAATGGTCGCTGTACAAAAAAGTGTCACCTGCGTCAATCTCAACTAAATCGTGAATAAGTAGCATCTTCACAACCCGGAGGAGGTCTAAATCCGGGTCATTTGCGTATTCACTCAGCACTAGTGCTGATAGAGCTGCATGCCAAGTATGCTCCGCAGAATTCTCTTGTCGCGAGTTATCAACAAGCCATGTTTGCCGCAGTATTCTTTTGAGCTTGTCAATTTCAATGAGAAACTCAATCTGCGTCAGTATATTATCAGATGACATAGATGAGTCGGGAATATGGTGCTATTTGGATATAACGGCGTCTACGTTGAACCCTCAACACCCAAGATTAGGCTGCCTTTCCGAAGGGACCCATCATCATAATCCATAATCCATCCTCAGAGAAGCCAGGGAACAAGGCCAAAACTATACCAATGATAACCATCACTATTCCAAAAATAAGTGCAGGTCCTATGAGACTCTGGTAGGGGCCTAATTGAACATTCATTCCCGCAAATGCGAGTACTGACACAACAAAGGGCGCCATTATGGCAGCGATTACCACAAGAATGCCCAGCCAGAAGATTACCTTCCCAAGCCGTTTTCTCCATTCGTTGCTCGTAGGTTCCCCTTCCTTAGTTTCTTCATTCATAAGCACTCGACAATAGAAATAGGGTTTGTTCTTATTGCTTTTTCGCCAGACAGAGAGAAAATACCTGTTAAAATAGGAGTTTACACTGGTGCGATTCGTTCTTTCCTTTGCTTCAATTCTAACGTAGACATCTTCTTGTCACAACTAATCTCAGATGTTTTTGATAGATTCTGCAACGGCGTCTCGAGATATGCCCATGAGCTCTGCATCCCAGAGGTCGCATTCATACTTGTATGGCATTATAATTCACTAGGATAATACTATCGCCTGTGTTCCTTTAGTAATTAGGAAAGGAAGCCCGGATGAAACGATGATTTGAGTAAGTACTATTCGTCACCTGACTTCATGTTGTTTCAATTCCTTCAGTCTTTCAAGCGCCGCTACATAACCCTCATTCTGCCGCGACCAGTCTACTAACCGATTACAAGCAAAATCGTTGCATTCGTAGCAATACTCAAGTCCCTTCTTATCAACACAGCATTGCAGAATCCAGCAGTCAGGAGACCAGTGAATTGAACGGTCTCCACGACACCCCTTGCAGTACATTTCCTTCGCAACGGCTTCGTCCACACCCTCATTCTCATCAAGCCAACTCATTTCTCTGAACCATTTGATGGTGGTTTTGGCCGCTTTATCATCGAAGGGCATTCTTCGAATATCACATGATTGACAGACAAGTCCACATGCAGCAATCATTTCATTCTGAAACAATGCAATCTTTCACCGCATACCTCCTGTTTTCGGTCAGATATATACTATCTGCGGATTTCTCGCGCTTGGTAGAGTCTCAAGCAAGGTTGTTCCTTGGGAATGTGACCATGACTGCGCTAAGCTAGCTCAATTCTCTCGATTTTGAGTAATTGGAGGAGTACAACCTGTACTAGTCCAAATCTGAAATCGTTGTAATGACGTGGAAAATCACTGACTTCGGAGACGGAGCAACATCAAATCTAATACATATAACACCTGATACTGCCTCGTAAGAAACTCCTGATGAGTTCTCTTCTGGCCATGGAGCAAAATCTAACCACTCGATTCCGTTCCATAGCTGTGCTGTCATTGGCTCTGAATAGTTGAACCAAGTGGAATAGGAATGCCCCTCCGTTAGGCTGGCGTTGATGAAAAGTAGGCCACCTTCGTGAATCGAGTATGGTAACGGGACCCCGAAATACTCAATATCTCCATTATGCCAGAGAGGGTTATCAATACTAGATCCAGCAACTGGTGCTGTATTGGCAATGATATGTCCAGTGACATCAGAATCAGAACCAAAGAAAACAATTCGCACGAGGCTTACACCATCAGCAGGATATGAATCTTCAAAGAAGCGTGGTAGGAGAATCTCTCTAGGCCATTCACCTTCTGCATATTTACCCTCGTTTGTAACTAATGGGAAATCAAAGTTCGTTGAATTATAAACCTCCATATACCAATCCGCTTCAGATTCGAATCCCGTGTCAATTTCCATGAATAGATTGTAGTCGAAATTTGGATCTAGTACCAGTTCATACCACTTGTGACCACCTGTGCGCCATATTTCCGAATGCAGGAGATAATCCTGATTTGGGACCATTGGAACTGGATTTTGCGGAACTGCACCTTCGCGCCAATCCTCAAGGATTTCGATTGTTCCGTTGAGAATAGAAGTCCAGTTGTACTGAGACAGGGTTATTTTGTATTCTCCGAAACCCCAGATATGATCTGGATCGAAGTTGATAAGTATATTATCGCCAGCTGTAATCTCAGCTTGTTCAACAACGGGACCTATCGGTGATTCGATAGTTAGATTGAATGCGCTATTGTCCGAAATTGCTGTAGTGTTTACTCTGAGAGTATAATTATGGAGATCAGCGTAATAGGTAAAGTTCCAGAAGATTTCCCAAGGCCAGTCAAATGGTGTTGAATTGCCAAATTCCCATGGTAATTTGAATTTATACGGACCACCATTGGGCGTAATCTGCACCGGCCCCGGGCGTGGGATTGGTTCAACGGTCATGTTGATTCGGGCTACAGAGTCCTCAACATGGGTTTTAATGACGATAATTTGCACGAGTTTCTTGGAGTGGGCTTCCGGATTAACTGCCACATGTGGAAACGATGAACCATAATCAAAAGGTGATTGGGGCATCTTCCGTCGAGTGCCATCCTCATAAACGTAGATGAATGTGATTTTCCACTTGCTATTCGATGGATTGACATTGAAAGAAACCTTGAATGGTTGCGTGCTATTTACCTTGATTCGTTCAACGCCTGCAGCGTAGGATCCGACCTTCAGGCTATCGCTCACCGTATCGTTGTTGTAGGTGACATTGACATGGGTCTTTCTTTCGGGAACACTGTTATTTTCTATGGCTCCCGTCATCATCCAAGCATGAAACTCGGCTAACACCTGTTCCCATGTCTTACCGAGCACTTGGGCAATTGCCTCTTTGGGGCTGACGTCCTTGCTGTCATTGTTGAAATTATCCTGTACTGTATCAAAAATTTGCTTGAGTTTGGCTTCACCAAATACTTCTGCTATGAATTTGTTGAAAAGATAGGAGCCCATGTAGTCAGAGTAGCTGCCACCCCATCCTTTGAAGATTGAGCGATTCAAATCAGTGTAATGCTCATACCAGTTGTGATCACCGACACGCTTGAATTCGTCTTGAATCTCTTTGTGCGTCAAATTGTAGTTAGCCCGTGTGGACTCAATACCCCAGTATGTTGCTTGGCCTTCTATCCAGAACTTGTTGGCAACTGGTGCATGATCCACCGTGTCGTTGCCTTTCTTCTCAGTCTTATATTGGAAGAGGTGCATCAATTCATGCTCACACACGTACTTCAGGTCGGTATCGCTTTTCTTCTTCCCAATTTCGAGGACAATATGGCCTTTGGTTGATGCCTTCCCCACGGTTTCATCGCTGCTTCCTTTTAGCACGGTGACATTGATTTTGCCGGGTCTGTAGGTAACAGGCCCTCTCGTGAAGCCTTTCTTATGGTAGAAATCTAAGCTGTAGGCAATGTGCTTCTTGATTTCCTTGACATAATCACCATCAACGCCGCTCTTGTTGTAGACGTCAACCTTTTCGCCTTTTTCAGAAAGTACTGTATCATCAATGCCATCGAACGAAAAATCTCTATTTGCACCATTGGTTATTGTAACCGTATAACCTGTCTCAACAGCCAGAAAGCTATACACATTCGGCCGTGCTGGAGAGATAGGACTCAACATCCACTTACTAGTATTTGTGGATTCAAAGCCAAAAAGGGATATTGAGCCGGTGTGATTGGAGGGGATTGATGGGCCGTCGTCTTCATCGGGCCAATTATCATAGGTATCGTCACCATTGCCTCCGTTATAGCGTACGTAGTCGATGACATGTCCATTTTCATTGAAAAGCCCTATCTCATCGCCCAGAGGGTCAAGCAGTCTATCTGTCAAACCAAGATGAATACTTGCGGACCCATCACTTGCATCTAGGTCATCTTCTCCTGTGCCCCCGTAGACTGCGATATAGTCTTCCGCATCTATATTGTCTATTGTAGGTAGTGCCAGCATCCCTTCCTCATCGAAAGTTGTAACATACCAACAAGAAAGAGTTTGTTCTGGGTAGCCTTCAGAGATGTAAATCTCGAAAAACTCCTGATTCACTGTCAGGGTCTGGTTGTAGTGTATTTCGCTTATCTGAACGGCATCTGCGAAGTCTGATGGTGTGTCAATAGGGGTTGGTGCACCTGGCTGCTGTAGCAGCAAGAAGACAGTCAATCCCGAGGCAGCAATAATTACAATAACAATTAGAACGGCAGTTGTTTTTCGATTCAAGTTGGCATTCCTGAAACCAGTAGTGGCCCATAAGAGAGGATGCCAACCAGTACTTGTCTCTTTCTCTTTTTCTCGTTTTCTTGATAACAGCAATAAGTAAGTGAATGGTACCCCAAACTGGTGATTGCATTGTCAGACCTGATGAGTATTCTTCAAAGGTTCAAGGATGATTCCAATCTTTATGCCGACCTCATATTTGATAGTGAGGAGCCCATGAATATCGTAGTTGAACTGACCGATACAGGTGAGACAGCTACGCTTGTTCTAGAGAGAGAAGTAGGAGTAAGCAGGATTGAAAGTGGCGAGAAAGAAGCAGATTTGAAAGTGACTATGGCGTCACAAATACTGCGGAATATCGCAGAGGGAAAAGCCGATGCGTTTGCTCTGGCCGGTCGTTCGAAAATGAGTGAAAATCGGCCAATAGATTTTGAGTTCTTGAATCCCGCCAGAAGCGAAGAAGCCATGGAAGCCATCAAAGGTCTTGGCACCTATTTCTTCGTACCCGGTCTGCTGAAGACGAAAGAACTGAAACTAGAACGGGCCGGTCAGGCTCACGGCGCTCGACCAATCCCATTGGTCTATTGGCAAGGTATCAGAACAGCTTGGTATCACATTGATGGTGGTACTACCTTGAATGAAGATCGAGAAATTGACCCTTGGCCACAGGCGTTCATTGTGTTGCAAGGTCAAGGGAAGGCAATAATCGATGATGAAACCCTTGAGCTGGAGAAGGAGAGGATTTACTACATACCGAGAAGGGTTATGCATCAGATTAAAGCCTCAACGGATGTTCAGCTCATTTGGATGGCGTGGGATGCAAAGTAGAGCATGATAAGAGCTATCGTCTTGGAATGGTTCAAAGATGATAGTCACAAATTGTGACTACCGATTGTGACCCCATATAGTGGCTTTCTATTATATACTAACTCTGAGTGGTATGTCATGTGAACCATCATGAATCAGCTGTCAAACACCTCCCGCTCAGAGAAGAAGAACATCACAGAAATAGCATACCAGTCTACCGAAGCACTCGGTTATGCTTACGCAACTATCAGGAGATGATCGCATGAACTACAGGAAGAGTACAATCCAAGCCAACGGTCCGAAAAAGGTCATGTCTACGAACGCAATTGCAAACCGTTACTTCTCGAGGTAGAAAAGATGACCCGAAGAAACAATAGAGATAGTAATCTCAGAATCAGACTGTCCACCAAAGCGATAGCGGACGCATACTTTCAGAGGTAGGTTTCCATGGATATCGAAGCCTGCTGTCAAGATTGTGTAGAACGCACACAGGACTGTGAGCAAGAAGACGGCCCCACCATTGAGGACGTGCTCGCCCTTGAGGCAACATGAGCACGTCTACCCTCTTATTTTCATCATTTTGAGTGTGTTCAAGTGTTTCATTCTGCCATTTCTTTGGCTCTACTGATTGTAATATCATCACGAACTCTACGTGCATTACCCATTGAGTCTCGTAAGTGGAATCCATAGCTAATCTATAGCACCGGACACGTGTTTCTGAACCAGTCAATAACATGATTGACTGTCTCTGTGTACGCCTCGCGGGAAGACAAGCCATGGTCAGCATCATCTACAATGGTCAATGACTTAGGTTCTCCAGCTTGTTGGTAGAGAGATTTAACCCCATCAGGAGAGATGAGAGTATCGGCAGCGCCGGTGATTATGAAGAGAGGGCGTGGGGATATTTCTTCTATTTCATGCTTTGGATTGTATGCTTTAGTATCCCTCACCATATCGTCCATTATCTGTTCACGAATCTCTGGACTATCCAACCCATGTACAGTAGATGGATTCTGTTCTCCTATACGCTCCAATTCGGAATCTAGCATCGGCAATTTCGCGAACCAGAGGGTATCATAGACTGGCGCCCTAAGGCACACGGCATCGATTCGGTTGTCACGAGCTGCTGTACATACTGCTATTGCACCACCATAGCTTGCTCCGTATACTCCCACCCAAGAGGCGATAACAAAGTTCGACTCTAACAAGTGATTGATCGCGGATTTTGCGTCCTCTATTTCACCTGCCAGGCTGAACAGGCCTGAGCTGCGTCTGAATCCTCTGAAGTCAAATGTAAGAACAGCAAAACCCGCTCTAGCCAAAGAAGATGCAATACCGTGAACCTGATTGTCTCCACCTGGAAAGCCGTGAAACTTACATATGCCGGGGAATGGCCCATCTGTCTTGGGAATAACAAAATCGCCGCGGATTATTTCATCTCCTGATATGAACTCAGTTGGTAGTATCTGTATATCAGCCATTGCGAAGAGCCACGTTTGACTATTAGGAGAGGTGGCAGGTCATAACTCTGTTGCGTGTTAGGTTCTATGTCTTAGACTCATAGACGGTATCACCATAATTATATCCCAGAAGTAGGCAACCCGTTCTAACCCCAAGAAGATGAAAACCATGGTAGACGATTGTAAAGCAGCTGTCGTAGTAGAGCCAAATCATCCCATCGAAATTCAGCATTTCGAAGTTCCCGAACTTATACCTGGTTCAGTGTTGCTGAAAGTTGACCGTGCAGGTGTTTGCGGTACTGATGTACACCTGTGGCATGGTCAACTATCAGGAGTTCCATACCCGCTCATCATGGGTCACGAAGTCGCTGGAACAGTGGAAGAATTGGGTTCGGATGATATCAGGGACCTCAACGGAAGAAAATTGGAAGTGGGTGACCGCATCACATTCCATGATGTCACCGATACATGCTATTCATGCTACTACTGCTTGATTGCAAAGGCACCAACAAAATGTCCCAATCGAGAAGTATATGGCATTACACGAGATCCGAAAAAGAAGCCATATCTTTTGGGGGGATACAGCGAATACGTCTACCTCACCCCCGGTACCAAAATAATTAGTATTCCAGACCATGTCTCCTTCGACGGGATTATTTCGGCAGGATGTGCTTTGCCTACAGCTACACATGCAGTAAGTCGTAGCCCGCTTCGCCATGGGAGCCATGTGGCAGTCCAAGGAGCAGGACCTGTTGGCCTCATGATTATGATGTTGGCGAAAATATCTGGAGCAGCTACCATAACAGCTATTGACCAAGCGGAAAATAGGCTTGAGTTAGCGAAAGATTTTGCTGCCGATTACTCATTGAACATTTCAGATACGTCACTTGATGTTCGCAAGGAATTTCTTGACGAACTGTCTGATGGGCATGGGCCCGATATTGTCTATGAAGCGACAGGAAATGCCGCCGCTGTTCCAGAAGGGATAGAGCTTGTGAGGAATGGTGGAGCATATACAATTTGCGGACAATACACAGACAGTGGAAATGTCGAAATTAACCCACACCTGATGAATCGCAAGCACCTTGATATTCGCACAGTCTGGGGCTCCGAAACAGTGCATGTTTACAAAGCAGTCAAGACGATTGCAGAAAACTGGAATCAATTCGATTTCGAGAAGCTTGTAACACATAAGTATTCCTTAGAGGATTCCCAAGATGCACTTGAGGCGGTAGAAGAGCAGATTCCAATAAAAGCTGTGTTAGCTCCGCACTCCTGATTGATTTCAGTCCGTAAGCGGGAATCTCAAAACAATACTTGTATCCTGCCTGAGCAGCCCTTGTAATCTTCCCGAATACTTTAGAAGAGTGACCAGGAGAATTAGGTATGGGCACCAATCTACGGGCAATATGTCCGATTAACAAAATCGAGATTGATAGACTTGAAGGTAAATGGCTTGCTGTCGATGCACACAATCATTTGTTCCAATTCATAACAGCAATCAGAGCCCGCAATGGGGATCCAATTAGAGATTCTAAGGGGAGGCCAATCTCACATCTACTTGGCCTCTTACCAAGGACAGCCAATCTAATCGATAGAGGTATCAGACTGGCGTATGTTTTCGATGGTCCAATGCCAGAATTGAAGGCTAGAACACTTGAGAAAAGAAAGAACTTGAAAATAAAAGCAAAGAAAAAATACAAGCTGGCAAAAGAAAGGGAAGACATAGAAGAGATGCGAAAATACGCTGTAAGAACATCTCGATTGACCCCTGAAATCATCGAGAGCTCGAAGGCTCTTCTGAAGGCTATGGGAGTGCCCGTCATTCAAGCCCCAGCTGAGGCTGATGCACAGGCGGCATATATGGTAAAAGAAGACGATTGTTATGCAGCAGCTTCGCAGGACTATGATATGCTGTTGCATGGTACGCCAAGGGTAGCCAGAAACATATCGAAAGCTAGCCGACGGTCCAGAGGCTTGGAGCTAATAGTCCTTGAAGAAATGCTTGAGAATCTAGGAATCAACCGTAATCAATTGATTGCTTTGGCCATGTTTATCGGCACAGACTACAATCCTGATGGAGTGAAAGGGATAGCCTTCAAGAGGGGGCTCAAACTATTGCGAAATAACACAATTGGGGAATCTTTTGAGAAAGTGGCTCCTGACCTTGACTGGCGGCCCATACTTGATTTGTTCAATAATATGGCCGTGAATGAGACATATTCGTTGGAATGGAAAACACCCGATGAAGATGCACTGTATGAGTTGCTTGTTGAGAAGCATGATTTTTCGGAAAAGAGGGTCGAAAAGCGAGTCAAGCAGTTGTGGCTAAACCATTAAGCGTAGATGGAGTAGACAGATTGAGGACTTCCGTTCAACTGGATTCGTTGGATGGGACCTCTGGCTGTGTCAAGTTGGATGGGAAATCTTCTAATCTCCGTTGCTGAAATTTAGAACATATGTTCTAATACCTCAAGAAACCAAACCTAGAGAAGAAATAGACGGAGATGAGGAGGGGGGTGGAGAATGAAGTCCTCAGATGTTATGAGATGCATTCATTGTCCACTCTTGAGCGATTTCAGAGGCTTTCGGGGCTGCTTTCTCTTAGGAATGAACTCTGAATATCTCCTCAGTCAGATCCTCGGAGTGAAAAACAGACAGCCAAGACATCAATGATATCCAAGATCGTGCCGTCTCTCTTTCTCGTCGAATCCCTCAATTTCGGAACCATCAGCTTTTTTCATACCCATCAAGCGAGCAATTTTGGCGTAATCTGGTGACATAGGATACTCAGCTTTCATGGAAAATCGCGTTGGAATTGATCCGGTTCCCTTCTGTTCAAGACCATGTGCAAGTTCACCAATCTTTGCTTTTGGTGCGGAGAATATAATCTCGTCATCCTGGGTCCCGGCACGTCCCCGGTCTCCTCTGCAAGGAACCGCTACATGGTAGTCTTCCCTGAGCATCGGGGGTACAACAGCATACACACAAGCTGAATGTCCGCCCAGAACACTTTCAACATCCATTCCATCAGAATATGCAGCTCCGAGTAACAGTTTCGTTAGTTGAGCAGAATTACAGTAGATAACAGCAACATCAGGTTCGAAGCTAGCGGAAACAAGTGGTGCTGAGACTATACCCTTGTACTTGCCAACTTCAAAGCGTGGGATATTCTTTGCCCAGTTAGACCCAGCCTCCAGTGACTCAACACCAGCTGGGTAGCGGTTGTGACCTTCAAGGAAGTAGTCAGGTGGATCAGCAAAACCAAAGCCTATCACAGGCTCAGGACACCACATCTCTTCAAATAACTGAGCTATAGTCATTCCAAATCTTCTGGATAGCGCAAAACACTGACAAGTCGATATGCACGAGTCGAAATCCTCGGTTGGGCGCTTTGCGTTTTGGGGGATATCAGATTCACTTCCGAGCATCTTGATTGCCAGAGGGTCGCTTATTGGCCGTATGGCCGTAACTATTCTCTTTCCGTACTCATTGAATTCATTCAAGAGAACATCACTGTATCTGGCCCAGTCACAGGTGCCATAAATTTCTGAGGGTTTCACTAAGGTATCGTCCATATGTCTCAGTACAAAGGTTACAGCTTGTAATAGGAATCGTCTATATCGATAATCTCCTCAAAGGAGACATCATCAAGAATCTCAGTCATAGCTTGTGCACCGTTGATCCAGTCCAGATTGATACTTCCGTCATCGTCCACAGTCAAAACAACATCAGGCAGATTCCCAAACAAGTTATGATCGGCTTCAAGGATATCTTGATATGCTCCAGTTAGGGCTACCAGAAAATAGTCCAAATTGTCAACATCAGATACAGGAATTCCAACTGTCTCGAAGCTTTTCGATGACGTCAAGGGCCGAGAATCCTTTGTAACAAGGGTTTTCTCTCGGCATTTTCTTACAACAAACGGAGAGATTTCACCATCGCTATCACAGGTCACGTCAGCCAGTCGAACAGTTGTGGCGGGTTGCTTGTCATGACCTGAAATAGGAATTACTGGAAAGTACTGATCGACTAAAACGTGGTCAAGACAGCTGTTGAAGACACTGAAATTGCCAATAGCAACGTAATCAGGAAGAAAAAGCCATTCATGCAGGCTATCTGGCACCTTCAGATCCTCTTCCAAGACTCGTCGTCTAACCGTTTTCTTGAACAGTGCGATGCGTTTCTCTTGTCTATACAGCTCTTCAAGATGTCCGGTAGGAGTAGTATAGTTCAATTTATTCCATATATCATATAGAGCAGCAGTATCCGAAATCCGTTCAATCTTCTGCTTGAAAGACAACATCGCGGATTCACTCTCATCAAAATCAGGAAATAGGCGTCTGATATCGAGTACCTTTACAATAATTGCAGAGGCCTTCGCAGTCACTGCCCGACCGGCCTCGGTCATGATATTCGGGTGTTGGACTACACCTTCCTCATCGCAGACATCTTTGATTGCCTTGAGCATGGTACCTACGAAGACAGGGATAGCTTCCCGTTTGAACAGACTCTTGTAGTCTGTAGGGATACCCCCACCAATGTCTATCGCACTTAGACTGGATAGACCGTACTTGCGAAGTGAAAAGAATACCTCAGCCATGTATTTCCCGTAATCAGCCATGTTTTGTTCCAAGTCAGTGAGTTGGGAACCAAGATGAGCATGGATAGCGCGCACATCCTCCACTAGAGGGGAGTCCGCTAATATCTCTGCCACCTCTATCATGTCATGAACAGATAGTCCAAACTTGGAGCCACGAGCACCTGAGCGTTGCCAATGGCCACTAGAATGAACATAGGGCTTAACACGCAGTGCGAACTCGACTTTTCCAGGTTCAAGATACTCGAGTGTAAGCTTCGCCTCAGCGATACTTTCAAGTGATACAATCACTTGGTGGCCTTGCTCTGCTGCAGCACGGGCCATCTCCAAGTATTCTCTATCTTTAGTACCGTTGCAGACAATTAGGCGGTTTTTATCGTCATAGACTGCACGCATAGTGAGTAACATCTCGGTCTTGGATCCCACCTCCAATCCATATTCAATATCCGATTGCAAGATTGTAGACAAGAAACTAGACTGTTGGTTTACTTTCACCGGATAGAGGGGGATGTACTCTCCATCATATTGTGCAGCTTCCAGGTGAGATAAGAACGCCTCTTTCATCTTCTCGATTTGAGCCGTAATCAGTTGGGGGAGTTGTACTGAAAAGGTTGAAGTGTATCCTTTCTTGGATTGATTATCTTCTTGATATCGTTCTATCAAATCACTAACTGCGATGGTGGTACCCTTCAGATTAATCACAAGGTCTCCTGACTCATCCATATCGAGGAAATCAAGGTCGCCTCGAGCAACACCGTGAATAAATTTAGATTCTTCAATGGTCCACATAACTGGTCTGCCTCTACGTTGTTTAGGGATTTTCAATATATCGATAGCAATTGATAAACTGCAAATCGTGTCTTATTGTAAGAGTTGTCACTCAAAATAGGGCTTTTCTGCAGAGGTCATCTCATAAACCTAGAATGCTTTCGTTGCATTCTCCGGTTCGTACTTAACTCAAGTAGCTCAATCTTATGATGTCTGGGTACATTATTAGAAGCCATACCCTATCGTCTACAAGGAAATTTCAATACGCAAAATCAGAGTGATTATCCTCGACATCCAGTTGTGAATAGACAAGTTTACTGATGAATCTTCACTGAATTTCGGTTCAAAACTCTGTGGAACTGGTTTCCTAGCGACTAAAGTCTCCTGTTGTCGACATATCTTTGCATTGGAAGTTTGCAGGCATTCTGAATAGAGAGGGGTTAGACATATTGGTGTAGAAATCTACTCCACTGGTAGATATGTAATCCTCAAGGAGAGGCATAAGCTGCCTTGTACTGGAAATCAGCTGATTCCAGTAAGATTCTATGTTTCCTCTCGTCAGTTCTACGTCTCTGGGTATCTCCAATGAAACATCAAATCCATGACGGCCATAAGTTGGTATCCAACAAGCCATGTCAGCAAGAGTAAAGAGATGAGCACTGATGCCGGGATAGGCTCGTTCTTCAAACATCACATAGGGCCAGAAAGGTTCTCTAGCGGGATGGTCATCTGGGTGGCCTGAACAACTCTCTCGCGTAACAAGTCCAAATTCATTGAGCTCCCTAATGTGAGGTCTTATCGAGGAATCAACATACTCTATCCACTGATCAATAGGCGTGGATTCCAGCCTACGGGAGTGCCAAGTTTGGTGAGGCCAATTCATGAAATAATGAATCCATAAGGCAGTTGGGTACATTCCATTAGATATTCGCTCTCTATAGTTCTCAAGGAAACCCATAAGCCTCTCTGTAGTGGACAGAAATCGTTCCCACGACTGACGGCAGATGTCTAGCGATAGGGAATTGACCTCCGGGATGCTTGATTGGGGGTATGTGACCCTCAAATCGCCGTCGGGAGTGATATCGGGAACCCACTGGGCAATATCAGCTATTGTTACTATATGAGGTTCAACACCCGGATACGATCCTCGACTAATCTGAATCATGGGGCTTGTCTTCCGGTTGCCATGGATTCCCAGATGAATGTCGACAACCTTGATTTCAAACTTCTCAAGGAAGCTACTAATTGAGGTTTCGTCGGTAGTCATTGGTTTGCCCCCCTTTTTCGGGTCTTGTGACGGGACTATCTCTTTTCCCGCCAATTATATACTGTGAAACCAAGATAAGATATTCGGAAATAGTTAGAGTAGATGGGACAGTCTACTTTAACACAACAGAGGTAACCACTTTCGCTATGCGTTCTCTTGTTGATTGAATTTCAGGTGTATTGAAACCTGTTTTCCATTTGCCGCTGAACAGCTCATCAGTAATAACTAACAACGCACCGAATTCAATTCCTCGAAACAATGCGATGGACATCAATGCTGTGCACTCCATCTCTACAGCGAGTCCCCCTTGCTCACTGAATCTGGCCGCTTTCCCGAAAGTCTCCCGAAATGGAGCATCTGTCGTCCAAACGCCACCTTCGTGATAGGCTACACCATCTAGAGCTGCTCGCATCACCTCGACTAGAATATCATTGCTTGTACGACTATCCTATGAAAGGGGCTTACGGAGAGAAAATCTAGGAATGCTGTCAGGAAAAACAGGGCGCCCATTGCTACCCCTTGCGCGAAATAGAATATACCTTGTATAATCAGATAGTAGTCTTCCCAAACGTCGAGTCGATTAGCGGGCGCTTCGGACATAGCCAAATGGTATAAAGAACACTTTCTTAAGCTGTAGGGACAAGAACAGCCTCAACGAATATTACACAGCTAGTTCATGTTGTAAGCGTGATAGCATTGTCTTTGCGAGACGAATCTGCTGAACTCATTCAGGAGCTGGTCAAGAATAGGTGCGTCAACCCTCCCGGTAATGAGATGAAATCTATAAAGAGCGTGAACCGCTACCTAGAATCATACGGAGTTGAAACTGAAATTTTCGAGTCTGATACTAATCGGGGCAATCTCCTGTGCACAATAGAAGGTACTGGAGAAGGTCCGAGTCTCATGTTCGGACCGGCTCACGTAGATGTGGTACCTGTCGAGGACACGTCGAAGTGGGAGGTACCTCCCTTTTCAGGGAAAATCAAAGATGATTGCATATGGGGGAGAGGAACGCTTGATATGCTCTACATAGTCGCGACCCAAGCGGTAGTATTCGCCCACTTATGCGACGGAGGTTTTCAGCTAAAAGGAGACTTGAAGTTCCTTGTGGTTTCTGATGAGGAAGCAGCTGGACAATATGGTGCCGGGTACATGGTCAAGAATCATACAGATAAGGTCAAAGTGGACTATCTCATTACAGAAACAGGAGGGCATCCTATAGCTCAAGACCGATTTGTGTATGCTTATGGAGAGAAAGGAGCTACATGGTTGCGCCTCAAGTTCGAAGGCGAGGAGCAGCATGGGTCAATGCCATTCAAGTCAGAAAATGCTGTTGTGAAGATGGCGGACGCAATCCGTAGACTCAGAGACTATCAGCCTCCACTTACAACCGAATACATCAATGTCCTTGTTGAAAATATGCCTGTCGGAAGCACACAGAAATGGTTGCTCAGAAGAAAGACTCTGCTTCCTCGATTGATTGAGATGATCAGCAAAGACAACCTTGCTCAAGCCAAAATCCTTCACGCGCTCAGCAGAATGACGCTCTCTCCGGATTTATGTGAAGGGGGAACCAAAGTCAATGTCGTTGCCGGAAAAGCCCATGTGGATGTGGACATACGAACACTTCCAGGCCAAGATGCAGAATACGTAAGAGAGCATCTCAGAAATGCGTTAGGGCCACTTGCTGCGGAGACTGATATCGGACCTCTTCCAAAAGAAGCAGGATCTGAACCTTCCTACGGAAACGCGAGTGACGTCCAATCGCCGCTTGTTAAGCAAATGGGACAGAGCATGAAGGAACTCAAAGGAGATAATTCGAAACTTGTACCGATGTTGATGCCGGGTGTGACGGACTGCCGATTCTTCCGAAACAGGTTTGGGACACAGGCATATGGTTTCAGCCTATTCGATGATACACTAGAAATGGGTCAATTGCTAGGTTTAATACATGGAACCAATGAGCGAGTTCCTCTAGGAAGTGTAGAGTTAACTGCTCAAGCTTATATGCATGTAGCCAGGGGATTTCTAAGTTGAATGAGTTGACGGCCCATGTATTCTTTTGGAGAGCTCAACATAGACGGGCACATTGGAAGGGTGCCTAATGAATACCTTCGGCTGAAAGAAGGCACCAATAGGTATGCAATCACCTTTCCAGGGAGAGGCTACACAACCCAAGCACCATTGCTTTACTACACGAATCGCTTTCTTCTGTATAGAGGAATCAATGTTCTGAATATTAACTACGACTACATGGATAATGAGGCGTTCGAAACCAAGAGTCAGGAAGAGAAGATGGAATGGTTGAAGAATGATGTTGTGGCAGCGTATACTGCTGCACAAAACCAGTTGGACGAGCAACTTTGTTGTCTAGTAGGAAAATCGCTTGGTACAATCGCTTTAGCCTACATCCTAGAAGAATCCTCAAGTGCACGAGATGCCAAATTCATTTGGCATACTCCGCTCATTTTACTACCCGAAATTCGTAGGGCACTGAATGATTATACACCGGATTCGCTATTCCTAATCGGTACAAAAGATCCATACTATGATGAGAATGTACTATCGGAACTAATAGACTCTACTGGAGGGGAGAGCTTGGTAATTGAGAGTGCAAACCATGGAATGGAGGTATCTACAAATCCCTTAGAGCTCTTAGAAGTCATGGAGAGAGTTATTCAGAGTCTGACGGGATTTTTTAGTTCTGAATAAAGAAACAATAGCATGACTAAAACATGGAGAAGATTGGACTCTCGCATTAGTTCATATATCCTAGGGGTTGGTGTTTAAGCAAGTGATAATCTGACCCTTGCACGCTAAAGCTCCCAATCCAATGGAATTGAATCCTCCTCGTCTTCATCCGGTTCACAAGACACTAGAAAATCTTCATTGATAGCTTCCAAGACAAGCTTACTCGCCTCAACCTCATTCACACCACAGCGCGACATACTTTTTGCAAGATAGCTTGGTTTGGCACAATGGCTTTCTGTGCTTTCCAACACTTCCTCCAAGCACTTGTACCTTCTCGGAAATTCCTCAGAAGTTGCGCGCTTGTAGTGCTTAAGTAGATGCCCATCCAAAGTACTGTCAAATAAAGCATCAACGAGATTCTTTACACTCTCATCTTCTACTTTGGACGGCGTATCTTCGTATAACTCGTCAATGGCATCGCCTACAGCGACTGCAAACTGCTTCATCTTTGCTTCTTGCTCTTCAGACGGTTTGCTTACAGTAATGAACGCACAAATTAGATTCTCAGTTTCGACTGCCCGGATAATATCTGAAATGGGTAATACCTTCCAGCGGGCATCCATGCTCTCAGCGTCAAATTCGGACCTGAAATGAGTGATAGCAGTAACAAACGCTGAAATGATGCTTTCATCGAAGCCTCCTTTTAGGATTCGCGAATACACAGGTAAACCACTGGACTTGTGGAGAACGATTATTCCGATTAAATCACTAGCTTCATCAAAGCGTCGTTTGATTGCAAGAGCTTCACGATACTCTGCTTTTTTCTTTTTACGATAAACTGCATATATTGTTCCGGAGATTATTAGAATAGCAAGTATACTACCGATACGAGTACCATAATAGACCAACCGAGCCTGTTGATTCACAAGCGAAACAAGCTCTGCACTGAAATCATCGACTGCTTCGAAATTCGTCTTTTCAACTTGTACTCGTAGTCTATAACCGCTGGGATCAGATGTGGGGACAGTAATGGTCGCCACATACAGACCGGGAGAAGTCTCTTCAGCTGTGCCGGTTATCAGAGCATCTCCTACAGAGGGAAAGATTCCATATAGGACCGTAGCGTTCGTGACTGGATCACCGGTATCTGATTCTATCACTCGTATCTCCAAATCAAGAGAATCACCCTCGATGCCAACAAGAGAGGATTCAATCGATACCTCAATTGGCACTCTCACAACCAGATACGTCAAAATGTAATGTTGAGATTCGCAACCATCCTTGTTGAAAATCAAGGTGAGGCTCTGATTGCCGGTCTCTCCGGGTACTAGCGTCAGATTGTAGAGTCCAGCTGGGTTTTCTTCAATCTCATATTCGCCAGTATCTGACTGTGAAACTGAGACTTGTGCACTTCTGATTTCACTCCCGTTCAGTTTCAGTGAATATGTGAATGGAAAAGAGTGAGCCCTGCCAAATACAAGAGGTTGGATTGGACCTTCGGGAGTTTCCAGAGATGTAGAAAATACTGAATCGAGTTTGATTATGCATGATGTATTCCAGAAATAGGGCGATGATACAGAAATATTCATTGTGTAGGTGCCAGCAGGCTTCAATGATGTGTCTATGCTAGCCTCCCACCAATTCCTCAGGGGAATAGGAGTAAACTCGCATGTAGAGTTAGCCCATTCCGTTGTTACGGTGGTTGGACCACTCATAACCAAATTCCCGTTGTCTACATCCTTCAACCACACAAGAAGGTTGATAGTCTCACCCACCTCTGTTTCAATTTGGCTCTCAACTGGTTCTATCGACAACTCATGATGGACAACAAAGGATATGGAACTCAAAGCAATTTCAGTGCCATTAGTCCAGAATAGTTCAACTTTCCATAGACCAGCAGTCGTATTTGAACCAGCAAGTCTTAACTCGTGAGATACTATAGAGGAGGGATCAACGGAATCAACCGTGGCGTTATGCCAGACCGTTCCATCAGGCATCTTCCATGTGAAAAGCACATCCGCCACTGTGGAGTCTATTGGATACTCGCTTCCGAGAGAAGAAACTGTTCTTGTGAGATTTCCGGTAGCATACGATGTTGTGTTAGACCAGCTGGACTGTATCTCATCGTAGATTTGAGAAGAAAATGACAGTGCATAATTGGGAGATTTGAACGTGATGAGCCACCATCCCAGACGGTCCAAAGCAGCCTCTGGAACTATTAGATACTGTTCTTCCATGGTACACTGGTTAGTTACCTCAACGAGAAATGGATCGTAGACTCTGGCATTGGCCCAATCGATAGGATGGTGTAAAACTAGCGAAAAACTCTCGTACTCTTCCCGTGTTCCAAGATAAGTGTAAAGTGATAAATTGGAACTTCGATCAGGGGATATGGAATAAGCTACACCCTTTTCTTCGAAATCAGTAGTCCAGCTAGAATTTTCGAAATGATGACACAGTACTCTAGGTTCATGCAAGAAAGATACCGATGTATTCGAGGTAACTGAAATGTTCAATGGGCCTGAATCAGCGTAGTCATCAAAAGTAATAACAGCAGAACCATTTCCATTACTACCGGTCACAGGTACCGTAATATTGTCCACATTGAATTCTAGAGAAACTTCAGAGAAAGACGGCGAGTCCTTTGAATAGAGCGACAAGTCGTCAATATATACTGTAATGTAGGCAGCATTCTCTGTTCCCTGCACATCAGGATTGAGTTCCATTGTTTCGTCTATGAACAGACCAATTTTCAGGTTGGCAGTATTACCCAGACTTGACATATTAATTGGTATTCTACCGGTGGAATTCCATTTACCTCTTTCAGTAAGGTCAAGGAGGCTTACATTCCAAATCGGATTCTCGTCAATTAGGACTCTTATGAAACATGAGCCAGACGGTAAGTCACCTAAAGGCCCCCGCAGATAGAGGTGTCTGAAAGACAGAAAAGCATCTTCAGCCCCTTTGAGATTTCTGAGTGTTTGGTTCCATAACACATAAGTGCCCGCTGCGTGTATTTGGTGGTTGGTATAACCCTTTTTCTCGCCCTGATTCTCCACAACTACATAACCGCCACTTGAATCATCATAGGCTGCAATTTGTGTCTGATTATATTCTTGAGGCTCATAACTTGTAGCATCCCATCCCCATGGATGGTACTCCACGCTGCCGTTAGGATCCACATTTGATCCCGGAATTCCGTTAACGAAGCTTCCGTTCACAGCATACAGTCTTGTGAGATTCCAGACATCCACTTCGGCTCTGCTTGCAACCCAATTATGTTCCTCGTCTAGTGGAACAGCATAGGAGGTGCCAATACCGGTATCAGTCCTACCAGATAAAACACCAGGGCTTGCATAACCCCTTTGTTCCACGACCAGAGGGGCAAGAATCCCCTCTTCAACAGTATCTTCATTCTCTACTGAAGATTCAGCAAAAGGGGCGTTTGACGAAATATTCTCTATCGACTCGTTTGGAATTATCGGGCAGCTGGTACCCTGTGGACCATCCAGAGTATGTGAGGAAGAATCTACAAAATAGGCCGGATCCGATACACTGGATGGTGAAAAGGATAAGCCAACAAAGATGAGAAAGAGAACGATGGGCATCACGAAGTAGGATTTAGTTTCTACCATTGAAGCACCCCTAGTCCTTGTTGAAACAACCATTTCCAACTGTGGATTGAAAAAGGATACAGAAGACAACAAAATGTTTTCCTATATGTACCCATTTCGTTTTTCCGAATGATCAGAAATCTACTTCAAACAACTTCCATATGAAAAGAGCAATTTGGTATGATAGTATTATACGAGGCAGTGTAGTCAATGACTAAAGAAAGAAACAATGAATTTTCTAAATCTCAGACAAACCTTAGACAAGACACACTCACCTCCCTGCCTATTGAATCGGATGTTATGAAATGGTATGATAGCAAGGGAGAGCATTTCTTCCGAAGTGTAGGTCTGTACCCTGGAAATATTGTACTCGATTTCGGATGTAGGGTTGGCAACTATGCAATACCGGCAGCAAAGGTAGTTGGTAAAACAGGGAAAGTATATGCGCTCGACAAGAATCATTCAGCAATAGATGAGCTCATGCACAGAGCCCAAGTTATGAGTATTGATGAAATCATTGTCCCAATCAAGACTGATGGAGAGCTGGAAATCGATTTGGATGACGGTTCCGTTGATTTCATACTCTTCTATGATGTCATTCGGAATGTGTTTAGAATTGATGAGTCTCTCAGCCCGTATAGATGTTTATTAGGTGAATTTGAACGAATTCTGAAGAAAGACGGAGTTTTATCGCTCTTCATCAAACACCTTCATGACGAAAGCCTTACTCCCCAAGATGTGCTTAAGACAACCAAATCCTTCTTTGACATTGATGAATCCCAGGTCTTAGATTTGATGCACTGGAACAATCTAGAGGAGGGGACAATACACAATTTACGTAAAACATAATTGGTCGTGACACCCTGGGGGACAACAGATGACTAGATTATTTCTAATCTTCTTAGCCACTTTCCTGATATCTGTTCCATTTCATATTCTAGCATTGGAGCGCGAGAAGCTAAGAAAGCGGTTTGAAAATGCTCAAGCGAGAACAATTGGGAATGTAATTGGCATCATTTCAGGATGGCTGCTGTTTGTTTCTTGGGCAGGAATATGGTTTGCACCCCAACCTGACTTCGCTCTATCTAATTTGGTTTTCCTCCTGATTACTGTACCTGTCGTCGGACTGCAACTCTCGCTCACTCATCTGGTCGTTGGCTTGCCCTTCTTGATACTGGGCACTTATTTCGGGCTGAAGGCAGTATCAAAGCTGTCTGTAACTGTTTCGCAGACTCAATTACCCAGTCAGTTTGTTTCAGAGGGGATATACTCACGGTGCAGACATCCACAGTATTTGGGGGGTCTTCTGGCGCATATCGGACTTACCTTGATTATGTCTTCGCTGTATTCCTTGCTCGCAACGCCGCTTGTCTTCATTGCCATATACGTAATGAGTTACGCAGAGGAGAAGCAGCTTGTGAGTATGTTTGAATCCCGATACGAGGAGTACAGAAAGAAGGTTCCCATGTTTATGCCGCAAATCACCAGAGAGGCGTCTGAATCAGAATGACTTAGGGAAATATTATGCAAACGGTAGCAAACCGAAAACTATGAGGAGTAATCCTCCGATTGCGTAGTGTTTCTTATTCGTCAGCCTGGCCAATTGGAGCACCGTTCCACCACTACCTACACTAAATGACAGACCCAGAAGCACCCAGAGTGTTCCAATCAATGGGAAACCGTACAAGAAAATCCGCAGCGCACCACCAACTACACTATAAATCAACAACTGTTTGAGGAGATAGACATTGAGCTCATTCACTGGAGTTACGTCCGATTACTCTTTGTGTTGCGTGGGTCCAGGTCAATTAGCCTTATTCATCCCCGCATAGAGTAGAGCAGGGTTCGAGGGGAACTCCCTGCTACTTTATGCCGACTCTATTGGCCATTTTTATTATGACAAAGACCAAAAACGCAATAATAATGAACGTGATTAAGTCGCCTACGAATGCTCCAATCCCGAAAGGACCAAAACTGATTTCTTGCCATTGCACTTCAGGTAAGGCTATCTCCACAATGGGCATAATCAAATTACTGACAAGCGACTGGATTAGCTGTCCTAGATAGACACCCAATATGAAAGCCACCGCTAACCCCAAAACCCGATACTTGCTCAGGAATCTTTTGAATTCCTCGACGAAATTCTCAGGTGGGGGTTCTGGTGGTGGTGGCTCTAGTAGCATGCGTATTCTCTTAACCTCCTTCAAAAGATCATCTTCTCGTTCCAATTCTTTTCTCCTCCGGGAACTATCACAATAATAGTAGTCCTTCAACCGTTTAATAGTTGTGGTACTTCTCGTTAAGGCCTGATTGTGCAATGCATAGCGACTTAAGGGCCGATATCACTAAAACTATGACTGCTTGCTCCAAATACACTCCTATGGGGTGACGAGCGAATGAGGCTACGCGTTCTTTACGACAACAGAGCCAAGGAAGGCTTCAAGGCCGATTGGGGTTTCTCTTGTTTGGTTGGGGATGACCTCCTTTTCGATACAGGAGCTAATCTCAGCATTTTACTCCATAATATGAATCAATTTGATATTGACTTTGAGAAAATCAGAACCGTCGTGCTATCGCATAATCATCGAGATCACGCAGGTGGCGTCGGCATAATAGAACAACTCGAACACGTCGAGGTATATGTTCCCAAGTCGTTCTCTCAAAGTCTGAAGAAGAACATATTCTCTTTTGGTAATACGGAGATAGTAGAAATAGACGAGCCGCAACAGGTAACGAATAGAGTATATTCCACTGGGGAGTTGGGAAGCGGTCCTAAAGAACAAGCACTGGTAATCCATGGAGACGATGAGTGGACGCTCATAACCGGATGTGCCCATCCTGAACTGGAGACAATTCTTGAGAAGGCTGAGGAATTTGGAACAATTCATTGCGTAATTGGGGGTTTCCATGATTTCGGCAGGCTCTACGCACTGGAACACATACCCCTCATTATTCCCTGTCACTGCACCAGTAAGAAGAGAGAGATTCACGATCTGTACAAGCTTTCAAGCAAGCGCTGTGGAGCCGGTTTAGATATCGAAGTGTAGGTTAGCTATCTGGCCTCAGTGATGCTGGAATCTCTAGTTCGTCAGCAACGACAGTAACAACCTGCATATCATATACCAAATCCAAGATTTTCAGTCCCGCCGCTAAGGTTGATGTGACACCACCGGCTGTCAAGATTCCTTCATCAAGAGTCACTCGGTCAGTACTTACTTCGCAATATTCGTCCAACTCATCACGGACACCATGATGGGTAGACGCCTTTTTCCCTGATAGAATTCCAGCCTTGGCGAGAACTAGTGCCCCGGTACAGACCGAAGCAATTGGGTTCTCCGTGCTGAAATCTTGGATTTTCGAGAGAATAGCATCATCAGCCATGACAGCTCTGATTCCACTACCACCCGGAATCACAATCAAATCATAGGCAGAGAAATCTGGAGTTGTAGCATGAGGGATAAGCAAGAGACCATTGGCACATCGAATTTTCTTCTTTGAAGCTATGACCTCAACCTCTAAAGGGTGTCCTGTATCGAGCAAGCCTTGGTCTTCAAGGGTTGCCACACAAGCCAGCACTTCATAGATGCCTACTATATCCAGCTCTTCGGCTTCTGGAAATGCGAAGATGCCAACTCTCTCTATGTCCTGCCAGTTCACCATTTCATCCCCCACAGAAATCGGTTAGCGGAATCATTTACTGAGACGGGGTACTACCATCCCGCTATCTCGAACTATGAGTACATCCATCTCAGGACCTAGTTTCTCATATGCTTTATCGACAGCTGCTTGGAGCGATGCAGCTTTCTTCAGATTGATGCTTTCAACTGTCTCCTGACTCATCTCAGTCACCATCCAGAGCTCCCTATTCGCAAGAAATGGGGGAATGGATCCAATCTTGTGTGCACCCAGTTCATAGTGCTCCTGCATTTCCTTGAATCTCTCGACTAAGCCCTCAACAGAATCGGCACACTGCATCATCTCAGTGTATTCTTCATTTCCAATTCCTCCGGGACATGCAACCATCAGTGCCATGATACCTCCCTCTCGAACAGCCATCTTTGTATTCTCGAATCCTTTGGCACCCTGATAGAGGTCGTGGTCCAGGGGAGGATAAACAACGGAGATAAGAAAATCGAATTTCTTGTCAATGGAAGGGGCATAGATTTCTTCTGCGAGTTCGGCACCCTTGTATAATTGCTTGAATATGTCACCAGCCACTGCTCCGACGATTCTACCTTCGCCGTCCTGAATCACGTTGATTGCGAAAGTTGGATAGTCACTAACTAACTTGCCTACGGCTTCTTCCATATCCTCATGGAGGGGGTTGCCCTTTAATCGAAGGACATTTGCACGTTCACCTAAAGCCATACTGTGATTCCGCTCCACCGTCATGTACTCGGCTATACCGGGCAGGATACTCTTCCGACCTCCTGTGTAGCCGGCGAAATAGTGTGGTTCAATGGAGTTGATTGCTATCACAGCTTCAAACTCGGTGATTGTCTTGTTGAACTTCAGAGGTGTTCCTCTGCTGGTTTCACCGTAATCCACCATTTCGTCATTCTTGCAATCATGCAAAACGACGCGGTCTTTCAATTCATCATAGAACCACCCGAGAATCTGTTCTCGTAAATCTTTCTCGGTGGGCTTGGCATGGGTTCCACTTGCCACTACAATCTTGAAATCTTTGTCTTCAAGGTAGGGGAGAACCACCTTCAAAATCTCTGGTGTGGGTGTACGTCGAGCGTAGTCATTGACAATCAATAGAAAGGAATCATGAGAATCGATGAAATCCTCGAAGCGGGGAGCGTCAATGGGGGATTCCAAAGCCTCCTCGATAATATTGGGGGCGTCTTTGTCTATATCCACCGCTTGTGGTTCTACCACATGTACACCGCAGGAGTCAGGTATCTCTACAGTCGTCTCTTCACCAGCATAGAGTATGTCATATTTCAACAAGATTCACCAAGGAGTATCATGGTATTCGGCCATAATAGTATAGCCAAATGGGAAGAAAGGGGTTCTCACCCCATTTGACTCTGACCCCGAGAGCTGGGATTAGAACGACACTACTTCGGCTTTGCGTAGAGCAACTATGATTATGGAAATTGCAGCAACTGCTGCAACTACACCTGCAGTAACACCAATGAGTGGATAGCTTGCAAGCTGTTTCATAACGACGCCAGTAGATGCCCAGATGACTACGAGCCCGAAAGCGATGTCTCCCCTCATGAGGAGCATGAGAAGGGTCAGAAAGAGTGCAACTATCAGCATGATGACCGTCCACATCACCTGTGTTGGTATTGGTATTCCGGGAATTAGCTGATTAAGGGCCGATGCAATGCCTGCGATTGTTGCCAGACTAATCCATCCCAGATAGATACTCACAGGAAGCTGCACAGCTAACATCTGGTTTCGTGGCACATCTTTGATGCCGATGCCCAAGCGGATGTACATGGCAATGAGTGATATCAACAAAAGAACGATTGGAATCACAGCCAACACAATCAGTTCATAGTGAAACAGAAAGATCCAGCTGGTATTCCCAATGGCACCTAGCAGATGGAAGAAGCTAATATCCTGAAGATACTGCTCGCCTCGTTGGTTTGGGCGAGCCTGATAGAGCATAAACACAGCCAGGAAGACATAGATTACACCCCAGATGGCAAATACGTAGCCAGGTGGCGTAAAGAGGTTCGGATACGCGTCTGCCACGTCACCAGTAGTTACACCATTTATTGGTAAGATATTTGCAAGCGAATCAACAACGAGTGTCGCTACCACTGCCATGATATTAGTAACTTGTAAGATAATCGGATTAATTCGAGGTGACATGCTATTAAAGTGATAGATATTGTTAATAAATATATGCGAGGGGATACGTATAGCTCTGTCCAAACCAATAGCAGACACTTCACTCAGCTTTGATAGGTGCTCCACAATACGGACAGAAGCGATCGTCTTCTTTGAGCTTGAATCCGCAGTACTCACAGGCACACACTTTTTCCGTCTGTGGTTCTGTGACTCGCAACGAAGGAGAGGTCTTTGTTCCGGTCTCTGGATCAAACCAGACATTGGTATTCCCCTTCCGTTTGCTCTCCACGACATGACGCCTGACTTTTTCCTCAGAGAGGCCAGTCTCAGAGGCCGCATCATCTATGCTCTTTGCATCACCACGCTCCAATTCTTTAATAACACGTGACTGATTTTGCTGAGATTTCGCTGAAGCAGAAACTAGAAAAATTACTAACACAGCGATTGGAACGATAAACCAGATGATATCTGTTAGGAAAAACAGGACAATCAAGACGGCAATCGGAATCAAAGATCCTGCAGTTGTTCCTTGTTCCTGTTTTCGTTGAGTTTCGTAGATGGTTTCCCGATTTCGCGGTGTCTTGCCCATATGGGGATCAGAGAAAGGAGAGTTGACATCAGGAGATTTCCAGTAATCTATATCGCTTGCTCGCCGAGATATTTCCTGTTCCTTTCTTACACTTGAAGCAAAAACAATCAAAAGCACTACCAACGGAATAAGTAACCAGACTACACGTGTGAGCACCATGATTATGAGCAGTACTGCTATAGGAATGGCAAGTCCGAACGGATCATCTTTCTCTCCGTGCGTTCTCTTTCTCCTTCTGGGCATGCGTCTGGTCTCCATTACTTTGGTGTGTCCGACATCTAAGTCCTATTCCAGTCTGCTTATTGCTCTTTGGGGAATCGAAATGAGAAGTATATAGAATGGAGTTCTTCCGATACGAAATGTCAAAAGGCACCGGGATACTAGAAGGATGAGCTGGACTATTTGCAGGAGAATCCTACCGGTCAGTTATCGGTAAAGGAGCTAGCTGAACTCAGAAAATTGAAGATTGTTAGGAAGGTGCTCAAAGAACTAAAGAAAAAAGGGAAAAAGGCTGATTTCCCAATCTGTCCTAACTGCAAGAGCGCACGATTGATTCGCCTGACTTCCTTTCGTAATCTTGGCTACATCGGCAATTTCCATCCAGCGTACTATTGCTTGGAATGCGGCTGGTACGGTCGCAATCTATCACTCATGTCTAATCGTGAAGTGAAAGATACAGTATTAGAAGATCTGCAGGAAAATTTCACTGACCTTCTCGAAACGGAATCCTCCCCTTGAATCTCATAGTGATGAGTAGTAATCGCAGTATTCCTTCAGAAAACACTCTTCACAAAGAGGCGTTTGGGATTTGCATATTTCACGTCCGTGCTTCACCAAGTTTCGGTTGAGTGAAAATACGCATTGATGCGGGATGATTTCTTCTAGTATCACGTGCGCTTTATCCCTTGATGTCTCTTCATCAATAAGACCTAGTCGCTTTGTGACGCGCCAGACATGCGTATCAACAGGTAGAGCTGGGCGGCCAAATGAGAATAACAGAATGATAGCAGCTGTTTTAGGACCTACACCATGCAGAGAGGTGAGCCAATTCTTTGCTTTATCAAGAGGCATATCATCAAGCAGTGAAAGATTAAGTTCTCCAACGCGGCTATTTATTCTAGCCAGAGCGGCCTTAATCCGTTCAGCCTTTACATTGTAAAGACCAGAGCAATTGATGGCTTCAGCAACCTCCTCCTCGGGAGCCTCCAGTATCTCTTCCCAAGAGCCAAACCGTTCTCTCAGAGATTCAAATGCTCTCCGGGAATTAATGTCCGTTGTGTTCTGACTCAAAATGGTTAGTACGAGCTCATCAATCGGGGGTAGTCGTCGCTCATGGATAATATCACCGTAATTCTCTACCAGAATCCGGCAGATACGTTGAGCGTTCTCTTTCCTTCTTTCAGAGTCCGGCATTCTTCACAAGCCTCGACAATACTGCGACTCAGTACAAATTGAGCTTGTTGGTGTGTTGGTTTGCGTACATGTGCCAACGCTTTTGTTTCTTCTATTCTCATTTTGCCATGGATAACCATGAAAGTGGTCGTCATCTATGAGAGCACGAGAGGAAGAACTGAAGCCATGGCTAAGGCTATCTGTGAAGGCGTTAGTTCGAATGGGCAAGAATGTGAAGTCGTAAATGCCAAGGACTTCAATGGTTTGAAGGGTGCTTGCGCTCTGGCTGTGGGTAGCTCAACTCGAATGAGGAAAGCCCTTCCTCATGTAAGACGACTGTTGGCAGAGATGACCAATCTTGATGGAATACCAAGTGCAGCATTCGGTTCGTACGGGTGGAGCGCCGAAGCACCAGATACAATCGCCGAAGAATTAGCCGAACTCGGAGGTAATCTTCTTGATGAACAGCCTGTGAAGGCCAGAGAAATGCCAAACAGAGAAGAACTCGAACTTTGTAGAAACCTTGGCAAGCGACTTGCAGCCTCATGCAATAGCTAAGTCGATGATATGCCGGATTCAAATGTTGGGTTCGCAATCCTTATCATAATCCGACGTTGAGCAGTATCTACGGATGGTATGAATGGGCTACGTATGGCGACTAACGAAATATGCCCTCAAGCATTGGGGCCATTTCATAGGCTACCTTGCTTGCGCGGGCATTGGGTCGCTATTCAATGTAATCACTCCCCTCGTACTTGTAAGTATCATTGATGATGTCCTTCCAACTGGGCAGTACCAGCTCATTTTGCCATACGTTTTGATTTATATCACCCTCAGTGCGCTGTACGCAGTTTTTGATATAGCAGGAAGATATGGAGCAGCGCTCACCGCCCAGAATGTAATCTACGATTTGCGAAGTGAGCTATACGATAGCTTGTTGGAAAAAGACCTTGCTTTCTATGATGAAAACGAAACGGGCAAGCTCCTTGCTAGGGTCACCACAGACGTCACAACTATGCGGCATTTTCTGTACTGGGGCTACAGGGTGGTTTTCATCGCTATTGCGACCCTAATCGGAACTTACGCGGTTATGTTCACTTTGAGCATCGAGCTATCACTCTACATGATATTTGCTCTTCCATTCATCGTGCTTTTCATCTATGTCTTTGCAAAACGTGTGCGCCCTGTTTTTTATGAAGCCCGGAGTCAGTATGGAACCCTCAGCTCTGTTTTATCGGAAAACGTCACAGGGATGAAGGTTGTTAGGGCATACACAGCAACTGAGCGGGAGTATGAGAGGGTGCAACAAGAAAACGAGAAGTTCTATGAACTACGAACCGAGGCGCTTCGGCTTTTATCACTATACAGGCCATTGCTCCCCGCAGTTCTTGGGTTGATAACTGGTGTTCTCATCTATTATGGAGGTGTCTCCTTCAGTCTCGGAGGAATTAGTTATGGTCGCTTTGTCGGCTTCGTAACCCTAATAGGTATGCTGTATCTGCCAGCGCGTTTTCTCAGCTGGGGAGTAGGCATGTATCAGCGGGCATCAGCATCTGGTGAGCGAACATTCTACATCCTAGATCATGAAGATGAATTGACTGAACCAGAGGACCCTGTTCGGGTTGAAGACCTTGATGGGAAAGTAGAATTTGACGGCGTAGATTTCAGCTACAGAGGTGATAATTGGATTCTGCGTAATCTTAACCTCACTGTGGAGCCCGGCCAAACGATCGCGTTACTGGGTGGCACAGGCTCAGGGAAGACGAGCCTTGTGAATCTCATTCCGAGATTTTACGATGTTGACACCCGTAGCACAGTTACATACAAGTGTAAGAAGTATCCAATAGACGAGAATGGAGAAGTAGAAATCGAAGGAGAAACATACACGGTTGAAGGGGATACTATCGAGATTGAGGGTGAAGAGTATCCTGTAAAGTTGCCAGGCGCAGTTCGTGTAGATGGCATCGATGTGAGACTTTACTCCCTAGAAGACCTCAGAAACAATATCGGAATGGTCCATCAAGACCCGTTCCTCTTCTCTGCCTCTGTGAGAGATAACATTGCCTTTGGCAATCCGCAAGCATCATTGGAAGACGTCAAAGAAGCAGCCAAAGCAGCGAACATTCACGATTACATCATTACGATTGAAAACGGATATGATGCCAGAATAGGAGAGAGAGGAGTTACCCTAAGCGGCGGTCAGAAACAGCGAATCGCTATCGCCAGAGCGCTTCTAGCTAATCCTCGAATCCTCATTCTTGATGACTCTACAAGTTCTGTTGATGCTAGAACAGAGATGCTCATCCAGGAAGCACTTGAGAAACTTATGACTGGGCGCACCACATTCATTATCACACATAGGCTCAGTACTATCCGCAACGCTGACAAGATTGTGATGATGGACAGAGGGCGCATTGTTGAGAAGGGTACTCACAAAGAGTTGTTGAAAGATGATGGCCTCTACGCAGGTCTCCATGCTACTCTTAAAGAGATGGAAATAGCCGCTCCGCAAGGAGATACAACACAATCTCCTGCCAAGAAAATGGAGGTGTCCAATGGTGGGTAGGAGATCCTTACTCTACGAGGACTTGGAACGGTCAAATGAATACGCCGATATGACTCTGCTCAGGCGCATGGTAAGTTACCTCCTTGAATACAAGGGTCACTTCGTAGCAACCTGCATCTTCGTGGCTCTCAATATTATCGTAAATATTTGGGCACCTTTTGTTCTCAGACACGCAATAGACGAGGATTTTGCCAGTGGTAATTTACTGGCACTTGCAATGACCGCTCTCCTTTACGTCGCCCTAAGGATAGGCAATTGGCTTACAAACTACGGTAGTGGTTACCTGACAGCCCTCATGGGGCAGCGAGCCGTATACTCTGTTAGACAAGAGCTGTTTGGCGAGCTCCAGAAGATGGGGCAAGATTTCTACGACGATTACGAAAGTGGACGAGTAATTTCCAGATTGACTAATGACGTAGACCGTATGAGTGAGTTCCTCTCAGGCGGCCTCATCAATACGATGGCTCAGTTCTTCATAATCTTTGCAATCGGCGGGGTTATTTTCACTGTTGATCTTCAACTGGCCATTGTTTCACTGGCCGTGGTACCCATCTTAGGAGGTACGGCCATATTCTTCAGAAAGAAGATGAGAGAAGCTTATCGGAGCACTCGCAAGACGATATCCAGTGTTACAGCCAATCTTGCTGAGAGTATTTCTGGCGCAAAGGTCACCAAGAGCTTTGCCAGAGAGAAGCGATCATCCGAAACATTCGAGGAACTGAATAAAGCTGATTACGAATCGAATATTGATGCCTCCAAAGCAACTTCGACTTTCTTCCCCACCATCAGATTTGTAGGCGCCATAGGCGTCTTTCTTATCCTCTGGGTTGGTGGCTTGCGATTGGCGGAGGGAACTCTTACTCTTGGAACCCTTGTTCTCTTTATTCAATTCAATGAGCAGTTTTTCCGCCCTATGCTTGTAATCAGTAACTTTTACAATACTGTGCAGGCTGCATTCGCCGGTTCAGAACGGGTATTCACCATCATGGATTCAGAGCCCTCCATTGAAGACAAGCCTCATGCCATCGAGATGCCCCCTGTTGAAGGCCATATTGAATTCAAGGATGTCACGTTTGGCTACGTAGAAAACACACCCGTGCTGGAAGACTTCAATCTTGACATAGAGCCGGGTGAGACAATAGCACTTGTTGGTGATACTGGAGCGGGGAAGACCACCGTGGTGAACCTGCTTAATCGATTTTACGATGTCTGGGATGGTTCTGTCAAAATCGACGGTATAGACGTCCGGGATGTTACTCAGGAATCATTGCATTCCACTATCGGTATAGTACTGCAGAATCCATTTCTGTTCATGGGTACTGTTAGGGAAAACATTGCATACGGAAGGCCTGATGCCACAGACGAAGAAATCATGGAAGCGACTGAAGCAATAGGCGCAAGGAAGCTGATAGAGAATCTGGACAATGGTTTCGAATCTGAAGTTGGTGAGAGAGGGAGTCGCTTATCTGAAGGCGAGCGCCAACTAGTTAGTTTTGCCCGAGCTTTACTTGCTGACCCACGTATTCTGGTACTGGACGAAGCAACCAGTAGCATTGATGTTTACACAGAACATACAATACAGAAAGGAATGGAGACGCTGCTGGGGGGAAGGACATCCCTAGTGATTGCACATCGTTTATCCACCATAGTCAATGCCGACCGGATTGTCGTCATAGAAGACGGCGAGATTGTGGAATCAGGCAAACATGAAGATCTCATGCGGAACAGGGACAAGTATTACTCACTGTACGAATTGCAGCTAAAACCAAGGGCGATGGAATCCTCTCCTTCCGTACAATGATGAAGAACAAGAAGCCGGTCAGATATTCTTATGCGCGCCTTATTTAGTGCAGAAACAAGATGAAAGGAAACCCCTGCCACGTAAACAGGGGTTTTGGGCTATTCAACTCAGTGAGATAGGTTAGGTCAACCTTATTCTTCGTCGTCCCAGTCGAGATCATCAACCTCTCGAAACTTCAGTTTCTTCAAACTCTTCAGTCCCTTCAGCCCCTTGAGTCCCATCATTGACTTCCCAACCAAGGTAGAGATTGTTTGTCCCAACCCATTCATGCCGAAAAGGGAACTCCCTTCTAAACCATTCTTGCCCACAGTTATGGTCTTGCCACTTGACTCTGTTACGGATACTCCGTTTTCATCAACAGTGACTAATTCATCCCCAACCACGAACACTGACTCGCCTCGAATGAAGACAGTCTCGTTTTCCTTTGCTATCAGAATGATCTTTTTTCTTCCCTCATCTTTTCCGATGAGAACATTCTTTCCATCCATGGGCGATTTCATATTACCCTTGCTTGCACCCAGATCTTCCAACGTAGCTTTGGCGTCCTCGTGAAATCCGTGAGCTCCCTCATATCCTAACGGGTTGCAGTCGGAGTCTTTGGCTATTCTTGAGACCTCTCCGAGGTCAGCAGTACCGAAGTAAACCTGTACTCCTTGTAGAGAACCTGATGTTGATTGGCCAACCGCGCCGCGCTCAGTTTCAAGAATTGCATCGACAGCAAAGTTGGCAGGGCCTGCAAATACGATACCTACTGGTTTTCTATCATTAAGGAGGCGCGCCCAAATACATCCCGATTGCATTGTGACCAATGCCTTCTCTTCAGAAAAAAGGTCATAAGATGCATCTAACATGTTCGTTGTATCTTCAATGGTAATGTCTGTCATTGCTACTCACTTCTCCGAGAATCATCACTGCCGTTCCTCTCTTTCTCATCATCAAATTCAACGGAAACCTTACCACCCTTTTCGCCGGCCTTGGTTCCATTTCGAACTCTTCGCTCGTCTTCAACTTGACTGGTAAGCCACTGTGATAGGCGATAAGCAAGGCGCCCTTCGATAGTGATGTAATAGGTACCTCGTGCTTCTCCTTTCACTACATAGCCAGCTTCCATTAATGGATTAAGATGGTGAGTAAGAGAGCTGCCCGTTCTTCCAACATGATTCTCCAGTTCGTTGAATGACTTTGCGCCATCCTTCAGAAATTCAAGTATACGTAATCTCTCTTCACTGCCAAGTGGGCTAATAACCTCTGCAACTTGGCTAGGGGGGATTTGCTCGATTTCTTCACGATCCCATTTCCGCCTCGGGTGATGTACCCGTACGGACGGAACCTTGACGTTGATGTCCTCAATTCCTTTCAGGGATGACTGAATCTGCTCGTTTATCCCTTCCATCATCTCAGACAAGCTCTCGGTCATGCCGGTTAAATCGACAATGGGACCTCGGGGCTTGTGAACATCCTGGGGAGGATGTCGAGGTACATATCTCTTGATGTTCTTCCTACTACGTAGACGTTTCTTCTCTTTTCGAAGATCGTCAATCTCGTCACTCAGGCTCTCCTTAAGCTCACGTACCTTGTGAAGCTCATCCCGTAGTTCATTTTTCAGTTCGTCAATATCTTCGTTCATTTTTATTCGTCTAATGTACATTAGTACATTATTCTTATAAATTATGCGGTTTCAATACATCAGCAGTGGAGTGGAAAATAAACAGAGGTATCTCTATGAAAGGGCAGCAGAAAGATAGAAGTAGCAAAGATAACAGAACTGGAATTATGGGGAGAAATCCTATAATGAACGAACGCGCCCTCTGGACTACCGTGTTTCTTGCTGTTGTAATATCGGGCATAGCAATGACCATTTTATTATGGCCATTAGGTTTTGAATACATGTTACAGAATGGAGCGCGTCTGTTCTCCATCTTCCTTGGTATGCTGGGGGGCACATCTCTGGGCGAACTCTTTCGTATTAGAAACAATCAGCAGACAGGACAGACCCTGCTGCACGATTTACGAGAAGAATGCAAGGCCAATCTGGAAATTGTTGGCACTGGCGTTCCATTGCGGAAGGGCTTCTGGATACTCGGGATGAGATCGGGGAAATCTCAATATCTCCCAGATGAAAGCAGGCATGAGCTTTGGAAGATATACAGCCGAATCACACATTACAATGAAGATATCAGAAGCCTTCACAGAGCAATGCTGCTTCAGCCAGAGCATAAGATGTCATCGGAACTTCAAGAAGAAATAGATAGTCTATGCTCAGATATTCGAAAACGAATCGAGGAATTCTTGGCACAAAGCTAGAATTCTCTGTTCCAAAAATTCTGTTCAGGTTAGTTCATGGAAGACAGTCAGAGGCAATGAAATACATTCTTTCACTATGAAACGGCGAACTCCACTACGCCCCCCTCAGAAGTCTCTTGTATTTGCTGTATTTCCGCGGTCAATCCATATTCATGCTCAAGAAGAAATCTGAAGTCATCGAAGTAGTCGTAGTAGCCGCAGGTCTTGCAGAAAGATCCAGAAAACCTGATTATAAGCGATTCGTCTTGGAACGAAACCAGTTTAGCTTCGACTTCAGGAACTCTATATTTGTTGTACTCCTTGATGGCTTCATCGACAATCTCTTCGATATTCACACCTCTTTTCCTCGGTTCACTTGTAGAATGGATTATTGAAAAACTAGCGCTTTGAGGATTTATGTAACAGGTAGAAGACCTAATCTGGAATGAGAAAATGAGAGCCTGCGGGCGTTCTGCAGCCAACACAGGCTCGCTATTCTTACTGCTCTTCTTGGAACTTCTCGATTTGTTTGATGATTTCCGGAACGACCTCGAATAGATCGCCCACAATGCCGAAGTCAGCGACTCCGAAAATTGGTGCCTCAGGATCTTTGTTGACGGCAACTATAATGTCTGAACTTCTCATGCCCTGAATGTGCTGAATCTGGCCTGAAATCCCGAAAGCGAAGTAGAGTTTGGGACAGATGGTCCGCCCGGACTGCCCGACCTGCTGAGTGGGCGGAAGCCAGCCGGCGTCGACGATAGGACGTGAGCCTCCCACAGCCGCGTCGAGCAAGTTGGCAAGTTTCTTGGGTAAGTCGAGGTTAGAGGGGTCTTTGATACCCCGGCCGCTGCATACAACAATGTCTGCTTCTTCGACGGATTTCATCCCTTCGACCTTTTCGATGACAGTATCAAGAACTTCGGTTCTGATTTGAGATTTGTCAATAGTAATGTCGACGATCTCGATTTCACCCTCACGTGATTCGTCTGGTTCAGCCACTTTGAACACATTGGGGCGAACCGTGGCCATCTGTGGGCGAGTGTATGGGGTGATGATCTCAGCCATGACGTTCCCACCGAATGCGGGACGGGTTTGGACGAGCTGGCCTTCATCATCTATATCGAGACCCGTACAGTCCGCGGTAAGGCCGAGGCCGAGTCTGGCAGCAACACGGGGAGCAAGGTCTCTGCCATTGCTTGTTGCACCGTAGAGCACGATTGAAGGATCTCTAGAGGATAGGAGAGAAGATACGGCTATCGTGTATGCATCAGTGGTGTAGTCAGCGTAGACTTCGTCATCTACAACCAGCACTTTGTCAGCACCCTGGTATATCAGCGACTGGGCAATGCCTTCGATATCATGCCCGATGAGAATCGCAGTTAGGTCTTCATCAAGTTTGTCAGCAAGCGCCCTTCCCTTTGTTACGAGCTCATTGGCCACGCTGCGTAGCCTTCCCTCGTTGGTCTCACAGACCACCCATACACCTTCGAAACCTTCCAAGGCCTCCTCATCTATAGCCTTCCGCTCGATTTCGATGGCATCAACAGGACAGACTTCCTCACATGAACCACAAAGAACACACTTGGTCATGTCAAAGGATACTTTCTTGCCATCTTCCTTAATCGCTCCAAAATTGCAGGCTTTAAGACACAGTCCGCACCCGGTACAGGTATCTCTATCGTAGTTCAAACCCATTCATATCGCCCCCTTCTTTGTGAGGAACTCCACGAGTTGCTTGGCTCCTTCCTCAGGAGTTTCCGGTTCTATTTTGATGCCGCCTTTCTTTTTCTCAGGCGCGAATACCTTTCTAACCTGGGTAGGTGACCCCTTCAAGCCCACTTCGTTCTCATCAACCCCAAGGTCCTCAAATCTGACCTCTTCAAGGGGTTTCTTCTTAGCCTTCATGATACCCATGATATTAGGCAAGCGTGGTTCATTAAGACCCTTTGTGGCTGTGAGCAGCAAGGGCATTTTTGACTTCACAACTTCGTAACCTTCATCAGTTTCCCTATGAACGATGACATGCTTCTCGTCATCAGACAGCTTGAGATCGCGAACATAGCATATCTGCGGGATACCCAGCAATTCTGCAATTTCAGGACCAACCTGTGCAGTATCACCATCAATGGCCTGCTTGCCACAAATCACAAGATCATAATCCATCTTCTTGATTTGTTTAGCCAAAGTGTATGACGTTGCCCAGGTGTCAGCCCCTGCAAAAGCAGAATCGGTAAGGAGAACTGCCTTGTCACCGCCCATCGCCAATGCCTTGTAAAGTGCATCCTTCGCCTGTGGAGGCCCCATCGTGAGAATGGTAACCTCACCACCATATTCTTCCTTTAGCTGTATGGCAGCTTCAACAGCGAATTCATCGAAGGGGTTTAGAATCGATGGCACGCCTTCACGCACAAGCGTGTTTGTCTCTGGGTCAATCTTGACCTCTGCTACCTCGGGAACTTGTTTGATTGGCACTATGATTTTCATTCGGACCATTCCCTATCGCCGAAGGGGATGATTCTACATTATAAGGAATATGTCCCCGGTAATCTGTGGGCATCACTTTATTCCATGTACCCGCGAGCCCTTTTACGCAATCCTTTTATTGACTGTGCCGCTCTTTCCGAGTAGTTCCATAATGATAACCTCTCAGAGTTCGGCATACTTGAGAGGTAGACTCAAGGTAGTGAACGGAATGCAGAAAGAGAAAGTAATCGGTGCATTGATTTTCATAGTTGCTATCCTAGTGCTCATCTACTACACATGGGCATTACCGCTATTGCAAAACCCATGGTTCGGACCCTCACTCAAGACTTGGGTGGAGAACACGTTCGGAGGGGGTATCCTTCAGGATATCTTTGCTCCCGACCCGATGTTTCTCATTATCTTGCCTGTGTGGGCCGCAGCTGTTCTTATCATGGTCATTGGAGCCTGGATTGGCTGGACTATGATGACAACTCCTGCTCCAGAACCATTGGAAGATTTTGATTTCGATGAAGAAGAAATAGCAGAGCCAGAGATAGAAGAAGAGACTGAAGAAGCCGAAGAAGAATAATCGTCTAGTTCTCTTCACCTTATCTCTACAGTATAAGGGCCGGGCAATCCGGCCTTTCCCATTTCTATTTTCCTGTCTTTATGAAATATTACTGACTATGACTGATGCGGCTAGAGAATTCACCGAAGGTTCAGCTATTTTCGTTTTTGCCACCCCGTGCAAAAAGGGCAAGATGAAACGGTACACAACGGTAGGGCAGTTACTTACTCAAGGCTGTCGAGTGCCTTGAGAATTATACTCTTGCCTTTCTCGGCCAGCTCCTCAGCCTTTTTCTCAGATTCACTTTCAGCAAAACAGCGCCAGATAGGTTCGGTTCCCGAAGGTCTCATGAGAACCCATCCCTGATCGTATATCAATTTCACTCCGTCTATTGTGATTCGTTCCTGGTCCTTCGTTAGTTCAAGTAGAGGATCAAGAATAGCGAGTTTCTTGTCTTGCGGTACATCTACTGACAGTTTCACGCTATTATACTGGGGTAGCTCAGCAACAAGTTCAGAAAGGGTCTTCTTCTCAATAGACATGATTTCTGCCATTTTGGCCGCGGTCATAGCGCCATCACGTACAGCCTGATGTGCAGGATAGAATACACCCCCATTTTCTTCGCCGCCCATTTCAGCATCGATTTCCAACATGCGATGCGATACATCAACGCTGCCAACCACGGTCCAGTCGATTGTCGCACCTGCCTCGTGCGCAACATCCTCAATCAGGCGACCACTGCTCACAGGAGTTACCAAAGTCGGGTTCTCATATTCAGCCAAGGAATAAGAGGCCATGATAGCAAATGATTGGTCTCCCCAGAGAATGTTTCCCTTCTCATCAACGAATGTTGCACGATCTGCATCGCCGTCATGAGCCACACCAAAATCAGCACCTACAGCTTTCACAGCCTCTGCAAGCATTTCCAAATTCTCAGGAGTTGGTTCTGGATTTCTGCCGGGAAACAGTCCATCCAGCTGAGCATTCAAAGAGATGACCTTGCAACCAAGCTGGCGAAGCAGTATGGGTGTTGCCAACGATCCGACGCTATTTGCTCCATCGACAACCACTTTGAGATTCCTTCTCTTCACAGCATCTACATCCACATGTGACTTGATTGCCTGTAGGTAGTCTTCAATGGCAGTATCGTACTTCCGCGTGCTACCGATTTCCCTCCAGTCAGCAATATCAAAATCCTCATCGAAATAGACTTTCTCCATTTCATCCTCCATCTCTCTAGAAATCTCAACACCATTGGGCCCCATGACTTTCAATCCGTTGAATTGTGGAGGATTGTGAGATGCAGTAATCATTATTCCACCAGTGCAACCAAGTTTTGGAACGATGAACTGAAGGGTTGGTGTAGGAACAAATCCGACATCTACGACGGATTTTCCAGTAGAAAGCAGACCAGATGTCACTGCATGACGCAGCATTTCACCACCCATTCTACAATCGCGTCCCACAGCTACTTCCTGCCCTTCCAGAACTGTTCCAACTGTTCGGCCGATGTTAAGAACAATCTCCGGAGTTATCTCACGATTGATGATTCCACGAACACCGTTTGTCCCAAAGAGCTTCTTCCCCATGGTGAATCGTACCCAGCTTTGTGCAACTAGGCCCAGACTTAAGAGTGTCGCTATCGTGTGTTTGAAGGGGCTCCATATGTGCTTTTTCAAGAAGGAGAAGGACAAAAAATACGAGAAAGCTGCCCAACTGATGGCCAATGAGGAATATGAAAAGGCAGTTCCACTGCTGAAAGAAGTTCTTGATGAGAATCCCGAGCACACGAATGCGCTTACCTCGATGGGTGTCGCCTTGATATCCATGGATATCAACCTGGACCTCGAAGACCCGAATATCAAGCAAGGGCTTGAGTATCTGAATCAAGCTGCTAAAATCGACCCCGAAGATCCTGTACCTGTATTCAATAAAGCAGTCCTATTGCGGAAACTGGAGAGGCCGGAGGAGGCAATCAATGCCTTCAAACAGGTCCTTGAAATTGAAAAGCAACAACCACTTGCCCTGCTTCATATCGCAGAAATCAACTACGAACTCGAGCGCTGGGAAACCGCCATTAATTATGCCCGACAGGCCATCATCAGAGATCCAGGGTTCAAGGAAGCTTTGACATGGGTACCCGAAGCCATGGAGAAAGCCGGATTACTTGATGAAAAGAATACAGGACAGCAGTAAGGATTCATAGTTTGTAATCTTGTGTTTTTCAGGAGTGAATCAAGAATGGTTTTTCTGTTCTGGACCGTTCTTCAACAGCTGCTGCAAAACCCTTAAATTCACACTTTCAAGGCTCGACATTGAACTACTACCATCAGTATATTCCCCATATCCTAGGGTGATTACATGTCTCAACGTGGCAGAGAACCAACATATCGTGGCTATAAAATCAAAGAGCTGGTCGAGATGAGTATGGATGACCTCATCGAACTCCTCCCCGCTCGGCGCAGACGAACACTCAAACGAGGTCTTCCCCCGCGTCAGAAGAAACTACTTAAGAAAGTAAGGGAGGCGCGCAAACAGCTCAAGAAAGGGAAGGCTCCAGTTATCCGGACCCACTCCCGGGACATGGTCATTCTGCCCGAGATGGTAGATCTCACCTTTGGCGTCCACGACGGATATCGTTTTCAGGATGTCAAAATCACTCCGCTTATGATTGGACATTGTTTGGGAGAGTTCGCTATAACAAACAAGCAGGTTAAACATGGTAGCCCCGGTATCGGAGCTACGAAGAGCTCTGCCTACGTACCGCTCAAGTAGAAACCGGGAACGCACAATTTTCTGGCTGGAAAGTTCCAGCCATTCTTCATTTTTCATTCTAGAAAGCCAAAGGATCAACCATTGACTCAGTTACGGTTCGTTCTTCAGGTTCTTCCCAAGGCAAAGAGATGGTGGGACCGGGTACAATCTTCATCATAGCCAAGACGGTTAGGAAAAGTGCTGGAATAGGGAGAGCCCACATGGAACCACCATTACGGGTTCGTTCCACAAGGGAGATACTCATGATGTTCATAATGCCAATCCCGGCAAGCAGAAGCTCTACAGTGACAAATACTTCAGAAACTGTATTGAGCGATGCTGTTGTAGAAGTAACCGATACTTCATTGAGGAGAAACTCCTCTATATCATCTGACGCCGAATCGACGAAATCGCTATCATCACTTTCCAGTTTGACTGCAATCTGGCTGACTTCTTCTGAGTCGAAGTAGTCCATCGCTGACTCAAGTGCGATGTACAGTCCCGTATCCGAAGGACCAAATCCGTATGCACCAATCTCTTCCAAGAGTCCTGTAACTGACATTTGAGTGAGGGCGTGGAAACAAACCAATCCATCACATCAATTGAAGATTAGGGCTACCTGCAGCAGCTTCCCTTCTTCATTAACGTAAGTACTCAGATGGCGAGCCAAGTCTGCCGAGGTACTCCGGTTTGGTGATGGCGCATATCAGCCAAGTTGCGAAGGTTGGATATAGGCCCCATATTCTTCTCGGGCTTCGAGTAAGCGTTTCTTCTGTTCTTTGAGTCGCTGATAGAGGTTTTTTGGTGCATCAGGCACAGTGTCTCTATAGCTGTTTGAAACACGCTCAATCTTGGCCAGAAGCTCGGGAATCCTGAAAGTGAATTGTTCCACGTACTCTTCATGAGAGTAATCTTTGTCAAGCTCTTCTTTGAAAAGAGTCTTCAAATCCTCGTAGTAAGGGAGATAGCCAGTCGGGCCACGAAGAGCGTCAACTTCGCCATGTATTCTGCGATCAATCCATTGGAGCCACACGCGCTTATCCTGCTTTGCATTCATGTATTCACCATCCTCATTCTTCAGGAAATAATTCACAGCGAAAATGTCAGGGGGGGAATCCACTTTCTGGCCAAAGTCAAGATGGTTCTGTATGTATTGGCCAAGGGGAATTGACACGAAATCCAAGTTGGAGAAAGGTTGCAGTTTCCTTACACCGCTACGACCCAAAGTAGCAGCGGTAGTCTCTGATTCTAGGCTGGCCCCCATGGTGATGACTCCATGTTCCCAGCTGAGGGATTGCTGAACAGGAACCCATGTATCGCTATCACGCCCACCGTAGATGATGCCACCAACTCTAACGCCCAGTGGTTTATCCAATGCCTCATCTTTGTTTGGCAGACTTTCGAGGCTCACAGTGTATCGGGCATTCTTGTGAGAAGGAAGAATTTCGTTGCCGTCCGCATCGACCTTACCTTTAAACCACTGCCCAGAATGATTGATGCCATGATCAGGAGTTTCTCTCCCATCTCCAAGCCAGTACGGCTCACCTTTGTAGATCAGCACGTTTGTGAAAATCACAGGCTCATCGGATTGAAGGATATTCCAGATTAGTGGGTCATCCTTTTTGTTTACGGATCGTATAATCCCAAAGATGCCGTGTTCAACATTCACCCCTCGTACGGTATCGTCAATCGGTCTGAGATAGGCAATATCATCACCAACAATCGTGCTACCCTTCACCATAGAGGTGCTTGTCTTCCCGCATCCTGAAGGGAATGCTCCAGTAAGGTATGTCTTCCTGTCGTTGGGACCATGTACAGCCATCAGGAACATGTGTTCGGCAAGCCAGCCTTCCCGGTTCGCCTTTCGTATGGCCAGTCTCAATGCAAGTTTCTTGAGACCAATGGTATTTCCCGCATATTGGGTGTTCACACTGTAAACGGTATTCTCTTTGTAATCAATCGAGACGCCGCGTTTGTCCCAGTTCACACTGATAGCATGAGCAAGTTTGCCGGATGAATGAAGCATCCAGAATATTTCTGCATCGTCAGGCAGTTTCTTGAAAAATTCGTAACCCTGTCGATACAGCAAGTCCTCACTATGTGCCACATAGAAGGAATCTGTAAGCTGAACACATGGAATCGAGAATGGGGAATCCACCGGACCAAGACAGAAGAAGCGCACTATCAGCTTTTTGTTATTCATGCTGTTCTTGAGGCGCTTCCTGACCAAGTCTAGTCCTTTCTTCCTATCCATCTGTGCCAGCTGGTCACCTAGGGTTTCTCCTTTAGGAACCAAATAGCGAGTGTGTTCCTTGTCACGGGCTTGGTCATAAAAGCCATCGAAATGTACAGTATGATTGGGATTCGCAAGTGGGGTTTCCTCACCATGGGCTATTGCACTTTTTCGCACGTATTCTATGTCTTCTTCTGCATCACTGCAGACGAAAACCTCCAGCGGGTGACACAGCCTAATAGCCTTCGCAACAAAATCATGGATACGTGTGTTAGGTATCGCTAAAAGCTTCTTGAAGTCAGTATCGTTGAGGGCCCTTTCGAGAATTGAAATTGTTTCACTCATGTAGTTTGCCTTCCGAGTGGATTCCACTACCATCCGGGATGAGGCGGGCTATGTTGGCAATATAAGCGCCATGGAACTTGCAGTTGTTTTATTGCTTTGAGCACCATCTTTAGCCTTAAGTATGAGGAACGTATGGAACTAGATTAAAGATACGATAAAGGAGGACACAGAAGCTGCCTATGACGGATGTTAACGGTGTGGAGATTTTTTACCGGACCACTGGGCAAGGAGACCCAATCCTCTTGGTCCATGGCCTTGGAGGTGACATACGGAGTTGGGAATTCCAAGAAGATGCCCTAGCAGAGCACTTTACCCTTATCTTGCCTGATCAGAGAGGCCACGGCCACTCCGGCGGCCCAGATGCAAATACGGTCTCCACAGAAGATTTCGCCAACGACCTAGCTACATTGCTGGACAAGTTAAACTATGATTCGCTCCATGTGGTAGGTCACTCAATGGGGGGAATGATAGCACAACAATTTGCGTTGGATCATCCAGAGTATGTGGAAAAGCTGGTTCTCATAGATACAGCCCCTAGAATCACCGAGGCGACCATTGACGAGGTATACTCATGGCGAGAAGCGGAAGTAGAAGGCGGGGCTGAAGCCTATCAAGAGGCTTCTATTCGTAGTACATTCCCGCGGGAATTCATTCAAAACAATCCCAATCTTATTGATTACCTGATGAGCCGTGAGAACCTTGTAAACCAGGAAGGGGTGCTTGCTGCAGGACTTGGTATGGCTTCTTTTGACATAACCGACAGGCTATCGGAAATTGATGCTGAAACCCTGATTATTCATGGTGAGGAGGATGCAATTATGGATCTCAGTCTTGCAAAGGTTATGCATGAGAAAATTCCCGATTCACACATAATTACCTTCCCCGATTGTGGCCATTCACCCCCGGTGCAGTGTCAGGATGAGCTCAATCAAATCATCATAAAATTCCTGAGTTCATGACTTGGATGAGAGTCATTGACGAACCTGTAATTGAATATTATAGATAATCATACTGCCAGAAGAAGGACGGAACAAGAAAACACAGCCAAGAGAGGAAGGGGATTGCCATGGACAAAGTCGCACTCGTGAAACACGAAGGGTCTGTTCAACAGGATTTGGAATTGGGGATAAATCTTCTTGGAGGATTTGGAAACCTGCAATCACCAATAGCCATTAAGCCCAATATCTGCACGATAGAAGATACCACGGGCCACACCGTGACAGACATAGAAGTCGTCAGGACAGTCATAGAAATCCTTCTTGAAGAGAAAGAGAACATAGAGATTCGAATTGTGGAATCCGATAGCCAGAGTAAATATGCTGAAGAGGCTTTTGAGAAATATGGATACACTCTACTGGCAGAGAATATGCAGAACAGAGGATACGATGTATCGCTTGTCAATCTCAGCCAGTCACCAAGAGCAACTATAGATTTCGACGGGCTCTATTTCAAAAGCAACGAATTTCCAGAAGCAATCACTAATTATGGCTATTTCGTCACCATAGCAACAGCTAAAACGCATAGTTTGACTTGGCTCACTGGTGCACTAAAGAATCAATTTGGATTGCTATCAGAGAAACAACAGTCGAAATATCATTCTGATATCAACGAAATAATAGTTGATTTGAACCGGCTCGTTCAACCGAACCTTTGTATTGTTGATGCACGAGTTGGTTTGGAGGGGTGGGATGGACCGAAGAGTAGAGTACTTGACTCATTCATACTGGGATACAGTCCTGTCTCTGTTGACGCAACCATGGCACGGATTATGGGCTTCGATCCCAAGAACATCGAGCATGTAGTGAAATGTGCGGAATACGGGTTGGGAGATATAGAGCCACAGGTTCTTGGGGAGACTATTGAATCCGTCAGGGTCCAATTCAATAAACCATAGAAACTGAATGCAACGTTTATGGTTTACACCATTAGTCCGATACTTTAGCAGGAAGTTGCGCTTGATCTTCAAGCCATTTTGGATGAACCCCAATACTGCGTTTAAGAATGTCACAAGGAAACTCATCACATTCTGAACAAAACCTAAGACCATTCTTCTCGATGCAGCATTCATATATGGTGCAACCTTCGCGACTTTCGGTGCCACACCCTTTACACTCGTTATTCATGAAGTAACGGCATGATCCGCAATATAGAAGACAAGGTGTACCTAGGCCATCAAACTCCATGTTTTCACCACTTGCTGAAGTTGACATCTCAATGATTTATATGTCTCAGTATCTTGACTTTGCCAGACCGATTTCCCTGTAATTAAGGGAGTATCCAGGAATCATCGGCTCATATCTCATTATAGTCAGCCGATTTTGTTCCTCAACTCAGGCAGTATTCTGTTGCTTCACTGCCAACAAATTCTCCGCAAAAAGTATGCCGAATAACAAATCACCGGTTACTACAGCTAGAACCCATACTGAAGCTTCTGCAATGATGAAGTAGTAGAAACCTACCACAAAAACCCAGCACTTCTCAAATATGGCTACAAGAATCAGGCCGTGGTTCTCTTGCATATCCAAACTGATTAGATAGAAACCAATCCCAAAAGCAAAAACCAAGCCCATAAAACAATCAAACCAGAGCATGGTGGGAGGTACCGAATTTCCGGAAATGGAGAAATAGGCTATGTCAATTCTCGGCAAGGTCAGAAACAGGATAGCTAAAACCCAGTTCCAAATTGCAGCAACGGTATACATGAACTTGTGATACTGTGAACGATTCATAGTCATACACCCTGCAAAGTGACGGAACCGGGGCATAAAACTCCATTGAGGTGCATCCATTGCTGATTGCCAAAGAGAATGGGATGTCTATTCTTCCTTGAAGTCAAGTGCAACTGAGTTGATACAATATCTTAGGCCAGTCGGTTCTGGACCATCCTCGAACAAATGTCCTAAGTGTCCACCACATTTAGCACACAAGACCTCGGAGCGTGTCATCCCTAGGCTGTTGTCTTGGCGGGTTTCAATATTATCTTTTGACACAGTATTCCAGAAGCTTGGCCAACCTGAGCCAGATTTGAATTTAGTATCCGATGAAAACAGCTCATTCCCGCATGCAGCACACACGTATATCCCATCAGCTTTGTGTTCTACATACTCCCCACTAAAGGCGGGTTCCGTACCTCCTTTTCTCAGCACATAATACTCTTCTGGGCTCAGAATATACTTCCATTCTTTGTCGCTTTCTTTCATGGTATCATCTCACATACCGTTTAATTCTTAACTATAGCTACCTTATATGTTTGTATCGAGGAAGAGATTAATGCATTACAGACAAGTTGGAAATAGTGGACTGAAAATCAGCGAAATTGGGTTGGGTTCTTGGCTCACATATGGAAAAACGGTACAAAGAGAAACTGCGAAGAAGTGTCTCACAGCAGCAGTAAATCATGAAGTCAATTTCATAGACACAGCGGAGATTTACGCAAAAGGTGGTGCAGAAGAAGTAATCGGGGAATGGCTGGAAGAGGAAACAATCGATAGGAATGACTTGGTCATTTCCAGCAAGGTTTTCTGGCCAATGAGTGAGAACGTTAATGACTGGGGCTTGAGCCGAAAGAATATCATGAAGGCAATAGATGGTACGCTAGGTAGATTGGGAACAAACTATCTTGATATCTATTACATGCATAGATTTGATCCAAAGACGCCATTGCGAGAGACAGTTATGGCTCTTGATGATTTGGTAAGAAGGGGCAAGATCCACTACTGGGGGACCTCTGTCTGGACGGCAGCGCAGCTTGAGCGAGTGCATGCTGTTGCGAGAGAAATGGGTGCACATGCCCCCACAGTCGAACAACCGATGTACAACATGCTCTTCAGGCATATTGAAACCGAGATTATGCCTGTAGCTCATCGCCTTGGAATGGGCTTCACAGTCTGGTCTCCACTGTATCAGGGTATACTAACCGGCAAATACAATGAGGGTATACCTGAGGGCAGTCGAGGAGACAGGTCACCTGGTTTCTTGAAGTACCTCACCGACAAATGGAGGGCTAAATTGAACACACTTGAAGAGATTGCCAACTCCATGGATATCACGATGACACAGTTGGCGCTAGCCTGGATACTCAGAAGGCCTGAAATCTCATCTGCGATTATCGGTGCTACGAAACCAGAGCATGTTGCTGAAAATACTGGAGCCTCAGGAGTCAAATTATCTGACGATGTGGTCGAGAGAATAGAAGAAGTACTTGATAATAGACCAGAGTGGCCAAAAACTTACACTCCTAATGTGTATCATGAGGATGAAACACTATACTACAAATAAGATATTGAGCCACGTAGGTAAGGTGAGAAGCTCCAAGACAGAGTATATAACCATTGTAGATTTAGTCCAGCGATAAAAGGGGCTCTAATGGGTAGGAAGCATGTCGATCGATAACGTCTTCCTGCCCTGACGTTTCTATAGCACAAGGCCTAACAGACCTGACCTTCCTTATAGCACCTTTAGCTGTGTCTTCTTCGAAAAGGTAGAGCTCAGCTAGTGCAAGCATCGTTCCGGTTCGACCACACCCTGCAAAACAATGAACCAATGCGGTCTTTCCTTGGACGAAGGCATCCTTGAGCAGCCTGATGAAGCGAATGACATCTTCATCAGATGGTAAACCAAATGCCCTCACAGGGATTTCATAATGCTCAAGTCCATACCCCTCGAAACCCGGAAGAGGAAAGTCTGTTTCCAGCGAAATAACGATGTCAATGTCGGCCTCCTTGATGCGAAGCAAATCCCTTTCTTGAGGAAGAGACCCACCCCAAATCTTGCCAGGCACGTACTCAAATAGGCTCATTCTCATCTTCGGGCTCTCCCGAGGGACAGATCCCTTATAACAAGGAGAGCCAGTTTCAAATAAGATATTTGTGGGAGTCAGCTAGACAAGTCTATAATTACTTCTAACCGGATGCAACATATCGAAGGGTTCTGAGCATGCATACTATCTCCGTTTTCTAGTTCATTTCAGAAATCCAGCCGTATTGTTTCCCACCGGAGCCTCCCCGCCTCTACAGCCTCTTTGATTTTTCTTTCAGTTTTATTCAGTCTAGCATTGCCCGTCTTGATATCCGCCAAAATGACAGTAATCGGTGAAGGTGAACCTTGATCCTTGGCTGCGGTATAGCCGTCAAAAATCAGGTAGTCAATGGGGGCACCTATGAATCGTGCATCCGATGGATCATAGTGAAAAACATCACTCAGCATAGGAACCATGTGTTCTGCTATCTTACCTTTCAGTACGTATCTGCTGCGCCGTGTAGCATCCTTTCGAATATCCGATTCTTGTTCTGCCCACATTTTCTCAAACTCGGCTTCCACCATCTCAATGCGATGCCTGAGTCTTGCTTTCATAGCCCCGTATACAATAACAGCAATGAACAGCCCAATTCCTAAACCTAGGATAATATCCAGGAGTACCATATCATATTATGGTGATGGTGCAATATATGCCCCAGTATAACCTGTTTCTTATAGTTGATTGAAGCCAACTGAGGAAAATCCTATGTTTCATCCTTCCCTTGCCAACTTTGCCGCCCTGAAGGTACTCGTAGTACCTCAAGTTAGCACTAGCTTAGCCCATATCTACTGGAATGGGATGCCTCCCATGATTCTATCTTCCGCCCCTGTCTCCATCCCGGGTGATCACTCCCGGCGACAGCGAGGTCTTCCACAGTTTTTGCCGCGGCGTAGTCATGATCACCAGAATCAGCCTTGTCACCGTAGCTGAAAAGGCCCATTACGGACAAGGTGAACAGTCGTCGACTCTCCAGAGTTCGATGAATCTCTTTGTGCGGAGAGTGAGAAATTCCATCAAGAAACACGATTCTTACATCGGGTTCTCGACGGTGTGACTCGTGGTACTGCACCAAGCCACGTACCTGATCCTACTGGGAGTTTCTTTCGTATTGGAAATAATGAAGCCCCTTGCTGTTGGAGAATACAAAAGCCAAACGAACTATCTTGGGCGTGCCATTGATTTATGTGAAATCTTACAGAAATCCTACGCTTTGGTATGTTGAATTATTTGGGATTGTTTGTATTCGTTTAACACACTCAGATTCATAGGACAAGTTATCCTATTGTATAGTTGGATTAAACCCAATCGTTCAGGATATCTTCAACTGCAAGAAACTTTTCTGTGATTGTCCAGCCTTTCTCCGTAAGCGTTAGGTATGGATTCGCTTTACCGCCTTTGAATCGATAGCAGATTCCTGCTTCCACAAGCCTATCAGCCACCTCCTTGAAGGGGAGGCTATAGTCGTCTACTTCTTTGTCAACTTTCGCTAAAAGATCGTGCTCAAAGCGGTCTCCCCATGACAACTCTTTCAGTACTATCCAGACCTCTGGCTTAACGAAGAAGGTAACGTCCAATTTCATCATAATATAATAGGGAGGATTGGGCTTTGAAATCTTTGATGCATAAGGAATCCCACCATCCTGATTTGGCAAATACGGAAACCCCAGTACTATATCTGCAGGTTCACCTCATTTATTTGTAAGCTCTGAGCAGACCAACCTGTGGATTCTTATAGTAGTATGAGTAGCCCCAATTCATTCGGGTAATCATTGGTGACTTCCTTTGACAATAGATCATGATTCAATCCCTATGGAATCAGAAGATGTACCCACGGAAGATTCGGGTTCTGAGAATACAGATTCGTATGAGCCAGAGAAAATGCACTGGCTGTACGTTCTTGCAATCGGTTTAGGATTCTTCACAACAGGCATAAGTTGGAGTGTATACAACAGCTACCTCCCTGCTGATTTTCTGCCTACATTCATTGTTGGTGATTTCCAGAATACGATTATTGGTGCTGTTATGGTTCTTGATAATATTGTGGCCCTGTTCATGCAACCATATATCGGTGCCAAATCTGACAGTACGCAAACAAGATGGGGACGCAGGATGCCATACATCATGATTGGCGCTCCAATTGCAGCGGCGTTTTTCACCCTCGTAGCATATGGATGGGCTGTATTCGGGTTCTGGATTATGTTCGCATTCATAACATGCTTCAACATCGCTATGGCCTTCTATAGAGCTCCAGTCGTAGCATTGATGCCCGACTTGGTACCTGAGGAACACAGGTCAAACGCCAACGGAGTGATTAATCTGATGGGAGGGATCGGCGCTATCTATGCTTTCGCAGTAGCATCCCAAATCTACAAGATAAACGACCCTGCCATAGGCTCATTTCTCGGAGTTACAGCAGCGGAATCAGGCCCCATTCTAGCTTTTCTGACTACTTCTGTAATCATGGTCGTATCCGTGGTTATACTTTTCTTCGCTGTCAAAGAACCAGAAGTGCCCCATGAACCAAGTGAAAAAATGGGAATTCTCCAAGCCATTCGTACTGTTTCCTTTTCAGAGGACAAATCTGCAGCCGCACTGCTCGGTGCTATTCTATTCTGGTTTTTTGGGTACAATGCCATAGAAACTTGGTTTACGCGCTACGGCAAGAACGTACTAGGTTTCCTCACCGCCGACGCATCGTTCCTTCTGAATGGCATCGCATTATCATTCGTCATATTTGCTATTCCAGCTGGATTACTTGCAGGAAAAATCGGGCGTAGGCGAACCATCCTGCTGGGTCTGTGTATCATGATTGCTTCGCTCTTTGTTCTCTGGGTTACAACAGACTACTGGATGATTCTTGGAATCCTTGGCGTGGCTGGAGTTGGCTGGGCCTTTGTCAATGTTAACAGCATAGTCATGATTTGGCAGCTCCTTGGACAAGAACGAGTCGGTGCCGGTACTGGCTTGTACTACGCCAGCAGTATGACAGCCGCAATTATTGGACCATTCATAAGCGGGGTTATTTTCGATTTGACCTCCATAGCTGCGCTTTTCCCTGTTTCAATTACATTCTTTGTCATCTCGCTAATCCTCACACTTGCTGTTCGAACAGGCGAGGTTGGTGATGCTCCTGTCGGGAAGTAAGAGTCTCTCCAGAACAGGCTAAAATAAATCAGCCCAAATCAATAGACTACTTGCTCTGTTAGTGGTTGACATCGGATTTACGAGAGCGGGCACTGTATACAAATATGACAAAAGCCACCAATGACATTATCATGGCATTAAGAATTATTGGAGTATAGCTCGGCCATTTCAAGTAGAGCACAGTTGCAATGACAGGGCCAATGACCCCTGAAATTGACATCATAGACTGAAGCAATCCAGAGGCTGTTGATTTCTCATTGGTTTGGTCAGTGACATATCGAAGTGCTCCAACATACAGGCAAGCCCATGAAAAACCCAACATAACCTGAGCGGGAATCATATGGAGGATATCTGTAACCAGTGCAAACCAGGCAAAAGCTGCAGCAGAGGCCAGAAGCCCCATCATTACCAACTTTTCATAGCCGATACGTTGTGTAATTGCGGCCATGAAGATAGCTTGGCTGACTGAATTTGTCGCTTGAATGATGCCAATCATGAAAACATCACCCCCTAAATCGTGAAGGAAAAGGGGCCATAGGGTCCACACTGCAGAGGCGCTGCTGTGACGTATAAGAACAGCAAGATATACAGGGAAGTTCTTCTTCAGCGTGTTAAAAGGGAGCAATGGAACGTCCATTTCAATGTGCTCTATTGGTGGGAGAGTCATTGCGGTTGCAAACGCCACCATGTAGAACAAGCTGGAAAGACCGAATGCGTAGTATATGTTGAAACTGCCAGCTAGGCCAGTAAGAACCATACCTGCTCCCCATCCAAGTGCACCAAAGGTTGCGAATCTTCCCATCAACATGTCTGATTCGTGAGCATAGGCTGCCAGTGCACCGGGATACATTCCATAGCAGAAACCGTTCGTCACCCTGATTACGAAAAGCGCTTCGGGTGATGAAGACAAGAGAAGTAATCCAAAGCTCAGTGCGGAAAGCAAGAGTCCAATTCGTAGAACGAATCTGCGGCCGTGAATATCACCTGCTCGACCAAACAGGTAGCTTGAGACAAACGTGGCGGTGGCGTAGCCACCAACTAGCAATGTGACAAAGAACTCGTTAGCCCCCAGATGTTCCCGTGCAAGGATAGGAACATAGGTAACTGCGGAGATGACCGCTGCTCCGGCCATGATTTGGACCGTCTCAGTCTTCACTGTTTGCCACCATCAGGCAAGCGACAGCTGCCTGCTAATTAAGAGTGTGTATCCCTCCATCAAAGATCTCTTTTAGGATATGTCAATACGAGCACAGTCATGCTCTAAAATGGTAGAATAGATGATTTCCCAGAAAGTAAGATTCTCGCCATGATTCTTGATGAAGTGATTCTCATCCCCTTCTGATTTTATTGTCTGGTTCTTTGCTCCGGAGTATACACCTGTGATTAAATTAGAACGGTAAAAAATCGGATACGTTAAATCGTTAGAGGAATACATCTTCTGGGATGGACAATGAATAGCTTGAAGCGCAATTACAGGAGAAACTCTCTCTCGACTTTTTCTATTGTTGCCAGGGATCCATCAAATGGTGACCTTGGAATTGCTGTACAATCTAAGTTTCCAGCAGTAGGTGCCATTGTTCCTTGGGCAAAAGCGAACATAGGTGCGATAGCGACTCAAGCTTGGGCAAATGTAGCTTACGGACCAGATGGCCTAGACCTCCTGTCACAAGGTAAGACTGCTAATGAGGTGCTTGAAACGTTGCTCAAGGATGATGATGGATCGGAACATCGTCAGGTGGGAATAGTAGATAGTACTGGAAGAGCTGCTGTTCACACGGGGGTCGAATGTATGGACTGGGCAGGCCACATCAAGGGAGAGGGTTATTGTTGTCAGGGTAATATTCTTGCAGGTAAACCGGTGGTTACTGACATGTCTAATGCTTATCTCTTTACTGAGGGGGATTTGATTGACAAGCTTTTTGCGGCTCTCAATGCAGGCCAAGCCGCAGGCGGTGACAAACGAGGGAAACAATCGGCTGCTATTCTGGTTGTACGGGAGGGCGGCGGATATGAGGGCGGCAATGACCGATATGTGGACGTGAGGGTAGATGACCATACAACGCCCATCAAAGAGCTAGAACGGATTTTCAAGCTATACGACATGACTTTGCTCAGCCGCGAGGACCCTAGCAACCTTCTTGATATTGACAGAGATATCGCCTCTGACATCAAGCGGGCCCTTGTTAATCTTGGTTATCTTGATGAATTTGGCAAGAGTAGTTTCTCTAAAAGAGACCGAACGGCCCTGCGGCAGTTTATCAACGTCAACAACTTCGAGAACAAAGCTAGAACTGATGGCAAGATATGGAGAAGTGTATTCCAGTATCTTCTCCGTAAGGCAGGTATGAAAGGTAGAGAAAAAAGAAAAGACTGAGCCCAAGGCATAAACCTTGGACCCTCCTCGTTGAATGTTGAGCTGTTAGACTGTAATACTCTCAGAGGTTTCCGCGTTATCAGATTCAGAGTACGTGTAGCCAGTCTTAACGAGATTCGTCACAGTCGATGTATATGTACCTGTCTGACTACTTCCAGCTTCATAGACAAATGTGACTGTTCCATCAGCGCCTGTATCCGAATCGCCTGTGGCTGTTCCACCGCCGGGTAGGCTCATCTCAAGATAAACAGTTACGCCCTCCAAGGGGTCGCCACTGCCGTCATGGACGGTTACCTCAGTGTACACATCGTAACCAATTACCCAGAACCACCATGTCACTTCCTCGTACCACATGTCTATGCTGGCAACATGCATGGTGTTATCGCCGAGGGTGGTTGCCGAGGCTGCGTCAGACTTCTCGCCCTCGTTGCCTGATGTGTCAACAGCAGAGACCTCATAGGTATAGGTTGTATCAGCGGATAGACCCGTGTCTGTGTAGTAGGTATTTGTAGTCTCAGCTATCTTCGCACCATCTCGATAGACATTATAGTGGTCAAGGTCTGATTCCGAGTTGGCATCCCAATCCAGTTCAATCTCAGTCTGTGAGATTCCATCTGCTGTGAGTCCCGTCACTTTGGCAGGTGGAGTCGTATCCTCGGGTTCAGAATCAGTTGTTGCCGATGCTGAATCAGACTTCTCGCCCTCGTTGCCTGATGTGTCAACAGCAGAGACCCTATACGTATACGTTGTCTCCGCTGAGAGACCTGTATCGCTATAGTATGCGTTAGTTGTTTCCGTTATCTTCGAACCATCACGGTATACATTGTAATAGTCAAGGTCTGACTCTGTGTTTGCGTCCCAGCTGAGGTCTATCTGAGAATGAGACGCTGCTGTTGCAGTCAATCCAGTAACCTGAGCAGGTGGTGTGGTGTCACCGCCACCGCCCGCTTCATCAACAGCCGCTTCCGCATTCACCATACCATAGCCATAGTACTGATCCCAACCTGTTGATCCAAGGTCTGTTGTTGTGGTTTGAAGAATGTCTCTAACTTCTGAAGCAGTCAGGTCAGGATTTGCATCACGGACTAGGGAAACCACACCGGCCACCATTGGACAGGCCATTGAGGTTCCGCTCATCTGATCGTAATCATTGCTGTAACCATAGTACCAGCTAGTCAGGGTGACACTATAGGTTGGCATGGTTGAATAGATATCAACACCTGGAGCAACAACCTCCTGCTCGTCACCATAATTGCTGAAGCTGGCAAGCTGATGGCTACTATCAATGGCTCCTACTGCTATTGCGTTGGTGTAAGCTGCTGGATAGGCTACTGTGCCCTCTCCATCATTACCGGACGCTGCGACGACCACTACGTCGGCACTGTATGCACGATTGATGGCATCATTGAATGAACTATCATAATCACCCCCACCAAGGCTCATGGATATGACATTCATACCGTTGTCTACTGCCCAATCGATACCTGCGATGATGTCACTTGTATAGCCAGAGCCCTGATCATCAAGCACTCGAACAGCGTATACAGATGTCATCGGGGCCACACCAATAACACCTTCGTCATTGTCTTCCGCTGCAACGATTCCAGCACAGTGTGTCCCGTGACCGTTACCATCTTTTGGATCACTGTCATCGTCTACGAAGTCATAACCTCCTGCATATACATCATCTAAATCCGGATGTGTGTAGTCTATCCCGGTATCGAGAATTGCTACATTAACACCAGCACCTGCGACATTACCCGAAACAACATCTGTTGCGCCTTCTGTTCCGCCCCAGACCCGTTCTGCGTCAATATCATCCACACCCCAATCCAAAGTATCCTGAAGTACGTCTACCTTTGAATCAATGGCAATGGTATCCACATACCAAGCTGACTCAAGGTCCTCAAAGAGCCAGAGTGGCATTCTTGCGGCTACCCCGTTCAATTCATCGTATTGATGTGCGATTTCTACATTTTGTAGATTCACATCGACACCAGGCTTGAACAAGATAACCGCGTCTACCATCCTCTCTCCGCCAACAGTACCACCTAGCACGGAATTCGCACTGGAAAAAATAAGCAGTGGTACCAAAATGGCTGAGAAAATCATCAATTTCTTTCGATTTCTCATCATAATCACCGTTGGTCCCTCTCTCTCCAGAAGGGACCACACCAGGGAATGACCCCTGATAGGTACACAATTCTCACAATCTAATATATAAATGATTCTGGTAAAATTGCGTACATGAACTCCCACAACTGATATATACTGTTGTTGCCATTATTGGAGAGAGATATTGCCCATGAAAGCTTCGAAATGGTACTTGGGATGGGCTTTGAAGAAGAAAGCTGCAATCATGGCTGTTATTTTCTCTCTATTTCTGGTATTTGCGAATATTCCTTCTGTTAATGCTTTGCAATATAATTCTCCGGATACAACATCACAGATTGATGTATCAATCGAGGATGCATACTACGACGATTTGGACAAAGATCTCAAGGAGGATGACGCTTACGTTCTTCTAAGGTTTGAACTTGCTGATTCTCCCTATTACGAGTTTCACTACATTATCACTCTGGAACTGCCTTCTGGCATCGAGTATTCGTATCTTGTATATGTTTATGCATGGATTGATGTTGTTTATATTAACAACTTTTTCTATGATCATGTAACTGAAAGTGGTAACTATACAGTCTATGTGACGGCAACAATGGTTATACCTAGTTTCGCCACAGATTCTGGATACTATGTATTCGATCCGCCTGGAGGGAGCGAAGGAGGTAAACCAACCTTCGGAGTTTCCTAGTGTGAAGACCGGTGGTGGGATTGCGGTGACCTGTTCTGTTTATTATTCCCAGGCTTCGTCAAGAAGACGTGACTGAATATGGTCGCTTGGAGCAACTACAACTTAGACCTCAAAGACTACCTCATATTCCTAAGTCTTGAGAGAGATCCGTCGTTGAGCAACGCGGCTATAAGTAAAGAAGTAAGTCAGAAAGAACCGATTTCTTCCGAGTCAGTTAGAATCCGAATAAAGAAGATGAAGGAATCAGGCTTCTTACGTCCAGATCGTACAATAGAGGACCCAGTTCTGGGAGAGCGAGCTCAAACGGAAGTGGAATCAGTCTATACACCCTCTAAACTTGGACTCCTTCGGCAACACGTACTATTCGATACCATTCCTGACCGCACTGCTCTTGACAAACTGAAAACCTTCTGTGATTCCCATCCTTACACTCATTTTCGCACAATTGGATACAGTAAAGGAGCTACTCTGTACGTCCAGTTCGACATACCGCCATCAGCTAAGAATACCATGCGAGACTTGTATGCTGAACTTAAGAAACGTGAACTCTTTACCAACCTTCATGTTTACGACACGCAATCGCTAGCAAAGCGAGAGGCCGACTTTCACGAATGGAGTTTGGTGGATAACAAATGGTCAATGGAATACGGTACCAAGTCCGCGAAAGGTCGTCATCTGAGTCGTATTGAAGATTTGTGGGAAAACTTCCAGAAATCAAATGAAGAACGCGATTTGGAACTGTCACCACCGGATATGAAGTTCGAATTAGATAAATTGGATATGGCTTTGCTAAGGGAACTCACCATCAACGGAACACCGGCTATCAAGCCCCTTGGTCCAATATATGATAGGGATGCATCAACAATTTCCCGTAGAATCAATCGACTACAAGAAACAGTTGCGGCTGATGATATGCTCTACTACGATCGTTCGGTGTTTGACCTCACTTATCCTCAGCTCATAGTAGGTCGATTTCTTGAAGATGACGAGATGGGCGCGGATAATCTTTATTGGTTCATCCAGTCTGGAGGTCTCCCATTTCAATCAAAAGTTGCAATAGATAAGGAAAGATTCGTCCTATTCATCACAACTCCTCCATCAGTGGCTCCTGAAATCTCTGAGTTCATGTGGGAGCATACAGGCGAGGTCGAAATCTTTCAATTACAGCTTGATTCCTCTTTCACGTACTACTTCTATCACAAGAACTACTTGGGCAATGGTCAATGGAACACCGATGAGGAATATCTGTTCGATAAACCATTGTCCAAAATAGCGTAGGGCATTCCATCGATTTTCAAGAGTCCATTAGTTACCCTGAGGACAGCGATGATGGCAGGAAAAAGTGAAACGCAGAAGATTCAAGTAGTTCAGTTTGCTCAGTTGTAAGAAAAGAGGTTATCATGAGGTAACCAAGTGTGTTACTAAATCATCTCTCATCCCTGCGGTGTCCAAAATGTCAAGGTAAGCTGAACCTCTCAGACACCTCAAGCGTTTCAACACGAGTACTGGAGAATACACTCTACTGTGATAATGGGCACTGTTGGCAGATACAGGATGGAATCGTGTCTCTGCACTATCCCAAATTCCTTCGCAGAAGTAAAAAAGATGTAAGGAGGAAGATGCTACAAAATCTTTCAAAGATGAAGCACTCTGTCAACTTCAGCATTGAGGATATAATAAAGCCAGTAGAGGATTACGTGCCCGCTCATGGTGGTGCCCGTATCCTAGAAATGTCTGCAGGCGCGTTTACAAGCTACCTCTTACTCCAGAAAGTCCTCGGTAATCTCGAAGCAACACCCGAACTGCACGCCTTAGATTCACAGGAAGATAAACTGAATCAATCAATGCACAAAATCTACCAAGCCAACATGCCGGTAACTGGTGTACATGCCAATGAAATACATGCACCATACCCTGCTGAGTGGTTTGATTTTGTATTTCAAATTGGTCAGCTAAGCACCTTCGAAAGCAAGGAGTCACTACTGAAAGAAATGTTGCGTCTAGTTGCACCGAGCGGGTCAATAGTGCTGCTTGACTGGGGCATGTCGCCAAGAATGAGAGATAAGGGGAGTAGCGAAAGGCTGCTAGAGAATCTTCAGCCCCTCACCAATAGACCCCCCCTAGAGTCGCTACCTAACGAAGTAGATAGCGTGGAGATAGAGTATATAGCACAGGATTTGATGTTTAGTATCCGAATGCGAAAGTAGTCGGTGAGCACCCGGATACAACCGAGCACTAAGTTGGCTCCCAACTCAGTACTTCTTCTCGCGACAAGTCCTGACTATGATCCTGATTTGAGCGATTTCGTGTATCATCTTGATTCATAATATTATCATCCGTATTGAATCGAGTAGTAAACAGAGAGGTGCCTACGGCATCTATCTACGATAAATGAAAGCATAGCAAACTGCGTCTGTTCTCTCTACTTCCCTGTTCTTATTCATTCCAAGTGTTCCTTTCTTTGAATATCTTTCTGAAATCATCTTTTTTCACCATTTTAGTGTCTTCAACAAACTATTTGTCTATTTATAGTACACACTCAAAAGCATATAAAGGTTTGCTTACCAAAGTATTCCAATCAAAAAAGTATAAGGTTTAAACGTTAAACTTTAAAATGGAGGGTTATATAAAATACAAAAGGGAGATGTTCCGGCCTTGGTGCACGAAATCGTTTTTGCAGAAGAAACAGACGGCCTCGAAGGAATCGAACTGACCCCGGAAGGGAAGAAGGGACAGAAGGAAAGGGAATTTGTGACGGATGTAGAGCGTTCCGAACTACTCGACGACCCGGTGAGGCTGGAGATAATCAAAATCCTGAGGCGTGGTATTGAAGACACCCAAACCAAGCGGGAATTCAATGAAGAAAAGAATGAGACAATCATACGCAAGAAGGAAGTGCGTCGCAATATTATGTCAGTCACCGAAATCGTCAAGGCATCAGAGGGTGAGCAGTTTGAGAAGGTGACGAAGAACCAGGCTTACTACCATTTGCCGAAATTGATTGAAGGAAATTTCGTGATTAAATATGGTATGATTGAAACAGGAGATAGAACAACCGACTACTACAGGCGGACCGCTAAGAGTTTCGTTCTTACCTCAGGCAGAATCGTCAGCGGTGAAAAGGAGGTCAGAGAACGAAACGAAGAACATGTGAAACGGCTTTCTAGAGTTTTCAACCTCGGTTTGTCCGAAGAAGATAAGAAAGAACTGGTGGACCTTCTTGTTCAAGCAGAGAAGATAATCAATGAAGCAAGACCGGAAATTGCAAAGATGATTACCGGTGACGTAGCCGACGAGGAAATTCTTGACATGTACATGTGGCTGCTGAGAGTGCATGCCTTTGGCGAGGGAGAATGGGTAAATCTTCAGAAGAGAATGCATGATTTACTCTTTGCAGAAATGCCAGAATCACTTTCCGAGTAATGGCAAATCACCTTCAAGATATCTTACACTCGACATCCAGTAGAAGAGTGGTTATTCATGAATTAGAGTTGATCTTTGAGAGTGAGGGCGGTTCTTGCAAGATCGACGATTGCAAGATCTGGTTCGGATTCAGTTTTTGCCCAAGCAACTAGCCAAATCCCACTCTCAACTCGACACATGAGAATGTGACCATTCTTTTTGGCTGATGCTATGTAGTAATCTGATTGGGCATCAACTTGTATGTAGGGCTTCCCCTCGATCACAATAGCCGGCGCATTATTGTCAAATGCTTTGCCGAGTTGTTGTGTATCATCGGCTAGATTCCAATTGTTCGTTTGCCAGATGATGCGGTTATCCTTGCAGACAGCAAATGCTCCAATTTTAGAATTGTTTTCATAGAGAAGAGTCCAAGAGTTTTCGATACTGCTCAGCGGTATACTCTCCTTATAGGTGGATATGGCACGGCATAGCATTCGTAGCTGTCAAAGTATTCCTGTAACCCTATTGCTAAAGGACTATAGCTTGCCTTTCAATGACTTGGCTGCACGATCTACGTCAACGTAGATTCCATCCGGAGCGGCATCTTTACTTGCCCAAGCACAGACCCACTTGCCATCTTCGATTTTGGCAAGAACAAAGGTACCATTTCCCTGGACGTTTCTTGCTACCAAGCTATCAGGAGTTGTTCTGAGTGTGCTATATTTAACCTCGTTCTGCGTGACGCTCGTTGCCTCGTTCTTGACAGCTGAAATCAGGCTTTGAGCATCAGGCTGTAAATCCCAGTTGTCGCTCTGCCATAAAACGTCGCCACTTTCAGAAATCACGCCAAAAGCTTGAATCATTTCATTGGAATCTTCATATGCTTGTGTGTATGCTTCCATTATAGGGTCAGACATTTGTTGTTCACCCATACTTGATTCGTAGGGGGTATACATCCATTTAAACAAATTCTTGATGGCTACCCAAAGACTTGTTATACTCAAGGTAAGCAACAAATACCGGAGATTATCCCCCAATGTCGGTAAGCAAAGAAGTCATCTGGCAGGCCGATGCTGGAACGTTCCTGCGGGTATTCGTGAGACCAAGGTCTGGGAAACGTAATCTGCTTGAGGAAATGAACGAGAACAATATAAGGCTCAATCTCAAATCCTCAGCGAGACGAGGGAAGGCTAACAGGGAGTTGCTGAAGCGGGTATCAAAGGTATTAGGGATATCATCAGGCGACATCGCGCTGGTCGCAGGACAGCGGTCGAGAGACAAAACATTGCTCATTCCCGGGATGAAACCAGATGAAATCATCAAAGCGTTCAAGAATCTGAAAGACGAGTAGACCAAAGCCTCTTCTACAAATACACCGAGATTTACTGGGATGGATCATGGTAGCTGGATATTTGATTCTGAGAGAAGAAGACAAGTCAACACAGTTCATTCCTGCAGGTCTCTTTTCAGCCGGACTTTTCTAAATCTTCTTCAATCTATGGCACAGACGATTGTCAAATCCAAGAATCATTGTTACAATTGCCATTGATACAATATTGCTGTATGCTTGAATTTTCAAGGCAGCCTCAAACAAGAAACAACTAGTAATCGTCGTAGCAACAATCACACTCCACTCCTGTTGCAGGATAGTCACTGGCTTCTATTATTTCCAAAGGTTTCTTCTAAGACAGCATCCCACTCGTCCCCTTCTTGAGTAGCACCTTTCCTAGCTGGTTGAGGAGGGTTTTCTTTTGCACTTTCCTTCATCCTCTTTCTTCGTTCTTCTTGTATCCGCTTCTGTTCGCGTTCAGCATCTGTCATTTCTAACTCATCAATCTCTTCGGTTCCGCTAAGCCATCCAATAACCAACGCAGTAAAGGGGAAAAGCAAAATAATCGGAACAAGTAGAAGGAGAACTATCTCAGGCTGCAGAAGCTCAACACTGTTTGCTATACCCGGCGGTAGTTGAAGAAACGAAAGGAACATCATTGGATTCAGAAGAACAAATGACAGTAGAACAACACTTGCAAGACGAATACCAGAGCCAACCACAGTAGATCCAATCACATAACGCTGAGAGGGTGCTGCTGCCCGAGCAGTGAGCTCGTCTCTCGTTTGCGGATTCTGCTCTAGCAAATCATCCACGTAATGCTGTAGCCGCCGGACATCGCTAATTGCATCCAGATTCTCGAGAATGTCCTTATCTCCGAGTACTCGCCTTTCAATCGCCTCACGGAGGTACGAGAAGATAATTGCGCCAGAAGACCTGCTCATGGCACTGCTGCTGACTTTATCCTCTCTTTCGATTGCATCTTGTTTCCTCGTAGCTTGACGAAGGGCAAGAAGCTGCTTCTTGAGTGTCTCCTCGCGTTCCTCCACAGGTTTACCAACAGAATAGCTATATACCATCTGATAACTAACTTCAAGGTAAGCAAAGGACACCAAGGCAAGAATTTGGACTGAACTGGTTGCGAACTCCAGAATGTTGGTTGGAAATACTGTGAAGTTGGGAATACCAAGATTCCGAAAAGCTCCAATAATGAGAATGGATTGCATCGCTATGAATGCGCCTCCAACAAATCGGTGTTCCAGACGATAGAGAGATTGAAGGAATAATGCAACAGCAACGCCTGCACAGAAGAAGTACAGGAAGATGAAAGTTTGGTCCCACAAGGAGAAGACCAGCGACAAAATATTGCCCTGGATTGATGCGAAAATCTCTTGGGCACTGGTAAACGGGCCACTAACCCCATAGGGTTGCAGATACCACATTCGAAGAATGAGCGTATTGTACAGTCCAATAATCAATTCGCTCGCGGCACCATTGGCCCCCACTAGAGTCATCAAACCCACAATAGTCGTGATTGCTACCAAAAAAACAAGAAGAGACAACAACCTAAATACTGTAACGACAAACACGTATGGTCCACCCCAAGACCAAACACCAGATGGATAAAGCAGTGAATAGACCAACCAAGCTAGATATACAAAGAGAACGGTTGAGGCTATCCTGAGAATCCATGTGACTATCTTCAAAATAGTGCCACACCCCCGCGCTTAGCTTTCTCATATTGCTCAATTACCGTCGGAAGGAAGTCTTCTGGACCCACATTGATTACTTCAATGCCAAAACGAGAGAGAGCCCTCCCGATCTTCATGCGGCGTTCCCATAGCTCTTCAGACACTGCTTCTGCCAGCACTTTTTCTACTGGGCCGAACTGGCCAACGGGGGCCTCGAACCAGGGCCCGAAGGGGCTTATGACCATCGCTTTATGACCGTTGGCAACGAGAGTCTTCATCGCATTGAGAAGAGGGGCTGGAGAAGCCTCCAAGTCGGTTAGCCAGATGAAGAAACTCCTCTTCCTGACTTTCTGGGTGACTTTGGAGATGGCATCCTCGTAATTGCTCCATCCACCTGATTCAGCCATGGCTAACGCTTCCAGCACATCATACATATGGTTTGGACGTAAACTGGGCTCAATAATTGAGTGAACTATATCACTAAAGACACAGGTTCCAACCAAGTCTTTCCGTTCTAAGCCGAGATGGGTCAGCAGAACCGCGGATCGTATCGCGTATTCGAGTTTAGTGTTCTCGGGATATCCGTTGCCCATACTTCCACTACAATCAATCATGCATACTATCTGGATGTTCTTTTCCTGTTCATACTGTTTTACCACAATATCATCGCGTTTTGCACTGCTTTTCCAATCAATAAGCCGGAAAGAATCCCCGGGATTATATTCACGGAATCCGGCAAATTCCGTGCCCATTCCCACGGTCTTTGTCCTGTGCGCTCCAAACATCAGACCCAGCTGTCGTTGCTTGCTAAGGGCTTGCAGTCTCCGCACATCCTTCCATGTGGGATAAACCAGCACCTCAGTAGATTCTGTAAGCAGCCGCTTATAATAGTGCAGTCCAAGCCTATCTCGCATGATCACTTCAGTTGGACCTAGGAAGTACCGTCCGCGCATCCGCGCTTGCAGAATGTAGGAGAAGGTGATTGTACTCCCAGGCTCTATACGCGAAGCTATGAAATTCTCACCTATTGCCAGTATCCATGTTTCGGGATAACGGTCATGTACCTCAATGAAGTCAAAATGGCGTGACGAGTTATTCCTGACTGTCACTTTTATTTTGATGAAGTCGCCTGAGAAAATCTTCTTCTTGTGAATCTCTCGTTCAATTTCCATGCCAGAAATATTGGCAGTTGCTGCAAATAGAGGTAGTGTGATAACCAGACCAACGAGTAGATATACACCGGCTACTACCAAATAATAGTTCACGAAAGAGAAACCGCTAGTGAGGAGTAGAACCCCTGTGAATATAACCATGAAGCCTCTCTCTGTCAGCAAGCTAAATCCTCTCCAACTAATGAGATAACAACTGTATGTTACCTCGGGCAGTCGACCTCGCCCAGTATCTTGCTTACGACACGTTCAACTGTCAGACCTTCAAGTTCTGCTTCTGGCTTCAGGATCAGCCGATGGTTTAGAGTCTCAACCGCAAGCTTTCGAACATCTTCGGGAATAACATAGTCACGTCCGTGCATGGCGGCCCGGGCCTTTGAAGCATTCATCAACACAAGAGATGCTCTTGGAGAACCTCCTAGAAGGATCTGAGGGTCATTGCGAGTGCGAACAATCATGTCGCGTATGTAGTTGATAATATCCTCGTCGATATGGACAGTTCTGCAGGTTTCCTGCATTCTGACTATGATACCGGGACTGGCAAGCACTCGTAGGTTTGCGATTTCGCCTCTGTGCTTTCGTCGTACTATTTCGGCCTCTTCACTAGATGTCGGATAGTCAAGAATGAGACGAAACATGAAACGGTCCAGCTGGGCTTCGGGAAGCGGGTATGTTCCCTCCTGTTCAACAGGATTTTGGGTGGCAATCATTAGGAAAGGTCTGGGTAGTTTCCTCGTTACACCTTCTGTTGAAACCTGTCGTTCTTCCATCACCTCCAGCAAAGCGCTCTGCGACTTCGGAGGGCATCTGTTAATCTCATCCGCTAAAACCAGATTCGCAAAAACGGGTCCCTTGCGGAACCAAAATTCGGCGGTCTTTTGATTGTACACATTACTGCCAAGCAGATCCGCCGGGAGCGTATCAACCGTGAGTTGTATGCGGTTGAATTTGCAGCCCAATATGGAAGCAAAAGTATGGGCCATGTATGTTTTCGCCAAACCGGGCACCCCTTCAAGCACAACGTGGCCATCTGAAAGGAGTGCAGTAAGCGTATCCCGGAGGATTCGGGTCTTGCCAACAATCACCTTTTGGCACTCTTTTATTATCTCAGCTGAAAGCTTGTGTACCTCGTCTATCGTCATTTCAGTTGACTGTAGCTGAGCTTTGTCTGGTGCTTCTACTGTCATATCTCGTTTCTACCTCACTTTGTTGTTTCAACCAATGATGAATGGATATTGCGCATAAAGAAGAATAGGCGCATCAACTCATTCTCACTAATATCTTGGTCGGGATTGCTGGATATTTCCTCGATACGATTAAGTGTTTCAAAGAAATCATCCCTGTTTCGTTTGGGATCCTTGAACTTCATCAATTCCCAAAGTTTCTCTGTGTCGAAGGTTCTCCACATGTGTTTCTTCCGAAGATCCCTGCGGAGTTTCCTGTAGAGCATTTTTATGACCCGTGCGTAGTTGCCCTCCCGACGATAATAGCTCATACGCTCGGTGAAGTAGGTTTCTCCCTTTCTCATAAACACTTCAGAGACGCTCTTGACCTCTGGCTTTTTGGGGTCTGGCAGGTATTTCTTGATGCCCACTGCAGTGAAAATAGGATAGAGAGGCGCAAGCCAAGGATTTGTACTCATCCATAATGCCCGTGATAAGAACTGTCCAAACAAGAACTCTGGTGAGTTCCATGGAACAGCCAATAGATTCTCGGAAAACAAAACCGGCATATTCTCAGACCCATGAGATAACCATTGGATGATGTTGCGCCCCAACTGCCTGTTGCCAGCGAATCTATTCCACATGTCATTGTCGAATACACTCGGGTCACTTAAGGCAACCAACCTTCCACCTTCACCATCTGTGAAAGGGCCTAAATCAAGAGCTCCTGCAACTGGTAATCGACCAGCCATCTCATCATCATTAGGTGAGGGATTAGGATCGCTGATGTTAGATTCGCACCATGCTCGGGTTGTGGTCCAAGCAAAACCGGCGACAGGAGAGCCAAGAAGACTTGTAGGACTTAGTGCTGAAGCCCAATTGAGATGGAGCCCACCTCGGGATTTTACACCACGAACTAATTGGCTTAGGCCGCCAGCTGTTTCGAAATCCTGTATGACAGGCAATTTGGGACTCTTGTCATACGAATCAAGGTCCAAAAGCACCCCACCTGTATAGGAAAGGAACCCCTCAACACCCAATTCTCGTAGTTGATTACCTCCAATGAAGTCCAACAGATAATTATTGAGCAAATAGAAAGAACTGTTAGCTGTACCGAAATCATCTGCAATCAGTACAGATCCCCCCTCTGAGAGATGCGTGAATATAGTGAGAACAGCGTCTTTACTGAAATCCTTTACAGGCCCCATGATGACAAGGACTGCATTTCCATGAAATCGCGAAACTACACTCATTGATGCTTGGATGGCCTTAACGTCATATCCTTGCTCTTCAGTGCTTGAACGAAATTCGCTAAGGCCATTGTAGCGTTCATTCCACGCAGAAAAATCCTGTGGATAAGCATGTTGCGTATTGAAAACAGTAGTGCCTACCAAGACCCCCACAGGCATCCATGAGAGTACGAACAACAGTATCTGAACAGCTGGTTTCCAGCGCATCTCATTGTCTCCCTACGATTTACTCCCGCGGTCTAGTGACATCAATACGGGGATAGAGATCAGTAAATATCCTGATAGCATCCTCATACTGGGCTCTGTTCATTTTGTGCCCAGAGAATCTGGCCTCCTCGTAGATATCTAGGAATTCACTGACTACATCCTTGTCTACTGAAATCGATTCCAGCATTCGGTCAAGGTACTCACGTGAAGTCTCCGAGTTCGCTCGTTGTGAGCCAATCATTTTGCCACACATTTCCTCAAAGGTTCGGTAGGCCAAAGTTATCGCAGTTCCATATTTTCCTGCATTTGCAAGTTTTTTGATATTACGGAGCTTAATTGACACATCCATGCCAGTTGTCCTTTTTTGACCGCGAAACAGCCCGCGAACATAATAGAGGTACAACAGTGCCACAATTATTGCTCCGCTCGCAGCCGCAATGGGTAATACTAATCCGAAATCCGTTTGCATATTCTCACTGCCTCAAACCATTGTTATGAATCTTGACTGTTTGTCTTCGTGAATAACCTGAATACCTATACTTCCTGACTAGGACAAGCCCCGCAATAACCTCGATACTGATAATTGCTATCCACCCTAGGGACCAGAGCGTATCACCGGATAAGACTGTTGCTCTGCGAATCTCTACTGTGTAAGATCCTAGTAAGATGTTCCCAGTATCAGAGATTAACGTGATTTCATAGATGAAATCACCCTCCGAATCGGAGGCGATAATACGATAGGTTATTCTGCCTTCTTCATCCGTGGTAATGGTAACAGTTGAAGTTCCGTTGAGATTTAAGGTGAAATCTCGATT
>JAWOEX010000032.1:0-257902 GCA_046482545.1 Candidatus Thorarchaeota archaeon
ATTGCTTTGAATCAGACATTATGGCAGACCAAGCGAAGAATGTTAATATGGTCAGTTGACTCGTATCAAGTCAGGTCCGGTGTGTATTTGTATATACTGAACACAGGGGACTTTGAAATCAAAACAGCAGGAGAACCAACACATGGAATGTCCCGAATACAACGAAGAAAATAATACCTGCAATGTCGACGGCTTCAAATTCTATCGCGGTATGCAAAAGCCATGCGACACGCCCGGTATGAACAAGGACAAATGCCCCAGATTGGCAATGAAAGGGTGAACAATAGTACCACGTGCAGTTCTCAGGGTGCGTCTCTGAGAGCTGTCACCCTCATACATTCACGGGCCATAAACGAATCACTGGTTTTGAAAGCAGTAACAGTTATGTATGCATGAAGCAAGACTTCTCAATGCACAAGGTGGTACATATCAATGGTGAAGGCGTATATTCTGATAAAGACGGCTGCTGGGATGGAAAATGAAGTTCTCCGAATACTCGGGTCCTTTTCGGCGACAGAGGAAGCTCATGATGTCTTTGGGCTCTACGATATAGTGGCGGAAGTACGAGCGCGAGATATGGAGAATATCGTGGATGTAGTCATGGACAGAATACGACCCATAAACGGAATCGTCGATACACAGACTCTCCTTGTCACAGACTTCGACCTCGATATGAATTCTACTGGAATAGCCAAGTGATCGGATTCATCGTCGAATCTGTTAAAAGGGTATACTAGAACTATCGGCATAGTAAACATATTTGAGGAGGTTTGTAAAGTTTCTCCAGTTAAGACACTCTCAAGAACTCCCTTCGTGTTAATGTTGAAAGATGAGTCTGGTGAGATAACGCCGGTCAAACTCAATCCGGTTCATGTGAATTCCGATAACGCCCTTATCGTGTTGGACGAGTATAGTGATGTCTGCTGGGTATGGATCGGTCGGGATGTTAGCATGCCTACCAGAATGCACACTCTGCGAATGGGCAGGTCAATCAAGAGATCAGGCTACAAGATAGGATCAACCACCATTGGCTTGGCTGTTTCCGACTTTATCGAGATGCGCGAAAAGAACGATAATAATCCGGAGGTAGCTGCTAATATTGAGGATTTCAAGAACACTATTTCAGGAAGCTGGTCATATGAAGACAAATTCCTAGCATACAAAGAAGATTATCAAGTTGGTTCTTCTGATGATGCTGCTACTCAAGAGCCAGCTGTACCAGAACCCCCATCCGCCGTGGAGCCTGAAGAAGTCCCTATTCCTTCGGAACCAGAAAAGAAACTCCTTCCCCCAGAGCCGACAACTCCATCACCAGTAGCGAGTCCTTCTCCCACAGTTGAGCCCTCTCCTGAAGAGGAAGAAGATTTCGAGAGGGAAGAGGAACAAGTGACTAAGCTTTCTGGGGAACAGAAGGCTGCATATCTGTTGTATAGTGTGGTAAAGCATTCTGAACTTGTATATGCTGAGCGGATGGATAACCGTGACAAAAATGGCTTGAAGGTGGAGTCTCCTGGTGAGCTTGTTTTGACGATATGGATTGAGGATGATGAGATTCAAATCGAGCCTTCGGATTTCGGGGACTCTGACATTTCCGAAGCTGTCAAAGAGGAATACGAGAACTGGGTATAGACGTCATCATCGAATCATCGTGTCAGTATTCCCTAGAGTTCACACCGGTTCAGCGGAATCTTAGCGTTGCTCGTCAATTTAATGATCTACTAATCCGTTCCAAGACATGGATGTTATAATCTATGAGCCGATTGCGTTGGAATCCGTTACTGGGTGAATGGGTTATTACAACTCCCAGTAGAGCCGATCGCCCATTTCAGGCAAGAGAGCGTGAATGCCCCTTCTGCCCCGGCCAAAGAGAAACAGCTGGGTCATGGAAGGTCTTGACTCTTGACAACAAATTTTCTGCTTTGGATCCAGCAGTAGGGCCGCTGCCCCTCGATGGCAGCATTGTAATGGATGCTCCTGCCTACGGGGTGTGCAAAGTCATCATTCTATCCCGAAATCATGATGAACAAATAGAGAATATGGATGATAATCAGCTTCTCTTGGTGTTTAGAGAGTATATGAAGGTCTTTGGGAATCTCGATGAGATGAACGGCATTTCTTATATCATGCAGTTCGAAAACAGAGGAAAATCAATTGGTGTCAGTCTCAACCATCCGCATGCACAGGTCTATGCATTGCCATTCATTCCCCCTCGGATACGGCGTGAGATAGAGCAATGCAAGAAGAAGTGGGACGATGAGCATTCCTGTCTTGTCTGTGAGATAGTTCAAAATGAACTGAATCAAGGAACTCGTGTTGTGAAGGAGACCGAAACATTTGTGTCATGCGTACCCTTTTTCGCAAGACTGCCTTATGAAGTACACATCTATCCAAAAGAGCACGTTGGAAGTCTGAACGAGCTTGACGATAATCTGTTAGGGCTCGGTAAGATGGTTCAAGATACTGTGAAAAGATACAGTAATGTCTTCGATGAGACTGCCTATGTTATGTCATTTCACACCCGCCCCTCTGGGGGCAAGTATCCGTTTTGGCATTTTCATATTGAATTCTATCCTCCTTGGCGAGACAAAAACCGACGCAAGTATCTGGCTGGCATTGAACTTGGTGCTGGAACTTACACGAATGATTCTCTTCCCGAGCAACGTGCGGAAGAACTTCGGGAGGCTCTTTAGTGGATTATTCACATAATCAAATGAAAACAGCTCTTGCCGATTTGATAGATACCGGTTTTCATTACCCGGTACTGTCGAGAGCACCTGGGCGTGTTGAGATTCTAGGCAATCATACTGACTACAATGGAGGGCTCGTCTTATCCTCGACGATCGACAGGTATGTCTATTCGTTGGGCGTTGGAGCCGATGAAGTACGCCTGTTTTCTCTGGATTTCGATGAGGAGATTGAATTCTTTCTAGGAGGGTTGTCACCAAGCGGAAGGACAGAATGGCATGATTATGTTCGTGGTGTCTATTGGGCAATGGCCCGCCGCGGTTACAATGTGAATGGTATAGCTGCTGTTGTAACCGGTGACATTCCAATAGGCGCGGGCCTGAGTTCTTCAGCGGCTTTGGAAGTATCTTTCGTCAATTTGATAGCAGAACTAAACGACTTGCATCTGGAACCCAAGATAAAAGCTATGATTGCCTTTGAGGCCGAACGTATCTACTGTGCAGTAGCTTGTGGCATAATGGATCAATTTACCAGCCAGCTCGGTAAGGAGAATTCTGTTCTTCACATCAACTGTTCGTCTCTTCAAACAAGAAGCATCCCTCTTCCTTCTGATTTGAGTTTGGTAGTGACAGATAGCAAGGTGTCTCGACCGGCAGGTGAAGCGCTGAATGAACGCAAATCGGAATGTCAAGAAGCGTTGAACTTGCTAAAGAAGAACGATTGGGAAATAGCGAATCTTAGCTCAGTAACACCGAATCAGCTGTCCGAAGCTTCGGAGATTCTTGATGAGACTTTGATGAAACGTGTTCGTCATGTAGTCGAAGAGAATCAACGAGTAAAAGACGGATTCCGAGTACTCGAGCGTGGTAATTTGACCCGATTTGGAGAACTCATGTACGCCTCTCATTCCAGCTCAAAATCTCTATATGAGGTCAGTCACCCAAAACTAGACCTCCTTGTTGATATTGCACGCAAGGCAGAAGGTGTAATTGGTAGCCGCTTGACGGGAGCGGGATTCGGTGGTTCAACTATTTCTATTGTCAAATCCTCAATGGTTGACTCTTTTGCAGACAGAATCAAACAAGAATACTTGAATGAGACTGGTATCGAATCGCAGGTTATGAAATGTGAAATTCCTGAAGGGGCTACTCTTAGAAGGATTGACGTTTAGCTTTATGGCTCGAACGATTGATTTTTCTTGTGTGCTCAATCTCTATTCTCCCTGTCTCCAAGGTGGATATTGTTGCGCGAAGATGATTTGGAAGCTATAATAATCAGCGAAACACACTGGGATCGAGCTTGGTATCAAACATTTCAAGAATTCAGGCTCAAGCTTGTGGATTTGGTGGACAAGCTCCTGAATATCTTGGACACGGATCCTGATTTTGAACATTTTACATTTGATGGTCAAACCGTTGTACTTGAAGACTATCTGGCAGTTAAGCCAGACCAAGAAAGCAGGCTTCGTTCCTTCATTCAGAATGATCGGATTTCAATTGGTCCATGGTATATACTGCCTGACGAGTATTTAGTATCTGGCGAGGCGCTAATCCGGAATCTGCTAACTGGTAAACGTATAGCCAATGAATATGGAACTCCCATGGACGTTGGCTACACCCCTGATCCATTTGGTCATGTGAGCCAGCTACCTCAGATTCTTGCTGGATTTGGATATGACTCTGCTATTTTTGCAAGGGGCGCTGGTGACGAAGTTGATGACTTAGGCTCTGAGTTTATCTGGAATGCCCCTGAAGGGACTTCCGTCTATACGCACTGGCTTCCATTGTCATACGGAAATATCGCCAATTTGCCTGAAGACATTGATGATGCAGTTTCGATGATTGCGGAGATCATCCATGAACTCAAGGATTGGTCGAATATCGATACTGTACTGCTTATGAATGGTTCAGACCATTTGGAGCCGCAGGCTCACCTTCCTGAGGTTGTTGCTCGGTATAATGAAAGCCATGAGGGAAACGTGAAAATTGGCACACTGCCGGAGTTCATGGCTCTTGTCAAAAAACATGCAGACGAGTTTCAATCCGTTAGCGGAGAATTCAGACGATCGAAATATCAGAATCTGCTATCTGGTGTCTATTCTACGCGAATCTATCTAAAGCAGGAAAATGAGCGATTGCAGCGAAAGATGGAACGACTTGTAGAACCGATGGCCTCTTTGACCTACCTGCTTGGCAAAAAGTATCCTGCTGAGAAGATTCAATTGGCTTGGAAATATCTGTTAAAGTGCCATCCGCATGATGACATCTGCGGTTGCAGCATCGATGAAGTCCATGAAGATATGATGCAGAGATTCCGGTGGACCAATGAGATAGCTGATAGCCTTATTGCTGACTCTTGGGAGAGAATCAAAGAGTGGCATGCTGATTCATCACATAGTTTGGTGCTCTTCAATCCGGTTCCTTACGCTCGAAGAGAGGTAGTGACCTGTAGTATTCCCCTTTCAAATCTTCGATTTGCAGAACTTGGTGATATTCAACTGTATAATCCGGGCCTTCAACCTGAATCCCCTCTGGAGGCGGCTAAGAATGAGGTACATATCGCGTTTGTGCGTCAGCAGGGATTCGACATGAATCCCACCTCGACCAGAGAGATATCCTTGAACGGGGATACTGTTACCGAATTTGAATTCGATTTTTCCAATCTTATAGCATTCTTCCCGGGAATGGAGCACATCGTGGAGGAAATCCCGACAATCTATAGAATTCGAGTGAATTCTGAGAACAAAATCGTTGAAGTTTGGGGAAGAAAACCTACTGCTGAATCATCGATGGAAGGCGGAATCAAATTATCTGACGAGATAGGCAATTCGATTCCCCTCCAATCTTTAGGCACTCATCTAGAACCAAATACTGATTCAACTCTCGTTCAGGATGAACATGAGGTTATCCGGGTAGCGGCCTTAATTGACACGGGGGGTTTGGGCACACGTAAGCTCAAACTTGGTCTAGAGGACGAGGATGCTAGCTACAAGATAGATGGAGAAGTCCAAGCAGGTGAGAATTGGCTTGAGAACAACGTTCTTAGAATTGTAGTGGCTGAAAATGGCACTATATCATTGCTTGACAAGAGAACCAATGAGGTCTATGATGGCCTTCTGGAGTTCGAAGATTCAGAAGATATCGGAGATGAGTACGACTATTGTCCGGCCCCGAGTCACAAAAGCATCCGCTCTAACCATACTCTACAATCTGTTGAAGTTATTCATGAAGGACCTATCCTTGGCCAACTGCGCATAACAGGTGAATTCAACCTTCCGTCTTCTGCTGATCCAAAACGGAGAGGTCGAGTCGAATCTACAGTTGTATGTCCATATACGATTGAACTTACTATGAAAGCATATTCTCCCCGAATTGAGACAAGGGTTCTATTCGAGAACAATGCTGAGGATCATCGACTACGGGTTCTCTTTCCGACAGGAACTGAAGCCGAGACATGTCACGCCGATTCTGCATTCGATGTTATCAAACGTCCAACCCAACACGAAGCTCATGAGGGCTGGTATCAACCAATGCCTCCCACATATCCTCTTCGAAGCTTCGTAAGTATGAATTCTGGGAAGCGGGGCTTGACAGTAGCCACCAAGGGCCTTCTTGAATTCGAGATTCTAAAAGAACAAGGTGGAACTGTTGCGTTGACTCTGCTTCGATGTGTAGGATGGTTATCTCGAATCGGAATGAAGACTAGGAGTGATACTGCAGGCCCCGTTATGAGAACTCCTGGTGCACAGTGTCCCGGGTTGCATGAATTTGAATTCTCAATAATCCCCCACGAGGGTGATTGGTTAGAAGCAAATGTACAAACTGAGGTTGAGAACTATCTCTTACCGGTTGTGGCCGAATATGGTGCTCCCGTTGATACGGCACAGAATGAAGAAAGGCCCAGTTTTGTCAAAGTACATCCTGAACCGGTCAAGATTTCGGCCATAAAGAAAGCTGAAGATGATGATGGTTTGATTGTACGAGTCTGGAACTGCGGAAGTGAAAAGCGTTCATCCACTCTTGAGTTCGGATTTCCGATAATCGAGGCCAAGACTGTGAATCTTGCTGAAGAGATGAATGGCGGAAGAATAGAAGTTGAGAATGGGACTGTGTTTCATTTTGATATTCCCGCCAAGCGAATCAGGACGTTCCTCGTGCGTTTCGACGAAGGGTCCTTTTGATTATGGGTGAGGCATTCACTTCCTGCTTATCCATTCGTTTTGCTTTTCATAAAACCGAAGCGGCAATTCGGATCCTTCTGACAATCCAATTCTAGTTGTCTGTTCAATCTCTCCAACATGCCGAGCAGAATCTAATACTTTGATCGTTTCTCCGATTCTCTCACCATTGTGAGAACGGTCTATTCCCAATGCTTGAGTTAATCTACCTGGCCCGTTTGTTAGGTTCTCATTTCCACCACGATTCTCGCGCATCTTCTTGATGCCCTGCAATGGTTCGAGAGCTCTAATTAGGACAGCTCCAGGTGTACCACTTTCTTCACACACAAAATTAAGCATGTTATACATTCCATAGCAGATATACACGTAGACTCTTCCAGGTGGACCAAACATGACTTCGTTTCCTGGAGTCTTCCCTCTATATGCGTGGGAACCAGGTTCGGCCATATATGCTTCTGTCTCCACTATCCTGCCCTGCATTTTGCCTTTCTTAATCCGTTTCCCGATTAAATCGATAGCTACTTGATCCGTTTTTCGCGCGAAGAATGACGGAGATATCTGTTGCATACGCTGGTGAACAACGCTCATCCTAAAATGATAACGGTAATCTGGTCAATTTCAGAAACCATCCCTCAAACTATATCACTAGATGACGTCCCGACTGCATTTGCATCCTTGTTCGGTGATAATCCTTATCGCCCCGCATATTGCTGCAGGTCTACTGGTCACAAATGCTCGGAAAAGCCATATTGAGTGGCCAGATACTATCGCATTCAGTAACCCTCTGATAGAAATGGGTGGCAAGCTCAAGGAATGAAAAATTATGTCTGAGGAACTCGATGTTCAAATTGTTAGATACAAGCCCGAAATGGCTGCGGAACTTGCTGAAATGTATAACTCGTGGGATGAACTGTGGATTAGCGGATACACTCAAGGTGTTCCCTATGATGCTCAGCGGGTACGAGACCGATATGACAAGATGAGTGCCATTGCCATACTTATAGCCGTGAAATCTGATGACGGCAAACCTGTTGGATCCTGTACCTTACACGAACACTGGCGAGACAAGGATGCCGCATACGTCGGCGTGTTGGGCGTTAGGCCTGAGGCTCTCGGGAAGAAAGTTGGCAAGAAGCTGCTTCTTAGATCTATCCAGATTGTCCGCAATGAGGGTTACAAGCGAGTAGACCTAAACACTTGGGCTGGCAATACGCGAGCCGTACCTCTTTACAAGAAAGTCGGTCTTATGTGGAACCCTGAAGCCTCTGGAGTTCAAATGGAGGATTATATTCCTGCAATTCTAGAACACCCATTTTCAAAGCCGTTCTTCAGAGGAATGGAGGAGAACGAATGGTATGATTATCAGAAACGGGAACTAACCCAAAAGCCAGATGAAATGACCTACAAGGGGATGGATGTTTATGCCTACGATTTCGAGCGCGACCAAGACGATTTAACGGTCATAGTTGATCGCCATGCCAGGGCAATATCTTCCATAGATCGCACAGTAAACGGCCAGTGTATCACAATATCTGCCAGAGTTGACAGTCATAAGGTTCTTTGTGGAGTTACCGGGCAGTATATTCTTGAAGTGGTTAACGACAGTGATGAATCGCTCTCTTTCAAAGTGAATCTAGCTTCATTTCCAGCTCTTGAATTCAAGGATGAGGACTCGATTGAATTTCAAGTAGATTCTGGCGATACATATGAATGGGCAGTACCTTTTGCTGTCAGCTCTTCAGCCCCTATTCATAGAGAGAATATTCGATCTCCCACAATAGATTCCAATATACACATGAACGGGGTTGAGATGCATTTCCAGACTGGAATGGTCATCAAACCTATTGCAGACATCAAATCCCGGTGGCCTTATTCGCGAGTCCTCCCGGGTGGTTCTTCTACTCTGCCCCTTATCGTATTGAGCTCAATCGAGGACGAGTGCTCTGGAATTCTGAATCTAGACGCCAATCATTCGTCATTCAAAATAGAACCACGCGAGACTAGGATTGATATTTCACAAGAGAGGATCTCGGGGGTCAATGCTCTTGTTTCCGCTGATTATGAAACAGAACCTGGAGAATACTCAATAATAGCGAAAATCAAAACGGATGAGAAAACAGGTGAGAATGGAAAGGCCATCGAAACGAGAGATTTCAAGATTCCTCTCTTCTGTGGTGAATCAGGAATTGTTTCTACTTTCGAAGACAAAAGGAACAAAGATGTCATTATCAATGGAGTGAATTACCAAGCTACTATGAGTGTTGAGGGTGCAAGGCTGAGAGTAAGAGACATTCACAATAGGGCCGGCTCGCTCTTTCAGGTAAGATCACAAGTTGGGCCTCCCTTCGGAATGGATCCTTTTAGATATGCTGAACGAGATTTCTCAACGGAGAAGAGTGATGACGGTATTACTGTATCGATGGTGGGTAGTCACCCTGAAAGGCCTTTGAAAATTGAAGACCGAGTTTTCTTCCAGCATGAAAACGGTGTAATATCTCACGAAGTTTTGATAACCAACGAAGGTGAAAATAGGCAAAAGCTGCAATTGCGTGTGTACTGTGGAAGCCAAGGTATTGATTTGTCTCCTGGAACTGTGACTGTTCCACTCAAGGATGGCATTGTCAAACAAGGTCTTATTCACGATCTTTTTACACACCCTTCTGTACCTAGTTCTCCAGACGCATTCTCTGAGGGTTGGATTGCATCGAATAAGCGCGGGCTAACTAAAGGTCAACTCTTCGATTTGGAGGCAATTGATGAAATTCACATGGGCAACGATCAAACTGCATACCTCCAATATCCCCTTAGAACCTTGGAGCCAGGAGAAACGGCAAGAATTTCCAAAATATGGTTTGTCACCAAAGCAAGTGATTGGCAGGATGTTAGGAGAACATGGAAGGAAAAAATCTTGCGTAAATCTTCCATTGAATTTGGACAACAGGAATCGCTGGAAATGCATTCCATTGTAGATATCTCAGTGAATCCCTGTACTATTGATGAGCCATGCGATTGCGAAATCCACGCCCAGATACATAAGCGAATTGTTGCCCCCCTAACTGTTGAAGCTTCTGTTCAGGCTCCAAATGGATGGTCGGCAGAGGTAATTCCCCCTAGTGAAGATGAACACGCTGAGCAAATTGAGATCAAAGACGTGACTTCACTCAGAATAAAACTAACTCCAAGGGAAACATTTCCTGATGGTTTTCATCTCCATGAGGGGACTATAGTAATCCAAGCTGCTACCACTTACAAGAAGGATTTTCGCATCATTCAACTGGGTGGATCGGATACTCGTGTTTCTGTTGATCAGTTGAAAGACAGCGGACTTTCGTCCTATGAAGTTTACAATGGTTTGATCAGGTTCAGGGTTTCTCCTGAATATGGCGGATGCGTTTACTCATTGAAAAATCCGAAGGGTACCGAGCTGCTGGTTTCAACTTTCCCTGAGGGAGGACCTAAACCAGGTGCGATACTTGCAAATTATTATGGCGGAATACAACCGATAACTTGGGATGACGAACTGAACGAAAATCTATCTAGTGCTGAGACCAACAAAGAGGACATGTCTGCCAGCATATGCGAAAAGGAGTTGTGGCGTGGAGTTGAGATTTCTTGGACGGGAAACATCCAAGATTCAGTAAAGGGCGTTTCTTTCCGTGTTCAGTATTACACATTCCCGAACTCTCCTTTACTTGCAGCCAGATGGATTGTCAAGAATACTACCTCCGCCCCTGTTAAGATATCACCCACTTTTGTGGTAGATCCCGCATTCGACGGCGACGTATCCAATATCATGACACATATGAACTGGGAAGGGGAGGAACAGAATGTCAAGCTGGCTAGGTACCCTCTTGCCATAATGCCTTCGTCCAATTGTATTTGGATTGAAGACGAGGATCTTTCAGAAGAGGAACCCCTGGGTTTGGGTCTTACAGCGTCATTTGAAGACGCTGAACTGTTATACATAGGAGTTGGCGACTTGATTCTTACTGGTACTAGTAGTCTCAACCGTCAGCTTCTTCCCGGAAAGGAACTGGTTACAACTTCTTGGTTTATGGTGAACCCACAGTCTCTGCAGGAACTTGACCTGCTTAGGAAGGTCGCTGATGACCTGATATGAACGAAACCCTTGCCTCAATCCCGATAGTAACTAGATTAGGATACGATCTCATAAGGGGCCATCAATGTACAAAAATATACGTCAATGTACAAATATGAGTAAAACTTAAATAGGATACCGAAAGGAACCGCCTAACCGCAACTGAGGTATTGAACAGTGACGAGTGTGAGCGTGCAAAACCGCCAATGGTATTACGGGCCCCTAGGGCTCTCTCAACCACATATCTAGCTAAGGCTTATACCCCTGTACACTCGTCACTCCTGCTATTTCTGCTGAGTTTCTCCTGCAATGGAGACATATTCTCAACAAATCTAGTTGTCTCTAGACAGTTTTCTACATCCTCAGCATCAGCGGTAACAAATTTGAAAGAAGGAACTAACCAAGAATGAATGCAATTAGTACCAAAATAACACTCGATAAGGAAGATGTGCCGAAAGAGTATGTCAACATTCTGCCATATCTACAAAGTCCTTTACCACCTCCACTGGATCCGAAAACTGAGGAACCGGTTGGACCAGAGGCACTGATGGCTATATTCGCTGAGGAGTGCGTACGTCAAGAAATGTCGGAAAAGAAACGCATTCCAATACCCGAACCAGTTAGAGAGGCTTTGATTCATTACAGCCGTCCTACTCCACTTCAGAGGGCTCGGAGACTTGAAAGAGCGTTGGATACGCCTGCAAAGATATACTTCAAACGGGAAGATGTAAGCCCGTCCGGCAGCCATAAGCTGAATACTGCATTAGCTCAGGCATACTACGCCAAGAAGGAAGGCGTAGAGCGGCTGGCAACTGAAACTGGCGCAGGGCAATGGGGGTCCGCTGTATCTCTTGCCTGTGAGTATTTTGATTTGGAAGCAATGGTCTACATGGTTAGAGTCAGCTATGACCAGAAGGAACACCGTGGGACACTCATGCGAGTCTATGGAGGACAAGTTATTCCTAGTCCTTCTGACAAGACCGAATTCGGGAACCAGATACTTGCTGACAATCCCAATCATCCTGGTACCCTCGGTATCGCAATCAGTGAAGCATTGGAAGATACCCTTGCCGACGAATCCACCAAGTATACATTAGGATCAGTTCTCAACCACGTTCTTTTGCAACAGACTGTCATTGGCCAAGAGACCATTGCTCAGCTTGAATTACTCGATGAGAAACCTGACGCGCTGGTGGGCTGTGTTGGAGGTGGAAGCAATTTCGCCGGTATGATATACCCGTTTATCGCTGATGGCCGCTTTGAGAATGCAGATTTGATAGCGGTTGAACCTGTTGCCTGCCCCACTCTCACGAAAGGTGAATACCGTTACGATTTTGGTGATACCGCCGGGATTACACCGAAACTGAAAATGTATACACTTGGCAAAGATTTCACTCCTCCAGGCATTCACGCTGGCGGATTACGGTATCACGGCTGTGCACCATCTCTGAGCGCTCTCCGAAATGAAGAAAGAATCAAACCAGTAGCTTATGAACAGATACCTGTTCTGGAATCAGGAGTCTTCTTTGCAAAGCAAGAAGGTATCATTCCCGCACCGGAGTCAGCTCACGCAGTCAAAGCAGCAATAGATCTTGCAAGAGAGGCGAAGGCCAACGATGAAGAGAAGACTATCGTGTTCAACCTATCGGGGCATGGACAGTTCGATATGGGGGCCTATCGTGCTCTGATGATAGGTGAACTCGAAGAATAGATACTCCTGTCTTAGTCTTGGAGGAGTTCCCGGGTCATGTTCGTTTTGAGAGCATGAACCCGACTCTCCTCACCTTTCTTTTGCGTAAGGATACCTGGATAGCATCCTTTGAGTGAACGGTACGCAATCTATCTAATTTTTTACTATTCTTGGTACGCCTTTCACTGCCATAACCGATTGTACGACTATGATGCACGCCTGCAGGCCAAGACCAACGAAGATTTCTCCTGTTAGGAGTATGCCCAGAAGCAACCCGAGTATAGGAAGTGACCCCACTCCTAAAGATACAAGAAGAGCAATTAACGTAGCCCTCTGATTGTTCACCGGATTAACCGCAACCATTCTACCTTCTCCAACGATTCTAAATAACACCCCGCCCACAACAAGGGCGAGACCGTATCCAAGAGGTATCTGTATTATTGGAATCAAAAGGGCAAACAAAGAAAATGGATTTCCAATCAATAGAATGACAGTAACGATTGCCATGAAGAAGATGTATGGTCCAGTGAATAGAATCGCTTTCGCTTTGAGATTCATCATGGAGCTGAGCGGCAGACCTTCGTAGATTGATGCTCCTTGCGTATCGACGCCCAAGAGACCAGTGATGCTTATCCCAGCGAAACTCTGAATTATAATCAGCATCATCACCAATGTGGGAAGTTGAACTCCCCCTTCTGCCATCATGGCAAGTGACGGTGCCCAAGCTATCAGCATCATGAGGGGAAGAATCAGAACCGCTAGTGAACCTAGATCCCTCGTGGCAAGCCGAAGGTCTTTCTTGATTATTGCACTTGACTATATCCCTTCTTGAGCAGAGTATCTACTTGTTCATCTGCTTTATTTGGATAGTCCTTATTGTAGTGCGTTCCTCTGCTTTCTTTCCGAAGTCTAGCACAGGAAACTATCACATCAGCAACATCAGCTATATTCCTGAGCTCAAGCAGGTCCTTTGTAATGATAAAGTCCCAGTAGTATTGGCTGATTTCATCTTGCAGAAGTTGCATTCTGTGCTTGGCCCGCTCAAGCCGTTTATTGGATCTAACAACACCAACGTAGTGGAACATTGTCCTGCGGATTTCGTCCCACATATGCGATACTATGATGCGTTCATCCGGATCAGTTGCCTCACCTGGGTCCCAAGCAGGAATGTCAGTATTTAGTTTGAGTCTGTCAATGGTATCTGATGCGGTTTCTGCTGCCCGCTTGGCTAGGACGAGTCCTTCGAGCAAGGAATTAGATGCCATTCGGTTGGCACCATGAAAACCGGTTGCAGCCGTTTCGCCGATAACAAAAAGCCCGTTGATGTCTGTTCGCCCTTGCATGTCGACTCTAACACCTCCGCACATATAGTGGGCCGCCGGTACAACTGGAATCGGTTGTTCCGTGATGTCTATACCCACCTCCTTGCAGTTGCCGTAGATGAGCGGGAATCTATTCTTGATAAACGAAGCATCACGAAATGAGATGTCTAGCCACGCATGGTCAGCTCCTGTTCGCTTGAGTTCATTGTCGATAGCTCTGGAAACTGTATCTCTCGGTGCCAGCTCGGCGTCGGGATGATAGTCCTCCATGAACCGTTCACCGTCGGGCCCAAGCAGTTTGGCACCTTCCCCCCTAAGCGTCTCGGAGATTAGGAAGGAGCGCTTTTCCCGATGGAAGAGCAGAGTAGGATGAAATTGAACAAATTCGCAGTTCATCATGGTAGCTCCAGCTCTGTATGCCATAGCTATACCGTCGCCCGTTGCCACATCTGGATTGCTTGTGTAGAGGAATGCTCTACCTGCTCCGCCTGTTGCGAGCACCGTGATTTTGGATGCAAAAGTTTCTACCTCACCCATGTTCCCGTCTAGTACATAGGCGCCAAGCACCCTATTATTGCTGGTACAGAGATTTACAGAGGTATGATTTTCGAAAATATGAATGTTGGATTCTTCTCTGGCTCTTGCAGCAAGAACCTGTTCGACATCCCGGCCAGTGTGATCTTTCACGTGAAGAACCCGGCGTTCACTATGTCCGCCTTCTAGCCCTAAATCATAAGCATCACGATTATCTGCTTTACAGAAATCAACACCCATCTCAACAAGTTCTTCAATCCTTGCGGGTGCTTCTTTGACGAACTTTGACACGACCTCAGGATGACAGAGCCCCTCTCCAACTCGCATTGTGTCTCTGATGTGCTTTTCGAAGGAATCCTCAGGCGAAACGACAGCAGCGATTCCTCCCTGTGCACGAAGGGTAGCAGAATCTGTAAGTGATTCCTTCGTGATTAGGTTTACTGATCCATGTTTAGCCGCTTTCAGGGAAAAAAGAAGCCCTGAGATGCCAGAGCCAATTACCAAGAAATCTGATGTGGTGACAGACATTTTGTCCTAAGACTCCTTTCGAGTGCCTAGTAGTTGGTGATAGGCATCTTGTTCTAAGACTTTTGGTGCAGTTAAAATGCTCGTATGCCTATACATCTACAGGTTCAAATACCAACTGAATTTCCCGGTAGTCGACCGTGTGTGATACTATGATTAGTACTAGTAGCCAATGTCTTCTTAAGCAATGCATAGAATTATGCGGTCGCACGGTCACCAAAAGGGGATACACATAGATATGCAAATAGAAGGCGTGATTGTCTTCAATGCTGATTCGGGAGTACCACTTTACTTTCGGCTCAAGAGCAATATCGACCCTTCACTATTTTCCAGCTTCGTAAGTGCCGCAAGACACTTCTCCAATGAACTGGAGCTTGGAGGTCTAGCTTCTTTCAGCACTGACGAGAAGGTTATCTTCCTGGCTGAGCGAGAGGAGACAATAACTGCGCTTATTGCGCCCAAAACACCTGACTTTGAAGAGACTCTCGAGGTTGCTTCTGTGTTAGGAGAGCATTTCGAGCGGAATTATGAAATTACAGAAATGCCCCAAAACGGGGCATATAGTGCCTTTTCCATTTTTGTTGACGAACTACTTAAAGAAGTAGAACACCCGTTTCTTGATCGTGTGGCCCGCTTTGTACATGATGAATACGGCGGCGAGATTTCCATTAAGCCACGACTGATAAAACGAAACGGGGAAGAGGGTGTTGTTGATGCTATGCTGAGTCAGGCAAACAAAAGCAAGTACGCTGATACGGATAAGTCCGAGAGCAGAATAAACATGTTCTGCGATAGTATCAGTTTTGTGCGAGCCATAGATGGAATAGCTAACAAAATTGATTTGATGGAGTTCGCTGATCAAACCGATAAGTTCGGAATCAGAGTAATGAATGGCGATGAGATGGAATTCAAACCCTATTTCCCTTCGCGCGCGATTGTTGTGGCACAGGAATACGACCCATCAGTCTTCGAATACCTGCAAGAGTTACCAGATAAAGACGGTAGGAAATGTATCGACGGTCAAGATACAGTTGTTGAGATGTGGAAATGGAAAGAGCAGGGCCAACCTGAAAAGCTGAGCTAGCCCGTACTATTCTCTTAGGGTTCGGACATGTGCTCGTACACGAAAAACTTCGCTGGCACAAAGCTCTCTTTAATCGAGCGTGGTGACACCCACCGCATGAGGTTTATCCTGCTTCCAGCCTTGTCATTCGTTCCAGATGCTCTAGCTCCTCCAAAGGGTTGGCGGCCAACAACAGCAGCCGTTGGTTTGTTGTTTATGTAGAAGTTGCCTGCAGCATGCCTTAGTACGTCAGTAGCTAGAACGATTGCATCCCGGTTCTGGGCGAATATGGAACCAGTCAGGCCATACGGTGAGGTCTGATCACAGAGATGAAGGGTCTCTTCGTATTCTTCTTCTGGATAGATGTAGAGCGTTAGAACTGGCCCGAATATTTCCTCTCTCATGAGCTTGTCCTTCGGATTTTCTGTTACAACAACAGTTGGATCGATGAAGTAACCTTCTTCGTCGTCATACTCCCCACCAGCAATAATCTCGCTCTCATCTGATTCTTTAGCATATTCAATGTAGCTTACAATGTTATCAAAGGCCGACTGGTCAATTACTGCATTCATAAAATTCCTGAAGTTCTCAGGATCTCCAACTCGTACGAGTTCTAGGTCCTCAAGCAGCTTCTTCTTTGTCTGCGGCCAGAGCGAGTCTGGGATGTATGCCCTAGATGCCGCAGAGCACTTTTGCCCTTGATACTGGAATGCGCCTCTGATGAGTGCTGTCACTAGGGCACTAACATCGGCACTTGAATGGGCAAAGACGAAATCTTTTCCGCCGGTTTCCCCGACAAGACGCGGAAACGTCTTGTACTCGGCTATCCTTTCTCCTACTTTTTGCCACATCATTCTGAAGGTGCTGGTGCTACCGGTGAAGTGAACACCTGCTAGGTCAGGATGTTTCAGAACTGGATCTCCTACCTCTGCACCTCGACCAGGTACGAAATTGATAACGCCTGGTGGAAGTCCGGCTTCCATGAGAATCTTCATTACTTGGTAGCTTGGGTACACCGCAGATGATGCTGGTTTCCATACCACCACATTTCCCATCAGGGCAGGAGCAGTAGGAAGATTGCCAATTATGCTAAGAAAGTTGAAAGGGCTAACAGCGAAGACAAAACCCTCCAACGGTCGATATTCCATTCGATTCCACTCTTGCGGCCCTGATGTTACCTGCGTTTTGTAGATTTCCTGCATGTAGTAAGCATTGAATCTAAGAAAGTCCGGCAGCTCATTTGCGCCATCAATTTCTGCTTGATACACTGTTTTACTGAGTGCCAGCATGGCTGCCGCATTAATGGTTGATCTATACGGTCCTGCCAGCAGATCTGCAGCCTTCAGAAATATCGCTGCCCGATCGTACCATGGCGTCTCCCCCCACGACTTACTTGCTTCAAGTGCAGCATCGATGGCTTGCTGTACCTCTTCTTCTCTTGCGTTGTGGAACTCTGCCAGAACATGATTATGCTCATGGGGCATGACAGACTGTTTAGTGTCTCCTGTTCGTATTTCTTGTCCTCCAATAATGAGGGGAATCTCTATCTTCTCAGAACGCAGTTCTTCGAGTTTTGCCTTCAACTCAACTCTTTCCGTACTGCCTGGAAGATAACTCAGTGTGGGCTCATTCTTGGGATGTGGAATCTTGAACTTAGTACCGACCATATTGTACCACCTTTCACTTACACAATAACCTTTAACTATCGTTAATACCCTCTTGGAAATTAATAAACTTTCAGTTATTGAAGATTTGGCTTTGAAATTCTTAGGTCATGAATCTATTTTGGAAAGGCAAGCACAATTGAATCGCTTAGAGGAACTACTCTCAGGTATGGATTACTATCATCATCTACCCTTTCAATTATGGTGCCTCCGAATGACTTTGCCATCGAAATGGAAAAGCTGCGGGGAATGAAAATGAAAATTTCTTCGGGTAGGTGCCTGAGAGCAATCTCGAGTTGAAGCTGATTCGTTGAAGTTCCTACCTCAAGGGTTACGCGTCCATAAGAAGATGGTATTTCTGAAACCAGTATAGTCTCTTCCGAGGCATACCAATCTTCTGCAATCGACGGAAAAACAAGCAAATTTCCGTTCTCCTCAGAAAACAGCATTGTCTGTAGAAGGAGTATAAGATCAGCGGCTGCAGAGATACTTCCATCTTCGGAAAGTGGATAATCCCCTCTTTGTTCTGCAACAGTGTTTGGAATCTGATGGAACGTGTTAATTTCGCCAATCACTTCCTCCAGAATACTAGTGACTCTTTCGTTCTTCCTTCTGTAAGCATAATACGATGCAATTCTGAGCAAGTGATTTCCAAATACTCCTTCCGCAGAATGCTGGCATTTTGGCATATCCAAAATCCCTTGGAGATGGTAATCCATGATATTGTCTACTACACCCAAATCTAGGCCATTCGGTTTAACTAAGGCGATATCTGCAGCAGTTTTGGTTATCCAGTAGAGACCTATTTTGGCATGACTAGTACTGTTCTGTTGTTTTTCTTTGAGAATTGTTAATGCTTCTCTAAGATATCTTAACACAGTTTTTGTGCTCTCTTCAAGTGTCTGAGATTGTTCTGTGTCCATGCTATAGCGTGCCATTTCATCAAGCACAGCCCAGCACCACAAGGCTTCATGAATGGTCTCAAAGGAAGTAGCGTCATTATGATTTAACTGTGGATTCTTTTCTTCTTCATGTTTGAAACTTGATTTTTCCTCCTTTTCAGTATCTATCGAATCTGGAACTCCTTTATCATCAGTTTTAAACTGTAGAATGTTTTCTTCGAGCAATATTCTGTAGGCATGACTGACTAGGTCTTCAAGATTATCCTCGGGATTAGAGGGGTGTTCATAGCTGGCTAGTTTGAGGATTGACCAGATGATAGAGGGGTCAATTGTACCCATTGTTCGAATATCAGAAAGGGTTGAATCAACGATAGCCTTGAACACGTCTTCGATGAGAGCTCCCGAGTCCATCCGCGCTAAGGCAAGCATGACTCTGGCTTCCTCACTAGATACAAGGACCGACTCATCTTCTTCTTTCGAAGCTAGGGTGGAGTAGATTTGTATGGCGATTCTGGCTTTTGATTGATTAAGTGCGAGTGTGAGCTGATCATCTGGAAGGTTATCAATACTTATGGAGGATAGGAATTCGTACCATCGTTCCACTGTATCGGTTCTCACGGTTTCGTCCAAAATATATTGCCGATTTTCACTTGCTCCTGTTTCCTTCAGGGGTGACGCAAAATAGAATTTTCTTTGTTCTGCTGGACCGAGTTCCACGTCATACCGCATCAAAGCTGTAGCTAGGCCTGACTCGGCCATAATTACATTATCAACGCGATTATCTTGTTGATACAGATACCTATCTATTTCGGGACTATCGGCAGTGGAGAGCATCACAGAACTGGGTGGTTTGCTGCCCACCAAGGCTACATGGTCATTTGTCAACATTACCACGCTAGATTCATCAAATCTAATACTTTCTATGGGATCAAACCCTCTTGAAGAAATGGGTGCAAGAGATACATAGAATGTGAAGTGTTTTTTCTCAAGTGAATAGTTCCGCAGTTGAATCTCATTATAGATGGCTTCTTCTTCCCATCCATAGAATACCAATCGTTGGAAGTTGACTGCTCCATACTTTTCCTCAAAATGATATATTTGGTCTGTAGTTGAAAGTAGTTCAAGCATAGGATTCTCGTCGATATTGAGGTGCAAGTTCCCTCGGTCTTCGGGCACGATAATGTTGATAGATCCCGCTCCGGGGAAAGTCGCTACCATTCCAAGAGTGTTGCACACACCCCAACATTTGCCTCCTACTCCCCCAACAACAGACCTGTCGATTTCGAAAAGACGCTTTTCAGTATCAGATGAAACGGCTTCAAAATATCTCCATTCGGGAAATGCCCACGATCCACACTTCTCAAGGATTACATTGTTCAGTAATTGTCGAATTTCGTCTGGGGCCATTTGTTCCCCTTTCTGGGAGCTAGCAATCTCATACTTTCTAGCTACTCTGAACAGCCGTCTGGTTTCTTCTCTATCTATCTTAGTCAAACCTACTCCTCCGCGCCTCGTATGACGTAAACTTGGCGCTGCAATATTATTCTCTGTCTGAGTAAGTACTTATTTCTACTTACTGCGAACGTCTCCCCTTCAAGGGATTTCTTGAATACATTGATAGTGCCGTATAAAACCTTAATAGACCTCGCCAAGGGCACTTATGGCGTAAGAACACACTCAAACCATATACGAACACCTAATTTGATATATTGAGGTTTATTCCATGGCCGAAGTCCTAACCAAGCCAAGTCGTCGCATAACAAATATGGTAGCCAAAGAGCTTCGGCTTATTGTCAAAGATAAAGTGGCGCTCTTTCTGATTTTCCTTCTTCCTGCTGCTCTTATCGGAACGCTATACTTTGTAACTGAGGAAAGCGGGATGGGAGGAACGCAGATGGATGGTGGTGAATCCGGTGAATCGGACGGTGCGGCAAACGAGACCATATATTCCGATGTCACGTTGGGGCTCATCGATTTTGATACAACCCGTACCTATGATGGCGAAGACCTCTCAAAGAATTTGACGGCGTTCTTGCGCAATTTCACCGGAGAACTCATTGAATACAATACTTCAGATGCCGCTTTTGACGCACTATACGAGAAAGAGATTATTGGCTATGTCGTGATACCGGATGGATTTGAGGCTAATCTTACAATTAATGAACCGACCTATGTTGAGCTGCACACAGATGCAACAGAATTGGTGGACCAGTCCACAGTTCAGGGAATCGTTCAAGGTGCGATAATCTCCTTTCGCGCATCACATATGTGGATTCAATCAGAAGTCTTCCCTTCGATGACAATGGAATTCGTCCCCGATGCTGGCTATATTGAGAGTCAGTTTGGAGGTTTTATTGTGATATTCTCCAGCTATCTTGGGATAGCCATGACTGCCGCACAGTCGATTGTAGGTGATATCCCTCTTAGAAGGATGCTTCTCACTCCAACCAATAGACTTGAAGTAATACTAGCCAAGGTGGCTGGCTATGTTGTTATCGGTTTTTTCCAATCACTATTGCTAATCACATTGTGGATTGTGGTGTTTAATCTAAATCTCAACACCGGCTTTCTAACATTAGTGTTGATTATGAGCCTAGTGTCGCTCACCGGCTCGGCTACTGGAATCTTGATATCTGCTGTTGCATCATCGCGCCTTCAAGCCAATCAGATGTTCTTGTTTGTGCTTTTTGGCACTCTGATTCTTGCGGGATTCTTCATTGATGTGGGCGCGCTAGACGAAATCCTCCCTCTGAACCAAGGATTGGACCTACTTATAAGTACAGCATTCAAGGGATTGAATATATTCGAGGTGTGGCTCCCGATTATGAAGCTACTTGGCTTTTCCCTCCTTGCTATCCTAGCAGCGACGGTAATCTTCTCCAAAAAGCCAACTCTTGGTTAGGTGATTTAAGTGACAAGTAATACAACCCGAGATACAGAGTCAAGCGAGAAGCCGTCATTCATAGAGGAGGCCTTCTTTTCTGGAGCCAGAATGAACGAAGCCTTGGATTGGTGTCTTGCCCGTAAGGATCGTGAGCTCCATTGCGAAGTGCAAGGAAATCTCACTTCTACGGATGAAAATGTACGATTCCGTGGTAGAATTCTAGATATCAAAAAAGGGGTCATTAAACGACGCCTGGCGGTTCTTGTAGAGGAAAACTTGAGTAGAGAAAGCCGTGGAGAACTTGATCAAGTTGTAACTGTAGGAGGTCAAGGTTCATCCCATGAGGATATTGCAGCTACACAACTTACTCTTCAGAACTACTTGAAGCGTAACCTTTTCGACGATTTCTTCTACGAAGGTGGCGAACTCCAGCAGCTAGTAAAGGATCTAGAGAAAGTATTGGGTAGTCAGGAGGTGACTTGCACAGTCTGGGGCGAGAGGGTTTCTGATAAGCTGCCAATTATGATTAGGGGAAGCTTAGTGGGAGCTTCCACGCAACCCGCTCCCATTCTACCTGAGGGTTTTCTTGAGGTTCGGGTTGCACCAGAAACTTCGGTTGGTGACCCGCAGATATTCCTTGTCTCTCAACCACAGTTCCTGCTCGGCCCCCGTTCGGATCCAGACCTTACTATTCTGGCCGATAAGATTTACGTACAGCCGCTTGCTTGGAAACAGGCCCCTGCCTACCGAAATGTGCTTGAAGCTAGGAACCTCACCGTTACTGTCTCGAGTGGTATGAAAATTATTGAGAATGTATCCTTCTCGATTAATGAAAGTGAGATGCTTGCCATCATCGGCGAATCGGGGGCAGGCAAATCTACCTGTATCAAGGCGTTGATTGGAGATATTCCGAGTACTGGTGTAGCTCGGATAGCAGGGATTGATTCACGGCAAACGCGCAAGGTCCGCCATTTCTTTGGCTACTGCCCACAGGACCTTAGCTACATGTATGAGACTTTCACACCTCTTGAGAACATTATCGCATTCGGGAAACAGTATGATATTCCCGAGTGGCAGCTCATTAAACGAGGCAAAACACTACTTCGGGACTTTGGTATACTGGAGAAGGGCAACGAGCCTGTCGCGGAACTCAGTGGTGGTCAACAGCGCAGAGTCTCCATAGCTATTGCTCTAGTCCATCGGCCGAAGGTCCTTCTCATGGATGAGCCCACAAGTGGATTAGACCCCGATAACCGTTCAGACCTCTGGCACTTCTTGGATTACGTTAATCAGGAGTACGGAACCTCTATTGTTGTCGTTACACATTACCCCTCTGAAGGAGAATTCTGCGACAAGGTTGCAGTTTTCATGCGGGGTAAGAGTCTGGTGGCATTTGGCAGTCCCGCGAAACTCAAGCAATCCATGCCTTCACGCGGTTTCGCTGTCGGAGTGGTATTGGAAGATGTGGATCCACGAGCTCGTCCTACGCTTGAAGAAGTGGAGGGTGTTAGTTTTGTTCTCCAGAGAGGAGAATTTCTTAAAGTGTTTACCGAAGACCCATTACAAGACATTGCCGAACGGTGTGTACGCGGCCTGGAAGAGAATGATATAGCCGTAAAAATTGTCAAGACAAAATCTGTAGCCGATATGGTAGATTATTACATCGCCATAACACGCGGACTGATTGCAGGTACAATTGAGAAGTGATGAGATGGTTCAGTATAGCAACAAGATTTCAAGCATGTCCAGAATCTTGGCCCTTTTCATGCTGGCCTTTTTGATATTCTCAGCTCTTACTACCGCTGTTAACATACCCGCTCCAAGCAGTGAACCAATCGATGAATCAGTCAAGATTCAAGGGGATTTGCTGAATCAAACTGATAGCGAGGACCGACTGGATGTTCTCGTACAGTATGATACCGATGCAAGTAAGTACAAGGCTGCTCAAGCGATTAAGCTGGTTGATTCACAAGCTCAAATTGTGAGATCCTTCGAAGATTTGGGCCTTCTACGCGTGAGACTGATTGGAAGTGCCATTAAGCAATTATCGAAAAATGACATAATAACGAAGATTTGGTCCAATGAACCACAGGAGTTGACGGATAACTCTAGTTTCAGCAGTACCCCATCTAGTTCTGAATACATGTCGCCTGTTAACGTAACTCATGCCGGAGAGATGTGGGAAGAAGGGTACAATGGTTCTGGAGTTGTCATTGCTGTACTGGATACAGGAGTCAATTTTATGCATCCTGACCTTGATGATTTTGACGATAACGATACAACCCAAGACAGCAAAGTAACCGCATATGCTTCATTCGTTGAAGGGGACTCACTACCCATTGACCTGATTGGCCATGGGACCTACGCGGCTTCGGTCGCAGCGGGTACCGGGAACGCCTCCGACGGACTGTATGCAGGTATTGCGCCAGGTGCCACTCTGATTTCTGCAAAAGTGACTCTTGGTGGTCTTCTGGCATCACCCAGCTGGATTGTTTCCGGTGTTGAATGGGCAGTCAGCAGAGGTGCGGATATCATTCTGATGCCTTTCAACACCCTTGGCTCTCCTGGTGATGCAGTCGATTTGGCCCTTCAAAAGGCGGCAGATATGGGCCTCCTTGTTGTTGCTGCAGCAGGTGACGATGGCCCGGATTATCTCACCGTTATGTCGCCAGGTGGATCACAGGCGGCACTTACTGTAGGAGCCTACGATACCAAGAAGCAAGAAATTCCCGATTTTTCAGGTAGAGGCCCTTCTTTTGGAATGTTTACAAAACCAGATTTAGTAGCACTTGGCATGGGTGTTGTTGGTGCAAGAGCTGATGCTGCTGCGAGCGCGGCAGGATTTGAGTCACTTAGTACTGCTGAACTTGGAGGCGTATCTTCACTGCTTGGTGGAGACTTTGGGGAAGAGGTCGATGAAAATTATATTAGAGCTGACTCAACCGCAGCCTCATCGGCTATAGTTGCAGGAGCGGCTGCAATCCTCCTCCAAGCCTTTGACCGAGCTACTCCAATAGCTATGGCAAATGTACTCAGAGACACAGCTACCGAGCTGGATTGTGGTGTAAATGATGGTGGTGCTGGTGTACTCAATCTACCGGCTGCCTTTGATTATTTGAGCAGAAAACAGCAACCGGGTCAGGCTCAGAACCGCACAACGGGCTCACCTTTGCTTGCCACCGGGTTACTCACCGCAGCAGCGGAGGACGTGTCAACCACTCTGCTAATGAGTAGCTTTGGTACTTCTATGGTTGCCGTTGACGATAGGGGTGAGTCAAGCTCTAGTATCCACCAGCTAATGGGGATGCTCTGGTTAAGATGGAATGATAATGACCCAATGCGTCTAATGCAATTCCAAGTGAAGAGAGAGATGCACCAAGTTGCCACAGAATCCGATCAGAGTAATTACAATCGATGGATTGGAATCCTTTCTTATGACGATACTCTCTATATGGCTCTGATGGTTGAGTCTTACAATTTTACTGAGACAACCTCAGATCCAATCATTGGTTTCAGACTTACTCCACATATTATCAATCTCGGCCATGAACCAATTGAGAATGTGAGTCTATTCATGTCTTACTCGCTCGATTTGTTTTCCGACGGTCTTGATGATCACGGGAAGTACGACTTGTTGCGAGACCAGATATTTGCCTACGGTATCTCCGAAAATCACAAAGACTACTATTTTGGACTTAATGCAAGTAAGAAGCTTTCCGCATTTGAAGTAGGCAACTCCTCAGATATTGATTCGCACATCTCAGACGACAATTTGACGGGTTCCACTCAATTTGATGGCTCGGTTGGGCTCGGAATGAAATGGGCTTTCGGTAATCTTTCATTCAATAGCCCTAAGAATGTCACTATAGCAATGGGATTTGCTGAGAACCGCACTTTCCTAGATGACTCTATTGACAGAATGTGGACTGCTGAACCACCAGCGCTTCAATCTGGTCAGGGCGATTTGATAGTTGTTGAGGCCAGCATTCCGCGGACCACCCAGGGGGGTTTAACGTACGAGTCGAGCGCAGTCGTCATGAATATAGGTCTTGAGCCTTCTGAGATGGTAGCGGCAATGGTAATCCTAGAAGGCGGAGGCGAAACTGGGACCGTCTTCAGCAAGTACTTCAGCTACGATGAAATCGATCCATTCACTGCAAAATCTCTGTCTGCTCAATGGAATCCGGAGAAGGAGGGAATGAGATCTGCGGCATGGGTAGTTTCAGTTGGGCTTGAGTATGCTCTTGCATTAGTGACAGACCCCTCCGGCCAGATTTCAAGCACTGGGGTAAGTCTTCTTGATGATTTCTTGATTAGAGACATATTCGTTGAGGCACCGATTCAGTCCACGTCGGTGTTTCCCAAACGTCTTCCTTCTTCGCCTTTCGATATTCGATTTCCAGCTGATTTCAGTCTTTGTACAGTTTCTCTGACCAGTACAGTACCTCTTGGCAATGTGTCTGTGACAGGCTATGGAAATGCCAGTGATTGGGGGGACGCAAGCTTACCGGAAAGCAAGAACGTTGAGGGTTACTACAACTTCTCTCTCTTTCTCCTTGCTCCTGCCATAATGATGGATGGTTATCATAGGTGTGACTATGTTGTGGAGGCTGAGACAGGTTGGTCACAGAATACGACAATGGAGACCATAATTCAATATCCCAAAGCGATGATGCTCTTTGACACTTCCCATGGCGGAGGATTTTCTTTGGGCGGGGGACTAGGAGGAGGCCTAGGAGGGTCTACTGACATGAACATGGGAAACGGTATGAGTTTCCCCTTGGCGCAGGAATCGAATAACGATGGAGAGGGGGCTACTGGCATCAGTATTGGCGGCCTAGGTGGTCTTGGCGATATTGACGAACTAATGGCAGAAATTCGAATGACCACCTTTTCAGGATTCTCGAGCATGGATGAACAGATGGCCCAGCAGGGTCTCGACTTGGTTGAAACTCCCGGTATGGAACTTGATGCTGACCTACTCACACAGTTTGCTGCTTTAGTAGTCGTTGCTCCCTCTGAAGGCTTCAATTCTACCGAAATCTCTCTTCTACGGAATTTCACAGCTGACGGAGGTAAACTCCTCATCTTCGGGGATCATGAAGACCGTAACAACATGACCGGTCTCAATTCACTTCTTGAACCATACGGATATTCCTTGGCCGGGAAGCATACCAGCGAAAACACAACTGAGATAATCTCTCGTTCTCCTTTATCCACTAATGTTGAGAGCATATATCTCGGGGAGGGTGCATTCATTGAGAACAATCATTCACTGGCGGCAGCAACAGTTGGTGGTCGTCCAGTTATTCTCCTTGATAGTTCTCCACCTGAGCTTGCTCTTTTCGGGTCTTCTCGAATTTTCATGAATAAGAATCTGAAAAAGAACAACAACACACTTCTTCTTGGCAATCTTAACGAGTATCTACTGAAGGATACTCTAACGGGAGTTGCGAGCTTATCTGAGAATCGTACATCGTATCCAACTGGCAAGAGCGTTTACTTGAATCTCCACCTAACTAACCATGAAGGCGAACCCGTAAATGATTTGACAGTAGCTGTAGCATTTGAACTACCGAATGGATCCTTTGCATATTTCATTGCGGGTTTTGTCGGTGATGGACTATACTCTTCGCAGTTCACGCCCAACTACTGGCATTCTGATGGAAGAATCAACGCCATTTTCATTATTCTAGGTGATGAATATGCGACAACATATGCCAGTACGAGCTTTACTCTCTATGAGGAAACCGGGACCCCACCAGCAAATGGAGGAGAAGACCTGTTGACTCTGCCCCAGTTTGCTCTGCTCGTATCTACTGGCATTTTCGGTAGTTTATTAGTATTTCTTGGGACCAACAGGATGCGCAGAAGAAAGCGTATGAGAATACCCGAAGTCGATCCCGAACTGACCCGTCGTGTTGATACAGCTCTGAACACGCTTTTAGCTGTCTTCAGACAGATGGAAGATATAATCCAACGTGAAGACTTGGATCGAATAGAGAAAATTGAATCCTTACGTGGTTTGAAGGATAGCCTTGAAGAAGCAGAAGAACTTTTCGAAGAAGTTAGCGATAGGATTGGGGGTGTGTGAATTGACCTCAGATGAGAAAGAAATAGTAGTTGAAAATCTGAAAGTTGCATTTGGGGATTTCTACGCCCTCAAAGGTGTTTCATTTTTCGCTAACAAAGCTGAATTTCTGGGCATTATTGGTGCATCAGGGGCAGGCAAAACCACCGTCTTGAGAGTGCTAACTGGGCAGCTGGAACCAACCGGCGGCAAAGCCTTTCTAGGGGGTTATGATGTTACTGAGAGAATTGAACTGATTAGTCTCTTAGTGGGATATGTACCTCAAATAGAACACCTGAGTTTGTACTACGATTTCACGCCTTTAGAAAATGCTCAGTTCTTCGGTCGATGTTTTGGGATGAAACCAGCAGAGATCGAAGATAAGGCCCGTAAGATTCTACGCATTCTGGGATTTGATGAGGAGCTCATAACCAAGCGGGTAAAGCATCTATCAGGTGGAGAACGCAAGCGGGTTTCGATTTGTCTTGGTATGATTCATGAGCCCCCGGTGTTATTACTCGACGAACCGACCACAGGTCTTGATGCACACTTGCGGCATGAGACTCTAAACTATCTGAAGGAACTCAATTTCGAACTAGGTACCACGATGGCTATCATCAGTCATGATTTGGAAATTGTTGATTATTGTACTCGGGTATGCCTCTTGGAAGATGGGTATGTAAGTCGTTTTGGTACTCCAGATGAACTGATTTCTAGCTTACCGGGGGAGGGTGAAAGCCTTCAAGTCGTCTTCCCCTCGATGTCTTCAGCAATCAGAGACCGTGCTAAATCCATTGAGGGTGTCCAGTATATAGCCCGGACAGGTCGAAATACGCTGAAGCTATTCATAGATGAACCTAAGACTCACATGCTAGATGTTGTCCATAGCTTGAATGAAATGGACGTGCCCTTCGAAGAAGTTTCTGTGGTCGAAGCAGACTTTTTTGATTTCTTTAACGTGAAGCCTTGGAAAGAAACCGAGGCAGGAGGAAGTGTTTGATGCGAACCAGATATTTTGTTGGTGGAGCTGTTGTAGCTGTTGCAGCGCTGTTGTTTCTTTCAGCTCCCATTGGTGATGGCATTTCGCCCATGACTGGATTTCCAGTACAAGACAGGTCTACTGCGCCCGCCGACTTGGGACCGATTGAGACAGCTCTTGTATGGTCGAATACAACAGATGATTCAATTCTTGATATGACGGTAAGCAATTTCGATGGCGATTCAAACGACGAAGTTGCGGTTCTCACTGAAAATCGCCTCTCTCTCTTTCAGGAAAATGGATCTGAGCAATGGAGTTTGAGTATTAGCTCAACACCATACGCGCTAACCCAGCTCCAATCAGATACTCATGTTGCGCAAGAAATCGTCGTTGGAACCAACAATGGATTCATTGTTGTGGCGGGAAACAAGACAGTTTTAGCAAATGTCACACTCCCGGATGATACAAGAGCCGTCCTAGGAGCTGATCTTGATGGCAATAATCTGGATTCGATTATTGCTGGCTGTGATGATGGCTTGGTCTATGCTTATGACATCAATGGAACTCAGCTATGGAATTACACAAGCACCAGCTCGATTCGATTGCTGACGGCAAAGGATATTGAACCGGATGGCCGCGAGGAGCTTCTTGGTTCAAACTTAGGCAATGAATTGTTCCTATTACATGAGAATGGAACTCCCATTTTCTCAAAGACTGCGAGTCAAGCGATTACCACGGTGGAGCTAACCGATTTGGCCGGAAACGGCAGCCTTGAAGTGATATATGGTGACAGTGGCGGCAAGCTCAGGGGCTGTTGGAACAATGGAAGCGCATTGGTGAATAGGACCTTCACTGACTCAATAGAATCGATGCACACTGGTGATTTAGATAATGATGGCTTGACAGAAGTTACAATCGGCACTGCTGGTAACGAACTGTATACACTCAATTCAACGCTAGATACTATTTGGAACAAGACGCTGAGTAACGCGGTAGTTTCATTACTTTTGGCGAACATTGATGGCTCAACAACTGAAGAGGTAGTGGCGGGCGTCGATGGCGGCTCAATTGTGATTTACAATGGCACGGGATACGAGATTTCAGCCACAGACTTTGCCGCATTCTCGGGGGTATTGGATGCCGGAGATTTGGATGGCAATTCGAAGTATGAATTTGCAGTTGGGAGCGATGCTGGCGAGCTGAGTGTTTATGGTGTTGACTCCGATGGTGATGGATTGGCGGATGCTCGTGAGAATCTTATTGAAGGTACCGACCCAAATGACCCTGACACAGATGATGACAAGCTCAATGATGGAGAAGAGGTTCTTGAGTATGGAACTGATCCAAATGACCCCGATACAGATGGGGATGGATTATCTGACTTCCAAGAAGTCGTGACGTATGAAACTGACCCTAACGATGTCGATTCAGATTCAGATGGGCTTACTGACTGGCAGGAGATTTACCTTGGTACAGACCCGAATCAAGCGGACACAGATGGTGATGGGCTTACCGATTATGAAGAGAACAATGTGACAAATACTGATCCAACGCTTTCAGATACAGATGGTGATGGAATCAACGATGCCGAAGATGACAACGATGGTGATGGTCTAACCAATATCCAAGAGGTGCGCCAGACTGAGACTGACCCAAATGATGTTGATAGCGACAATGACGGTATATCGGATTATTATGATGATGAAGACGGCGATGGATTGACAAACTGGAAAGAACTACAGGTTGGTTCGGATCCCCTTGATGAAGATACGGATGGTGATGGTCTTCTGGATGGTCCCGAAGTCAAACAATGGAAAACTTCACCTACTAACCCGGATACAGATGATGATGGTCTGAGTGACTGGGAAGAGGTTATGGTTGTGGGATCAAATCCAAGAGAGGCCGATACAGATGGTGATGGTTTGAATGACTACGATGAATACTATACCTACGGCACAAATGCATCCGCAGCTGATACTGATTCGGATGGACTGGACGATTACGAAGAAATCCATGTGTATAATACCAATGCCACCAATCCCGATAGTGATGGCGATACCCTCACAGATGGTGAAGAAGTGAATACTTGGGGGACTGATCCAAACAGCAACGACACTGATTTGGATGGTCTCAACGACTACGACGAAATTTATGTTTATGGCACCGATCCCACACTAACGGATACCGATGGAGATTCCTTAGATGACGGACTTGAAGTTCTCACCTACGGTACCGATGCCACGCTACAGGATACAGACGGCGATGGTCTACTAGACCCAGATGAGATTGAGTATTGGAATGCTAGCGTTGCAAAAAATCCCAACTTCTTCGATGCGGAAACAAACGACTATGAGTTTGACTACGATGGCGATGGTCTTTGGAACGGTCATGAAATATACCTAACCCGTACTGATCCCACTCGGGTTGACTCGGATGATGATGGAATTGATGATGGGGATGAAGACTCAGATCTTGACGGTCTCAGCAACTATTACGAATTGTATGAATCGGCCACCGATCCTCGCGACCCTGATACTGATGATGATGGTGTAAAAGATGGTGATGAAATATGGTATCTCGGAACCGATCCGAACGATCCTGATAGTGATGACGATTCAGTATCCGATTACGATGAAGATTTAGATGGTGATGGACTAAGTAACGGTATTGAACTCTATGTGACACATACCCTTCCGAACGACACAGACAGCAATGGTAACGGGATTTCCGATTATAACGATGATGAGGATTCCGACAATCTCCCCAATTGGTTTGAAGTCGAAATGACCGGCACCGATCCACTCTACAACGACACGGATGATGATGGTATTCTCGACTGGGAAGAGGATCCTGATGGAGACGGGCTGACCAATCTAGAGGAATTCAATTGGAATACCGACCCCCTTTCTAATGATACTGATTCAGATGGGCTTACAGATGCAGAAGAAGTATATCTAGTCCTGACAGATCCAAATGATCCCGACACCGATGATGATGGTATTCTGGATGCCGATGACGATGAAGATCACGATGGTCTGACAAATCTGCAAGAGGTTCGTGATTACGGTACAGATCCCACAAACAATGATACCGACGGGGATATGCTCAGAGATGGCTTGGAAGTCGATGTTGGATTGGATCCTACTCTGAATGATACTGATGGAGACGGATTGTATGATGGCTTCAAGGACCTGAATGGCAATGGCCGCTGGGACCCCGGAGAACCAGGTGAAGACATTGATTTGGATGGTGTTGTCGACAAGTATGAGACCGATCCTACTCTGGCAGATACCGATGGGGATGGGCTGACTGATGGCCAAGAGGTGTTAATCTACGGATCCGATCCCCTTTCACCAGACACTGATGGAGATGGCATCGAGGACGGTTCAGAAGTGAACGACTATGGCACAGACCCCACACTCGAAGATACTGATGGCGATCAGCTCTCCGATTTTGTCGAAATTCATATGACACTAACAGACCCTCTTGTAAAGATGTATAATTCCACTCACACCGACTACGAAATTGATAGCGACGGTGACGGTATCATCAACGGTGACGAAGTTGACATATACGATACTTCACCAGGTGATGCTGATTCGGATGATGATGGAATCTACGATGGGCTTGAGGTATTCAGCTATGGTACAGACCCTCTTGATAACGACACTGATGGTGACGGCCTAACTGATTTCGAGGAGATATATGTATACTCGACTGACCCACTCTTAATGGATTCTGATGGTGATAGACTGTATGATGGCGTCGAAGTTAACCAACTGGGAACTGATCCTTCGAAGTATAGCACATATGAGAATGGTACATCGGACTACGATTTAGATATGGATGGAGACGGTTTGAGTAATGGGATCGAGATTTATGGCTACGGCACCGATCCCACAAACAATGATACTGACGGAGACGGCCTTTCAGATGGTGTCGAGGTCAACTACGCTGGATCGAGTCCAACCGACAAAGATACAGATGATGATGGTATCAGTGACTATGACGAGTATGTGATTTATGGTACAAATCCAAGGAACCAAGATTCTGATGCCGATGGACTGACTGATTATGACGAGATATATGTCTATGGCACGTCTCCAATTCTGTGGGACACAGATGGAGACGGGCTCAGTGATTATGATGAAATTAACGAATACAATACAGATCCGACTATGAAGGACTCTGATTCTGATGGTATAGGTGATAAGAAGGAACTCGACTTAGGTACGGATCCGAATTCGAATGACACAGACTCCGACGGTCTGAGCGACTGGGAAGAGTGGAAGATTTACGGTACAGATCCTACCACTGCTGATGGTGACGATGACGGCCTTAATGATGCGGAAGAAATCGCTTTGGGGACTGATCCCGACAATCCGGATTCAGATTTTGATGGGTTGACCGATGGTGATGAGGTGAACGTCTACGGTACAGACCCCTTGGATGAAGATACAGACAATGACAGGTTATCTGATTATGATGAAATTTTCAATAGTCACACAGACCCTACATCTGCAGACACTGATGGCGATGGAATCCCCGACGACTTGGATGACGAAGATGGTGATGGCCTAAATAACTATCTTGAGATTTATCTTTACGAGACCAATTGCACACTTATCGATAGCGATTATGATGGATTGTCTGACTACTATGAAGTTTTTGTAAGTGAGACAGACCCGAATGCGGCAGATACTGATGGAGATGGGCTAGATGACTGGGATGAACTCTTCTACTACTCAAGTGACCCCAATATGATTGATACAGACTCAGACGGGCTCGATGATGGTGAAGAGGCTCTCACGTACCATACTCTCCTGAATAATTCCGATACGGATGGGGACGGGCTTTCTGATTACGATGAGATAAAGGTATTCGAAACCGATCCGCTTGAGCCTGACTCGGATGACGACGGACTCGAAGACGGGGAAGAACTCAATATCTATAATACCGACCCGCTGTCTCCAGATTCTGATAATGATGGGTTGCTGGATTCACAGGAAGTGAATCTGGGAACTGATCCACTTGAGCGCGATACCGACCAAGATGGCCTGACTGATTTTCAAGAAGTAAACATAACCCTTACAGATCCTCTTCTTTACAGTACCAAAGGAGACGGCACTCCGGATTCGGAGTGGGACATGGATTCTGACCGACTTACGAATTGGCAAGAAATAGTGCTAACGAAGACTGACCCCCGTTGTAATGATACGGATGGCGATGGCATTCTTGATGGTGATGATGATGAGGATCGAGATTTGCTTACCAACTATGAAGAATGTGTTCTGACAGAGACGGATCCCCGCGACAAAGATAGCAACGATAATGGCATTTCGGACTTCAATGATGATGAAGATGGCGACGGGTTGACGAATGGGGAAGAAGTCCAGACCTACTTCACAGATCCGCTTGATGAAGACACAGACGGCGATGGTCTGACTGACTATGAGGAGGTGGAGGAGTACTCAACAGATCCTTTGAGCAAGGATACGGATGTCGATGGCTTATCCGATTTTGAAGAAGTGGAAGAATATGGAACCGACCCCCTCTGCAACGATACTGATGGCGATTCGTTGAGCGATTATGAAGAGGTCTACCTAACCGATACTGACCCCACTACCAATACAACATATGGGGATACTCTAGACTCAGAGTATGATTCTGATGGCGATGGTCTCACGAATATAGACGAATTACGGATTTACGGTACAACCGCGCTTGACCCAGATACTGATGACGATAATCTGGAAGACGGTTATGAAATCGAACTTGGAACAGATCCTCTTGATGAGGATTCGGATTCAGACTCTCTACTGGATGGTGATGAGGTCTATATTTACGGCACAGACCCACTGAGTAACGATACTGATTCTGATGGTCTGTCAGATTATGAGGAAATCAGTGTTTTCGGTACAAACGCAACAGCTCCAGATACTGACGGCGATCGATTGAACGACTATGACGAAATTATCGTCTACGAGACGGATCCTCTGAACCCTGATTCGGATGACGACGGTGTTGATGATTATGATGAAGTAATTACTTGGGAAATTGATCCCTGGGCAATAGATACAGACTCAGACGGACTTACAGATTACTTCGAGATTATGAATTTTGGATTGTTAGGTTGTCATCCAGGCAATAATGATACAGACTCAGACGGACTCGACGATGGAGAAGAAGTCAACGTGTACGGAACGGATCCCAGCGACGAAGACACAGATGGAGACGGCTTAACAGACTATGAGGAGGTTGTTATCTATGGGACCGATCCTCTGCGAAAAGACACAGATGGAGATGGCTTACCGGATGCGGATGACTTTCAGCCCACGATTCATTGGGCAATCCCATTAGGTGTTGCGACAGTTATGCTGGCTGTAGTTGCATTAGTTGCCAGACGAATTAAGAAAGAGATGGAAGTGGAAGAGTACATCACCAAGGCTGAGCCCACCAGTCCTGGCCTCGAAGCAGGTATGGACGTATCGGTCGAATATAAGATTCGCGAAGGCATGGTGGTCTTTGGTGTGGTTGTGAGAAACGGGTCTGATATGGGGATGCGTAATGCTCAGGTCGTACTTGGAGTACCAGAGCTTACTGAGACGATTAAAAGCAAGCATATTGGCACCATATCTCCTGGCGAATTAAGCGTCAATGAGATTGAGTTTGAGTTGCAACCAGGGGCTAAGGGCGAACTGGTCGGGATGCTGGAATATGACACTGAAGAAGGCGAGCATAGAGTTGTAAACCTCCGTCCAGTAGAAATCACGGCTTAGTGAAAATTGATAAGAAAACTTTTCCCTAAAACCTGGGAGGGAGAGCAGAAGTTGGAGTCAAAAAAGCTCCTAGGGAATATTCAGCGAGTTCTGGATTCCGTAGGAATTGACCGGCATATAGACACTGACCGTCTCCGCCGGCCCGAAATTGGGGATTCTCGAAGGGAATATCTCACTGAACTCGAAGAAAATCTACGCAGCATGATTGATTCATTTAGTGATGATGAACGTCTGGCCAGCACGCTCATGAGACTTGCCAATTTACACTTCCAGGACGGCAACCTAGGAAAGGCAATTATGCTGTATGAAGTGGTACTGGGCATTGAGCCAAATCGTCCAGAGCCCCTCATGTATATGGGCATAGCATATCTTTTTGCCGATAAGCCAAACGAAGCCGTGGAATGTTTCCGTGTTATCAATAGAATGCAACCAGATGAAGCAGAAGTACTAGCGTATTTGGCTTTGGCTGAAGTTCATGCTGGCGAATTATCTCGTGCAAGAAGACATTTGGATAGGGCTGTTGCTCTCGCACCTGAATCTGACAGAACAAAGTACGTTAAGGCGATTTTCTTGGAAGCGATGGGAAAGAAAGAAGAAGCAGTTAGTGAGATAGACCACCTCCTAGAAATCAATCCCGGTTCATTTCCAGCACTCCTTGAGCTAGCGAGAATGAAAACTGAACAAGGGGAAATAGAGGCCGCCAAGAAGCTTCTCGATAGAGCTCTGAATATGGACCCAGCTCATCCAATAGCTCTTTCTGCCCTAGGTGACATCTTCTATAAGCTAGACCAATATGAGGCGGCCCTCTACTATTTCGACAAAGCGATTGGAATCAATTCCGAGTCTTCTGAGCTATGGGTGAAAAAGGGTGATGCTCATTTAGCTCTGAGAGCAATAGAACAGGCTCATAATGCATATGAAAAAGCCGTTGGTCTGGATCCCGAAAACGCCTCAGCTTGGATGAAAAATGGTGAACTGCTGGCTCTACAAGGTGACAAGTCTGCTGCACTGAAGTGTTATGATACCGCCATCTCACTAGAACCAGAGAATGCAGACTATGCACACCAGCGAGGTATGCTTCATGTCGCGATAGGACAGCTTGAGAACGCGTTGATAGATTTCGATATTGCGCTCGCAGCAGAACCAAGCAATCCCATCCATGTCTATCAGCGGGCAATTGTATTGGAACTTCTAGATAGGCCAGAAGAAGCAAAGCGGACATGGGAAATCGCGCGCGACTTGTATGAGAGCATCGGCAATGCCACCAAAGCAGCTGAATGCTCAGCTCGTGCTAGAAGACTTGCTTAGCTCATTAGGGATCAGATTGAGAATGCTTCTTGTCTAACTCAAGGCTTCTCATGTTCTTGAGGTGATGGACCATGTTAGTACTTGGTGCGATTACAAAGAAAAACTCCAGGCTTTTGTTCTCCCCTGGGTCCAGACGAGCATCATCTTCGAATACAATCCATTGTACTTGCTCCCCTCCGTTTGACAATGAAAGTGCTCTATTGGCTTTATTGCTTGAAATAATGCCAAGAATCTGGTTTGTTTCCGGATTGCGGAATGCACCCCATGCCTCTCTTGAGTCTGGACGGAGAACTGTTGAAACTGCAGTGGGCTTGTATGCGATTTTATTTCCCTCAACAATTGTATGAATTTCACTCTGAGCTCTTTCACCTAATCTGGGCACACCGCGGAGTCCGAAATGAATTCTGTTCCATTTTTTGCTTCTATTCTTGATACTCATACAGCTATTCACCACTGGCGCACCTTGCAGAAGCAAGTAAGTGATGGATGCCTCAATGCCTTCCATCTCGGGGCAATGCTTCAACGTAGCCCTCATTTCATACCCATGCCAGGGACCCTTCTGCACTCTTTCAATCGTCCATTTCTCTTTTGGAACTGCGCTCTGCCAATCCCAAATATTCCAGCCCCGAAGTATAGGCGTCATGCCGCTGTAATGCTCATCATCCCAGATGAAGGGGTTTGCTTCCGGGAATGTATCATAGAACACGTTTTCTTCCTTTCGACCAAATCGAACAAAGCTGGCAGAATAGCTTGGTGAAACTCCTATTTCATAGTCTTCGGATTCTACGAGATGAAGTTCTGTTCCGCTTTGGCTGTTTATTTTGTAGTCTAATTTTGACTGGCTATCATACAGTATTGCTGTAAACGGAATTGTGACGATTCTATCAGGGAAACTGAGATTAATCTGTCCACCTTCACAGAATGTTCTACAATCAGTTTCACAGGTAATCTCAAGTTCCATGAGAAACGGCTGCTCGATACTGAAATCCCCTGTATGAAAATCGATGGTTTCTTTTCCTGCTGCAGTGATTCCTTGTGGAAGCCGAAGTACACCCTTGGCTTTTGTTGGGTCTCTGTGAATAATCTCAATCTGTAATCTGATTTGATTCGCTCTCGATTTATCTAGGAAAAGAATGGATTGTCCTGTTCCAAACGAATTATCATTCAGCTTCAGAAATGTCACTTCTAAATCTTCTCGAATTGGTGGTGGCTTGTGTATATCGATGCTATTAGCTCGAGCCTGTTCCCACACTTTCCTGACTTTTTGCCAACCACCTTGTCCAATCACAAGGCTGACTAGTTGTTTCTCAATACTTGCTCCTGAAGGCAAATCATCTAATTTGTACTCCAGGGTTGGCATCATGGGTCTTCTTGCAAGTTGAATGCTTTGTATATCTTCATGACTCCAAACTGATCCAATTAGGGAGCTGGCATTGTCGACTTCCACAGAAGCCCATTCCTCCTTATAGTATTCCGGCTTCTTGGGTATCTGCCCCCTGCCTGTCCATTCAGAGTTCACCAGCTGATAGAGCCCTTTTGCTAAGGGCACTAATATCCTGTCTCCACGTTCGTTAGACCACCCTCCTATTCTGACACCCAGGTTCTGATACTTGGAACCCCCCTTGTTGTGCAGATTCAATGATACTTGCAGCAAACCATCTTCAGTAGCGCAGTACTTTGCTTTGTAGTGGAGCCCTGGCCTTTCGTTTGAATCTTCACTTAGTATGATTCTAGCGCTTTGCACATCATTCTCTAATTTCACTTTCAACTCTCTTTGACTCCACTCACTGCCAACATCGGGAAATGGATACCCAAGCTGGGGCAGGTAAAACCATCCGGTTATTGTATGACCAGTGATTTTGTTCTCAATTGCCCGGATTTCCATTGGGGGGATTGGATTCAGTCTCATTCGCCATGAATTCGTTTCCAAGATATAGGAGCCACCAAGTGCCTGATAGGCTATTGCCTCCGATGCGTCGAGGACAGGTATGACAAGCTCCTCTTGTCTCAGTTTCTTGTATTCCTCTCCATCTTTAACTTGGATTTCGACGAATATCTTTTCCCCCTGGTTTCTGATGTCCTCTTGTGCAATTACTTCTACTTCAAACGTAACAATGCTATCGGATTCGAAATCAAAGGTCTTCTTTTGAGCTCGTACTATCTCCCCCTCATCTGGAGAAATCTGAACAATCCCTTCCAACGGTGTATTCGTATGATTCTCAAGGGTGAGGGTTAGCTCTCTGGTTTCTCCAGGAATAAGGCAAGGATACCGTGGACCAGTTGAAAGAGAAACAGGTTGAATCGGTATGATGCCGGAGTATAACGTTATTCTCTCTCCATCAATTTCAAGATGAAACTCAGAATAAGTCGCCACTTTCTCATCAGGATTCTTATCCCTGTCCAAATGCCTTGCGCTATCGTCAAGAACGAATGTACCTACCAGCTTGAATTCATCACCAGGCTCAATCGCAACAGGAGTCGGATCTTTGGCTTCTATATGCAATGAACCGTTTACCTCTTTTTCGACTGACAAGTTCACAATCGATTCTGAGCTATTCTTTACTTCGAGAGTGAATTCTCTTGCACCAAAGCCGATATAGCCTTCATGCTGTTCCGGTTTCAACATAGCTGAAATGGTTTCGTCATCCAGCGTGAGCGAGAAACCACATATGCCTTTAGCCTCTCTATCGATGATGACCTCAAGCTCATCGCCATTCTTTCCCGAGAATCGATATCGGTAAATGCCAATTCCGTTCTCCTTTGTATCATCTGGCTCCTGGGTTAATACTCGATTTAGTGCGTCGTACCAGAAATATCGTTTGAAGAAAGAGCGGAACAGTTCACAGCCAATTATGCCCGGGATATAATTTTCCATCAAAACTCTAGTTTTGGGTACCCAATTCCAGCCAACTTTCTTGTAGAGTGGCATTGCTTTCAGGTTACCACCCCACGTGTGAAGGTCTAGCCTCCTTTTTTCCACTTCTGCAGCAGTCTCAGTAACCTCTAGGAGTAACGCTTTCCCAAATCCTTGACCATGAAACGCTGGGTTAACCCCGAGTAGGCCTACGTATGCAGATTCTGGGTCAAGTTCCCCCTCTGCAATATCACAGTAACCAACGATTTCTTCACCTTCATATGCCGCGCAAGCTCTTATCCTCTCTCGTTTTTCATGATGTTCTAAGACTCTCTCTGCCGTAAACAGTGTACCATGAGTGAACCCTCCCGGCCAGCTATCAGCATCATCGAATGAGTTGAAACATTTGGCAAGAGCAGCCGCATCGGCTTTGTTGGTCTCAAAATCTCTTACCTTGTTTTTGGTATATTTTTCTCTCATGGGGCAGAACTCCTAGAAGAAACTGGTAATTTCGTCGATTTAGATTGACTAAAGAGGTTTGTGACCAGCGCCACAGTTGGAGAGAGAAAGGGACTATGACCATCAACTGAGAATGCTTCTCAACTCAGAAAGTCTTAGCGTGTTGATAATCTGGTCTTTCTCTAACCAACCCCTCCTCGCGTTTGATAACCCCAGCTCCAAGTATCTGAGATGTTCGATGCTGTGAGCATCGCTTCCAAGCGAGAACTGAGCATCGTACTTCCGCGCCTGGAGTATGTCACTATCGCGCAGATCCAATCGAGAAGGGAAGCAGTTTACCTCAAGTATGGTTCCGTATTCTTCAGCAGCCGCGAAAACCTTGTCGAGATTAATTGCATACGGGTCTCTTTTCTGAATAATACGCCCAGTAGGATGCCCCAAAATATCGATATGTTCATTCTCCATTGCAGAAAGAATCCTCTCAGTCATCTCGTTTTCTTCTTGTTTGAATGAAGAATGTACTGCAGCAACTGTAACATCAAGATTCTCCAATGTGTCATCTTCCAAATCTAGGGTTCCATCTGGTAGAATATCCACTTCTGCCCCTGACAGGACTTCTATGTCATCGAATTGTTCATTTACCTCTGTGATTTCTTTTTCCCTTTCGCTAAACTCTTCATCAGAAAGGCCTTGAGCAATAGGCAGGCTTTCTGTATGGTCACAAATGGCGATATATTCGTGTCCAATTTCTCGCGCTTTCTCAACCATTTCTCCTATGGAATGCGAACCTTCACTCCAATTGCTATGGATATGCAAATCTCCTTTGATGTCCTTCCAATTGACCAAGTCTGGTAGGTTATTCTGAGCCGCTGTTTCAATTTCCCCTCTATTTGTTCTGAGCTCTGGCGGAATATACTGGAGACCAAGCTTGTTGTAGATTTTCTCTTCAGTTGCCTGAGCTACTACTTCACCTGTGTCACGTTCCTCAAGACCATACTCACTCAGTTTCCAGTTGTGTTCTATCGCTCTTTTCCTCAGTTCCACATTATGCTCCTTAGATCCTGTGAAGTACATCAATGCTGCACCAAAGTTCTTCTCGTCGATTACAAGAAGGTCAACCTGCAGCCCATTTCCTAGAACGATAGTGCTTTTCCTCTCGCCCTTCGATAAAACCCTATCAACTTGTTCCATCTGAACGAAACTGGTCATTACTTTGTTGGTCTTTTCGGATATGACTAGAATGTCAGCATCACCTATTGTGGCTTTTCTCCTTCTAATTGATCCTGCAAGCTCAATTCGTTTCACTACATCAAGCTTGCCTAGTTTGTCAACGATTTTCTGTGCTGTTGGAAGCATATAGCCGAGCAGGAAGCGATCTTGATGGCTTCTGTACATTGAAATATTCTCTAAGATGTTATCCTCTGTCTTTTTGCCGAAGCCTTCAAGCTCTCTGATTTTCCCGTCTTCAGCTGCTTTCTGCAGTTCATCTACATTCCGTATTCCCAGTTGCCTGTAAAGCTTTACTGCTGTCTTAGGACCTATGCCTTCGATATCCATTATCTGACGAAGCTTACCTGGCATTTCTTGTTGCAGATTCTCTAGATACTCAAGATGTCCAGTTTCAAGGTATTCCGCTATTTTGGATGCAATGCTTTCGCCAACTCCTGGGATATCTTGAAGATCACCTCGTTCAGCTACTTGCTCAATATCGTCCGATAGAGTCTCAACTGCGCCTGCTGCTCTGCGATAAGCACGCGGCTTCCACTCTACTCCCTTTATTTCCAAGTAGTCCGCTATTTCATACAATATCTCTGCTACTTCTGGATTTTTCATAAGCAACATTCCACCTCTTCTTACGTCCTTCCATGGCTGCTCCAATCAAGGCCCGCTTGGCCATTCTATTTCTTAGATACTTTAACTAGCGTTAGAACAAGAATAAGGTTTTTGACATGAAATGGTGGGGTTTTGTAGAGTCTTATTGCTTAGAGAATGGAAAAAAGCGGAATGAGAAGGTCTATCAACATTTCTAAACCTAACACTTGATATCCATATTCGAAGCCGATTCGCGCTCCAACACATTCATACTTTCATGCTATTTGTAATCCCTGTCCAATGCACGCATGTAGAATTTGTTCCCTTCAAATTTTGCTTCAACAAGTTTCTCTTCATCTATCAATCTATGAATAGTATCCCAATTCTCTCCAGCTTTTGAGAGCAACGAATCGACCCCTTCTTCTCGCATTGGATGCACAGATGTAATATTGAGTATATCCTGTTCGAAGTTGCCTGTAAACGCGAATGCATTCCCCTCATAGCCAATCAGGTACTCGACGTGACTCAGCTTTTCACTGAATATCTGATACACTTCATTTATGGCTCGTTCAGTTGGAGGTCTGGCCCATGGCTCTGCGGGAGGTCTTGTGGGGATTGCAACGTAGGATTCCTCGGGTTCCACATCTGACAAGAATTCAGCAATCCTTAGAGCTTCATCGGTTTTGTCATTGAGATCCGTAACTAGCATCGTTTCTGTTGCAAGTGCTCCATCATATTCATCTGCAAAAGTCATTATTCCTTCAAGAATATCATCATGATTCAGTTGCCTATGTGGCCTATTCACTTTACGCCACATAGACTCTGATGCTGCATCAACCTTTACGGAAACCCAGTCGGCAGCAAACAAGTCTTTCCTAACATCTTCATGGGAGATTAGCGAGGAATTGGATATTACAGCAACCTTCTTTCCCAACCTCTTGACGTAATCTATCTCCTTTCCGAGGTTTGCATCAAGGGTTGGTTCCCCATCCGGCACGAATGTGAGATAGTCAATACGTTCATTCTTGTTCTGTGCTTTGTTGACTTGATCCTCTACCTTTCTATAGACTTCGTCTGGCGAATAGAACTTTTGACGTTCTGACTGCATATGTATTGTTGGTCCGAGTTGGCAATATACACAGGAGTAGCTACAGATTTTGGGTGGGATGTTGTTTATTCCGATACTCTGTCCAAGTCTTCGAGACGGGACTGGCCCATAGGCTTCCATTGAATGCCCACGCATAATTAATTCATCATTATAATATTTGACGAGCTGCCACATAACTACTCTGATAGCTCAAAATCCTTATTCCCCTCATGATTACTTCATGCGGTCAGTGCTTCTGAGTGTGCAAAGGTAGCTGGAAGGCCCCCAGTATGCCAGAAGAGAATTGATCCATTCTTCTGGAGATCATCAACCATGGCCATTCTCATTAGTGCCAATCCGGCTTTGGCTGTATATACCGGGTCGAGAATAACTCCATCCATCTTGGCAAATGTTCCAATTGTGCTTCGTACTCCATCGGTTACTACACCATAACCCTCGTTGAGGAACGTATCATCTATTTGAATTGCTCTTCTGGTTTCGGGGATTGTATCGGGGTACTCATTGTGCATTTCCTTCAGAAGCGATGATATACGAGAGTGACAGCCATCGGTATCAAATAGCACACTAACGCCGACAATATCAATGTCCATTCCAGCTATTTCAGCTCCAGCCAACATACCTGCGAGAGTACCGCCAGTTCCGACGGGTACGATGATTTTGTCGATATCCAGTTCGTCTTCAATCATCTGTTCTTTTAGTTCCAGCATTGCTTGAACATAGCCGAGGCATCCCGTTGCAGTAGCAGCACCGGCTGGAATAGCATAGGGGCTTAGGCCTAACTCGCATAGTGTATCGACAACGTCATCGAGTCTTTCATGCAATTCTTCAAATCCCGCATCTTCATAATACTTGATTTCGGCTCCCAGCAAGCCATCTAGCAAATGATTACCCTTAGGCACTTCAGGCTCTTTCCCTCCAAGCAACAATACACATCGCAGTCCCAAATTAGCCGCGAAAGCGGCCGTCTGTCTGCAGTGGTTGCTCTGTAGTCCCCCAACTGTAACGAGAGTATCCGCCCCTTGTTCAAGCGCTTTCCCAACAACGAATTCGAGCTTACGGGTCTTGTTACCGCCCGCGCCTATTCCTGTTAGGTCGTCTCTCTTTATGTAAAGACTGTTCACTTCTAATGAATCTGCTAGGTTGTGGAGTTCATGAATCGGAGTTGGAAGAAAAGCACGGTGCACCCGAGGGATGTGAGATAGCAATGACATTACCTGGTAACCCCTTTAGAGATATTGAAATTCACCCAGCACGTACAGCGTGAATGGTTCGTCCGACAGGAAATCAAATTCCTCTTCAAGGTAGTATCCTGCATTCTTCATCTGTTCTATGGTACGTATGTAACTGATGCATAAGTCTTCCGAGAGTTTCTTGGCTACCGGGTCATGGCTATTGCGCTAAATCATGATGAACTCGTATCGTCTATTTCTATTACAGATTCCTACAGTGAGGCACCACAGTTCTTGCACTTGCTTAGTCCATGCCTATTTTTGTGGCCACAATGCGGGCAAATCACAAGGTATGCTATACCGACCTCTGCTTCCTGTGAATTTTCTTGGGTAGAGCTAGTGGCTTTCTCCGGCCCAGATTGGGATTCGGTTAAGTAGGAAAAAAGCGGTTCGGATGAATTGGCCTCTCCATTCCCAATCACCGGCGATGATTCAATCCAGAGATATGCATCATCTTGCGTAACATCGAGCCTCCTGCCTTCCACCTTGCAAAGAGTCGCTAGCATGTCATAGTACACATATTCGATGCCCCAAGGCGCAAGCCTATTCTCGGACCCTCGGCTATCTACTTCGAGCACGCGAAACACTGTATTATTCTCTTTAAGATAGCTCAGTATGGGGCGGAGAGCCATCTCGATATAATGCCTGACTTCCTCAATCGTATGATTGTGTTTAGAACGTTTTGTGATTACGAAGCCAAGATACTCGAGGTCCTTCCCGCGTTCTTGAATCATATAGCGGATTCCATCAATCAGCGGCTGTATCTGCCCCGATAATGCATCACCGAGAACACCGGAATCTGAGGGGTCGATAGTCACAAGGACAGCAGATACATTTTCAACCGCACGCTTAAATTTGGGTGTCGTTCGGGTATAGTCCTCTCCCCGCATATCTCCCACCCGAAGAGTCATCCCGCTGAACAACCAGCCTAGCTTTACTATTGAACCTTTGAACGATATTCTCTTCTTGAATTCTAAGGGATAGGCGTATTCTTTTACTGTCGGGGGAAGCGGCTTGCCTGATACCATCAAATCAATCCAAAGGCCATAGTCGTCTGGAAGCTTGTCGAGATTCGCCTCTATCCAGCCCATTTCTGAAAGTCGGTGAATGGAGGCCACCAAGAAGGTAGTTTTTCCCGTCCCCTTATTCCCCAGTAGTGCGATTGATTTGCCCATAAGCGGTACACCCGACTCTCTTTGGATATTAATCACGATTAGAATAATAAGGATTGTTTGTCTGAGGAATAAATTCAATCATCTGTGAGAACGGAATAAGTTTATCTTTGAAATAGTTGATGCTTGAATAACTGGACATGGCAGAACGCAGTTGATTGCCTGTCGGTTCATGTTTGCATAGAATGATTGAGAATCTCGAGGGCTTGTGTGTATGTCAGTGTCTCTACCCGATGCAAAGAAGAAAGTAAGCGTTCTAGGTTGTCCTGGTGTTGGGAAGACGACGTTCCTAGTGGCAGCAATTCATCAGCTTGACAAGGCTGGATGGGCCCGCGCAGATTTGGAGACACTACCAGCTGAATACGGCACGATAGTTGATAATCTCGTGGCTGGTAAACCGCTAGCTCCTACAGTAGGCCTTCATGGTTATGTATTTGATTTCAATGATTTCACATATCGGAACTCTGAGGTGAAGGCGGGCTGGTTTGGAAGTGTTAGCGTGCGCCTTACCGACCTAAGCGGAAAAGATTACCAACACAGTGCATCGCTTTTCAAGCAATCACTAAATGATGTGTATTCAGTGCTCATTTTGATTGATCCTGCACGGGAGCCCACACTCAAGCATTCTTTGGCTGGTCAAATGGGTCCGATAGTTGAAGCGATTAGGTATATCGCAGTATATGAGGACGATATCGAGCATATCGGGTTTGTCTTCACAAAGGCATTGTTGCACAATCACGAGTACGGGCGAATGGTTTTGATACTTGAAGAACAGCTTGCACCCGCTCTAAACAAAGCAAGGCGTGAGGGCATTGATATCAGCTTCATGGAAATTGACAGTAGAGGTCCTGATGAAACACTTGAACCGTTAGGTATCCGGCGCGTATTCTATGATGTACTGAGTCGAGAATGCAAAGTCAAGAACGAGAGACTAGATGTAACTGGTCCACTTGAAAGGAGAATTGCAGCATGAGAGCCTATATCCACCTACCATTTCAACAGAAACCCGCAGTACTCGGAAAACCGGGTAGAGATGTTATGGAGTCCATACAGTCAAACACAGTACCTCGTAATCTGCCGGTTGATTGGTTCAAGGATGCCAATCTGAAGATACTCAGTGCGTTTTGGGCGGGGGAATCCGAACTTGCGATAGCGGTAACGGTCCGTGGAGACAAAGATAGGGCCGGAAGGGAGAATCTCGTATCTCATGTGGTCGTGTCTGATCAGGAACACTTCCTAATGGATCCTTTGAGTTCACTCAATGTACTTGCTTCGATGTATTCTGACTCCCAAATCGCTACGCCTGAAGGACTACTACGAGTTCTGGGTGCTTCGAACAGCATTGTCAAGGACGATGATGGCTGGAATTCCTGGATAAAGAGGATACGCGGCTTTGACCAGGTTTTCTTGAAGAATGCTTTGGGGACAGTTGCAAACAGGCCCTACACCTACTTAGCCTACTCCGAGGAAGACCGGCTTTTCGACCTCCTCAGAGTCATCTTCATGATCATCCAGCCGTTTATGGGCAGGAAGTGCTCTTTTGTTTCACTTTTTGGCACATTTGATGAACCTGATAGCTTTGTGATTCGTGCGTTTCGAAAAGAATCCAACAAGCTTGATTTGGCAACGGATGAGTTGGATTCCATCAAGGATCAGAATGCATCACTCATTGACCTTCAGGACGAAAAGATTCTCGAAAATCGGGAAAAGAAGAAGTTACCGGAAGTACTACTCAATGAGCTATACAATGACCCTTGGGTGCGGTTGGGTAGGTATGAACATCTTTCCATTCTTAGGTACATACTGCAGAAGAAAGCTGCTGGGAATGAAAAGGACCTTCATCCATATTCTGAACAGCTCTTGGAAACCCTCCGGCGACTCAAGCGAATTGATAAAGAAAGTATGCACTGACTGTGAGGCATCTACTGATGGCGAAAACCATAGTTCTGCTAGGCCCTCCCAAGAGTGGAAAGACATTCTTCAAGACTGCTTTCAGTATTGCACTTGAAAAAGAAGGCTGGGGCCATTTAACCCGCATTCTTCCATCATTGGGTCATATCGTGGATTATGCGCTTGCTGAACAAACCCCTCCCTACCAAGGCAACAAGGTCCCCGAATATCATGAACTCGAACTAAGAGATGGAACCTCAGTTGAACTAATCGAAGTAACAACCCCTATAGAGATGAACAAGCGGGCTGTCAAGAGATTCAAGGATTTCATTGGGAAAGCTCATTGCTTGATTCTATTCTTTCGGTCTATTGAACGAGTGAATCGCGTTACAGCTGATGACGTAGGAGTTACGGAAGAGCGGAAATACATGGAGCACGAGGTAATGGACCAAGCCAAATTTATGCAGCCACTACTCCTGAACGAACTGAAACCATGGTGGAAATTCTGGCGTCGGATGAACCGACTAATGGTTGTGACCACGCTTTGGAAGGGAGACGCCTTGGGTGCCTTACAGTTCGAACAGGATGTAGCGGAAGCGATGCCTCAGGCTATGCGTTATTTGGGCAAACGCGGCGTAACATATTCTTTTCACACGCTGGATTTTTTGCGCGATGACGGGGGTGTTGCAATTGAGGAGGTTGAACCTCTAATCCCGCAGATAGTGCGAGCGGTGGAATAGCATGAATTGGCAAAACATGGATTCTGCGATAATGATATAGCGATACATCATGGCTAATGCGATGACAACAAGAGAGGTCTGAGAGCTACTTCTTTCTAATGTTACTACTCAAGCGTCTAACCTAGATTTACTCCAAGCATTGGTTAGAGAATGGATTGAGAAGTATCTTGGCCAACTTTTCTATATGATGTTTGTCAAACATTGATACGTTTGACATTTACCAAATTATTTATAAGGGAACGTGGCTTAGTTTGGCATACGTCAAACGATGCGAATACATCAAACGTTCAACAATCATCGTATGGTGAATAAAAATGGAAGATAAACAAACCACGTTCTTAACAATCTATGAGGACATGAAGACAAGCCTAGGGCTGGCTAAGAACAACATGCTCTCTTGTCTCCTAGCTAATCTCGGCATGGCTTTACTCCTCGGTGTAATCTTCGCTATAGTTTCGATTCCTATTATCGCCGCTGTTGTATTGACTGGTCCCTATGATTGGATGTTAATGGGTCAGATGATGGCGGTTTGGTCTCAAAACAATCCATGGGCCATAGGAGGCATACGGCTCATTTTCTTAATACCTATTGCGTCCTTGTTCCTCATTGTTGTGGGCTCGATTTATGGCATCAGCAAGGAAGTTGTCGAGACTGGCGAGACCAAAGCCGAATCTGCTTTCTCTTGGTTCAGGCACAACTTCTTGACCTTTGCAGGGGCAGGCGTCATGCTTACGCTGATAATTATAGTCCCACAGCTGGTCGTTGGAGGAGCTATCTCGATAGCTATGAATTACCAAGTGCCGCTTGTCATTTCACAAATCCTCTCAGCAGCTAGCTTCGTGTATACCTTCATTACAGTTGGTCTATGTGCCATGGTCCTCCCTGCTATTGTCAATGACCAAGGCGTTCAGGAAGCCTTCAAGGAATCATTCAGTTTGGCTATCGAACACTTTGATAGGGTATTCGGTCTTATGACTGGCCTCTTGGTGTTCTTTGTCCTGCTTTTCTCTCCCACCATAGTTTGGGGTTTGATTGCTGGACCTCGTCCCATGATGGTCCTGAACCCTGCCTCAATTGCTGTAGGTGTCTACACCGTGATTACAGGAATCCTCACGATACTCCTGTTCCTGCCGATGGCGATTATCTCCCTCGTCAAGGTATATCACGAACTGACCGGAGGTAAAATTGTCAAAGAAACCGAGCCAGAGATACCAATGATATAGATGAATAACACTGGCAGTCCCTCTCTGTTGCAGAGGGCACTTGCTTGCTATTTACGAGATGAAAAAACAATGTCTATGAAAAACACGGATTTCAAAACGCTATTGAATGATCTCAAGATTAGTCTTCGATTTGCTGCAAAGAATGTAATTTCCTTCATTCTAGGCATGATTGGTGTGCTTATCGTTTCAGCCTTACTCCTCGGAGTAATTGTGGCTGTCACCTTCCCGGTAGTCATCCTATCAGCAGGAATGCACCGGATAATCGATTTCATCACAACTCTAAGAACAGTTCTCGGATATATGGAAGGAACAGCGATTATGGCAATAATCGCCATGATAGCGGTGTCAGCCCTCGCCCCCTTCTTGGTGGCCATAGGTGCCCTATTTGGCATGGGTCGAGAAATTGTTGAGAGTGCGGGAACATCGGCTGAAGGCGTATTCAAGTGGTACAAGAACAAGTTCTTTTCCCTAGCTGGGGCCGGTATGCTGCAGTTCCTCATACTTGTTTTGCCAGTTGCACTATTGGTGATGTTCCCTGCACAAGCACCCTTGCCCATTTCCAGTGCTGGCACCTTTGCAATTACATCAACGATTGGAACTGCATACTTTTTGATTGCCGGAAGTATACTCTCAATGACATTTCCAGCAGTGATCGATGGTCATGGACCAATTGAAGCTGTCAAGGTTTCAGTAGGGCTGTCGATAGACTATGTGGATCGAGTCTTCTCCACGTGGCTTTCATATCTGGCAATAACAGTACTGCTTTTTGCCCCGATAGTTGTTAGTATCAGAGGGGTTGTATGGTCAGATTCATTCTCCCCTGTAGTAGCCTTCATGGGCATCTATGGTGTTGTTGCTGTAATCCTGTTAATTTTCTTGGTAATTCCAGCAGCGGTCATCGGCCTGACCAGAATCTATCTAATTTTGAGTGGGGAAGAGCGACAAATTCCGGAAGATGAACATCCGGACATCAATTTGGTTGGAGATGTTTGAAAATGGCGAAGAAAAGCAATGCACCACCAATGAAAGACTTGAAGGTCATCGAAGATGCAAAGACAATCAAGCTGCTCTTCGAACCAACTCGAGCAAATATTGTCTTCAAATACCTGACCAAGGGTACCATGACTGTCAAACAACTGGCTGATGCACTTGATAAAAATCCTGGGACAATTCTACATCATATTGACAAACTCAAGGATGCGGGATTAGTTGTTCAGGATTATACGGAACCAACAAACACCGGAATAGTTCAACGTTACTACCGTGCTACAGCTAGGGAGTATCGCCTTGGTATCAGCGGAATGATGCAAACTGATGGCGGAGTAGCTGAGTTTGCAAAAGAACGGCTCAGGTCCATGGTCAAAAGTCTCTCAGTGTATGGAATCGACATTCCGGAAGATGAGATTCCAAACGCAACCGAGGTACTAAGGCGCTTAATCGAGCGGGAGAATGCAGTGAGTTCGGCCTTGTCCATTGTGGACGAGACAGAATATGAGGATCTCTCACGATCCCTCCGCAACGATGCATCGCGAATCATGCGTCGATTTGCTCTAGAAGAAGATTCGCAATACAGAGAACGCAGGAGAGTATGGCATGAGTTTTTGCGTAAACACAAGAAGAATGATGTGATTGACAATGAGTAATTACGAACGAAACAACGCGATGGTAGCTTGCATAATAGCCGTACTCATTATCGGAGCTGTAGGAGTAGGAGCTCTGGTATGGTTAGGCGGAACTAATTGGAGTGGCTTCGGAGGCCCGAATTGGAACACAACAACAGACTTCACTTTCGAAGAAATGGAATCAACCATGCCAGATTCAGTCTCTCTCGATGTAGATTTGAATGCTGGTGAATTGAATATTGTCTTTGTTGACGATTCAGAGCTTCTATACCGTTTCGATTTGGAGGTACCCAACAGAACCATATCCCAACATGGAAATCCATCAGTGAGCTATAGCTCGGATGTCATTGCGCTTGACTATGCGGCTGCCAAGGCTAACCTCACGCTTGGTAGTGGAACCAACTACACCATGTCTTTCGATGTGCAAGCTGGAGGCGTTCAGCTGACAATCGGCGAGAATGCTCATGTTGGAGATTTGAATATCACAACTGAAGCAGGGGGCATTGACCTAACAGCAACCGATAGTGCCTTCTATAGTGGTGATGTTCAGTTCAATTTAGCTGCTTCAACAGGGGGCATAACGATGAATGTTGACCTGCCCTCTACCATTGGCGGCAGTTTCACTGGTACTACGTCTCTAGGTGGAGTGGATGTATCCACATCTACGTGGACCCAAACGTCAACAGGCAATTACGAAACTTCCAACTATGATACGGCATCTCAAACGGTTACAATCACGGCCACGGCCACCCTAGGCGGAATTCAAGCTACCCTAGCTTAGTTAAACTGGGAGAGAGGCAAACCCTCTCCCTTCTGCTTTTCTTTTGACATGTTTGGGGCTTCAATTTGAAACAGGTTATCTTGTGAGTGTGACAGTTACTCACTTTTCTGCAGATAGACATCGGCCCAAGCTCCTCCCCACTTGATTCACGAATTTCGATTCGCGTAGATAACTCTGTGATTTAAATCTTGGAGCAACATGTGAAAGGGTGTGCTGTCAAGGATTATTGCTTTCTTTCTTTCCGATTCTACTACCCTAAGATTAGCTCTCTTCTGTCTAGTCATATCTCATGGAATTATAGCCCCGGTTCCGTCACTTCTCGGGAAATCCATTAGACCTGCTATTTATTCTAATGAGTTGTATAATAATTCGGAGGTCATAAGAAATTGTCTTGTGACGAACAATTTCGTGTTCAATATTTGGGTCTACATTTCAAAGCGGATACATAGCTCTTTCACAATGAGCATATGAATTCAGACCCGAAACATTCTCACCAATTATAGTTGCAATCCACGGAGTTATAATGCGGTGTAGACTGTAAAAAATCAATGCCAAACCAGAAATATGACCTACATGTACACTCGAAGTACTCGGATGGGACGTGTTCCATTGCCGACATCATCAAGAAGGCAAAAGAGAGGCGGCTAGCAATTATAGCAATTACAGATCATTTTTGGCCTTCGCGTGGATCGCAAAGGGGCGGCCTAGGTCTCATTCGACAACGTAGAAGAGAGATTGAGGAGTATCAGTCTGTGAATCACAAAATGCGAATTCTTGACGGCGCAGAAGTCGATATTCTTTCTGATGGAGAATTGGCTGAGGTTTCTGGAGGTCGTGACCAATTTGATCTTCTCATTGGGTCTGTTCATTGGGCTAGTGACTCCACCACGTGGGCTTCAGCTGTTATTCGCGCCGCCTCGAGATACGATTTCGACATATTAGGTCACTATGACGGTTATCTGACTTCATATCGCGAAGAGGATGGCAAGAAAGTCGCCCAAACACTCGCGGACAATGATATCACAGTGGAGATCAGTACTCGATATCCGCCGCGTTATGAAAGCTTTCTTGCGTATGCAAAACATGCAGGGTGCTCATTTGTGTTTGGCAGTGATGCCCATATGACGAAGGAGATTGGCCGAATGAAAGAAACTCAACGACTGGCTGCTGCTCTAGGGTTAGAGATACTTCCTTCAAATCAGGTTATGAAGAAGTTCTGCCAATAACGTTCTTCCCGCAATTGGAAAAACAGGTTACAGTCGGTTGATGCTTGGTAGGCTCATAGGCGATGTTGATTTGGATACCGATGACTATGAAGCAAGAGTAGAGTTACCATCCGGCACTGTTGTCCACAAGAGAAATGAGGACAGGAACAGTAAGAGTTCGCTGCGCAAATTATTCTAAAGGCGATTTTGACGACCGCATGGCTAACTCACCAAACGAGTACGGTCCACCAACTTCTCCTCAACAGGTCTGCTCGATGCAGTCTCTATACGATCCTGTCATACTTGAATGAACAACATTGCAAATAGAACCAGCCCATTCATCACGCCATAGAGTACGGCCAAGGAGACTAGAATCTCAACTATCTTCGTCTTGGAAGTAACACAGGGTAACAGGAAACCAACTTCATCTCTATACTCGCTCCATTTGCTTCCGTACGTCTCTGATAGATACATCTCTTCAATTGAAGCCAGAATGACATAGGCGACAAGCATCAGGAACCAAACTAAGATTGCAGGTTGAATACCTATCCATCCGAGCTCGTCGTAGTTCATCAGAACCCATACTCTTCGATTTGTTAGTGCGGCAGTGAAAAGAACTAGTCCTAGATATTGAGGATGACGCACTAGCCGGTATGGTCCTTCTGAAACCATGCCATTGGTCTTGTTTCTGTGGAGAAAAACAACCGAGCATAGCACGAGTCCACAGCCTATCAGAATGACCGCGATATCAAGCACAGAACTCACTAGAAACAAGTCCGTCAATACTACATGAATCTCCGGTTGAATCGTAAAAATCGTTATGAGATAGAGGAAAAACGGAAAAGTCATGGCCCCCATCCAAACTCCAGTAGATACTACTGGTGTGAACCAAGGGAGTAGGTATGCGACTGCGCGTACCCCTTTTATCTTAGCTCTTCCAACTACCCCCGATTCATCAACCTTTTGAGTTGTTTCTACATCACTCACCTTCCACACCGAAGTATACTACGAGCCTATGTTTATGTATGATTTGTTTTGCTTACCGCCTTCCGTTTTCATTCAGAATGCTTATCACCTCGAATCAAGTATAGATATGATTGGTATTCCCTATGGTGATGTGCAATGAACGATGAGAAGTTTCTTTTTCCATCTCAAGAATGGATTGAAAGATATAAACAAATCCTGAACGAGAACGAAGCCTATCAAGACGCGGCAAGCGATTGGGAGGGTGATTTTATATTCGAGGTTGAGCCCGATGGTGACATCATAGAAGAACCAATCCGCTTCTATTTGGACCTGTGGCACGGGAAATGTCGAGGTGCGGAAATGGTCGAGGGTGAAAAATCGGCCGAATTCACCTATTCTGGATCGTACAAGAACTGGAAGCTACTTTTTGAGGGCGAAATCGGGCCCATTCGTGGTTTGATGTCTAGGAAATTCAAGCTTGAAGGCGAAATGTCCAAGATTATGCGGTATACGAAGGCTGCAAGCGAACTTGTAAGTACAGCAACTAAAGTGCCCACGAAGTATCTTGATGAATAGTATTGCTAGGGGTCTGGATTCTGCTCATTATCCGCATCTTTGATGAAAGATAGAAGCTTCTCTGCTACTCCAACAACCTGTCGCGAATGAATCAATACTGTTCTCACTTGAATTCGATGTTATATTCACGATTTGCAACCATTCTCTGAACGAAAGAAGACCAAAATGATGGTCACCTTGTTCCAAATTTTGCATATTCGGTGACCAGACAACTATGCTTTGAGGACGGATAAATGAATTAAAGGGATTTGCAACGACATGGCTCAGAAACGACGAGAAGATTATTAGTTCGGATTGAGCTACATATAATGTCTGCTGTAAAACGTTCTGTATTGGAGTGAAACAAGTATGCAAACCCTCAAACAATTCAATAGAAAGAAACAGCTATTCATTCTCTGTTTGATTCTGATTGGGTCTTCTGCATTGCTAGGCCATGGTATTCAACGGAATTTTGGTTCTATTGATGTGGAATACATTCGCATAGTAGATGAGAACGGACTGGCTGTTGCTGGAAAACTATATCGTCCGGATACAGCGACCAAAGATGATCCAGCACCGGCAGTCTTACTACTTCATGGGATGAACAACGACAAAGATACTGAAGGCCCTGCCGCGCTTGAGCTTGCTAAACGAGGAATCGTTGCATTTGCCCTTGATGAGATAAGCCATGGCGATTCTGATCGAATCATAGATGTCCTAGGCTACCTGAGTGGAACGTCGTTGCAAACTCTCGGTGGAAATGCAGCTTATCACTGGCTGAAGACCCTTGGTTTCGTTGATGCCACACAGATAGGCCTTGTTGGGCATTCGATGGGTGCTAGTACAGCAAGTGCGATAGCTGAATTAAATCCAGATCACCGAGCAGTTGCGATTCAGGCAGATGGACCCTACAATCTAACAGACCATGATTACATGACCAACTATCTTGCTGTCTGGTCATTCTACGAGGAGCTCTTCACAACGCAGGCCAGAGACGAATTTCTTGCTGATAGTCTTGAGATGATTGCACAGAATGAAGGCCTTTCGAATCCTGATGCTGCACAAGTTGACTATACCTATGGAGATTTTGAAAATGGTTCAGCCCATAGATACGCCAAATGTCCATGCACCCATCCAGGAGCAACCTGGAATCAAAAGGGCGTAGCAGAAATCACAGCATGGATGCTTCAAGCTCTGATGGGCTATTCAGAATCAGAAGCGTGGGCTGTTTCGGGAGTGAACACTCAGACATACATGATACGAGAAGGTGCAACACTCTTTGCTCTGATTGTTTCAGTTCTCTCGTTGATACCTCTGGCTGGTATTCTTTTAGAAGTACCATACTTCAGTAAGATTGCTAGGCCCCTTCCTGAACGAATACCAACGAAAGGGAAGGAGTGGTGGGCCTTTGCCTTGTTGAACGCAATAATAGCTGGTGTGACTTATCATATTTTACCAAACTTAGGGATGCAGATTGGGGTAGTTCTTGGTAGTATTGCGCCAATCTTTCTTCTTGTCACAGGAAACGGTTTACTGCTATGGTTTCTAGTTAATGCCATAATAGCGTGGATCTTCTTCAAGTACTGGTTCAAAAAACAATCCGGTGGAGAAGATGGAATCACCTATGCCGATGTGGGCCGCTTTAAGTCAATAAGAGACCCTGAGAATCGAGGCATAATCTTCAGAACAATTCTGTTATCAGTTGTCTTGTTTGGATATCTGTATGTGCTTGTTTCGCTCTCCCAATTTTTCTTGGGTATTGAGTTCAGGTACATGTGGCCTGTTTTCAAGTCGTTTACACCTGAGAGATTTGGCCAATTCCTAGTCTATATTCTGCCTGTATTGCCTTTCTTCCTCCTCAACGGAGGGGTTTTTGCATTCGGCATGCTACGACAGTCCGAGTATGGCTCATCGGTAAAGACCCAGCTGATTTGGTGGATCAAGATAGTATTGGCGATGGAATCTGTGCTTCTGATTATGATTCTCGTCAACTATCTGCCTATGTTCCTGTTCGGAACAGGTCCAATTCTTCTAATGGGCCTTTATGGAATCTTTCTGATGGCATACCTACCCATTTTCGCGGGGATATTCTTCATAATGACTGCATTCTATCAGCAGACAGGCAGAATATACCTGGGTGCAATAACTGCAACACTGTTAGTAGCGTGGATAATGACAGCTGGAATGCTAATTTAACACGTGATGATGAAGGGATTTCGGTCCCTTCTTCTTTCCTTTTTTGTAAATACACAGAAATGACTAGTTCATGGATTCATCTAGTGACAGTGAATACTTTGGGACAATGAGGAATATGTCTAAAGGGCGGGAATCCTATTATAAGATATGCCCCGATTGAAGACATCTTTGAATGACATGCTGAATATCGAACATCCTATACTCCAAGGTGGGATGGGCCCTTACAAAACGGAGAACCTTGCAATCGCTGTTTCGAAAGCAGGTGCGTTAGGGGTAGTTAGCAGCATTGGAATGGCGGCCTCCCTTTTACCTGATGCTGCTCCCATAGACTCTGAGAAGATGTTCGGGCCTGACCCACCCAAAGTGCTTCTACAGAAGTCACTTGAGGCTGTTACAGACGCTCTCAAGGGTACAGATGCTGTCTTTGGAGTGAATGTCCCCGTTGCATCCGAATTTATTCTTGCTTCAAAGATGTTTGTGGAGCAGACCATTGAGGCCATTGAGAGCGATTCCGATATTGAGAAGCACTTACGAGTTCTAGTTACTTCTGCGGGAAATCCAGCCCCTTGGTCTGAAGTCAAGAAGCATGGACTAACGTGGATACACGTTGTCCCATCGGTATACCATGCAAAGAAAGCAGAGAAATCTGGAGCTGACATCATTGTCGCTTCAGGCCACGAGGGCGGTGCTCACATCTCTTGGGATCCAGTACACTCTATGGTTCTCGTGCCAGCCGTTGCCCGAGCAGTCGACACGCCGATCGTTGCTGCGGGTGGTTTCTGCGATGGTAATTCCATGGCTGCTGCTCTGTGTCTTGGTGCAGTTGGGATTCAGATGGGAACTCGTTTCATAGCAACAAAGGAAAGCGATTTCCAAGATATCTGGAAGGAACAAATCCTCCAAAAGGAAGAGCGTGAGACTCTAGCCGGCCGCGGTATTTTTGGCCCAATGCGTTTTCTCAGGAATCAAAGAGCCGAATCGATAGTGAAACAGACATTGAATGACCTTCCCAGTTTCTATCTTGGGAAGCCTGTTGAATCAAACGAGAAGATACTCCAATCCGAACGTGCCGGTTTCGAGGATTTACTAGAAAGAAAGGCTGACACCGCTCTTATGTTTGGAGGTGAAGTCATCGGAAGAATCGATACTCTTCTGAGTGTCGAACAACTCGTGAAGGAAATCATAGATGAAGCAACTTCCGTTCTTCATAATCTACCAAGTCAGGTCATCGAATAGAATTGCATCTATTCTCCTCAACACGTCAGACATATAGGGCCGCTTTGGTATGGTGAATTGGATAGTCCATGAGATGAAAGGAAAAAGGAAATGGAGCATGGTATGAAATGCCTTGGTGGTTTATCGTTCCGAAGATTGCGTTCGGTGATGATGCACTTGACGAACTTACCGAATTGAAGGGGAAGAAGGCCTTCATTGTCACGGATCCAAATATCAACAAGATGGGGTTACCCGAGCAGATTTGTGACTTGTTGGTAGGCGGACAATGGGAAGCGGCGATTTGGGATCGAGCAGAACCCGACCCGCGAGTTTCAGTTGTGAAAGCAGCGGCAAAAGCCATGCGACACTTCGGACCCGATTGGATAGTGGCTGTTGGTGGAGGTAGTGTCATTGATACTGCAAAAGCCGCTTGGATTCTCTATGAGAATCCCGATGTAGACTTGGCAGCTGTTACCCCTCTTGAGCCCCTCGATTTGAGAAACAAGAGTCATCTTCTATGCATACCGACTACAGCCGGCACAGGTTCTGAAGCAACAAAGGCGGTAGTCATCAGAGAGGACGAGACGGGCAGAAAATTTGCTACGAATAATAACGATCTGGTCCCTGATGTGGCTATTCTGGACCCAGCGCTTGTCAGTGACCTTCCCAAGGACCTCACCGCATACACTGGCTTAGATGCTCTGACTCATGCAATCGAGGCTTACACTTCAAGATGGAATAATGATTACTCAGATGCATGTGCAATCCAATCTGTCAGAATGGTGTTTGAGTGGTTGCCAAGGAGTGTGGCCAGCTTGGGAGATGAACAAGCTCGGGAGAAAATGCTTATTGCTGCAAACTTGGCTGGAATGGCTTTCAGCAATTCCCAAGTATGTCTGGCTCATTCTCTGGGACACTGCATGGGTTCTGTTCTTGAAATTCATCACGGGATGGCCGTCGGTATAGCTCTTCCGTACACCATTGAATACAATTCCTTTGAGAGCCCGGATACTGCTGAAATGTACGCCGAACTTGCCGGCTTTATTGGTGTCAGAGAGAAGGACAATAGAGCTAGTTCTCTTGCATTGGCTCGGGAAATCAGGGAATTGCAGGAACAAGTAGGAGCGCCCACCAACTTGAGGGAGGCTGGAGTGGACAGAGATATGTTAGAAGAAGGTTTAGACAAACTCGTTGAGTTTACCATGATGGATTCAAGTATCACAATGAATCCCCGTGACATTGACAGCAAGGGGATTCGACTGATGTATCGCTACATGCATGAGGGTAAATCAATAGATTTCTGAGGTTGTTCATTTGGATGGCTATCGAGGGAAGATACTCCGGATAAATCTTTCATCTCAGAACATATCAGACTATCAATTGGATGAAGATTTGACTAGAGACTTTCTCGGAGGCTGCGGCTTAGGTTCTCGGCTTCTATATGATTGCATCACCAAATCTACAGATCCTCTGGGCCCGGAAAATCCCCTTCTGTTCATAACTGGCCCTTTTTGTGGTACAAGAGTCCCGACTGGCAGCAAAGCGACAGTGTGCGCCAAATCTCCACAGACCCGGCTCTTGGGCTACAGTACGTTTGGGGGGCATCTGGGTGCTGATATCAGATTTGCTGGATATGACGGGTTGATGATAGAAGGAGCTTCAAGGAGCCCGGTCTACCTGCTTGTTGAAGACTCACACGTGGAAATAAGAGATGCTGCGCATCTTTGGGGAATGGATACACAAGAGGTCTGGGAATCACTGAAAGAAGAAACAGGCCACAAAAGGGCAGGAGTAGCAAGAATTGGCATTGCAGGAGAGAATCTTGTCAAGTTCGCTAATATCATGATAGACCACTACAGAGCAGCAGGGCGAACGGGTATGGGGGCGGTAATGGGTTCAAAACAGCTTAAGGCTGTCATAGTTCACGGTACGCAACGAGATATTCCCGTGGCTAAGCCAAACGAATTATCGGAGTTTGTGACCGCCCTCAATCAAGAGAACAGAAGTAATCCGACTCTCAATATGTATTCAGAAGTGGGAACTGCGGGCTTTGTTGATATGGCCACTATGATGTATGGTTCGCTTCCCGTGAAATACTACACGGAATCGGAATTTGATGCATATTCCATCAGTGGGAGTACGGTAAAGGAAACGATTCTGACCGGGAAGAAGGCATGTTATAGATGTCCTATCGGGTGTGGAAGAGTAATCGAAATTGACGAGGGTGAGTTTGCCACCGGCGAGTTTGTAGGTCCTGAATTAGAGGTCACCGGTACTTTGGGCACGCTTATCATGAATGACAACCTCCAAGCTCTATCACTTGCTAACAAGAGACTTGACCTTCTTGGGATGGACACTATATCAGCTGGGAATATCATCGCCTTTGCTTACTACCTATTTGACCAAGGAATCGCATCAAAGGATGATCTTGATGGTATTGCCCCCGAGTGGGGTGATATCGACGCAGCCCTTGCCTTCATGGAAGATATTGCATCACGAGATGGAATTGGAGATTTGATGGCCCAAGGCAGTGTTGAATTTGGCCGGCATTTCGGGGCGGAGGATCTTGCGGCCCAAGTCAATGGATTAGAGCTACCACAACATGACCCGAGAGCTTTTTCTGGGATGACAATCGCTTATACCACTTCACCAAGAGGGGCCTGTCACATGACCGCTGACATGTACAACGTTCAGATGGGGGTCTCATATCCTGAATTTGGAATCGAAAGCAAAGACCGATTCGCAAATGAAGCAAAGATTGCTGCGCGATTACAGAATTTCCGTTCAGTGACCAATTCCGCGGTTATCTGCAATTTCTACCCTGTACAAGGCGAGCAACTTGGCAGACTTCTTGAACTCGTAACCGGCCGGGCCTTCACATTGGACGAACTCAATCTTATTGGTGAGAGAATTTTCACCCTGCAGCGCATGTTGAATCTCAATCTTGGATACAATCCATCAGCCGAGGAATTACCTCAGATAGTGATGAATCCACTCGATGGTCCCACGGAAGGATATGTTCCGGATGTCGAAGAACAGCTCGAACTCTGGTATGAGATTCGTGATTGGGATCGAAAGACAGGTCAACCCAGCAAAGACAAACTCAAAACCCTCGGACTGTCTAATTTGGTTTAGTTGTCGTGTTCAGTTGAAGTCCTATTCCTTTGCTCGGAAGGCATAGACTAGGTCTTGCACTATTGACCGGTTTCCGGCAGTTTTGTCACAATCGTTTGAAGCAGCTCATATATCTTGGCTACATCTTCAATTCGCACCCTCTCATCTGGAGTGTGGGGGTTTTCTATTGTTGGCCCGATAGATACCGTCTGCATTCCAGGGATTTTTGCTCCAATAAGACCACATTCAAGTCCTGCATGTACTGCTTCAATGACGATCTCCTCACCGGTGGTTTCCGCATACTGCTTCTTTACAAACTTCAGGAACGGGCTCTTCGGTTTTGGTGTCCACCCGGGATATGCTTGCTGCAACTCGACTTCCCACTCACCAAGACGTCCGAGATCAGCCAACCTTCTTCTCAGAGCGTCAAGTTCAGAATCGATATTGCTTCGAGATGACAGATGGAACAGCAATTCTCTCTCGTCTGTACTGATAATCGCGAAATTATTAGATAATTCCACAAGACCTTCGATAGCAGGCGAAAACCGAATTGGGCCATGGGGTATTGCGTTAGCTGTTTCGATTATGACTTTCGACTCTTCAACATTGCTTAATGGCTCTGAGTCAGTTTCATCCCAAGATATCGAGATATTAGGTTCAAGTGGCTCATCTTCTTCGTGATAATATGACAATAACTGCTTCTTTTCTTCCTCAAGCACAAACGAAGCTTTATCCTTGTCATCAGCATTAACTGCGAATAGAACGACAGAATCACGTGCTATCGCGTTGTGTTTGCTTCCTCCATTCCATCGAGATAACCTGACTGGAATCTCTTCGGCGACAGCCGAGAGCATCCTGGCGACTAATTTGTTTGCGTTGGCTCGGGGCTGATGAATGTCAACCCCCGAATGCCCTCCAAGCAATCCTGAAACCTTCAGCTCCATATATTGCCCCTTCTTGTCGGTTTCTTCCAAATCCAGTTTGCGGGTGAGTTTAGTATTCCCTCCACCCGCGGCGCCGATAGTAATGTGATACATATCTTCTGTATCAATGTTGATCATCAGTTTGCTTGCGATTGGCAACTTGTCTACGTCAAGTCCGAAGGCTCCCGTTAGTCCTGTTTCTTCATCGACTGTTAGCAGAACCTCAATTGGACCGTGAGAGAGGTCTTCTTCAATCAGCAGAGCCAAAGCAAGTGCTACTCCAATTCCGTTATCCGCACCCAGCGTAGTGCCCTCTGCATCAACCCACTCTCCATTTTCCTGTATTCTCACGGGGATTGGTTCAGTATCAAAATCGAATCCATCGGGCCTGTCAGTTTCTGCAACTATGTCCATATGGCCCTGTAATAGCAATGGTGGTGCATGTTGCATATCATCTGTAGCAGGCTTTTGGATTAGGATGTTGCCAACATCGTCTTCATAGATGCTTATCTCTAGATTCTTCGTCTCTGATTTTTCCTTTACCCATTTCTTGATAGCTTTTCTGACTTTATCCTCCTTCTTGGACTCTCTTGGTGTTTGAGATAGAAGATTCTCGAAAATTTCCCAGACGACTGTTGGTTCAAGCTGCTCTAAGACCATAATTGGTGACCATCCGCCGCAAAGATAGGGCCAGCTCTACCACTTTAGGTTTTTGATAACATGAAGAATTCGATGAGATTCATCTAGACATACTTTTGAGGGAGTATACAATAACCCCTTGTTGGCGAAGATACCATGTTGTTTGACCCAGGATTTACTGATTTGCTGCGGGATGCATTGCCATGGGCAGGCCCTTTCTTTCGCATCATCACCGAGCTAGGGTCGGAGACTTTCTACATTGCTTTCATTCTGATTGTATACTGGGTGTTCGACAAACGGTCTGCCCTCAGAACGGCATTTGTTCTCCTATCTAGTCTTCTGCTTAATTACTGGCTAAAGGCTATTATTCAGAATCCTAGGCCAGATCCAAGCAATTGGTACGGGGATTATGAGGCAAGCAATTACAGTACTCCGAGTGGCCATGCTCAGAATTCGGCGTCATTCTTTGGATGGATTGCGGCAGAAGCAAAGACCTATTGGGTGTATGTGCTTTCTTCTCTGCTGATATTCCTCATCGGAATTTCGCGAGTATATCTCGGCGTTCATTATCTGACGGATGTTGTGTTGGGCTGGTTTGTTGGTCTACTCCTCATTCTGGTGGTTGTCTTGTCAGAGGATTGGATTCAGAAACAGCTTTCCAAGCTCAGTAGATCACAGCTATATGGAGGGTTATTTGTTGTCGGACTTGTGGTCACTCTCGTCAGTACGTATCTACTCCCTTCGGCCCCGGGAGATAACTTCGGTGCGCTAGGTGGTCTTGTGATGGGCATCGCGGTTGCCTTACCTCTGGAACAGAGGTATGTCGGCTTTGAAAGCAGTATCTCCAAGGATGCGAAATGGAAATCAATCCTCAGAATAATCATTGGGCTTGTTTTGGTAATTGCATCATTGATTGGCCTTGGTATTTTTCTACCATCCGAAATTGTATGGCTCAGAGCCCTCCGGTACGCAATCGTCGTATTTATCGGGGTATTTATCTGGCCTTATCTGTTTCAGAAGTCTGGCCTCTAGTTGTCAAAGACCTCGAAAATCAATAGATTCAGAGGTATTCAGTTGCTTCCACCTGTGCTATCTTGACACCCGCGCTGTGGGCATATTTCTGCAGTAACTGCCAACATACAGCAAGCAGAACCGGCAGAATGAGGTAGGAATAGATTGGTCCTGCTATGATTCCAGCTATTACTATGCCAAATATTCCAACGTAACCTACCAGATACGGAATAAGCTGTGCTCGCAAGATGCTCCAGCCCCGTATTGGCATCTGCACACTCGAACCTCGTTGACGTGTAACCCGTCTTTCAGCTTTGAAATCCCCTCCCATAGCAGCGGCATTTGCAGCAATCGCTCCAGATGCTAGATTGACTCCGACACAGCCAACTATAACACCTGGTAGGTATATCCACAACTGAGGTGCGATGAAGAGTATCAGAATGGAAACTATGATACTTGCGATAAAGGTGAAGGGTGTGGCGCTGTATATCTTCCCCTTGATGTAATCCTCCATATTCGCCGCGGCGAGCTGCAGTGTCATCAGGTTTTCACCTTCATACACCAGCTCATATCCAGCGAAGTAAAGCCCGTATGATGTAGCAAAGGGTATGAGGGCCGCTACTATCAGAAATGGTGTAAACTCGATGAACATCTCGCCCCCAACAAAAACGGGAAGAATAATCCAGATGACAAACCTGATAGGACCAAGTAGATACTGTGTAACTACTCTTGCCTCTCTTCTTATAGATGCCCAGTTTCGCCATATTGAAACCGAAACGGTCTGGTTGAAATTAAATCCAGGAATCGGGTTCGGATCCCATGGCTCGTGCTCTATTTCGGTTTCATCCTTAGTTGTTCTTTCCGTAGGTTGTGCTAACCAACCACTGTAATGTGCCATTTCACTGGCGTAGGAATTGACATAGACTAGACTGATTCCGATTAGGGCCATCATAAATGCGTACAGGACGTCGGCAATCTGGAACTGTGCGCCAAACAGGAGGCCAAGAGAAAGTTTGCTCGCTATGTATCCCGGCGTGATATCTGAAGACAGTCCGAGACGTCCGGCCCATTCTAGGATAGTATCAAAGAATGCAAATCCGTTGCTTCTTCTTAGATAGAAACTTGCATACCAGAGTGTGCTTCCTACTATCGCGACTGCACTCACGATAGCAGTACCTACTTGTCTCAGCAAGCGGCGTCCGGCCACAAGTCGTGCCGCGCCAAGTCCAATCAATCCGCCAGCAGATACGCCCATGATAATTAGGATTAACAATGATACCACGAAGACAGGTACTGCTAGGGGCGCCAAGAGTTGGGGGGAGACTATGCTGAAACCGATGAAAATCGGTGTACCGATAACAAGCCAAAAAATGGAATTGTACAGAACAATAACCAGCGTTTTTTCCAGAAAAATTGTTCTCAGCTGGACAGGAAATACCATTAGATATTCCATTCTCTTGCTATTGCCTACTGTACTCACAGAAACCATGATGGAACCGATAAAGGAAAATAACAACACCGCATTGAAGATGGTAGCAGCGAAGCCGAGATTCTGACTGGCAATCTCCGAGATCTGAGGCCATATTGGGGGCACTAGAGTCACAATAATCCAAATGATGAATGCCCCAACCCCCCCAGCCAAAAGAATCGGCCAAGTCCTTTTCAAGATATTTTCTTTTTCTGTTCGTTTTCCTTCGGGTGCCCTGATACGAAGAGCCTTTCCTATATCATGCCGAAGTATGATGAGTAGGTCTGAGAGGTCCACACCTACTCCCCCGTGTCTTCTGAGTTTTGCAGGTACTGCAAAATCAATTGCATGTCAGGTCCGCCTGTGAGGTCGAGGAAGATCTCCTCAAGACTCTCTTCACCTTCAGCTTTCTGACGGAGCTTATCCATCGTACCTTCGGCAATGAGCTTCCCCTCATCAATAATGCCTATCCTATCACACATCTGCTCTGCAATTTCGAGAATATGTGTACTCATCAGAATCGAGGCCCCTCGTTCTTTCAAACCATTCAGAATCTCTTTAATAGTTGCGGCTCCCCTAGGGTCAATTCCCGCCTGCACTTCATCGAGAATGAGTACTTTGGGACGGTGTATTAGTGCGGCAACGAGACTAATCTTCCTTGCCATCCCTTTCGAATACGCTTCGATTAGGTCATTGCTTGCATCTTGAATATCAAGAAGAACGAGTAGGTCTTCAATATCCTCTTCTCTTTCAGGACCGCGGGGCATCCTCCATATGTCCGCCACATAATTTGTATATTCCCATCCGGTCATCCGTTCAGGTAGCACCGGATCTTCGGGTACATACCCCATCACCTTTTTCGCCTTAACTAGGTCTTTTCGAATATCGTGACCGTTGATGAGGGCGGTACCATTGTCTGGCCTTAGGAGGCCTAGAAGCATCCGCATGGTTGTTGACTTGCCAGAACCATTTGGACCTAGCAGACCGTATACAGCGCCTGATGCAACTTCAAAGGATAGATTATCCACCGCCTTGAAATCCTCACCGAAGACCTTCGTCAAACCCTTAGATTGAATCATGGCGAGTCAGCTCTCTCACTTTTCCAATATGATTTATGCCTTGGCATCGTTGTCTAGTCCAAAGCTATTATTAGGTTGAGCATACCCCATAGTCGTTATGACCGTTGAAACTTGGCGCCTGTTGGATCTAGGTGCAATAGACCCCCTTGAGACACAGATTATTTACGACATGATAGCACAAGGCATCACTGAAGGCAAGTCCCCGAATACTATCATCATATGCTGGCCTGCTGAACCGCTTGTCAGTGTTGGATACTTCCAGGAAATTGAGAAGGATATTGACCTAGCATATTGCCAAACTAATGATATCGTTGTCACCCGCCGTGTCATTGGCGGTGGGGGGGTGTATCTGGATGATGGACAGTTGTTCTATCAGATAATAGGCAGAATCGATAGCCCAACCACTCCCAGAGGAATTGATGCGTACTATCGCAAGTTCCTAGAAGCTCCAGTTCAAGCATACAGGAATCTAGGTATGGATGCTGAGTTCCGACCCGTTAATGATATCCAAGTAGCCGAGAAGAAGGTTTCTGGGAATGGTGCTGGTGATGTTGGTGATGCACGCATTCTTACTGGCAATCTGATTTTGGACTTTGACTTCGAGATGATGGCTCGAGTATTGAAAGTACCCAGCGAAAAATTCAGAGACAAGGTTTTCCAGAGCCTCAAAGAACGCATGTCGACGATCAAGCTGGAAACTGGTTCCATGCCCGATAAAGAGGACTTGAAGAAGGACTTGGTGAAGCTCTATGAAGAAACGCTTGACATCAAGCTAGAGCCTGGTAACCTAAGCGAGTGGGAAAAGAAGAAGATGAGTGACTTGCGAGGAAAATACCTTTCTGACGAGTGGTTACACTGGCGGAGTGGGGGAAGGCTCGATGTACGAACGGTGAAAATATCCGCAAATGCTTCGATTGGTACTGCAAATCACAAGGCACCTGGAGGGCTCATCAGAGTAACTGCAAAGGAAGTTGATGATATAATCGATGAGATTGTAATCAGTGGCGACTTCTTTATGCTGCCTTCTGGTGCGATTGATGATTTGGAAAAGGCTCTTGTAGGGACCAAACTTGATGAACAGTCAGTACTCGAACGCATAGAAAAGGCATACTCTGAGCTTGATATTGACTCCCCAGGTGTGAAACCTGAAGATCTACAGAAGGCTGTTATGCTAACATTTGAGCAGAAGTAAAGGCGCAATCGATTTGCTCTTCAACTTCTGTTCGTATGTGGATTGCCTAACGAACTACAACATCCGTCGCTTCAATATCCTCTCCCTTGAGCAGAGCTTCAAGATTGCCATACTCCATCATTGAGAAGAGGGATACTTCCGACCCCGCTTCAACGAGATCTTTGGCCGGCACAATCGAATTCAATTTGCCTTTCATAGCTCCACTGGCATCAACGACATCTGATTTTCCCATCTCCTCTAAGACTGAATCAATCTGATTCAGGTTCACTTCCTTCATGAGGGATGCATCTGGGTGAGTTTTGGGATCTGTATCGTATACGCCGGACACATCACATGCAAACAAGAGCCGCTTTGCTCCAAGCTCCCGGGCAATAACCACGGCCATCTGATCGCCGCTTCCTACACTCCATCCCATTGCAGGGTCGATGATGATATCCCCACCTAAGAGAGGAACCATTGCGATATCCACCCATCCCTTGAGCGGCTCGAAGAAGTATCTCACTATCTGCATTTCTTCTTGGATAAGCATAGATGACGGGTACATCAAGCATATAGGCACTCCGACTTCTTGAAACTGCTTCACAATGATGTTCCTCAGCTCAGCTACTTCCGACTGGGTTCTAGAAAGTGGGAGGAGCTGCTCTGACCCCAGGTATCCTTTGTGGAGCTTATGTTTCAGAACCGGTGGATGGCCATAAGACCCAACTCCGTGTATGAGAATCAAGCCCTGAATCAACCCCTCGTCGAGGCATTCTTTCACTTCTTGAGATACCCTCTGTAGAACTTCGTGCCGTACGGTATATGGTTGTGATTTGTCAGTTATGAGGGACCCGCCAAGTTTGAGGATAGTAAGTTCTTCTTCCATTCTACCACATCACATCAGAAACATTCCAGATGGCCGCAGTTTTGTTCTCGCAGCCGGTAGCGCTTCTGGTTTTGTCAATGATCTACACCACCATGCCATTTGAATGTAGCAAGCTTGGTGACATGCCTACTCGTATCAACATCCTGCTTACGTAGACTTCTCATGGGTGTCCACTAGAAACATATCATTTTATTGTATAAAAAACGTTCTATCCATATTTTTGTTGAAGGGACTGAGGTGTTAATTCGGATGATGAAATGTTCAACCGGCGACTCGTGTTCTTGGATACTATTCTTGTTTGCGGCGTTATCTGCAAACAAGCCGTGAACCTCGAAAAGCGGGACCATGGTTCCCCTTCCTGCCGGAAAACCCACAGATGACCGGCTGGATTGATTAGGAAGTACTCCGACCACTTGCACGGCTTATTGCTTCTTGTTCTGCGGGGAAGTATGTAATGCAACAGTCAGTGGTCTCACTTTTGTCAATATTTGCCCTTGAATAATTTCATAGTCAAATGCTAGAACCACTATTGAGCTTACCTAAATGTAGAGGGAATAATTGAGCATTGGAATGGAAGAAACCGCTTGTATGATTGGTCGTGATTCTCAGTATGATTCTGAATATTAATGCAAGAACCGACACAAAATCTATTACGATACAGACCCTCTGATTCCCGGGAGGACGAGGAATGGCGGACAACGAAAACGACGAACCGGACGTTTCTCCGAAGATGCTAAGCTGGATAATGGTGGCAATCTCTCTACTTGCACCAATGGCGTTCAGCTTCGGTTTCTATCCCGAGATACATTTTCAAATTGAAGCATGTCTATGGGTTCTTCATGTTGAAGGAAATACAATCTATGGACCTTTCTTTGCTCTTCTACCCTCTCTTGATAGATTGTTCATAATTTCTCTACGGATACTCTATGTGTATATGTTCTATCTTTACTATCAAAACAAGGTCTCAAGGAGAACTGCGCTAATAACAGGGATTCTCGTTGAAATGCTCCCATTTGCAGTAGTTCTGTATTTTGCAGGAAGTATTCCCCCTCTTGCCCCTGTGCCACTGTTACTTCTAAGCGGTATCTTACTAATGTATGGGCTTCCTGCCAAAGACATTCACTCTCCATGGGACAATGAATCCCCTATGTAATTTGCTAACCCAATTTCATGCAGATGCAGAGAACTTGCAGGATTACCATTTCTCTAGTCGTATTATCAGCTGCGTTTGGTTAGAAAGAGAACTGTTTTAGTACTAGAAGGGCTTATCTTCTCTTGACCGCTACGAGGAGGACTACTGGTGCCATAACTAGCAGTGATACCCCCAGAAGCAGCGGAGTGATCCGAATAATGGTTTCAAGGGGCGAATGTTCGACCGCAGAACCTGTCTGTGTTATAGTCATGTTGACTGACACCTCATCAATGACTCCCATGTTCGTGATATTGAGGATATAATCCTCGTAAAGTGGCGTAAAGGTGGTGTTGACGCAGGGGGCATCTCCCCGATACAGAATGTGTCTACCCTTGCCGTCTTTGGTTATCTCAATCTTCACAACAACATCAGAAGTATCCAGTGCTTTAGGACGAACGTTTGCGGTTATTCTATGTGGTGCATTCTTGACCAGCACGAGATTGCGGCGGTAGCTTTCCCGTGCTGCTAAGGAAATATCTACTGCATGGAAAACAGAAATCTCTTCTCCAAGAACCGCCGTCAATTGCAGAGAGTGAAGGGAAAAAAGGAGAAAAACAAGCACTCCTCCCCTTAGTAGAGGTAAAGATGTTTTCTCCTTTTCGCAGTCTCTATTCAGTTCCAATACATCCATAATTCAGGCTCGCGGCCGAAGATCCATCCATCACACTTAAAGTCCAAGGAGCTGGTGTCTATAAACTTCACTTGCAGTACTGAGGATGTTGCGTCTGCAACTGTAATCTTCATATCTCCCAACCACCAATCACAATTACATATCCATATCCACTCACCTGAACTCCCCCATCCGTAGTAGACCTGCAATGTCTCCGGTCCAAGTGCCGTATAGCTATCATAATCTATTCGTATCTTGTATGTATGCGCGGATTGATCCACGTTCTCTATTATGAAAATGATGACCATATCGTACATCCCCTGTGTACCTCCTTCGATGGCCTTGTTTTTATCTTCATCCCAAGTTCCCGGGTTGTCGTCGAAATCATCGTACCGTTCCACACCAATCTCGCTCCAAGCTCTAACTGACACGATTAACAATAGTGAAACGGTCATGACTAAAAGTGCAAATGAAAATATTTTATATTTCGATTTCATTATCCCACACCTTTCCACTCGTGAATAGGTAACTGTTCGTATAATCATATGGAGATTTCTTTATTAATATTATGCAAATATTGACCGCGTGTAAAAAAGTACCCGCGGTCACACTCCAAGAAATTGAGCTGCTTGATATTGTACAACCCACTTTGAGCAGTAGCTCTCCCCGTCGTTCCCTATAGCCTCTCGAACTCAGACTCCCTCCGAATCCCGCTTTCAGCATGCTGAACACGGTTTCCGCCAGACTCCGTCGCCCGTACTGGTGTATCTCTTTCCATTCTTCAGCTCCCTCCTGATATTCGTGAACCAGCTGTCGGTAGGCAGGGCGTCCCTCGTGATCTGGGTACCGCGTTCTCCTTCGGCTCGGTGGCCGGGTACGCACCAACATCACTGATGAACTGGACATTCTTCCGTGAGATGTAACCCTTGTCACCATACACGACCTCAAGGTGCGTAGGATTGACCCTGCGGACCAGCGCCACTAGGTGTTGCGCATCACCACCTGGACTCGCCCGGACGCGGGAGGCAGTGATCATCAGACTATCGCTGTCGCCGGAGTGATGGACCGGAGCACGACAGGAGACAGAATCCAGGACCGCGGGAGGAATCCTGTTCCAGTGAACGCGGACAAAGCCCTTGCTGACCCACGGGCCTACGGGTACCGTGGGGGCGGCGACGCTGGCAGGGGAAGGGTGGAACACAGGAGTTTCCTCAGTTGGGTTCACTCACTCAACTGTAAGAAACAGGTTATCTGGACTCAAGTACCCTTTGTGGAGATTGCTTTAAACCGGCGGATGACCTAGGCGTCGGCTCCATAAATCAGAATTAAGCACTGAATCGACCCCTCGTCTAGTCATTACTTCACTTCCATGGAAACGCCCTCTAGAATCTCGTTGCGTACGGTTTGAGCTCTTGATTTATCGGTTTTGAGGGACCCGCCAAGTTTGAGGATGAGTCCCTGCTCCATCTTAAAGTACTGCTGAGATTAGAACAGCGTAGTCATTGGATATGGCCAGTAAAACCCGAGATATGGTAGGAGCAGGACCATGATTATCGTTGCTATCGGTATGGAGAGGTTATCATAGCCCGAGGGAGTTATTGCTTCCACAATAGTTGCTACGATGCTTACGACGACAATCGGAATAATCAAATCAATAACTGAGAATGCAGTTACTTCCAGAGAGAATATGGCAACGAGAAAGATACTGAAGAGAAATGAGCCAATGAACATTCCAATGGAACCGACGACCGTCTTCTCTGCACCGCCAAATCCAAATTTCTTGGCACCTCCGTATTTCCTTCCTATGACATCTGCCAGACCATCACCGCCTGCCAGACAACCAAAAACGACGAGTGCCATAGGTGTTGCACCGGCCAGGTTTCCACCAGCGGGTACATAGAACCACAGAATGCCCACAATCAGCATGATGAAGGCATAGTACAACGTACCTTCCAAGAGCTCTCTTGGATCTCCACTTCGCGACATTGAGCCGACAAAATCTTCATTCTTCATGGCACCTGTTCCAATAGCTGCAAAGAGAAGCACAAAGAGCAAAGGCACAACCATAGCGAGCCAGCGACTGAATAGACCACCTGAAAACAGTAACCAGCTGACCACCCACACGGGTGCTGCAAACGTGTGGATCGTCTTTCGAGTGACTGTAGCTGATAGTGCACCGCTCTTCTCAATTGCTGCGTTTATCTGAACTAACATCAACACCAAGATAAACGAAATGAAGAAGGCGACAATGTCCCATATTACACCGAGATTTAGGGGGTCAAATACCATCTCTTTTCCTCCGAAAACGGATTATATCAAAAGGAGAACCTACTATGGCCTAAAAATCTATTGAGTAGACGATTTCGAATACGTCATTTGTCGATGTTGACTCTGATGGTTTGTAGACCTCTGTGACACAAGCTTGAAGAACTTGGATTGCGCCGATATGGTAGGCGGTATACTTGTCAGAACCAATGGATTCATTCGAAATCATTGCTCCAGGTAGAGTTTGCCTATTTGGTGAGCATAGTGACTATCTGGGTCTTCCTGTCATACCGGCGGCTATTGACCTATGCATTATGATGAGAGGGAATCCTACATCCGACAATCGTATATCCGTGCACTACCTTGACACAGAGGAATACGACGAGTTTGAAGTCACAGAACCGATTCGTTATCGTCATAATAGGGACTACTTGCGTAGCGCGTTCAATGTGATGGCAAGTAATGGGATCCGTCCTAAGACGGGGGCCGAAGTGGAGATTACAGGACAAATTCCCATAGCCGCAGGTCTTAGTAGTTCCTCTGCTCTGACTGTTGCGTCAATACTGCTTGTTGCTCATCTGAGTGGAACTCAGCTCGATGAATCTGAGTTGGCTAGGCTAGCCTACGAAGCAGAAGTGGTCGAATTCGGTGAAAGTGGTGGTATGCAAGACCATCTAGCGTCATCCTACGGTGGGATTATCCATCTCCGATTTACTGACGGGTCTCCAAATGTGATTAGGTTGCCAGTCACTCTTGACGGCATAGTAATCGGAGACTCTTTAGAGAGTAAAGATGATACAGTTGGTGATTTGGCGTTTATCCGAGAAACCGTAGAACGTGGGTATGAATCATTATCACTTGTTATTGATGACTTCAATCCCCGAGATACCCCCCTCGAGAAGGTATCACAGCCCGTGGAAGAGCTTGAAGAACCAATGAGGACAATGACGAAGACAACCCTGCTCAACAGGGATTTAACGCGGAGGGCTTTGAAGCTACTTAATGCTGAATCTTTTGACTATGACAGAATCGGTCAACTACTAAACGAACATCATCGATTGCTGCGGGATGGTTTGAATAGGTCAACAGAAAAAATAGAAGCAATGATTTCCGCAGCACGTCAAGCTGGAGCCCTCGGATGCAAAATCAATGGCTCAGGAGGTGGGGGAACTATGATGGCCCTTGCACCGAACAAAGAGAAGGAGGCCGCAGCAGCTATTCGACAGGTCGGCGGGAAGCCCTATCGAATCGAAATCCACCGCGGTGCACATGTGACGAGTTATTGAGACACGACAGCTATTGTTCCGCCATTTCTTTCATTCTTCTCTCAACAAATTCGAGAACTTCTTGCTTTATCTTCTTGCCATTCTCGATGAGTTCATCCACTTCTTTCTGTGTCTTCTTGACGTAGGATTCATCCTCAATACTATCTAGATTGATTCGCACATTGAGAGCCGCGCCTTCAATGGCGGCCATCAATGCATGAGCAGCTACGCCAGCATCCGTGACTGCATTGATGTTGCCTTTCTTGGCTGCAGGTACTGCGTTCTCAAGCGCATGGTATGATTTTCGCATAGTCTTGAGTGGAACTTCTGCAGCGTTCTTGGTGGCTTCTTGGATTTGTTTCTGTTTCTCTTTCTTCTCTTCTTCGGTTTCTGCTTTCATCCTGTACTTGGCCATTACTTGGTCAAAGGCTTCAGAGTCTTCTTCCACCAAACCCATGAGCTTCCCACGGTCAGTCTCTGTAGAATGGCGAACATCCAGCATTTCCTGCTTGATAGCTGCGAACTTCCGCCCAGTTAGTGATAGACCAGTCACCATGCAGACGAGTGCACTTCCGAACGCACCCATAGCAGCTGCAACACTTCCTCCACCAGGAGTGGCGCGTGCCCGTCTAACTGCGTCACTGAATTCGATTAAAGACATTTCCGAAAATGGCTTCTTCCCGGGTTCCTCGCCGCCACCTAGATAATAAAGATCCAGAATCATATCTTCATCAAGATGCTCAGGCTGCAGGTAGTAATTCAGTGCATCAAGGAGAGCAAACAGTGGCACCATGCCGATTATTTCAGTTTCAACAACTGTTGCACCGAATCTTCTAGCTTCATTCCTGACCACTTCGAGGACTTGGTGGATTTTCGTCTTTTTCGGATGGATCAAATTGCATGATACCTGTACCATGCCTTTTTCGGGCAGGTCAAGCCCGATACCCTGAACATACACAAAGCCGCCAGTCGTGGCACGAACTGCATTCGCACATTCCTTCGCTACTTCAACATCGGTCGTATCGAGGTTCATGTTGAAGGCAATAAGATAGTGCCGTGCTCCAGTTGCGGTAGCTCCTGCTTTGGGATTGATCTTGTTGGGGCCAAAATCCGGTTCTTTAGTTGGGTCTTCGCCGATTCTTTCACTCAACGCTTCATATTCGCCCTGGCGGATATTCGGAAGCTCTTCCCGTTCAGGTCGTGTTGCAGATTCTGCATACAGATAGACTGGAACATCATGCTTCTCTGCAAACTCCTTCCCAAATTCCTTCGAGAGTTCTATGCACTCACCAATGGTTGTCCCGTGCAGCGGAACAAAAGGCACAACATCTACTGCGCCCATACGGGGATGGCCGCCTTCATGCTTGCGCATATCTATTCTCTCAACCGCTACATCAGCAGCTTGGTGTGCGGCTTCTTTGACTTTCTGAGGTTGACCAATAAAGGTAAAGACTGATCGATTGTGATCATAATCATATTCGACGTCCAGAAGTCTTACGCCTTCTACACTTTTGATAGCATCACCTATGGCATCAATGACTTCCTTATCTCGACCTTCGCTGAAGTTGGGGACGCACTCCACGTAACGCATCTTCAATTCACTCTCTCCTTGATTATCATGCATCTGACGGTGCAATCGCCAAAAAAGCGTTTGGGATTGCTCCTTAGCCATGTGGTGAGTGAATATAATTCCCTATGTGGTATACGAGCCATAGTCAATGGCGTCCGTGGCAAGCACGTTTGCCTGAGCGGTCTGATACGCATATGCTGTCAATACGTTCTTGAGCAGCATGGTTATGGTCATGGGACCTACACCTCCAGGCACGGGCGTGATGTACTTCGCCTTCTTCTTGATCTGCTCAAAGTCGCAGTCTCCGTATGGCGAAGCTACATCTATGACTATTGCATCTTCTTTGACCATATCCTCTGTGATGAAGTACGGGTCCTCCTTTGATTCGCGGAGACCGACCGCGGTTATCAGCACATCCGCATCATTGGTATAACTCTTCAAATTCTCGGTTTTGGAGTGACACACTGATACAGTGAGGTCACGGTTCAGGAGCAGAAAGATGAGTGGCTTACCTACAATAATCGACCTATTGATGATGACGGCCTGCATGCCTTTCAACTTGACATTCAAGTGATCTAGTATAGTCACAATTCCCTGAGGTGTGGCCGCGGCTAGCATCTCTCCACCATGGAAAAGTCTGTAGATGTTGCGGGGAGCAAATCCATCCACATCTTTGTCAGGATCGATAGCGCTGATGATATTCTCCTTGTCCATATGCTTCGGCAAAGGAAGTTGAGCAAGTATGCCATGCACCTTGCTGTCACGATTCAACTCCTCAATTTTCATAATCAGCTCATCTTCTTGTATGTCAGCTGGCAGGTTGAAGTTCTTAGAGAGAATACCCACTTTCTTGGCCGCTCTCTTTTTGTATTTGATATACTTCTTAGAAGCGGCATCATCGCCTACAAGAATTGTTGCCAATTTCGGCGGCAACTGATGCATCTCAGTTAATCGCTTGACCTCCTCCCCTATTTTTCCACGAATCTGGCTTGAGAGTTCGCGCCCATCGATGACGTTGCCATCGCAGAACGATTCGGGTGTGAAGTCGAGCGAAATCAATCTATATCACTCCGTGAATATTCCCGTTGTTGTCAATATCCATATCCTCGGCAGCAGGCTTCTTTGGCAGACCCGGCATCAACATAACATCACCCATGTACACAATGACGAATCCTGCTCCTGCGCTAACATCTGCTCCTCTGACGTTTACCCTGAAATCCTCAGGTTTTCCGAGAAGCTTGGAATTATCAGAAAGGCTGAATTGTGTTTTCGCGACACAAATCGGGAGATTACCATGGCCACGATTTTCAAGTGACCAGATTTCACCTCCTGCATTTCCCGAGTATATGACACCATCAGCACCATACACTGATTTGGCTAGCTTCTCAATCTTCGTCTTTATATTGTCATCGAGGCTATATGTGTATTTCAGATTGCTTTCTTTCTCCACAGCATCAAGCACGCTTTTGGCGAAGTCTCTTCCTCCTTCACTACCTTTCGCAAAGACTTCGGAGACCTCCATACTCCAACCGTTCTCCTCACAGAATTTTCTGAGAGACACGATTTCTTCGTCAGTATCATCTGGAAACCGATTGAGCGTAACAACGAAGGGAACACCAAATTCAGTAAGGTTTTCTGCATGTGCTTTCAGATTGGGAAAACCCTTGCTGAGGTCACCATCACCATGCTTCTTGAGGGCTCTTATCGATGTTAGAAGCACCGTGGCATCGACATCAAAATTTCCCGCCCGGGTGACAATATTGAAGAACTTCTCCGCTCCGAGGTCAGCACCAAATCCTGCTTCGACTACAACATAGTCAAACAAGCGGAGTGCCAGATCGATTGCAACTATAGAATTGGTTCCATGGGCTATGTTGGCGAATGGTCCGGTATGAATAATGGCCGGGGTTCCTTCGGATGTCTGTACAAGGTTGGGTTTGAGTGCATCGCTGAGCAGAACCGACATTGCACCTTCAGCGTCGAGGTCTCTAGCGTATACTTCATTCAAATCCAAGTCTCTGGAAACTAGTATTCCTCCAAGTCTGTTCTTCAAGTTATCGTAATCTTTTGCTAGAGCAAGAATGGCCATGATTTCGGAGGCTGCGGTAATGACAAATGTGTCTTCTCTCGGATAGCCACCAGATTTACCTCCAAGACCAACAACAACCTTCCTGAGGGCACGGTCATTCATATCGAGTGCTCTAGGCCAATATACCCGTCTACCGTCTATACCTACATCCGTATTGCGGTGTATATGATTATCAATGAGGGCGGATAACAGATTATGGGCTGAAGTGATTGCCGGAAAATCAGCAGTGAACGATAGATTGATTTTGTCAGATGGTACAACTTTCGCTTTTCCACCCCCAGTAGCACCTCCCTTGATGCCAAACACGGGTCCCAGTGATGGCTCTCTGAGAGTTACTACTGCATTGTGTCCCAAGGCATTAAGAGCCATGGAGAGACCAATCGAGTTTGTGGTCTTACCTTCTCCAGCACGTGTAGGGCTGGTTGCTGTTACGAGAATTAGTTTTCCCTTTCTTTCACCAAGCTCCTTGCGTATGCTCAAATCTACCTTGGCCATATGTTTACCATAAGGTTCAAGGTATTTGTCATCTATTCCTGCCTTTTCTGCTATTTTCGATATCTGAATCATCATTCTCCTACTCCATAGCTAGACGCCGGTATTTAGAGTGTACGTTACGAAACACTGTATCCATCTGCGTGAACTTGACAAATAAAGCCAGCTAAATAAGATATGTTACAGAATTCGGGTTTTGTCCTTGTCCGAAAGTCACTCCAAAAGGAAATAAGACCCTACTACTACTGAAATGCTCGGAAGGATTACGATGGAGAAGATTCCATTTGATGCAATGCCTGATGCGATGCCCGACGCACTGAATTTTGAAGATTATATCATAGGTACCTACTATGTGGGATTACCGCCGTTCATGGACGCACGAGATGTAGCTCACGCTGCTGCGATTGAGCAGTCCACGGGAACTTGGACGATGGTACCCGGAGAAACGGTTGAAGTCAGGAAACGACATGTGGCAAAGGTTATCGGCATATATGAAGTACCATACTACGAATACAGCAAACCTAGTGATTTGGAACGGCGAGAATACATAATTCAGGTGGCTTTTCCCCACGAAAATTTTGGGCCACAGATTCCGATGTTACTCAGTACAGTGATCGGCAATATCTCTATGGGTGGACGTATCAAATGTTTGGATCTCCGTTTTCCGAAAACATGGCTCAAGGAGTTTTCAGGTCCGAAATTTGGTATGCAAGGTCTGAGAAAACTACTGGGTGTAAAGGAACGCCCTCTTCTCAACAACATGATTAAACCATGTGTCTACACCTCGGCGGAAATGGGTGCCGAGCTCTTCTATGAAGCGGCAGTGGGTGGATCCGATATAATAAAGGATGATGAATTGCTTGCCGATCCGCATTTCAACACACTGGAAGAGCGAGTTACCCTCTTCATGGAAGCTGCAGATAGAGCTGATGAGGAGAAAGGCGAGAAGACACTATATACGGCAAATATCACAGACCGGGTTCCGAAGGTCTTGGAGAATGCTGAAAGGGCACAAGAGTACGGTGCTAATGCTCTGATGGTGAACTTCTTGGCAGTTGGATATTCTGCCTTCAGAGCCGTGTGTGAGGATGAATCTGTGAAAGTGCCAGTCTTGGGTCATATGGATATAGCAGGTGCGTTGTATGAATCCCCCATATCTGGAATTGCATCAAACCTTGTCATTGGTAAGTTTCCACGTCTGTGTGGGTCTGATATTACTGTGTTTCCCGCCCCATATGGCAAGGCTCCCATTCTAAAGGAACGATTCCTAGGAATGGCACATGAAATGGTCATGCCTTTCCACCACATCGAACAGAGTGCTCCCATGCCAAGTGGCGGAATCTCTCAGGGGATGGTCGAAGAAGTAATGGACGATCTTGGCCCGGATATTGTCATTGGATCCGGTGGAGCAATACACGCACATCCTGATGGCCCAAAGGCAGGAGCAACAGCTTTCAGACAAGCAATCGATGCTAAGATGGAGGGTATCCCTGTTGGAAAATACGCTAAAGAGCATGAAGAATTGAAAGTTGCGCTCGAATCTTGGGGTTCAGGCAAGACTGGGTTCGCACTATAGGCACTTGGAATAGCGCTTCCGATAACGTGGAATCACCTTCGAGCGTAGACTGCCCGCAGGTTCTTTGTTAATTCGCCATGGCTTAGTGCTTATTCCTGGTTAAGGGCCTTCCAAAGTCCCTTGTTCTTCTTGTAGTACTCCTTTAGAATTTCGTACAATCGATCGTACATGCTGGCATTAGCAGAATCTGGTTCGAATTCCTTGTCTGTGTCTACTCTTTCTGAAACAGTTGCAAAATCCGCGATTTCTCCCAGCCCGACCCACGCAACCATAGCTGCCCCAACGCTTCCTGCTTCCAAGTAGTGTTCCATACGATATACTGGTTTCTTGAGTATATCCGCGTAAATCTGGCACCAGATATCCGAATTTGCACACCCGCCAACCATGTTCACGCTGTCAACCTTGCCGAGCATTCTACGTTTCTCAACGCCTTCCATCATCCATCGTGCATGATAGGCCGTACCCTCCATGACTGCACGTATCATATCTGCTTTGTCATGTGAAAGGGAGAGATTGAAGTAACCTCCACGAACATTATGGTCGTCTAGTGGTGTTCTTTCTCCAAACATCCATGGGGCAAAGAGTAATTTCTTGGATCCTGGTGGTGACTCTTCAGCGACGGCATCGAGTGTCTTGAACGGATTCCGCTCACCGTTCCGGCATTTGGCGCATATCTCTTCGGCAGCACCCTTCACTCTTCTACACAGGTCACAATGCCAGTTCTCCCGTACGTGTTTAAGGCATGCCCCCGCTGATTCCTGTTCTGCTATCATCAAGTACTTGCCAGGTATAGCGCTTCTAATTGAGCCGGTGTACGTGGAAATGTCCAGTTTCCGTTTCTTCACATGAGCCCCAAGCCAAGCAGAGGAACCAGCATAGAGGTGTACTTCTTTATCTCTTACAGCCCCAGACCCCACAGCAGCGGCTGTCATATCTCCACACCCATTTACCACTACAGTCGAAGTAGTTAACCCCAAGTCCGAAGCTGCCTTCTCTGTAAGATGTCCAACGACCGCAGTCGATGGTGCCAATTCAGGTAACATGTCCTTACCAATACCCATCCACCCCAGAATGGTATCTGACCATTCATTCTTTCCGGAGCGCGTATTCATGCACCACGTTAGGTTAGCGCAATCCCAAGAAGTAACAAATTTACCTGTGCTACGATGCACAAGGTAGTCCTTGCAATCGAGGAATTTATGAGTTCGCTCATAGATTTGAGGTCTCTCTTGCTTCACCCAGAGAATTTTCCCGATGATATCCTTGGCAGACGGCAGTCCCCCGGTTTGCCAAAGCATGCGCATCATCCTTATCGGGCCGGCTGCAATTTCCTTATTCTGCTTGGCTGCGCGGGTATCCATCCATGTCATACAGTTCATGAGAGGCTGCCCATGCGAATCGACAGGTATTGTACCCATCATCTGGGTGGAAAATGTGACAGCTGCCACATCCATGGGAACTGCATTGGACTTTGTCATCACGTCTCGGGATGTCTCAGTGATGGCACGCCACCAGTGCACATCAGGATTCTGTTCGGCGAAACCTTCTGCAGGATAGAGCACAGGATAATCGCTAACTGCCGAAGCTACAATATCTCCGTTGATATCCACGAGGGAGGCCTTGTTCCCGCCCGTTCCCACGTCGTGCGCAAGTACATAGTTGCTCAGCGTAAGCACCTCAATAATAGACTGATGGCAATTCACACGATAAGACAAATAGCTTTCGGGCCGAGCTGTTTGTGTGGACCTTTATCACCCTGATTACTACAGTAATACCTGCTCGGTGTTACCCTCATGGTCTGTTGATTCGATGATGAGCGGCGATCCCTCGCCCCCAATTTCTTCCATCTTGAGTTGTTCTTGCATAAGACCTAGGAAATCAAGCGGATCTATACAACCCTCGGGTGGCAAAACTCCTTTCTTCTCAATTTTGCCCCGTAACATCAATATCACGCCAAGTGCAGCCGGAATGCCGGTACCCTCACCCATTGATTGACCTTTTGAAGCAAGCCAAAAATCAAAGCGATGCTTCTTACCTTCCATCAGTCCTTTCATCGTAATCTTTAGGCAGCCTTTCTGTTCGCCAAAACCCGTCCGCCGAAGAATCTTCTCACGTTGATTAAGAACATACGATATTGCAAATTCGAGAGGAGAAATTTTGTGACCGGAGACATCGATTGGTTCTTCCTCGGTTATCCCAAGACGTACAATATCTCGGATGATGTCGTAATATTGGTCTGGTAGCACGCAGCCAAGATTTGTTACCCTGTTGCAGTCAATCCATTGAGGCAAGGTTATGGTTTCAGGATGTGGGTATGGATAGGACTTGTGAATACCCACCATCTTGTAATCCACTTCTTCTTCCAAGGCTTTTCCATCCTCCCCAAAATATCTGACCGTTGTAAATTCACCATCTAGATACATTGGTATGTTCGCTTGCATACTGTGTATTCGATGAGCTACAACAGCCCTCCCCTCGGTTGGCTCACCGCCATGAGCGTGATAAATATCAATTGAGTCTACTGAATCGAGCATATGATCGGCACAAAATTTGGCCAGCAGATTGGCTATGCCCGGAGAACTGCCCATTCCGGTAAGGGCACATATATCAGCCCGCTTTGCTTCTTCATCCATGTCCAATATTTTTCTTGTTGCATCGAAATCATCACAGACATCAACATAGTCGATACCAGTATCGATTACTCCACGAAGAATACCTGGTCCAAATCGATAGAATGGGCCACAAGTGTTGAGAACGACATCAGCATCTTGTATTGCTTCTTCTAAGCTCTCCGGCACGGTTACATCGACTTTTCGCACCGAGCATAGATCCGCATCAACTGCTTCTGCACGTTTTCTTGCCGCATCTTCCCGTATATCTGCTATGATGATGCTTGAAACTTCGTCGAAGGAAGCAAGAGTTTCTACCGCAATGCTCCCAACAGTACCGCATCCGCCGAGAACCACCACACGTGACATGGCTCAAGCAAGGAGTAACTCATGTATATAGGTATGTCGAGATTGATAACTTGATTCTGCTTGTGTTTTAGTAGAGATAAACCGATTATTCCCTCGTTCTTATCATCACTAGAATGACTGCTGCAACAGCAAACACGCTGAGGGCTGAAGATACGAGTACATAAGGCGTACCTAATCCACCAAAAATGCTGTACATAACGATTACACGTACGCTGTCACTTCTTTGATTTCCTCCCCAGTCCGTCAATACAATAGTACAATTGTGAACACCATATGGCAAATTATCAACTTTGAATGACAGCTTGTTGTTATGCCAATCCAGTGGCTTCATTGTTACGTTATTTCGGATTATCCGTATTGACCGAGGGTAATCATCTGAGAAAGACCAATTGATCGCAAATCCCTTGGAGCCGTACTCGTATGTTATATCTTCGGGAGAATTAACCTGCGGTGGCTCCTCGTCTTCTAGCAAAGCAGGATGATAATCAACTGAGCTCGCATTGCCTGAAATAGGGTAGGTTTCGTTTCCGTCGTAATTCGCCCACGAATTGCCTTGAGTACTTTCGTTCCATGAATTATCCTGTCCCTCATCTTGTGCGTTACATGTTCCAGTCCAATCTTCATTCCAACCAATCGAGTTCTGGAAAACCGTACATCGATTGGCATGGGGCCCAAGTGAGATACCCGCTATTTTATTTCCAAACACGCGGTTAGACTGGAAAATACAATTTTCCGATTCATACACCTTAACTCCAAAATTACATCGATAGGCTGCACAATTATGCAACATCGAATTACCCACCTGTCGGAATAGAACCCCCGTATTACAGTTGTATATGCTACAATCAGTTACCTCGCAACCAGAGGAATTTTGAAGATGAATTCCCCATTCCATATCACCAATTGTACATTCTTCTATTAACGCATTTTTCACATCAACCAAACGAATACCCACGGCATCGTCCCCCTCTTTTGCTTCCAATGTACAGTTCCGTATAACGAAATGCACATCTACATTCACTACTTCAATGGACGCAGGCATACCGCTAATGTACAAATTTGCAATAACATAGGGGTCTTCTTGAGTTCCAGCCCCTGGCCAGCCTTGATTTTCAAAATCAACATTTTCCGTTATTACGATCGGCGTGTCTGAACCGGGTTGTTGTTCAGCAATGAGAGTTGCGGTTGTTGGTACATCTACTGCTTTTCCCGATGCAGGCAATACGAGCAATAGAATATAAAGAATGGATACTATCAGACACGTCGTTCTTCTGCTGTGAAGCTTAATCATGTACAACCCCTCTCATCTGTAGTATCATGAAGCAATACTCGATTTATACATTTTGAGCCCATCTTCATCTCAACCTTTCTGCATGTATTTCGTTCATTCCCAGCATCTTGGCGAAGTGGTCTTTATTCGTGAGATTGAGAATCACAAGGTCATTTCCTTTGTTAATGTGTTCTATTCTAAAGGCGAGTTCCAATGACCTTGGAAAGAAGCTATAGATACCCAAGAATGTCAAGATGACGAGTATCGCCAACAATCCAATAATTGGCGCCAGCAAGGGATTTCCGAATCTTACAGCAGATATGATTTCGAGTAATGTATACAAAAATGGATAGAAGAGCAAAAGCAATCCACATATTCCAATATATTTCTCGCATTCGGTTCGAACGTTGCAGTGGGCAGCACAACATGGAACGCATATGATTATAGCTCCACGGATGGCCTCTAGGCTGAGAGCAAGTTCATTGTTACCACTGTTCCATACGCTGCTTACCCTTTCAGCGAAACGCCCCGCGTTCTTTCTTTCATAAGCTATAATTGGCACGAGGTCATCAGCCTGTTCCATTCATACCGGAAAAACCTCCGGCAACTTCAACTTTGAGAGTTTCATCTGTATGAGTCCGCTTATATTTCGGATTCGTTCTGCGTCTCTTTATCTTTCCTCATAAACTTCCACGATTTCCCGTATCTCACTCCGGCGGCATGACAATGATTTGAACACTTGTCAAGTGGCGCTCTGGCTTCTCCGGCTCTATAGCATCAAAGGTATCAAATGTCATACGATAAAGGAACCTTTTCTCCATCTGCTTGAGCTTATGGGCTATACGAACAGAAAGACCAATCCCCTTGAAGGCATAACCTCTGATAGCAACCATCCGATTATCATTCTTCACAAGGTCGTATGCTGTTTTGGCGATTTGATATATGCTGATACGTCCCACATCCGGGGGGATTTCAAGTAGCACGTAATCACTGGTGGGATGAACCGAAACTTGGTTGTTATCTACATCAATAGAAACTAGTGCATTGCTAAGCTCCAGCTTGCTTGGAATTCGATCCCGGAGATTCATGTTTCTTTTATATTGGTCATATCTAATCAATCTGGCGCCTGAAGCGTTCGTATCTCAATACTCATATGCCCTATTCGCCACATACTAGCGAGGAGAGCGACGAAGTGGAGAGAAGAAAGGCAATTGGGTTAGCTGTCAGCATTCTCGTAGTTTCATCTGTTGTAGCTTTTGTAGTACTTACTCCCAGTACCACTTCTGTAAGAATCGGCTATCTATCCCAGGATCTGCATCAACTAGCTCTCAAGGTTGCTCAATCCAAGGGATGGTTTGAAGAGAAAGGGCTGAGCATCGAGCTGCTTCAATATCAGAACGGAGCATATGAGATGAATGGATTTGGTGGAGGACAAATCCAGATGGGTTATCTGGGAGCTGCTCCCGCCATGGTCAAGGGTATCAATGAGGGAATAGCCATCACTATTCTTGCTGCAGCGAACCTTGAAGGCTCAGCAATTAGTGTGATGAAATCTGCCTATGATGAAGGTGACATAACTGAAGTTGCTGACCTTCAGGGTAGGAAGGTTTACCATCCTGGCCCTTCAACAGTGCAGAATTTCCTCCTCAGACTTGCACTCAATAGCTCTGGGTTAACTATAGACGACATAAACCCCGAAGTGAAGCGGGTGCAGGATATGGCTATATCACTCTCAGAGTCAACCCCTGCTTTCATAGCATGGGAACCATTTCCGGCACAGTCCGATTTTGAAAACACTACCATACCATTGATTCTGTCGGGAGATATATGGCCAAATCATCCCTGCTGTGTGGTGGCGGCAAAGAATGAATTTATGGCTAGCAACCCCGATGTCGTTCAGAAGGTTGTTTCAGTCCACAAGAGAGCCGAAGAATGGATTGTCCAGCATCCGAGTGAGGCCCTGCAGATTGCGATTGAATGGATGGGCATTGATGAAGGTGCAGTGGAACTAGCTTTTAATCGAATTATCTACGATTACCGCCTCAACCGTACTGGACTGCGCATGTACCTCGATTTTCTGATTCATCAGGATCTTGTGGAGATGGATGACCCGGAACAATTTCTCGACGGATTCATCAATACGACTTTCATTGAAAATGCTTAATGAATTTGAATTCCAACTTCAAAGCGACAGACAAAAAAGAGATGTGCGAATGCTTCACTAGGCGATGAGAGTGCCCACTAGCGAAAGAAAAGCAAGTAAAAGGATTGAGGAGACGGAGGGTACTTCGTACTCCTTTGAGTGGAGAGGTCTCACTTCTCGAGGTCTCATCTTGAAGGTGTTGCTCCCTGCCATCATTCTTCTTATCCTCTGGCAGATCATTGGCTACATCGCTGATGAAATAACACTGATTGATGTTGGAGCGGCTTTCATCAAGCTCATCGTCAAAGGAGACACGGAAGGGAATACACTTCTTCTCCACACAAGCTGGAGCCTTTTCCGAGTCATATTTGGTTTCATACTCGCGATTGTTACTGCTGTTCCTTTGGGTATTGCAATTGGCCGCTACAAGACGGTTGATGCTGTGTTCGGACCTGTGGTCGATGCTATGCGGCCTATACCGCCTATTGCATGGATTCCAATCTCCATATTGATGTTCAAAGGTCTGCAATATCCTTTCTCATTGTTAGTTGCACAGGTATTCATCATCTGGATAGGGGCCTTCTTTCCGATCTTGCTGAATACGACAGCAGGCGTTAAGCGAACTAACTCTGTTCATCTTGACGTGTGCGCAACATTTGGCGCTACCGAAAGACAAGTGCTCAGGCGAGTAGTCATTCCCTCGGCGCTTCCCGAGGTTCTTGCTGGGCTACGAGTTGGCTTTGGTATCGGGTGGATGTGCCTAGTAGCAGCCGAAATCATAGGTGGCGGATTGGGCCTAGGCTACCTCGTTAGTATGACTCAGCAGCTAGGGCGGACTGGCGAGACTATTTCTGCCATGCTTGTTATCGGTTTCATCGGTTTCGTGCTAAGCTATCTATTTCTTTATGCTGAACGCAAAATGCTTGCTTGGAGGCAAGATGTATCTGTATAGGAAAGTACATGATTTTAGATCAATAGTTTACGCTTATCCTTCAATCCGAGCCATGGCTTTCTCTTGTTCTACTTTCAGGATATCAAGAACCTGTGCTCGATATTCGATGCATTCTTTCGAGGTCCTATCCCTTGGACGCGGGATGTCTATATTGAACTCTGCAATGATTTGAGATGGAATATTGCTGAGCACCAGTATTCGGTCCGATGTATATACTGCTTCGTCAACATTGTGCGTCACGAACAGGATGCTCGAACCAGTATTTTCCCAGATTCGTAGGAACTCTTCCTGCAGATAGTTTCGCGTTTGCGCATCGAGATTTGAGAATGCCTCGTCAGAAACTAGGATATCTGGTTTGGTGATGAGACTCCGCCCCATCTCGACTCTTCTAGCTTGCCCCCCCGAAATCTCATGTGGGAAATTACTTTCCATACCTTCCAACCCGATAAGATCCAGCATCTCATTTGTTCTGGTCTCAGTCTCTTCAGGGGCATATCCCATTATATCCAAGCCAAACTGAATGTTTTGCTCCACATTGAGCCAAGGAAATAATGATTCTTGCTGGAAGATGTATCCGACCCTACTGTGCCCGAGGCCCATGATATTACCGTCTATTCTAACTTGCCCTCGATCTGCTTCTAGTAGGCCCGCAATAATCTTGAGTAGGGTTGTCTTGCCACAACCAGAGGGACCGACCATTGCAGTAAACTCGCCTTCCTGCATGGCAAAACTAATGCCATCAAGTACCTTGGTATCTTCTAAACCGTCATTGACATATGACTTCTCGATATTCTCGACGGCGAGCTTGGACACATGTGTCACCTACACCACTTTCGCCATCAAAGATGTTTAAATAATATGTGTCGAAGAAGTATTCCCGCAAAAGGTCTAAAAGGTATCTTCTCCTTCGAAGAACTGCGTAGCACTGATGTTACCACCCTTGACAGTCATTTGGAAATTACTACGGCTACTCAGAACTTCATAATACATGAGGATGACACAGCTTGGATTCACCTAAGATACTCTTTGAAGTAGAAGACGATATTAGCACTAGTGCGTCAGCCACAGGCGACCTTACAGGCTCAACTAGGTCAGAGATTTGCACAGGTGGACGGGATGGAATTCTCCGGTTATACAAAGCGAACGAGGATCACCTAGACTTTCTGGCACAGTCATCTGTTGAAGGAAGTATCCTATCCATCAGCGTAGAAGATGCAAATAACGATGGCCAAATGGAGATTATTGTTGGTCGGAGTGTAAGTGGTTCTGACGTACCGGGCGAAGCAGGAACCCTTCAAGTATATCGGTATGCTCCCAGCGGTCAAATTGAACTTATTGCGGAACAGCCAATTGGTCGCTTTGTAACTTTTGTTGAAGTTACCGATGTTACTGGTGATGATAAGAACGAGATTATCGCAGGCGGAAGTGATTCAACGCTTAGAGTCTTCAAGATGGGTTCTGATAACGTGCTTGAAGAGATTGTTTGCTGTACTCTTGATGATATGCCTCTCTGCATTGGCACGTGCGATGTTATTGGCGACGAAATCGATGAGATTGTAATAGGCAATCGAGACAAGACATTGCGTGTTTTCAAGGTTAGAGGAAATTCAGCCGACGAAATCACGATACTAAATCTTCCGAGTCCAGTCATCTCATTAGCAGCAGGAGACATCCTTGGAGACAGGAAGATGGAACTAGGGGTTGTGACTCATGACGGTTCCATCAGGATATACCGAAACGAAGAGAGTGAGTTGAACCTATTTTCTAAGCTCAAGCATGTCGATGCGCTGTCAATTAGAATGGCAGAAATCAATGCTGACCACATGGATGAAGTCATTATTGCAAATTCTAAGCAAGAAATTGTCTTCTATAGTGTTTATATGGCTGAGCTGAAGAAACTTGCTACTACGGATATTGGAAATAAGATTCTCTCCATAAGCGTAGGTGATGCAGGGGGCGATGAACGAAAGGAAGTTCTGGTAGGTGTTTCAGATGCCCCTCTCAAGATTCTGGAAGGACTCTATGAAATAATACCTCGGTTTGAAGTTAGTCGTGAAGCTGCTGCCGGTGAAGAGTTGAAAGGGACCATTACTGTCACTAATGCTACGGATAAAGAAATTTCAGGCATAAAGGGTAAGATTTACTGGTTTCCGAAGGACAACATGGTAGTTGAACCCAATGAGCTTGCTTTTGATATCGGTCCTAATGATTGCAAATCTGTTCAAGTTCATCTCACGCCGGTTGAAGAAGGCACAGTTGTTGTACGCCCTATTGTTCTCATGTGGACTGACAAGTCTGGGAATGTCAAGCAGGTAACAACTCCCGAGACAGCGATATCGGTTGAGGAAAATGAGGCAAAGGCTTCCCCTGTAGCTGCACCTGAGGTGAGTCTGGATACCTCTTCTGAATCACAGGAAGAAAATGTGGAACTATCTTCTTCTGCAAGTGATCGAAGTACCGGATTTGGCAGGGTGGCAAAGGAAAGCGAAGTAGAAACCGAGGATACCTACACTGAAAGTGAAAAGCAGCAGCTGGAAGAAGCATCAAAGATGCTGGATTCCATCTTCGGCGAGACAGAACCTGTGGGTCCGACTGGTGGCGATTTGAAGGCGATGACAGAAACGGTAACTGAGCCTGAAGAAGAGGTAGCTCCTGAAGAACCTGAAGAAATCGAGAGCGAACTAGTAACTGAGATACGAAATCGAGAACCTAAGCCGTTACCGCCTGGTAAATCCGAGAACGCCTATGAATACCTTATGAAAAGCATGATTGTTGGACCTGGTGCAGTTGGTAAGACCGCGCTCGTAACTCGCTATACAACTGGCAGCTTCGAGAAGGATTACAAGACCACAATCGGTAGTCAATTCGCTGTGAAACTAACTCATATCTATCCGGAAGAGAAGGATCACGCTATTGGTTTAAAGCTGCAGGTGTGGGACGTTGCGGGGCAGGCTCGTTTTCAAGCTGTGCGCAAGATGTACTACAGTGGGGCAGCAGGAATTATCCTAGTGTATGACGTAACTAGACGAAGATCTTTCGCTCAGCTTCCACAATGGGTGGAGGAAGCGTACGAATCAATTGGCCGTCAGGTACCTGCACTTGTTGTGGGAAACAAGATTGATCTTCCTGATAGAGCGGTTGATCCATACGAAGCGAAGGAATGGGCCGAGAGCAATGGATTTCTGTACATGGAGACCAGCGCTAAGACTGGCGACGGTGTAGCTGACATGTTTACAATCCTAGCCAACATGATGTATGAAGATGCGCAGGAAACAGCAAAACAGAAGCAGGAAGATAACCAGATTTAAACTTGTTTTCTCAATGCATTGGCCCCTGCTTTCAATCCCCCTTTGAATGCTTTGAGATTTGAAATCCCAGAGCCAACCGTATCGATGAGCCCTGCTTTAACGCTTTCTTGGGTGAGTTCTGTGTACTCAATGCCGCACAATGCCCCCATCATATACGAGTTGAGTACGCGATATGTTCCCAATTTTTTGAGTGTTTCTACAGGGTCTACCACACAGAACTTCTTTGTTAGAGCAGACACAGAACTACGTAACTTGTGGATTGAGGGATACGAACTTCTTTCAGCGAGGGTATCTGCTGTTTGTACTGAGGTGGTGCTCATGAGTGCGATAGTGCTAGGGCCTGCATACTCTGTCGCTGCACGAAGGGTTTCCATTGGCTCAAGGCCAATAATAATATCGGCATCACCACGGGGAATGAGCGGTCCCAAACAGCTGTTGCTTAAGCGGATATGTGTCTGTACCGTCCCTCCTCGCCTTGAGGCACCAAATACCTGACCTACTACCGGTTTGTAACCATCTCGTATTGCTGCCCGGGCAAGCGCTTTGCCGCATACAATATTTCCTTGACCACCTACCCCTGCTATGAGAATGCTATGACTTCCCTTCATCTTACATCACTCCCTTTGTATTGCATCATGTGGACATACATCGACACAATCGCCACATCTTACGCATAGATTTTCTATAATTTCCGCATGGTTCCTTTCTTCGTTCCAGCCAATAGCTAAACAACCAAATTGAGTCTTGCAGATCTTACATTTTTCGCCAACACAAGCATCTTCATCAACGCAGACCCTCGATTTGTCCGCTGTTGTATCCTTCTTCTCAGCGAGTCTACAGGTTCCCTTCAGGACGATGATTTTGAGTCCATCGCGTGTAAGGCTTTCATGAATCAAATCCGTCATTGCATGTATATCTGAAGCGTCGCCAATATTGAAATAATCGGGGAGCATAGATCGAGCCAAATTCTCTATATCAACAGCAAATGTTTCTGTCCCCTTAACATGGGAGCTTGGACTTGGTTGAAATCCGGTCATGGCGGTGGTGTCATTGTCGATGATAATGAAAGTAAGGTCTGCATTCTTGTTCCTAGCGCTAACAAGGCCTGGCAAGCAAGCGTGGAAGAACGTGGAGTCGCCAGCAACTGCAATCACTTTCTGCTCAAATCCGAATCTACCCAATTGCCCTAATCCTGACGCTGTACCGATGCTGGAACCCATGGCTTGCATCGTATCCATTGCTGAGTCATAGAATATGCCCATCGAATAGCATCCAATATCCCCAGTAACCACCACCGGATTGCTGAATCTTTGTTTCGCTTTTTTGATTGCCCAATATACTGCTCGATGACTACAACCCGGACAGAATGTTGGTGGCCTATCTAATAGTAGATCTTGAGACTGTTCTGCTGTCTTCTCGAACTTGGGTGAGACAGGCTGGAAATCTGAACCTGTAACTTGAGCTAATGCTTGGGTTACTTTGTCTACATTGAGCTCCCCATAGCGTGGGATAACTCCATCTATTTTTCCGTGAATCTCTAGAGACTTACCCTCCTCGAATCTCGTAAATAACACTCCAACATTCTTTTCAATAAATGGTTGCCCCTCTTCGGTGAAAAGAATGTTATCAACAGAATCCAATGCCCTTAGGATTGCCTTCCTTGGAATGGGGAAAGATGTTCCCAGAGTCAATACCTCTGCGTCTCTCAGTTCAAGTTTTCTTACCGCTTCTTCTGAATACCATTTGGTTATTCCAGATGAGATAATCCTCAATCCCTTCGCAGCGGTATCTAATTCGTTGAACTGTGAGACCTCGAACTCCTCTCTGATTTTCTCAAGCTTCTCCAGTAGGTCTTTGTGTTTGAGGTCGGGTCTTGGAACATTGTAAAGATTGGGCGGAATATCATGGGCGGGCTTGGATGTGATGTCTGGAAGTGTGCCTGTGTCCACTAGTGACAGGGTGTGACTTAGTCGGGTTGTGCTTCTCACTAGAACTGGCGTTTCATAGGTTTTCGAAAGATTGAATGCATAAGGAATCATCTTTTTGGCTTGTTGACATGAGCTGGGCTCAAGTAACGGTAAGCAGGCTGCTTCTGCATAGAAACGGGAATCCTGTTCATTGCTCGAACTATGTCCTTTTGGATCATCACAAACCACAACGACCAATCCCCCATCTCCAGTTCCTGAGAGATTGACGTTCAGAAGAAAATCAGCGGCAACATTCAATCCTAGGGATTTCATTGCACAAAGAGCTGGCAATCCTGCCCAGCTCGCCGCAGCACTGGCTTCTAGAGCAACTTTTTCATTCGTTGACCATTCAGCATGAATATCTCTTGCTTCGGCTTCTTGCATAATGTGCTCTGTGATTTCAGTCGATGGTGTTCCTGGATACGATGCACAAAACCTGACTCCAGCTTCGAGTGCGCCTCTGGCAATCGCCTCATTCCCACTCATCAAGACTTGGTCACCTTCAGCCATTGGTATTCATCTAGTTGTATTATGACTTGACTGACAAGAAAACCGTTTCGAAATCACTTCAAAATGATTCAAAATCGGAAATAATATCAGGGTGATACGGAGAACCCATTGAACTATAAGCCGAAGATGCATTCATGGTGGTTTTGTTTATGCCAGAAGAACCGACTCGGAAGAAACGTAGGCTAGATTCACTATTGAGCATAAGCCACGATAAAGACGTTGATGGCCTGAATTCAGCTGCTATTGTATGGCGCTATGCGAAATCACGAGAGCTTGATTTCGATGTTATTCTGACCGACTACGGTGGATTTTCTGATACTTTCTCAGCAGTTGCTGCAAGACGGAACACACTTTTAGTTATAACCGACTTGGCCATGGATGAGAATGAGCTTGATTCAATCATGTCTGCTCTCAAACGAGCGGTGTCTCAGGGGTGCCGAGTTGTCTGGCTTGATCATCATCAATGGTCCAAGAAAGCCGCAGCTGCTGTTTTAAGCTTGGGCAATTCTCCAGTCTTGAAAGTGAATACAGATTTTTGTGCAGCTGAGATTGCCTACAAGGTACTTATGCCTAAGGATGAGATATCTGCTGAACTGGCAGAAATCGCTCATGATACGGATTTCAATTTGAGGGAGATAGATGCGGCAAATGCATTAACCGATGCGCTTTCTGTATTGAGATTTGAAGCTCTTTCTCGAAGAGAAGATATCACAGAGGCCCTGTTGCCTTTGCTTTCCGAATTGGCAAAAGAAGGGATTTCTGGTCTCTGGGATGAAAATAGGAAACGGTTCAAGGAACGGCTTCTCAACAGAAAAGTGAAGCATTATCGAAAAGAAAAACGAAAGAAGATGAAAAAGGCACTGGCCCAAAAGTGCGATGACATAATACACGATCGCCTTGTGAGGATACTCAAAATTCCAAATGGTGTAACGACTACAGATATGGGAACCTTCGCTGCGAAAAAGGAGAATCTGGCTGTTGCTGGTCAACAGATGGATGTAGCCGATCTCTTGATTACAGTAAGTAACGGTGGAATGCTCGGGTTCAGAAGGGGAAGTGAAAAAGTACTCTGTGATGTTGCTGCTAGCCTTTTCGATGGTGGTGGTCATCCGTTTGCTGCTGGCGGAGAATACGGTATGTATGATGACTTTGATACCGTATGTGTTGACATATTCACTACGCTAGAAAATAACCCTGAATGGATGGTCTAGCTTTGCGTCTGTTACTTAGCTTGTGAAATAGCGGATTTCATCATAGCAGTCATATCTGCAGCTTGCTCCCAGTACTGATCAAATGTGTTGGCAGTATCTCGAATCAACAATTCATTATCCTGCTTGGTTACTAGGAAGGCTGTATTCGCTTTGTACGTATCAGTGAAATATAATATCATCAGTTCGTCGTCTCTAATAACGGCCCGATATGTATCGCTTTTCTCTTCAATAACCCGAAATTTCAAACATCCTGAGGATACTGCCTTGCCTAAGAGCGGTAACGCATCATGCATGAATGACGATATTGATTTCGGTTCATTTGTTTCCTGCTGCTCCCTGAAGAGAAGCACCCGAAACTCAACTCCCTGTACTGCTTGTTCAAGCATTCTAACCTCAACCGGTCCTCTCTCATCAAGATCACCGCCAAGAGAATTCGAGGAGTTTGAAATTCTGATGATGCTATCTTCTCCTGCAGCGTTGCAGATTTGCCTGACCAATGCATTTCTGATATTCTCATTTCCTTGGATTAACTGAGAATACTGTCTGGAAGGCTGCTCAGATTTGCCTGCGAGTTCTCTGGCAAGGTTAGAGCTGCTTGCGTTTAGAACAGCCCTTCGGGCTCTTCTGTTATCATCTAAATCCTTCTGCAGCTTAGCAATTCGTCTTGATTTGATGGTTTCAAGGGCTTTGGCTATGGTCTCCTTTGTAGCCATATACTTGTTCGGGGTACTAATGCGGTCCACAACTACAAACTTGTCTTCTTCAAGTTCTCCCAGACACTTGTAAATCCAAGCCTTCGACAGGTTATCATCACGCCCATCGTTGACTATCTCAAAGATTGTGTCAAAATCAGATGTGGCGGATTCGCCTTCTACTGACTTCAGAACAGCTTTAAGAACCTTCATCTTCCGTGATTCCATATCTAGATTAAAGAGTGCGAGCTCGGAAAGATGTTTTCGACTACTCATTAGGCAACACACTCAAGCAGGTTAACCGATGACAAGAACTCTGCATCAAAGCTGTCCATAACATCGTCCAATAGTGATGGATTCTCATTTCGAGGTACACATATCGATGCCAATGGCTCTTCTGCTACTGTCAACACGAGAACATCTGTGTTCCTCGCAACTATCTGGTATGTTAGATCTCCCGTTCGAATGCGAAAATCAACATCCAGCCCTTCACTTTTGAATGAGATATACTCCTCTTTTGTATCTCTCCATTTGTCCTTCACTTGCTTACATGCCTCAGTGAACAAGGCTCTCACTCTGACCCCTCTTGATGCGAGATTTCCGAGCCCCTCTAGTCTTTTGTTCCATTTATCAGACAGGAGATCCACATCATCAACAGTAATTCGAATAGTGTCTCCTTTGACCGCTTGGGCGTAGGCTTCTCGGTCCGCCATAAGTTGTAGACTTCTGAGGCCCATACCGAAACGTGATCTATCTGTCCATTTTGCATCAGTTATTGCCTTGATGAGCCTGTCGACCAGAAGACCTATATCCATATTTCTGAGCCGTTCTAGTTGCCTTTCCAGTTTGACTTCCCTTTCGGATAGTTCGTCTAGGGTGCGCTCTCTTTTCTTTTGCAGAGTTTTCTCTATTCGCTCCAAGTCTGAGGAGTATCTATGTCTATAGCCGCTCCTGTCTACCTCAATGAAGCCATCAGCCTCCAAGGAACTCAGCAAGCGATAGATCAATGATTTGTTGGGTTTCTCTGTATCATCGCTCTGAAGACGCTTGAGAATTTCGGAGAAACCAACCCTGGATTCATTCTCACCTGCTTGAAGGAGTGCTCGTAATACGTCCATCTTCTTCTCATGTGAATCCACATCAAGAAACCGGAGTACTGATAATTCATCCTTCCTTGCTGCGGTCATTATTATCCCTTTCCCTCCAGGAAGATTTTCGTTATCTCCACATCTGTGTCTACTCCAAACGCTTCAATATCAGAAGTTTCAAGATTAAGAACAGATTTTGACTCGCTCCAGATTTTGTCGAAAGACTCAATTGCAGAGTCAATTAGATCGGCATTGAAACGGCGGCTTATCCATGCTCCCGTAATTGGCTGTTCCGTAATCATCAACGCCATGCTCTCATTATTCACCGCAACAAATTGGTAATGCTTTTTGCTGACATTGAAGAAACGCGCATCTGCATCACAACCATTTTTTTGAAGCTGAACTAGCTCAGCTAGACTTCTTTCAACAAACTTGCGTAGTTGCTGGTTGTTCTGGATATTACTCTTCTTTATTATGGCGGTTGGAACTCCATATCGGAGTTTGATATCCTTTTGAGCCATTTTCAATATCTTCTTGACTCTTGATTCGAGTCTATGCATGAATGGGTTAAGTGTCAGTATACAGATTCTGAGAACATCTCCCTGTTTGAGGTTGTTGTATAGTGTGGTATCGACAATACGATGGAATTCATGTACCCCCTTGATGAACCTGGCCTTAAGGGCCTGCCTTTTTCCGGTTATCCTTTCAGTAATTTCCTGAGCAAGGGTAGCAGAATCCAGATTCTTGATTGTTTCCAGCTCTTGCTTTTTTTTGGCTATTGTGTTCTTTACTCTCTCAATTGCTTTCTTTCTCAGGACATCTAAGCCATTCATCACTGATTTGGCATCTGCTAGGTAAGTTTTCCTATGCGCACGTTTTCCAAAAACTGTTACAAGACCATCATCAACAAGTGACTTCAGCACCTTGTGAATCCACGCTTTTGAAGGTCGTGCGCCCGGTTCTTCCTTGAGGAGGGCCTCGTATGCCTCCGTGAAAGATATTGGCTTACGTTTTTCATCACATTTCTTTAGCATTGTTTGCAGAAGACTCAAGGAGCGTGAATCATAGTCAATTCCAGTACTGAACCCCAGCAAATCTAGCACTTCTGCAGCTTCTTCACTAATCGGCATATTTACCCCAACTTTTCTATTAATATTTGATTAAATAAAGTATCATAAGGTTTTCAAGAGATACTTACTCAATTAATGTTGAATAGAACAATATTAAATATATGCCGTTTGTTGTTTCGCTTGGATTCGTGAGTTACGAATTCTAGGGCTAAGATAGGCGTTCTTCGCCAGACGAGGCAGGAGTAGGAGGGGAGACCTTCTACTTTCTGAGGTGATTCCTCTTCTCCTCTTGTCTCTATTTCTCTGGCAGCCACTATGGCCCAACAAGAGCCACACTCTTCAGGTAACCCTTGCCAATTCTCATGATCATGGGCAGGAATTCGGTAAGCAGCGTCATGATTTCCCCGACCGAAACATGACCTTGGATTATAGAATTGAGCGTTCTCGCATCGAGGGAATTAAGCACTATTTCTGCTGCTTCAAGAGGATCATTGAGCATTGCATATCGTGATACCGCCCACATACCATCGCCTGTATTTTGTATATTCCAGGCTATCTTCGAGTTCCGATACTCCTTTTCGTACTGCCGGATGCTGCTTTTAGAGAAATCATTTTCAGAGACAGCCCGTGAAGCATGCTTTGCCAATAGAGTTCCGGCGTGGAAACATGTCGTAACTCCTCCGCCTACGATTGATGATACTTGGCCAGCGGCATTTCCACAAAGAGCTACTCCTGCATCGGTGAATCTTGGGATTATCCCGGCACATGGCACCACACCACCATTTACGGACGCAATAGTAGCATTCTTCGTTTCAGGGAACTTGTTCTTGTATTTCCTCAAAACATCAGTCATCGGGGGCAGTCGTTCCCATTGTTCTTTGGAAGAGGGAACACGGCCAATCCCAAGATTTACTTCTGTTTCGCTTCTAGGATAGAACCAGAGATAACCCAGACCCACATCACGACCGACATAGAAGTATGCGGTGGTAGGATCAATATCCTTACAGTTTTCGAGTTTCCACCGATAGCCATAACTCAGCAACCATTTTGGTCTCTTGAAGCCGGCAGTATCCGAGACTTTGCTGAATGATCCGTCTGCCCCTACAACTAGGTTTGCTTGTTCTTTCTCATTCTCGTTATATCTGACTCCATTCACCTTTCCATTTTTCTTGATGACGGAATTCACTCTGCTGGAGAATCTGAATTCAACACCGTTTGACTCAGCACGCTCTTTCATCAGTTGCTGGCATTTGTCCTCATCGAGCAGGTATGAGTTGCCCAGTAAACCTTCTCCCACCACTATATTTGAGCCAGTATCCAAGCTCTCTCCGATGATTTTCTCGTACTTGTTTCCAATATATTCAGAATCTGGGCTTACCTTGAGTAGCCTCAATGCCTTGTCCGTAACGAGTTCGCCCATAAGGGAGTCAGTGACACGCTCTCTCTTTTCCAGTACAAGTGTGTCAAATCCTTTCTCAGAAATCCTATCAGCTGTCATCAATCCTGCGGGGCCAGTTCCTGCTATTATCACGTCGAATGTCATTTATCAAATGTCTCCGCATGTTGCCTGTCTGATTTGGGCGACACGATGATGAAGCCTCTATATCTGTTTCCCTCATAGGAATATCTTCAAATTCAAGTACTTCTTCCCTAATGGTAGCCCTAAATGCGGAGAGCCCAGAGAGTGAAAATAAGGACCATACTTTACGGTACCTATCTTGTGTTATCCATTCTGATTAGCCTCACATTGGCCTCAGTTCCGGCAATTATGGTATTCGCTTGGGCGTATCATAATATAGATGCCTTCATGAACAACCTATTCTGGCCGATTTCAAGCATCCATCCATGGTTTACGCAGACTTTTGCTGGTATGTTCCCTTCACTAATCTATGAGCGGTTTTGGTTCATCGTTCTTCTCGTTCCAATAGGACTAACATCATATTGCATATTCCTTGGCATTCTGCTGGCCCTCTTCCTGCTCTTTCGGAAAGGGATACCATATCTAGAAGATGGCTATTACAATTCAGAAAGTGAAAAGTGGTTGCTCTACGAATTCTACGAGGTATACTATATCTTGCTACCATATTTCGCTGGTTTCTTCACGATATTCACGGATACTAGATTCCGTCATGTGTGGTTTGGTGCTGAAATCGGAAAGGGAACAGTAGTCGGAAATGGCAGACTATTCAATCCTGAAAGGACTGTTATTGGAGAGAATTGCTTCTTCGGATATGATGCCATACTTAGTGGCCATGTCTACGAAGGAGACTCTCTTTATTTGAAAACAGTAAAGCTGGGTGACAATGTTACCGTAGGTGCAAATGCTGTTGTCTTGGCTGGAGCGGAGATTGGTGACAATGTCACTGTAGGTGCCGCCTCAGTGGTTCCTAAAGATACAGTAGTTCCGGATGATACGATTTGGGTGCGAGGTAAGGCTATCCCAAAGGATGAATCCCTCCGAAAATCGAACATGGAATCAAAAAACGATGAGGAAGAATCACCTAGACCTGGAGAACATCTATAGACCGGATTCTACTTCACGAAGATGTAGGTCCATTCAAAAGAGATATCAGGAGGATGGCTTCTCATCCATTGAAGGATCCCATATTTCTGATTCACTAGGCTTTGGCAGCAGGAACACAGCAGCGGCTCCGATAATAAAGACAATTGGCAGGGGGCTCGATCTGAGAGTGAAAGGTGAACTCCAAAAAAGCGCCTGATAGAGTATATCAACCACGTAGTGCGACACCGGTCTCAGAATACCGATTAACAATACTTCCTCCCTAGTCCGTTTGCCTTTATAGTAGCCACATATCGTGTAGGCGAACAGAAGCCCAAGAAGGGTCACAATTTGTCCCATTACATCTCCGAAAAAGCCAAACATAACGGGTGGTATCGTATTCGGTTGATAAAGCCAGATTGGAGCGAGAATGTAAAACTGATTGGGTTCGAATAAGTCTGGAAGGATCCAGAATTCATGGGGGCTTATGAACACAAAGAGGGTTATGGCACATGCAAGAATTCTTGGATCGGGCCATAGTTTCTGTCCTTGTTCGCGCTCTTGCGAATCTGCAAGAAGTATGCTTCTGTAGAATAGAATCCCCGAAAGGCCTGCTACCATTGGGATTAGAGTAGCAAGAACGAGGGGAGGAACGATGTTATGTTCAATATCAATAGTTGTCGGCGGTACAGGTTCACCGGTTTGATTAATTGTGAGATTGAGAATCGTATCAACGTATCCTCTATTACTAATCTGCAATTGATAGTTTGATGTGCGAGGTGTGTATGATGAGTTCCTCTGCAGCGAATCATGGAAAACCCTCATCGTCGTAGAACCTTTATCTGAGTTCAGCTCAATTACCAGTAGTGGTTCCTCCACTGTAGTATTGACTTCTCTCACATGATATTCTATTCTATGAGGGGCATAAGGTTCAAGGCTAACCGAATCAGTATAGGTTTCATTCTTTGAAAGATGTAGGTCATTGACTTCCCAAACTACATCATTCATTTCTTGTGCCTGAGCAATTGGGGCATTCAGAAACGACACTGAGAATAGCAGTAACAATGCGAGGGCATCTTTTATCTCCATTTTTCCATCTTAACTCCTAATCAACTTGAGATAGCCTTATCGCGAATTTCTTTGATTGAAACCTTTTGAGAATATGGGGAAACCCAATCTAAATCGGCATGGGTCATCTCTTAGAGTGCTTTCAATTTCAACCTTCATAGCCACTACTGTCTTTGAATTCCATAGCTTCATAATCAACTGGATTCCAGTCGCCCAAGTTTTCATCTGTATTATCATATGTATCGGTTGTACGTGTTGTAGCCCTAACCGGTATCAGCGCTGATGACGATATGAGGGTCACAACTAATAGAACAAGCATCACCCCTCTTTCTAGTATTAATTTTAATCACCTTTTCTTTAAAGGGTTATTATATTTAAATTTTTCGGGCTGGTGACTTCTTCGAAAAGAGACTAAGAACATCTTCTAGAAGACAGTTTTCGCATAGCAAAGCCTTCAATATGGCTTTCTCATAACACTGCAATGATCGGCTAAGTAGAAACCTCCTTAGATTGTCTAATTAACTAGTCAATGAAGAGAAGTTTGCAGATTTTTTGGGACTGAACACTTCGAGAGTGCATTTTGGTCAATTTATCATATCGACACCTTGCCTCAAGGGAGCTTTTATACCCACAACCGAGGTAGGTACTTGACGTAAAGATGTCAACAACAAAGGCCAAGTACACTCCACGGGGCTATCAAGAGTACATCTTAGACCGAATTGAAGAGCTTGGGAATGAGAATGTACTCGTGGAGCTGGACTGCGGCTTGGGGAAACGGTTCTTGACGCATCAACTCGTTGTAGAGACATTTCCCGAGAAACGCTTCATCATTGTGGTACATTCCACATCCTCTTTGGCTGAGACAGTAGACTACATGGAATCCGAATATGGTGGGCTTTCAGAGAATCTTGGAGAGCTATCTTCTCGTGTCCGATCTGGAATGCGGGAATACATTCTACGGGAGAAACGCGTAATTGTTTCCACACCGCAAGTCCTTGCCAATGTTTCCAAAAAACATCCCACCCTTTTGGATGACATCGATGTTGCAATTATCAACGAAGTTGATACATTGGTCAGAAGGACTCGTGGAAGGACTGCTTTGGTCTTTCCTTGGCCAACGCTTCTTACCTTCTTGAGAGAAAAGCGGATAATCGGCATGAGCGGGACATTGAGGGATGAACATGCTGTTTTTACAGAAGAGCAACTGGAAATTCGAAAGGAACTCAAGACCCTGTTGAAGCATATACCTGACGCAAACCTACTGACAATGGAAGACTTGTATGGTACCGATATGGATGACTATATTGAGGAAACCGTAATTTCAGTTGTGCCGGTCTATAACAAGAGAATTCAGTCAATCTCTATCGTCATCGATGAGCTCATAAGAAATACCCGGATCGAGATTATCAACCAGCTCCAAGAGAGTGATAATCTTCACCTTGTGCAAGGAGATTCGCGCAGAATTCATCTCATGCTGGAGCGACTACCGATTTCAGACGATCTGAAAGGGAGGTATTCAGGCCTGTTACTTCTTCGGAAGTACGTATATGCTATGCCACCAAAACAGTTCATCAGGATGTTTCACAATGAGTATCTCAAACATTACTTCAACGTGAGTGAAATCCGCAAAGTTCTTCCCCATATTTCTCCAAAAGCAGCAAAGATTGTAGAATTAGCGAAACAGTACGACAAAGTTGTAGTGCTATCCTCCTATCTGAGGATGGTTTCTCAGGTTCAGGACCTTCTCTCCAAAGCAGGAATGACCGTTCGCAAAATCACAGGAAAAACGCGGGACAAGGTTTCGGTTCTTAATTCGTTCAAGAAAGAGGCGGTTGATGCACTTGTCATGTCGCCTGTTGGAGAACGTGATTTGGATTTACCTGAAGCTGACGCGATGATTGTGGCTGATATCATCAATACCAGCAAAACCATGTATCAGAAATTCAAGCGAACCCGTGGTGGACAGGTGATTATTCTCGTATATGAAGGAACAAGTGAAGAGCGTAAGGTCGAAGGCTTGGTAAATCGAGTTCTCGACCGATATCCTTGGTCTACACGTACTGATGAATTCAGCTGATGAGGGCCGGAGAGGGGTCCTCCCTATGTGGTATTGCCCCTCCTGGCTGATAACACCTACTTGATGACCGGCAAGAAAGTGGAGGCGAGCACACCGAAAAGGGGTTCGAAATACTGAGGATCAATCTCACGATAGATATAGTTCGCAACTTCTATGAAATGATCGGTACGAGATGCTGCATCCTCACCCGCCCCCAGAACCTTTTCGGCCATTTTTGTAATCCGTTTCCGTGCCTTTTTGCCATGCTCATAGTTTTCAAGTACCGCCTTGGTGTCTTCTTCGATGCGTTGCACTCTGCTTTTCACACGTATATCTGAAACCTCATCTACTCCCATGGAATTAGCGGTTTTCATGAGTATATTCATGATTGCAGCTTCTAATCCTTCGACGAGCTCCTCTATCTCATAAGCTGTAAATTTCACAGAATCCTTTGCTAGGAGTTCCCACTTCAGGCTGCTAGTTCGTTTCAGTGTGATTTTCTGATTTCCAATGTTGATTACCTCGGTGTAATAATCGCCGTCCATGCTGCTTAGCAACGAAGTTCTTAACACAGCGGCTTTAGGCAGTGTGAGTCTCACCGAGTTTCCCTTGTTCTCTACGATAACAGATTGTAGAGAATCGGCATTTTTGCTAACGAATCTAGATTCTTTATGGGTCTCAAGTGAAGGTAGGTTTCTGAGTGATTTAACAAGCTGAAGAATTTCGTCTTCAGAACAGCTGTATCTGTATCCATCACCAGAAATCAATATAGCGCCGTTCTCTTCACGATCAAACTCGATTACATTACCTCCCCCGACATTGGTGGTTTTCTTGTAGGTCTGATGAAACTCCTTTGGAGTTTGGGCCACCTTTTCGAGAGCTGCTGCAACCATGTGGGCTTCCCCGTAACCAATCGTTATCTCGGCTTCACCCTTTGTTGCTCTGCCGAGTCCTACTGCACCATCGTTCCTTAGCTTGATATACATGTAAATACCTTCAACTCTTGGCTATCATGAAGGCACAAAACTGTTCTGCCGCCGGATTTCCATCAAGTTAGCCTTTAAGTAGTATGCTGCCATTATCTGTTCTTGTGGATGAAATGTCCCGAAAGCTTTCATTCGTAGCCATTTTCTCATTACTTGTGATCTCAGCTGTAGCAATACCTCTTACAGGATGGAATACTGCCACAGTTGATAATCAACTTGAACCTAAGGCCATCGAGGCAGATGCAGTTTTTCCGCGGGGCCCCACTGTTCACATGGTGAATAAAACTGCAGCTATGATTTATTGGAAAACGAACACGAAGACAAATGCTACTGTGCGATTTGGAAATGCTTCGGACAACCTGGATTCAAGCGTAGAAAATTCGACTCTTGCCAAAGAGCATAGAGTTTGGATTGACAGCCTAAATGCTGGCACGACTGTATATTATCAGGCAATTTCTGATGGCATAGATAGCCAGGTGTATCACTTTAAAACTGAACCGGAAGATGGTGAACCATTCAAGCTTATAGCGCTGGGAGACGCTCAGCCCACATCAGAAACTGCTCCAGGCCAATCCCAAATATTCAAGGATATCATACCGATGGTGCGCGATGAAGAGCCCCATCTTATCATAATCTTGGGTGACTACGTGGATCAATTGTCAGATACCGACGAGAGCTATAATGAACTTTGCTGGAATAAGTATCTGAATGTCAGCGATAAAGCGGGTCACTACGCTCCAATCTACGGGGTAATCGGAAATCATGATACCATTTCAGGGGAACACTACGCAGATGGGTTCCTCGACACCTTGCAGCAATACGGTGGCGATTCCACCTATTTCTCATTCGACTATGCGGGTGTTCATTTCACGTTTCTCGATAGTGAAATGCCTGCTTTCCAAGGTAGAATAAGTGGAGACCAGTACGATTGGTTGGTAAATGATTTGGAAAGCACGGATAAGGAAATCAAATATGTCATGGCTCATCAACCGATGTATCCGGTCAGCGCTAGGGGGAGCTCCTTGGACAGAAATCGGACAGAGCGCGACCGCCTGCAGAATCTGTTTGAAGAAGAGAATGTTACCGCGTTTCTCGCTGGACATGATCATGTTTTCCAGAGGTTGACTGTAAACGGAGTTCTGCATGTCACTTCGGCAGGTGCTGGTCCAAAACTCTATAGTACTCCCTGGGGCGGTGATTTCAATCATTATACGCGATGGAACGTCTCGTCCCAGCGGATTGAGATGGAGACCATCAACATGGATGGAGAAATCGCCGAGAACTATACGCTCCCATACGAAGGTCATATTGAGATTGCTTTACGAAGAATCGCTAACATATCAGCCGGCCGGCCAGATCAGGCACCGTTGATTCTTTTCAGTGAAGTTCCGGATGAGAAGTATTTCTCTTGGGATGGTGGTGACAACAGTACAGAGCTAGGGACTTTTCCTGACACCAACGGACTTCATAGCCTTGATGTCTATGCCAAAGGCTCAGATGGAGTATGGAATCACAAATACTATGAGTTCACTACAGTAGGCGGCGAAGAGACGGAAACGACCACAACCCCGCCACCCTCAGGTATCAACCCTCTCCTCATTGCAGGTGTGATTGGGGTTGCAGCTGTAATTGTGGTTATCGTAGTATATAGATTGAAAATGAGTACCACATGATAGGGGCTGGAAATGCCCCTTCCCATCTAATGAGGGCAAGATGCTCGCTAATGATCGTGTCCGCAAGACTGTTGCACCCTATGGTTCGGAAACATCAGTTCTTAAGTAGTATTTTGTAAATAATGTCGTTGGCGAACGAAATGTCCCGAAGATTGCCCTTCCTAGCTATTTTCTCATTGCTTGTAATCTCAGTCGTCGGAGTGCCACTTGCACGATGGGACACTGCCGCGACTGATAATCAGCTTGAAAATCAAGTTGTAGATGCTGATGAAGTCTTTCCTAGAGGCCCTACCGTCCACATGGTGAATAAGACTGCAGCCATGATTTACTGGAAGACGGACACACAAACAACTGCTACAGTCAATTACGGAAATGCTTCGGACAACCTGGATTCAAGCGTAGAAAATTCGACTCTTGCTAAGGAGCACAGAGTCTGGATTGATGGTCTAACTGCGGACACGACTGTATACTATGAGGCGGTTTCCGATGGTACCAGCAGCGAGGTATATCATTTCAAGACTGAGCCCGAAGATGGTGAACCGTTCAAGCTCATCATAATGGGTGACAACAGACCCAGTGGGTCACTCGACCCAGAGCAACCTGAGACGTTTAAAGATATGATGGATATGGTGCGCAATGAAGAGCCACATCTTGTGATAATGAGTGGAGACTACGTATACAAGCTCTCGGATACCAACCCCAGTAGTAATGCGATTGCTTGGGGAAAATTCCTCAACGTCACCGACAAAGTTGGCCATTACACACCTATATACGGCGCTATCGGAAATCATGATACTACTTCAGGGGACCACTACGCAGATGGATTCCTCGACGTCTTTCAGCAGTACGGTGGCGATTCTACCTATTTCTCCTTCGATTATGCCGGCGTTCACTTCACATTTATCGATACCGAAATACCTGGGTTCGAAGGTAGAATAACCGGGGACCAGTACGATTGGCTGGTAGATGATCTCGAAAGTACGAATAAAATGGCAAAATATGTGATAGGTCATCAGCCGATGTACCCGCTCAGCCATTTAGGCAGCTCCATGGATGTAAATATAACAGAGCGAAATCGCTTGCAGGACTTGTTTGAAGAACAGAATGTTACTCTGTATGCATGTGGCCATGACCACCTCTTCGATAGATTGACAGTGAATGGTGTTGTACATATTATCTCGGGAGGCGCTGGAGCACCAGTATACTCCACTCCTTGGGGCGGGGCGTATAATCACTACCTGCGAGTTAACATCTCATATTCGGAGACAGCCTTCGAAGCCATAAGAATGAATGGAGCCGTGGCTGAAAACTACACTCTACCATATGAAGGTCATATTGAGATTGCTTTGCGAAGAATCGCTAACACCACAAGTGGCAGGCCCGATGAATCGCCAGCGATTTACTTCAGCGAGGTACCTGAAGAAGTATATTATTCTTGGGATGGTGGTGACAACAGCACTGAGCTGGGGACATTACCTGAGACCAATGGAGTTCATTCTTTGGATGTGTTTGCCAAAGGCTCAGATGGAGTATGGAATCACAAATACTATGAGTTCACTACAGTAGGCGGCGAAGAGACGGAAACGACCACAACTCCACCTCCCTCAGGTATCAACCCTCTCCTCATTGCAGGTGTGATTGGGGTTGCAGCTGTAATTGTGGTTATCGTAGTATATAGATTGAAAATGAGTACCACATGATAGGGGCTAGAAACGCCCCATCCATCTAATTCATTCAGAAAATGTTGGCTGGCAGAATAACTAAATCACATTCTGGCAAAGACTGTAGGTGCAGAGGGCCTTTCTGGCCTTCTTCACCCAGCATGTTTTATAGAGCGTCTTTGACATCGAATGCCAATTTACCGGCTTCTTTTGTTTGAAGCCCAATATCGATTTTGTGCTCTCCTTCGGCGAGCTGCTCACCCTTCACTTTAATGGCAATTTCAACCCCAACTTTGATTGGGATGGGGTTGTCCTCTGACACTTCTGAGCCCGTGACTTCAGCTTCTTCGGATTTGATGACCGTATCCTCTAGGGGATATTCTGTATCATCAATCTTGATGGGATCCATAGCTGTTGCTGTGCCCGGGGATAATGAATTCTTGATTTTAAAGACGAATCCATCATCGACGTTCTCTAGGCTGCCTTTAATGTATAGTTTGCGAAGTAGAAATGCTGGAATCTGCAATTTCTTAGTTCCTCCTGAGAGTAGACAAATCATAAACATCGTTAGTAATCTTTTATAGATTGCGGCCTCCCTTATGGCTCCAAAAATCAGTGCTGGCTGGCAAATGTAATAAGGAGCTTTTTGGAAATTAGCTCAGACAAATCCCAAGAAGAGGAGAACTACTATTGCAGTTTCCATTCTATCCCTTTGATTTCTTTTTCGGCTTTTTTGGAATGTTCGCTCTATTTCCCATAATCTTCATCATCATTTTCATAGCAGTGCTTGTGAAGATGTGTCGGGGAATGAGCCAAGGAATCTCAGGCGTTACCGTTCAGCCTCCTGCTTTCGTAATTCCAGAGAAACGCCGCCGAGACTCGACTCGTTCTGATGGCTCTAGTATGCAAACAGTACGGCTTCCAGAACGCTGTCCTAGTTGCGGGGCTTCATTATCTCATGAGACCATAGACTGGGTGGGCCCACTAGAAGCCAAGTGCAGCTATTGTGGTGGTACTGTGCGAGCATCATTTGAGGAGATATAATTTTTGACAACTCAATAATGGGAGTTTACGCATTTGAAGAGCTTGATGAAAACAGATAGTGGACCTGGCAATTTGGAATTGAGGGATATTCCAAAACCCGAGCCGAGTAAAGATGAGGCATTGGTGGAAGTAAGAGCAGCCGGCATCTGTGGTACTGATGTTCACATAAAGCACAATCAGGCCTTTCATACCCCACCGGTGGTGCTTGGGCACGAATACTCAGGAACAGTAGTCAGTGTCGGTTCAGATGTTTCCACAATCCAAGTTGGAGATGAGGTGGTCTCTCCGGCTACTGCATATTGCGGCCAGTGTCCTCAATGCAAGACCGGTCACGTCAATCGGTGTACTGATCCCAATAGACGTATTCTAGGGGTTTCGAGGGCAAACGGAGCTTTTGCCCAGTATCTTACGGTTCCAGAGTACATCATACACAAGGTTCCGGAGAGTGTTCCTTTGGAAGAGGCGGCATTGGCTGAGCCTACTGCATGTGTTGTTCATGCTCTCATCGAGAAAACTCCCATTTGTCCTGGGGATGTTGTTGTTATTCAGGGTCCCGGCACAATGGGCCTATTGTCTTTGCAGGTCGCCAAGGCGATGGGGGCAGGAAAAGCGATTGTCACGGGTATGTCTTCGGACAGATGGCGGCTTGATATTGCAGAGAATACTGGTGCCGACCGTGCAATCGACATAGAAGAAGAAGATCCGGTCGAGATAGTCAACGAAGAATCGCATGGGCTTGGTGCTGACGTAGTAATCGAAGCGTCTGGCTCATGCGCTGCTTGTGGTCAAGCACTACAATTTGTGAAAGTAGCTGGCCATGTAGCTCTTCTTGGAGTCCGAGGCCGCCCGGCAGAGATTGATCTCGATCAAATGGTAATCAAGGAGCTAACAATGACAGGCACATGGGGCACCATCCCTTCATCATGGGTTACGACCTTGAAATTGATGGCTTCACACAAAATTGATGTTGCGCCGCTTATCACTCACCGCTTATCCCTCGACGAATGGGAAATGGGATTTCAGCTGATGGAAGAGCAGAAGGCAATTAAAGTTCTCTTTGAACATTTTTCATAGAGAGGCTATATTGAAGTGAACGCCATGAAAAAAATTGCCATCATAATTTGTCAACGGTATGGAGATTGTGCAGGCGGTAAGTGTTTTAGATCGTTACATGAACGAGAGGGTGCCTTTAGTATCTATGACGAGGAGCTACAGCTTGTAGGCTATGCAACATGTGGGGGCTGTCCAGGAGGGAACATAGAGTATGCAGTAGACGAAATGAAAGAAAACGGCGCAGAAGTCATCCATTTGGCCACTGGGTTCTTGGTTGGCTACCCTCCCTGTCCTTGGATCGATTACTTGAAGGATTTCATTGAAGAAAAATCTGACTTGGAGGTAATTCTGGGGACCCATCCCATCCCTCCGAGCTATCTCAAAACTCATCGTGCCCTTGAGACATGGGAGGCTCCAGAATGGGAAGAGCGTTTGAAGTATGTTATGACCGATGAAAAAACACGGGATAAGTACAGTTAACATGCCGCACAACACATTGTCAACAATGAGGATTGATGCCCAACAGGCAATCAAGGTTCTTTTCAAGCATTCTTAGAAAGTATAGATGGATGTACCGGTTGTGTATTTGACAAAAGACTCTGATTTATCGGATTATGAACAAGTGATTGACCATGGTGTTGTAGGTGTTTGGAAGAATCGATTACTCAATGCTGAAAATGGTTCGAGTCATTTCGCGATGAGGACATATCAAATGGAATCTGGTGGTCATACTTCATTAGACCGACACAAGCATGACCATGGGGTGTATGTCCTTGAGGGAACCCCTACTGCAGTTGTTGAGGGCGATTCGATTCTTCTAACTCCCGGTGATGTTTTGCACGTTGCTGGAGACGAGCAACATCAATTCTTCAACAAAGCTGACGATTTGGCCAAATTCATCTGTGTAAAGAACTACTAGTCGTTTCTATGCCCACTTATCCAGTGCATCTTGCACCGTTGCGATGTGAGCCACTGCAGGGCCGCCACCCATAACTATCGCAACAGAACACCCTTCCATTATCTCTTCCTTGGATGCTCCCGCCGAAAGAGCCTGTTTAGTGTGGTATACCATGCAGCTCTCACACGGCTCTAGAATGCTGGCCACAATACAGATTATTTCTTTGAACTTGCGTGGCAACGCACCGTCCTTATCGACGATTTTGAGAAGATCTGTAAACGCATTTCTTGTTTCTGGGATATCTCTATTCAGTGCACCGAAGTGTTTCTGGAAATAGCGCAATGTTTCTCCAACATCATCTGTCATTTTTCTTACTCCTTTTTTCAGCTAGTGTGTCTAGGCTCCATGGTGAATTGTATTGTGTTAAAGTGTTTATGGAAATACAATTTCTCCTCCAAATCTCATGTCTTGCGTTACTTTTCGGGTCGTTCTTTGGTAAGTGTACCTAAATTCCACGTAGTTTTGGCATATCGGGTATTATAAAGCGAGTCAGACATGGCCCTTTCTTGGTTTGTAAACTCGTCTTCGACAAGTTCCATTCCTATGAATGTCTCAATGGTGGCGATGATAGCTTTTTTGATTTCCTGCTCGGAAGGCGGTGAATCAACTTCTTGCGCAATTGTCGTAACGATGTCTCTTTTGCTTTCCTTGCATCTTATGGATCTGCCATCTCTTAGATAGACTGGTTGGTTTGCAGGAGGAGTTAGTGCATTCTGCAGCATTTCAAGATTGGCCGTCAGAAGAAGCGTCCCATGGAGAAACGAAACACCCTGCTTGAGCCATCCTGCAGTCCCGGTGATTTTCTTGCCTCCTACGCGAATACAACTTCTAGTGGAATCGTAAGTGGCGTTTATGTCAATACTCCGTAACCCCTTGGCTACGGTCCCTATGAAGTTCCAGTAGAGCTCCCTAAGGGTTCTAGAGACGTAGCTCTCAGATTGGTCAAGGCAGAAAGAAATATTTAGATTTCCTCTGTCGTGGTAAACTGTTCCCCCGCCCGTAAACCTTCTTGCTATGTCAATATTGTTTTCCCTGCAAAATTCAATATCAACTTCTTCATGAACGCACTGGAATCTTCCTAGAACTACTGAAGGGTCTGATTTCCAAAAGCGGATTGTATTTGTTTTATTGCGTGTTCCTGCGTTTATTCTGGCTAGGCTTTCCTCTAGTGCCAAATTCTTGTATATGTCGAATTCTCCATCATTCAGTACTCGCCAAGTCATAGCACAACACCCGCTGAATGGTATCCTTGCTTTTGGACCCCTCAAAAATAATACTATTTGATGTTAATCGCTATTGTCATAACAGACTAGTAGAATGGGGTTGCTAAATCAACAAGAGGTTGCCGGTGACGGGAGGATATTCGTCACCGGCCAGAGCAGATGTTGTTTCGAGGTTGGAACCGACCAGGAAGGTTCGGTTCATGCATCATTCTTTGTGCAGAGATTTAAGGTCATATCCCCCGTTTCTTACAGTTGAGTAAACTCAACCTGCTTGAAGACTTCGTGTCCCACTCTTCCCCCTGCCAGCATCACCGCTCCCAAGGTACTATTGAGTTGTAGAGGCTCTATCCACATTCGTCGACTTCGACACCGCGCTGGATGCACACACTGAAAGATGAAATTTCAATATGAAGACTGCATTGTATGTCGAACAAGCAACATTCTATATTCGAATAAGGGGGTTGATTGGAGCTATTCCCGTGGTGGTTTCGGGGTACTTTTGAGGCATAGCTGAAAGCTGACGCCTGTCAAATTTTGAGGAAATAAGGGTTTTCCAAGGACTCCTTAAGAGAATGCAGAAACTTTCCTGCGGGGGCACCATCGAGAATACGGTGATCAACAGCACAGGATGCCATCATCATATGTCGAATTCCAATCATGCCATCCATGGCCACAGGTTTCTCTTTGATTTGTCCAAGAGCGAGAATAGCGGCTTCAGGGGGATTGACTAGGGGAATGAAGAGGTCCACTTGAAATGGACCTAGATTGCTTACAGTAAATGTGCTGCCCGAAAGTTTCTCAGAGGTCAACTCACCTTCTTGTGCTCTGTCCTTCAACTCTTGGCTTTCTTGCGCTATTTCGGTAATTGATTTTTCATTGGCCGAGAAAACGGTTGGGACTATCAGCCCCTCATCTGTTGCCATGGCGATCCCTATATTGATGTCCTCGTACATTTTGATATTGTTACCCTCAAGTGTTGCATTGAACTTAGGGAATTTCTCCAGAGTATCTGCCACAGCCTTGACAATGATATCATTGAACGAAATTCTAAGGGCGTGAGTCTTCTCAGTTCTTGTGTTGATTTCTTTCCTGAGCTTGACGACCTCAGTCATATCAATCTCGGTTATCATGGTGATATGAGGACGCTTCGAGCTTTCTGTCATTCGCCGAGCGATGGTTCGCCGCAACGGACTCATCGGTTCTATCTCTTTGACCTCTCTGGAATCTACCTGTACCTTAGAGGCTTCTATAACATCCTCCTCCACGATTCGGCCACTAGGTCCAGTACCATGTACCTTCTTGATGTTTACACCAAGATCCTCTGCTTTCTTTCTCGCCCGTGGAGATGCTTTGACTCTGCCCCCTCTCAACGTGGAAATCTCTCTTGGCTCGGTTGTTTCAGCTTCTCTTACAACATCGACTGCTGTCTTGGTCTTTTCAGGGGGATGTTCAGCCTGCTCCTCCACCTCTCCGAGCTTCTGGGGCTTGATATCTGGTATTTCTTCGCCCTCTTCGCCTATGATTGCTATAGGCTCGCTGATTGGAATCTCGTCATCTACTTCGCATAGCTGTTTCAGGAGTACACCCTCGTACGGAGATTCCAGTTCGAACTCGTTTTTCTCGCCGAAGATTTCGACAACTGGCTCGCCCTTCTCGATGTGCTCACCTTCTTCTTTCAACCATTTGAGAATCACGCCATATTCCATTGCCACACTCATACGCTGCATTATCATGATTTCTGCCATTAGACCACCTCGCTTCACACAATACTCTTGATTGCATTCGAAATCTGCTTCTTGTCTGGGATGAAGTAGTCTTCTAGCGTTGGGCTAAATGGCACTGGTGTATCTGGTGCATTGACACGTCTTATTGGGGCATCCAACCAATCGAAGGCTTCTTCTTGTACTAGTGCGGATATTTCTGCTGTTGTTGCGCCTGTCTTGGTTTCCTCGGTAACCAGAACCAAGCGTCCTGTTTTTACGACCGAGTCAATGAGAGTTTTCTTATCAAGAGGTACAAGTGTCCTGGGGTCGATTACCTCTACACTGATTCCTTGCTTGCTAAGCTCATCAGCAACCTCTATCGCTTGGTGCATCATCCTGAAAGTCGCCCAGACCGTTACATCCTCTCCCTCACGTCGGATTTTCGCTTCACCGAATGGAATGAGGTATTCCTCGTCTGGGACTTCTTCCTTCTTGTCGTAAACGAGTTTGTGTTCGAAGAACATAACAGGGTCGGAATCACGGATTGCGGTTTTGATTAACCCCTTGACATCGGAAGCGAACGCTGGTACTGCAACTTTGAGTCCCGGTGTGTGCATGAACCAAGCTTGTAGGCTCTGTGAGTGGTGAGATGCTATGTTCTTACCACCGCCAAACACCGTTCGCAAGACCAGTGGGACCGATGTTTGCCCTCCAAACATATATCTCATCTTAGCTGCTTGATTACATATCTGATCCATTGCTAGCGTGATGAGGTCTCCAAACATGATTTCAGCAACTGGGCGCATGCCAGTTATCGCTGCACCGACTCCAGCGCCTGCTATGGTATTTTCTGAAATGGGCGTATCTCTAATTCTTTCCTCACCAAATTCCTCGGCAAAGCCTTTTGTCACCTTGAATGCACCGCCCCAGTTTTTGCCAATGTCTTCGCCCATCATGAAGACGCGCTCATCTCGCTGAAGCTCTTCTCTAAGACCTTCACGAAGGGCCTGTCGATAGGTCATTTCCACCAACTAGGCCACCTCCGCAAATACGTCTTCCAAAGCTTCCTCTGGTGCTGGATGTTCAGAATCAATGGCGAATTCTGCTGCTTCATCCACTTGCTCTTGCAGGCTCTTTCGGATATTCTCAGCTTTCTTCTTCGACAACGCCTTTTTTTCAATCGCAAGGTCCGTGATGATTTCAACAGGATCTCTACTCAGCCATTCTTCTTCCTCTTCTTCTGGCCGATAATCAGCAGGGTCAAAGCGAGAGTGCCCTTTCTTCCTGTATGTTCGGCACTCGATTAGCGATGGTCCTTCACCGTTTCGTGCTCTTTCGACAGCTTTTGCTGCAGCTTTGTACACCTTCAATGCATTGTTACCATCAACTACTTCGCTGGGAATACAGTAGGCTTCTCCCCTTCTTGCTATGCTTTGACTCGGGCACATCTGCTTAATTGCTGTTCCCATTGCGTAGAAGTTATTTTCAACAACCCAGATTACAGGCAGCTTCCAGATTGCTGACATATTGAGAGACTCGCAAAAGGTACCGTTGTTTGAAGCTCCGTCTCCGAAGAAACATGCTACTACCTCATCGGTTCCTCTCATCTTTGCGGAGAGGGCTGCACCAACAGCTATTGGAAGACCAGATGCTACAACGCCAGTGGCGCCAAGTATTCCTACATCAAATTGAGTAATGTGCATCGACCCCCCTTTACCTTTACACGAGCCAGTCTTTTTACCGAGCAGCTCAGCCATGGCTCGCTTCATATCTGCTCCTTTCGCCACCACGTGACCATGACCACGGTGTGTACTCTGAATCCAGTCTGATTCTTCTAGGGCAGCAGTCACGCCTGCAGCCACTGCCTCCTCGCCAAGATAGAGGTGCAGTGTACCAGGTATGAGATTGCGTCCAAAGACGTCCCAGACCTTCTCCTCAAATAGCCTAACTTTGAGAGTTCGCGTGTACAAATCCTCTAGGGTTTCTTTTATGATGTCCATCGTCTAATCCGCCTGTATTGACCGGGTTTATGAGCCAGTCCAATAGCTGATAAAACCTTCGAACTGTCTGGATAGTTTCTCAGAAGCAACTGATATGCCATTGTACCCAAGAATCTGGGTCCTATTCACACCTAGAATGTCGCGGGCCGTTGTTCGCAAGGTGTACTATTGATTGCTAAGGATATCTCGACCAATTCAGAATAGTCTCGTGGAATCCGATATAAAGGCATCTCCGGATTAGGAGCATTCCGGAATCAAAAACGGTGATTCTTGTTGATTCCCATTTCATTCTTCTATTATGCTCAGAATCGTCGCTCTGATTTTTCTACGCCACCATAGAATGATAGAGGTGAATATATTTTGATACCAGAAGTGCCAGAACTGCCATGGATCTACTAGCTACTTACGAATGAAACGGGGGACAATTGTATAGTCCCCTCTTCTCCAAAATGTTATAGATTCAGTAGTCATATTCTTCTCCTATTAGTAAGTAGACGAGACTCTTCTCTCTTTTCTCTTGTGTGGCACGAGATTCACTACATTCGTTTGAAGAAGTCAGTATTTATGGCCTTTTTTGTGCATCATCTCGTTGACCTTGGAATACTGGAAATCCTTCAAATGCTTCGAATACATTTATTCTGATGGAGGAAATCAGTGTGCCGAATAATCATGAGTATGAAGGGGTAGCCGAATTCTATGACCTTTTCGCTGATAATAGTGATATTTCATTCTATACTAGCTACGCACACGAAACAGGGTCCCCAGTGCTTGATTTAGCAGCTGGCACTTTGCGGGTTGCCGTCCCTCTTGCAAAGGAGGGTTTCCGCGTTTTTGCTCTTGAGAAGTCTCCATCTATGCTTTCTATTGCAAGAGAGAAGCTTGACCGTCTTTCAAAACCGGCTGAAAGCAGAATTACATTGATTGAAGGGGACATGACAGATTTCGGCTTTGACATAGCATTCTCCCTGGTTATCATTCCGGCTTCATTTGCCCACGCTCTGACTACGGAAGAACAACTACCAACGCTGGAGAGCATTTGTGCGATGAAGTCTTTTCATACTGGATTTGTTTCCGGGGGCGTTTCGTGACGAAGATGGTCAATGGGCGGATGAACCAGTGCAGCTCCCCAATGGGCGGGTTGTGGCTCGCAAGGGGAAGATTCAAGCGGATAAGGTTCAGCAGCGAAAAGACCTGGAAATAGAGTATACGGTTTCAGGCGTTGAAGATGACATTAATGAAACCATGGAAGTTGAATCTTCCGTGGCGATTATTTACAACCGCGAGGCTAACTTACTGGTTAAGACGGCCGGGTTCGAACTCATCGAGGAGTTTGGTGATTTCGATAAACAACTCTACACACCAGAGTGCACCAGAAGAATACTCGTTCTACGGAAAGATGCAGGAGAGTAGTGCTTGTTGACCCGGTGTAAATAGGAAGATAGCGGTGTCTTCAATTTGGCCCATGTTAGTCCATTAGCCGTACATGATTCGCCTCTTTTCAAAATCGTTAACATAATACTTCAGAATCCCGAAAATTTCATAAATTCTAAATCAATATATGACAACAAGTCTTGGCCAAATTCTTGTTGGCCCTTGGATATAGTTGGACGGGGTCTAGTACTCTGTCTATTAGGATATGGCTTTAGAGAAAATGAGCTAGACATGATACTGCACGGGAGAGTGATCTAGTGTCTAAGAAGAAAGATGTTACTCCTAATATTCCGATAACAGAATGGTATGAGCTTGAGCGCAATATGGAGATTATCGCAAGAATGAGCACGGAACCAACTCGTGAGGTTCTAACCTCAGGCGTTCATCAGAAAAGGGAATCTTTGTGATTACATTCAACCCCCTTCAATACTCTGTTGACGAAAAAAGATTTGGTTTGGGGTGCCTAGAGCCATTCAATATGAATAAGGCACCCCGTCCTTTTCATTATCTTCCAACTAGCAGCCTACTGAGAATTTTCAAAAATCAGTCAGATCCTCCGGGAGAGGAAGCTCATCGACTTGTTTCGCTTCTTTTCTGATGGTTACGTCGTTTTCAGTTTCGAGACTGTCTGTGTACAGTACTTCTCCTTCCACTATTGCATCCCTTTCAATGTAGACATCCTTACCGTAGACGTTTGCAACTCTGGCCCTTTCTTCAATCCGAATGTCCTCACCATATAGGGAATCAGTCCTTGCACGTTCACGAATCAGAATCTCTCGGGATTCGACAAATCCCCGGACTTCACCTTTTCTACCAATTCTGAATCCGTCTTCAGCGAAAATGTACTCAGCTTCTATACGACCACCTGCGAGAATCCGGTAGGTGTCGATTCTACCACCCACGGAGACGGTTCCCCCAACTTTGATTTTCCTGCTGGCCTTGAGGTTGTTTCTAACAGACAGCTTGCCTCCCACCTCTACGTACTCTAATTCTAGAGATCCCTCCACCTTCACAGCCCCGCCAACATCGATTTCTTTTCCTTTGGCATCACCGCTAATCTTGACACTACCGCCAACATCAATTTCTCCGAATTCGAAATTCTCAGCTGCTTTGAATGACCCGCCTACATCTACGGATTCCACTTTCGAATCTGGACCTACCTTGGCAGAACCACCAACGTCAATCTCATCGATTTCAACTGTGCCTTTGGCCTTGAAGCTGCCACCTATATTCACTTTGCCGATTTTGCCGTGACTGCATTTACCGCTTCCACCAACGTGTAGCTCATCGCTCTCGATTCGACCACCTACCTTTATCGAGCCGCCCCCTCTCAATCTATCAACAACCGCGTCGCCATTGATACTTACAGAACCACCAGCCCCCATCCTTTGGGCTCTCGCATTGCCTCTCACATTGATGGAACCACCACCTTTTGCCCCTCCACAAATCAAGTCCTCTCCAATACTAAGTGCCCCCCCGGCTTCAAAGATCCGCCCCTTTGCTGAACCCGTAACTTCTATGCTTCCTTTTTTCGCTGTAGCTGAGCCCTCAACCTCCAAGTCACCATCGATTGTCACTTTATCCTTTGACACAACTTCTAGATTTTCTGCCTTTACATTGCCTCTGAAAAGGGTTTCACCGCGAATTCTCAGGTTTCCTTCTATGATGATTTGTGAGCCATCCTCAGGGACTATATCTCTGCAATCCTTAAGCTCCAGATTCTCTCGAATCGGACCCAGAACAAGTTCCTGCTCATCCTTGAATTTCATGGTCTTCGTTGACTCCTTGTCTTTTCTACATTGAAAGTATGGGTTATGCCTATATAAAGCGAAGTCACAATGAGTAGTCACATATTGTGACTATCAGCTAATGCTCATTTTCGCAATCTAGAGAACTATTCTGAACCTTCCCCTGCTATGACACAGAATACACAGAGCATGCGTTTCTTGTTGCTTCCTTTGCGGATATACCAATATATATCGTCACACACACGCGTTTCTATGGTGAAATAAGATGGTTGTCGAGGAGATTACTAGCGATATTCTGTATCTAGGTGTGCGTGATTGGAATCGGAGACTATTTGACGAGCTCATACCCCTTCCAGACGGTACGAGTTACAATTCCTTTCTGATTAGAGGAACTGAGAAAACAGCTCTCATTGATACTGTAGATCAGGGAAAAACGGATGAATTTTTGAGGAAACTAGATGAAGCCGAAATCAACCGGTTAGACTACGTTATATCCAATCATGCTGAGCAGGACCATTCGGGATCGCTACCCGCCATCTTAGAGAAATTTTCCGGTGCGAAAATTGTTACCATGGACAAGTGCAAAGATCTACTTATGGACAAAATGCACATTGACGAAGGCAGCTTCCATGTAGTTGAGGATGGTGAAACCCTTTCTTTGGGAAACAAGACGCTAGAATTCATCAAAGCCCCGTGGGTTCACTGGCCAGAGACATTACTTACATATCTTCAAGAAGATAAAATTCTGTTTCCATGTGACTTTTTTGGTTCTCACTGGGCAAGTAGTAGTCTGTACGTCCCTGAGGGCGAAGAAGAGAAGCTGTTAGAAGCCGCAAAGAGATACTATGCCGAAATTATGATGCCATTCCGTCAAATCATTAAGCGGCACTTGAAAAAGATTGAAGGTTACGATATAGAGATCGTAGCACCAAGTCATGGCCCGATTCACAATAATCCTGCGTTGATAATAGATGCCTATAAGGAATGGACTGCCGATGAGACTGAGAACGAAATCGTCATCGCATATGAATCCATGTATGGTTCTACACAACAGATGATTGACTATCTGATTGAAGGGTTCATTAAACTCGGTATCACAGTGAAACCTTTCAAATTGAACCAAACTGATATTGGTGAACTTGCAAAAGCATTGGTGAATGCAAGAACAATCATCTTAGGTTCCCCCACCGTGCTCACCGGAGCCCATCCTACGGTCGTTTATGCTGCTGTATTGGCAAACGCACTGAGACCCAAAGCGAAGTATGCGACCATAGTAGGCTCTTATGGATGGCAGACGAATATAATCGAATCTCTAACTGGTCTATTGGGTCGATTGAAACTTGAACTGTTTGAGCCTGTCATTATCAAGGGAGAGCCAGTGGAAGAGGACTTCGCGAAACTTGATAGACTTGTCCAAGAAATCCACCAGAAACACCAGGACTGAGGGGCGAATTTTCGAGGACATCATTGCTCTCACTGTTATAGCAGAATTCACTTGAGAATGTCCATCCATATTCTCCCGAAGGCTATATTCGGAAAACATGTTCATGAGAGAGAATTGTGGAGATTCCATTTGAAATAGATATTATCCCAATGACGCTCGGCGTATTCCCTATGGTAGTATCCATCTAGTTTATGATACTTGCTATGGGCTTTAATCCTGCTACATACCCATTATTGGATCAGGAATAGGCATCCCTACCAGCTTTGCCATCCGCTTATACAGCTCTAGGTACTGATGCCCGCGGACAGTTACCGTGTAGAGGATTTGTCCTTCGTCATCTTCTCTTTCTAGTAAACCTCTGTTACAGAGCATGTTGATGCTATCTTTCGCACGATCTACAGGCATGTTCGTCGAGCGCGCGGCCCGAGTGAGTGGACAGTGACCGTAGATGTAAATCACTCGAATAAGCTCAGCATATATATCGTACCTTGTTCTGCGTGGACGCTCTTTTCGCCGTGGCACATCAACACACCGATTTTGAGTGTTCCTGTATCCATAAAAAAGGTGCGACGGATACAAGATGGCTATCTACAAACAACCCTTAAGAAACCCAATTCTACCCTAGGAAGTAAGGGGAGCAAAGGTGAAACTCGCGAGCGTCTATGTTATCCGAAATAATGGAGAACTTGCATATTCTCGTGTGTTGAGCGATGAACGTAATAATCTCCACTTTTCCCTTCCTACTTGCGTCAAAACAGGCGTTACTCTTCTGAGCTCTGCAGCTTCTGTATCGGAAGAAAGAACCTACTTCCTACAAGATAACGGAAATTTCTGGGTCTATGCGCTATTCAACGAATTTGCGGTTGTGGCTGTCACGAGTGAAACAGAGAACAAGGCACAGCTGAAACAGAGACTGGTATCATTGGGTAAGGCTATCCGGAAATCGTACGGCAACATGATTGATACATGGGCTGGCGAAATCCCACAAATGGCCGATTTGGACAACCTTGTAGACAGATACCTACTTGTAAAACCCGAACCATTGCAAGAGAGGGTTGTTGATTGCGCCAGACAGGTGGCGGACAAAGCTCTTGAGGCCTATAAAATCGCCTATGTTGGTGTATTTGATGCTGAGGGCAACATGGTTTATGGCAATGTCCCAGAATCCCACACTCAGAGAATACAAGAAGAAATTTCCAAAACTGGTTTCAAACCAACCCCTGACATGGTGCCTAGTTCTCTCAAGGTCAACAAATACGATGTACAATTTTTCAAGGGGCGATCATATAGTGTGGTTGCGGCTTCTTACAGAGGAGGACGTAAGATGGAAGCGGTCCACGCAGTTGATGAAATCATGCAGGCGTTAAGAGATGTTAGCGCATCTTGAAAAGAGGAAAGGGCTAAATGCAGCGCTCCATTTTGAATCTCAAGTGAGTAGACGATGCTTATTGCTGGTATTTGTGGCTCCCCAAAAACCGAGAAATCACACACAGAATTCTTGTTAAGCAAGGCGTTGGAGGCTGCATCTTCTGAACTTTCAAATGGTTCTAAGAAGGAATCAACCACAGTGCTCTTGAACATAAGCGACTACGAAATCCGGCCCTGCACTGGGTGCGATGCCTGTGTTCGCCGCAAACCTTGTCCTGAGAGCGAGCATGACGATATACCCAAAATCGAAGAATGGCTGAAGAAAGCTGATGGGATTATCATTTCCGCCCCCTCGTATTTTACTGCGGTTCCAGGTGTTTTGAAGAATCTGATTGATAGATCAAGACCCATGAAAATGAACGGAAACGAATTGAAGAATAAAGTATTCGGAGCAATCTCGTATGCGGGGCTGAGATATGGTGGACAGGAACATATTATTGACTATCTGAATCGATTCGCTCTTGGACACGGAATGATTGTGGTTGGTGCTGTGGGAAATCCTGTTAAAGACGGATTTTTTGGCGCAGGAAGCTTACAAACAGACAATGGTAAGTGGCGGTCTGCAAGGGATGATGAGCTGGCAATCAGAGGCAGTATTCAGCTAGGAAGACGGATAGCAGAACTCGTGAACAAGATGCAATAATGGGTGAGAATCTGTTGGCCGATGAACCCCAACCTGGTTTCATACAGGTCTACACTGGGAATGGCAAAGGGAAAACTACAGCCGCACTTGGAGCTGGTATACGAGCAGCAGGCCACGGTCTAGGTGTAATGATGATTTCGTTCATGAAGGCTAAAGTGGCCATGCGTGGCAATAAAGAAGATACCAACTACGGTGAGTTTGCCTCTGTTGAAAAGATTCCGAACTTCACAATTATCCCCGTTGGAAGAGCGACTTTCGTTGACAAAGAGAACCCAGATCCTATCGATATTGAACTTGCGCAGAAGGGCCTTCGTATGGCTCAAGAAGCGATTGCTCATCACACGTGTGATGTTCTGATATTGGATGAAATCAACGTCGCAGTGGAGTGGAATCTTTTTAGCCTTGAAGATCAGCTGGACCTCATACAGACTAAACCTGAAGACATGGAACTAATAATGACCGGTCGCTATGCACGTGATGAAGTCATTGAAGCAGCTGACTTGGTTACTGAAATGAACGAGGTAAAGCACTACTTCAATGATGAAGGCGTTAAGGCAAGAAAGGGCTTCGAATTCTGAGCTCTGCAGCGGATGGGAATCGAATAAGTTAAAATCATCCATTGGAAGAGCTTTCATACTGTATTCAGGAGAACTGGACATGGGTGCCGATAAAGCTGAATCCACAAAGGAATATTCTGCTAGTAAACCAGAGCAGAATCGGATAGCCAAGGCGAAAGAAAAGTGGGAACAAGAAGTTCTTGAACCTCATTTGAACAAGTACCCCGAAATCAAAGAGGAATTCGTAACCACTTCCAGCAAGCCTGTTAAGAGGCTCTACACCCCCTTGGATACGAATGACCTCAACTACCTTGAGGACTTGGGATTTCCAAGCGAGTATCCCTTCACGCGAGGGGTCCAGCCTACGATGTATCGCGGCAGGCTGTGGACGATGCGGCAGTTTGCAGGCATGGGTACTGCAGAAGAAACCAATGAACGGTTCAAATACCTCTTGGAGCAGGGACAGACGGGTCTCAGTGTCGCCTTCCACTTACCAACGATTTACGGACGCGATTCCGACCACCCTGAATCACATGGAGAAGTTGGTAAGCTCGGGGTCGCGGTTGACACGTTAAGAGACATGGAAATTCTATTCGACGGTATTCCACTGGACGATGTCACCACGAGCATGACAATCAATGCGCCAGCTTCTATTCTGCTTGCGATGTACATGGTCGTGGCTGAGAAACAGGGTGTTCCTCCTGATCAGATTGGCGGGACTATTCAAAATGACATTTTGAAAGAATATCAGGCCCAGAAATCCTTTATCCTTGCCCCCAAACCAAGCATGAGAATAATTGTCGATATCATCGAGTACTGTACCGAACACATACCACGATGGAACACTGTTTCAATTAGCGGTTATCACATACGGGAGGCGGGTTCAACGGCCGCCCAGGAATTGGCATTCACCCTACGAAATGGGCTGGAATATGTTGAACATTGTGTTGAAAGAGGACTTGACGTGGATGATTTTGCACCACGTTTGTCTTTCTTCTTCAATGCTCACAATGATATTTTCGAAGAAGCAGCCAAGTATCGCGCCGCACGAAGAATTTGGGCTCGCGAGATGAAGAAACGCTTCAATCCGAAAAAAGACCGATCTCTCTGGATGAGATTCCATACACAGACGGCGGGTTGTTCGTTAACGGCACACCAACCCATGGTGAATATCGTTCGGACGGCCTATCAGGCATTGGCTGCGGTTCTCGGTGGAACTCAGTCTCTCCACACCAACAGCATGGATGAGGCTCTATGTCTACCGACAGAAGACGCCGTTAGAGTTGCTTTGAGAACCCAACAGGTTCTTGCGCATGAAAGTGGAGCAGCAAACACAATAGATCCGCTAGCTGGTTCTTACTACGTCGAATCACTAACAGACGAACTTGAAGAAAGGGCGCAGGAGTATTTTGATAAAATCGATGCAATGGGTGGTGTAATCCCTGCTATTCAGAGGGGATTCTTCCAGCGAGAGATTTCCAAGGCGTCCTACCGGTATCAGCGGGAAATCGATGCAGAAGAACGCATCGTGGTTGGTGTCAACAAATTCAAGGCAGAAGAAGAACCTGAAATCCCTGTCCTCAAGATTGATCCTGAAGTTGAGAAGAAACAGATTGAGCGTCTCAACGAGGTTCGAGAAATGAGGGACCAAGAAGAAGTCGAAGACGCATTGGCAGCCCTTCGAGAGGCCTGTGAGGGCGACGAGAACATCATGCCCCATGTTGTCAGAGCAGTACGTGCGTATGCATCAGTTGGAGAAATCGTTGATGTTTGGCGTGATTTATGGGGCGAGTGGGACGAACCCAAAATCTTCTAGGACTCATCTTTGAATAATGTCTCCTCTACAAGTTCCTTCCGAACTCTATCAGCGAGCTGGGGATGGTCCATTCTAAAGGACTACCACAGAAGCATTGTGCTAACTACTTACCATACTGAACCGAAACGTAACGCATGTATTTTATTTATTCTGCGTTTATCAATTCCTCCAATTTCGCTACCCACTCATCCACGTCGCCCACTTGAAAAATGGCGTCTTCATAACTACCGTTTTCTTCAAAGCTGACTTGTAGCTGTTTTCTAACCATACCTTTTGTGCTAACTTTCCTAATTTGGTCAAGATGTATGTCTACTGCAGGAATAGTCTTTTTGGCGAAAAAGAACAGAATAGAGGTCTCTCGCCCAAAGAGGAATCTTTGGTTGGTTAAGATAAGTCGGCCTCCCTGCTTAACGTTTCCTCCATGCAATACATGCTTTGCCGAGTCTTCTTTGATTATTTCTTCATTGGTCCCTAAATTTGGAAATTCATTTTTTGCCATTTCCTATATTTCTCCTTGCTTTTCAACTGAATTGATATTCCCGTGAGGGTAACAGCTTTGCAACTTCGCATGCTGTTCCCCTGTAAGATACGGTCATTGATTAGCTTTCATATCAATCATTAAATATGTGATTGTGCTATTATATATGAATATATAGTGTTTCAATATTCCTCAAGCGGATATTGTTGTTTTACAATCGAGATTATACTGGGTCTTGGTTGGTTTTGTCACATCTTTTAGCAGAGTCAGTACTAACCAGATACAGGAGAAATCTCTCAGGATGTAAGTCCACGGAGACGGCAAAACTTGGTGCTGCTATTGAATATAGAGATACAGCCGTCTGGTATCGAAGATTGATTTTGCGATGGAACAAACACCTGATAGAATCGTGTCTGAATCAGATTTTCCCGTCAATCAGACACAGGTCTTGATAGATCTTCCGGCATCATGATTCCGTTCGCCACAGTGCAACTTTTCTCAGAGGAAATGTCAGATATTAAGAAGTGGGTACCTGTGATTATCTTTGGACTGCAATCTTATGGTCTTGGTGTCATCCTAGTTTGCATCTCTCCCACATTACCGTTTTTCACATCAAAATCCTTACTGGTAGGATTTGGATTCAAAAGCAACGAAAATCCTATGGACTCGTAATTAATCTAGGTATTGACGTGAAAGATTTCACACACCAAACTGCTCAGAAGAAATGGAATAAACCGTTCCAATAGGTTTTATGTTATCCTTAGTAGAGAAGCGCTCACCTGGGTTAAGAGGTAAGAGATTTTGGAAGTCCGAACGGATTCTCCCAGTGTTCAGTTTTGGCCTAATCTAATGCAAAGCCAATCTCGTAGGAATACCTTACTGTGATATTCATATTTGGTGCGTTCTTTGTAACCGTTGCCTAATTGCATACCCCCTCTTATATTTGCACTAATGGGTCTCATACGGTAGAAAAGACCGTCATCGTCCCGGGAATTTGCCGATCATATACGTTAATCTAGTGATGGTTTCAACAACTATGTGTTTACTATATCGATATAATCATATAGGTGAAGTAATGCGAACGCGCAAAGGATATATCAGCAGCAAGTCCGTGACCGTTGATATCTGACATACCTAAGCTGTTGATGTTGGAGACGCTAAAATGGAGAAGAATCATTGGTATAGTAAAGATGTTGAATCCGTTATCGATGAACTTGACACCTCCCATGAAGGGCTGACTTCCGAAGAGGCAGAAAAAAGAGTTCAGAAATATGGCTACAATGAGCTCGTAGAAACTGAAAAAATATCTCCACTACAAATGTTTCTAGGCCAATTCGCAGACCCCATGGTCATAATTCTGCTCATAGCAATTGCAATATCCCTTGTGGTTGCTCTGGCCCCGGGTTCTCATGAAGAGGGAGGACTTGTTGATGCGATTATGATTTCAATTATTGTCATCTTCAATTCGATTTTTGGTTTCGCTCAGGAGTATCGGTCAGAAAAGGCTCTTGAAGCTCTCAAAGATATGGCTGCGCCACACGCCATGGTCCTTCGTGAAGGCCTTTGGAAAGAGATAGACTCTCGTGAAGTTGTCCCTGGAGATATTATTAGTTTGGATCCTGGTGACATAGTCCCCGCTGACGCCCGTGTCAGTAATGCTGTTGGACTATCTGTGGATGAAGCTGTCCTTACCGGTGAATCAGTACCGGTCAGGAAGGTAAGTGAACCACTTGATTTGGAGAATCCGGCGGTTGGGGATATTACCAATTCAGTCTTTCAAGGTACTACTATCGCTGGAGGGAAAGGTAGAGCGATCGTCACTGAAACCGGAATGGATACACGATTCGGAGAGATTGCCGGGCTCGTCCAAGAAAGTGAGAAAGAAATGACTCCACTCCAGCATGACCTAGATGATCTTGGTAAGAAACTGGGCGCTGTCATTACTATTCTTTGTGTCGTTATCTTTGTTGCAGAAGTGTTTCAAGGTATGGAGAATATTATGGAAGCGCTATTCGCCGCCATTGCTTTGGCCGTATCTGCGATTCCAGAAGGTCTTCCAGCAGTTGTTACCATTACATTAGCAATTGGTGTGCAACGAATGGTAGATAAGAATGCAATTGTACGGAGACTACCCTCAGTTGAGACCCTGGGTTCGACTACAGTAATCTGCTCTGATAAGACTGGTACCATTACCAAGAACGAAATGACGGTTCAGCATCTTTACACAAATGGTTCTCGAATAAGAGTAACAGGGGTCGGGTATGATGACGAAGGAGACTTCTATCGGGATGACCAAAAAATAGACCCCCTCAATAATCCCCATCTAAGGAAATTGCTGCTTATTGGTCAGCTCTGCTCGAATGCAGTTCTGCAGCCTGATCCATCCGGAGCTGCCAAGTGGTCTGTTGTTGGAGACCCTACTGAGGGTGCTTTGCTTGTTGCGGCTGAAAAGGCCGGATTGAAATATGACGAAACGTGGGAGAAGTATGATGAGATAACTGAGATATCCTTCAATTCTGCACGAAAAAGAATGACCGCTGTATTCAGAGATGAGAACGGCGATGTAGCAGCATATACAAAGGGTGCAGCAGAAATCGTCCTATCTTTTTGCACACATATTTTGGAGGATGGTGAAGTTAAACCACTCAGTGATGCAAAGCGTGATGAGTTACTCGCGGTAAACGCCGATCTTGCCAGTAAAGCTCTCCGTGTGCTAGGTATGGCATATCGCCCTATTGAGGAGGAGATTCCAGATTGGGAAGCAGAAAACGTCGAGAAGAATGCAATATTTGTTGGATTGTCTGCAATGATTGATCCTCCCCGCGATGAAGTGACTGATGCCATCAACCTGTGTAAATCTGCCGGTATCCGACCCATCATGATTACCGGGGACCATGAGTTAACTGCTCGTGCAATTGCTATGGATGTGGGCTTAATCTCAGGTGAAGCCAACGTTGTAACAGGTTCAGAAATTGAAGAGATGACAGAGAAGGAGTTCTCCGAATGCGTTCGTAATACGAATGTATTTGCGAGAGTTTCTCCCGGGCACAAGCTCAGTATTGTTAAGGCACTAAAGAACCAAGACCAAGTTGTTGCTATGACGGGCGACGGTGTAAACGATGCTCCAGCTGTTAAGGCGGCGGATGTAGGAGTATCTATGGGTATTCGTGGTGCGGATGTCACCCGTGAATCGTCCGATGTCATTCTCACAGATGATAATTTTGCTACAATAGTTACTGCAGTAGAGAAGGGGCGTGAAATCTATGCGAATATCCGAAAGTTCGTAAGATTCTTACTGGTAGCCAACTTCAGCGAGATTTATCTTGTGTTCACCATGATTATGATTGGGCTCCCCCTCCCAATCACTGCAATACAAATCCTCTGGATTAACCTTGCTACTGATGGTTTTCCTGCCCTAGCACTAGGAGTTGATCCTCCCGAAGGCGATTTGATGGAACGCGAACCGCGTAAACCGGGCTCAAAGATGATGGACAAGGGACTAGCAGTATTCGTGTTGATCGGAGGATTTATTCAATTCCTAGCATCTTCAATGGTGTTTATGTGGCTGTTGACTGTCTATGGGGGATGGATTCCAGGCGTAACGGGTCCGTTGGTTAACTGGGCTGCTGCTCCTTGGGATTATGCTCTTTCACATGCACGCACTGCAGTATTTGCAGGTATTGTTACATACGAGCTGCTACTTGTTTGGAATTGCAGAACCGAACACCACCCAGTGTGGGAGACCGATATCACTAACTCAAAAGCATTGATTGCTGCTGTGCTGCTTTCGGTTGTCCTAACTCTGGTTACACTCTATGTGCCTGTCATGAATGACTTGTTTGAGACAGTACCACTCACTCCATTTGAATGGCTAGTGGTTATCCTATCATGTCTGCCAGCTCTGCTGCTTCCTCCCCACAAGATATTTGGATATTTCAGGGACTAGAGTCAGAGGACTAGGTTGGAAATTTTTCCAACCTAGTTCCATTCTATTTTGAAAAGCCCTGCTTAGGAAAATATCCACGTTGTCGGAAAAGTACTTGAAGAAAGGATAGAGAATGATTCTTTGTCTTCACGAGAGAGCTACAATTCCGGTACAAAGAACGGGAGTCTCTAGCTTGTACCTCTAAACTAGATATGGAAATAGTTGCTGCAAATTTGATTTTACAAATTGTGCTAAGGACCTAGAAGATTGTATAACTTACAAAATCACAAATGAATCAGCATGGCAAAGCCAAAACTTCTGTGAGACTTCGCAGTAACTCCTAGGTACAGACTAAGCAGCTTAGATGAACCAAAAATTTCCTTGAATAAGTAAGGCTCGCAGAATAAAAAAAGTGAGATATTGGTGGCAGTCCACAAGGAGCCACCAGCTATCCTCTATGACTTGCTATTGCTGCTACCTCTCCTTAGCCACTTCTTCTAGTGACTCCTCTACTATATTGAAACCCTTAGTTAGCAATTCTTCACGGATATTCAACGCAGGTAGAAAACGTAACACGTTCTTGTGACTTCCTGCACTGATAACCATGGCACCTTTCTTGTGACATGTTTGAATCACATTGTCTCGTATTTCCTTGGACGGTTCTTTTGTTTCTCTGTCCTCAACGAATTCAATTGCACGCATCATTCCGAGTCCTCGCACATCACCGATGAATGAAAATTGTTCATACCATTCATCCATTCTCTTTCGCATCAGTTCTCCCATTTCTTGTGCGTGACTAAGGTTCTCTTCAATGATATCTATGGTTTCTAGACCGGCGACACAACTCACCGGGTTTCCGCCAAATGTAGTCCCCAGAGCGCCAGCGTGCAACGAATCAGCAATTTCGTCCTTCATAATAACCGCAGAAAGCGGCAAACCGCCGCCTAGTGACTTTGCAACCGTAATTATGTCTGGTACAACGTCATGATGCTCCATTCCAAACATCTTTCCGGTTCTGCCTAGACCGGCCTGGATTTCATCATCGATAAACAGGAAGCCATACTCATCGCATATTCGTTTAAGCCCCTGAACAAATTCAGTCGGCGGCACGATGAAGCCACCTTCCCCCTGTACGGGTTCGAGAATCATCGCTGCGATTTCGTCAGGATCTTCGTGCAGACCTAGGTTGTGTTCCAGATAATCTAGGCATTTCAAGCCGCATTCGGGGTATTCTTCATCGCCAAATGGACAACGGTAGCAATAGGCGGTCGGCACTCTATAGATATTCCAGCTGTTCCTACCCAGTCCTTTCCTGTATGGATTGACACTACCTGTTAGACCAACTGCCATTCGGGTTCGTCCATGAAAAGCGTATTCGAAAGCAATCAACCGTGCTCTCTGGGTGTACCATATTGCGATCTTCACAGCATTCTCGACGGCTTCAGCTCCGCTGTTGGCAAGAAAGACCTTCTTGTGGAAATCTCCTGGGGCTATCTCTGCTAGCTTCTCCGCCATGTCTACATATGGGGCATAGCGATTCGTATGCCAGCAGACATGCATGTATTTATCCAGCTGCTTTTGGATTTCCTTCATCACACGTGGATGCCGATGGCCAGTGTTAAGCGATGAAATACCTGTAGCGAGGTCTACATACTTGTTACCATCAACATCCGTCAGTACTGCTCCTTCCCCCTTGGCGATAAAAATGGGAGTTAGGGAGTACAGGGCTTCAGGAACATATTTGTTCGATTTTTCAAGCAGGTTGGAGGATTTCTTACCGGGTACATCTGAAACTATTTTCGGGGCATCTTCTTCAGACAAAAGGAACACCTTACAACCTACATATTATTGGGTGGGAATTAAGGCTCTCGGTTGAGGAGCTTTTCGGGTTTCAGGTAATAATCTTCACTTTCTCTTTAGGTGCTTTAACCATCAGATTGTGGGTACCAAACCTGTAAATGTGCGGCTTGAGTCGATGCCTATTTATTGCGGCCCTTCCTTCTCCTGTCATACTATCGACAAATCCGTGGCGATGGAGACTCTGAACAGATGACTGAATACAACAAAATAACTGATGCCGAGGTTAAGAAGCTGGAATCCATATGCGGCGAGGAGTACGTTACCGATAGCGAACCTTTACGTTATAGCTACATGGCTAAGGGAATCATGGGCTTAGAGGCAGAACTGCCCGAAGTGATTGTTCGGCCAGCCAATGTCGAAGAAGTTGCTGGGGTTCTGCAAGTAGCCAATGATAACCTGAGTCCGGTAACTCCCGCAGCAGGAGGTTTGAGCGGTGGTTTCGCACTTCCCGCAATAGAACCTGGTGGAATATTGATGGACCTGGCTCGCATGAACCGTCTGGAAGTAGACACAGAAAACCGGGTGATGGTTGTCGAACCAGGCGTCAAATGTGGTGATGCATGGCGGATCTTCAAGAAGAAATGGCCCGAATGGGCACCACCTATTCCGGATGGAGCTCCACCTGGAGCAACTATCCTAGGTGATGCAATTGAACGTGGTTTCTCTCTTGTAACTGCAAGATATGGTCCACAAGCAGACATGATTATGGGTCTTGAAGTTGTGCTACCTGATGGTCAGATTTTCCGTACTGGATCTTGGGCGCTTGATGGCGCAAAGGCATATTACAGGTGGGGCATTGGCCCGAATCCTGATGGCCTATTTCTCGGTTCTCAAGGTTCAATGGGTATAGTGACAAAAGCTGCAGTGAAGATAGTTCCTCATCCTCATCATAAGACCATTGTCGCTTATGGTGGAGACAGCTGGGATCACATTGTTGAGCCCGTATGGGAGATAGCCAAACACGAGATGGGCATCTCGGACAATACCGTTATGGTTCAGGGAGGTAACTGGCCTCTGGTCATGACGAGATGGCCAAAGGGGAACATTCCGGACAATTACAAATTCTATGATAAGATAGGAATTGACGAGTACTGGATGAACACTGAAATTTGGGCTCATTCCGAGGAAGAGCTCAACTTCACCTTGGAGCGAATTGATGAAATCTACAAGGATTATGAGCTTAGAGAAAACACCAAATGTCCGAAGCAGGACCTACATCCAAAGCAAATTGCCTCACGATTGAAGAAACCGAATCTGATAGCCGTTCCTTACGGTCTGTATCAGGCGGGATTCCTGTTTATCACTTGGTATGTCCCGTGGCTGGAAGCACCTCGGATGATGGAGCAGTACTGTGCAAAGATGGAGGAATACGGCTTCCCGCCAACTATGTGGGTAGCTTCAATTGATCACGCTAGGCAGGCAATTGTCATGCCTATTCTATGCTTTGACAGCACTGAGGAAGGCATCTACGATAAAATACGGCAATTCAATCTTGAGACGACCAAGAGCTTTCTGAAACAGGGGTGGATCAACTACAGACCCGACCCATTTGTTCATGCCCCTGAGACTTTCAGTAAAGCCAAGGATTACTACAAGATGCTGGTGAAGTTCCGCAAGGTTCTTGATCCAAACATGATTTTACACCCGGGTCGATTGGCAATCCCATGGGGAACTGTAACTGACTTGCCAAACCCTTTGGAGGAATGAAATCATGACGGAACATAAGTTTCAAAAAGTAACTAGAGAAAGGAGAACGAATATCCATGACTAGCCTAGAGGAACTACGCGGTATCAATGCGAGATGCATTCACTGTCGTGCCTGTCAGTATGCTTACGCAGATGAGCCTGATAGAGAAGGCGAAACAGAAGAATACACGGGAATGATGCTATCATGTCCTGGCGGAAACTTGTATGGCTGGGAAGGCTACTACAACAGTGGTAAAATGTGGATGGCCCGCGCTTATCTCGAAGGCGACTTGGAGCCTAGCCAAGAGATGCTGGAGGTCATGGAAGCTTGCACTACCTGTGGTCTTTGTGGAGAACAGTGTGAGAACTACATCGACACAGTGGACATCATTGAGGAGCTTAGAGCTGCGATTATCGAGGATGGTGTTGAACCGCTTAAGAGGCACAAAGTAATCAATGACAGAGTGCTTGAAGAAGATAAAAGAAATCCTTACAACGAAGCCAGAGATGAGCGCATCGCGTGGTATGATGGTGAAGTAGATCTCAAAGATGCCAGCGTTGCATATTATGTTGGCTGTACTGGCGCCTACAGGCAGCAAGATATCGCCAAGCATACTGCAAATATCTTGAAGAAACTTGATGTCGATTTTACAGTCCTCTCTGATGAGGTTTGTTGCGGTTCGCCTATTTTGCGTACAGGCCAGAAAGACACCTTCAAGAAGGTCATGAACGAGAACCTAGGGATGTTCAAGGATTTCGATCTTGTGGTCTTCTCGTGTGCAGGTTGTTATCGGACTTTTCGTGTAGACTATCCCAAGCAAAGCGGAGAACCCCTGCCTTTCAAGGTTGCACATACCCTTGACATCGTACATGATATGATTCAGGATGGGGAGCTAGAAATTGAAACTCCGTATAATAAGAAAGTCACTTGGCATGACCCCTGCCACACTATACGGCATATCGGCTTGGACATAGAAAAACGGATCCTCGATGAATCTGATAATTGGCTCATAGACAGCAGGAAAGCGGCGAAAGCCAAAGAGGCTTGGTACGAGCGACCAAGAGAGGTTATTCGTGCTATTCCGGGGGTCGATTTCAGAGAGATGTACAGGATTAAGGGTGACAGCTTCTGCTGCGGTGCTGGAGGCGGGGTGAAGACACAGTTCCCCGATATGGCACTTGCTACAGCCAAGGAACGCGTCAAAGAGGCAGCTTCGACCGGCGCTGAGGTATTAATGACATCATGCCCCTTTTGTATAACAAATTTTCAGGACGCGATCGCCGCCCTGAAAGAAGAAGAGGAAGAGACCGGAAAAGATCTGTCAGCTATTGGGTCAAAACTGGAAGTTGTAGAACTACTAGAACTGATGGATCGACTCATCTGAAATAACAAGAAAAAAAAAGTAAGCGTTCGTACCGTAGCTCTACGCTACTGGTATGAACGCGCATATTATCTACAATAGCATCAAGATAGCGCCGATAATGACGAGAATTCCGGGCAAACCAGCTCCGAAAACGTAGAGAAGGATTCCCAGGATTATCATGATTATCCAGTTTTGCCCCATCTTCAGCATGGGGATATTTACTACTCCACTTGTCGCCAATATGACAAGAGAGATTATAATAACTATGATTCCTATTATTACCGAGCCAAGAATACTTCCTAGACCTAGACCTAAACCAGGAAGTATGCCAAATCCCCAACCCAGGACATCCAGAATTCCGTATAATAGCCCAAGGAGGCCTCCAAGGATAGCCAGAATTTCGCCAAGTCTATTAGTTTGTTTTGTCATGTTGTTTCTCTCCAATTAATTAATTATTAATTGTAATCCGTAATAAAAATCATTCCACTCTAACAGGTGAAGACTTCGACATTTGCCGGTTCCAACTCAAAGTCAGTTACTCTTTTCAAATTCTGACAATGCGCCAGATATGTGTAGCCAGTTTACCCCCCAAATCCACAGTATGGCAGATAGTGCCGTCACGATTTCGGGTATAGCCACTCCATCCCACGTTTGAGTCCACAAATATACGGAGAGGAATGGCAATAGAAGCGAAATAATAGCAAAGACCCTTGTCGGAGGGAAGCGTAACCAGCCAATTCCGACCGCCCACATTGCAAACGGGAAGGTAAGGAAGAATCCGACAGAGACAATAAAATGAGTTGGACTAAAATTCTCAGAGAACACACCAATTGCGGTCAAGAAGATACACGAAACAGAGAATATGGCCAGAGCGATTTTCGTTGCCGGTTCTGCTATCTGTTGTAACAAATGTGTTGTGAAGTACAGCATGAGCAAGCCAGTTACTGCGAGGCCAACATTGAAAATGATAGCCACTTGGAATTGCGATGGCCCAAGGTCAGTTCTAGTATAGTGTCCTAGATCGCTCAATGCATTGCCCATCCATGTGAATTCCGGAGATAGCAGGATAGCCAAGCCAATACAAGATAGGGAGATGATAGGTGCTACGAATCCTATCTTGTTTGGTACATCTGCATTTCTTATCTGGTTGACTAGCGACATGTCAGCTGTTTACTACATCCGGGTATATAGAGTTTCTACGCGGGTCATCCACATAACTGGACGGCTAGGAGGACACCTCCGGATGCAAATTGGGATAGTTGAAATCGAAATTAGAGTCAGAGATAAAAGGCGTGCTTCGTAATCTGAAAAGGTATCCATTGATATACTAATTGGGTGAAATGATGACAGAACCTGAGATTGAAGATAAGAGACTGACACTGGAAGAAGCTGCTCAGAAGGTTCCCAACGGTTCGGATATGTTTTGGGGGGGTTTTGGTTATCAACGCCCACCTATTGCTTTTGCGTACGAGCTAGTGCGGCAACAGAAACGCAACATCACAATCCATACATGCGGTTCAGAGGTTGACCTAGAGGTCATGGCTGGTGCCGGTGTGGCGAACAGATTCGAAATCGCATTCGAGGCGATTGAGGCTCTTGGATTGGGGTACAATATGCGAAGGCGAGTGGCCGAGGGTGCAGTAGAGGTTGAGGATTACAGTAATCTGGCCATGGCATTACGTTTCTATGGTGGTGCACTCAACGTTCCTTTCATGCCCATCCGGAGTCTCATGGGAACAGACATGGCACGTCTCTCTCGCTATCGCGGCGATAAGAAGCTGGCAGTTATTGATTGTCCGTTCACAGGCGAGAAGATTTGCCTTGTTCCTTCTTTACAGCCTGATTTCAGTATCGTCCACGTTCAACGAGTGGATCGGACTGGTAACGCACAAATTGACGGTATTGTGGGAGAGGATATAGAAGGTTCCAGATGTGGTAAGAAGTTGATTGTTCTAGCTGAAGAACTGATAGATGAGTCCGAGGTTAGGGCGACCCCAGATCGGACGAGCATTCCAGCGATGTATGTTGATTACATAGTGATTCTTCCATTTGCTGCCCATCCTATGCAATGTCATAATTACTACGATTATGATTTATCGTTCCTGCAGATGTTCCATACGATGAGCAAGACTGAAGAAGGATGGCAGGACTACCTAGAGAAATACATACTGGGTGTGGATAATCACATGGAGTATCTGAATCTTGTCGGCTGGGACAGCCTGATGGATCTCAAAGCAAAGAAACCTTGGGGGTATTAGAATGGTAGAATATAGCAAAATAGAGTTTCTAACAGCATGTGCTTCGCGTCACGTTCGAGATGGAGAATTCGTTTTTGGTGGTACTGGATTACCACTTCTTGCTGCCCTTTTGGCAAAAGAGACGCATGCCCCTGATTCCAAGCTCATATCTGAAGCTGGTTTCATTGATGCGAGACCGCGAAATGTCCCCCTCTCAGTTGCTGATTCTCGGTATCACTACGGAAGCTCTGCATCGATTGGTCTCATTGAGACTCTCGGTTTTATTCTACAGGCTGGAAAAGTCGATGTCGGTTTTCTGGGTGCTGCCCAGATAGATGAATATGGAAATCTGAATACGAGCTACATTGGTGATTACGATAAGCCCAAGGTGAAGTTGCCGGGTAGTGGAGGAGGGAATGACATTGCTTCTTCAGCGAAGCGGCTGATAATCATGATGACCCATGACAAACGCAAATTTGTCAAAAAACTGGATTATATGACGAGTCCTGGCCATCTCCAGGGTCCAGGCTCACGGGAGAAATGGTCATTGGTGGGCGGAGGTCCCGAGGTCGTTATTACTGACATGTGCCAGATGGATTTCGACCCTGATAGTCTGAAAATCCGTTTGAAATCCGTTCATCCTGGGTACGAGATAGAGGATGTTCTTGAGAATGTGATGTTCGACTTGATAGTGCCTGATGATGTTCCCGTGACCCAAGAACCTACTCAGGAGCAGATAGATATCATGCATCGCCTTGACCCTAATGGTATCTACTTAGGTAAAGGTGCACGCTGATACAATCACATTTGGAGATTGATCTGTGGTTGCCAGATTTCACACTTGGACAATTCAATGTTGTGTTGTTTGACCTCGACTCTACCATCCTAGATACTGGGAACTACGCATCTCGCGCAAGCGAGTGGATATTGTGCCAGTCTACCGAACACTGGTCTTCCATTCTTGAGGATTTCATGATGACACTTGTCACGATGTATCATCACGAGATTGCGGAAATAGCACAGGGCGGACAATTCAAACGTCCCAGCGAGTGTGTAAGAAGTGCTCTAATTTCTGCACTTGCGAAATTTGATATTGAACCCGTTGATCAAATTCTTAGAGAAGGTATTGATATGTTCAGAAGGCTCCACATCGAGTATGCCCGCCCTACAGACGGTCTTGTAGACGTACTAGAGTGTCTGCAGAATAACGGCACAAAGATGGCCGTCATCACAAATACGTTTCAAGGAAATGCAAGAGCCATTCTCAAGAACCTGGACATAGAACACTACTTCTCTGTCATTGCTGATAGCAGTGATTACAATGCCTTCAAACCTATGCCTGAACCATTTGAATTTGCGATGATGAAGCTCGACGTAACCAAAGAGAATGCTCTTTATGTAGGGGACGAATTCTACGCAGATGTTGTCGGGGCAGCTCGAGCTGGGCTTTCCGTTGTTTGGATAAATAACCGGGAAGATTCGTTGAAGGAAAATCTAGAGAAGTATGGTGTTCGACCAACATTTATTATCAACTCTTTTAGCGAGCTTAAGGAATTAATCTAGTAGAATGATTTCTGAATCTGTCCATCTAAATATCCCAATCCTTATTGCTAAACGAACGAACAAACAATAAATAGTAACCCACTTAACACTACATGGCTAACAAAACAGTAAGGGAGTGGTTGTGCTGACCAAGGAAAACGGATTTAGTGGTCCCATGAAGGCCCGGGCTGATCTAGTAGAGATGCTAATGTGCGACCCTGAAGTCACTGAAGCATTGGTGACTATAATCAAGAGCGAATTGAAAGAGATGCAGGAAAGCGATGCCGTTTCTCAAATATCAGGTGCCTTGCATGATGCAGCAACGAGAACAGAAATTGAGAATACCAACCAAAAGAATATCCTCTACTGGCTCACTCAAACGGGATCGGATGTGAGACAGATGATTTTGGTCCAGACAATCAAATCATTGCTTGAGTATCCGGAGTGTCGGCAACCCACACTCGATGCTTTGGAGAAGATATCCTCCCGTGAAAATGTGAGTATGGTTATGGAGTGGGTAAACCGGAATATACTGACTCTGGAACAGGCCGTCTATGTGCTTCTATATCCAGAGGCTTCCTCTGCTCTGCAGTAGGCTATCAGGCGCTCACATCTGGTAGAAACTTTTTGACATGCTTCTCCCAATCTGGTTCAATCTCTAACGCCTTTTTTGCGCACTCGATTGCTTGTTTCTCTTGTCCAAGCTTGTGATGCAATTTGGCTTTGTAGTACCATGCCTTAGCGAACTCCGGGTCCATCTTGATGGCGTTTTGATATGCTTCAAGAGCTTCCTCCTCCTCCCCTTTGTTCTCTAGAACCTTTGCCTTGCCAAACCAGTCGTATTCAGTAAAATCTTCCTTCCTAGCAGCCATGGGTGTTCACTCTGTTTATTACGAATTGAACCTTAATAACTGTGAAGGCAAATGAGATTATCAATTGATTTACCAAAAAGAGTCCTAAAAGCCATAATTATCTTTTATGAGAATCTCGGGTGTTAGATAGAAACACGCGGGTTGAGATAGCCTCAAGTAGCGTTTCTTCGAGGTAGAAGTGTCTTCTCGCGTTTGATAAACCTCAGTAATTGAGAGCATTATATGTAATCTTCCCCCCGAGAACAGTTAACAGGGTCTTGACATTCTTTAGATTCTCTCGGGGTATTTCCAAGGGATTCCTATCGAGTACAACTAAATCGGCTAATTTTCCTTTTTCGATTGTTCCTTTCTTTCCCTCTTCCCATCCTGCATAAGCTCCTAGCTTCGTGTAGGCCTCAATGCCTTCTAGTGGACTGATAGCCTGTTCAGCATGTAGAACCTGTCCGCTATCCGTTTTCCGGGTGACAATCCCGTATATGCCGAGCCACGGGTTTGGCGAACAGATGGGGCAATCACTGTGACCCGGGGCTGGAATTCCCATCTCTATCAGTATTCGATGGGGCCACATCCATTGCATAGCACTTTTTCCTCTGTTCGCTTGGTAAGCATCACCCAAGTCATGAATAAAACCGGTTGCAGAAGCATCGATTACACCGAGGTTCTCGAGTCGAGATAGTATAGCAGGTGTAGCATAGCAACAATGCTCGATTCTATGGCGATGATCTTCTCTTGGGTTCTCTTGTAGTGCTGCTTCAATTGCATCTAACGCTCTATCAATGCCCCTGTCACCAATCCCATCGAGTCCAACTCTAAGACCAGCATCATGTGCCTTCCTTACTCTCTCGGTTATGTCATCTTGGTCGTAGAGAAGAATACCTGTGTTATCTGGCTCACCAACATATGGCTCATAGTACGCCGCGGTACGGCCGCTGGTGCTTGTATCGAAAATCCATTCTATTTCTGTAATTTTGAGCCAGTCATCACCAAAGGGAGTTTGAATTCCCGCATCAATCAGAGCCTCCAGCATTCCCTTAGTATCCCCGGACATGTGGATACAGACTCGCAACCGGAGCCTGCCCTCCCTCCGTAGTTCTTGGAACGCTCTGAACTCCTTGGCTGTTGTCATTGAGGCATGTATTGTGGTAATCCCAAGAGTCAAGAACTCCTCCATCACCAACTCAAGCCCCTCTTTGTACTCCTCAAGAGTTGGCTCAGGGGTCTTCTCGTAAACCAGATCCTTTGCCGATTCACGCAAGACTCCAGTAGGTTGACCTTCTGCATCCCTATCGATTTTTCCATGCGGAGGATCGGAAGTGTTTTCATCAATCATTGCGGCTTCTAATGCTAGGCTGTTGACTATGCCTATGTGGGCATCTCGCCGCTCGATGTATAATGGATTATCGGGTGATGCTCTGTCAAGTTCTTCTAGTGTTGGATATCGGCCAAGCTTCACATCGTCCAAACGGAAACCAAGTACCCATTCGCCTGATGCTGTTTCGCTAGCTCTTTCCTTTACCCTCTTAAGGAGTTCAGACATAGACGGGGTGTCACAATCTATTCCTGTTTTAGCTATACCATACATACCCGGGTGCATGTGTGAGTCGATTAGTCCCGGAATCACTGTACGTTGCTGAAGGTCTATGATTCTAGTTTCATCCCCCACTAGCTTTACAATCTCATCATTCGAGCCAACAGCCTGTATCCTGTCGTCTTTAACGGCGATAGCTTCTGCACTAGGATTGGCTTGAGCAACTGTGACTATGTGACCGTTCGTTAGGCAAAGATCAGCGAAAAAAGGCATACATTTCAGATACCCATTTGGAGTTTAACTCTTGCCTTTCTTGTGGCCCTGTGCAAAAAGTCATACCAACATATCGGAGTGACTCATCTTATTGTTCCTGATTGTTAGGATTCGTGCATTTGAATAGCGAATTGACTACTTATTTTGTCTTCTCACACTGATTCCGGCGACTTTTTACACAGAGCCCTTTCTTGTACTGATTCTGACCAATTCCATTGAAAGCCTTTATATCCAACTTACATTGAACTGACGTCTGAGATTGAACCGAGGTCGATTCTTTGAATTCACGAAAGATTCGCGTGCTCATAGCTAAGCCGGGTCTAGATGGCCACGACCGGGGCGCCAAAGTAGTTGCAAGAGCTTTGCGGGATGCTGGCATGGAGGTAATTTATACTGGCCTGCGACAGACACCAGAGATGATTGTAGAGTCCGCTCTGCAAGAAGACGTTGATTGCATAGGACTAAGTATTCTGAGTGGCGCGCACAATGCTCTCTTCCCTAAGGTGACCAAGCTTCTGAAAGAGAAAGATGCGGATGATATACTGGTCATTGGTGGGGGTATCATACCTGAGGATGACATCCCTGGTTTGAAGGATGCAGGGATTGCTGAGATATTCGGACCCGGTACTCCCTTGGTAGAGATTGCTGAGTACATCAGGTCCCATGTATAGTACAGTATCTTATTGATGAGGTAGGCTAGTTGTCTGCTACTAAGTTGGTTAAAGGAGTCCTGAATGGCGAGCAAAGGGCATTGGCACGCTTGATTACCTTGATTGAAAATGAGGAGCCAATTGCCCAAGACGCCCTTAGTCAGCTGTATGGGCATACAGGTGAAGCTCATATTGTTGGTGTTACTGGGCCTCCTGGGTCAGGTAAGAGTACACTTGTCAACAAACTAACAACTGTTTATCGAGACCGGGGCAAAACGCTTGGGATTATCTGTGTGGATCCTTCAAGTCCGTTCTCTGGTGGCGCGCTCCTTGGCGACCGAATTAGAATGCAGAAGCATACACTAGACGACAAAGTCTTCGTCCGGAGTATGGGAACACGAGGGCACCTAGGAGGGCTCTCAAGGGCAACATCAGATGCTGTTCGTGCGTTGGACGCTTTCGGAAAAGAAATTGTCATCGTCGAGACAGTTGGTGCTGGGCAGTCTGAGGTAGAAGTCATCGAGATAGCTCATACAGTCGTTGTTACGGATGTTCCTGGAAGTGGGGACGACATTCAAGCAATCAAGGCTGGAATAATGGAGATTGCTGACATCTTTGTTGTTAACAAGTCTGACTTGCCAGGTGCCGATAAGAAGGTAGTTGAGCTCAATGCCATGCTAGACATTGCTCCCGAGGATGAGGAATGGAGACCCCCTGTGTTGAAGACTAACTCGCGAACGGGAGAGGGGGTTGAACAGCTAGTTGAAAAAATCGGTGAGCATATGCGATATCTGAAGGCAACTGGCCTTCTTGAAGAGAAAGGGCTTGAACGGAGCCGAGAAGAGTTGGAAGATATCATGGAATACAAGCTAACTCAAGAGCTTCTCGGGAAACTGCGTGGTAGCGCTGAGTACGAGGAAGCCATCACGAAAATTGCGAAACGTGATAACGACCCTTACACTATAGCGGAGAAATTGATTGTGAAGTTTCTTGCACAACAGGAGAAATAGGTGGTATCATTGGAGGATGATGAAATAAACCAGCAATACAAGGAGTGGCAGGAAGGTCCCGTCAAGAAGACAGTCAATCGGTTTCCTGAGCGGAAGGAGAATTTTTCTACAGACTCAGACATACCCATTAACCGCCTCTACACACCCATGGACATCAAAGACATTGATTACTCGGAAGACTTGGGGTTTCCAGGACAGTTTCCGTATACGCGAGGGGTCTACACAACCATGTACCGGGGCAGACTCTGGACCATGCGACAATACAGTGGGTTCGGAACAGCCCAAGAAACCAATCAAAGATTCAAGTTCCTGCTTGAGCAGGGACAGACTGGATTATCTGTAGCTTTTGACTTACCAACACAGGTCGGCTATGATTCTGATCATCCTCTTGCAGAGGGCGAAGTCGGTAAGGTTGGTGTGGCAATCGACTCCTTGGCCGATATGGAAATTCTGTTCGCTGGCATCCCATTAGATGAAGTTAGTACCTCCATGACTATCAATGCTCCTGCAGCCATACTCTTGGCTATGTATGTGGCACTGGCAGAGAAACAGGATGTTGCAATGGAGAATCTAAGGGGAACCATACAGAACGACATTCTCAAGGAGTATGTGGCAAGAGGGACATACATCTTCCCACCAGAACCGTCAATGCGGTTGATTACCGATGTTTTCGAATATTGTTCAGAACACATGCCCCTCTGGAACACCATTTCAATCAGCGGCTATCATATTCGAGAAGCAGGCTCAACATCTGTTCAAGAAATAGCCTTCACGCTTGCTAATGGCATTGCCTATGTAGAGGCTGCTCTGGATGCGGGTCTTGATGTTGATAGATTTGCTTCTCGCCTTTCGTTTTTCTTTGGTTCTCATAGTCGCTTTTTTGAGGAAATAGCCAAGTTCCGTGCTGCGCGTCGTCTTTGGGCTCGCATAATGAAAGATAGATTTGGTGCCAAGGACGACAAATCATGTAGGTTACGATTTCACACGCAGACAGCTGGTTGTACCCTTACAGCTCAACAACCAGATAATAACATTGTCCGGGTAACTCTTCAGGCACTCCAAGGTGTGCTGGGCGGAACGCAATCTCTCCACACAAACTCGAGAGATGAAGCCTTGTCACTACCAACTGAAGAATCTGTCCAGATTGCTCTGAGAACTCAGCAGATTATAGCACATGAAACTGGTGTAGCTGATACAATTGATCCACTGGCAGGGTCTTACTTCGTTGAAACCTTGACGAACTGCATAGAAGAAAACGCACGGGAATACCTGCGTCAAATCGATGATATGGGTGGGTCACCAGCAGCAATACAGAAAGGCTTCATTCAGCGAGAAATTAGTGAAAGTGCATACAAACATCAACAAGAAGTCGATCACGGCGAGTGTATAGTTGTTGGTGTGAATGAGTTCACCGTAGATGAGGAACAAAAATTCGACTACCTGCGTGTTGATCCAGAAGTGGAGCAACAACAGGTACGGCGACTGAAAAAGCTACGTAACAACCGTGATGAAAGAACCGTCAGAGATGCGCTTGACAGTCTCCGGAATGCAGCTCGGGGTGATGATAATCTAATGCCTCCAATACTTAGTGCTGTCAGAAGATACGCTACCCTTGGAGAAATCTGTTCTGTTCTTCGTGATGAGTTTGGCGAATACCAAAGTCCAGAAACAATGAGGTAACAGAAGATGAAACCAGAAATGATAGACCACATTGGAATTGCTGTAGAACGCATAGAGAAGTGGATTCCTTACTATCGGGACACACTCGGAATGAATTATCTTGGTTCAGAGGAGGTTTCGGGCCAAAAGGTGCGTGTCGCCTTTTTTGAGATTGGTGAGAGTCGAATAGAACTTTTAGAACCCACATCGAAAAAAAGCCCTATTGCACGATTCCTTTCGAAAAGGGGATCAGGCATGCATCACATTGCAGTACGCGTTGATGATATCGATAACGCCATCGAAGATTTGGTTGTAGATGAAACGAGAATGATTGACAGTAAGGCACGCTCGGGTGCACACGGCATGAAGATAGCTTTCGTTCATCCAAAATCAACCGGCGGTGTCCTTCTAGAGCTCTGTGAGCATACAGAATAGACATGCATGGTCTAGCTCAGGACTGCTTTGATTACGTCAGCTGTTTTGATGATGCCGTCTCTGCTTACCATCCTGTTGGTAACGAATCGTACTCGTGCTCCATATCCGCCGTAGACAAGTACACCCTCCTTTTCTAATGCTTTAGAGAATTCCATCGAGTTCATATCGTAGGCGCTGAGGTCTACGAAGATGATGTTGGTATCGGGCTCGGTAACAGCCAAATCGGGAATTTCTGACAAGCGATCATAGAGCAGTCTTGCGTTCTCATGATCTTTCTTGAGTCTATCAACCATCTTCTCGATAGCAATCAATCCAGGAGCCGCTATGATGCCCGCTTGTCTCATACCTCCTCCCAAACGCTTCCTAATCCTGATTGCCTCATGTATGAATTCTTCTGTGCCTGCTATGATTGAGCCAACAGGTGCTGATAGCCCTTTGCTCAAACAGATTTGAACACTATCAACGGAATCAACAAGTTTTCTTGCGGGCACTCCAAGGGCAACTGCCGCATTGAACAACCGTGCTCCATCGCAATGAACCTTCAAACCATGTTCACGGGCAACCTTAGCAAGGGCTTCCACTTGCTGAGGTGTTACAACCACACCCCCTGCATAGTTGTGCGTATTTTCAACGACAACTAGCTGCGACTCGGGATAGTGTGGGTCATCCGCTCTAATTGCTCCCTCCAGAGTTTCTGGTTCGATGTAGCCTTTGTTACCTTCAACCGGTTTCGGGAATAGACCACCAAGCGAGGACATTGCTCCTGCCTCGAAGAGGAAGGTATGACTATTCTCCTCAACTACTACCTCACCTCCGCGGGTCGTTTGTCCAAGAAGCGAAATTACGTTACCTTGCGTACCTGATGTAACAAGCAAGGCGTCTTCCTTCCCAAGGGTTTTCGCGGCCTTTTCCTGCAGTTCATTTACCACTTCATCCTCGCCTATGACATCATCTCCAAACTTCCCAGCTTCATGGGCTTGGACGACTGCATCAATCATCTCATCTGTCGGTTTCGTGATTGTATCGCTTCGAAGATCTATCTGCAACATGTTCGTTGGAAGGATGAAACCGAGATATAGGTCTGTGGTTTTGCTGTTTTGATAATGCATAAAGGTTATACGCCTTTTTGTGCACAAGCGCGATTTTGCAGGGTGGTGCCTAGGACTTGACGGTTGATGATGAACTTGGATACTTGGAAAAAATCAAGCTGTTTCAAAAAGATGCTAAGCTCTACATCTTTTCGAGAGTTGCAGGCACTCTCGGCTATGGAATCAGCAATGTAATCTTCAATCTGTATATGATAGAAGCAGGTTTTGGAGAAGATTTCCTCGGATTCTTCCTTTCAATTTCGATGTTTGCAACGGCCGGTATCGCGATTGCTGCTGGCATGATTACTGATCGAAGAAGTAGAAAGCGTACTCTATTGGTCGCGAGCTTTGTATCTTTTCTTTCAATAACAATACAATACACCGCACTTCAACCGTATATTCTTCTCTCTTCTCAGGTTCTATTGGGGTTCTCGCAGGCCTTCAGCCAAGTTGCAATGTCGCCTTACGTTAGTGACATATCTACAGAAAGAGAAAGAGCACATCTATTTGGTTTCAGTGGCGGAATGTCGCTACTTGCGGTACTTGGAGGGAATATATTCGGTGGGTTTATTCCGGGGATGCTGAGAGACTTGGGCCTTGCAGTGAATATTTTCTGGTCCTATCGCTTCACTCTGTGGTTTAGCCTTATTCCCATCGGCATTTCGGTTATCGCCCTCATACCGATGACCCCCGATCAACCACAGGAATCTGAACAGAGACTTGGTTTTGAAAACGTAAGGAACTGGGACTTCATTGGGAAGTATACCATCGCCACAAGCACAATAGGGCTTGGTGCCGGCGTAATTGTGATGTACTTCAATTTGTATTTCAAGCAGGTATTCCAAGCTGACGAGGCAACAATCGGTCTGATTTTCGCTATTAATACCATTTTGCTCTCTGCAGGACAATTCTCTGCTCCTGCTCTCGCAGACCGAATAGGCAAAGTAAAGGCAGTGATTCTTACCGAAGCTCTCTCTATACCCTTCCTACTGATGCTTGGATGGGCACCAATTCTATACATTGGTGTTATAGCGTATGTATCTCGTACAGTTTTGATGAATATGGCGGGTCCCGTAAGCAACGCTTTCTTCATGGAGGGATTGACTAAAAAAGAACGAGCTACTGCTGTTGGTGTGACGCGCACAGGAGATTCCTTTGTTCGGGGAGTGGCTGCGATAATTGGTGGATGGCTACTGGCGAAAGGTCTTTACAGGATACCTTATGTACTGGTTTCTGTTCTATACATGCTTGGCGTTATATTGTTCTATAACTTCTTCAGAGGAAAAGAAGATGAACTGAAGACCATGCGTAAGGCAAAAATACAGCGGGACGAGAAAGCCCCGAAGACTCCTGATGTCACATAACCGTCCCCTATAGCTGAATATGAGTTATAACCGGATTTGATGTATCTATTGAAGTCCAGTGTGGGGAATATGTCCAATGCCAGAGGAATCTGACTTGCTTATGTGTGCACTACAGAATCTTACTGTAGGTGTGGCAGTTCTTGATGGCAAAGGTCGAGTTATTTTTGCCAATGAGATGCTGGCTTCCATGTTAGATATAGCGCACGATGAACTCAAGGGTTCCACTTTCCCCCACATTGAGGCTTTGGAAAAAACAGCACCCACACAATTCAGGGCTGTAAACCGAGATGGCGATGAAAGAACACTCATGGCATCCGTATCGCCTATGGAGAGGGACAAGCACGACGTTTCGCCTCTCTTGGTTACCGTTAATGATGTAACAGAACAAAAGAAGAAAGAATACTCCCTACAACAGATGGTTCATGAGATTGTTTGCTTCCGAAATGTTGCCCAACTCTTTTCGCAAACAGATACACCTCTCGAACATGTTCTGAATACATTTGTACACATGATTCCAGAGGGGTGGGAGTACCCTAGCATTACTGCTGCTAGCGTTAAGCTTGGAGAAACAGTAGTTAGTTCTGCGAATTACGTCGATACCGAATGGAAGCAGACTTCCAAGTTCTCCTATGGAGATGGACTAAACGGCACACTAGAAGTATGTTACCTTGAGAAACAACCTACAGTTGATGAAGGCCCATTCAGCAATGAGCAACGGATGCTGATTGAAACCCTTGCGAATGAACTTGAGCGCTATATCCAACGGAAACGAAACGAGGATATCAGGCGCCAACAGCACCGTGAGCTAGAAACATACTCGAAGTTACTACGTCATGATTTGAGAAATGACCTTTCAGTGATTATTGGGAATCATGAAATCCTTGAAATGCTCCTCACCTCCCCAGACGAAATGCTGAAGGAAGTGCTGTCTTCTTCGGAAGCTGTATTCGAACGTATGATGAGTCTGCTCAAGGCCTTTGGAAGATCTGCAGAATCTATCGAACGACATGTTGCCACACTATTACGTGATGTTGCTTCTCAAGCAGAGAGAGCCCATTCGAACATATGTATTGATTTCAACATTGATAAAGAGGCCAAAGACCTTAGAATTGCTGGAAGTCGGCTTCTTCCGATGGTCTTTGAGAATCTGTTCAGAAACTCGGCTGTGCATGCCGGTGAAAATCCCCACATTGATGTAATGTTATCCCGGGAAGGAAACAATGCAAAGATTGTTTTCACTGATGATGGACCTGGAATATCGGAAGAAATACAAGATAGGCTTTTCGAGAAGGGAGTCTCAACCCGGGGTGGGGGGCTTGGTCTTTATCTTTCAAAGCAAGTTATCGAAGCAACTGATGGCTCCATTGAATTAATGGACTCTAGAGAAGACTCAGGGGCTTCTTTTAGAATTCTCGTTCCTATATCAGTATAGCCGCACTGACTGTTGGTATGGTACGGGCATTATTAACAGTAGAAATAACCAAATCATTCAGATACATACTTCTCAATGGCTTCAAAGAGCTGAGCACTACGAATCGGTTTGGTCAGAAAACCCACTGCGCCAGCTTCCATGGCTGCTGGTCTGATCGATTCATCAGCGCTAACGAATAGAACTTTGGTGTTGTTATCCCTCTCTAGGATTTCGCGAGTAGCAGCAGCACCTCTCATCACTGGCATACGTTCGTCCATCAGAATGATATCTGGCTTCTCTTCCAATGCAACAAACTTCTCTACTGCTTCTGCTCCGTTATGAGCATGACCAACGACTTCGTGTCCCCTGAGCTCTATAATACGTTCGAGCACTTTGTGAATGAATTTGTCATCATCTACAATCAAAACGCTTACCATATCAGGAATCCCCCGAATCTAAATCACTATCTTGTTCACTACGGAGCAGGATAACGAAACTTGCTCCCTTAGTATGATCCCCTTCAACTCGGTCTTCGACTCGGATTTGTCCCCCATAATTTTCCAAAATCTTTTTGACCAAGGTCAGTCCCAACCCCAGTCCGAGAATACCTTGTCTTTTTCCTCGGATTTCCGCAAAAATTTCATCTTTCTCCTCATCGGGAATACCCGGTCCGCGATCCTTGATATATATTCGCAAGAAGGGGGTATGAGCGATTTTCTCTATTTCAATGTCTATCTCAACTTCTTCTCTCTGATCAAATTTCATTGAGTTATGTAATAGTGCAAAGAAAACGTCATCAAGAAATTCATCGGCCATGATGAAGTATTCGTTTTCATTGATGGTTGTATTGAGTTTCATCTCTTTCGTTGGAAAAGTAGAATCGACTTCAGCGGCTGTTTCAAGTATGACCTTGCCCAAGTCTCTTACTTGCATGGAATGCCTTTCTTCTTCTATGACCGAAATCTTGCGAACATTCGAAACGAGTTTTGAGGCTCTTTCAACCTCTTCGAGTCCCTCGTCTACAATTTCTCTGATATCACTTGACAAATCTGGACGGTGTATAATTAGCTCAAGTGTTGACATAATCTCTTGATGAATGTTGGTAAGATCATGTATCATAAGATCCAGCATAAACTCTACCTTTTTCCTCTCATCTTCTACTCTTCTTTCTGCATCTCTTTTGTCCGAAACATCTCGATAATATCCCTGAGCAGCAACGATTTTAGATCCTGCAAAACGGGGGATGATATTTCCCTCCACAAAAACAAGTTCGCCGTCCTTAGTGACAAAAATGGAATCGAACCCTGTTACCTTCTCTCCATTCAAAACGGAATCCAGCATTTGCTTGTGTTTTTCTATTACTTCAGGAAAGATTATACGATCAATAGTTAAATCGTCGATTTCTTCCTGCGTGTAACCGAGAGTATCTTTCCAAGTTTGATTAACGAATTCAAACGACCCATCAGGTTTTATACTGTGAATAAGACTAACTGAATCTTCAAGGATGTTCCTATATAGTTGTTCACTATCCATTTTATTTCCAGACTCCTTACGCAGGACGAAAGATTCAATTCTGTTGAACAAAAATGAGAGTTGAATCTTCCTATTGAATGTTTTTCGTTTACCCTACGTTATATCTACTCATAAAGCGCTCGTTCACACGATAGAAACCGAGTTGAGTTGGTTCTTACCAACCCCAATTTGGTGGTCATTGTCGGTAACCATGACACTTGCAATATGCAACCTCATTACTTACTTAAAGTACATTGTTCTAGCTCGCTCCATGATTTGCTCATCAGCTGGAAACACGAGAGGAATTGATGTGAACTCAGTTTCGCAGGGCCTGTTCTTCGCAACATGGAAAACAACTCTGGGGCGCTTGACATCTTTCGTATGGTCAACTTCGATAACATAACTCCTTCTTGTCTCGGGGCTCTTCCCGTTTGGACTGTGTGCACAGATGCTTCCCTCACGAGGGGCAGCTCCATGGTCTTTGAGCATGTAGAAGACATCATTAACATCAGCTACATCTTTTACAAGCTCATATCCTCTGTAGAGTCGTTGTACTGAGCTTTCATGTGTATATGCCTCGGATTTGGATAGTGCTTGCTTGAGAGTGTCTTCAGTATCCAGCATGACATGATGACCTGTTCGAAGGGCCTTTCTTTCAGAGCGTTCTAAGGAATGGTCACTACCAGCTATCTCGATGACGAGTATGCTGTTGTGGTCTGCCAGTATGAGGTTACCCCACTGATATTTGCGCCCCCCATTCAAGTGGTTTCTAGTCATCTTCAAACCATCTTCTGCATCCTTGGCAAACATGATTATCTGCTCGGTGAGAAGATCGTAGTTTGGGTCCACTGTCTTGTGGACATGTGTGCTTGCAGCAGTAAGTCCGTGCCTGTTCACCCCCACAGTTAGACCCGATTGTTTTCCTGTTGCTCTATCCACCCCCCGAATTCCAAAACAGTCGACATCATAGAAGAGCGTGTCAGTATGTTCAGCAGTAAGCAAATCCCTGTTCTTGAAAAGCAGCGTCTTCTTCTGATCTGCTAGGACTACGGCACCTGCTAGACTGGTCATCTGGAACCCCACAGCCTAGTAATTCGATACATGCAAATATAGCTTCTTAGGGTGAAACCGTGCTGAATTCTTGACGAAAATTCTATTTGGAAACAGATTGTAGGATTCAGGAGAAAAATGTTTGATTCCCGTGCCATTGTAGATGGCTTAGAAACCAAATACATCAAGCCCAGGTTTCATCATTTCGAAGAAGTGGACTCAACGAATGAGACAGCCAAGAATAAAGCCCTGAGCGGCGCAGATTACGGTCTATTCATTGTTGCAGACGAACAGGTAGCTGGAAAAGGCAGGATGAACCGAACTTGGGTTTCACCTCCTGGAGGGCTATACTTCTCCGTCTATCTTCAAGCTCCACTTAATGGAACTCCCTCGCCTATACTGGGAATGCTTGTAGCTTGTGCTACTACTGAGGCTATCCGCCAGGTGACCGGTGTAGATTCAACGATAAAATGGCCCAATGATCTTATGATTGGCGAAAGGAAGGTTGGCGGAATACTCTGTGAAGCTATCTCAAGAGACGGCAAAGTCATCGGAGTTGTAGTTGGAGTCGGCATTAATCTGAATACCCGTGTGAGTGGATTATCTGCTAAATTCAGATATCCCCCAACTAGTCTAATTGAAGAGACTGGAAAGACCATCTCAAGGGAGGAATTGATGCGAAGCATCCTTATGTCTATTGACAAGCGAATCGGAATAGTGAAGGATAGACGTTCCTACAACGATACTCTTGAGGAATTGAAATGGCTGAACAGGATTCTCGGTTATCCAGTGGTAGTTCATACGAGAGATGAAACAGTGGAAGGAACTGCCGTGGATATTCGAGATGATGGCGCATTAGTCGTTGAGACAGCATCCGGAACTCGAAAACCCATAACTATTGGGGATGTTACGAGGGTGATTCTTTAGCCTGCTGAGTGGGGTTACTTGCTCTGTGTCATGTTATTCGTCTCCGCTTTGGCATTTGCATTTCTCGTTCATCTGGGCATTTTGGTTTTATCTAGGTTCTCTCGCTTCTTTCATGAGCACATCTAAATATACAGAGATATCTGATTACTTGAGGAGGTAATCTCAGTTGGAAGAGTCGACTGTCCTCATTCCACCCGACAAGCTCATGGAGATGCGAGACCTAATTCTTACAGATGAGCCAGCTTCACAATTGGATACCCGAAGCAAGTATGAAGAATTCAGAATAGCATACTCAGGGGGTACTATCGTAGGGTATAGGACGGGAAAAGTAGTCTCAAATACTCCCAAATGCGCTGCGATGATTTATCGAACGATTCAGAAGATGGAGTTCGAAGATGCAGCTTATACCCTTACCATTGGCTCCGATGAGGCTGGCAAGGGCGAATGGCTAGGCCCACTTACTGTTGCTGCTGTGGCACTCACTCCGAATCAAGCCAAGCATCTCAGAGCCCTCGGAGTATTAGACAGCAAGAAACTTACTCGTCATAAGATTGCACGGAAAGCCCAAGACATCGTAAGTCATTGTCAAGCGAAACACGTACTTGTTATTTCCCCTCGAAAATTCAATACAATGTTTGCTGATTTCAAGGAGGAGGGCAAGAACCTGAATGATATCTTGGCGTGGGCGCACTCAAAGGTAATATCCGAGGTCTACAAATCAACCAGAAACGAATTTGATGATACGAGTATTCGGGTAGTGGTAGACGAATTTGCTCGTGTGAAAACAAGATTGCGTCTGGAACAACTCATTGACTTGGATCGAGTAACTCTTGTTCAGAAGCATGGTGCTGAGGACATAATGGCGGTTGCAGCTGCTAGTATTCTTGCCCGTGATGCGTATGAACTCTGGATTGCGCGGAATTCTGACAAGCTCAAGCTCAATCTTCGCAGTCTGAGTAAGAAAGAAGCGGCGGCTGGGGAAAAAACTGACGAATTGGCAAAGTTACATTACATGGATAAGCAATGACTAGGTAGGTAAATCAGTAAATGTGCAATAGCGACCGCTATTTGCGAGTTGACTTCACTGTTTCTCTAATATGCTGAAGCAGATCTGCAATCTCCTCACTGGCGATGGAGTACATTTTCTTCTTCCCATCCCGTCTTGATTTGAGTATACCTGCATCGACAAGCTGTGTTAGATATGCCGAAACTGTAGACTGTGATAACCCTATCCGAGGGAATATTTCGCATTGACATTCTTCACCTTCAAGCAAATCTTCTACAATTCGCAATCTGACTGGATTGCTCAATGCCTTGTGAAATTCCACCCGCCGATTTATGAGTCGCTCATCTGATATCAATACTTCCACTCTACGCTATCTATTTGGTATCGTCCCTTTTTGTTGTTTCTAAAGGTTGTCTCCAAAATCCTTTCTTCCGCAGGTACTTGGCAAGATAGACTAGTCCGAGCATGACAGGAACCTCCCAGAATAGTCCCATTGTTGTTCCCAATGCAGCGATTGATCCGACACCATAGATAGACACAGCTATAGCAATTGCGATTTCAAAGTGACTCGAAGAACCGATGATGACTGTTATGACTCCTTCTGGATATGCAAGACCTATCTGCCGAGTAATGAGGAGATTATATGTAAGAACAATGCCGAATCCTGCTAACAGAGGAACAGACACCAGAAATAGCAAATCTGGATGTTCGAGCATCACATTACCATTTAGTGAAAATAACACTATGAGAGTAGTCAATAGGGCCACTAGGGCCAAGTTTCCTACAGCTGGCCTGTAGGTGTTCTCAAACCATTTTCTTCCTTTCCGTTCGACTAGTAACTTCCGACTGACAACCCCAAGCAGAAGCGGTAATCCTATGAACAAGAAGGATGAGACTAACAGCAACCATCGATCTATTGGTATATTTGAGAGCCCAGTGAAAAGGGCAACCAGCGGTGCGTAGAATAGAATGATAGTAACGGTATTTAGGCTGGTGGTGATTACGTTCTGTTCTTGGTTTCCCTTTGCGAGATATCCCCATACCAATACCATTGCAGTACAAGGACTTGATGTCAACAAGATAACCGCCACTATGAGCTGTTCTTGTCCTGGAAGGAGAGCTGTTGCTAGTCCAAATCCCACTAATGGAGCTACAATCCAGTTTGAGAGTAGGGTCAAAATGATTGGCTGGGGATTTTTTCCCAATTTCCTTAGTTCAGCAACTTCGAAATTCAACATTGCAGGATACATCATAAGAAACAAACAGATGCCTATTGGGACTGAGATATCGCCAATTTGCCATGCGCCAATAGCAACACTGATTCCGGGGAATGCTCGTGAAAGGGCAATTCCTACAATCATACATATAGCGACCCAGATTGGCAAGTACTTCTCAAAAATTGTGAGTTCCTGCTTTGTTCCTGGTACATCGAGTTCCATGGTCTTTCCTCTTCTTGATGATTTGCGGTGTTTTTACATCGAAAAATAGCGATTAGTCAATATATTAAGCTTCCCTTGTAAACCCCTTTAGAAGTAAACAATTGGATATCCAAACCAACTACTGGGCAGTTCTGACGATTTGGTTCCTTCCCTCTAGGATAGCGTATGCTGCAACACTACCCCCGCAGATTGTATATATAGAGGCAAACTCCCTTTTGCCAGCTCTATAGTTACTGTTCCAATCGGATTAGTATCGGACTGGGGTGATGTAGACTTACTCATTTTTTCCTCCTCAGCAGTTCTCGCATCAACACTCATCATGGATAGACTCGTTGACAGAATTGGTTTCGAGTTGATAGCAGGTGTGATGGTGGTTCTCATCATTTTGCTCTTTGTCTACACTGACACACCTTACGAAGTCTCTCACGGAAGAACTCTCCTTATCTTTGCAGTGCCAATTGTGATGGCGGCTTTTCTCATTAGACCGTGGACTTCGGCATTGATTGCCATTCTCAGTTCTGTTATGTCACTGTTTGCAGGCTATGCTTTGCCAAATATACCCGCTATAGTGACATTTCACATTCTTGCGCTTCTCGTTTGGAATCTCTCTTCCCACCTTGAAGATACGATTGAGCAGCTAGCCAGCTCGCAAGAACGACTTGAAAACCAGAAGAAGCAGGCAATTCTGTATCTTGACGTTTTTGGACATGATTTTGCTAATAACCTCTAAGCTATCCTATTGGCGTTGGAATTCATAAAAGCACATTCTACAAGTGAAGAGATTAGACCAGTTATTAATAATGCAATCGACACATTGCATGACAGCAATAGTCTGATTAGAGAAGCGAAGAAGTTTGAATCCATCAATCAAGGTGAATTGAAGCCTTTTGAGATCTGCAAAACATTGGCGATATGTGTGGACGTTTTCAAGAATGAATATCCTGATATTGCTATTGAATCCGAGGGGAACGTATCGGAAGCAGTAGTCAAAGCAGATACGTATGTTGCAGACTTATTCTCAATCCTGCTTGAAAATGCGGTACAGCATAACCCAAAGCAAAGAAGAACGTCTGGGTGCAAATACAGGAGGAGTGTGGCGGCTATGTAGTATCTATTGCAGATAATGGACCAGGAATACCCGATTTACGAAAATCAACTCTATTTGATTTATCACATAGATATGGAGGACTTGGTTTACATCTGGCCAAGCTAATAGTTGACAATTACAGAGAAGGCAAGTTTTACAAAAATCCTAAAAAATTCGGGTACAAAAGTGTAAGATTTCCTGCAACTCCTCTCCTGACCACAAGGGGAGTTTATTAGGCTCAGTACGGGGCCCCGGTTCAGTAGGACGAGGCAAGTGGGCTAGTGTTATACACGAGGCACGCGGCCGAAGGCTGTGAGGTGGACTCGTTCCACTAAGCACAAGTTCCCACTCTCCACTAAAGGAACTCCATCAGGTTCCGGAGTGTCCGCGGCTGTTCACCTTGTCCGTAATGGACCTCCTCAGTTACGGCGACAATGCTGAGGTGGGTGATCATGACCACGCCGTGGCAAGAACTGTGGAAGACCTCGCTGTCGCCGGAGTGATGTGGCGGAGTTCGACAGGAGACGATAGCAATGACCGCGGAAGGAATCCCATTCCTGTGAACGCGGACAAAGCCCCTGCTGACTCACGGGCCTACGGGTACACAGAGGGCGGCAACGCTGGCAGGGGAAGAGTGGAACACAGAAGTTTCAGGCAGTTGCCAAAACTGTAAGAAACAGGTTATGCAAAGGTACTATTGCGGTCGAGAATCGGGTTTATGGAGAACCTGGAAAGGGAACCAAATTCCGGGTATGGTTACCGGCTCTTGATTCGGGGAAAGACCGGCTTCATGGAACAGCGAGTTAGAAATACTATAAATACTAGAATTCCGATGGATTATGGGGAGATTGCGTTTTACAGTTGAAAGGATTTGATGATATTGCACTTGCCTATGACCATTCCATAGATTGGGAAACCAGAATTCGTAGAGAGGTTCCGTTCATAGTCGAAATGGCCGAAGGTGTCAAGGGAAAACGTATACTTGACCTTGCGTGTGGGACAGGGAGACACACAATCGAACTTGACAAACGGGGTGCTAGAGTTACAGGCATTGACAACAGCCCGGCTATGATAGACACAGCGAGGGAGATTGCCAAGGAGCAAGGCAGTAACGCTGAATTCGTGGTGGCTGACATGTCGGACATGAAACAGGTGGTATCAGACAAATTCGATCTAGTGCTTTGTTTGGGTAATTCCCTTGCATTACTCTCCGATTTCGGAACCATTGAGCAAGTTATGTCAGATGTTCATGACAGACTTGTGCCAGAAGGAACATTCTTGTATCAGATACTGAATTTTGAAGAGATTCTGCGTTCGCAGTTCCGATTCATGCAACCCAAGGCCAGGCAATCTAGAGACGGCAGTAACGTGGTCTTTTTTCGCTTCTTTACTCATCCTGAAGAGTCTCGATATTCTACTTTGGTGCTTAGTGCCTTTGAAAATGGGGATGATTGGGACGTAAGGATGCACACACTCAACGTTTTGCGAATGGATTATTCCATTGTTCGCGTTGTGATGAATCAAGCGGGATTTGAGGTCATCAAGACGTTTTCGTCGTACGACGGCTCTCCCTTTGATAGAAGGAATAACAGGAATCTCATTGTCGTTACAAAGAAATAACCGTATATGCGGCAAGTGTTTCGGATGATACTCCCAGAAGGAAAATAAGCGAGTGGGGGCATAATGAGCGAAACTCTTTCAGTATTGAAGGAAAGGAATGGAGACCACTGTAATGGCGAAGTATGATCTAAAGGGACAAGCAGCGATTGTAACTGGAGCTTCCGGAGGACTTGGCGAGCAGTTTTGTATTGGACTAGCTGCTTCTGGCGCGGACATAGTTCTTGCTGCCCGTCGAGAGGAACGACTGAAGCAAATTGCAGAGGACATATCGAGTGAACATCATATTACCGCTCTACCTCTGAAAACTGATGTGACTAAAGAGAGTGATGTCATTCGCATGGTTAAATATACTGCTGAGGAACTTGGTACGGTTGACATCTTGATCAATAACGCAGGGGTTTATGTCTTTAAACCTCTCACTGAGCAGACGGTAGAAGACTGGCACAAAGTCATTGATGTGAATCTGACATCGACATTTCTGGGGTGTCGCGAAGCAGCTAAGATAATGATTCCCAAAAAAACAGGTTGCATTATTAATATCAGCTCAACTTTTGGCCTTGGAGGGACAGAGTTCCCTGAGGTGGGCTACTATGCTGCAAAGGGTGGAGTTATTGCATTAACCAAAGCTTTGGCGGTGGAGCTTGGAAAACACAATATCCGAGTTAATTCCATCGCACCAGGGTTCTTCCCAACTGAAATGTCGATTGAAGCAATTACCAATAAAGAAATCCGGGAACGAGTCATTGAGCCTCGTACTGCCCTACCAATGCTTGCGGAGAATGAGTGGATTAGGGGTGCTGCCTGTTTTCTAGCTAGTGAAGACGCAAAATACGTTACTGGACACACGCTTGCAGTTGATGGTGGGTGGCTTGCCTTTTAGCCGTGAATAAATCGAGTGAATCGCCCTTCTCACATCTCTGTAACTTGATATCATCAGCGAGTAGCTGCATCAGTTGCATCGACATGCCATTATTCTGCACATAGACTGCGATTCATCATTCTCACTTTCAAGATATACCCGCTCTTGGGATTTGGTCTTGGATGATATTATTTCTGAACACATTTCTGTTGAATTTAGTTGGCAAACTGGGGAATTCAATTAATAGTGCTACATAGCCAAATAACCTCTCGTGAAGAAGGTTAATCCATGTATCGGGTTGGTTTCTCTTAAGGTTCTAATAAGACACGATACATCCTTGGCTCATGGCTTTAGGCTTAGAGTGAATGTTGCAAGTGGGACCGCATATCTTGGATTAGGTCACTCACGGAGATAACCGAGCTCTATCCCTTGGCTATTACTCCTACATCACCAAACAGAATTGGCGCTCCAATCAGCCTTTGAAGCACTATCTGTTCACTTGCAATCTGTCGGGCATTCTTAAGCAAATCATAGACATTACCGGATAATGCGAGGCCATGCACTGCTCCCTTCATCTCTCCATCTTCTATGAGTATTGCTGGGTTTCCAACAACGCTGAAGTCACCAGATTCTGGATTGGAGCTGTGAGCTCCCTGTAAACCTTTGACGAGATACCCAAATTCTACTTCGTTGAGAATCTCCTCATAGGTACGGGATCCTGACTCAACTACAACATTGGAAGGCGCAATTTCAACAAGGCCTTGGCGTCGATTTCTACTGGCATTACCTGTACTTTCGACGCCTCTTCTGTTTGCCCAGTAAGTGTCCCATATGAACGATTGCAGGAACCCGTCTTCGAGAATCGGAGTCTTTTGTCGTGGTACCCCTTCGTCATCAGCTATTGATGCTCGGATTCCACGAGGATTCGTACCATCATCATACACATTCAGATTCTCTGCCGCGATTTTCTCTCCCAGCTTGTCGCCAATCTTTGACTTCCCCCTTGTTACATTATCTCCACGAATTGATGGTACAAGTGTGAACTGCAGGAGTTGTCCATAGGCAGATGGATGCATTAAGACATCATGCTTTCCACTTTTCCCGTTCTCAGTCTTCTTCATTGCTCGAATAGTAGACGTGACATCCTCTACAACGTAGTCCAAATCAAGATCGGGAGAACGCTTCATATCAACACAGAATGTCCTCGGCGTCATTCCATTCTCAATCTTGGCGACCGCCGCTAGGAAGGCATAAGCAAGAGAGCCCTTCTCTGAATGTTCAATCCCGTTTGAATTGGCATACCCAGAATGATAAGCTGAGGTTCCTCCACCAGCTGATGCTGGAATCAACCCCTCTTCTTCTGCACTGCTTCTCGCAATCAATTCATTGACATTGTTTACAATTTCTGATGGATTCATGTTCACAATTTCCGAGTTCCACAATCCTTCCACTGAAGGGTACTCCGCTGGAGTGGGTAGACTTTCCCATTGTTCGTCAATCGTAGATGCCTTTGCGGCAGCAATCGCCAGTTTTATAGATTCTTCGACAGAATCTTTCGTGGCAATACTTGTGAAGGCTGCCCCCATCTTCTTCCCTATGTAGATTCTGACGGCAATTTGACTGCCAATGGTTTGGTTAACACTACTCACCTGTCCCATTTCGGCTTCGGCTTCCAATTCGGATTCATAGTGGGCTTGGATTTCAGCTGCGTCGGCTCCTTTCTTTTCGGCTGTGTTTACTGCATATCTGCACAGTTCTAGAAGCTCTTCTTCATTCATTTTCATCACCTTCTTACTCCTGTCCTCCAAAGGTTATTCCGCCCTCTGAAAAACGGATTTTTGGCCCCCCTGATGCTACATAGGCTGTCTGGCCTTTCCCACATCTGCCTAGCTCGTACGGGAAGTCCTCATTTGCAACGCCTTCGATTTTGAAAAGCGAATCAGTAGCGATTCCTGAAATCGAGAGATCTTTGATCGGCTTCCCCAGTTCTCCATCGACAATCTCATAGGCTTCCTGAATACCAACTTGAAAGCTAGCATTCATCTGGGCTTGCCCCCCTCGGAAATCTGCGCAGTAATACCCGAAATCAATTCCTTCAAAAATCTCGTCTGGCGCATAATTGCCTTTCTCGAAGTATGTATTTCTCATCCTGATTATTGGTGGATACAAGTAGCTTTCTGCACGTGCGTTTCCGGTACATCGCTGCCCGGTTTTGGCAGCATATTCACGGTTCGTCATGAGTTCGTTGAGTACTGAATCCTTGATTATCTCCACTTTGCTTGGAGGAACTCCTTCCTCGTCATAGGCTTCGGTACCCAGATTATTTGCATCCGTGCCATCATCAATCATATTAACTCCCTCCGCAGCAACAACTTCCCCAACTTTGCCTGCAAAGGCACTATTGACTGTGAGGTCTGCTTCTGCTAGGTGCCCGAGCGCCTCGTGGGCGAGCACTCCAATTACTCTGGGACCTAGTACGCAGGGAAAGTAACCTGCCTTGCTCTTCACTCCGTCTAACTGTAGCACGACACGTTTTGCGGCTTCTTCTGCAATCATTTCGGGGGTGGCAGTATTTTCCATGAATTCCCATCCCTCATGGGTTGATGCCTCTTCATATCTGGCAGCCGTCAGCTGTGTTCCTTCCTTTCCGCTAATCCATGGATATACCCAGACCAAGAGTTTTGGCTTCTTGATGCGTGAGCCTTCAGATGTGACAATGAAGGTTTCTCCAGAAATGCTTCTCAGCTTTCCAGTTACCGCGCTGATTCTTTCATCGTAGTTTCTAGCAGCAGTAGTCAGATCCTTAAGATACTGAATTTTCTCTTCAATCGGAACGTTTTGCGGGTCTCGTTCTATATCCGCTTCAACAGAATCTTCGTATGTATCCACTTCAGCAAGCTCGATAGGGTCCCTGCGAGTCATTGCTGCTGCTTTCGCCATAGAGATTGCATCCTCTATGGCTTCATCAAGTTCATCCAACTGGCCGGTTGTGACAAAACCCCACGCACCATTAACAAGCACTCTCAGAGCAACACCCTGTTCAATGCGGCGAGTGAGTGCATTGACTCTGCCGTCATCCATTTGAATATACTCTACGAAGCTGTTCTCACCGCGCGCTTCAACATACGAAGCGCCCATGCTGGTCCCTTTCTCTATAATCCCATCAAAATGCTCAAACAAATCAGTCTACTCCACTTCTTACTGGACGGATTTAGCCGGATTACTCATGATAAACGGTTGGTTTAGCGCCGCTTCCATAAGGATGGTCGAGCGCCCATAAACCATTGAGTATTCATCGCCAATGCATTGGGTTCTCCGCATGGGATGTTGTGCGTTCAATTAATCGAGATTTAGCCCCGATCTAAGGAACCAATATGAATGCGACGAGAGCTATGAATAGTATTCCAAGAAGCATCAGGCTGCATCTGTAGCATGATTCATCACCATATTTCTCCTGTTGTAGTCCCGCATAGTATCCTATCACCAGGCCAATCCAACAGCTAACCATGATTGCCACACCTGGACCCGTGGGAACAGGAAATGAGGCTTGGGGATAGTCTCTTACAGTAAAAAAGGGCAAGAGAGCGAACCAAACTACATTGAGAAGAATCGGGATGGCAACCCCCGCGATAGCGGCTCCAAGTAGTAGGTTGGTCATTCTGCTTATACTTATGTACATGATACTCAGAGAGATTATCATTCCAATTACCGAAAGAAAAAACGTCATAGCTATTTCCGTTAATCGCATTGGACACGAAACACCCCTAACATAATCTCCCACACAGTACGTAAATGTTATAGAAATCGTACTTTTTCAACCTTTCGTGATTTCTCATTACTGCCTCACGCTCCCATAACGCGATTTTCCAGGTGACTAGGAACGTTTAAGTCGCACAATGCTTCAAGCTAGGATATTAGGTGAGGAGGCCTAGATGAGAAGGAACTTTGCCAAGGCTGGACTTTCGCTAGTAGGACCCATTGCCCTGATTATCCTGTTGACAATGCCCATAGGACCACTTGCTGGTGGTTTGGGCATAATCCAACCATGGGGCGGGATATTCGATAGCGGAAGAGTTGCTAACCCTGCAAAAGAGATGACATTGTCTCTTCCTATTCTAGATCAACCTGTGGATGTCCTAATTGATACGTGGGGCGTCCCTCATATCTATGCAGAGAACGTTAAGGATGCATTTCGTGTTCTTGGATATTTGCATGCCAAAGAACGACTCTTTCAGATGACCCTGCAGAATCACATGGCTGCCGGAAGACTCAGCGAGTTAGTTGGATCGGTTGCCCTTTCAACTGACAAGTACTACAGGACAATTGGACTTGCAAGGGCCGCTAACAGAACCTATCAGTGGTTCCTTGATCAGAAGCAGTTTGATTCTGAGGTAGCATATGCTCTAGATTTGGTCAATGCTGAAGTGGCAGGAGTCAATGCTTTCATAGAATCCATGACACAAGCAACCACACCAATTGAATTCAAGATGCTAGGGATATCTCCCCACAAATGGACTCCACATGATATCTTTCTTTGGAGTAAGATGATGACGTGGGGCTTATCAGGGGGATTCGCCGATCTTGAGCGCCAGTTCATCTGGGCGACGACAGAAAATGATACATTATTGCAGGATATGTTTCCGATGGTCTTGCCATATACTGTTCCAATTATTCCCGAGCAGCATAACTTGAGCTTGGCTAAATTTCCGAATGCACCGGGTGGCTTTCCTGCAACAACCAATCCTCCGAAACAAGTTCAATCAAAACGCTATGATGAAGACAGTCTAAGTATCAAGAAACTCACAACGATTCTTGATGCTATTTCAAATGTTGCAGAAGCTCTGGGGCCACAAGAGCTGGTGGGCAGCAATAACTGGGTTGTTCATGGCAATAGAACGGCTACTGGAAGCCCTCTTCTTGCGAATGATCCGCATTTAGGCCTTCAAGCCCCCTCGCTCTGGTATGAAGCTCATCTTGTGGTGCCAGGGGCTTTGAATGTTGCTGGCGTTACTCTTCCGGGTCTACCAGGAGTTCTTCTTGGGCACACCGACAGGATAGCTTGGGGGTTCACCAATGTTGGTGTTGATGTATTGGACATATTCGTTGAGAAACTTAACCCTGATAATCACACTCAGTACTATTACGGTGATGGTTGGAAGAGTTTTGAGCTACTGAATGAACCTATAGAAACCAGCGATCAAGGTGTAGTCGATTTTGAGGTTAGAAAATCTGTTCATGGTCCATGTATCGATTCTGCTATTCGTGGATATGAGAACTACTCTGCTGACGGCATTAACATGGCTATGAACTGGACTGGGAATGGAGTAACACATGAGATTCTCTCCCTTTCGCTTCTCAATCAAGCCAAGAATATTAGTGACTACTATGAAGCAATCTATTGGTGGGACAGCCCTCCCCAAAATATCGTCTATGCTGATGATGAAGGGAATATTGCGATGACGGTGGCTGGGCGCTTTCCGTTGCGCTCAGGCTATACAGGCGAATTTCCCGTGGAGGCTCTGAATGATTCTGTTGGTATGGTCAGCAATATCCCCTATGCCTGCAATCCTCGGGCCGTTAATCCATCGCAGGGGTACATCCAGTCATGCAATCAAAGATCTATTGCTCCGACTGAGTATGGTTTTACGTTGCAAGGTTTGTTTGCTGACGGTTATCGGGGAAGAAGAATTGATGCCCTACTCAATAATGATGATACAGTTACCGTGGAGGAGATGATGCAATTCCAGGCAGATTCTCTTGATGTTACAGCACAAGAGCTTGTTCCTATCGTTGTTAACGACTGGGATTCTGCTGAAGAATCGAACTCCACTATAGATGCAGCAGTGAGCTGGCTTCGTGACTGGGATTTCGTCATGAAAACTGACTCAAAGGCGCCGACGCTGTGGCGATACCTGTTGAACGCCCTTTCCTACGAAGTTTTTGATGAGCTTAGGACTATAGACTCTCGGTTGCGCCTTTCCCGTAATCCAGTGCTTGAGTATATTCTCAAGGAAAACTGGGCGTATTATTTGGATGATCATGCGACTGGAGATGTCGAAACGCGAGAAACCATGATTGTCCAATCTCTTCATCGTGCTCTTAATGATATGAAGGAGGACTTGGGTAGCAATCAAAGCAACTGGGAATATGGGCATCAACACATCATTCTCATAGAGCATCTGGCAGGATTGACATATATTGGCGGAGGCCCCCACAGAGGATCTGGTTATACACTCAATGCAGCTGGGGGCGGGAGACGTACCGGGTGGGATGCAAGGTGGGTTGTTCAAGGCGGCCCATCATGGCGCATGGTTGCGGACCTGAGTGACATTTCTCAATCATATGATGTGTATCCCGGGGGTCAAAGCGGAAATATCTTCAGCCCTCATTGGCGTGACATGTTCGACCTCTGGTATAACTATGATTCAGAAACAGGACACTATGGCTACCATCAGATGTTGTTCTATTCGACAGCTCAAGATTTCAGGGAAGATGACACTGATGATACACTGATAGAAAGCGAGATCTCTTTTCTAACCTAAGGAGGCTATGCATTGCGAAAAATCGATGAATCTATTCCGGAATTGCCGTTTGTTGTAGTTGTTGTTTGCGTACTGATACTTGGAGTACTACTCCAGCTGACTGGGTTATGGATTATGATGCTGCTAGCAGGGGGTATTGGATCTCTGTTTTGCCGCAGTCTTAAACGTGCTTTTGCCGCAGGATTTCTTGGTGTTGGAATGGCCTGGACTATACTCTTCGCATATCTCATTCTAGCAGCTCAAGCCTTGGCTATCGCTGATTTCTTCATTACTTTGCTAGGCCTGAGCGGCTTGGGCTGGCTAGTCATAGTCATCAGCATCATAATTGGTGCGCTATTGGGAGGATTTGGAGCTGCACTAGTGAGAGCTCTTGTCGAACTTGTGGATGAAGTAATCGATGGGAGAATGAACACTGAGCACTCGGTTTAGCATCAGAACAAATGATAAACACATAATCAAACGACATATCCATCAGTAACGGTCAGTGAAGACATATGCCTCATGAGGAGAGTTGGTATTCAGTAGAATGGTTGGATTCTGCCAGGAACATTGTCGAATGGACCAAAGAAACCTCCGCAGGAGTTCAAGCAGTTCTTTTGCTCCGTCACTCGCATAGAGAACGACTCAACAACCACAAGGAAATGATGGGCGCTGGTCTCACTGAACTAGGAAGAAACACCTCCTATGAGATGGGTCGTAGGCTTCAAGTAACCGGCAATGTTCGAATATTGACGAGTTTCATTTCCCGGTGTTATGAAACAGCTAAACATTTGGCTGAGGGTCTCTCAGAACAAGAGTACACAGTTGACGACATTGATCCACTCCCGGCTTTGGTTGGCCCAGAAAACGCAATGGATGTGGTTTCACGGGAGCTACATCCCGATGGTGAAAATGTTACTGAATTCGTCAATAATTGGGCAAACGGCGAATATGACAGGGAAATGGAAAGTTTCGGGAGCTACCTGAAAAGACTTGACGAGGGCATTTTCAAAAACCTGGACTCAATAAAGACTACGGTTACTTCCCTCAATATTACTCATGACTTAACTCTGATGACCGCAAAGAGAGCTATACTCGGTGAACCACTTAGCCGGTCTAACCGAGAGCCCTACCTTGGTGGCATAGCTATTCGGACTAGCGATTCGGCGCTAGAAATTCTGTTTGGGAATACAGCGCGAATCTTGAAAAAACAGCGGGACGAACTACTCATTCCTTGATTCTGCACTTCATATGAGATGATCCTACACTTTTACAGCTGAGAGGAAGTAAGGAAGCATCCCCGTCCTGAGACGCTTCCATCCTCTTAGCCAACGAGTGTGTTGGCCTCTAACTTTGCTTTTGTCTCCAGTATAGGAGAATCACGATGACAACGATGGCCACGGTTGCAGCTATAATGGCAGCTACCAGCGTGAAATCAGGTGGTGGCGGTGTGGTGGTAGTTGTCGTTTCAGTTGTAGTGGTTGTAGTAGTGCTAGTTGTGGTTGCTTCATTTTCGACTGAAACGCTTACTTCTATCTCCGCGTAATTACCGGCTTCATCATATGCTCGGACAGTGAGGTTGTAATCACCGTCTGATACCGTGGTTGTGTTCCAGTTGTAGAGGAACGGTTCGCTCGTGAAGTTTGTCAAGCTAGTGTCATCTACATAGATTTCAACTCGGTCGATTCCGCTTCCACTATCGTTCGCTGTGATGTTGATTTGAACTGAATCACTAACGATATCGCCTTCGTTTGGAGACACTATTTCTATCTCTGGTGCGATTGTATCCGTAACTGCATAGCTGAAGTAGTCTGAACCATTGAGCAGTGTTGTCGACTTCCCTGATGTATCATTGGCGGACACATAGAATTCGACAGCAGCGTTGTAGGCTTGTCCTGGAATCGAACCAGTGTACTTAGTATCGCCAAGGTCAGTCATGATGATTGTATTCCAATCCCCTGAATCAACCCTATAGTGTAGTTTCACCGTATCAGTACCAAGATCATAGACCGATACATTGACCTGTACGGGATTATTGACTTCTGGAGCTGTTGGTGCGTAGCTGAGTTCAGAAATCTCTGGGGCCGCGTCATTGTACAAGTAGACATCGTCAAACAGAATCTCAACGGTGCCTCCCGTTTCTGAGTAACCTTCAAGATTTACTCGGTCAATTGCGGTTTCGGGTGCTGAGCCGAACAACAACTCATAATCTTCAGCGATGTTCCGTTGCATAGTAAACCATTGACCTATGGTATTCCCATTGGGCAAAATGATGTAGTCATCTACACCCTCCCCTCCAGTTGGATCGCTGCCATTGGCGAAAACATATGCGTATTCTTTATTGTCGGCAAACTCAATGATGAGTTGCACCAATTCGTCTACTTGTGAAGTGAATGTTTCAAGTTTCCAGCTCACTTCAAGATAGGTATCTGTTTCATTGTTGAGAGGACGGTAAGCACCTTCTTGATCGCCATAGTAGGAGTCTCCATTTTGAATCGTCAGATTAGCGGCTTTGTCCCCATTCAATGCATCATCTGTGACTGTGAAATACGGTTCTGTACTAGGAAGATTCCAGGCTCGAATCTCTTCACCAACATTAGGCTGATCCTCATAGCCCATGTCGTTTAGTGCTGCGGATTCCAAAACCATATCGTCACACAAAACAGAAAGGCGTGAATACTTGTGGCTTGTATACATTCTAAATTCTATTTCTTCAACAACAACCTCACTTGTTTGATTATGAGAGGTGACATCATCCCAGATGCTTCTGTTGAAGAACGTCCACGTATCAGTAGTATTGAAACCTGTGGGCTCAATTCGAATCAGGTCCGAATATCCATCTACTGGGGATTCTAAACCCTGGGCAAGCATGTAATACATGCTGAATTCATCTGTTCCATTTTGAGTATCCACCCGGATAAATGCATAGGTGTAGTTGGATGAACCTTGATAATCGTGGATTCGCCACCAGAATCGAAATTGATCCTGATTCATATCCGTTAGACGTACATTTGGACGAAATGAGAATCTCGCCTCACTCCCGTTACCGCTCGATGCTACTGTAGCGTTGAGAGCATAATCGCCTTCCTTGTGCATATCGGTACGAGCGATATCACCAGCTTCTGATTTGGTCAGCCACCAAGAGCCAATACTTTCGAAATTGCCATTTTTAGTGCTTCCGGAAACGATTTTGTTTGTACCGTTTACTAAATTAACGTCATCAATGAATACTCGGGTATATGATGAGGTTTCACTATATATCTTGAAATCCATATTATTCTGTGAATTGGGGTACACTCCAAATGCAGCAAAGAAGTCCTCTGTGATGTTCCTATCAAAACTCAACCATTCATTCTGAGTCTGGTTCATTATGGAGTACCATCTACTCGTTGTGTTGCTTATTGTAGAATCGATACCGCTAAGATAGTAATTTAGAGTTGGACCGTGAAATCCATTGAACCGCATTTGAAGATAAAAATAATCATAGTCTAGATTGTGATTTTGGTAGATATAATAATCAAAATCGAGTGTCAGATTAACAGGGTTCTCCTGTCCACTTGGGGTTTGTTGATGGAGATCAGCTTGACTTGGATGCTCGGAATCGATAGCCCTTGCCTGCACGCCCATAGATTGTAAACCCTCATTTACGGGCCAAGGAGTGTCAGCATACCACATATACCTTTCAGTGCTCCTGTAAGTTTGTATACTTCTTGGAACATGTGGGGTTGTCCAATTCTCGAATCCGTGGTTGGGATTGTGGTCTGCCGTCCATTCCACTCGACTTAGATTCGTTCCGGATGGAAGATCAGAACTGGTCTTCAATTGAGACTCTATTTCTGCTTGGGGCAATGAATCGTGAGTTGTCACGCCCAAGAATCCTGAAATCAGCATAATTGCGAATAATGTGAGTGTAAATGCATGGTGACGCATTTTTTGTCTCCTCTTCACGCCCCAATGTGGTTTCATCTTATATCACTATCCGTTAATACATTCGAATTCTTTTCTTCGAGTTCTTTGGGTGCTACCAAACAACCCGCAAAAACTGTCAGGATTGCTCTCTTGGTCTAGGGCCGAAGTACCTCATACCTTAACCAGACATGACAACCTTTGTCTACATGAGTAGACAGCAACTCTAGTTGAATGGGAAGTTGCTCCTCCTCCAAATCTGGTGACTGATAAAGAGTTGGCGTATTTGTACCTCCAACCAGCCCCGGCGCAATCTCGATATTCACCTCGTCAATTAATCCAGCTCGAAGGAGCGCTCCGTTCAGCCTTCCTCCCGCGGTTGAAAGAATGCATTTGACACCAAGTTTCGACTGCAACTTGTTGAAAACTGCTTCTAAATCCACGTGACCATTACCGGCAATGAGATACGGTATGTTCTCTCTTCTAAGATACGCCAAATATTCAGGAGGAGTATGAAAGCCAACGAGAATCAGAATATGCCAGCCGGGCATGTCATCAAATTCCTTCGCCCAGCCTCTCATTCTTCCTCTCCCATCTACAGCTACACACCAACCTGTGCGCTCTTCCGCTTCTGTAACCTCTAAGGGCAAGAAGTCATCAAAGAGAATGGAGTCATCCATTTCGGTAGGAGGAAGAGGCTTGGGTTCAACATTCTCTGGAAGAAAGGATCCACTCCCCTCCATAATTACTGTCGGTTCATGGATTGAGAATAGATGACTCTGAACATCGAGTTCTGGTTCGTTCATGAAACTATCGAAGCGGTCATCTCCATCGAACATGGTCTTGTTCGGAGCTATGGCGACTCTTCCATCTGCTGATGCTACAGTATAGATTACTACTTTCGGTCGGTCCATCGTCAAATACTCCTCTACAGAAGATGGAGTATCGGTGAGTTGGAGCATTATATTGTTGATGCTCAATGGAACCGAGTCAGACGATCAGACCTCAGATATAGCGTTCAGAGTGAACTCTATGTCTTCTGCCGAGTGAGCAAAAGATAGTGCGCCAAGCCCGTGATGGCCGAATACACCTTTCTCAATGAGTTTTGATTGAAATTCGGCAAGACTCTTGCGGTCAAGGAGCTTACCCAGTTGTTCACTTGTTAATGGTCGGTCTATGCTATCGTTCAATGTGTGGATAAACACAATCGACCCAGTACCGGTAGAAATAGCGGATTGCCCTTTCTCGTCAAGTATTTCTTTTATTTCTTCCCGAAAGCGGTCTCCCCTATTATTGAGTTTAGAATAGTCATCTTTTCGCTTTTGTAGTTGATTCAGAGCCGTAGACCCTGCAACCATGGAAAGTGGATGACTTGAAAAGGTACCTCCACCAACCCATCGACCCCCTTTGGCATGAGGGGCAGCCAATTGCATAATGTCTTCTCGACCTCCGTATGCCCCCAAGTGCATACCGCCGCCTGCGATTTTCCCGAATGTGGCAAGGTCAGGTTCAACGCCAAACAAGTTCAAACCAGCAGAACCAAAGGTCAACCGAAAACCTGTGATAATTTCATCAAAGATGAGAACTATACCTCGCTTCTCAGTTTCTTCACGAAGATAACTCAAGAATCCATTCCGTGGTGGAAGACCTCCTCCGGCTCCCAACACTGGCTCCACGATGAAAGCTGAAATATCATCGCCATGGCTTTCTAGCAATCTATCGACGCTTTCCTTGTCATTGTAGTTGAATGTGACGCCATTGAACCAAGGGTCATCATCATAAGGGTATTTGATGTGGTAGCCAACCGCGTCATTGCCCCCGTGCCATCCACCAAATGCTTTTGCAACCAATGGCTTACCAGTGAACATTCTTGCAAGTCGTACAGCATACATTGTTGCTTCCCCACCCGTGCTGCAGAACCGCATTTTCTTAAAGAATGGAATGGCCTCCTGCATTTTCTCGGCCATTTCCACCTGATGTTCGTTCAATGCTCCAAGGTGGTGGCCGTCTTTTGCTCGATCTACGATGGCTTCTAGGATAGCGGGGTGGTTGTGACCAAGGATGGCGGAATAGTGAGTTAGCCAATAATCGACATATTCGTTTCCATCCACATCCCAGAGATGAGAGCCTTCACCTCTTGCTATGAATGGAGGATGTGAATTACATACATCAAGGCCAAACGTTCTGATATTATGATTCACTCCGCCAGCAAACACTTTCAATGCTCGGTCCCATAACTCCTTGGACTTGGGTGTTAATGATTCGTAGTCTTCAAGCATGTTCTTATACTCCGTCTTAGTAGATTTACAGACTATTTCTTCTTGTAACGATACTGTGTATTTCTGGGACATCGAAGGTCTGTCATTGTTATCAGGCCCGGCGGTGCCCCGACTACTAGTGGAATTGCATTCAACATCATGCCAACAGTCCCATAATCGCCCATAACTCCCCCTTCTATCCGTTGTTTGATTTCTGGACGACCATCAATAACGATATCATCATACTCAGGTGAAGCACCTGCATGAGCAACGAAAACCAGCTTTACAATCTGTTCACTATCTCGGAGACCTAAAGCTACACTCCTGAGTCCAATCACGCCACCCTTCTTCACTTTGCCAACTGACGTCTCCATGTCCTCATCTGCTAAAACCGCTTCGGGTGGCATTTCCTTGATTTCATCAAGTGAGATTTTTAGAGCGTTATCTATCATGTATATCGATTCGAGTAATCCCACATGACCTGTGATTTTGCCTTCCTCAATAGCTTTCTCAAATTCACCTGTTGTCATGCCTGTACCTATCTTCTGTTGGAATGAAGTGCGTCTGGTCTCGGAATCGATGACCCTTGTAATCTCAAGGGTATTGAATTGGATACATGGTGATGTTAGTACAATGGGTAGAAGATCCATGAGAAAACCGGGATTGATACCTGTACCGAGTACTGTTCTTCCAACTTCATCAGCCGAGGAGTCGATTCTCTTAGCTAGTTTCCCGTATCGTTCATACGGAAAAGAGAGTTCCTCACATATTGACACGACATGTAATCCGACATCCAAACAGGCAAGAATGCTCTTAGCTACCTTCTCCAAATCGGATGATGTTGCTATGAGCACAACATCTGCTGGACGGGATGAAGTTTTTTCAAGAGCTTCTCTCAGGTCTGAGAAAACGGGTATGTTCTTGCCAACATCACTAGCAATGACCTCTGCTATACTTTTTCCGTGATATTGTGGATTGATATCCACAGCTGCAACAAGCTTCAGGTTATCACGTGTAAGCATCTCGGATGCAATAGGTCGGCCGATGTCACCTAAGCCAATCTGTAGAACTCGGAAAGGTCTGGACATAATTGCATCAATATTCAGTCGCAACTATAATCTCTTTGGTTCCTTCTGCTGCTGAACTGGAATGAGTTAATCCTTCTCATCATCACAGGGCGCCCTTCACAGAGTTCACAGGACAATGGCCATTTACCTGCCAGTTGCAGTTCCCTCCTTTCATATTGAAGCCAACTTGCTCCAACTATTATTGCAATCGAGGCAACTAGAGCTGCTGCAATCGCAGCAATTCCACCAAGAATCAGATTCGCCATAACGACAATACCTAATGAAACCGCAGCTCCGCCAACAAAGGGTAAAAGATTGTGGGATTCAACCTTGTTAATGATATATGCTGTTATTGGAGCTTATTGTGCTGCCCCTGCAAGCAACGGTATTTCGAAAACTGAAAGCATATCCCAAACCAATGTAACTCTTCCAACCAATACGTACAGGAATAAAGACCGAAGGACGCATAAGATTCGAAGCGAATAATTTCTCTATTCCTGAACACCCATTTCTTGGAAAACATCCTCATCACTAATCTCCTCGATGAAGCGAGAGGGAGTACCAATTTCATCGGACCATCGAGAATCGAGCACTTCCGGATAAGTCAAGAATAGGTAGTCTTTGGCTCGAGTACAAGCAACATAGAAGAGCCTCCTTTCCTCCTCAATTTCATCTGGTTTGTTAAAGGCCATATGAAAAGGTAGGGCACCTTCAAGGAGCCTGATGATATAGACCCCCTCCCATTCCAATCCTTTTGCTTGGTGGATGGTTGAAAGCACAATCTTCTTGGAATCCTCCTCGCTACTCTCTTCTGTGGTTGCCCCGACAAGATTATACATTGTAAGAACGTCTGAAAGGAACTCGCCAGGCTCTTCATATCTTGCAGAGAAATTCACCAGTTCATGAAGATCCTGAATCCGCTCATCTGCATTATCATAGTTTTCTTCCACGATAGGTTGAATAAACTCAATAATCCTCTCAAGAATTACATCCAGAGACGGCAGATCGTCGCTTGATGACTGTGGGAGGTCTTCTCTGAAGAACTTCTGCACTTTTTGAAGACTTCGCATCCCTGTTTCGTAGACCCTTTTTCCAGCCATAGCAGCGGGCAAGTTAACTCTCACAAATCTCGACATAGGCTTATCAGCTTCAAGAACCTCGTCAAGCACCTTGGATGCCGTAACGTCACCTATCCCTCTCTGCATGGTTAGGACTCTCATCCACTGTACGGCATCAGAAGGATTGACGATAAGTATCAAGTGAGCCATTGCGTCTTTGATGTGGGCTCTTTCAAAGAATCGCAAGCCGGCTCGCATCTCATATTGAATTCCGTAGTTTATGCAGGCTCGCTCGACTTCTAGGGAGTGATACCTTGCTCGGAACAAGATGGCCTGCTCACTTAGGGGTACGCCTTGTTCCTGAAGCTCAAGTATACGAGAACAGGTTAAATTCGCCTCTTCTCTTACATCCAAACAGGGGGTCAAATAGGGTTTATCTCCTGATTCTCGGGTTGGTTGCAACGTCTTTTCGAATTGGGACTCATTGTGAGCAATTGAAGCATTGACAAAGTCGAGTATTTCCGGAACGCTCCTATAGTTGCTTTCCAGCCTATATTCCGTTGTACCTTCATACCGTTCAGGGAATTCCAACATGTGTTTAATCTGAGCACCGCGAAATGAGTATATTGCCTGTGCGTCATCTCCCACTACCATGACCGACTGAGATTCTGAACTGATCTCCTTCACGATATCCGCCTGTAGTGTATTGACATCCTGATACTCGTCTACAAGTATGTGGTCGAACTGCCTCTTGATTTCGTCTCCAACATCATCAGTTCGCAGAAGGTACAGGAAATTTACCAAGAGATCATCGAAATCCATCACGTTCATTTGCCGTTTGCGCACTTGGTAGGCATCAATCATCTTGATGATGAAACCTGTTTGCTCCTCGTATCCCGGATAGAACTCCTTCACGACATCCTTAATCTTCTTAGCGAGGTTCAGTGCCTTAGAATAGATATTGACCAACTGCGAGGGGCGAGGACGGGCTCTCTGTTCTTCTTCAGGCACGCGCCTACCGACGACCAGCTTCATGAGATCTTCAGCATCTTCTCGGTCAAGGATTGTGAAATCAGAGGTAAATCCCCATTCCAATGCATCAGCGTTTCTTTTGAGAAAGCGATTACAGATGTGATGGAATGTACCTGCAACAATATGATTGCCTCTTCCCCCTGTGAGGTACTCAACTCGGCGAATCATATCTTGGGCTGCTTTCTTTGTAAATGTCATCAGAGCGATTGCCTCTGCTGGCGTCCCTTTCTCAAGCAACCAAGCAGCTCTATAGGTCAGTACTCTCGTCTTTCCTGACCCGGGACCAGCAATAACAAGTGCAGGCCCTGCTTCATGGGTGACGGCTTCATACTGTTCATCATTGAGTTCATCTTTGAAGCGCCTATCCACATCTTCAGGGAGTTGTCGTATTTTGAAGAGCTCTTCCTTCTCTTTCTGCATTCTACAGGCATCCGTCTATAGTACAATATGGTGCTGAGTTGAGGTGCGAGATTCGCTTTAAAGAACCTTCACTCGTCGCGTAAGAGTACACCTTTACCGGTTTTAAGTACAAGTCTGCCCAATTTTAACTACAAGGTTTTCCCAAACAGTAGACCTTTTCTTCATGTTCTTCAATGGTTTGTTGTAATGATACTCCTGAAAAATGAAGATATTACAGAACTTGTAACTATGGAGGAATGCATTGCGGCTGTTGAGCAGGCATTTCTCAAGGACGCAGAAGGGAAGACAGTCTATCCCTCCAAGAGCCAGTTCATGCTTCCAACTGACGAATGGCGCTGGTGGGCTTTCATGCCTGTTTATGTTGAAGGTATGGGGGTTGCCTGCAAAGCAGTATGTGATTATCCGCAAAACAAAAAGAGAGGAAAGCCTACTATCATCGGAACAATATTGCTTGCTGATTCTGAGACCGGTGAAATACAAGCAATCATGGATGGCACTCGTTTAACAGCCTTGAGAACCGGAGCGTTGGGAGCAGTCGCTGCGAAGTACTTGTCTCGAAAAGATGCGGTGACTGTTGGTATTGTGGGTTGTGGTATTCAGGCCCGAAAGCAGCTGGAAGGTTTGACCAACGTAAGGCCAATTACGAGGGCCAAGATTTTCGATCTGAACAGCGATGCCATGGACAAGTTCAAGGATGATATGGCATATCTTGGCATTGAGATAGAAACATCTGATGCAGAACAGGTTCAGAATGCGGACATTGTGGTAGCTGCTACTCCATCCAAAGAACCCGTCATCAATGGCAACCTCATCGGTCCCGGAACCCATGTGACTTCAATTGGGGCTCATACACCGGATGCGAGAGAGGTTGATGATAATCTCATTCACAAGTCCAAGATAGTCATTGACTCTGCTGATGCCAAAAAATCAGGTGATATTAAGGACTATCACGGTGATCCCATTAAAATTAAGGATGTACTCACGGGTACGGACGTGCGGACAGCTGAAGATGATATAACCTTCTTCAAGTCCGTCGGAACAGCTCTTCAGGACGTTGCTGCAGCCAGCCTAGCTTATGAGAAGGCACTGGAGAAAAGAAATGGAATGACAATTGAATTCTGACTCTCGTTTTGGTGTGTGAACGATATACCGCTCTCGGGCTTTTTCCAGCAGGTTAAGCAGGCCGACTTTCAGTCTCAGGGAACCTCTAGGAAAAGTAAACGAAGGTATCAGTTAACATAACACATCTAAATGTGTGACTCTATTGATTCGGCACGGATATCTCTGTTTTGGCCATCATAGATTTTTCTATTTTGAACTTGAGTGAATATAATTTGTCTGTTCAAGATTACAGGACAAACTAGATAACTACGAAAGTTTAAGTATATACGTATATACGTACATACGTATGACAAAGAGAAAAAAGGTAACTTTGAGTCTAGACGAGGATACCGTAGCAAACATAAGAAATGAACTTCCAACAGGGACGAGCCTTAGCAGCGTCGTTGAGAAATCATTGGAAAGTATGTCCTCCAATATGTTCCTGGATGGTCTAGCTTCTGCTCTTGACCTAGAAACGAGAATAATGTCTCCCCGAGAAATTACCAGTAGTAGAAGAAAGGGTGCAAAGGCCGAAGTGATTATTCGCGAGCTACGAGATGAAGCATAGATGCCGAAGAGCATTTATCTCGATACAAGTGCAGTTGTGAAAAGGTTTCTCGAAGAAGAGGGAACACAAATAGTTGATTCATTTTTCGAACAGTGTTATGACGAAAAAGCAGAACTAGTTCTTTCCCAATGGAATCTGGGCGAAGCTGCGGTTGTCTTCAACAAGTATGAGAACCGAAATATCATCCCCAGTGCTGAAGAGTCTTTCATGTTGCTGTATAATGAACTAAGCTTACTTGTTAAACTTGGATCAACTCGTATTGTTCCTGTGCTGGGGAAGATTGTAAGCGACAGCATTCCCTTGATTCTCAAATATCAACTGTATATTGCTGATGCTATTCAAATAACGACATGTACATCTCAGGAGTGCGATTTATTTGCTACATTTGATGATAGACTGGCCGATATCGCCGAGAATGAAGGGCTTAACGTCTTGAAGAATTCATGAATAGTGATAATCACCGATGCTTGTCTGTGTCGCTGAAATCAGAGTTCCGTTCGAGGGGTGTTGAATGATGAAATTACTTCTTTGTCAATGTACAATCTTTTGAACACACTCTTCAAAACATAGAGTCATATTCAAACTTGCATTACTATATTTGAGTGATAATCGTGAAGAATTACGAAACTGGTTTAGACAAAGCAGTAACAGCTTCTGTGATTGTTGCAGTAGTCGTCATAGCCGGCCTTCTTGCTGTAACGTTCTTACTACCGGGCGGAGAAACACCGCCTCCCAATGGACCAAATGGGGGTTTTGGCACGAAGGCTGCTGAGTATCTCAATAGCCGTAGAGATGATGTAGTATTCTACTGGATGTGTAATTCCACGTTCGTTAATGAGCGCCTTACGCAATACTATCAGGAGACCGAACCTGATGCTTTCGTTGATGGGGTCAGAATGTCAAAAGATGCGGAAACTGGCACGATTGAAGTTCTTTTTGCTCCCTACAGTGCAAACTTAACGGGGACTGGCCAAATGTCACTGGATGCGTGGGCAACCATGAGTGGCTCTCTTGTAGATGACGCAATCGCTCAAATGCCGGATGCTAGTGATCACCCTGACAACTTTCCGTCCACTTGGCCAGTAGATTTCTACGTGGACATTTTCTTCGATGATAACACATTTTTCTTCATCGGGTACACCGAGTCTGATCAGATGGTCTTTCTACGTAATGGGACATGGAGCGGAAATCTACGTGAGAATGGGCACCCAGAGATAACAGGACATGCTCAGACTGGGTACTGGTTAGAAGCGAATGGGTTGATGACAACCCCTATAGACAATTTCTATGATGCGATTACAGCAAATGTTGCATATCCAGAATGAACCAATACTGAAAAGACCGCCCTTTTATACTGGGCGCTCCACCTTTTAGTGAAATTGCCGGGCGGAGTCAATGGCAACCGAAGCGGAGGAACAGGAGCTTGTCAGTAAAATGCTCAAGGGACGAACGATACGCGTCTACTCTCTTCTGCTGACCAACGATAAGCTGGGTGTACGGGAGGTATAAAGAACACTGGGATTTTCAAGTCCCAGTCTTGCCTTGCATCATCTAACCAAGTTAAGGAGTTCAGATCTAGGCGATAAGAACGAGCATGGGGAGTACTTCGCAACTGAAATCGTCAAAGTAGGCTCTTTATCCCTGTTTGTACGGATTGGAAAGGTCTTGCTCCCCCGGTTCATCTTTCTTGCGACTCTGCTGGTGGGAGCACTTGTCAGCTATGCTGTGTTCTTCATACAGTGGCCTGTCACCGGTGCAGATATCATGTTCATGGGTGTTTGCACCATTTCATTGATTGTCGTGCTTCACGAAAGCCATAGAATCTGGCTCTTAGCACCTTTCTAACGTTGCTTTAGAATCTCATGCAGCACCATAAACAACTGCAGGAAAGCTGTAGGTAGGATTACGTGTGTCAGAATTTTTGCACTAATAGTCGATGGACGCTGCCCAGGGGATTACCTGGATAGCCTCTTCATTTTGACTAGGAAAAAGGAGGGGCATAAGATTCAATAAGTCCAAGCAATCGCTTTTCCAAAGGCATCGAATAAAGGGATATTGATTAGAATGAAAGACGACCCGTTTGAGAAACTCCATGAAATGCGAAAGAAGGCAAAGCTCGGAGGCGGAAAGAAACGCATTGAACGCCAGCACGAGAAAGGAAAACTGACCGCTCGTGAACGGATTAATAGGCTTCTTGACCCCGATTCTTTTGTGGAAATTGACGAGTTTGTTGTGCATAGGGAAGACAAATTCGGCATGGATGAGAAGAAAATACTTGGGGACGGAATAGTCACGGGCTACGGTACGATAAACGGCCGAAAAGTCTTCGTTTTTAGTCAGGATTTCACCGTTTTTGGCGGCTCGCTATCAGAAATGTTCGGAAAGAAGATTTGCAAAGTTATGGACCTTGCATTGGAGTCAGGCAACCCTATTATCGGTTTGAATGACAGCGGCGGAGCTAGAATTCAAGAAGGAATCAAATCTCTTAAAAGTTATTGTGATGTTTTTAGGAAAAACACACATGCTAGTGGGGTGATTCCCCAGATTTCTGCTGTAATGGGGCCATGTGCTGGGGGAGCAGTGTACAGCCCTGCTGTAACTGACTTTACTCTGATGGTGAAGGAGACTGCTCATATGTTCATTACCGGTCCAGAGGTTGTTAAGACCGTGACAGGTGAAGAAATATCGTTTGAAGAACTTGGTGGGGCAATGACCCACGCATCTAAGAGCGGCGTGGCGCATCTGGTAAGCGAAGATGAAGATCATTGTTTTGACCAAATACGTTCCCTTCTTAGCTTCATGCCTTCCAATAACCTTGAGGATCCGCCCCGCGTTGAGACAGGACACGCACCTGATGATATCGACGAGTCAATTGACGAAGTGGTGCCCCAAGACCCCAACAAACCATATGATATGCGTGATGTTGTTACAAAGCTGGTAGACAACGGCGAATTCTTTGAGATACACGAACACTGGGCTCAGAACATGACAGTTGGCTTTGCGAGGTTCGATGGGCGACCAGTGGGCATCGTGGGTAACAATCCTGCGCATCTTGCCGGCACCATCGATATCGATGCTTCTGACAAATGTTCACGGTTCGTGAGATTCTGTGATGCATTCAATATACCTGTCATAACTTTCATGGATGTACCGGGGTACCTGCCTGGTACGGAACAAGAATGGGGTGGCATCATCAGACACGGAGCGAAAATCCTCTACGCATTTGCTGAAGCCACAGTGCCTCTCATCACGATTATCACTCGCAAGGGCTATGGCGGAGCCTACGATGTTATGAGTAGCCGCCACATTGGTGCGGACTTGGTTTATGCATGGCCTGGCTCTGAGATTGCCGTTATGGGGCCACAGGGAGCTATCAACATCATCTTCCGGAAAGAGATTAGAGACGCTGAAGATAAGGAAGCAAAGCGCCAAGAGCTCGTGGATGAGTACAGAGAAGAATTCGCGCATCCATATGTTGCCGCAGGGCTAGGATACATTGACAAGGTGGTCTTCCCCCGTGAGACGCGACCCCTGATTTGTAAAGGCCTTGACATTCTGGAAACGAAACGTCAGGATAGACCTCCCAAGAAACATGGCAATATCCCCCTATAGGTATGGAAGGACCCCCTCCTTCCTCGCTTCCTTTGTCATCTATTGACTTTATACAGTTGATATACCACATACCTGCATTCTAAACTCCTTATCACAAATACCAAAAGGTCAAAACGTGAAATAGACATGATATGAGAAAGGAGGTGAAAAAGAAAATGGAGGTAGTTAAACGAAGTGGCGAACGCGAGACTTTCATGCCCGAGAAGATTACCGTGAGCGCGGTGAAGGCAGGAGCGTCTTATGGTACTGCACGAAGCATTGCAGGTTCAGCCCAATCAGAATTCGAAAGCATTGCAGAGACTGCACAAATCAGAGACTATGTTCTAACAGAGCTTCGTTCGAGAGGCGAAAAATCTGCAGCTCAGTCTTGGGAGCGTTATGATCAGGAAAAGAAAGGTCGGAAGTGACCATAGTAATGGATTTGGAGCAACTGCTTGAGGAAAAAGGGCGGCTGTTTTCGGAAGAACTTGGTATTGATGTGGAGAATGAACCGTTCAAATGGTTCATCGCATCGGTGCTTTTTGGTGCTCGGATTTCAACCGACATCGCGAAGAGAACCTATCGAGAATATGAGGAAAAGGGTCTTACAACACCAGAAGCCATTGATTCCGCATGGCGCTACACGTTAATTAGAACACATGGAAATGGCGGATACGCAAGATACGATGGCATAACAGCCGACTACATGAAATCCATTTCTGAGAAGATACTCGATGAATATGATGGCGACATAAGGAATGTAGACCGACAAAGTGATTCGTCTAACGAGCTAAAAAAGAGGCTTGAGGAGTTCGAGGGAGTAGGTCCAGTGACTACTAAGATTTTTCTTCGGGAACTGCGAGGAATCTGGCAAAATGCGGATCCGGAGCTAACCGATATTGAAAAGAACGCCGCCAAGGACCTCGGTTTCATTTCTAATGGGGAGAATGCAACTGACAAAGTCAAACAATTCTGGCAGGATAGTCGTACTGAAAGATTTGATTTTCGAAATCTACAAGCGGCATTGGTACGGCATGGGCTGAATATCAGAAGGTCCGAGTGATGATTCTGTTCATAGGCCTTCCGAAAAGGGTGATTGAATTGTGAGCCTTTCCAAGAAAGCAATTAGAAGTGCTCAATGAGCCATGGCCTAGCTTTGGGGAACCACTCGTCAAGAAAGTCTGGGGCCTTTTCTTTCAACATACCGAGCTCGAAGAGCTCATCGCACGATAGTGTGCCATACAAAAGACAAGCCAAACTACCTATGCTCATTCTGATATCTGGTTTGGACTTGCCTTTCGGTTCAACAGAAAGCTCGCCATTTCGGTTTGTAACCTGAAATGTTTGTGAATTCCATTCGAACTGGTCATCAATTACTCCAATTGCTACTGAGCCGCTGTTGCTTACAGAGATGCCATTGAACGCTTCTTCAACATCAACTATTCTTGCCATTGTAATAAAGCGAGCCTCTACCCTTGGAATGTTTATTCCTTCTATCCAGTGGTAGTATGTTTGAGAAAGAGGAGTAACCGGCATTCTGACTTCTATTATTTGATCTTGATGCAATGAAATGAAACTCAGCAAGGCTTTCAGGGCCTTTGGGTTTTTCCACAATATTTCTTGCACATTCATGGTTCCGACCTTATCCCTATTTTCGAACTGACCATAGCCCTTCTTGCGATATGCGAGATACCCTTCTGGCTCAGACTTCGGCCCATATGCTATTGCAAGATTGCCGTGAAACCAGATTTTGTGTTCATCCCACCGCTTCTTTGACCGTTTTGCAGCACCATGGGTTCGTGATACCACATGCTCGTGGATTCCTTTGCAGGCCGTCCAGCCTTCTTTGGGGTCTACTCTTTCTATTCGATAGTCGGCTAGATTCTTTGAATACACTAGGTCTTTGGGATTGAATGTGAACGTGTACCATGGGGATAACTTCACATAACCCATCGAGCTGTAGAAGCTATCTTTGAATGGATATAACATGCTCACTGCGTACCCTTCCTCCTGAAGCTCTTTGAGGGATTGCAGCATAATCTCTCTAACGTATCCGAGACGCCGAGTTTCAGGAGCACTGGCAACCATGCTGACAGCTACCATTTTCTTCCAAGTACCACGCACATTTTGTTCAAGTGGAATCATTCTTGCGTGTGCACGAGGTTTACCATCGCTAACGGCAAGGAAGAATTCATTTGAAACATCTATTTCTCTTAGACATTTCCCCATTCTTTCGTCTTCATCTGGTGGTATCGCGTAGCTATATCGATTCAATTTGATTATGTCTTCAATGTCTTCGGGTTTACCTCGACGCACTATCATGATGCTCATATCCAACAGTTTCTTTCGCCTGTCAAAGGGGTATTTTACTGATTTGCATCAAGCCATCTGAGCACACAATAGCTTACTCAAAGGCCAGATTGGTCAAAACAATATCTCTTTACTCTATTCTCTGGCATTAGCTGTCTAGCTTGAGCGAGAAGGTTCTTTCGGCTTTCTCAAGCTTTGGTTTGATTACAACTCTGCAGTAGCCCCGGCCCGGGTATTTCTTGTAGTAGTCTTGGTGATGGTCTTCAGCTGGATAGAACTTCTTTAATGGCCTGATTTCCGTGACTATGGGATTATCGTACTTGCCGTTTTCATTGAGTTCCGTTTTCTTCTGCTCAGCTTTGCGTTTCTGTTCTTCGTTGTGATAGAATATGGCCGACCTGTACTGAGTCCCGACATCGTTTCCCTGCCGATTCAGGCTTGTCGGGTCGTGTGTCTCAAAGAATATCTCCAGTAGTTCTTCGTAGCTGATTTCCTCCGGATTGTACTCAATCTGAACTACTTCAGCATGACCTGTATTTCCAGAGCACACTTCTTCATATGTTGGATTTTTCACATCTCCGCCGGCATATCCCGAGGTAACGGATTGAACGCCTTTCATCCGCTGGAAGACTGCTTCAGTGCACCAGAAGCATCCTCCTCCAAATGTAGCTTTTTTCATATTAGTAGTATGGTTAATAGTCTTTAACAACTAATGGATACGTGAGCTGCTTCCCTTCTGGCTATCGCATTCATCGCTTTTCCTATTGCTTTCCTGCAATGTATTCGAGGGTGACCATCCTGTAATCTAAGGTTCTCAGCTCAGTAGTTTTTTTCTCCTTGAGTACTATTTCCATCCTGTCAAAATACTGGTCAGGTTCATTCTTCTCATAATAGCTATGAATTGTTGGTTCTCCATGTTCAGTAGATTTCCATTCGCCGGGACCAACCTGATCGCCCTCACCACATTGTTGATCGTCTACTGAGAGGAAATTTACGTAAAGGTATCCTGGTGTCTTGAGTACCCTTCTCATTTCTCTCATTGCTTTTGCTGAATCGGTTTTGGTGAGGTGAAAAATCGAGTTATACGAGTATACGAGACCGAAGCTCTCATTATCGAAAGGAATTTCTCTCATATCTCCGATTTGAATATCCAAATCAAGTCCGTGCCGTTCGCAGAATTCACTCGCTTTCTTGACCTGTTCATCGGATATATCGATTCCGTGTGTTTCATAGCCCAATCTATCAAATAGCGCCAGTGAAGGACGCAGACCTCCAGCGCCGCAGTCCAGTACAGTCCTGTCAATCTCATTGTCTCTTTCTAATCGTTGAAGGAGGTACAGGAATTTGTATACGTTGGGAGGAAACAGTGCGTTGTACATATTGAACGTCGACGTCAGACTCTTCTTTCTAAGTTTTCCCCCTCACACGATTTTCAAATCCAAAATTTAGAACACATGTTCTAAATCAGATGAACAACACGCGCCTCTAGCCAGGCGCTTCGGTTCTGAACAATAGTGCTAAATAGGGTGTTTCGAGCTGTGGGGCGAGCTGGCAATGTCAAAACTTCAAATCACGGACACGACCCTCAGAGATGCACATCAATCGCTTCTTGCAACGAGGATGCGGACTGAAGATATGCTGCCGATTTGCGAGGAGATTGACAAGGTGGGCTACTGGTCCCTAGAAATGTTTGGCGGGGCAACATTCGACAGTATGATGAGGTATCTCGATGAAGATCCATGGGAACGAGTTGAGAAGCTCCGAGAAGTCATGCCAAACTCCAAATTCCAGATGCTGTTGAGAGCGTCCAATGTCGTTGGATATCATATATACCCCGACGATGTGCTGGAAGCCTTCGTTATTGAAGCGGTTGACGTAGGTATTGACATATTTCGTATATTCGATGCGCTCAATGATTTACGAAACATGCGCGCGGCCATGGACTTCGTGAATCGTGAGGGTGGCCACGTTCAGGCAAGCTTCTGTTATACTTTGAGCCCTTACCACAACAATGACAAGTTCGTGGAGATGGCTAAGGACTTGTACTCGATGGGAGCGGATTCTATTTGCATCAAGGACATGGCTGGACTGATATCGCCCAAGAACGCCTATGAACTTGTTACCTTGCTGAAAGACGACTTGGACATACCCATTCAGCTTCACTCACATAGCACCAGTGGTATGGCTTCTATGGCTTATCTCAAGGCTGCGGAGGCAGGGGTTGATGTGGTTGATTGTGCGATATCGCCGTTGTCAATGAGAACATCACAGCCGGCCGTAGAATCCATTGTTGAAGCATTGAAGGGGACACCCCGTGATACTGGACTTGATATCAAGCTGCTTTCCAAAATTGCTGATTACTTCAGAGAGATTTGGGGAAAATACAAGCAATACGAAGGTAGCCTTAAGGGAGTAAACCCACAGGTGCTTCAGTTTCAAATTCCTGGTGGTATGCTTTCCAATCTTGATAATCAGCTCAGAGAACAGGGAGCTCTTGACCGATATGATGAAGTCTTAGAGGAAGTGCCTAAGGTGAGAGCTGAACTTGGGTATCCTCCGCTTGTTACGCCATCAAGTCAAATCGTTGGTACCCAAGCCACACTCAACATCATCACTGGTGAACGATACAAGGTCATCCCTCACGAGGTAAAGCAGTACATCCGTGGTTATTATGGAAGACCGCCTGCGGAAATCGATTCAGAGATTCAGCAGAAAGCCATTGCCGATGAAGAACCACTTGACTGCCGTCCCGCGGACAAACTAGAACCTGGTCTTCCTAAGGCCAAAGAAGCCTTGAAAGATATTCCACATGAACCTCGGGATGAAGTTTCGTATTCCCTTTTCCCGCAGTATGCCCTTGAATTCTTGAAACGAAATGCTCAACGTAAAGCTCGTGGAGATATGTCTCCTGAGCTTGAAGCCGCGCTTATTTCAGCCGTTCTTTACTCCTCTAGGACTGGACCTGGCACAAACAGCAGGAGAGGTACCGGCGAATCATGGGGAATTGAAGGCAGGGCAGATCTCATGGAATCGAGAGCCTCTGCCTTGACATCCAGGTCTTGGAGTTCTACGAAATCTCCGTGGAGTGCGTATGGAAGGAAACGCATGATGGAATCAAGGAAACGGAGTGATCTATGATGAGCCCAGATTACTTGCTGGACATTGATGGGCAGGAACATGAAGTAGACATTGACTGTTTGGACGAGGGTGGCCTTCTGGTCGTGAAAGTGGGCTCACAGAGCTTCACTCTCAAAGCAGAAGAGGCTGATGAGGGTGGCTGGTCCGTAAATGATACAACGAACAACTATCATCTGAAAATCATAGAGAAATCGGGGAAAAACGCAGTTGTGGAATTAAATGGTCACGAGTACGATGTAGAGTGGTCCCGAAAGCGAGAGGAACACACATCATCCGCTGCTCGAGCCGAATCGGAGAAATCCACTGAGGCGGTAGCAGGTGGTGTGTATCCACCCATGCCCGGAACTATAACGGAGGTTCATGTCGACGTTGGAGACGACGTGGAGAAGGGACAAACCGTATGTATTCTGGAAGCTATGAAAATGTTCAATGAAATGAAGTCTCCTGCAGATGGAACTATTAAGGAACTACATGTGAAAGAGGGCTCCAAGGTCACACCAAACGATTTGCTTGCTGTCATCGAATAGAAGGTGGCTATACTGCCGAAAGCGTTTGTAACTGGGGCAGGAATGACGCGATTCGGTGTTCTTGAAGATTCAATCACAGAGCTGGCTGTGAATGCCGCTACTCGAGCGGTTGAGGATTCTGGCTCTATTGGCAAAGATATAGACTACTTGATTATTGGTTCTCAAAATCCTGCTGAATTTACGGGAATTGACCACCTATCAACGCTCTTAGCTGATTGTCTAGGTATTGTGCCAGCAGCGGCTACCCGTGTCGAGACAGGACCTTCTTCTGGGGCGAGCGCTTTCGAAGAGGCATTTGCTCTGGTCAAGGCTGGACTTGCTGATTTGGTGCTTGTCATTGGTGTTGAAAAGATGTCCAAGGTGAATCGGAGTATCGCTTCCCGTATTCTGGCAAAAATGATGTCCTATGAAAATGAGACTCGATACGGTGCGACACCTGCTGCGTTGGCTGCTATGATGGCACGTCGGTATATGCACGACTATGGCGTAACCCGGGAACAGCTGTCCTTGGTTCCGGCCAAGGCCCACCGAAATGGGCACAAGAACCACCTTGCACATTTTCAGAAGGAGATTACAGTTCAAGAGGTCACCCATTCCAGAAAGGTAGCCGACCCCCTAACACTGTTCGATTGCTGTCCCACTTCCGACGGAGCTGCAGCAGCAGTTGTTGTATCCGAGGAGAAGGCCCGCGAGTTGAGACTGCTCAAGAGTGCAGCAGAGGTCATAGGGGTAGGTCACGCAACAGACTACCTAGCCGTTCAACATCGCCAGTCGCTTACATCCATGAGCGCTACGATAGAGGCGGCTGCTCGTGCCTACGACATGGCAAAGATTGAGCCCCATGATGTTGATGTCTGCGAGGTTCATGATGCCTTTTCAGTATTCGAGTTAATCAATATGGAAGATCTTGGATTGGCAAATCGGGGAGCTGCAATCCACATGGTGGCAGACGGCACTACTGAGGTGGATGGCAGTCTGCCGGTGAATCCTACCGGTGGTTTGAAGGCACGCGGCCATCCCACAGGAGCCACAGGCTTAGCACAAATACGAGATGCATTCAATCAGTTGATGATGAAGGCTCCCGAACAGTTGCAGACTGGCAGCCCCGAAGTGGCCTTGTGTCACAATATCGGCGGATTTGGCAACAATATCGTAGTGACAATCCTAGAACGGCGATAAATTCTCGAAAAAGGCCTATTTCACCTGTAGAGTGCTTGGGATTTTCAGCATGCTATTCATCCACATATTTCTTATTAATCTCTTATAACTCTTGATTGTTATAGAGTGAGCCTACATGATGTTGTGTCATATCCGTCATCATGATGGAGCTATTGGATAGTACTGGTCCTTAATAAGGACAGGCGGTTTAGTGACTACCGATAGGGAGAACGGCTCTAAAACTGGAGCGAAGAGGAAAATGCCGAAAGGATTAGCGGTACTACGTTGGGATGATGAACTAGGCCCCGTTGTTACTGCCAAAACACCCAAGAAACTACAGCTTGGATTGGATCCAACAACAAGCATGCGGGTGTATGGAATTGCAACATTGGGCGAGACTGAGGAATCACAGAAACCTGGATTCAGTACCCTGAATTTCGATGAATTCAGAATGGCTGTTTATTATGGCGGTCTGAATATGCATCTAAAAGGTCTTCCTTCCATGGTATTTCTCGTATTGGAGCCCAGCGAAAATCCAGAGATCTACAAGAATGCTCTTCCTGAAATAGCGACTCAGATTTTCTTGAGCACTGAAGATGACGCCTATGTAGATATGCTTCCTAAGATGTATAGTCAACTAGCTCGATATACGAAGATGACGTTTGAGCAAAGACAAGCTTCCATTCTCAGCGATGATGTCCGTAGAGAGATACTCCGAACACTCATGAGAGACGGAACCATGGAATCTTCGGACCTTGAACAGATAATCCTTGATGAAGTTGGAAAGAGGATTGATGTGGATATGGTTCTTCGCCCCTTGGTGAAGATGGGGATTATAGCGACTGGTTGGGTTGAAGGATTATCAACTGAAGTCATCTATCTGACGAGGGCAACTCTGCTATTGAGAAGAATCTCACGAAACACTATAGCTGCTGTCAAGTCTGGTGCGCTCCCCCAGGATGTTGCAGATAGCTACCTTGAAGCCAGCAGGCGTTACCATCGCGATTATGTTGCCCGTCTACGCAAGGATTTGACTAAAACGATATGGACCGATGCGGAACAACTGGCTAACTTCATTCTTGATTTTGATGCTCATGACGTGATAGAGATTCTGCGCGAAGGCCCTCAGCAATTCGAGCACTTGCCTAGCCTGCTTGACATGACAAAATCGCAACTCAAAAAACAGGTGAAGCGTCTCGAACGAGCAAATATCGTATCCACTGTGAATGACGAGGAGGGTCGGGAACACGTGCTACTGAAAAGCAATCCCGAGGTAGCCACGGTTTATCCGGAATGGCTGATTCAACGTACTGTTGACCAGTACAATGAGGAAATCATTCCTAGCAGACAAGCAATACACTATCTTGAGATACTGAAGAAATCACATCCAAGTCAAGCAGCAGCTACAGCGGAGGTTGAGTAGAATGAGTAGAAAAACAATTCAAATCGCGTTACTGGTATGCTTAGTAGCAACTTTGTTCCTAGTATCCAATGCTGTCACCCCCACTTATGATGCTTCGATGGCAGGGAAGACTCCAAGTGGCGAGTCTCTGCGAATCGTTGAGAGTCCTACCCAGATTGCTGGTGAACAGGACGAAGCCAGCTGGTGGAACTCCACATTCCTTTATCGGAGATATTACAATATCACGGAACCGGGAATCAGTGGTAGGGAATTTTCCCCGGTGCATCTGTACCTGACATTTGAAGATGACCACTGCTATGATGGGTCTATCCGTGTAGGTTATTACGAGAGCGGTTCTTGGGAGATGATGCCACTTCAGGTTTGGAATATTACCTATCATCAAGGAACAGATTTCATTCAATCTGCAAGTGTCTCTTTCAGAGTTAACGTGACCCAAGGAGCCACTCAGAAAAACTACTATATCTATTATGCAGATGACGATGTAGGTGCTGTTAGCTACCCTGATTTCTATCCTTTCACTTACACCACTTACACTTACTCTTTGATTAATCTTGTATCCTATTACGATAGCAACAATTACACAGTTGATATGTGGGATGATACAGCAGAAACCTGGGCTAATCCAACAGATGTGGATGCGTACTGGGAAGACAACAAGATAACACCAAATAATGTATCCCATGGAATGCTTGAGAAGTATGGCCGAGTTCGTTATGAACCAACCGCTGATACTGATACTTACTTCTGGGGGTTTTATAGGATACAGTCCAACTACCCGCTAGCAGTCTCGGTAGGACGAGGGGATGTAGGAATAGGTAATTCTGCCATGAACGATTGGTTTTCGGGTATGGATGAGCTCGGCCAAGGCCTAGGGACTCATTTCGTAATAGGTGGAGTAGAAGGGTTTCCTAATGATGACGAGGGAAGATACTGGGTGCAAGCTCATCATAATGATACAGAAGTCAGTATACTGACGAGCTCAGGAAGTGCTGATTCGGGTTGGTATTTCCATGATAACAGTGAGGTTACTTCTTGGCCAGCAGTGCTAGACGAAGGTGAGTATATTGCGAAGGGGAACGTTCACTACAGTACAGACATGGTTGTCAATTCATCAACCCCTGTATCCGTACGGTGTGGAGACCATGATGCTACTTATGGACCTCGAGATATAATGGGTTTCTATCCGTCAGTGGACAATCGTTTGGCTGGGGAGGAGTTCTACACTATAGATATGGGTGACTCCTCTTATGGAACGAAAGTGGTAAACGTGGGCGATGCTTCGTCTACCATTGATGTCTGGCGGAGAGCTGGTTCATCTAGCTGGACTCAAATAAAGAATGAGTATGTGTTGAATCCGAACGCCAGTTTCGAGATAGGCCCTGGTTCTTCAAGTTCTACTGACCCTGAAGACATATTGCATATCAAAGCCAGCAGCGGGAGCAATCTGACTGTTAGGGGTATGTACAAACCTGATGATTTGAGCGATCATGGGGACTGGTGTCCAACTGTCGGAGGATACAGGTTCGGTACACATTTCAAATTAGAAGGCCTTCAACGGATGAAGTTCTTCATCCAAGCCACAGAAGCTGCTGAAGTAAACATAACCGGGTATAATGACGCCAGTTATGAAATTCCTGCTGGGGGGGTCGCTTTCTTCATGCCTCAGTCGTCCTCATACACATTATACCACATTGAATCCAATGCTACTATCAGCATAGCCAAGGCTGCTCGTTTCGATACTACATCACCGTATAAACCGTACATGGACCAAGGCTATGGCTGGGCTGTTCCGTGTTATGCCCCCGAAGGTGATGAAAACGGTCTACAAATCGAATACGGCGAAGAAATCAAGCTGTTTGAGTTTGATATCACAATCAAAGACCTTGATGGATTGCCAATTGAAGGTGTAACAGTCACTCTTCACAATAGCACGACTGGTGATGTCTGGACCGATGATAATGGTCTAAACCGCACAGGAACAACTGATTCCAATGGCCTTGTTGTGTTTGAAGGCCTCAACAATGCCACGTACGAAGTCCTTTCAGAAATCGATGCTGCAAGTTGGCTCACGACATCCTACGACCATGTCTGGATCCGCAATACTTCCGACCATTCGATTACTTCCACGGTTACCAGAGTAAACATCACTCTAGACGTGGCCTCGTTTGATATTTACCTTCATGACCTCATGGATGACCCGATGAGTGACAACCCCGATGAGGACACAAATCTACGCCTTAACAATGGATCCTCCAATCCCGATGACTACATTGACCAAGGCCAGACCAATTCAACAGGCTGGGTAAACTTCTACAGAATACCACAGCATGATTACACAGTCTATGCTCGTTACGCGGGATCTCTAGGCTGGTCCTACACGTATACTGATTTGGAAAAATTCGCTAGCTGGTCAATAACTGCAGATGAATTCAATGGTGGAGGTTTTACTCATGAGTGGACCTTGCCACTGACGACATTGCATCTCGATGTAATCAGCTGGGATGACCAAGCAGTTGACAATGCGAAGATTGTAATCGACAATCAGGATGAACCTGGCTACTCCATAACGAAATGGACCCATTCTACTGGTCAATATACCTTCACGCGTATTGTGAATGGGACTTGGAGTATCGAGGTTAGCAAAGACGATAATTACGATGACACTCCGACTGCCCTTAACGACACGGAATCAGCTACTGACCTACAAGGCTACATAGCAAAGACAATTGAACTACCAATAAGTAGAATGAACATTAAGGTTACAACAACCGACGGCTGGACACATCCTGTTGTAAATGCAGATGTTAATGTAACACTAGTAAATGGCACGCCTAGCCTTAATCCAATTGCTAGAGGAAAAACCAATGATACTGGTTGGGTTGTGTTCTACTATATTCATGGGAACATCAGTACGCCATATCCCAATCCTGTATCTTACAACCTTTCGGTAGTTTCGGGGGAACAATCAGAAACTCTTGAAGGAGCCCAGTGTGACTACAATTGGACAGCATATAACTGGGTTCAGATAGATACTCCAACTTACTCCAATGAGTATTCTGAGCTTAATGCTACTCACTATATTGTGAACATTCAATGGGGACAGAATTTCACTGATCTAGTTGTCGGTTGGTATGACAAGGATGGCGAAGGCACAACAAGCGAAATCGCCGATCCTACGTGGCTTAACATAACCATCAAGTATGAGGGAATAACCTTCTTTGAAGATACCTGGAATGGCTCAGGCACTTGGATTACACGTGCTGGTTCAATCAACTACTCTGTAGTTGTTAATGCCTCAGCGTGGGGTCTCGATGTTATCGAAGGTCAGTATGAGATGATTGTAACAGCACATTCGGATGCTGGAGATCAAGACGATCCTGCTCCTATGACTATCTATGTAGATGTTGCGGCTGCTTCAACCAGTGGAGAATCTGGAAGCGGAACGCTCATCACCGGTAATTATACCGATCATAATTCTCACATGTTCTGGCTCCATGATGATACAAACGGCAAGAATGTGTCAGGACTAGATACGTTTAGCTGGAAAGTGAAATCTGGATCGCAAGAAGTATTGACTGGAGACTTGAGCAGTAATGGTGATGGAACCTACAGTATTCTAGCCTCAAATCTGAATCAACTGGGTTCTGGATACTACAGCCTAACCGTCACATTAGAAAAACGGAACTACGTCAATCACACGCTTCTGATTGATTTAGAAGTCTATGACTTGCCTATGTGGGTTTCAGTCGATAGCTACCCTGATTACTCATGGGGTCCATTCTCACATAACATCAGTTTCTACTACCGCGTACTATCTGACAATAGTACTCCCGATCTTAGTGACATTTCAGTCAACATCGAATGGATTGACAGTACAACTGGTGACTCATATCTCAACGTCTCAAAGATTCTCGATACCGAATCTTCAGGAGCAATAAATTACACATTCACTGGCGATTTAGTTCCCGTAGGTAGTTGGGATGTTGTAATTACGTGCCAGAAGGCGAATTATACCCTTGCGACTTCTTCACCGGCGTCATTTGAAGTATCAGCCGCACCTTCTACGGCGAGTGCAGTCGATTCTGGTCCTATTCTTGCTGACTGGGCAAGTGAGGCAGTGTTTCAAGTTGACTACATCAGAACTGCAGACGCTCAGGGTCTTGAAGGTGCAGATATATCCCACAATTGGAATGGCACTTTTGATGTGGATTATGATGAGAATGGCCGTTATATCTTGACAGTTGGTACCACTGAAGAGTCGGGTAGTTACACAATAGATCTGACTGTATCACGTGCGAATCATATGGCGGATTCCGTATCACTAAGTTTGGAAATTCGTGTTCCCTTGACTATCAAGACTGAATACGGATCAACAGAATCCCCACTTGAGGTCTACTGGACTCGAACTTTCGATACTGAGATTCGTGTACTAGACAATTCGCGATTCAATACGACGATAACTGACGCTACAGCTTCCTATCATTGGGAATATGGATTCATCGTAGATCAGACTGGGGACCTCCCACATGTTAGTGGAGGTACATACAGGACGACATTGGATGCACAAGATGCTCTACCAATAGATGATTTGTACACAATCGAGATTACAGCCGAAAGACCTGGCTCCATGAATACGTCTCGGACCATATACTTGCGAATACTGGAGGTCCCGAACGAGATAGTCCTGAAACAAGATTATTTTGATAGGTACTACGGAGATACATTGAACATATCATTCTATTGGAACAATACACTCGATAATATTCCAATCTCCAGCCCAAATTCAGCTTGGATAGAGATTTGGGGTAGGAGTACTAACATAACAACTGGCGTGAATTATGGTAACGGCACTTACAGCTTTGAAGTGGACACTAAATTGCTGGAGATGTACCCCGAATCTGGTTTCAAGTTGTATACCTTCAAGATAGAAATGAGTGCTGCTGGATACGCAGAATACGAACCTCCCTCCTTGGCTGTCTTGGTGCAGGAAACACCTACAAGAATGGACGTTGGAGACCTTCCTGCAGTAGAGTGGGGCGAGCCTCTGACAATAAGAGCGAATCTCACCGATACAATTCATGGCGCATTTGTTTGGGAAGACGCTGTAGTTGAGCTAGTCTATGGTGACAGGCGGAAAACAATGGAACCCTACCACAATGGGACGTTCTATGTAACCATTGAGACGGAGAATTACTTCTCGGCACGCGACCAACCATACGATTTGTCAATAGAATACACTCTACCAAACTACGTAGATGGCCATGTTGAATTACAGATTACGGTAAATCCAAAAACAGCGGATATTAAAATGGGCACAGTCGAGCTGAGAAATAACACATTCGAGGGTACTTGGTCTGATGAGGTTGGAATTGCTTTTACTGTTCCTGATATAGAGGAGCAAGCAAATGCAACATACTATTGGCTTGGATTCGAGGAAGTAAATGGTCTTTTCAACTATGATTCCTACTACTCCGAGTACACCGGTACAATAGATACAAGCAAGGTGCCAGCAGGCGTGCGAACGCTTAGGATTGCTGTGTTCAAGGACAACTACACAATCTCCCCCTTCGACATCGTGATGACACTTAATCCGTTAGAGGCGGAGATCTCGACAGCTACTACCAGCCTTTTGAAGATCCACACCGTTGAGACAACGGCTGAGCTATCCTTTACACTAACTTACGATGAGAAGATACTGGATGCTGCAACAATTCAGTTTGATTGGGGCGGTATACAGAGAACGGCTTCCTTTGTTGAAGGTGAATATGTGTTTGAGTTCAACCCGTCTGTTGAAGACATCGAGGTACCAAAGACGTACCTCCTGAACTTCACGACTCAGATTCAGAACTACTCTGTTGATACAGTTTCAGTGCCTCTGACGATGCTGGCCCCAACTGAATTGACTGGGCCGGCTGTCTATCTTGAAGAAGACCAATCAGCAACGGCCTACTTCAGATACTGGGACACATACAATAATCGTCCCGTTGAGGATGACCCAGATGCAAACCTGTCAGTAGGTGTATACTTCCCTGGTTCTGACAGCTCTACTGATGTTGAATTCAACGGGACTCATTATTACCTCAGCTTCGAAGCTGACGAGCTTGGTGAGGCTCAGACAGATCCATATGAGATTCGGCTTACGGCAACTGCGACTGGATACCAGAACTATACAGCGACCTCAGAAGATGAAGCAATTACTGTGAATGTCTACGTGAGTCCACCAACATACAACATACCGCTGGTAGGTAGGATTCAGAGGAGTTTGGTGAACCTCGTACTGATTATGTTTGGGCTTTTCATATTGATTGTTGGTGGTGCAGTTGGAGTACAGCGATGGAGGCGACCCCACGCTATCAAGCAGATTGAAAGTGCCATCAGTGACATGGAAGAGAACAAGACTGCCAAGGTTAAGGATATCAAGTCAATGGGCATGGTGGTCTCGGATCTACTGGCTCCGGGTCTTGCTGAACTCGATATGAAGGCACCCACAATTGACACGGGTCCGGAAGTTGAGTTTGAGGAGGGTCTCGGGGAAGAAGCAGAGGATCTCCTTGGTGAACTGGACGCACTTGATGAGATTAGTAAGGAAGAGCCCGCTGCTGTTGAAGAGAGTACAGACTATGAAGCACAGCTTGAGGCCGAGCTTGAAGCAATGGATGAGGAGGAAATACAGGTTTCTGATATTCCAGGTATCGGTCCTACCATTGAGGACCGGCTCGCGAATGCAGGGTACACTACTGTGAGTGCTCTGTCCGAAGCTGACCCACTTGTCTTGGCTGAGGTAGAAGGCATTAGTGAGAACAAGGCCGAACAAATTGTAGATGAAGCTAGGGCGATGGTATCAGAAAATGTGGAGAAAGACATTAAACCCGAAGCAGAGGACGAGGAGCCCCCTCCTGAAGAAGATGTGGAGGAGACTCTCCCGGAGAACGAAGCAGACGCTGCCTTGCCCGAAGAAAACATGGAAGATGAACTCCCGGAAGGGGAGTCCGAGGATGTTCTCTCTGAAGAGTCTGAACTCAGTGATGATAAAGCAACAGCTGAAGAAGCTGAGCCAGAGATAGAGAAACCCAAGACCAAGCGTGAGCTCATTGAGCAGCTCCCAGATGAAATCAAGGAAACCATGGGAGACGATGAGATTAGAAAGTTATCCAAGCGTGAGCTTGAGGCCTTGATTGAGGGTCAGGAGGGCTCAGAGGAGTAGTGAGCCCAGGAGACATAAATTCGGAGAAATGCTGGGTATGAACGTGAAGTTGGGATTTTACGGGGAAACAAGTTGCATAGATGCTAATGATATCTTATCGCATCGCCCACATCACCCCCCTTCCTGGATGTATGACAAACAGGTAAACCTCAAAACACGATATCCGAATAATTTGCACAACTCCCAGTTCAGAATCACAATCAGGGTGCTCAGGACGTTGATCGAGTAATGATCAGAGAAATCCATGTGTTCAAGGACGGAGAGAGTCTGTTCGAGGACGTGATAGTTCCAAACAAAAACTTGGATACTTCAGCAGTTATGCAGCTAGTCAGTTCTTCAGCACAGAAACTTCAGGAATGGAACATCGACAATATGGAGATTGAGCGATACCGCTATGTCTACATGAACAGTCATGATACCCAGTTCATTCTTACTATGGACCGTCAGGCATCGATTCAGAAGGTTCACGAAGCCCTCATGAATATGGTTTCAAAGTTCATGACTGCGTTCGAGAGTGTGCTTGAAGGTGACGAGTGGAAATCCACGGATTTCTCCCCATTTCAAGCTGGTTTCAGGAATATCGTAGGTCGTATACCTGCCAAAGTGTGTTTGGCCGGCCATGGTGGTACTGGAAAAACAACTCTTCTTGAGCTTGCTACCCTCCCCTCACGCGGACCTCCACAGGACTACGTACCAACATTTTTCGGCGATAAAGCCCTTCTAAAGGCCGATTTTGATCCTTATGTGTTCAGTGTGTTTGATCTTGGAGGACAGGACAGATTTGTCCAAGAATGGGGAAAAATAATCCGGGCTGGTAGCATGGTCGTATTGGTTACGGATTCAACTCCCGATAATATGAAATGGACAATGCGAGTAGCATTTCCCGTATTGAAGAACGAGTTGCCTTATGCACGCATGATTGCAATAGCAAACAAGCAGGATTTGAAGGGAGCTCTCTCTCCCCAAGAAGTATCACGGAGACTAGGTGTTCCGGCTTACGGAATGCAAGCAAATCAACGCGATTTCAGGCAAAGATGGCTTTCTCTTCTCAAGAGTCTTGCCTTTGAAGAGATTGACTTTGCAATAGTTTCGGATGTTATAACCGAGTAGGAGACTAGGAAAACATGAGCAAGAAAATGAAAAGTGTCATTGATGAAGAAGAGCGCAAGAGGCTAATTGAAGAGATTGGCCGAATGAAAGACACTCTTGATAGCTTCAAGTATGGATTGAACTTTGAAGATTTTGCTGATCAGATTTTCAAAACTGTAAATCGCCAGACAGCAGCCATCAATACACTGGACCGACGCATGAACGAGATTCTTACAAGGATGGAAAGACTGGAAGAGCGATTTGATGAAGGAATACGCGTTACTGTCTCAGGTGTGTCTGAGGACGAGATTGGGGATACTGGGGGGAGACCAGAGGTGAAAGTCGAGAAGACTATGACAACAACCTCTCAGGAGGAACCAGAAATCGAGGGGTCTGATGCCGAGCTGAAACAGAAGGCAAAAAAGATTGAGACAAAAATTAATCGCCTTTTTGAAAGAGAAAATGCTCTCTCTGAGATGGCTATGAATGATCCAGCTGGTGCTGAGGAATATGAAAAGAAAGCAAGAGTAGCTCGGCAGATGCGCCAAGATTTGGAAGAGAAACTTGATGTAATCAAACAGAAATTAGAATAGTGTAATGGCGGAGATAAGAATGGGGATTCTTGATTGGTTGAAACGCAAACTCAAGAGAACGGAAAAGAAACCGGAGAAAGGAGAAATACGGAAGAAATCTAAAACAGCTAAGCCAGAGAAGGTTGAATCCAAAAAAACAGCTACGGATTTTCCCTCTTCGACAGAGGGTGTCTCTGTGGAAAGGCGGGAACAAGTGGGGTCATTAGTTGTTGAATATGAGCGCTTGGTTGAGCGACGTCAGCAACTGCAGGCTGAGCGCGGAGAACTAACAGAGAAGCTCGAGCGTGGTGAGCTTTCGTCTACCGAATTTAGGAAAGCATTGATGTCCAAGATTCAGGAGGCCTCGACCGTCTCAGACAAGATAAAGAAGACTTCATCAAAACTAACAGAACTCGGTTATCGTGGAGTGCTGCGCTGAGGGGTGACAGGAATTGGCTGATCGCGATGATGAATCCCCAGAAGACTCGGCAGAAGAAATCGAGAAGAAAACTACGGAACTATTGAAGGGAGCGACGGGAGAATCCACTTCTTCGAGTGATGAGCGAGATGCAAAACAAACCTTTTCTACTGAGGAAATCTCGCAGGCGACAGATGAATCAGCTGCAGGCCAAGTCGGAGAAACTTTCGCGCGTATCCAGATTCGTATGGAGGACATACTCGCCTCTGTTGAAGATGCTGCCCAGTCAGTTGAACCTAGTATTGATGAGAAAGTTAGCGAAGTCCTAGAGATACTTAGCAAGCGTCTAAGGGGCGCAGGATTGGGTGTTTTTGCTACGAGTGCTGTAAGCATAGTCCGCGAAGAAGTTGAGAAAGGATTGTCGGGATCAGCCACTATGAATCCCATCTACCGTTCGGTTAGCGAAGGGAAGAGCGAGGTCAGGGATATTGTAACGAAAGCGAGCCGTGGAGCGACTCGTGCTATTGGTCGTTCTACAGGAGAGCTGCAGGGGAAGCTCTTCCAGATGTACACACGAGTTCAAGAGTTAGAAACGAATACTGAAGACTTGAGGGCCCAGATTAGGAGATGGAGATCTCGCGCCAATGAATTAGAAGATTTGGCCCAATCAAAAGACGAGTCTCTTAGCCGGTACGAATTGCGCGTTTCTCAGATGAAAGAGGATCAGGCTGAACTGAATACCAAGCTAGAAGAGAAGGACCAAGAGATTTCTACGTTACGCGGACAGCTCAGTGAGGCGAAATCTCAGATTGAACAGAAAGACGCCCTTATTGCATCCCTAGATTCCGCGGAAGAGATGGTTGAAGACTATGAAGAGAAAATGAACGAGTTATCAACGATTAAAGGTCAGCTAGCTGAATACGAAGAGACACTTTCTCAGAAGGAAGAACGGATTGAGACTCTTGAGACAGAATTGACAGGTCTTAGAGAAGAAAACGCCAGACTCAATAATACAGTAGAGAATCTCAGTGAAGAAATCGCCTCTGTGCGTGGCAAGTCAAAAAGCCGGAAATCAGAAGTCGAATCTCTACAAGAACAACTTGAAGAACTCAGGGCTCGCTGGGAAATGCTCTATCAAGTAGCAGAAGAGGAACCTGACTTCAAAGCCTATTTCCTCATAGCTGACAAGGAGCACACCTGGTTACCCTTGACACATCTATCGAAAGCCTTAGGTATTCCCACAGTCAAGCTTCGCCGTGATTTGCAGCGATTTGTCAATGTGGGCCTAATTGAACTGGAAGGGAATAAAGTCAGACCTCGCAAACTTTCAGAAGTCGCTGAGGAAATTGCTGGAACCAAGAAGAAGGTATTCGAAGACACACAGGAATCCATTATTGGAGATATTTCAGAAGCCAACGAAGACGAAAATAGCGACGAATCTGTATCATCTAGTAAAGAAGTCACAAGTGACCACACTGAATCATCTTAACATTGGAGGTGACATCTGATTTGGCCCGAACACTTGAAGAAGTAATGAGATTCCTACAGAATTATACGGTGGCATGGCACCACTGGCTGATACTGCTGTCCCTTCTGAAAACAGGGGGATCAGCTACAAAGAAACAGATCTTTCCCGTATTCAAGAAGGAGGGGTTTTCTACTCATGCAATCGAAGGCATATTCGAACGAGACTTGGAAGACCTTGGTGAGGCGGTCGAAGTTCAAGGCGGCATCGATGAGCTCTGCGATAGTAGTATGATTTACCTTACAAATGATAAGAAATTCAGGACTTTCCTCAAGAAGAATCTCAAAACAGTTGTAAGAATGCTTAAGCAAAGAAAAACGAAATAGAGAATAGAGCAGTTGTTACACTGCTGCAAACAAGGGGATTGGAAAATTGAGAATTAAGGGGTCAATATGTCCAACTTGCGATTATGCGGTGGTTCCCCCTCGTCGTATATGCCCAAAGTGTGGGATAGGAAATACTCAGATGAACCAAGCATCTTTTTCAAATATAGGAACTATCGAGTCCTTTACGATGTCGAGAATGCCCCCTGATGGTTTTGGTGATGCGCTGTTTCTTGCGCTCGTAAGACTCAAGGAGGGCCCATTGGTACTATGTTCAGCGAGTAGTGATTACTCGGATCATATTGAGATCGGTTCTAAAGTAAGGGTTGAGAAGAACAAGGAAGGACTCTTAACCTTCCGTCCAACCTAAGTTAGCCCTCATTCATGCCCCTCATCATTCCATAAACCCCCCATTCCCAGTTATTGATTTAAGGCACCACTTCTTTTTCAGACACGGTTATGCAAAATGGGTATCCATCTTAGCAATGTACTCTGGACGGAGGACGAACGTGATTTTCGACAAGAAGTAAGAAGCTTCTGTGAGAGAGAAATATCTCCGCGAGCAGATGAACTTGATGAAGGACCCTTTCCCAATGACTTGATACACAAACTGGGGAAAAGGGGATACATGGGCGTTCACCACGCAGAAGAGGTTGGCGGTACGGACAAGGGGCTTTCGTATGAGGTTATCGTTGCTGAGGAGATTTCAGCAGCGAACGCAGGCGTAGATATGGCGCGCATGGCTTCTACCACCTTGTATGGCATGCCTATAGCTCGCTTTGGAACCGAAGAGCAGAAAAAGAAGTACTTAGTACCGGTTGTCGCTGGCAAGAAGATTGGATGTATAGGAATTACAGAACCAAATGTCGGCTCTGACGCTGCTGGTATGGAAACGCAGGCAGAGAAAGATGGTGATGAATGGATTATCAACGGGGAAAAGCGGTACATCACAAATGGCAGTCAGGCCGATTACATGTGTTGTTTCGCTATAACGGATCCCTCGGTTCATCCTAAGAAGGGAATGTCAGCTTTTATTGTGGATACTTCGACTGAAGGTTTTGAGGTAGTTAGTGATCACGATCTTATGGGTATGAAATCTGCCAGGGTCTCTCACCTGAAGCTAGATAATGTCAGAGTGGAACCTGGCTTGATGTTGGGTGAACCTGGGCAAGGATTCACCATCCTCATGGACGAGTTGGATAGTGAGCGTACAGCTATTGCCGGTGAAGCTATCGGTTATGGAAGAACACCGTACGAGGTCGCAGTCAGATACTCCGATGAGCGAGAGCAGTTCGGGAGGAAGATTAGACAGTTTGAGGGAGTCAGTTTCAAGATTGCTGACATGGCAATGAAGCTTGAAGCAGGCAGGGCTTTGACCCTGACCGCTGCGCGAATGTACGACCAAGGTATGAAGATTACAAAGGAGGCAGCCATAGCGAAACTGTATACTACGGAGGCTGCAATAGAGATAACCAATACTGCCCTACAGGTCTTGGGAGGAGCAGGGTACACCACGGATTATCCTGTGGAGCGGTTCCTAAGAGACGCTAGGCTTATGACAATAGGCGGTGGCACTGCGGAAATCTTGCGTTTTCTGATACAGCGAGAGGTTTACAGGGAGATTCTTGATGAGTAGATTGAGCTCCCCCACCTGCTAACAACGATAAAGGTATTTGAGGATGAGCTGATACTCTGTGATGATTCTGAGAGAATGGAGAAGAAATCGATGGTAAAGATAGAGTACATAATGGTTTACACTCGGGCAGGGTTACCAATCTACAGTAAGTGTTTCGGCAGTTTCTGTAAGACATCCATGAAGGACCCAGAGCTTTTGACTGGTTTCCTATCAGCATTAGAGACAATTCCAACCACCATATCCGAAGATTTGACCCTAGATGCTGTAAAGATGGGGCCCACAGATATGCGCTTCACAAAAACCACTCCCGAAGGTCATTCTATAGTTGTTGGCTTGTCCAAGGACAGAGAGGATGTTGCCCAAAGTGTTTTCGATGCTGTCCAGGAGACCTTGCATCAAGAGCAATTCGCAGATGTTGATTGGACTGCCGTAACTCGAGGCAATATGAATAGATTTGAAGAAGAGCTTGTGAGATCAAGAATACCGGAAGCGATGCACGAATACGGCGGCTTTGAAGATAAGTGCCCCCTTGAGGATCAGTGTCCCATGCATACCAATGCTAAAATGTCTCGTAAACAGAGAATTTGGGGTGCTATCAAGGATAAATATCAGGCGCTGAAGAAAAGAATGGCCGGCGAGTAACCGGCCCTCTAATCTTCTCTACTCTACAGAGAATGCAGTAATTCGATACTGCTCTCCAACGATATTGATGGTCGCTACAAAGGAGTCACCCACATCGGCATTGAGCAAAGCATACCACGAGTCCAGGTCCATCCAGTCTTTCGTCCCCTCTATCCATGCATATGTCGAATTGCTTGTACCGAGTACAATATGTGTATCGCCATCTTGGACGTATTCTGTCTTGTTCACCACAGAGGCTGTCAAGTTGAATATCCCTAGTGATTCTTCTTCGACGGATCCTCCCATGACCTCGATATAGCCTTCCCTTGCCGCTCTAACTAATCCTTCTCCTATTGTTGACCCCCCTGAGTGATGAAGGTATGACTTGGTTTCTTCCGCCGCATCAACCAACGCCAATGCCTGGAGTCTGATATCAGAAATCTCCCATTCGTCATCATCATAATATCCATCCGCCCAGTAGATTGGGCAATACCAAGCATATCGGGTTTCAGTTTCATTGATTTCAACCGGATATATCAGAGGCATGGCACCGAAATAATTCCCTGATGATACCTCCGGCAGGCTTTTGATGATTTCATTAACCGCTGCTACTCCGCTTATGAAACTCTCTTCACGCAAATCGTGCAGAACGATTCCATCAGATGTTGCTCTGAATACACCACTCAAAGTAAGATCAGAGGCACTCGGTGGATTTACCGCTACAAAGCCTTCTACTCTACTCGTAGAAGGGTTGACTATATAGCGTGTATCTTCTGTCATTTCCAGCCTATCATTTGACGGTGGTATAGTCCAGAGGAATCCACCTGCAAACAAATCAAAACCCTCTCCTCGTCTGTAACCTCCCCATCTACCTATCTGTCTCTCAAGCCACTCTTCACTATAAGCTTGGGTGATCCAGTCGGGGGTTTCTTCAACCGATGGGTAAGAGACTACTGTACCATTTTCAAAGTAGAGCTTGGGACCCAAGGGTCGTTCCACGAAGTCCCATCCGAGTACTGTTCTTGTCTGAATGTACACAAGATCACCGTTCGGCGACCACGTTGGATAGGAGTATTCGAAAGCCTGTGTCATATCGTTAAGATAGTTACCGAATCGAATAGCCTTGTCCCAGAACAATCCCTCTCCCACAGGAAGGGTGACATCAGTAATAACTTCAACTTCGGATGGGTTGTTGGCATCAACCACTATAAGTGCCTTAATCTGGTTCTCGGCCAAGACATTCGTAGGAACAACCACGCATACCCATACCAAACGCCCGTCTTTAGTCGTGATATGGGATGCTGAGATCTCAACCTCTGAACCAATTGTAGCTAGATATTGACTTGCCACAAATCTTGCATATTGGCTTGTCACAAGGCGGACCATGTTATCTGGTATGGGGTCTGAAAACAGGGGCTCGTCAGTCTCGACAATCAACTCATTGAAGGATTTCGCGTTGGACACATCTGAAGTCCATGAGATGGCTCCAGCAAATGCTGGAGTGACCATGAGAAAGATGAATGAAGCACAGATGATGGGAGACCTACCCTGTTCAATCATGTACTTGATGTTTTGAGGGCGGAGACCGCTGGAAACCAAGAAGAGAAGGCTAATACTTGGAATAAGAAACAGCACTGCCCAAGGTAAGATAAGTTGCAGGAATAAAGTGGCTATTATCCACGCAAAGAAGCCCCATATAACCCGGAGCGGGAGCCATCGTATTAGCATACGGAATTGGAACATCTGTCTGCTAAGTGATAGCGGAATTGCATGGACGATTATTGAAATCAGCAAAAAGACCATAATGTTCATGAAAGTGTCGCCTCAGTGACGCTCTTTTCCTGAGATAGCAATATATCTGCTTATAGTATTTTCTTGGCAAGTTAACACTGATACTCAGAATTCAGTAGTTGCCAAGCCATCCCAAATCATTGTCCCTATCATCCAAAAGATTGACCAAGGTATCGATTCTTTTCCCGTCTACGTACCGGTTCTTGCATCGAATTGTAAATGCTCTCTCACATTTCTTGCATTTGACAAGCCAATCTTCTACCACTATCTCAATATTGCTGCCAGTGATATCTTCTGGCTCCTTGCTCACTTCTAGCAATTCGAGTTCGTCTCCATTACAGGCATAGGTGCATTCTTTGAGCGGGATAGCTTCCATACCCCGACGACCTAACGGTACGAATACTTCATCAGGAAGCTCATCTAGAGAGCGATCTTCTTCACCCATATGTACAACCACTTGCGGTAATTCACCAGTACGGATAAATGAACTGGTCGGTACTCACTGATACATGCGACTCATGAGTTACTCCCTTAATGGTGTGTCTTCTATAGGACTGGAATTAAATGCGGGCATTCTCAATTTACCTGAAATCGCTTCCAGATTTGGCAGAGAGTATCAGCTTACCGAAAAAGGCTTCCCGCGTGATATGATGAAACTTCTTCAGTCGGAATCCGGAATAGATATGGCTGACGAACTAGAGAAGAAATACAATGAACTCTCTGAAGACGAGAAACTCAATCTGATTTCTCGAGACCACATCAATTACGAGGCTCCGATTCATCGACCAGGAAAGATTGTTGCCCTTGGTCTCAACTACAAGGATCATATTCGGGAGACAGGAAGGCAGGTTCCAGACTTCCCGGTAATATTCGCCAAATTTCCGTCTAGTGTTGTGAATCCGAACGAGGAGATTCCTATACCTCAAGTGACAGATCAGCTGGATTGGGAGGTTGAGCTGGGGGTAATAATTGGTAAGAACTGCAAAAATGTGACCGAAGATAATGCATTGGACTATGTTGCTGGATATACGATAATCAACGATCTTAGTGCACGCGACCTACAGCATGATGACGGACAATGGGTTCGCGGAAAATCCTTGGATGGTCTCTGTCCGATGGGGCCATGCATTGTCACAGTGGATGAACTTGGTTCAGCTGATGACCTTAAGATGTATACCAAGGTCAATGGTGTGACTAAGCAAGATTCAACAACTGGTAACTTATTATTTGGAGTTCAAGAGATTGTATCATACTTATCGAAATCCTTCACTCTTGAGCCCGGAGATGTAATTGCCACCGGAACACCTTCCGGCGTGGGCTTCGCAAGGGACCCGCCTGAATTCCTAAATCCAGGAGATGAAATGGAGCTCTACATCGAAGGCATTGGCACACTCACAAACAAGATAGTTGAGAAGGAAGAGACGTGAGAATTCAGCTGCAGTAGATGATGAACTACAGGGTGCCACTGCTCTCTACTCTCATTGTTTCGAGAATAGGCAAGTTTTACAAAAATCCTAAAAAGTCAGAGTGGAAAAGTGTAAAATATCTGCAAAACACTACATTGACACGCCCAAGAACGCGAATTAGTGGCCAAGACATTTCTTGGTCACTTCGTTCTCCTTTTTTCTAATTCAGCCAGAACTTGAAATGAGTATGTATCTTGCAGGATTAGTTTTCCAAATCCTTATCACGTTTGTAACGCATATGATGAAGCATGGATACTGCTGATCGAGACACAAGCTTCGACGATGTTCTAGCTGAGGCTGCGAAAACAGGAACGAGACTGCGGTTTTACAGTCACAGTATGGCCATACTTGCCAAAGGTCTTGTTGCATTCATTGGCAAGAATAGGAATAAAACATAAAGAAAAGGGACCCCCATTTGAGTTTCTGCGCAAGGATTGCATAGTCAAAATCCAAATGCTAGGTGAGCAAGAAGTCATTTGCTGAAAGCCGTACGGTTGAATCGACTAACGCGAAACAAGAAGATATTCCTGCGCTTCAACTCCTATCCATTGACGCTATTCCTATTCCTACATTCTTATGTATTGCAAAAATACCAAATGCACTATCGCACCCTCGGTGACATTATGGATATGACCATTCTCAGAGAACTGCTTGATAAGCTGCATATTGGAATCGTGCTTGTGGGTAATGATGATAAGATTCTCGCTTTCAACAAGATGGCAGGAGAGATGCTACAGCAAGATCCTGAGGATAGAATTGGAACCTCTATCTTCAGATGTCATGGTGAACCCTCAGAAGAACCAGTAAGAAAGATGCTAAATGATATGAGAAATGGGAGGATGGAAAGCTATGAGGGGTGGGTCAATTTCCAAGGAAGAATACTGTTTGAGTACATTTATCCACTACCGGGTCCGGATGGTGAATGTCATCTCGTTGTCGAAGAACTCCACGATGCTGCGGAAAAAGTGGAGTATCTCAAGAGCATAGGAGAATGGGAATTAATTCATGTATCAGGAGTAGGCGAAAAAGCCCCTAGGCCCCCAGAAAGATGAATTTTTTTCCAAGAATCATAAGAAAGGATGTTGAACTGTCATTGACAATTCTAGCAATCAATTCAAGAGCTTTGTAAATCTTACAAAATCCTAAATGAATCAGCACAGTAAAGTGTAAAATATCTGCAAGATGTCCTGTATGCCTTCTTATGACCAAAGATGAGGGAAGTTAATTAGGCCGAGTACGGGAGTCCGGTCTAGTAGGACTAGGGCAGTGGGCCACTCCCCCTGGGGAGAAGCGCCCAGCCCCGAAGGCTGTGAGGAAGACCCCGTCTTCTAAGCAGAAGTCCTTACTCTCCGAACGAGGGGCCCCATCAGGCCCTGGAGAGTCCGCGGCTGTTCACCTCGTCTGTAATGGACCTCCTCAGCGGTGGTGACAATGTTGAGGTCGGTGATCATGACCACGCCGTGGCAAAAACTGTGGAAGGACTCGCTGTCGCCGGAGTGATGACCCGGGATGACGACAGGAGACGGAAGCCAGGATCGCGGGAGGAATCCTATTCCGGTGAACGCGGACAAAGCCCCTGCTGACTCAAGGGCCCATTGGGTAGCCTTGGGGGTGGTGACGCTGGCAGGGGAAGGGTGGAACACAGAAGTTTCACGCAGTTGCTACAACTGTAAGAAACAGGTTATCGAGAATAATACCTTGACCCTATCATCCTTCTCGAAGCGTTTCCGTATGCTACCGACATTCGGCGAGTGTTGGTTATGGGTATAGATTTCGCCGTTAACGGAGGTCTCTTGAATACTCCACTCCTCGCTGAAGTAGAAGTAGATCCCCTCTGCATGATTCGTGGCTTTAGAAACCACTAAAGTCAGCTCATTTGAGTCAGCGTCCCACTTCTCGCTTTGAATATCACAGGCTCCTTGAGTGAAGTGCATGCTAGTCGCCAATAGAGACGGTCTATCTTGTGCTGGCTTTATGCTGTATAGTCTACAGGTATGCGGCTTGAGACTGGACACGCTGATTTTGTCTTCGACTTCTTCGACGTATTTCTCGTCCCAGAAACCGAATACATGGTGGGAGACTCCTTCTTCAAGGCCAAGATCTGTAAGATACACCTCAAGGTCAATAGGCTCCTCGCCAAGATTGAACAGCCCTACAACAACCCACTCGCTGGTTTTGTTTTTAACAGGAAGAAAGAAAATATTGGGTTCTGGTTTAATCAGAGTATCCGGGGATAGGGCTCCCTCTGGATACACTGGAAGCAGCTTGTCTACAAGTCGAAGCCTCTCTTCGGAGACTTCCATCATCCGGTCGCTTAGAAGGAATGCCCCTCCACTAAGGGCAACAATTGATGCCCAGAGTCGTACCTCTTCAAGAGAGAGTTCGTTGTCTTCTTGCCGAACTAGCAAGCAGTCAGGATCGTTTATCCACCACCTATTGTGCAAAGGCGCCCTCGTTATGGTATTCACAGCGCATTCGTACACCCCGCCACCCCAATCAAGTCTCCAAGATGTGGCAATGTCTGTTCCAATTCGCATCGCATTTGTGATTCCAATGCACGGTCCCAGAGGGGCACCGCATCCGAGGATTAGAGAGTCTCCAACACTTTCGCGCACAGCTTCAATTCCGTTTCGGAAAGCTTGAGCACGTGTAACTGTTTCATCAAATCTTTTTGCTTCTTCTGTGGCATGATAGAGGAAATCAATCTTGAAGTACTCAAATCCTAAGGATTTCAGATGTTTGAACAATGATTTGATATGCTTGATTACGGCTGGATTTGAAAGGTCCAGCGCGTAATAGCTCCCAAGCCATAGCGGATTGTCATCGATTACTTTTGGCTCACCTTTCTTGGACGCAAGAAACCAGTCTGGATGCTGTTTGAAAAGGTCAGAATGCTCTGTAGCAATGAATGGTGCTGTCCAAATGCCTGCTTTGAAGCCTTTCTTCTCAATTTCTTCCTTCAGATAGTCCAAGCCATTTGGAAACCTATCGTTTGGTTGCCAATCTCCCACTGTTTTCTGGTACCCGTCATCAATTTGAATCCACTTTACGTAATCCGGGAATCTTTCTTTCAGGAATTGTGTGTTTTCCAGAATCTCCCCCTCTTCTGGCATGGTGTAATAGAAATACCATGAACACCATCCTACGGGTATTTCATCGCACAAGACGGCATTCATCCGTCTAGCTGCAAGATCAGCATATTCCTGAAGGGATGCCAAGCCATCGGCTTTGATGATGACGACCAGTTCCTCTGAGACAACCGCCTCGTCTGGAATCAATAGTGTACTATCGAGCTCACATGTTGCTGCCAGTCTCTCCAGCTGCTGTCTTCCGGCGTCAAATGAGATATTTGTCAGTTGTCTATCCATTGTACAGAATCCGATAAGGATGTTCGATTTATCGCTCCGATTTGTGAGAACGGAGTAGAAGTGACTGATATTCGACCCTTCTTGTAGTGGCTGAGCTCGGCTGAGCTCCCAAGAATGAAAACCATTTTGGAAGTATCTTAAATCTAACAAATCCACCCCTGTCAGGATTGTAGAAGATGTCCATAAGGGTGAAATCGAATCGAGTTCTAAATGCTTGCCAGATTTGTTGATTAGCTGCACCGTGAATGTAAATCCGCTTAGGCCATTAGATGCAATTACTTTGAAGCGCACCTCGTGTGACTGGACTGGATCCTGAAGAGAAAGAATGAGTACCCTATCTGCTTGACTCTGATTCTTTATGGTAAGTGTATCCATAGAGACGTATTTGAGTTGAGAGGAATTGATTATTCTCCCTTTCGTTGATATTTGAAATTGACCTTCTCGTAGATATTCTTCTCCCATGGGATTAAGAAGACTGAATGAACCGTTCTCTATATCCCATTCGAAAGCCATGTGTTGAGTACTTAGAGAAACCTTATGCTCAGATAAATCGACGCTGCTCCACTTCTCAGGGTCCAAGTGCTCTACTCCTTCAAACTGTGTTGAATACACTCCCTGATATGCTTTGCTTGAGAGTACTGATTACTAGTCAGCGTATTTGTCACTCTCTATCTGTGCGGCCTTGTTCCTTGCTTTTTCTGCTTCATCATATTCGAAGAGCCGCTTGTGTGCTAGGGCTAGTAGCTCCCAGACTTCTTTGTCGTCAGGTTTCATATCTAAATAATGCTGACAGTACTCCTTTACCTTTTCCCAGTTATCCTTCCTTTCGTAGCACCGGGCTCCATAGTAAAGGGCTCTCTTGTGGTCCATACCCGGTTCAAGAAGGTCATTCAATTCCTGCAGAGCCTCATCCCACTCCTCCCTTTCATAATGAACCATTGCCTTATCGAACTGAATCTCCATCTCCTGATATTGCGGCATTCTCCTGAATAGTGTAGTGATCATCCCAGATGTCACACAGCACACCAGTACTGTAGCTACTGTAACACTGACTCCCAGCAGGATTCCGGCATTGGGCAGTATGTCCCCTAGAAATCCTTGACCTACGAGCCACGCCAGCGTGATACCACCAATGAAAATCCCTGCAGCCACTAACAAAGAATAGCGTGTCCAGTTCTGATCCAGAAACCCTTCATTGCTGTTTTCCAAATTGCACACCTACCGGAATTCCACTCCCGCTGTTAATATAGTTTTGAACTGAGTGTATCGTTTTCTAGTCATTTTCATTAATGCTGTTATCAGGATTGTTGAGGAGATCTGAATCCTTCTTTTCTTGTTCATATTTCTCATGGTCCTGTTCGGCTTTTAGCCTGTCTTTAGCGACGGCAAGCCACTGATTGACATGTGAAGAAAGTGATGGGTCTAGCTCCAAGGCCATTTCAGCATAAGCGATTGCGTGCTCATTCTCACGTTCAATGAAATGGGCATTGGCCTTGTTATAGAGTGCTTCAGCATAGTTAGGCCGAAGAGCAACAGCCTTGGTATATGCTTCAATTGCTTTCTGCCCCTCAGTCAATCTTGAGTAAGTATTGCCTAGGTTATTCCAGGCTTCGGCATCTTCTGTATCCAACTCCAAGGCCTTTTCATAGCATTCCTTGGCCTTCTTGAAATCACCGAGCTCATATAGCACGTTTCCCTTGTTAAACCAGATTTCAAACACCTGATTGTCAATTGCAAGAGCTTCATCATAGGCTTCCTCTGCTTCATCAAGCTTACCTGCTCTCGCAAGGGCAATACCTAGGTTGTACCAGCCCTCTAAGGAATCTGGATGCTTTCCAACCAGCTCTTTCAAAAAATCAATCGCTTTCTTGTATACGCCTGAATTGATGAGTCTGATAGCCTCTGCTATTGAATCCGCTACTTCTTCACTCATGCAGTATCACATCTGCTTCAATCAGTTAAAGCCTGTGCTTTGAATTCCTTTCACTCGGGACTGCTGGTTGTTTGACGTCCGATAATGCTTAGTATGATGCCAATCCAGCCAATTGACTGTGCAATCAATAGAAGAAAATCAACGAGAATGCCCAACCCAGAGAAGTAGACTGTCTTGCCCAATTCGATAATGAGTCCTATCAATCCCAATCCGGCTGCAATGCCAATGATGAACTTGCCTGTACCAACTCTTGCTGTCGTAAGAAGATAGCTGCCAATGATTACTCCGATACCGCCAAGACCAGCTATGAAGGTTAACACAAAAAGGAGGATATCCACGACCCATACTATATTCTGCAATTCTGGTATGGTATGGAGTTCTTCCAGCATACCGAAGTAACCTATGCTACCGGTAGCACTTGTGATGATAAGCAACAATCCACCAAGAAGACATAGAACAAATGATTTCTTGTTTTCCATGAGAATACCTTATCTATATTCCATTAAACGGCCCTTTATGTATTCCCCTTCTCTACCGAGCAGAATGCTATTGCAGTTCTATTGCAACTGGTCGTCGTCTACGGAAGATGCTTACCGTTTCATATCCGCTCTCTCTAAGTATTTTCAATGCTTTGTGAATCTCGTAGCCAACGTGTTGTGGTAAATGAGCATCTGAGCCAACTATTACGATTTCCACTCCCTCATCGTGTAGGCATTGTATGAACTCTTTCGTGGGCATAGTATCGTCAAGACCCGTCCTAAATGAAGATGTGTTAATCTCAAAACCGACATTTGCTTTGTACATGGTACTGGCAATCTCAGAGACATACTGTTTCCACAGGGTGCGCACTTCTTCTCCGTAGAATCGTTCTCCATACCGCCGATAGATGTCGATATGAGCGATGGCATCGAAAAAGCCTGATCTGATGCAATCGACCAGTCTCCCGTAATATAGTTCACCCAGTTCATCGACCTTGTATTTGCTAAAGATTCCTGTAGCCTCATCTTCAAGGGATAATGCTTTGTGTTCTAACAGATGAGTTGCGCCTAAGACATAATCCCAGTCAAACGTGTGAAAATCCTGAGGCAGATTGCTTTCAAACCCCGAATAGTAGTCTATCTCGACGCCTAGACGAACTTCCAATCCCTTTTCTTGGTAAATTTGAGCTGCTTCATTGATAGTCTCTACATATGATCCAAGCCAAGCGTTCTCCGTTGTTGATATCTCATCATTGCCAACTCTTACAACTCCATCGTTTCTGAATGGATCTGTATCAACATGAGTCGTAAAGCATATGTGGTGAAGTCCTTTTCCCACCGCAGCATCACAGAATTCATCAACGGAACCTTTTGCATCAATGGAAAAGTTCGGGTGGATATGATAATCGAGCATATATAACCTGTTTCTCGCTGTTGAGTGAACCTAGCTGAATAAAACTTCTGTGTTCCACCCTTCCTCAGCCAGTGTCGCCGCCCCCAAGGTACCCGTACCCCTTCGAGCTAGCACTGGCTTTGCCCATATTTACTGGAATTGGATTCCTCCTGCGGTCCTGGCTTCTGTTTCCTGTCGTTATCCTGCGTCATCACTCCCGGCGACAGTGAGTTCTTCCACGGAGGGAGCATGATTACCCATTTCAGCCCTGCTACCGTTGCAATCGCTTGAATACTTCATTGGCTATGAATACCTCTGTTCCAGCCAATCCTACCGAACAGAAGAGTGTAATATCTTGGTCGGATTCACGTCCCGGTATTTTGCCTGTTACAATGTTGCAAAGTTTCAGGATTCTTTTTCGGTGTTCAGTATTAGATAGGAAGTACGGCCTTGTATAGTTACCATAGCTATCCATTTGGGCTATCGAATCAGTAACAATGACTTGGCTCTTATTGGCGACTCCAACCTCTATCTCATTCGTGCCAGCCAAGTTCGGACCGAGTGTTGTCACGTGCATTCCTGGTTCTAGTAACTCAGAATCGTATACTGGCGTCTTGCTGCGGGTAGCTGAAATTACTATATCTGCACCAGTAATTGCGTCATCAGGAGATTCTACCGGTTTTACTGTTAGATTCAATTTCTGACTCATCTCCTCAGCGAAAGCTTCTCTGTGAGCCTCGGTTGGGCTGTAAACACGAACTTCCTTGAGATTTCGAACGATGTTGGTAGCTTCGAGTTGCGATCTTGCCTGGGTCCCTGAACCAATCATGGCGAGAGTATCTGAGTCTGGTCTGGATAGATACTTAATCGCAACGCCACCAATCCCTCCAGTGCGAATCACTCCCACTCTAGTACCACAAATAACTCCTTTTAGTACTCCACTGTCCCCATCATAACAAACTACCAGCTGAGTATGCCCGGGTTCATCTTTGGGAAAGGTTTCGTATATCCGAAACCCGGCTGCCTTTTCTCTCCCTGTTGAGGCTCCTACAGTAAATACAAGGGAACCTTTACCCGCTTCAACCGTGAAACGTGGTGGTGCATTGAGAGTTCCCTTGCCATGTTCGGTCATTGCGTCTTCCATCTTGGTGACTGCATCTTGCATATCGAGAACTTTGTCAACCTGTTCGTCGTCAATAACTGGGAATTTCATAGAAATAAATTGGAGTTTTATATGTTATAATTATAGTGGGTAAAAATATTCTATATAGCTCCCAAAAATCAAAATCATCTCTCCTTTATAATGGCAACTTTCATTGTGAACTGCTCGCCAAAGTTAATTATCTACAATGCATCTTAATATGAGATTACTCAGAGTGGTTCTAGGTCAATTCAGGAGTAATCAAAATCTTACAGAATCCTAAAAAAATCAGAGTAGAAAAGTGTAAAATATTTGTAAGATTTCCCGTAAGGTTTCTTATCACCCACACGGGGGAGTTTATGAGGCCCAGTACAGGACCACGGTTCAGTAGGACTAGGCAAGTGGGCTAGTATTATACACGACGGGCGCGGCCGAAGCCCCTGCTGACTCAAGGGCCTACGGGTACCTTGGGAGGCGACGCTGGCAGAGGAAGGGTGGAACACAGAAGTTTCACGCAGTTGCTACAACTGTAAGAAACGGGTTATCTGGAATCAGTGAGAAGGAATGCTACAAGCGAAGCAAGAGATATTGTTATCGTGAGGAACCAAATAGCCATTGAGAGTCCCCATATATCTCCTATGAATCCGAAAATCGTGGGTGAAATCGCACCAGGAATAGATCCAACAGAAAACAGGAGTCCAAACGCAATACCCGATTGCTCTTTTGGGCTCATTTCGGTAAGATATGCTGTTGCTGTTGGCTCTCCTAAGAAGAAGAAAAAGCCTAACACTATCAGAATAATAATCAACGATAACCGGCCGACTGTAAAGCTGAGCAGAGCAATCGCAAACGCTGAAACGACTGTAGAAATCACCATGAAATCTGTACGGCGACCTGTTCTATCCGAGAGTGGTCCCGCAACAAGTTCTCCAGCGACACCTGAGATGAGCATTAGGCTTGTTAATGCGCCGGCTAGTACGGGTTCATATGCATGGCTATCCACCAGATACAGTGGCATCATCAGAGTTATGGATCTGAATGACATCCCCTTGAGACCCATATACACAATACCCAAGACGAAGTTTCTTTTCCATTGTGTAGATTCAGTCCTTTCACGACTTGTTTTCTCTGTTGCAACAGGACATCTAGTAGAGTATCTTATCAGCATCGCTACTGGAAAAAATGAAACTATTCCTATTAGACCAAGTAAAACAAGGGATTGGCGCCACCCGCCAAAAACTAGAAGCAATATGACACCAAGCATCGGCACCAATGCCATTCCTAATAATCCACCAACTGCCTGGATGCTAGTAGACTTAGCCCTGCTGCTTAGAGGGAATCTCTCAGCTAGTGTGGGAAACGCACTAGGGTGGTACCCCGATGCTGCAACACCAAGCAAAGCTTGCGAAATAATCAGAAGCCAGAAACCCTCAGAGCAGCTGACCAGCAAGATACCAAAGGCCATAGAAATAACAGTTGTAGGTATGAATATCTCCCGCCATCCTTTGTCTCCAAGATATCCTACTCCCATATGAGACAGGTTCATCGTCAAAATCAAAGCTGATGTTACCATTCCCGTCTGAGTAAGAGTTAGAGATAGTTCTTGCCTTATCAGGGGAAGAAATGGTGAAAGCACGCCTGTATAAACATGGTTAAAAAAATGGGCTATTATACAGGCAATTAGGACAGCATACGACGCTTTGGTGGCCTTATCTAATTTCACCACTTCCACTTAGAATATTTTATCTCTGTCCCATATGCTACCGAAATAAACATACTGCTATCCTAGATTGGAGATGCCAATATGATGTATAGTCACCTTTAAATTTTGGTCGAATATTAAATAATATCGGGCACAACATAAAATTGAGTGCGGTTTATTTTAATATTAAGATAATCGCTGTTCCCTCAGAGTCTTCACTTTCAGGGGTCCGCAGAATGCCCGAAAATGAACCTTGGTGAGACATATGAAAGACAAGGGTTACCCTAGAGAATTTTATTACTTAGTGGCCTCTTCTTTCATGATATATCTTGCTTTGGAGAGCACACGCCCTATTCTGCCTCTTCATATCACTGAAAAGGGAGCATCAGCCTTTGAACTAGGTATCGTAATCGGAATCTTCTCAATTTGCACTATGATTGCGAAAATGCCGCTCGGTAAGGTTACCGAACTTATGAAGCGCAAATATGTGTTGATTTTTGCTGCTGTGGGTCAAAGCACTAGCCAGCTTCTATATTCTATCGCTCCATCTCCTGAGTGGTTCTATCCAATACGAATTCTACATGCGGTGACCATGGCCCCCCTATTTCCTGTTGCATTTACAATCTCACAAGAAATGGCTCCAAGCAATAGGAGTGGTGATGCCACTGGAAAAATCACAGCGGCATATGGATTAGGAACTATGGTTGGTCCTTTTCTTTGCAGCTTTCTGCTGTCATTTATGGACTATGACCAGCTTTTCCAAGCGGTTGCTATTTTTCCTATATTGGGGTTGTTTCTTCTTTTTGGCAGGGGGGAAGAGAAACAGGTGGCTAGGACCTCTGGTATTACAGAAGGCTCAAGCGACTCATTTTTGAATCATCTTCGACAATCAAGAAATCTGAAGGTTCTAGCGTATCTACGTTTTTCACATTCATTGGCCTACGCTTTCTTTCTTACTTTCTTTGTAATCTACGCTGAAAATACACTAGCTATTGCACCTGCTTTAATTGCATTTCTTTTCGGAGTAAAAGGAACTGCTGACCTTATGTTACGAATTCCTGCTGGGAAGATGGGGGATCGTTGGAACTACAAATGGATGCTGGCTACCGCTTTCGCCGCGCTTTCCTTGTTCTATCTACTGATTTCAGAAGCAGAGAAGATTCCTTTGCTGATAGGTCTTATGGTTCTTCTTGGACTTGCTATTAGCTTGAGGGTCGTGTCAGAATATGTCGTGCTTTCCGAGTCTTCTTCTCCTAAGACACGTAACATGGCAGCTTCTTATCTTTCTACGGTATTCTATGTGGGTTCAAGCTGTGGGGCAATTCTGGCAGGTGTACTGGCAAGTTATCTACCTATTCCAATTATCTTCAAGGGTGCGTCTGTGCTTCTTGCAACAGGATTGATTGGTGTTGTGTTTCTTAAGCGACCTGACAAGTCTTGGAATGCAGACAACTCGTGATGCTTATATTATGATTTCAGATATTATTTGGGTTAATATAATAAAAAAATCCAGAAAAAGAGAAAGAAAGAAATAATCCCATTAGCACTAAAGTGATGGGTGCCTAAATTTGAATATTCTTGATGAAGTCTATTCCTATATTGATGATAATATTGGTCAGCATATGGATAGGCTCAGCAATTTTGTGAAGAAACCTGCAGTCTCAGTAGAGCAATATGGAACCAAGGAATGTGCAGAATCGATACGTGACTGGATGAGAAAGCTAGATTTTGAAAATGTAACTCTATTCGAGGGGAATGGAAATCCTACTGTTTTTGGAAAATACAGGGAAACCTCCTCTGATAAGAAAACACTATTGCTTTTTGGTAGCTATGATTCAAATCCCGTTGAAGAAGATCAGTGGTCATTTCCGCCGTATGAAGGACAAATCGTGGAAAAGGAAACGTTGGGGAAATGCATGGTTGGCAGGGGGGTGAACAATAAGATGAAGTTCACCGCCATGCTCAACGCTATAGAAGCTCTTACAGAAGTTACCGACGCACTTCCTGTTAACCTCCTCATGGTTCTCGATGGGGAGGAAGAAATGTTTAGTCCCTCATTGCCATCATTCGTTTCAACTTATCAAGACGAATTAATGAAAGCAGATGCCCTGTATATGCCATTTGGTTCTCAGAATTCTCGTGGAGTTGCAAGAGTGCAACTAGGGTACAAGGGCATTGCATATATTGAATTAGAATCTTCCGGAGGAAGTTGGGGAAGGGGACCTAGTAATTTTGAGATTCACAGCATGCATCGACCGGTCGTTGATAATCCAGCAATACGCCTTGTCAAAGCCCTATCAACTATGATATCTGATGATGGTAATGAAGTACTGATTGATGGATTCGATGAGGACATAAAAGAATTGGATGAACCATTTTTAGATCTGGTTGACAAACTGGCGCAGGATTTCAACGTGGAAGGATACAAGGAAGGATTAGGGGTACAAAATCTTATCGGAAAAGATGAGAAACCTCGTGATGTGTTGGAACGACTCTTTTCTACTGCCCAAATAAATATAGACGGTATATGGGGAGGGTACACCGGTCCGGGAGCTGAGGCAGTAATACCTCCTAAGGCTCATGCTAAACTGGAGGTTCGACTTATTCCGAATCAACAGTCTGACAAGGTTATACAATGTATGGAGGATCATTTGACGCATCATGGATATTCTGATATCACTATCGAGAAGTTGGCAGGGGTAGAATATTGTCTTAGCAGCATTGAGGAAAGAATAGCTCAGTCACTCATTAACGCCTATCGAGACATTGGAGCTGAAGCACAAATCTGGCCTAGCTCAATAGCGACCATACCAATCTATCTATTCAATAGAGAACCTCTAGGCATACCATTTGCTACTGGATGTGTTGGATATGGCGGTCACAGTCATGGTCCTGACGAGTATGCAGTCATTGAAGGAAAAGGAAAAATCGAAGGCCTAGCTGGATATGAGAAGCTAATTTCTTCCGTAATACTCGAATATGCAAGGTAATGGTGAGACTCGAAATCTATTCTCAAAAAAAAAAAAGGAGGAAAAAGGGAGAAAATCTAGGGATATTCTCCCTTCTTCAGTAGGGTGACTAGCCTTCCTGAACCACTCACAACTCTTTGGGAGTGAGGAACGCCTTTCGGTACGAAGACAGTTACAGGCGACTCCACGCTGTAAGTTTCGTCCTCGAACACGAATTCTATTGATAGCGGATCAGTGCCCTTGGGTCCGCTCAGGAACACAAAGACCTGATCGACATCATGAGTATGCAACTCGACATAAGAATCGGCGTTCTCCGGTACATTGCTTATACGCCGAGTCGTAATCCTCAAATCTGCCCCAGAAAAGTGCTTGTTGTCCAATAGGACGTAGGACAGACCTGTCTTCTCCATCTCCTCCTTGTCATGGTGTGCGATATCCTCACTCGGTCTTGGTTTAAGGAAATTGTCTTCATATTTCATTCAATCACCGTCGGTTACAAGGTCAAGTCACGATGGAGGTTTGGAGTAAACACTTCATGACCATCTGAAGTAACTCTGACAACATCTTCTACATTGAATCCCCCTACGCCAACCCAGTAGTATGGCACTTCAATACTAAGCACCATATCCTCTTTGATGACGGAGTCATTATCAGCAGCGACCAGGGGTTCCTCTTCCGTGATTAGACCGAGTCCATGTCCAAAATGCCCTCTCAGAAAGTCAGGATCTCCCATTTCTCTCACGGTACTCAGGCCAGTTTCATACAACCTAGAGAATTTGACTCCTGGTTCAATCATGTCCACTATTCTGCTTTGGGCTTCCCTAAGCGCTGCATATACCTTCTTGGCTTTATCAGATGGTTTGCCAAGGACGCGTGTCCGTGCAAAATCACAACGGTAACCTTTGTAGATGGCACCCCCATCAAATCTCATGATACCTCCTTCTTTCAGCTTGTGTTCGAGTGGCCATCCTCTACGTACTGTAGCTGAATGCTTGCCAATGGTGAGATTCTGATGAATCAATCCTTTGTCAATGTAACCTCCCTCGTCCAGGATAGCACGTTGAAATGCTCCCAAGAAATCAGCTTCAGTGGCTCCTTCCTTAGCTACTGAGAAAGCTGCGTCAAATCCTTTCTCTGAGATTTCACAAGCCCGTCTTATCCGGTCGATTTCCTCTTGTACCTTTATCGCCCTGATGTCAAGAAATGTTTTTGATGAGTCTACGAGCTCTACATCAGGCAGCTTGGTAGTGATTTCTTTGTAGTCTTTTATCGGTAAGACTTTCTCTTCAATACCTATAGTTGCCTTCTCCAAACCCTTCTCTTCGACGATTGAAGCGAGAGCTGAAACAGGGTTCTCATAGACATCAATATCGTCATGATTATCACGCCGGAAATAGGCCCAAGTTCTGGTATACCTCTGATCTTCTATTGTAGAGACCTTTTTGGCTAAATCGGCATCCAACACGGTTGTAGAAAGGGTTGGCTCCCCATCAAGAGGCACTAATGCAAATGACCCAAAACCACTGCTGAATCCACGGAATCGGTCAACAAATGGAATATACAGGTCGCTTGCGTAGAAGAAATTCTCTGGTGAGGAAGCAAGTAGTGCATCAAGTCCTCTTTCTTCCATTATTTCTTTCGCTCTTTTGAAATTCATTGGCATATTTCTTTTCTCCTTTAGTCTATTTTCCATTTACTAACTAAACTACATAATGATCATTTGGGTACTCGTCCAAGTATCTACTTCTTCTATCAACTATGACTGTAGCTACATTCTTTCCAGGACCCAACTCTTCGGCAATTTTCAGTGCCGCATAGACGTTTGCACCCGAGGACATACCGCAATAGATTCCCTCCTCTTGGCACAAGCGATTTGCCATATTTCTCGCATCGTCATCGGTCACTTCAAACCACTTGTCGGGATAGCCCATTTTGTAGATCCTTTCGACTATCGAATCCTCCGTGTCCCATTTCTTGAGACCCAACAAGTCTACAATTTTCATCCTGATTGGAGGCCGCCCCATTTCTTCGACACTTGTGGCTATGTCTGCACTAATGTCTACCAAACTTGTTCCACCTGCTGGGACGACACCATAGGTATATGGCTCTACACCGTGTTCCTTGAGTGCCAGTGTTACCCCTAGAAACGTGGCTCCAGAACCAATAGAGGCTCCCCAAGCGTCGATGTTCCCATCAAGTTGGCTATACAGCTCATGTCCCATTTTTTCCTGACCATGGACATTAGCCATGTTATAGATTTGATCAACCCAGACCACATCCTCGTTTTCTTGTTCCAGTTGATACATGTGGTTTTTTCCGCCTAGTATAACAGCATATCTCTTCTCTTTCTCTGTATCTAATTTGTCGAAGACCTCGTCGCAGGGAAGGGGGCACTCGTAAACATCAGCCCCGTAAGCATCAACGATTTTCAATCTGACACTTTTACCCTTATCTTCAGAATGGAGAAAATGAGAATAGGAACAGAGTTTGATATTATATCCCTTCAAAGCAGAGACAAATGCCAAAGCAGGAGCTGTATTTCCCGCTGATGCATCACAAACTGTCCCTCCTTCTTTGAGCTGCTTTCCATTCCAAGTATCACCTCTCTCGGCAGCTTCTACCATGGAAAGCGCCATCCTGTCTTTGTAACTTCCGCTGGGATTTAGATGTTCTAATTTCACAAAGATATTAGCATCAACATCTTTCCCGACTCTGTTGAGTTTCAACAGAGGTGTGTCCCCGATTACCTCAAGCATGCTATTGGCATAATCCATTTGACTTACCTCTCATCTAACTTTCTTAATTCCCACTCCATTTTTCTCCCCATTCAGTTATGACCTCCATGGTCAACACCAAGGCTCTAACTGCCAATCTCATCCGGTCTTCAATTAAACTCCCTTCAGAATCCAAGTTCTCTTGACCCATTACAATGAAAACATTACCATCATAACATAAGGGGGGTCTGATTCCTGTGTGTGGCATCCCGACTTGTATCAGATTCGTGCTAGCGTACATGTCCTCAATGCTGAAAATTGGGATACCAAACTCATCCTCGGTCCAAGTCTTGATGTAATTGACTTCTACTGCAGCCCCATTCTTTGATTTTGTTATCTCAAACCCATTTTCTGGCAAAACTTCAGAACGTGTGAATTCTTCCTTTACTATGTCATATGCCCGATCTACATTGTCAAGTATACGACCGGGGTGCTCCTTGAGCCTTTTCAACGCAGCAATAGTACCAACAAGAGCTTCTTTTCCAGGGTCGAAAGTGACATATGCTGCCTTACCAAAAGTGGAAGTTGTTCCTGCTCTTGCACCATGTACGCCCATTGCTCTCCTTATAGGAAGCATAGCATCTTCCTTTCCAAGAACAAGTCCGCAAGTAGGACCTTGTGCAGCCTTGTCCATACTATACATCATTACGTCTGCGAAATTCTCCCTAGGGTCTGTACCGATGAATGGCAAACCTCTTGCATTATCGCATATATACGGCACATTGTATTCTTGTGCAAGTTTTCCTATTTGCTTCTGTAACTCTGGAGTTCCATTTTCGTCTTTCACACCGTATCCGTATCCGTGGGTATCATATCCAAGAGAGCTGAAGCCGGCCAGTTTCTCACGATGTCTTTCTGCTACTTCTGTAATTGTATCAATAGAATCAGATGGATTCACGTCAGTAAGCATAGGGATTGGGAAGTACTTTATCCCGTGAGATGGATACTCTGCCCCCTCAAGTGGGACAATAACTGTTTCGAGATTGTTTAGTCTCTTGCCCTGTAGACCGAGTTCTCCTGCCGTGACTCCTCTATCGGCTAGAAGGTCCTTATATTTCGGTGGGAAGGGCCTACCGTAACCACCATGATGATGCAGATGTCTCTCATAGGGGGTGATATATGCGGCTTGATAGTTGTCACCTCTTCCTAACAATGGAGGTGAAATTAGGGAATCAAATGACACCCATAGAGCAGCTTCCGCTGTACTAACCACCGTGGCATCATATTGGTCCCCGTATACATCCTTGACCAAGGTCCTAACTTGATCAACCAGAGATGCATTTGATATCACTTCATGACTTGCAGAATCCATAGATTCGGTTACTTCTTCAGGTATAGTAGGTGGTGTTCCTGAACCACCTCCAAGACCCAAATTACCCCTGAGATCTTCTGGGACTTCTAAGCCCTCTGCTTTTTGTCGAATATCACTAAAAATTTCATGAGTATTTTCCTTGAGTTTCTGATAAAGTCTAAATTTGTACTGTTTTTTCATAACAGAACCACATTTTTAATTCTCTGGCCCCTTCTACGAGGGCGACCTTTATATACCCTACGCTTATTAATAATAAAACTGACCGAAAATGAAGCACATCTCTAATTTTTCTGGAATATTAGAAAAAAGAGACTCTAAAATAATGGGTTGGCTTCCTGTATCGACTCGTTCTGACGGAAGCAGATTGGGAATTCCTGTCACTGTAATTGCGGGGAAAAAACCCGGACCAACTTTGTTGATTGAATCTACTTGTCACGGGGATGAGACTGAGGGTTCACTGGCTGCAGTGGAGACTATTAGAGAGATATCCCCTGCTGAAGTAAGAGGAACGCTTGTAGTCGTGCCGGTTTTGAATGTAAGAGCATACGAGTCTGGTACCAGAGGAAATCCGGATGAACGATACAACTATGACATGAATAGGTTATTTCCCGGAGATGCGAAAGGTTCAGTATCACAGAGATTCATTCATGCCTACGTCGAAGAGCTGCTAAGTAGGGTAGACTATGCTGTATCTTTGCATGGTGGGGGTAAATTGTTCTACCTAAGTAATCGGCTTATGGTCAGTACTGATCCCGGCTCAATAGAATTGGCGAAAGCTATCGGTCCAGAATGGCCGTTCCTACATGAGAGTGAGCATCCTGGAACTCTCATGACTGAATGTGCGAATCGAGATATTCCATGTGTTACAGCTGAGCTTGGTGGATCTAGTAATCGAATGCCTGATGCTATTATGAAAAATGTTGGTGCATTTAAAAAAGCGATAAGAAATGTAATGAAGCATCTAGAAATGCTAGACGGTGAGGCTCAATATGCTGAAGAATGGGGAATCCTCAAGGGAACCAACGTCCGGTGTACTTATGGCGGTTTGATGATACCAACGGAGAAATGTAGAATCAAGCAGGAGGTAAAAAAGGGAGATCATCTCGTCACCATAGTAGACCTGTTTGGCGAGGAACTGGATCGAATACGTGCTCCGCAAGATGGAATGGTTTTGGGCGTTCCAGTGCTGCCATTGGCGTATCCTGGCAATAATATTCTAACAATTGCCAAGGTTACCGAAACGATAAGGTGAGTTTCAGCTGAGGCGCGAGACTATGAAGCTTCAGATAACACTTACAGTACCAGAGGCAAAACAAATAATCGCCAAAGCGATTGCAGAAAGAGCGGATGTAAAGAACGCTTTGAACAACGGACAGGTTCTGCTTAAGGGGGGGACAACTGTTTCAGCCATTTCAGAAGAACTCGTAGGCGAGAAGTTGAGAATTGGGGGAAGAATCACTTCAAACGGTACCAAGAATGCTCTTGAGAAGCATAATCAATCCCATTCTTTACTCATATCTCAAGGTAAAGTAAGGAATGCGGATAACAAGATTGAACAGATTACCGGTGATATGCAGAGGAGCGACGTAATCATTACTAGCGCAAACGCTCTAGATGCTGACGGAAACGCAGCAATGATGGCTGCAGCCCCTCTCGGACACAAGGCTGGAAAGGCCATCTCGGGATTTGCCAGTCAAGGATGCAAGGTTATTGTAGCCGTGGGATTAGAGAAACTGATTCCTGGCAGTATACGACAGGCTGTACTTTCTGCCGGCCGAGAATCCATCGACAAGGCTCTGGGCTCTGCGGTTGGCCTAATTCCAATAATCGGCGAAGTATTTACCGAAAAAGAAGCGGTTATGAGTCTGGCAGATGTAAAAGCCACCGTCATATCGTCGGGAGGGATATACGGCGCAGAGGGCGCTACTACAATGGTAGTGAGTGGCCAGAAAGAGGATGTTGAAACAATCTATCAACTTGTTTTAGAAATCAAAGGTACCGAGACGAGCGGCACTCCAGAAAGTTTGATTGAATGTAGAAGAGGTTGCCCTCAATGCAAGAGACACTTGGCATGTGTATACAAGCTTGGTTATCTGGAAGAAGATGAAATCGGAGATAGATACGAGACATAGCTGATAATCAGCAAGGAGAAAACAAAACGAAAGGAGTCAAGAATATGAGTAAAGAATTCGAAACACCATTTGAAACGTTTGATATTATAGCTGAAGTGAAATCTGTTCAAGGACTTGAAGGCGGAGATACTGGCGGAAAGGGCCCTTGCAGATACTATGAACCCGGAGATAAGATTGTCTTCAGGGAAGGGCGCATTGAAGGAACGATTTGCTATAGCGCTTTAGCCTCGATGATGTACAAGATTCTCGCGATGCGTCTAGGGTTCACATACCCTTGGGCCAAGGATGGTGTTGTTGAACACGCGTGTCCTGATGCAGCCCGACCGGTGGTATTCAAGGTGTATAGGGCTGAGGGAGAATCAGGTGACAGTTGAAATTAAAATCGATATATAGAATAGGTGGTCTATTGAATTGTCAACTGCAAGTCAAAAACTGGCGAAATGGGTTTCTGAGCTGGAGTACAAGAACATTCCAAAAGAGATTATCAAATCTGCCAAAAACGATGTCCTAGACATGTTTGGTTGTGGACTTTTTGGGTCTACAAAGCCATGGGTAAAAGTGTCTACTGACCTAGTGAAAGAATGGGGTGGAAAAGACGAAGCAACACTCTGGGGGCACGATGTAATGGTGCCATGCGTTAACGCTGTCTTGGCAAATGCTCACGCTATCAACGCCTTTGAGTTTGACGACACCTATTTTCCGTGGGGAATTCATCCTGGAGCGTTAGTTGTAACATCAGCGCTGGCTGCGGCGGAGATGGCGGGTGAGATTACAGGAAAGAAGTTTGTAGAAGCTGTTGTAGCGGGGCATGAGGTTTCTGCACGGGTTAGATGTGGACTGGGCTGGTCTGTCCTTCATGGACGCAATAGTACAGCCTTGTGTTCAACATTTGGGGCAGCAGCAGCTTCAGGTAAGATCCTGAACCTTGACGAATCTGAGATAACGAACGCGTTCGGCATTTGTGGACCCTATGTTGGTGGATTGCTTACATATGGTTTCAAAGCAATGGCCAAACGGATTGTAAATGGTAGGTCGGCACAAGGAGGAATTATGGCTGCATTACTGGCTCGTAATGGTTTTACAGGCTACCAAGACATTCTAGAATCAGAACAGGGCGGATTCTGTGAATCCCATTCATCGGATCCAGATATTGAAAGGATAACACAAGGTCTTGGTAACAAGTTCGAAATGACCAAACTTGCTTTGAAGAAATATCCCACATGTACAAGTTTCCACGCAGCGCTTGATGCGTTGTCTGAAATTGTAGATGAAAACGATTTGGATACAGATGGAATCGAGAAAGTAATAATCAGAACAACTCGTGGAGCGCTGAAGAACAATGTTGGCACAGATTATGATAACATCTCATCAGCTCAAATGAGCATGGAGTACTCTGTTGCAGCCAAAATAGTGGATGGCGAGGTTGGCATAAATCAGTTTACTCCAGCAAGAATCGAGGACCTAACACTAAGAGAGATGGCTGGAAAAGTGGAGACTGTAATTGACCCTGAGCTGGATGCACTTGGCTTGGATCACCGTTTTGCTGCTCAAGCAATAGTCTTGCTCGATGACAAGACTCGATTTGAAAGTGACTATGTACACAACCCCAAGAGAATGACGACAGACGGTGTAGAAAGTAAGTTTATCACATTAGCTAATACGGCTGTAAATGAAGAGCAAGGAAGAGAAATAGTAGAATCTGTTAATAGCATCGAGAAGATGCGTGATGTTTCTAATCTTGCAGATTTACTTACATTCCGAGCTGAAGAATAATGAAGATTTTTGAATATGCGGATTAGGTGATGACTTTGAAGAAAGAAGATATCAATAATGCGGGTTCAGGTAAACATGGTGATTATGTAGTGCTAGCTCATACAGACTACTTGATTGACGTAGCTGAGAGACGCAGTAGGGGCGAGACGGAGGTTATGAAAAGACGCCACCTCCCCACCTTGAGAGCCGGAGGAGTCGATCTAATATGCGATCACGTTGGTGGAGACACAAGGATGTTTTCCACTTTCCCGCTTAGCAGGTTGGCCAAGGATACCGACAAGCTGGGTACTGCTCTAAATGGTGTCGACTGCATGTTAGAGGAAACCAAAGAAAGTAGTGACAATTTGATGATTGTCAGAACGATTGATGAAGCTGAACAAGCAAAATCTACAGATAAGCTTGGAATAATCCTTTGTCTTCAAGGTGGAGGTCCAATCAGGCAAGACCTTGGTCTGCTTAGGGTGTTCTATCGACTAGGTATCAGATGCATCCATCTCACGGCGAATGTTAGAAACCAGTTATCTGATAGTTGCATGGATAGAGACCCGGGCGGACTCACCCAATTTGGGCTAGAAGTGGTCAGAGAGATGAATAGGCTTGGAATCGTTATTGACGTTGCTCAACTGTCGCCGAAGGGTTGTCATGATGTCCTTGAGGAATCAACAGATCCCATAATCGCGTCGAATTCTAATGCAAGATCCCTTTGTGATCATCCGCGAAATCTTGATGACGATGTTATCAAACGAATCGGTGAAAAAGGAGGCGTCATAGGGGTACACTGTTTACCTGCTCTCATTTGTGAAGACAAAAAAGCGTCCTTGTCAAATCTGATTGAACATATTGACTACATCGTAGATTTAACGGGACCGGAACATGTGGGTATTGGTCCCGATCTCCTAGAAAACTGGCCAGAAGAGAGATACAACTGTGTATGGGGCGCAGGCCAAGATTTGGGTGGCAAATATATCACATTCAAATATCCCACAGGTCTTGAAAGCATAGCTGAAATCCCCAATATCTCTGTTGCTCTATCTGAAAATGGCTATTCAGATAAAGAAATTGCCGGAATCATGGGTGGAAATCTGATGAGAGTTTTCAAGGCCGTCTGGAACAGCTAACAGATTTCGTCCGTGTCTGCTCCCTCCTAAATATAGTATACCCGATTTTGTAGCCCGGGCGGAATTGAGAGACATTGAATAATCCGAGTAACAAGAATAGATTAGTCCAATGCACCCCTGATTCTCGGATGCTCTTCTCTGAATCGCAGATCGATAAACGAATTAAGTTCACCCGGTTCAGGCTTACTATATCTTGGTTCAAGAACGGTTTTGAAATCCCATCCCTCACCATCAATAGGCCGCATCTGGATGAGACCTACACCGAATTGCTTCGCTTCTCGCAGGATGTTCTCTGCAATGTGACCATTCTTTTCGAATCCTTTATCTTTGATCCATTCAAAGACCAAGTAGGATCTGTGGCTGTACAGGCTCTGTGAGGCTGCTTCATACAGAGCGGTAAATCCTATGTCACTATGTTTCTTGACATCTATTGTTACCAGTTCGAGATGATTCCCTGGAACAAAATCGTATTTCATAATGGTAAGAATCGATATATCGGGAACAGTCAGTAAACGACTTCTTTTCGCTTGAGTGGCCGTAATTTCTGAAACATATAGATTAGGTGGTGAAGGTTCATAATTAGGTCTCCATTTACTATCGAAGTAATCCTTTACAGGCCCGTAGAGCTCGCTGACGTGATTTACCCCGAGCTCACCACGTTCTTCGGGTTTTCTTTGTTGAGTTAAACCGGCCACCCTAGCCGATCGGCCATATCTTCCCTTTCCTGCGATTATTCTTCCCTCGTCAATTAATTCCTTCTGGATTTCGGAAAATTCCTCTGGAGATAAATCGAGAGATTCGTATATCTTATGATTTGATATGAACGAGCCGTCTTTTGGCAGCTTCGATAGAACCTGTTGCTTAGCTGTTCCGACTCTTCTAATAGGTCCACCCCGTCCACGACCAATCTTCGCCAATCCCTTTCTGACAATTTCCTTTTTTGCTCTAGAATACTCTGGATCATTCAGCCCAGACAGTTTTCTTAGAGTGCTGTCTGTTATATATTCAAGGTCTTTTGGCAAATGCTTTTCCAGTGTCTGCGCGTTTTCTGATAAATTCTCCATAAGGACCCAACCTACTTGTAGGAGAATTTCCTTATTTGAAGGACATAAACCTTTTCTTTTTTAGAATTTCAGGCTCTTAAAGAAATTGGGAGACAATCCAGAAAAGAATGGCCAGCTACTATTCACTCGCTTAAAATGAATGGAGATATTGATTTTGAGAATCGTATGGCCCGTCGAAACTGATAAACAGATGATTACAGCTCGGAACTGATAACGGAACGGCCAAGAAGGTTACCTATAGTGAGATTTATCAATATTGAGAAATGGGACCTCTCTATGACGCCTCATCTGGATGAAGATTTGGTTAGAGAACTATGGCCTACACTCTCTTCTATTACGTATCTCAACACAGCATCAACGGGTGTTCCTTCAGTACCAGTCGCGGAAGCCATTGACCGTCTTGTGAAGAACAGAAGCGAAGCAAACTGGACTAGTGAAGATACACAGCAGCTTCATGATGCAGTGAAGGCCAAATTGTCTATGCTAATTGGAGGATCTGCTTTCGAATACGCCTTTGTTCCTAGTACTTCAGCAGCACTCAACGCTTTCGGGCATTCCATTGAGTACCCGGCTGGATCTAATATAGTAATTTGCGATCTAGAGTTTCCGTCCAATTACATTCCATGGCAGAACATAGCTTCTCGATACAATGTGGAGCTGAGAATAGCGAAATCTAGGAATGGAGCTGCTCCGGCTGAGGAGTTCAGAAAACTCATTGATTCCAATACAAGAGTTGTTGCGGTGAGTCATACCCAGTTCGGCAGTGGTTATCGAAGTGATTTGCGCCCTCTTGCAAAGGCAGTTCACTCTAATGACGGCTTTCTAGTCGCAGACATTATACAATCCGTGGGTTGGGCTGATATCAATCTAGACGAAGCTAAGGTGGATTTCGCCGCTGGTCAAGCCACAAAATGGATTGCAGGACCTATCGGAGCTGGTTATGCATATATTCGGAATGAGACCATGCAATATTTGAATCCTATTTTTCTCGGCTGGCGTAGTGTGAAGAGACATCGTGATTTCACTTATGCAGAACGTCAGCCAAAAGAGGATGCCAGTATGTTTGAATGGGGATCTCCCCCGCTCATTGCTTACGCCGGGTTTTCAGCAGCTCTCGATGTTCTACTTAACATACCTGCAAAGACAAGAGAAGAAACTGCGTTAGATAATGCTTCCTATTTGAAGGAACAGCTCAACAAAAAGGATATCAGTTTCTATGATTTTGACGATGAACACGACTCCCCCATCGTATCGTGTCAACCATCAAATCTCAAGAACCTTCAAAACGAGCTTAAAAAAGAGGGAATTTTCTGTTCTGTGAGACACGGGCGCCTTCGAGTGTCTCCTCATTTCTACAACACCCACCACGACATAGATAGATTAGTCCACCATCTGGAATAACATAGAAACATCTTCTTTAGGATCATGAAGTTGCATCTCTGTCATAAAGAGAAGAATTCAGAAAAACCGCAACCAAGGTTAAACCCAATGAATTATTGAAAATTAAACCCCTCAGCTTCTAGTTCTGATTATCTTCACCATTTTGGTTTTCGGCCGCTTTGAGCCATATACATTATTGGTTACTCTCGCGTCTTGAGGTTGTTCAAATGAGTTGATACATTCATTTAAATTCGAATGAATAAACTCTTCTCCGTAAAGAATTCAGTCCTCACTTAATGACTATGACGCTATTGAATGTACCCCTCAACACTTTTTGGTGGTTGTGTGTTCACCATACCCCTAAACCCTAGAGGATGGTTGGAATGTTGTGAAGACAATAAGAACTATCATTCTGGAAGAGAGATCCGAAATGCAACTCCCCTTATCTCATGACAGCGAGGAGATGTTACCAGCGATAACAGAAATAAATGCTGGTTTCTTGTATTGTCTCCTTTGGGTTAAAGACTGAACTTGGAGTAATTTCTTTCACAGGGATTTCCCTTTGATATCCAGAACTCACCAGTACTGGGCGAAAGTACCACATTTGTCATTGTACGGGTATCCGTTCCATGTCTACAAATTGACTTGACTCCATCTGGAGGCTTATCTCCGTGTTTGTGATCGCTCATAATATCAATAGCCTTTTCAGGATCGATATCTCCATAATTGCCTTTCAGCAATTCTACAAGCCTTTCATATCTTGCAAAGGAAGATGGATATTGATCTCGATTGCTGGGACCAAAATGTCTCATCTCTAAATTATGATAATGATTCGTTGAGCCAAGAAAATGGTCTTTAGTTTGAACAAACAAGGTACGATTTGTAGAAAAGCTAATTCTTGCCATGTTTCCGTCTCTGTCTACAACATCCACATTTTCACCGGCATGGGACCACCTCGGGATACTGTTTACTAGATTCAAGAACTCCTCCACGGTAGCACATTCTTCAAGTCCAATTCGTGTAATCGTCAATGGCGGAAATCCAAAACCTGCTCCCTCCAATTGACGAATTCCTGATCCCACAAAGGTCAGCCCTTCTTCATTGAAACCTATAACGGAGGGCCTTCCAAGGTTTCCAGCTAATCCTCTCCCAATAAAGCGATATTTCCCCTTGGCTTCCACCCGAAATGTATGCCCGATATTCTTGTTTCTCATTTTCTGTGGCCAGTCACTGTTCTGACTGGCAATCACATAGTTTCCGTCTGTTGCTTCTCCTGCAGCTACAAAAGAGGAGCATTCAGGAAACGAATGAGAGACAGTATCTCGAATCTCCCAGAAAAAGAGTACGGCTAGAGCAGTTTCATATTTAATTCCGGCTCCTTCTGCAATCCCTCTAGTCTCTTCAAGTATTTGGGGGAAGCGCCTTCCGATGAGATCTTCATAATCGGAAGCAATGTTTTCGGCCTGATTTGGCGAGATACCCAGTTCATTCATATCATTTTGCACAAATGGTACAACTGTATCTAGTATTACGCCAGCTAACTGTTGTCCATGTTGCACACCAATTTCGTAGTGGTTCCCTTGAAGATTCACAATTTCAGGTGTTATTATTTCTTGTCTCCATTTTTCTATAAACAAAAACCAGTACATAACTTTTTGGAATATTGTTATTCTCTACAATTAAAACTGAAAACACGAATATTCATTCTTGCATGGTGTTCCTCTAGTCAAGAATAATCGACTATTTGTCAAATCCATAATGATGGATGCGTTTGTTTGTATCTGGTGAAAGGCTGTATTTTCAGGTGAGGGATGCCTGCAAATAGAATGTGGAAAATCAAAGTGGTCTCTGAACATCTCTTTCACAGTGTCTACAGTAATGCTTCCATTTTTCTTCTGTAGGAGCTTTGATGATCGATGCTTGCGAATTATACTATTCGGAGATTTATTGACCTTCAAATCCTGAATATTTGGCTTTTGAGTCACAAAATGGTTGGAGTGTGTTAATATGCCCTCCTGTGGCATTAGAAAACTCACCTCGTGAGGTGCTGTTTCTATATCAACCGCTTCCCCTTGAGAATGAGCGAGAAGGTAGTTATGAGATGAACATCTTCTAGCGGATGTGATGGCTCGGATTGCATCGGACAATGTCATTGCGTTTAATGCCCCTCTCTTGAGAATCATATGCGGTATGCCTTTCCAGTTCCAATTGTTTGACAAAAGGGAGTTCCCGCATAACGAAATCCCCTCTGAGTTGAATCCATTTCCTCCTATTGTTCCAGCATCGCAAAATTGGACTATTCGGGGGCCTTGTTCTTGGTCTATTTTCAGAAGAACTGATACGTCTTGGAAGACTTCATTCCAGTCATCATTCTGGCCAACAATTGTTTTACTTTTGAGACTCGATTCTGGAGTAATAGCTACTGCTGTACAGCCTGACCAGACACCATCCACATTTAAGCTGAAGAATTCATATATAACGTTGAGCAAAAGGATTTCATCAAAGGATCTCTCAGCGCCTTCGGCAATGCCGTCTAGTTCTTCCACAATTTGAGGGTCATATTGTCTAATGGAAGAAAGAAAGATTTTTGCTTTCTTCAGAACGTCTGACCAAGTGACGTTAAAGAAAATATTGCTCTTAATTATATTACGCAAAATATCAATGCGGCGATTTATTAAATCACGACACTTTGTACCGTATTCAAAGCCTCTCTCAGTGGAGTTGCCTTGGATTTCTATGAGAGGGAAAGGGTGATTTACTTGGTCTATAAATGACACCTTCTTCAATTGATTAGATGCATTCTCTTTTGTTATGCAGATGTTTGACCAAAAAGAACCTCATCTTCAAGTTTGGTATCAGTGGAGATTACGGTTCTATCAGCAGAAACAAGAAGGTAATTTGCCACAACCTCCTGATTACCCCTTACTAGGAGATTAAGATGATTAGGGGAATGAACGTCGCTGAAGCCGGCCACAGTTCCGATTTTTCTCTTAGCAATTTGAACCGGCTCTCCAACTACTACAATCCCGCCTTGACGCACTTCAAAGAACCCCACATACAGGACGGATTCAATTGTTTCACCGGGAGTGGCGTCTTGGTCATCCGTGATTGTTAGTTCTACGATGCTATACTTAGAATAGCTGTGGCTATACTGACTGCCACAAGAACTATCAACATACTGAAACAGATAGGATAAACTTGACAAAACACAATGTAAAAATCGTTTGCTCCCAATGAAGCTTTTGCCTCTATGAACTTTTCTTCTGAAATAGATGCTGCTGTGTTCACGTTTCGGTAAAACTTTGGAGACAACCCGATTGCTACTGCAATGGCTGTCTATAACACTCCACTACCCAATGTTACAGCAACAAGCAATGCAGTTAGGAAAGCAGAGAAGGAGTGGAGATCATCCATACGGCGGGTTATAGCGCTATCAAGTTTGCCGCCAAAATATCCTATAATAACACCCAAGGTCGATCCAACAGCTACGGCTATAAGAACAGATAATAGGCCGACGGAGAACGGTAAATCCCCGTGTAAGAGGTGTTTGGTTGCCTAATGAGAATAAAGAACACTGGACGAACAGAAATAGGATTTCTTCAGCCCGACATTACCGATTCCCTTCTTTAGTGATATCCAAGGCAGAAGATGCTTATCTTATAGATACTGAAGGAACGCGTTATCTTGATTTTACATCTGGCGGCCAGACTGCTAATCTTGGTCATGGAACAGATAGTATTATTTCTGCAGTTAAAGCGCAGATGGATGAGACCGGTCTTGCATCTCTTGGTTGGACACTCAATGACACGAGAATCCGAACTGCAGAGAAACTGCGTGAGATTGCCCCTGGAAACCTTTCAGATGGTAAAGTTGGTTTTTCAAATACCGGCTCTGATGCTACAGAACTTTCCATGCGATTAGCTAAAGACTACACTTCCAGATCCTTAATTCTGTGTACGTTCGGATGTTTTCACGGCCAGACATCACTCGGTGCATTGTCTCTTAATACGAGTCCCCATGGTAGGAAATACGGTTTTCCACTGCTTCCAGGGATTCTATATGTGCCATATCCTTATTGCTATCGATGTCCCTTTGGACAGACATATCCTGATTGCGATTTTGAGTGCGTTGATTTTGTGGAGTATCAGTTTGAGACGAAAGTCATCCCTCCCGAAAGAGTCGCGGCTTTCTTTCTAGAGTTGGTTCAAGTACATGGAGGGGTAATTCCACTACCTGATGGATATTTGGAGAGAATTCGTCAACTTTGCAAAGAGGAAGGCATCCTACTCGTAGTTGATGAAGTGACAACCGGTTTTGGAAGAACTGGAAAGATGTTTGCTACGGAACACTGGGATGTGGATGTGGACATGCTCTATATGGCAAAGCCTATTGCTGCTGGCTTATCTATGGCGGCAATAATTGCTGAATCAAGTGTAATGACCAATTTCCGAGGGGGCGGAACATTCTCAGGTAATCCTGTAGCATGTGCTGCTAGTTTGGCGAATATTTCTGCTATCCAAGAAGAAGATGTATTAGCTCATGCTCAGCAGATGGGGATGTATCTTGTAGAACAGCTACAACAAATTAGGGTGAGACACCCGATAATCGGAGACATAAGAGGGCTTGGCCCACTGGTTGGGGTCGAACTGGTAGAAGACCGCAGGTTGAAAACTCCTGCTTCGGAAGAAACGAAGAAAGTAATCCGGAAGTCAGCTGAACGAGGATTACTATTCTTTCCAGCTGGTGTATATCAGAATGTTCTACGCTTGTGCCCCCCTCTTACAATACAGACAAAGGAGATAGATGCGGCCGTTGAGATTCTTGACGAAGCGCTTCCCTAAATCTCCGTTCTGTAAATTACTTATATTGGGAGGCAGTTACGTAGATTTTAGCCGAGTGAAGAAAATTCATGGAATCTATGTGAAAAGTCGAGGAAGTAATTAAATGATATGTGACCATACCGACTGAATCACATGATTCATGACTTACTACATCTCACACGAGACAGTCAGGTCTCGCCACCTTCAGTTCTTGGTCGATGAGCTTATCAAGCTTAGTACTATGGTCTTTACCAGTTCTTCCACTTTCAGGAGCCCTCCTGACTTCCCCCTCCCTGCTCTCTTTGTCCACCTTAACTCAAGTTCGGTTCAAGGCTCAGCCTAAGGGCTTCATGGCACAGCTCACGTTCACCCGGTTCCTCCTTAAACGCCAGGATTCCTCAACAGCTCCCAACCATTCCCTGCTCAAACCTGCTCTGAGACGATTGGATACCAAGTCCCTCCACGGGATGTACAGACTCGTAACTCGTAGGCGCCCCTCTCCTAGGAATATCAAAGTGGACAATACCGGATTTTCTCATACTACTGGACGAGAGCGGATCTCCCTGCGATTCAAGGAGACGCTGAAACGGCGATTCACAGCCCTCCACTCACCGGCGGACACGGACACCCTATGGGTTCATGCTGTCCGAGTGCGAGCACGACCGGGTGGTGATGCGAAGGAGCTGGTTTCCCTCTTGAGACCCGTGCCGTATCAGACTATTGAGAGTGACTATGGTGACAAGAGGCACATCTCCTGGAAGAATGTCCAGTTTATCCATGACTGGGGAGCGCATCCCACTCTTGGACCAAAAAGGAGGTTGAAGGTCCAGTCCCGGGGCTATCGAGGCTACAAGGATCTTATAGGAAAGTATCTGATAAATCTCGGGGAATGGAAACGATACCATGATTATGGAGGAGGAGTCTTCTGGAGACCGTGTTCAGCATGCTGAAACTGTGGTCCACCGGGAGTCTGAGGTCGAGAAGGAGTGGAAAACGACAGAGAGAAATGTTGGTCAAGGTCATCTTGCATAATATGGACCGACTGAATTACCTTGAGTGTGACGGAAGGTCACTTTTCGCACAGAGCCAATGAAAAGTTAGAGAGCGGGAAATCACAGGAGATGTAGGACATTGTACCATAACTTCTGAGAAGCCTCCATGTATTCATGCACAGCTTTGCCTGAAATCCTCAAGTGCCTGTCAAACGGCGCAAAGCAATTTGGGAATTAGTCTCTGTCGATTTGAAAAACTACTATATAGATAATGGAATATCAATATCTTGGTCTTATCAATGACACCCGTAGGTCTTCCCTAATTTCAATGTTGAAAAAAATAATCTGCGATATTATCGAGTACTGCTAGGATATTAAGCATAATCTTCTTATTTAAGGCGATATTTTGATTTGCCTGATAAAATGTTTACAAGTATTCGTTAAAAGTAAGGGTTTTATAGTGATATTAATTACGGGGGTTTAGTACTGAGGACCAAAGTGATGGGTTTCAAAAGATACGTTGGAAAGCGCCTGGTAACTATGGTGTTTGTCGTTCTTTTCATGATGACGTTCATATTCTTGGTGATTAACGTCATCCCTGGAGATCCAGTTTTGAATATGGTGGGTGAAGATGCGCCTCAGGAGGTAGTTGAGGCAATTCGTCGCGATTTGGGTTTGGATGCACCATTGCACATTCAGTACTTCGACTATCTTACCGGCCTTCTGAGAGGTGACTTTGGCAGGTCATTTGTTCTTGGAGAGGATGTTTCCGTATTGATTTGGCAACGTGCTGGTGTCACCATTCAGTTGGCTATTTTGGCATGGATATTCTCAGTTGCAATAGGTATCTTGGTCGGAAGGCGTAATGCCAGGCTAGAAGGAACAACTGAAGATCATGTAACCCGATTAACAACTCTTTTCTTTTATGCTATTCCATCCTATGTTCTAGGTATTCTTGCTCAGCTTGTATTCGGTGTGTATTTGGGTGTTTTACCCATTTTCGGCACCAGTAGTCCCGGTGTAAGGCCTCCTAAAATCACTGGAATGATACTCATCGATGCATTGATTACGCTTGATTTTGGTGCTTTCATCAATGCTTTCATGCATTTTCTGTTGCCGTCCTTGGTATTAGCATCTGGTTACGCAGCAGTGACCATAAGACTGACACGGTCTGAAACCATCCAAGCCATGAAGCGGAGTTATTGCCTTCTAGCAGAAGCAAAGGGTATTAGCCAGAAGGAAGTTGTGAATAGACATGCATTCAGAAATGCACTTCTTCCAGTGGTGACTCTCACGGCTATGCAGGCGGGGGCCCTATTGACTGGCTCAGTATTGATTGAGGCTATATTCTCTCTCAATGGACTTGGTAATTTACTTTTTACCGCCGCTTCAATGAGAGATTACATACTTACTCAGGGTGTTGTTACACTATTTGTCGTGATTAATGCGGTAGTGGGGCTTTTCATTGATATTTCGTATTACTATCTTGACCCGAGAATGAGATTCTAATGGAGCTTGTGAGGACAATTACAATGCGAAAACATATCAACCGGGTTCGAAAAACCATTAAAAAATACTCTATTGAGTTTCTCAAGTATCTAAAGGAAAGCAAGCTATGGTCGTTGCCGAGAGTTGAACAAATTTCTTTCCTCCTCGGTGGGGGACTAGTACTTTCGATAGTCCTTCTTGCGGTTTTTGCGGATATTCTTGCACCATACCGTCCGACATTAATCAATCCTGACGTTAGATTCCAGCCTCCTAGCTTTCAGTATCCTTTGGGTACTGATTCATTAGGTAGAGATGTATGGAGTAGACTCGTCTATGGTGCTAGAATATCTCTCATTGTTGGATTGATATCGGTGTTGATTTCAGCCGGCATCGGAGCTATTCTAGGGGTTCTCACAGGTTACTTCGGTGGATGGCTTGACCGAATTATAACTCTCCCCATGGATGGTCTCTACGCATTTCCGGCCTTCCTCACTGCCCTACTGATTTCAGTAGCTCTAGGTAGAGGAGCGCTATATACTGCGATAGCTGTTGCTATCGGTCTTCTCCCCAGATTCTACAGAACCATCAGGAGTGCAGCAGCATCTATTTCAGAAGAAGAGTTCATAGAGGCCGAAGTTTCGCTAGGTGCCAGTGACTTGTATATCGTTTTTCGTCATGTGCTGCCTCTAACCTTTTCTGTATTTGTTGTTGTATTCACAATCAGTATAGCCACAGCTATTCTAAGTATAGCTGGTCTTGGATTCCTAGGCCTTGGTGTACCACCCCCCACACCTGAATGGGGTACAGATTTGGCTGGTGGCCGTCCAAATATACTGAAAGGCATATGGTGGACCACTATAGGTCCTTCTATATTTATCTTCATTGCATGCTTGGGCTTCAGCTTGCTAGGTGACGGGCTTAACAAAATCCTTGGAACTTCATTGGAGGAGATTTAGAGCAATGAGTGAGATTCTGACTGTAAATGGCATCAAGACTCGCTACTATACTGCATCTGGGGAAGTAAAGGCCGTAGACGGATGTGACATTAAGATGAGAAAGAATGAAACTCTGGGATTAGCTGGCGAGTCTGGATGCGGTAAGACTACTCTGGCAATGTCGATTCTACAGCTCATCCGTCCCCCACATAAGGTAATTGAAGGCTCAGTCATATACAAAGGCGTAGACTTGATGACTCTCAACCATAATGAGTTAATGAAGTATCGTTGGAATGATATCTCACTCGTTCTGCAACAAGCTATGAATGCTCTGAACCCTATGTATAGAATATCCGACCAGATGATTGAGCCTCTCATTAAGAATAATGGTTTTAATAAAAAAGAAGCATTAGAGAAAGCTAAGGATCTTCTTGAGTTGACCGGTGTTGATCCAGTAAGGATTTCCAGCTACCCACACGAGCTAAGCGGCGGAATGAAGCAGAGAGCCCTCATTGCTCTTTCCTTAATTGCTGACCCTAGTATTCTTATTTTGGATGAACCCACTACAGCACTCGACGTAGTGGTGCAACATTCAATTCTCAGCCTAATCGACGAATTGAAGGAGCAGCTGGGTCTGTCGGTTTTGTGGATCACTCACGACCTTGCAGTTTTATCTGAAATATGTGAGCGTATTGCAATCATGTATGCCGGACGAATCGTGGAAGTCGGGTATAGCGAGGATCTTGTCCTTGACCCCAAACATCCTTATACTAGAGGCTTACTTGAATCCTTTCCTACTATAGACCAACCAGACAAGGAGTTAACTGCGATTCCTGGAGTTCCCCCAAATCTTGTTAATCCGCCAGCTGGTTGCCCTTTTCATCCTAGATGCAAGTACGCTACTGATGATTGTTTGAAGATTAAACCAGCCGGAGCACCTATTGAAGGACATAAGGATTCCTATATTGAATGTCACAACTGGAGAGATGTGGAATAGTATGTCAACAGATAGTAAGACTATACCAGCTATAATCAAAGTTGTCGATTTGAAAAAATGGTTTCCTATTGATAAGGGTTTCATTGCGACATTATCTAAAGAACCTCAAAAATACGTCAAGGCTGTGGATGGAGTTGACTTTGTAATTGAGAAGGGTGATGTAATTGGGCTGGTAGGAGAAAGTGGTTGTGGTAAGACGACTCTTGGAAAGGTCTTAATCCGACTTCTTGAACCCACGGAAGGGATTCTTGAGTTTATGGGCGAAGAGATCACTAATTTAGATAGATCTCAGATGAAACCATTTCGACGTGACATGCAGATAGTCTATCAAGACCCCTTCTCGAGCTTACCGGCTAGGCTAACAGTAAAGGAAATATTGATGGAACCACTTAAGATTCACAAGATGTTGGGGTCAAGACAAGAAAGAACTGAGAAGATTTGTAGTCTACTGGAGGATGTTGGTCTTGTCCCTGTTGAACAATTCCTAGAAAAACATCCAAATGAGATTAGTGGTGGTCAAAGGCAAAGAGTTAGCGTCGCGCGAGCACTTGCATTAAAACCCAAGTTCTTAGTCGCGGATGAACCTGTTTCTATGCTTGACCTCTCAGTTAGAGCTGGAGTTCTCAATCTGCTTAGAGATTTACAGGAACATCATAATCTCACTATGCTCCTAATAACTCATGATTTAGCAAGCGCACGATATATGTGCAATCATATATGTATAATGTACCTCGGAATAATAGTTGAAAAGGGTTTAGCGGAGGATGTGCTCAGAGAGCCATTGCATCCTTACACGAGGCTCCTCAAAGCTGCATTACCAACGTTGGATCCGAGAACAAGGCATCATCTTGAGCCTTTACCCTCTGAAGATCAGATTCCAAGTTCAGTCGATATTCCATCGGGTTGTAGATTCAATAATCGGTGCATCTATTGTCGAGATATATGCAAGACAGAGGAACCTCAATTGAGACAAGTTGGGAATAGACAAGTTGCATGTCATGGAGTAGGAAACTGGATTGATAGCTAGTATCTAAAACGGGAACTCCTAGTTAAATGTATATTTCTCCCATGTCACCGAATTCTGTGTCATTAATTAACCTCTCCTGATATAGAAATTAGTTGTATCGCGGTATCAAATTGACGATTGATAATAACTGCAGAATGAGCGGATAAACTGATGAGCAAGAACAAAGACAGGCACTAATCCAGTTACTTGTTTTTACAATCAAAGTCACAAACAGAGGGTTGAAGGCGTATCTTGTTTAAGTGATAGTCCGGACCAAGAAGGGACTGGCGCTTGTGTGGAAAAGATTACAGGGTAAAGCGTCGTTCATGGTATCTATAGTCGAGAGCTGGTTGAACGAAGGAGGAGAAGACATGTGAGCCAGCCTAGAACAGAGAAAAGCAAATATAACGGATAATCGCACATAGTCTTGGAGAATTGACTTACATGACAAAGAAAATGATTCGATTGAGCGGAAATCACTATGAAATAGGCTTTCAACACGGAACTCAACTAAACAATGTTATTACGAATACTGTAGTTCCTTTTGTAAGAGAAGAAATAAACGATCACGGTATATCAGCAGATGACATAGGGGATATAACAAGAAGATATGAAACTTTGCTTGAGAAGGCCTTCCCTGAGATCATAGATGAAACTAGGGGAATTGCAGATGGTGCAGAATTGGATTATCAGACAGCTCTACTTGTTCTCTTGTTTTGGGAGGTCAGAGATACTGCATCGCACGAAAATCATTCATTACCTGATTCCGATTGTTCTTCGTTCGTGGCGGCGGGTGATGCTACAGATGGAGATATTCATCTTGCGACACAAAACTCCGATTGGCCACTTAGAATGCATGGTAAGAATTTGCCGCAGGTTTTCCATATCAGTCCTGAAGACCGATATCGTTTCATTGGCAGGGGATTGGCCGGTAATCTTGGTCGCCCATCTGTTGTGGGTTTCAACGAAGAGGGACTTGCATTTGTTGGATCTGGTATAGTTCAAACTAAGGGTGCTGACTTTGGTTTTCCCCCTCTCACAATAACTAGGATTGGTCTTGAAACTTGCAGTACCGTCGATGAGTTTGTTGAACTGGTAAGAAAAATACCCTCTTGGGGTCACGCTGGTGAAAATGTAGATGTCGTTGATAAAAATGGAAATATGGTAAGAGTGTCTTTCTCAACTAAAAGAGTGTGTACAGTTCAGACGAAAAACCACTTTCTAGTTTCAACAAATCACTACCATAACTCGGAGATGAGTCACTTTGGGCCAGAGAAAAAGGAGGACTACATATCGACATTTACAAGATACGAACGATTAGTCGAGCTTGTTTGGGAGAATTATGGTGAAATAAACCGAGACGTGGCAGAATCAATTATGTCAGATCACAAGTATGGAAATCGACCACCGGAAGGTAACAAGTCAATCTGCCGACATGGGCCGCTCAATGAGACCCTGTGCAACATGCTCTCATTGCCAAGCAAAAAGGAGTTCTGGATCTCTGATGGAACTCCCTGTGAGGGAGATTATTTGAAATATCGACTTTGAGTGATACGGATTCCATTGATAGAAAGAATGGTACTATATGACTCTGTAAAATAATATCGGGTGCATATCCAGCTATCAAACCGAAGAGGCATCCGCGACTCGTATCCTGGGGACACGGAGGGTACGAGCGGTTGCTGCGAAAGTAGAAAGCGAATCCGGATGAGTAGAAACCGACGCATCAGTACGGACAGCGAAGCCTTGCAGAGACCGTGTTCAGCATGCTGAAGGTGAGATTCGGAGGGAGTCTGAGTTCACGCGGCTACAGGGAACGACGGAGATAGCTATTACTCAAGGTCGTGTTGCACAACATCGAGCGGCTTAACTTCCTAGAGTGTGACCGGAGGTGATTTTTCACACAGGGACATATTTTACAATAGTTTTTTATATCCCCGCCCGAATAATAAAATAATTGACGATAATCTTATGGCATCATAAGAAATATCGTACACATTTGCAAAAAAAAAGAAAATGGAAATGAAAGTAATGGAACGGAGTAATTTGATTATTGCTGCTCTGCTTATAGTGGTAATTGTCCAGAGTGCAGCCTTAGTTTATCTTTGGCAAGTACCTCCCGGTGTTCCTGATGAGGAGCGGGAAACTCTGACAATAGGCTCTATATCTGAAGTAGGTAGAGACCATCATCCACAAGTAGTTAAGGGTGGCGATAATGACATAACTCACCAGATTTATGAAGGTTTACTTGGGTATAAATATGGTGAAACATTCGAAATGGAGCCCCTTCTTGCTACAGACTTAGGAGAAGTATCTGAGGATGGGCTGGAATACACCTTTTCCCTTCGGGAAGGGATCAAGTTCCATGATGGAACGGACTTCAATGCTACTGCAGTTAAACATCATTTTGATTTGATGTTCGAACTCCAACAAGGCATGACATATATATTTCATCAGGAGCTTCTCAACAGAACTGAGGTTGTTGACGAGTACACAGTACGTTTCTATCTCAATTACGCCAATACTGCATTTAGATACATGCTGTGTCATATCTCAGCAATGATTCCAAGTCCGACTTCTACAGAGGCCGGACTCGCTGAAGGTGATGTTGATACATATAAAGCTGGCACTGGTCCGTACACATTTACTTCTAAGGTTATCGACAATAAGGTAATTTTAGATGCAAACGAAGACTGGTGGCGTATTGACGAGTTCGAACAAGAGGTGTTGCAGATTGATAGATTGCAGTTTCTGATGATTGGCGACGCTTCGACCCTGAGGTCAGCAGTTGAAACTGGGGTTGTCGATTTGACTACAGGATCCTTGAATGAAGCTGATTACCCTGACCTGAGGGAAAATGAGGACTTGCAAACCTTCGATGTAACCAGTGCTTCATCAGTGCGTTGGTTGACCTTCAATATGAATTCCACACTTCATGATGTCTTCCCACAAGATAAGAGAATGCGTCAGGCATTTGCATACGCAATAAACTATGATGTAATCATAGATACTGTTTACGAAGGTGATGCAGAAAGGTTGGATAGCTATCTACCACCCGAGTATGATGGCTACATCCCCGCTGCCGAGGACTATACCTATGATCCAGATGCGGCTTTATCTCTAATTGATGAAGCTGGATTTGAAACTCCGGTGGAGATAACTATCCACTCGTCCGGCAGCTATACACCTAGAGAAACCGAAATGCTAGAGGTCATTGAAGAATATGCCTTGGCTGCAGGATTTGATGTCACGATCGATATCCAAGAAATCGGAGTGTACAGACAACAATACAGGGAAACAGATAACCAAGAGATTACTCTATGGCGGTGGAGAGCAGACTATCCGGCAGCCGATAATTATAATGTTCCATTTATCTCTTCTTATGGATATGGAACTGGATACTGCAAAGTCGAAGATGGTGATATGTCTGTGCTCTATCCGGAAGTGGATGACCTTGTTATGGAGGCTGCAGGAACTACGAACGAGACTCGCTATATCGAGATCGTTGAAGAACTTCAAGAGATTTGGGCTGAGTGGCTTCCGAACATCTTTGTCTATAGACCAAAGTGGTACCAGTTTGGAGATGCCGCTTTAGAAGGCGTCTGGTTTGGAGGCCTTCAGTGGGACATGCAGTTCTACAAAGCCTCATTTGCGTAGAAAAGCAGATTTCAACCTGAGGCGCCTTTAAAGGCGCCACTTCGTTTTTTTTAATTATATTAATGATTTTGGATGGTGTGATATACCGATGAAGATATGGGCTCAAAGAGGATTCAATTGGTGTGAAGGAAAACATGGTATACGCTAACACAACATAAGTCAAATTATACCGTGTGGTAGAATTACAGGCAATACTTACATTGGTGTATTTAGATAAGTCACGCTACATCAGTTTGATTAGTGGTGTTTAATCTATAATTTACTCATACAATACTTGTGCATGCTTACAAAGTAAACTTGGAGTATTCCGTCGAGCATGGAGATCCATCTGCAACCCAACACTCCTTTCGTTCAGGAACAAGTATTATATTACTACGAGTTTGGACTTCCTTGCCGTGTCTACAGATGGACTTTGCACCATCTGGTGGGGTATTCCCATAGCTATGGTCACTCATTATCTGCTTAGTTCTCTCAACATCAATTTTTCCATGGCTATCAGTAAGCAGTTTGACTAGCGTCTCATATCGAGTATATGACGACGGATAGACCTCTCTAGACATAGGTCCGAGGTATCTCATCTCATCATTGTGATAATGATTGGTTGAAACGATAAAGTGATTTCGTGCCTGGGTGACGAATATCTTGTTTGTGGAAAAGCCGATTCTCGCAATGTTGCCATCCTTGTCGAGTATATCAACATTTTCTCCGGCATGTGACCATTGGGGAACTCGCCTGACAAAATCAATAAATTCATCTACTGTACTATGTTTTTCCAACCCAATTCTAGTAGCTGTTAAAGGAGGAAAGCCAAACCCAGAATTCCTCATCTGCCTTATGCCTGAGCCCACAAAAGCTAACCCCTTTTCATTGAAGCCAACTACTGAAGGTCGCCCAAGATTTCCCGCCAGTCCACGTCCCATGAAGCTATAACGCCCTTTTGGACTTATATGGAATGTTAAGCCAATTGGTTTGTTGGTCATTTCGGATGACCAGTCCGAGTTCTGAGTTGCAATCTGAATCCCATTTCTAGTTGCATCTCCAGTAGCTACAAAAGACGAACACTCTGGGAATGCATCTCTTACCGTATCTTTGACCTCCCAGTAAAACAGGACTAGAAGAGCTGTATCATAATCAATATCCGCCCCATCACCTATACCCTTAGTTTCATCCAGGATTTCCGGATGGGTCTCTGATAGGAGATTCCGGTATTCTGCGATAATCCTACCGACGGCATTATCAGAAATTCTAAGCCGTTCCATGTCTTTTCTAACAAAAGGAATCACACTCTTTCTTATTATTGATGCAAGTTTCTTTCCATGTTGCAATCCTATTTCATAATGTGAACCCTGTAAACGAACCATTTTACTCATTGTCTATATTATCCCTATATGTTTTATTGTTTTTTTTTTAACCTTCTGAATTTGTGTTGATTCTCTAGTCTCACTCTTATGAGCTCCATATGTCTACTTCCTCGTAGCCACCCAAACATGGGGGACCGTGCGATATAATCATCTTGGAATTGGTCATATCGATGATCATGGAGGCATTCGTTTGCATCTGATGGAGTTTATGACGTTCTAAATCAGGATGACGGCAAATCGAATGTGGTTTGCTGAAATGGTCCGTGAACATCCTTCTGAATGTATCCACAGAAACTGACCCAGTTTCACCAGATAATATCTTATCAGCGCGATGCTTTCGAATCAGTGTATTAGGTGAACGAGAGACTTTATTGTCAGTTATCTCAGAATTAGTAACTACAAAATGGTTAGTATGTGTCAAAAAGCCTCTATCCGGAAATATGAAGTTTGCCGTATAAGGAGTAGTTTCAATGTCAATACACTCGCCGTCGATGTGTGTAATGAGGTAGTTGTGCGAAGAGCACCTTTTAGCAGATGATACTGCCCTTATGGCATTTGAGAAATTAGTACTATTTAGGATACCTCGTTTAAGGATTAGATGTGGAACACCATTCACAGACCAACCGCTGGATTGCAATGAGTTGGCACAAAGCCCGATGCCGGCTGAGTTAATACCATTTCCACCAACAGTCCCTGCCTCTGTGAATTGCAGAATATCTGGCCCTGATTTCTGCTCTATCCTCAGCAAAATGGAGGCTTTTTGAAAGATTTCATTCCAGTCATCATTTTGACCAATGATTGTATTTTTTTCTTTAGTTATTTCGGGAAGAGCTGAGGCCGTCGTACATCCATTCCACACGCCGTCCACTTTCAGGCTGAAGAATTCATAAACTGCATTCAAAAAGACAATGACATCATACGTTCTATCTGCACCAACGGCAATACCTCGCATTTCCTCTACTATATGAGGAGCATATTTCTCGATGTAATGGTGATATCCTTTTGCCTTTTCTATCGCTTTCTCCCAAGAAACTCCAAAATAATCTTGAGAATCAAAAAGAGATCGTAGGGTACTCATCCTTAAATCAATCAGAGATTTGCACTTCTCGCCATATTCATGTCCCTTATTGAATGCATCGCCTTGGATAGTTATGAGAGGGAATTCTTTTTTCATTTTCATATCCCTTAGGTGTTAATCAATTCCTATGCATTAGGTGGCAGCATCTTTACCGAAGATCACATCGTCGTTCAGTTTGATATCGAGCGTTACAACAGTACCATCCATTGCTGATTCCATGATGTGCTTGTATTGACCACCTTCTCCAGACACCAAAATGTTGAGATGGTTTGGCTCATGTATATCACTAAAGCCTACAACCTTACCTATTTCTGTGCTTCCGATATCTACAGGCTGTCCTACGACTATGATTCCTCCTGTCACTACCTCGAGGAATCCCAGATACAGAACAGAGTCTACAGTGTTGCCCGGTACGACACCATTTTGGTTAGTGAAGGTGATTTCTGCAATAGAATGCCTTGGAAAGGACCTACTTCTCGGAAAAATGAGCTCAGTTCCTCTTCCAAGTAATCTGAGACCCGAAACTGCTATGATCTTTCCAACGACACTCCTCTTTGCTGAGCTTGGCCAGTGGTCGGGAATTTTGTTGTTTTCATATGGTTCATCACTCAATTTTTCATCCCTCATTTGTTATATCAGCTCTCTTCTATTCAGCACACATGACATCATATTAATCGCTTGAGCTTGAGTCTGTCACGCCAATTTTGCTTACTACTACACTCTGTCAATGTAGTATATTGTAATTAAATTTCGCTTATTTTCCATGTATATTTCTTTTGGTTATATTGTTATGCAGTTTTACATTCTGTTCCGAAATTATTTTTTTCCAGAACATAAAAATCTAATGAATATAGCTACTTCAAATATTCAAGTGTTGATACTCCATTGGAAGAGCCAAATCAAGAAGTGTTTGGCCTATAGCTACGCCCAGTACCAAAAACCTTACACAGAGTTGGAATAATCACATCATCGAAGGTTTCTCTAGTTTTTTGTAATTTCGCGTGTTGTTCTTCAAGTAATACATAAAGCATATCAGGCACATGCGAAATGGTTTTCTGATAGCTCTGTTTTGTTCGATCAATCTTCTCGATTAGCCCGGCTACTCTTGTTGCAAATTGCTGGTTATAGTCCTCTTCAGCGTAGTCTCGTTCAGATATTCCTTGAACACCCGCTTGAGGTCGGAAAACATTGGAGTGTAACCGATAGGGAAACGAATCGCATTAGCTTCATTATGGATTCTTAAATCCATCCATGGCAACCATATCTGCTTGTCATCTTTCCCATTGGATACTGAATGTTTTCATCCATAAGAAAGTAGTTTACCCCGAAAACCTTGGAGCTGTTGTACCATGTTCTACAAACTCAAGGTTATCCTACATAATATGGGTTGACTTAACTACTTCGAGTGTGCCAAGAGGTGATTTTTTACACAGAGTCAAATTCATGAATAAATATAAAAATAGGATGAAAATCTTCGTAGTGTCAAAGAATAAATAAAAAAGACGAGGTAAATTAATATTGACGACACCGAAGACAATAGGATTAATAGGTTTTGGCAGAATAGGGTCATATGTGTTCTCTAGAATACAGGAATTGGAGGAGCTGGACGTAGGCTTTATCTTTGAGCCGGATGACAGTAAGACGGCTTCAATTAACCGACAATTAGTGCTGGATGACATTAGCGAAATCTTTTCGAGAAATGTGGACCTAGTTTTGGAAGCTGCGAACTTTCAAGTGGTCGAAGATTATGCTGAGAAAGTGCTTGAAACGAATGATATGCTAATATTATCTCTTACTGCTCTTGCAGACAAAGATTTGGCTGGCAAACTTGCGCGGACATGTCGGAACAACCAAACAAGAGTATACGTCCCACATGGGGCTGTCTTGGGTATGGATGGTCTTCAGGATGCAAGGAATCTTCTCACAGACGTTGAGATTGTAACTAGAAAGAATCCAACAAATATCGATTTCAGTTTCACAGATGAATTTGACAAAGGAAATATTACCAAGGAGACTGTTCTCTATAATGGACCCACACGCGGAGTATGCAGCTTATTTCCTAGGAATGTGAATGCCCATGCTGTGGTTGCTTTAGCCGGTATTGGGTTTGACCGTACGAAATCAGTATTAATCGCAGACCCTGAGTCCGATGCTGCAAAACACCACATAACAGCGAAAGGCAAAGCTACGCAGCTTGAAATCAAGAGATCATCAGCAATCAAAGGAGTCACTGGCGAGTATACTCTAGCTTCGGTCTTTGGATCGATTAGACGGGCTGCTACCAATCAATATGGGTTCAATATTATGTAAAATCCCACAATAAAATAGGTAGCTTGAAATATCTGGCTTTATTCGCTAAAAACAGGTTATTATTTATGCCTACTCTTATTGAAAACTTGGGCGATTTCGTATATAATCTTTCTTTTGAATCACTTCCACAAGAAGTTACAGAGACAATAAAGACCTCAATTCTCCATCATCTGCATACTGGGTTCTCTGGTGTCGGAGAACGTGAATCACAGATAGCACGATCGTTGCTGAAGGAGTACTTCTCAGATAATGGTTGTTGCACCGTGTTGGGCGAAGAGCAAAAGTTCTCTATTACGCCGGCCGTTTTTGCCAATGCTGTTATGATGCACAGTGTCCAACAAGAGGATACATACAAGGGTCTACATCCCGGTCCCCATACTATACCAAGTGCACTTGCGCTTGCAGAATCCGACTCTCTAGCTGGTAAAGATATTTTGACTGCAATTGCAGCAGGGTACGAAGTGAATTTGCATGTGGGAACGCGATTTGCCAAGTTTACAAGTCCTAGGGGATGGAGAGGCACAACCATATTTGGAGTTCTTGGATCTGCTGCGACTTCAGCACATTTGCTGGCTTTAGACTCTGATGAGACAATCGGTGCTTTGGCAAATGCCATCAACTATGCGTCAGGCCTTATGCAGTGTTGGCTTGAAGGTACTTCCGAGTGGCTATTTACAAGTGGACTCGCGGCCAAGAATGGAGTGATTGCAGCCCTTTTGGCTCAGAAGGGAACAGAAGGGGCAAGAGAGTCCTTTGAGGGGGATCGGGGCTACATTAAAACTTACTGCGGTATTGATTCTCAAGAATCAGCGGTTGACGATATCATTGCCGACATCGGAAATAGTCTTGGAAAAGACTATGTTACACCTCATATTCTTTTCAAACCGCATGCAGTCATAACGACAATATTACCGGTGATTCACAATGTGATATCTCTAGTGCGACAGGATGATATTGCACCCGGAAATGTGGAGGAACTGAGGATAACAGCAGGTTCCAGAGTGACGGATGGAGCCCTCGCGGACAGTATTCTTGATTTTGGCCCATATACTACCAAGACCCAAGCATTCAAGTCTCTTCCCTGTGCTGCTGGAATTGCAGTTAATTTCAGGGAAGTATCTGCTGACACGGCTGGTCATTTTTCCGATTCAAAGGTAGCCAATATCGCCAATAGAGTCTCGGTCGAAGAAGATAGTTCTGCTGAAGGATTCTATAACACAGTTGACATAATAACCGCAGACGGCGAAAAGCATCAAATTGAAGGAGATATCTTTCCCACAGTGACTCGGACGGAAGCCAAGGTAAATTTGGAAAAATCAGCAGGCAAGTATCTTTCCCCCGAAGCTGTTGAAGATATCATCCGGATTATTGAGGATTTTGAAGAATACTCTGCCGAGGATCTTAAACTAACGCCAAGCTAGTCCGCTTTGTTTTGGCTTTCTGAAGAAATCTAAATCACCTGGAGGTCCTAGCTTGAATTTTAGCTGGTGGCCCGAGAAAGTCTCGCACCACCAGCACATCCGGTTTCGACTCGGTGTTTTTTTTGTGCATGACTCTTCACAGGGGGCCTTTTAAATATGAAAGACAAAGCAATCAAGGTGTTTCTCACCACACCTTAAAGGTCTTGAACATCATGTTTGATGTGTAATCCAAGAGACGATACCAAGTGCGAGCAGGCCGTTATCGGAAGACTGGTATTGCCCCGCTAGAGCCCAATTGTCGATGAAGAAGTTGCTGCCCGTAACCACTAACCTACCGTTTGAACCCATCTCCCGTACTCCTAGTACTGTACTTCTGCGATAACTAGCCAATATATTGTCTTCCGTAGGAGTATTGATTCTGGCTCCCTCATAGTCAAAGCTAGTAACGTCAGTGGTAATGGGGTGGTTTTCGATCCTGGTAACAAGCGCGGTTTCCTCAGAATGTTCAATTGCAGAAAAGCTGAGACTGAAGCCAGTCCAGTTCAAGAATTCATTTACCGATTTCACATCGGTACTTGAGTTTGACAGCGAGGCGACAAATATACCGCCTCCTGAGTTAACATAGTTCTCATAGGCTTCTATTTCACCGTCAGTAAATTGAAGTGAAAACGGTTGAGGGTCAGCGGGAATTGTACGGTTCACGTCCCAAACACATGGATCTAGCACAAGTACACCATCGAACAGCCCCAAGTAATCTTCATTCAGGTTTGATGGATTTCTAATCTCTTGAACCGAAAAACCGTTTGAAGTAAGTTCAATATAAAGTTCTTTGAACTGGCCGTAGTATGTATCTATATCCCAAGCGCTGTGGGATATATCAAATGCTACTCGAGCTAATGGCTCACCTGCAGAGAATGATAAGATGAGAGTGGAAGATCCGAACTCAGTAGAATTGAACATGATTTCGGCAGAGTACGTCGTGTCTCCCGATTCGGGAACGCAGATTGAAATCGGAATAAGGCCAGTCTGATTGATTGTTACTTGAGGGTCTATTTCGAAGACGTCGGGTGAGTTTGATATTTCAGTAACATCATACGTCGTCTTCTCGCCATTGAAAAGCTGTATGTTGAATGTGTAGTTATCACCGAAGAAAAGCTTCTCGAAATTGAGCGGAAGTGTGCTCGGGTGAGTGAAGGATATCTCTGGAATCCCTCCGTTATTGCTTTGCTCGGATATGAGGTTTATCGATTCATCAAGATTCAACTTCCCTGCGCCGACGATATAACTGGGATAGTCCATCGAATCAGCGCCAGCGAGGAGTGCAGTAGTGATTGAACCTGGGGTATACTTGATATCTGATTCACAACAATATGCTATAAGTTCTGAAACGGCTGCAGCAACTCTTGGAGCGGCGAAACTAGTTCCATAATACTTTGACTGCCCAGACTGAACAAATCCTGCAGCTAATATATCCGGTTTCATATTTCGGCTGTAGGTCGGTCCGAGACTGGTATAGTCATCTGGAATGTCATTTTCGTCCAGAGCTCCAACTGCAATGCAGTATGGAAAGACACTTGGTGAAGATATGCTTGTTCCGGCGATACCATCTTGTCCTTCATTTCCAGCAGCTCCAATGACAATGGCACCCTGCCTGAATGCTTTCTCAACAGCTTCTTCCAATGGATCTCCATATGCCGGAGTAGAACCAAGACTCAGGTTAATAACCGTACAGTTCTGTTTCAATGACCATTCTATCGCCGCAATGATTCCCAGAACTGTTGCAGAACCACTGCTACCTATTACCTTGGCATTTATGATTTCTGCATTCCTGCTGTTTTCTGCTATCATCCCTGCAACTAATGTGCCATGGGCGACATCGCTTGGTTTTGCATCGCCAACTGTACTGTCTGTTGAATCGTATCCATACTGGGTTGAAACGAAGCTTTTCTGAGGACCAATCCTGCCTTGAAGATCTAGCGTCTGATCTATCCCCGTGTCTAAAACAGCAACTCGAATATTTTGCCCCTCTGATGGGATGTCAGGAAGTATTCCGGAAAGCAAAACTATGGTAACAGGAAGAACGATGAGAATGATGATAACCGCTCCTATGAGCTTCTTGGTATCGGTCTTCTGTTCGTTTCTGGTTGGTTGTTCTGGATCCCAGTAATAATGCATCTGTTGTTCCTCGGGTATAATCGGCGTGTAACTTATCGATGGAGAACCAGCACTTGAAGATATCGAATACGCGACGGGTTAACGACAAATCAATTTAAGTAATATTCTTTAATCTTGAAAAATGCAACAGATGAGGGACCATTAGTGACTCAACAGCAAATTACACAAGAAGAAACCGAGCTTGAGCATGCTCCCTCTATGGAATTGACTGATGTTCTGGGTGCGCTTTCTGTTGATTGGAAAGAAGGGCTTTCCAGCCAGCAGGTGAAAGAACGTCAAAGCCACTATGGTCCAAACGCAATTCCCAAAGCGAAGGGCTCCTTCTGGAAGGTCTACATTGCCCCTCTTCTGAATTGGCTGATTAATATATACATCTTAAGCTCGATTGCTCTAATTTTTCTGGCTTACGCCTTTCCTTCCGACCAGAATCAGCTTGCTCAAGCCGTAGTCTGGCTTTCTATTGTATTTGTGAATTGTCTAGTTGCGGTATTTCAACAGTTCCGTGCGCAAAAGAAATTGGAAGCTTTAGAGAAACTATCTGTTGGTGACGCGCGAGTTAGGCGGAACGGAAATGAATTGACTATCCCTCCTGACGAGATTGTACCTGGTGATATTCTCATTATCAACCAGGGAGACAAAATTCCTGCAGACGGTCGGATTATTCAGTCATCGAATTTCTCTGCTAATGAGGCATCTCTAACAGGAGAAAGCGTCCCGGTTGAGAAAAGTGAAGATGTGGAGGTTGAACCAGGGGCTTCAATTCCTGAAATGAAGAACATGACATTCTTCGGTACGTATGCTGCTACGGGTACAGCTGAAGCCGTGACAATCACAACTGGCGGAGACACCCAAATCGGCAGGATACAGGGTACGTTAGAAGAACTAAACACGGGTGATATTCCTCTAAGAAGAAAGGTAAACAAACTTGCCAAGTATCTAGGAATGGCTGCAATAGCCCTTCTGAGTGTTTCATTCTTCTGGCAAATATTGGTCAAACCTGTAATTGTTGGGAATGAGCTACTACTGACGCTTACTGCTATTTCACATCAACTTACCGAGGGCATTACGAAAGCTATGACAATCATGCCCATCAACATTCCTCTATTGACCACTATCGTTCTTCTTACCGGTGTCTTGGCAATGGCAAAGAAGGGCGTGATTATCCGGGACCTTTCTGCAGTAGAAAGCCTTGGAAGAGTCAGTGTTATCTGTTCTGACAAGACTGGGACAATGACCCGTAATCAGATGGCTGTAAGACTGTGCTGGGATACGGAAAGATTCTTCTCTATCAGTGGAACTGGCTACGATCCAGAGGGTACGATATACGAAGCTATTGGTAAGCCCGACCTTGGCGATTCTGATTCTATTGTTTCTACCGAAATCACCGATTTACGGAATCATCCCAACCTTCGTCAGCTCCTTCTCTGTGCAGGTTTGAATAATGATGCAGAACTCGTAAAGAAGGAAGTAGTTGAAGGTCAATTTATCTGGACGCCTATAGGGGATCCTACAGATGCTGCACTTTTGGCATTCTTCAGAAAGACCGAGCTTGATGAAGCCAATGTCTCGAACCAGTTCGAAACTGTGGAGGAGCATCCCTTCGATTCGGAACTGAAAAGGATGTCCAAGATATTCAAAAAGGATGGTCAGCTTATCTCGTTTGTGAAGGGTGCTTCTGAGGTTCTTTTGCCCCGGTGTGTTGAAATTGGTGGGGGCAACCCTCGCAAGATGACAAAGAGGGACGTTTCAGAAATCGAGGAGCTTACTCATGATTACGCATCCCGTGGATACAGAGTGATATCATTAGCTTGTCGCGAATTGGATTCACTTCCTAAAGAAAACCGCAGGATGAAAGCAGAAAATGACCTTGTCTACTTAGGTTTTGTTTGCATTGTTGATCCTCCCCGGGAAGGTGTTAGAGATGCGGTTACTCAATGCCACAGTGCTGGCATCAATGTGGTCATGATTACAGGTGACAGTATAGAAACAGCTAAGACCATCGCATCAGAACTCGGTATTCACAATGAGAATTCTCTTGCTTTTGAAGGCAAGGACATACCTGAGCTAAGCGACGAGGATTTCTCGAAAACGAATGTCTTTGCACGAGTAGACCCTGAGCATAAGCAAATCATAGTTGAGCGATACCAAGATCAGGAAAAAGTTGTTGCGATGACAGGTGATGGTGTCAACGATTCCTTGGCTCTCGCCATGAGCGATGCTGGAATTGCTATGGGCATCACGGGAACTGACGTCGCAAAGGAAGCTGCAGACTTAGTAATCACCGACGATAGCTTCCCATCGATTGTGACGGGTGTACATGAAGGAAGAGGCTTGTTTAACAAGATCCGATATATGATTTACTTTTATATCGCAATAAACCTCTTCGAAAGCATTCTCTTCTTTGGTGCCCTTTTCGTTCTACCTGAAGGTATCATCATCTTGGCAGTCTGGCAAAGCCTGTACCTTGTTGTAACGACCCATTCCTTCCCTGGTTTAGCGCTTGTGTTTGACAAGACTTCACCGAAAGCAATGACCGAGAAACCTCGAGACAGCCAAGACATCATCACCCCTCCGCTTGCAAAATACATGGCAATAAATGTCGTGCTCATGGTTGTTGGTGCTGCGATAGTATACGCTCTTACACTTACAGGCTGGGGTGGAATCGTTGGAGTATACTCTGAGAACCTCACTGGCGCTTATCCTACCCTTATGCCATTCCAAGAGGAATTGCCGATACAGGCAGCCAAGGCAACCGTGATGATGTTGACAGTGATTCTCTTGGTAGAGAGCACCCTTTCTCTCATAATACGTAGAATAAACATGCCCCTCGCTGATAGTATTCGTGAACCTGGTATCGAGAGATTCGCGGTACTGTTAGGACTTATCTACTTGGGACATCTGATTCTCATGTATGTCCCGCTTGCACAACTCATCTTGGGGTCGGTCGGGTTAAATTTCTACTTTGTTCCACTAACACTATTCGACTGGTTGATTTGTATCATCTTCTCTCTTCCAGCGATACTGGGTATGGAGTTGTACAAGTGGTACCTCGATAGCAAGGGTGTGACACTTTAGGTTAGGAACCTGTATCACGAAGTATCAATGGACTACCAAAAGAACTATCTAAATAACTGGATGAATCAGAAGTAAATTGGTGTATGCATTGGCTCGAATGACTACTCATCGGTTCAAACGCTTGAAAGAGAAGGGAAAGAAGATTGTGATGTTGACTGCTTACGATGCACCCACTGCTAAAATCCTCAGCGATTCTGGAGTCGATGCTATCTTGGTGGGTGACTCGGTAGGCAACTCGTTGCTAGGTTATGAAAGCACTGTTCCCGTGACCTTGGATGATGTGATACACCATACTGCCGCAGTATCTCGAGCCAAACCACAGAGCCTCATTATTGGCGATATGCCATTTATGTCCTATAAGGTAAGCATTGAGCAAGCTCTCGAAAACTGCGCAAGGATGCTACAGGAAGGCGGTGCTGAGGCGGTGAAACTCGAAGGCGGGAGCAGTGTTGCACCAACAGTTAAAGCTGTGGTTGATGCTGGTATTCCTGTGATGGCCCATATTGGCTTGACTCCACAGTCTATATACGAGCTGGGTGGCTATCGGGTTCAAGGCCGAACTGCAGAAGCAGCAGAAGAGATGATTGAACATGCTAAGAAGCTAGAAGAAGCCGGAGCATTCTCTCTTGTGATTGAACTGGTACCTTCTGAGACGGCTAAGGTCGTCACTGACGCTGTTGATATTCCCACAATTGGCATTGGAGCGGGTCCCCATTGTGATGGCCAAGTTCTGGTGATATGGGACATGCTTGGTTTGTTTGAAGAGTTCAAACCAAAGTTCGTGAAAAGATACGCTAATGTGCGTAAACTGATGGTAGATGCTGTCAACGAGTACTCGAAAGAGGTCAGAGAAGGAAAGTTCCCTGACCCTGAGCACTCCTTTGAGATGTCGGAAGAAGAGAGTGGCCGTCTCTACGGAAGAACTGACTATTCCTAATTGTGAGCCTCTTGCTTTTTCTTTGATATCATCTCATTGAGATCTTTTACTAGTTCATTAGGCGGTATACCGTGAGTATTGGCACCCTGTTCTATCGATTCGAATCTGGCTATTCCACAACCTATACAGTGAAGCCCCCATTCGAGAAATTTCTCGGCCGTCTCCGGCCACCGCTGTACGACTTCTGATATTTTCATGTCTTTGGTAATTGTTTGAGTCATTATCTCTAACCCTTGTCAAGGTCTCATTAACAATAGTTAAAAACCTTTACATGTCGGTCAGAGGTTGATTAGGTGTCCCACACTACCATCAGTATATGCGTCGGGCATCTTCTCAAACATACGCCTTTCACCACTGGACCCGGTACAGTGAGTTGGGACCAGAAGTGACGGCTTCATAGAGGAAAGGTCCTCAATGGTTTGCTCTATGAGTTCCCCTGTTTCGTCCTCAACCAAGTGGAAGCCACCTATGATGGCAAAAATGCTGTCGGAAACAGCCAGTCTCTTGGCTTCCAAAGTTGTGTTGACGATTCCTGCATGTCCGCAACCTGTCATTACTACTAGCCCAGTACGGTCTGACTTGGCTATGAGACATCTATCATCGAGTATCTGCTCATCCTCCTGCCACTCGCCTTCAATTAGCGCCATATGGCCTGGGAATCCCTTCTCGTAGCTGGTCTGGCGTGGGATTTCACCGCTGACAACTAGAAGGCCGTCTGCTAGTGTAACAGCCTCTCTAGTAATAACAGGTTTTCCTCCTGCACTCTTTATCTCTTCTACTGTTGGAATAGAATCCAGTTTACGAAGTTCCCCTGTTTGTTCGTTTCTGATTGCCCGCTCGTGAAACATATCTGGGTGTAGATATACGGGTACCTCGGGCTTCCGTACATTGTTGAGAGCCCAAATCAGGCCGCCTGTGTGATCCCAATGGCCATGAGAGACTACAACCGAGTCGATAGATTCTAGGTCTAATCCCAGAACCTGTACGTTATGAGCAAACAGCTGGTCCGAGAGACCTGTATCATAGAGCACAGAGTACTTTCTGTCTTCTCCATAGGCTGTAACAAGCATAGATATGCCGTGACCGCCCCACACATACTTGGGGTCGTGTTTTTCTCTATTGACCCAGCTAGGAGCTGGCCTGATGAGATTGCTTCTCGGTTTTGAAGCCCAGTTTACTGGATTATCAACAACCATTACGACTTCTAACTTACTCAGATTGGTAATTGTATTCATGGTTGCATCGACCACATGATTCATCACCCACACCCAATAAAGACAGTTTCGATTGAGGGCAAGGAATGCACCACACTCCTGCAAAGGGTAGCAGGTTGCTTCAGCTAATTATTGTTTCATACTGCTTTTGGAACTATCATCCGAGTGAGAAAGATTAGGCGGCTCTAAGGTATTCCTCAATTTCCCAAGAGGTAATTCTATCCTCGCCCCCTAACTCTATTCGTTTCTTGTATCTTTCCCACTCACTGGACCTGAGCTCAATTATCATGTCAACTAGCTGGTGGCCCAATGCTTCTTTCAGGAGTCGATCCTTTTTCAATTCAGCTAGAGCGTTCGGTAGACTGGTCGGTAGTAAATCGGTTGTAGATTCTCCTTCAAACAGGTTGTCACAAGTGGGTTCAGGTGGTTCGATGTGTTCTTGGATTCCGTGAATTCCAGCCGCCAACATTGCAGCAAAAGCTAGGTACGGACTGCATGAAGGGTCGGGGCATCGACACTCTATCCTTGCATCTTCCTGGACGCCACTGGTTGCGGGTATCCTAATCATTCCCGTTCTGTTTTGTGGTCCCCATGCTATTCTTGTTGGGGCTTCGTATCCTGGTCGCAAACGTTTGAAGGAGTTCACTGTTGGAGCCAGAATGGCAGTCAAGGCTGGTGCATGCCTTAGAAGCCCTCCAATATAGTATCTGGCAATCCTTGATAGCCCCTTGCCAGCCCCATCTGCAAACAGGTTAGTCGATTGAGTTCTGTCCCAAAGGCTTTGATGTATATGGAATCCACTGCCGTTCTGTCTTTGGAATGGTTTTGGCATGAAAGTTGCAACAAGTCCTTGCTTGTGAGCCATTTCTGCAACTGCTAGCTTTGTTAACATGATATCATCGGCAGTTGTCGAAGCGTTGTTGTACCTGATACCTATCTCGTGTTGTCCTTCAGCGACTTCATGATGATGGGCGGTGGTTTCTATTCCCATGGAAGTGAGTGCTCTAATGACCTTTCTTCGGAAATACAGTCCGTTATCTGCGGGTATTACTGAGAAATAACCACCATTGTCAGCTGGGGATATGCTTGCTTCCTCATCTTCATTGACTAGGAAGAACTCCAATTCGCAACCAACGAACAAATACAACCCCTCCTCTTCAGCCTTTTTTACCACGCCCTCAAGGATTCCCTGAGGATCGCATGGATGTCGTTGTTTTGGTGTCTTGTATACTGAACAGGGTACGACAACAACCTCATTATCCCATGGTGGTTGCACTCGTCGCTCTGATGAAGGCACTAACAACAAATCACTAGAGTTGACTCGAGCATATCCGGGAACCGAAGACCCATCGAAGAAAATACCGTATTCATTGAGTTCATTCATTCGGTCATAGGTGATTTCTATCATTCGTGTGCTTCCGAGTGGTGAAGTGAATAACAAGCGAATGAACTCTGGTGTGTTGTCTGCTCTTGATTTTATGTTTAACAACCTCCGGTATTTTCACTCTTGCCTCAGCAATACATGGAAAAATCCTCTATGTGAATAGGCCTTATTTTCGGCGGTGCAGACCTCAGGATAGGGCAACGCTGGAGAGGCAGGACAGGAGTTTTCCTTGAGGTATATTTGGCCTGCACCGCTCACTAATTTCAGGTAAGTCATGAGTTGTTGTATAAATATTTCGTCATCAAACCGAAATTGTTTTCAATTTATTCAGTCAAATACTTCATATGACCGAAAAAAATTCAGTCAAATTGGATGAGAAAGATATTACAATTCTGAGCTTACTACAGGAAGATAGCAGTAGGACAATTGCCAATATTGCAGAAGAAGTAGGTCTTGGAATTTCCACTACCCACAACAGAAAGAAAGCCCTTGAGGAGGATGGTGTGATTAAGGGTTATCATGCCGAACTTGATGGCGATAAACTGGGTCGTTCCACAGTTGCGTTCATACTCACCACAGTCAGATATCGAGTCCCGGGCCAACCCGAAGTATTGTCGCAAAGGAAGTTTTGTGATGATATCAAGCAACATCATCTGGTCCAAGAGGTACATGTCATCAGTGGGGAATACGATGTTCTGTTGAAGCTGAGGGCACGGGATGTAGAAGAGGTCAATGACTTTGTGGTGGATTTCCTCCGTCAAATCCCTGCAGTAGATCGGACACTTACTATGTTTGTAATGGAGGAATTCCTCTCTACACTAGCAATTCGAGGTTTGGCACAGTCCCAAACTCAACTAGAAGTAGAATAACGCTTTCAAATGGGGGATTCCAATCCTCAGCAACGACCACAGCAGGTCAGTAGTGGTGTTTCCTGAAAAAGAGAAGATGCCTACCTAGATTCTTGCTTGATCAGCTTGGTTCCTGAATCCCCTCTAACTCGAAGAGAATGGCTCATTCATCAATACTGGGAAAATAGACCCGAAATTCAGCCCCTTTGGAATGGTCTGTTGGAACCCTGTCCTTTACGTGAACATAGCCACCGTATTTTTCAGCTATCTGTTTTGCTTGATGCAGGCCGATACCCCCGTATCTTCTGCTCGAATCAAACATCTCTTCCTTTCTCCTGTCTGAGAGTCCCGTTCCATTGTCGCTGACTGAAAGCTCGAATCCGTTGATGTCCTCGAAAAGATTAATCCAGACTCTTTTCGTTGAATTGGGATTCTTTTGTACGGCGTTTTCTATGAGATTCATAATCAAGTACTCAAGATACTGATCGGCAGCAATGATTGCTTCTTGGGTTTCAATTTGGATTTCGAATTCTGCATCTCTGAAACGTGCTTTGCATTGTTCTATCACCTTAGCAACTGCATGGTCTAGTCTTCTTGGTCTAAGTCGGCTATTGCGCAGACCTTCCGTTGATTTTACTTTGTCTACTAAACGTGATATTCTTCGCACACTTTCTTTTAATGTGTTTAGCGCGGCTTCAGTTGTTTCCTCGTCTTCGGAGGACTCTAACATATCCACTCCTATTCTCATCCCTTGGAGGTGATTTCTGATATCATGTCCAAGCAGATCGAGATACAGATATGCTGCTTCCTCAGCTCTCTTGAGTTGAGTAATTTCGCTGAGTGTCCATACACGGCCAATCAAGTTCTCTTCTTTCGTTATCGGGGCAGTATACCATTCAAACGCTCTTCCATCTCGAAATTCGAGAATTCCCGAATCTCTCTCGATGGTGGTATTAATGCTTTCAAGGGTTTCAATAAACTCATCAGGTTGCTTCAGCAGAGATTTCCATTCCTTAAACATATCAGATATACTCATCACACTCATCTTTGTTGGATTGACACTGCATACTTCAGCGAATCTGTTGTTCCAGTACATTGGATAGCCGGAATCATCTACTACCAATATACCGTCATTAATAGTCTCAACTGTAGCTGTATACAATTCTTCTACAGTTTCAAGAGCCCTTCTCGCTTCTACGCGTTTGGTAATCTCTTTTACAGATGCAATTATATCCGTACCGTTTTCATGAAGAGAAATTTTCGCTGAGAACCATATGTCCCTACCATCAATCTCAATCTTGTAATTAATGATTTCACTCTCTC
>JAWOEX010000022.1:0-126612 GCA_046482545.1 Candidatus Thorarchaeota archaeon
GGGGAAGGGTGGAACACAGAAGTTTCCTCAGTTGGGTTCACTCACTCAACTGTAAGAAATGGGTTATCAGGACAAAGAAGCTACTGAAGCGAGAGATAATCACACGTTTTAGTGCTCTTCTTCGCCAGCTTGGGGTGACCTCAATCTTGGTTTGTGATACTACCTCTCCAAATGCACTTAGCCGTACCGGAGTTGAAGAATTCGTTACCCAAGGCCTAATCTTACTCGGTCTTGATATGGTGAATGATAAGATAAATCGGAATCTGCTAATTTGGAAGATGCGAAGTACTGCACACAGCATGAAAAAGCATACATTTGTTATTTCCGAGAATGGAATAAAGTTTTCAAAATAGACTCATAACTAGCTTATCACTAACAATGGAATAATCTGGATGCTAATGTATCCGACCAGCAGGAAGGGCAACAGGGGGGGCACGGTTTCGCTCTCTGAATCTTGTTTTCGATTCAAAATATACCAAATCTGGCCAAGGATGAGCATCACTAGTATTTGTAACGAGATTGAAATTACACACTCGAATATTGGATTCAAAACATCGTGAAATTCGATTCTTGGGCTTATGATAGAGATGATTACAAGAGCTTTCAAATCTGCACCACCAATTGCTCCCACATTGAAAAGAACAGTTGCAAGCACAAGAGTAAATGGTACTGCAACAAGATGTTGCCACTGAAACTCAAAGAAATGTCCGGATAGTAGTGTAAGAAGCCCCCCTAAGATTATACTTGCTACCATTATTGTGTTCTCTATTTCTCGTTTCTTGAAATCATAGTAGCCGATAAGTGAAAGAAATCCGACTGTAGCGAAAAAGGCTAAGATTTCCGGAAGCGCATATGCCAAAGCAAGCACCATCCCATTTCATTTTATACCAAGGGCAGTTGCCGTTACTGGTTGCATGATTGTCTTGACTAAGTGTTTAACGGCGGAGTATAATAACTGCTACATCTGTAGATGCGTCCAAAGTATCGGATTTTCCCTCAGTGGACGCCAACTCCTTTTCAATACCCTGTTGTTACTGAGAAACAGCCTCAATAGTCGTGATTTTAGTATTGAATGAAGCAGTCATATTTGTTACAAACATAACAAAGATTAGCCCCTACCATCTTCCTTTTGCATAGTAGGGTGTAACCCTATGTCAAACAAAAAAGAAGCTGATAGAATGAAGGATCCGCAGCAGGTAATTACAGACGCTACAATTCGTTTACTCACGAAAGCTGCAACAGAGCTGCCTGATGAAGTTGAGACGGCTCTTCGTGCTGCTTATGAGCGTGAGACTAACGATAATGCGAAGACACAGTTGTCTGCTATCCTCAAGAATCTGGAAATTGCATCCACTGGCGTACCCATGTGCCAAGATACAGGCATAATGATTTTCTATCTGAAGGCTGGATACAATTTTCCTTACTTGAGTGAAGTAGAGGATGCATTAGCCAAAGCGACGAGGAAGGCAACCAAGAACGTTCCACTCAGACCGAATGCCGTGAATCCAATCGTTGGAGGCAATTCGGGAGACAACACCGGTGAGAAAATCCCATGGCTTAACTGGGAACTAGTACCCGGTGATTCTTTGGAGATTACTGCATTTCCCAAAGGCGGGGGTAGTGAGAACGTGAGTATAGTCGGGATGTTGAAACCCGGTGTTGGTCTGGCCGGTGTAAAGAAGCTGGTCGTGGACAATGCCATGAGTTACATGGGTAAGGCGTGTTCTCCAAACATCATTGGTGTCGGAATCGGCGGTGGAGCAGATATCAGTCTGAAGATTGCAAAGAAGTCACTATTACGGCCACTCAATGAAAGGCACCCAGAGCCTGAAGTAGCTAAAATCGAAGAAGAGCTCATCGAGGCTTTGAATGCTACAGGCATAGGTCCAATGGGACTCGGTGGGAAGACTACTGTTCTTGATGTTAAGGTTGACTATGCTATGCGCCATCCTGCGAGTCTTCCTGTAGGAGTTGCTGTACAATGCTGGGCTGCAAGACGGAGCACAGCAACCATTTCGAAGGATCTCGAAGTAGAGTATATCACGCATCCATTGGAGGGAAAGTAAATGGCAGAATATCATCTAACGACACCCATTTCAGAAGAAGAAGCTCGTAAACTCAAGGTGGGCGATGTTATCTACGTAAGCGGCAAACATGTCTACACTGCACGAGATGAGGCCCATGAGCGTGCGCTCGATATGTATGAAAAGGGAGAGAAAACCCCTGTTGATTTCGAAGGCAGCGTTGTCTACCACGTCGGTCCAGTTGCGCAACAGAAGGACGGAGAATGGAATATAGTCTCCGCTGGCCCAACAACAAGCATACGTATGGAGATTTTCGAAGATGAATTCCTGCGGAATTACAAGGCTCGCGTCATCATTGGAAAAGGCGGTATGGCTGATAGAACACTAGCAGCGCTCAAGGAAGTTGGAGCGGTCTATTGTAGTTTCACTGGGGGTTGTGGCGCTCTTGCTGCTCGAGGCCTAAAGAAAGTCCGAGCGTATGAATGGTCAGACCTTGGAATGCCAGAAGCGTTGTGGGTGATTACAGCAGAACAGTTCGGGCCGCTGATGGTAACTATGGACTCCCATGGTAACAGTCTGCATGATGATGCAGAGGATCGAGTGAGCAACAGAAAGGCAGAAGTCTACTCGAAAATTGGTATAGAAGAATAGGTAACTGATTAGCATTGTATAATAGATCTGTAGCAGGGGGTCGTTCCCTGCTACTCCAGTTTGTTTGTTCTCTCAGTCTGCAAGCGCCCGTAGAATCGGCACTGATACGCCGTATAAGCAAACCAATACCAGTATAAGCACTGCAAAGACTAGAGCCAAATCTTCTCTTTCGATGAGATTAAACCCCCAGTATGGGAATATTATACGATTTTGCCTAATTTAACCTTTGTTTGACGTATACACGCATTTTGATTTTCGCGCCAAAACAAATCAGCAACCGAAAACCAATATTTTTCCCTTTAGAATTGAATTAACTATAGCTTTTTTACTGCCGATTCGGCAGAGTTATTTAGTGGACGGGTGTCCCCCGTAAACTACGAAGGCATTTCCCGTTGTTGCTCCGTCTAAAAAGAACCTTTCCAACTAGCAGAGTATTTTCAAGAGGCCACCTTACTGATTAAGGAGAGATAAGTGAGTTTGACTGACAAAGACAACAAATCCGATGATAGAATTGGTGTATTCGTGTGCCATTGTGGCAGAAACATAGCTGAAACAGTGGATGTTGAAAAAGTAGCTGCAAAAATCGGTAACAATCCTTCTGTTGTACATACTGAGCATTATGATTACATGTGCAGCCAACCGGGCCAAGATCTCATCCAAGAAGCCATTAGTGAACATGAACTCACATCGGTGGTTGTTGCAGCTTGTTCCCCATCTCTCCACGAACACACTTTTCGGGATGTCGTAGAACGAGCTGGGATGAACCGCTACAAATGTGAAATAGCGAATATCCGTGAGCAATGTAGCTGGGTTCACACGGACAAGGGAAAGGCTACGGAAAAAGCAGTACGCATTGCCAGAACCATGGTTGAGAAGGTTGCTGCCAACGAGGAACTGGATTCTATTCAAGTGGACCTTCATCGACGAGCCCTTGTTATTGGTGCGGGAATTGCAGGCATCCAAGCAGCTCTTGATATTGCTGATGCTGGTCATGAAGTAATCCTCGTAGAGAAAGAAGCTACAATTGGGGGACATATGGCCAAACTGGCAGAGACATTCCCTACATTGGATTGCGCATCATGTATACTAACCCCACGGATGTCAGAAGTAGCTAATCATCCGAATATCATTCTGCTTACCTCCTCAGAAGTTATCGATGTTGAAGGCTACGTCGGCAATTTCAACGTCAAAATTCGAAAAAATCCAACGTATGTGGACCCAGATGCATGTAATCTCTGTGCTGATTGCGAAGACATATGCCCAGAGTTCACGCTATCCGATTTCGACGAAGGCCTTACATTCCGAAGACCAATCTACATTCCATTCCCACAGGCAATTCCTTCTACCTATACAATTGACATTGATGCCTGTCTGAATCCTCGGGGAATGAAGCACATAGTCTGTTCTAAGTGTGAAGAAGTATGTGAGGCAGATGCCATTGATTATGACCAGAAGCCCGAGATTATTGAAATAGACGTAGGAGTAATGATACTAGCAACCGGCTATGAACTATATTTACCTGAGAATATTGGGGAATATGGTGCAGGCGCTTATCCGGATGTTATTACATCGCTACAATTTGAGCGTCTACTGTCACCAAATGGTCCGACAAGTGGTATCCCACGACGCCCAAGTGATGGCAAGATACCTCAAAGAATTGCGTTTATCCATTGTGCTGGTTCAAGAGATGAGAATCACAATGAGTACTGCTCAGCTATCTGTTGTATGTATTCTAGCAAACATGCTCTACTTTTCCATGAGCATTATCCGAATGCTGAAGTATACAATTTCTACATTGACCTTAGAGCTTCGGGCAAGAACTATGAGCAGTTTATTAATCGAGCTCGCGAAGAAGCGGGGGTAAATTATGTCCGAGGAAAAGTCTCTAGGGTTTTCGAACAGGATGGAAAAGTCACTGTTTTTGGGGTTGATACGCTGAAGGGAGAGCGGTTAGAAGAACAATTTGACATGGTTGTTCTGGCACTGAGCATGGTAGCTCCAAAGGGTGTAAGAGACTTAGCTACTAAGTTAGGGGCTCAATATGATGAATATGGGTGGATGAAAGAGGAACACCCGAAACTGAGACCCGTTGAGTCTCCCACTTCTGGTATTTTTGTTGCTGGACTCGCACATGGTCCAAAAGATATTCAGACCACAGTAGCTCAAGCTAGTGGAGCCGCCAGCAAAGCATTGGATTTGTTATCGCATAATCAGATATCACATCCTCCTATGGTCTCACGGGTTGATCGGGATCTATGTTCTGGTTGTCGACTCTGTGTGAGTGTGTGTCCCTATGGTGCGATTTCAATGGATAACGGCAAAGCCAAGGTAGAAGAAGTGTTGTGCGAAGGGTGTGGGTCTTGTGCATCAACCTGCCCGGCTGGAGCTATTGATTTAATCAATATGACAGATAGACAAGCCATGGATATGATACACGCAATTACCGGGGGGATTCGGTAATGCCTTTCGAGCCGAAAATAACGGCTTTCTTGTGCAAATGGTGTGGGTACGCCGGTGCAGATATGGCTGGAACCAGTCGAATCAAATATCCCCCAACTGTAACCCCAGTACGTTTTCCGTGTACTGGAAGAGTTGACTTGTCTCATATTCTCGAGGCTCTTAGAGAGTCTGATGGTGTTCTCATTGCGGGTTGTCATACCCCCAATGACTGTCACTATATCCAGGGCAACTATCAAGCATTCAAACGGATTACGGTTCTCAAAATTTTGCTGAAACAGATGGGAGTGAATCCAAAGCGGGTTCGTCTCGAGTGGATTAGCGCCAGTGAAGGCCGAAAATTCGCTGAAACAATTCAAGCGTTCACTGATGAATTACGGGGTCTTGGACCTTTTCTCATGGAACAAAATGAGGTAGTGCAATGAAGAAGGCAAGACTGGCTGTAGGATATGGTTCAATCTGTGGTGGCTGTGATGTTGCTTTCACAGATGTAGGTACAAAGCTCGCTGACTTGGCTGAGGTTGCGGAGATAATATATTGGCCTGCAGTCGTAGACGGAAAAATTGAACAGCTAGAGGAAGTCAGCAATATTGATATTGGTGTGTATTTTGGTGCAGTCAGAACTGACGAGCACGAGACAGTTCTAAAACTTCTGGAGAAAAAATCTGATGTCCTTGTTGCCTTCGGTACGTGTTCATGTTACGGCGGCATTCCCGGTTTAGGAAATGTAGAAACACGAGAATCGCTTCTTGCGACTGCATATTCTAATGCACCTAACACGAGAACTGAAGGTGTCCCTAGCTTGGACGAAATCACAATCGAAAAAATGAAGATGCCCAAGCTACGTGAATATACTTCTTCACCCGCAGACCTCGTTGAATTCGACATATTCGTTCCCGGGTGCCCACCACCTGTTCAATCTGTGATTGACTTGATTGACTTTGTGGCAGATTATGTGGAAAATGGTAATGTTCCAGATGCTCTTTTCGTTGCAGAGGAGGGAACCGTCTGCGAATACTGTGAACGAGAAAAACCCGACAAGATTTCAATAGACAAAGTGATGAGAGTCCACGAAAGTGATTTGGATGAGAATGAGTGCTTTTTGAGCCAAGGTGTTCTCTGTTTCGGTCCAGTTACCCGAGCCGGATGTGGGGAATCTCCTAGGTGCACCTCTAGAAACATGCCCTGTCGTGGATGTTTTGGTCCCACTCCAAAAATACGAGATCAAGGCACAAAATTCCTTTCCAGTATAGCATCATCTATTATGTTGGGTAAAGAAAAGCAGGTAAGCGAGGAAGAGCTGATACGACTTCTAACAGAAGGGATTATCGATCCGGTTGGACTTTTCTATAGATTTGCGCTTCCAGTAGCAATAATCAACCGAAAACATCAGGAGAAATGATAGACATGACGGAACTTGATATTGGATCTGATACGGGAATCATTAGGATTCAGCCTTGTACTCGTCTCGAGGGAGAAGGAAAAATCAACATCATTCTAGACGATGATGGAAATGTGAAGGATGCCTATTTCCAAGTACTTGACTACAGAGGATTTGAAGGCTTTCTGAAGGGAAGACAAGCCGAAGAAATCCCGAGGATTGCATCACGAGTCTGCGGTGTCTGTTCTTGGGCTCACCATATGGCTTCAGCAAAGGCTATGGATCAAATCTTTGGGCTTGAGCCAACACCTGCCAGCAAGAAGCTTCGGGAGTTGTCCTATAACGCTCATAATCTCCATTCACATCTCCTTCACTTCTTCGTATTGGCCTCACCTGACTATTTCCTGTCGGAGGATAGCGAACCCTCAACTCGGAACATAATTGGATTACTTCAGAAATACCCTGATATAGCAAAAGACGCCCTCCGATATCATGCCGACGCAGAAAAGATTCAGGAAATCATAGCTGGAAAGGCTGTTCATCCCGTTATTGCCTTACCCGGGGGAGTATCCCGACTTATCAACGAAGAAGAGAGAGATACTATTGAAGAGATGTCCAAGGAAATTCTCGACTTCACACTTGATTTTCACGATTTCTTCAAAGAGAACATAATCGAGAATGACAAGTATCATGATTTATTCTTTGGCGATTTATATCGGCTGGAAACCTACTATATGGGTCTCGTCGATGAGAATGACCAGATGAATTTCTATGACGGCGACTTGAAGGTTGTAAGTCCCAACGGAGATGACAGCTTTGCGTTTTCGCCAGATGATTATCTTGATCACATAGAAGAAATTAGTCAACCATGGAGCTATTCGAAATTCCCATATCTGAAAAATATAGGTTGGAAGGGACTTGTTGATGGAGAAGAAAGTGGTATGTACAGAGTAAATGCGTTACCACGACTCAACGTCACAGATGGGATGCCAACCCCTCTTGCTCAGGAGGCTTACGAGGTGTTTACTGAGAAACTAGGTAAACCAGCTCATGCCACTTTGGGTTACAACTGGGCGCGGTTGATTGAATCAGTATACAACATTGAGCGTATGCTTGAGCTACTTGATGACCCTGATATTATTCATGGAAATCCCCGGAATAAGGATGGGAATTTTATCGGCGAGGGTGTTGGATGTGTTGAAGCTCCAAGGGGTACATTGATTCATCACTACAAAGCAGATGAAAAGGCACGAATCACATCTGCAAATCTCATTGTGCCGACAACGATGAATAATGCAGCGATATCATTGGACGTAAAAAAGGCGGCCAAGGCTTTGGTACATGGCCGAGAGGTTTCCGAGGGGATTCTGAACCGAGTTGAGATGGCATATCGAGCCTACGACCCCTGTCTTTCGTGTTCAACTCACTCGTTGCCTGGCAAGTGTCCATTGGAGTTAGTATTTCGTGATACCAATGGAAATGTGATAAAACGACTGAGGAGGGGAACAAATTAGCAGTTACAACGACTAAGCCTATTCAACAGAAGAAGGTCATAGTCTATGGTTGGGGTAACCCGATATTCGGTGACGACGCCGCAGGCATTCAAGCAGCCAAACAGCTCAAGAACTGTAGTATACCCAGTACAGTTGAAGTGTCTTGGTCATCTTCATCACCTTTCTCAGTTGCCGAAGGATTTCTAGATTATGAGCAAGCTATTCTGATAGATGCTTTTGTAGACACGGATAGAAAAGATGGAGAAATAATTCGCTTTAACGGGCTTGGCAATCAGACACCTGTGAGAATGCTTACCCCCCATACAGCGAGTATTATCGAGGTTTTGAAGGTCTACCAAGAACTCTACCCTCTGAGATTTCCTAGTCGTGTAGTTGTTTACGGTCTGTGTATCAGTAATCCAGAAATCAGCAGTGAACTTACCTATGGAATCGAAACGGGAATTACGAACATAATCAGATTGATACAACACGAACTAGCAGGTGAATCAGCTTGAATGAATTGGAAGAAAGGATAAGCGAAATCTCTGGCGTGAATGTAGACGCTTGTTATCAATGTGGTAAGTGTTCTGCAGGTTGCCTCTTTACGGCTCATATGGACCTATTGCCGCATCAAGTGCTCATGTACATTCAACGGGGTGACGAAAGTGTACTTGACAAGGAGACCCCGTGGATTTGTGCGAGTTGCTTTACTTGCTCAGTACGGTGTCCGCGCGGAGTCAACGTCGCAGCCGTGATGGAGTCACTTCGAGAGATAAGAATCAGAGAGAGAGGTTATGAAACCATCGATTTGCGGAAAGTTGAAAATCTCAAAGATTTGCCTCAGATTGCATTGACCGCCGCAGCACAGAAATTGACGTGGTAGTCGTGATACATGTAATATATTATCCCGGATGCAGTCTGCGTAACTCTTATCCAGAGTTCGAGAAGAGCGCACTAGAAGTGTGCAAGAAGCTGGATATTCAACTAGAAGAGATACCAGAATGGAATTGCTGTGGTGTTAATTTCAGTCTCTCCGATAATATTATGCGTCATCTTGGTGCAGTTCGTACCTTGATAAACGCTCAAGAAGAGCTTGGTTCCACAGCCGGTAACGAGATTACTACACTATGCTCTATGTGTTACAACGTTCTGAAAAGAACCAATGTTGCATTGAAAACAGAACAAGATACCTTAGAAAATGTGAATGATTACATAGATGACGCACCAAACTACCAGGGGCGTCTTCAAGTTTCTCATTTCTTGCAGTTGCTTAGAGATAGAATAGGTTTTGATTCTATCTTCGACAAAATCACAAAACCTCTTTCAGGTTTGAAAATCGCACCCTATTATGGATGTGCTTTATTGAGACCTGAAAATATCGCTGTGGATACACAAAAGAGCCCAACGATTATGGAAGAATTCATTCGTGCATTAGGGGCTACATCAATCAATTATCCCTACAAGACTGAATGTTGTGGCAACTATCATGCTGCTTTCAGAAAAGAGATTGTAGAAATCCGAAGCAAAGGGATAGTGGAATCCGCAGTCTCAGCAGGAGCTGACTTGATTATTTCTCCGTGTCCATTGTGTACGTACAATCTTGGACTTGGCGTGGAGAACTTGGGCAAAGATGTACCCGTCCTATTCTTCACACAGGTTCTAGCTATGGCTTTAGAAGTTAATCCGTACTTATCACCCGAAAGGGAAGAATTGGTTTTGAAGAATCTACAAGGGAGTTGATTATATGTCACAAAATCAAGAAGTTGAGAAGGAAGCCCGACCCAAGAGCGAAATGGCAACCATTTACATAATGGGTAAGCCGTATGAAGTGCCAAGTGAACTCACAATAATGCAGGCGCAAGAATACGCAGGCTATCGGCTCATTAGAGGTGTTGGTTGCCGAGGCGGCTATTGTGGTGCTTGCACCACAATCTACAGGAAAAAGGATGATTACAAACTCTATATCGATCTCGCATGTCAAACAAAAGTAGAAGATGGTATGTATCTTGTACAGCTACCATTTGTTCCTGCTCAAAAGCCCAAATGGGGTTTAGATGAGCTTGAGGCTACTTCTGAAGAGGTTATCCGCATCTTTCCTGAGATAACTAGGTGCGTCTCCTGCAATACCTGTACACAGGCCTGCCCCCAGAATTTGGAGCCAATGAGGGCAATCCAAGCCATACGGCGTGGTGATCTTGAGAAAGCTGCCGATTTGAGTTTTGACTGTATATCCTGTGGTGCTTGTTCAGCAAGATGCCCCGCAGAAATAACGCACTACCATGTATTTCAACTTATCCGACGGCTTTACGGAAAATACATCCAACCAAGGTCCGAACATACAGCCCGTCGAGTCAGTGAGATTGAAGAAGGGACGTATGAGGAACAGATGGACAAATTGATAGAACTCTCTGAAGACCGGATTAGAGAACTATTTCTCGATGTACGAAGCGGCAACGAATTCAATCTCAATCAAAATGGCGGTGAAGAATAATGGCAGACCCATATCCCGACCATATGATGGAATCAATAAGACGAGTCAATGCTACCCGAGATGAACGCAAAGACCAAGAGTTCGACAGGATTCCTGAAGAGGAATCTGACGAGCTTCTGAGACAATGGCACCCCGACTATAGGAAATCGGATCCCGCTTTCTTCCGAGAGCTAAGTGTGGGCCCGTCAAGAGGAAAAATCGTACCAACTGAGGTTGCAAATGTTCTCGAAGCCTATCCACGTGTCGACCCTGCTGAAGTAGATTTGTCCGAAGTAGAATACAGCACCGAGCTTCTCGTAATTGGTACTGGTGGGGCTGGTCTTTCTGCTATCCTTTGGGCCAATAATGAAGGAATAGCAATAGAAGATATCCTGGTCTCTACAGCCCTTAGATTGGGTGACTCAAATAGCAAAATGAGTCAGGGTGGTATACAAGCATGTGATGGAGAGGATGATTCTCCTATGATCCATTGGCTTGATGTCTTGTCCGGAGGCCATTGGACAAACGACAGGCCGCTTGCTCGAGACTTGGTGGAGAATGGTCCACTAGCAATCAAATGGCTTGAGTCGTTAGGAGCTACATTCGATAAAGAATCGGACGGAGATATGCAGCTACTCATGGCAGGAGGAGCCTCACGGAAGCGCATACACAGCTGTAAGGACTATACTGGTCTTGAACTAACGAGAGTTCTTATGGATGAGGCGCTTAGCCGAGGAATTAATACCCTTGAGTTCTGTCCTACTGTTTCTCTTCTAACAGACGGAAGTGGAGCTGTTGCTGGTGGCCTCCTATGGAACATGGAAACGGAAGAATACCATGTTGTGCGTTCAAAGGCTACTGTGATTGCAACAGGTGGGTTTGGCCGTTTACACGTTGCTGGATTCCCCACTACCAACCACTATGCCGCAACATGTGATGGTTTGGTTTCAGCTTATAGAGTAGGAGCAGACATTATCCACATGCAATCAACACAATATCATCCCACAGGTGCGGCATATCCGGAGCAAATTGTTGGTTTGCTTGTTACAGAAAAATGTCGAAGTATGGGTGCACAACTTGTGAATGATAATGGTCAAGCATTCATCTATCCGTTGGAGCCACGAGATGTAGAATCTGCTGCAGAGCTGAAAGAAATAGGGGAAGGAAGAGGTATTACTACCCCCACGGGTCAAGATGGAATTTGGCTTGATACGCCCATGATAGACAAGAAGAATGGTGAGGGAGCTCTTGAAGAAGGGCTTGCGGCCATATATCGCCTTTTCACACGTTTTGGGATAGACCCAACGGAATATCCCGTCCTTGTACACCCCACACTCCACTATCAGAATGGTGGCATTGCAATTAACCCTGATACACAAGTGGTAGAGCCTGACGGAAACCCGATTGAGAATCTGTTTGCTGCAGGCGAAACCACCGGCGGTGTACATGGTGATAACCGATTGATGGGCAACTCGTGGCTCGAAATTGTCGTGTTTGGCCGTAAGTCAGGAATAAACGCTGCAAAACATGCAAAGAAGGCAAGGATGCCAAAGAAATCTGACCTATCACTTGCGCATCTCGACAGGTATTCTAAGGAACTGCAGGATGCTGGAATCGAAACTGATCGTCGGACCCCAATTATCTTGCCCAATTATCTTGGTCAGAACACCATGAAAGCTACTGGTTATGGCAAAGAGAAACCGTTCAAACGGCGGCTCGATTTATTCGCCTGAGATTCCCAGTTGGAGCATAGATCTCTGCAGGATGGATTTGCTGGACTATCCCCATCGGACTAAATTCCTTCTTTGGGATAGTCCTTCCATACCTTACAAGTTATATAGCGCCTCCATATAGACCGATGTCAAAACGAAGGTATTCGCCATCGGAGGCTTTTGTTTGGAAGATTTACCTGATTACAAGACTATTCTCTGCGATGTATTGGTTGTTGGTGCTGGCGGTGCTGGTTGCCGTGCCGCAATTGAAGCAGAACAAAACAATGCTGACGTGATTATGCTTAGCAAGGAGATGCTCGGTAAGGCTCACACCTCAATGGCTGAGGGAGGCATGAATGTAGCCATTGGTAATGTTGATCCCGACGATGATTCTTCAGTACACTTCAAAGATACTGTTGTTGGTGGCAATTACATCAACAATCAAGAACTAGTTGAGATACTTGTTGATGAAGCTCCAGATCGAATCTATGACCTAGAAGACATGGGTGCAGTATTTGACAGAACCCCTCAAGGAAAGATTGCACAACGACCGTTCGGGAAACAAACCTATCGCAGAACAGCCTATGCGTCAGATCGTACTGGCTCAGAAATAATGGTCACACTTACTGAAGCAATTCGAAAGAGATCTGTTCGCGTCTTCGATGAAATGTTTGCTACCAAGATTCTTGTTAAGGACGGCCGAGCAGCAGGTGTTACTGCCATCGACCTGAAGTATGGCGACTATATTGTCTTCCGAGCAAAATCTATCGTTATGGCTACCGGAGGAGCCGGACGAGTTTTCAAAGTTACGAGCAATGCAGCCCTTGATGTTGGTGATGGTTATGCCATGGCGTACGAAGCTGGCTGCGATATGATTGATATGGAAATGGTGCAGTTTCATCCGACGGGCATGGTTAGGCCCGAATCGGCAAAAGGTCGCCTTGTCACAGAAGCCGTTCGTGGAGAAGGTGGAATTTTACTTAACAATAAAGGTGAGCGTTTCATGGACAAATATTATCCGAAGGTTATGGAGCTGGCAGGCCGAGATCAGGTCGCAAGGTCCATTATGACCGAGGTGAGAGAAGGCAGAGGTTCTCCGGATGGTGGTGTCTATCTCAGTATTGCTCACTTGCCAAAGCGTATCATCGAATACCGGCTTGAGAGTATGATTGAGCAGTTTGGCGATGCTGGTGTAGATATACGCAATGAACCAATGCAGGTATCCCCCACAGCTCATCATTTCATGGGTGGCATCAAGGTGGATACAAATGCCTCCTCAACCTTGCCTGGTCTATATGCTGCAGGTGAATGTATGGGTGGTCTTCATGGTGGAAACCGATTAGGTGGTAATGCCCTAGCTGATACTCAAGTCTTTGGTGCACTTGCCGGTGCTAATGCGGCTAGGTTTGCCAAGGAACACGTACTCCCAGGTATGGACATTCAAGATGTGAAAAAGGAATTCAACAGGGTTGAGGCGATGTTGCGCCGGAAGGATGGGATTTCCCCTGCTGATGCGCGCGATGAACTGACTAGTCTGATGTGGGACAAGGTACAGATATTCCGAGAAGACAAGGGTCTTGCTAAGGCAGTTGAAGAACTCAAACGCATCGAGAAGGAAGTTGTTCCCAACATCAAAGTAGATGTACCAATCAAGCGATTCAATCCTGGTTGGCATCAAGCTATTGAGTTTGGACACATGGTGATAACTTCCCGCTTGGTCGCGGAGGCAGCTTTCATGCGAAAGGACAGCAGAGGCGCCCATTATCGCAGTGACGCTGACCGCAATGATAAGGGCTATTACAACATCGTTATTCGCAAAGGCGAAGAAGGCGAACCCGAGCTTCGGAAAGAAGATCTCGTGATAACTCGCATCACACCACCATAATGGAGGTGCAAAGACAATGTCCAATCAAATTGTCAAAACGAAAGTTCTGCGATATAACCCAGATATCGATGATGCTCCATACTTCGAAGAGTATGATGTGGAATTCGAACCGGGCATGACCGTGCTGGATGTCCTTCTGTATATCCAAGACAAATACGACTCGAGTCTGGCATTCCGATGGGAATGCAGAGGCGGACAATGTGGCTCCTGCGCGGTTACTGTGAATACAATCGCGCGGATTGCCTGTAGGACCAAAGTCAATCCCAACGAGGAATTGGTTATTGAGCCAATGGATAAGATGCCTGTCATAAAAGACCTTGTTGTCGACTTGGAGCAGACAATTGGAAGGTTGCGGCGAACGCGACCGTACGTGTCACGAGATAAGAAATCAGAGCGCCCAGAAATAATTCATTCCAGCGAGATTGAAAAACTTCGTGAGATTCGGAAATGCATCGAGTGCAGTGCATGCATTGCGAACTGTCCAGTTATCAAAGAAACTTGGGATTATGCAGGACCCATGATTATCAGGCAGCTTGCTCGACTGGAGCTTGACCCACGCGATGTAGAAGACAGAGTATCAATGGCTCTGGATGAATCTGTCTACTATTGCACAACTTGCAAACTTTGTGAGGACATTTGTCCCAAAGACATCAACATACCAAGTCTGGCCGTAGAACTACTAAGGGCCAAGGCTGTGGATGCTGGCTATCCACTGCCTGAGGGGGCACAGACCTTCGTGGACCGAATGCGGGACACCGGTCGATCCGTATCTAAGAAGGAAACCCCACTCCTTGAGGAGATTGAGACGGAGGAGTTCTTTGTAGAGAATCCACTGGGTCGTGTCGCATTCTTCACAGGTTGTCTCATTGACTACAGGATGCAGAATACTGGGATGGCACTCATTGAGGTACTCAATCAGAACAATATTGATGTGGTTGTACCCAAGGAACAATGGTGTTGTGCAAGTCCTGCATTCAGAACCGGGGCTATGGAAACCGCCAAGGAAGCTGCAAGGAAAACCACGCGAATTTTTGAAGAAGCGATGGAGAAGTGGGATTTCGATACGGTCATTGTTGCGTGTGCTGGTTGTGGGAAGACAATGAGAGAGGATCACTATCCGCTTATCGAGGATGAGCGTGGGGAACCACCGAAGTTCAAAGTTATGGATATGTTGGAGTACCTAATTAATGTGGTTGGAAAAGACAAGATGGTGCCACCGAAAGGTGAGATTGATTTGAAGGTTACCTATCACGAACCCTGCCACCTAGGCAGAGGTCAAGGAGTTGTTGAAGAGCCGTTGGAAGTCCTGAAGATGATTCCTGGAATTGAGTACATTGACGATCCATACAAGAACCGCTGCTGTGGTGCTGGTGGTGGTGTGCGTGCAGGACAGCGTGATCTCTCCATGAAAATCGCTGATACCAAACGGGAGTATATCCAAGACACAGGAGCGGAGCTCGTAACTACCGAGTGTCCCTTCTGCACAATTCAATTGAAGGATTTGTTGAAGGGTACAGGTATCAAAGCGATGTACCTGCCAGACTTGCTTCTAGAATCCTATCGCGAGGGTGGCCAAAGCAAGTAGATTGTTGAGTTGTTTTGTGAGCGGAGAATCACAGCTTCTGTTCCTGCTTGCTATATTCCTAGATATCACGATAACCTGTTTGAAACTTCTGCATTCCCCCTTCCCTGCCAATGTCACCGCCCCAAGATACTCCTGGGAGAACAATTGAGTTCATGGAAAAACAGAGGGAACCATTCGAAAGGAGCAAGTAAACCAGCGACCCGGTCCATGCAGGCCAATCTGTTCTCATATGGTAGTTAGCATGAAATCTTACAGAAATTTTACACTTCTGTATACAGATTCATTTAGAATTCTGTAAGCTTTATACTTTTTTTGAGTTACGCTTTCAAGGTCTTAGGAAATAATGAAAGACTCTCGGCACATATTACAGGTGACTTTTTCGCCTCGAACAGCAATCTTTTCCATCTTTCGGCCGCAGAATGGACACACTACAATATTCTTTGGTGCAGGTCCACTACCAGTCCCCAGCAATAAATCTCCTCTCTCTCGGTCTATACGGCCGGAGAGTTCACGTCCATCTAGCAGGTCCGTCAATATCTTAGCCGTATTGATTACACTTACGCCAGCTTCCTGAGCAATCCGTTCAATCGAAATTCTTCTGAATTTCTGTACAGTTCTCTTTACTGCGGTAACGGGATTTGTTGTGATCTCTCCTTCTTGCTTAGTTGGTTCTGTTTCTGGATGTGGTCGAAGTGGGGCTTTCACTCCTTGCGCTGCAGAAAGACCAGATGGCTTGCCCCCAGCTTTCTCTAACTCCTGTTGAAGTTTTTCCATTCTGCTGTTGTATTCTTCTTCAGAGACCAGTCCGCGCATATAATCTAAATCAAGATCGCTGATTTTGTTTTGAATGTGCTCCACCGAACTGGGATCTGTCATTTTCCGTGATTTCTCCTTCTATACATTCATCTTCAAATAAATTCACTCTATGAGTTTCATGTTTAATCAGTTAGCCTTTTGCCTTCAGGAAGCTCGTTGAGTAAGAGTCCTTCTTCTTCAGCATCTTCTATTGCATCTAAACCCCTCTTGAAGCCTATGTTCTCAAGGGCACCGGCGGCAGTCTGACGTACAAATAGAGAATCATCATGTAGTGCCTCTATCAATGCATCAACTACCTTCTCATCCTTCCGTTCTCCCAGCTGTACTGTAGCAAACATCCGGACCATGTATCTTGGGTCATCAAGACAGTTCATTAGCTGCTTTGTGGCTCTCTTATCGCCAATTTTTCCCAACCTATCAATGGCTCCCAATGCAACCTGCTGATCTTCGCTTCGTAACTCTCTCACAAGGTCATCTATCTCAAAGCTGGCATCCTCATCGGTGTCATCTACTTTTTTACTCTTCCTAGTTTTCTCTACTAGTTTGGTTGCAGTGATGGTTATCTCTTCGGCCTTTTCCACACTAATCCCTTTCACCTCTTCAGCTATTTTGGTGGGGTTACTCGTGCTAAGATCTTCCAAAGAGTAGTAACCTGCTTTCCTTAGTCGTGCACTGAGGGTTGGACCGATACCCGATATACGTGTTAGATTTGGAGCGCCCTTCCTTTCGTTTGTTTCTTCATCGGAAGCCTTGTTCAATCCACATCCTCCATGCCTTGGTTCTCTAAACTATATTTCGCGGTTGTATATAAAGAGTGTTTAGCCTATGTTCACAGCAAAAATGCCTTAACAAATAGAGAGCAACACCTCCGCTAGGGAAAGGATATTGCACGAATTTTCCGCCGCTTGTTCCATTGTTGATACTGCCCTAGAAGCAGTTAAAAGTCATGATGTGAACAAAGTTTTGGCCGTAAATATTGAAGTTGGGGAATTCACCTTCCTAGTACCTGAACAGCTTGATTTCAATTTCAAAATTGCCGCTGAAGGAACCATCCTCGAAGGAGCTGAACTCAAAATCGAGAAGGTGAAGGGAACCATACGTTGTGCCGAATGTGGCTTTGAAGGAGAAGCACAGAGTCCAGACGATGTTCCAACACAAATAGCGGCTTTTGCTCCTATGAAGTGCCCTGAGTGCAATAGTAGCAATACTACAATAACCGGCGGTCGGGGATTCGTAATAACAAATATTGAGGCCGAGGTTGATACGAACGAACCTTGAATAACCAAAGTCTTACAGAATCATAATAATTGGGGTAGAGAAGTGCAACATTTCCTGCAAGTCTTCTACGGGCCAAAGACGGGGGAGGTTATTAGTTCCGGTATGGAACGCCGTCCCAGCATGACTGGGCAAATGGGCTAGTACTCTGATACGACACACACGGCCGAAAGCCTAAGGGAAGACCAGTCTTCTAAGCAGAAGCACTCACTCTCCAAACAAGGGACTCCATCGAGTTCAGGAGAGTCCACGGCTGTTCACCATGTCTAGACGTATCTTCTCAGCTACGGTGATAAGGCTGAGGTGAGTGATCATGACCACGCCGTGGTAAGGACTGTGGAAGAGTTCGCTGTCGCCGGGAGTGATGACCCGGGAACACGACAGGAGACAGAAGTTAGGACCGCAGGATGGATATTTCCCAAATGATCGTCGAAAAAGTCTCTGCTTGGCCGGGGGTAGCGTCTCGGTATAGTGGTGACACTGGGCAACGGAAGCGTGGAACAAACAAGTTTCACGCAGTTGCTACAACTGTAAGAAACAGGTTAATAGTATGATACTGCTTGCGGAAAAAGATTAGATAAGAACCGCATTCAGTATCCCGTTTTGGCCTGGCCGACTCGTTACCTTAGCCTTGCCTTTTGAAGTCTTGATGATTGTACCCTTGGTAATGACCTTCCTGCGTTGATAATCTGGGTTAGCAGGATTCTTGACAACATCTTCCAATTCCGCACGATATGTTTCGCCCTTTTCTTGATTTGTTACATTGACCATATTGAGGCGGAGGGCTGGGGTCTTCTTATAGCTGCCTTTGCTGTCAATTCTTCGCCGTTTAGCTTCTCCCATTACGGTCTCAGTTGGTGTCCGCCCGAGTTCATACTTTCTCTTACCCTTGAATCGGCTTTTCCTTGCACCAGTTTTAGTTCTCCGAGATCTACGATGCCAGACACCCATTTATGCTACCTTCCAATAATCAAATCAAACACTCTTGAAAGTTGTTTTAAGTTTTCCTCAGTGACGAACGAAAGCCTCTTTTCGTCATAACACTTCTTTGAAATATTACCAATCCCATTCTAAACTTGGTTCAGAGGAATTCCTATGGACAAAATAGAGAATTCACATGGAGCTGGTGGAAAAGTTATGCAGCGGCTCCTTCACGAGGTAATAATTCCTTCATTTGGCAATCGTAGATTAGGTAGTATTGGCCTAGATGAAATGGATGATGGGGCAACACTCCTGTCCGACAAGTGCAACCTTATTGTGTGTAGTGATGCCCATACAGTACAGCCTTTATACTTTCCAGGGGGCAACATAGGCACACTAACAGCATGTGGCACAATCAATGACTTGGCTGTTATGGGTGCAAAGCCGATTGCTATGACCAATACCATCATTGTGGAGGAAGGCTTCGAAATACAACGCTTGGCTCAAATCCTAAGCGATTTGAACAACACCATTGAGCCACTTGGTGTTGCTATGATTGCAGGTGATACAAAGGTAATGCCTTGTGGAACTATTGATCAACTGGTTTTTTCCACGACCGGCATTGGCGTAAGCTATCTTGAAGCACCAATTACTGATAGAGGTGCTCTACCTGGAGATGATGTTCTTGTTACGGGTCCTATTGGGGACCATGGTACAACTCTCCTAGCTCATCGTGAAGGCCTTGAATTTGATACTGACTTGACAAGTGATGTAGCTCCACTCTGGGAGCCTTTGCGTGATTGCTTGGATGTTGGTGGTATCCACTCAATGAAAGATCCCACTAGGGGCGGAACTTCAGTGGCCCTCAATGAGATTGCTTCGAAATCCAACGTGGAACTTATGATTAATGATGGAGCAGTTCCTATTCGACCTGCTGTCAAATCACTCTGTGAGATACTGGGCTTGGATCCCTTCAATATGAGCTGTGAGGGAACCGCAGTCATGGCTGTGGATCCAGGAAATACAGATGATTTGATTGGTTCTTTGCATTCTCATGAGGCAACCAAAGATGCCAAAGCTATCGGCAAGGTACAGGAAGGCCCCGCGAGAGTAATCCTTGAAACAGGAATTGGCGGACGAAAAATCATTCAGGTTCCATACGGTGAGCCAGTTCCTAGGGTCTGTTAGACTTTCAAGTGGTTGATCCTTCTTCTCTGGCTTTCTGTTCTGCAAGTATCTTTTTCATCTTGTGTTTCAATTGGGCTTTCATCTTAACCTTGTCAGGATGCAGCCCAAAGTAATCCGCGAAGAGACGCGTCGTTTTCAACATCTTTGTGCGCCCGTGTGGTTTCGATTCTAGAAACTTCAATTCCTCAAGCCTGTTTATGTGTTCGTAGCAATGTGTACCTCTGTGAGAAACAACCTCCGATTGGAGGATAGGTTGTTTCAGCGCTATGTATACTAGTGTTTGAAGGGTGGCAAATGAGAGTAATCCGCCCGGTATAAGACTCCCAACTCTCGGAGTAAGCTCGGGCTTTAGTTGCAATACAAATCGATCCCTGGGAAGTTCCACAACTTCTAGGGCCCCGTCCCGTTTATGATACTGATATCCTAGTTCTTCTGCCAATTCTCGTGTGGATGTTTCGGTTTTATCGATTAGCTCTGACATTTCCTCTATGGTGAGGGGTCTACCAGCTGCGTACAAAGCTGCTTCTAATGTCTTTAAGTCCTCATCCATTGTCCTCAACTCTAGTCCGCAAGGAGGGTCTGAACTTGCGACTCAGACACTCCCTTTTTCTTCTCTGGTGGTTCAAGAAGTTGGACCCAGATTACGTCCTCATCATCCATCCATATATCTACATATGCCCTGCCATGCAGATGTAATAAAGCGAAGAAAATTCGCACAATTTCCTGTCGTGTATTATTTATCAGGATGTCTGTGAATTTCGATACCTCTCCAGTTTCCATCATCCGTCGCAGATCTTCGTATACTTCTGCAATGGTTTCTTCTATATCCGCTCTCGTCATATCAACTTTGAAAGAAACAGGCTCAGGTGTCGGTTCCGTTTTCTTCTTTTTCGATTTCGAGCCACTTCGAGATTTTTTGGAGAGCACTTCATCCATTGCAACAACTAATTCTTCGAGTGTAATACGCCGATTGTTGAGCCTGAATGGTGGTCGGATTAGTGGAATTTCGATATCCTCTTCTTCCTCATCTTCTTCGCGAGGAATGAGACCCAAATCTACCAAATCTCTGGTCTTCTTCATGAAAATGACTGAGGCAGAATAGAGGGCATTTCCTGATACGCGGAAATTGACATCCCCTAAGTTCTTCATCTCTTGCAGAAACTGTCGTACAAGTTTTCCAACATCAACATTCCAAGGCTCTACTTTATCGAGTTGTAGAATATCAGTAAGGAGAATATATGGTGGAGTGGCCCAGAATGGATCATTCGTATCTTTCATGCTGTAGCCGCCACCTCCTCCAAATCTACCGTTACTATTCTTGAAATTCCATTTTGGTTAGATACACCCACTAAGGAATCCGCCTTACGAACGGTTGTGTCTCTGAGTGATATCACTATGAATTGGGATGTCCTGGACATTTCGGATATGAGTGTTGCAACGTTATGGGCATTCACATCGTCGAGCGCGGCATCGATTTCGTCAAAGATATAGAAGCTTGCAGGATTGTACATCTGGATGGAGAATATGAGTGCCAGACCGGTTATTGTTTTCTCCCCACCACTCATGGCTTCCAATGATACCAACTCCTTCCCTCTTGGCTTGGACTTGACCGTAATTCCTCCCATGAGTGGATGTTCCGGATTTTCGAGCATTAAGTGTGCCTCTCCACCCGGAGACAGTTTGCCAAAGACCTCGGAAAAGTTGTCCGCTATCTCATTATAGACTTCCAAGAATTTTCGAGTCTTTTCTTGTTCAAGTTCTTCTATGAATCTCAGAATCTCCTTGTGCTCTTTCTCTAATCGCACCTTCTTATCAACAATTTCGTTGTATTTTTGTTTCTCTATATCATAATCTGTTAACGCCTTGAGATTCACAGGCCCCATCTCTTCCAATTCGCGTTGAAACTCCTTGACCTTCTCCTCTAAAACTTCTATCTCACTATAGGTCAGCTCTTCAGATTGTCTCCGCTTCTCGATTTCCTCTTCTTGGTCTGCAATTTCGTCCAATTCAGCTGAAAATGCGACAACTTCCTCTTCCAATTTGGTTTGCTCAGTTTGAAGCCGATATACTGATTTTTCATTCGAGGTTTGCTCTTCCCTTATTTCTTCATGGCGAAGGCGAAGATTTCTTACTTCTTCCTTCATTTCAAGCTGGCGTACCCTGTTATCTTTAACCGCATCTTCAATCTCTTCTCTTTTCGCCTGCAGATTCTGATATTCGCTTTTTTTCTCATCTAATTTTCTTTCCAGCTCCCTGATGCGTTCTTCCAGTTCAGGTAGTGATGTCTCAATTGATTTAATCTCATTTGCTAATTCATTCGCTCTCGGTGATAATCTTTCATCAATAGAAAGTCTAATTTTCGTTATACCTTTCTGGATGTTTTCCCTCTTCTGCTTCTGATGCTCTAGAACCTTCTTCAGGTCTTTCAAATCCTGATTAATCTGGGCTGCGTCGGATTTGACCAATCTTTCATTACAATTGTCTCGTTTTCTTCTGACCTGACTTCGTTCATTGGTTAATCGGTTGTCTCTTTCCTTGAGCTCTTCTGTTTGAGATTCGAGTTCTTGGATTGTTACATTTAACTCGTGAATTCTGCTAGTGAGTAGGGTTTTGTTCTCCTTCTTCTCGGACAAGTTTCCTTTCAATCGATCAAGCTTTATCTCTTGTCTGTATCTCTCATTTCCGATTTTGTTTATCTCTTTCTCCAATTCCTCTTTTCTATGTTGAAGGGATTCCTGTTTTGCTCTTAGGTTGGTTAGTATATCCTTAAGGCCTCTAAGGCGCTCAACAATTTGTGGGCTTCTGTCTTTCACCTGCAAAGAGAGCCCTCTAGATTTCGGCTGGTGGTACCCTCCTGTCACCAGACCCGAACGCTCCACTACATCTCCTTCGAGTGAAACTGCTCTCCAGCCATCGAATCCCATCCGTTTTGTCGCTTCGAAATCCTCGGTAATCAGAGTATCTGAAAAAGCGAATTCAAATGCTGGACGGAATTTTGGTTTGAAATTGACAAGATTCAGTGCAAATCCAATAATTCCTTCATCAGGAGGCAGCTTTCCAGGTGACCTTGTCTTGATTTTGTTTAGCGGAATAAATGATGCTCTCCCCACCCGATCTTGTTTCAACATGTTTATGCATTTTGTTGCTGTTTCCTGGTTCTCCACTACTACATACGAAAGTCGGCTTCCACCGGCTATTTCCATTGCAACCGCATAATCGGGATCAATTGTGCCCAGTTCCGCCACAGTTCCGTAGATACCCTCTATGACATTCTCATCTCGCAATTCCAATACTTTAGCGACTGCTTCTCTCCGTTTCAGGAATGACTCTTCAGCCTCTTTCAAGGCATCCTGCCTAGCCTGCAATCTGATTAGTTCTTCTCGTGTTGATGCTAGAACACTGGTTGTTTCCTCTACTTCCGCATTGACCCTCTCGAGTTGTTCTCCAATATCTTTGAACTCGCTTCGCTTGGAGCTTTCTGATTTTTCCAATCGTTCTATTGATTCTTCTTTCTCCGGTATCTGTTTCTTCAGCTCAGTTATCTCCCCCTTAACCCGCTCTAGGCTTTCTTTACTGTCTCTAAGCTCTTCATAGGCATATCCCAATTCCCTATTATTGGATTTAATTGTGGATCTGATTTGTGCAATGCTTTCATCTAGAGACCGCATCTTGTTATTGAATTGCTGCAATTCCTGTGTATTCCTGTAATAGTTGGACTGTTCTTTTTCAAATTTATCTTCTAATCGCTTAACTTTGGTTTCCAATGAAGATACTTCATTAGTGACGTCTTGGAGCTGATTCTGCCCTTGTTCATATTTCTGGTTCAGTTCTTGAATCTCGTCATTTATTCTTCCAAGTTTCTCCTCTTTCTTTTCCTTTTCTGCCTTGGACGCGTTGAGATTTCGGTTAGCTTCATCAAGTTCTTCCATTAGATGTTCAACGGCTGCCGAGACGATACCAAACCTTTCTGATATACGAGCTGAATCTTCACCTGCTATCTGGTCAATCTCATCATCTATTTTCTCGATTTCTTCTTCAATCCTCTCTATTTTCTGAATAGTTTGTTGAAGCTCCTTTTCAAGCTGCTCAAACTCTTCAGCTTTTTCTGCAAGTGTCTCCTTAATCGTCTCTATTCGGCTTTCTGACTTGACAATGCTCCACGCCAGACTATCAATTCGTGTTTCTCGCTTGAATTGGCGCGTTTTCTGATATTGGAGTGCATCACCTCTCTCCTCTTCCAATTTGTCAAGCTGGCGTTGACGCTCTCGAAGCTGCATCTCTACTTTTCCTAAATTATTCTCACTTTCTGTGAGCTTCTTCAGGGCTTTTTCCTTTTGTTCATCATATGCAGAAATTCCTGCTATCTCTTCTATCAGTTCTCGTCTCTGAGTTGGGCTGGCTTTGACAATCTGAGCTATTTCACCTTGGAGTACTAGATTGTATCCGTTGGGGTCAACCCCAATTCCACCAAGGATGTCTACAACTGTGCTTCTTGTCACAACTTTCCCATTTATCCTGCATGTTGATCTTCCAGACTCATCCAATTCCCTTTCAATTACCACCTTGTCCGATTCGACTTGGAGCTTTCTATCCTTGTTGTTGAAATGAAGCTTGACAGTCGCTGATGTTGCTTCGGGAGGCATATTGGGCTTTGGTGGTGAATAAAGCAAGTCCGCGAAAACGTTTGCTCGGAGGGTTTTGGCACTGAGTTGTCCAAGCACAAAAAGAATAGCATCAACCACATTGGACTTGCCCGAACCATTGGGGCCAACAATGCAGGTAAAGCCGGGACTGAACTTGATTGATACGTTTTTCCGGCCGAAGGATTTGAAGCCTTTACATTCTAGCCGTTCGATGTGTACCAATATTCATTCCCATCCGTTATTGTAGCGCTATTCCGTAATACGGTCCACTGCATCGGTTGTATTGTCATGAAGATGACATATTGTGAACAATATTACGCTTGGTAATATTTGCGTATTACTTAGAGGATACTTAGTATACTTTCCGTTCCTTGTTTCCCTTGTTGGTTGAAAAGGCTAATTTTCTGTGGCTTTCTACTCTACCATGGAACGCAATGCTCTTCTAACTGCCATCCGGATAAGTCCCATTGACTCTCGCCCCTCTTCACCCACAATAGCAGCCAAAACTAGCTCAATATCACCAAGGATGATAACATAGCCGCCCTCCGAAGTGATACTCACTTCCTTTAATTCGCCCTTATCTACAGTCCCACTCAGCTGTGATGAAAGCGAACTGAGCTTCACCACCAAATCAGCAACCTTCTTGTGCTTTATGCTGTCAGATAACGTATGACCAAAAATTACTTCTCCGTCTGCGTTACAAGCCACCATTCCTTCTATGACTGGATTAGATGCCATGGTTTCTGCTACGATTTCCTGAATTTCGGCTTCATCAACCAATTTCTTTTCCTCCTTGATTCTAAGCATTCTTGATATTGAGGATGTTAGATGATATATATCTTCTACGATAGACAACGTATATGAGGCTAACGTGTACAATTAGCACGCTCGAAAGCAAAATATAAACGTCTCACTTGAGCTTCTCCCATTGAGCATGTGACGATTGACTTGATAATCTCTTGACAGATGAAAGATAAACTCCATCGAGGTCAGCGCAATTATGCCTCTTCTTAAATCCACATCCAGTTCTTTCCCCGCGTCGAAAAAAGTCTTGGACAATATACCTTATACCATGCGCGTCAAATGTAGCAGTCTTGCTCGTGATGTCAGAGAAATCGATTAGACAGACTACAGTACCGGATATCAGTAGGGCTAGGGCGGTGAGCCGCTCCTCAAAGGGAGAAGAGATCAGTCCCGAAGGCTGTAAGGAAGATCCAGTCTTCTAAACAGAAGTCCTTACTCTCCACTAAAGGAACTGCATCAGGTTTCGGAGAGTCTGCGGCTGTTCACCTTGTCTGAAATGGATCTTCTCAGCTACGGTGACAAGGCTGAGGTGGGTAATCATGATCACGCCGTAGTACGGATTGTGGAAGACCCCGCTGTTGCCGGAGTGATGACCCGGGAACATGACAGGAGACGGAAGCCAGGCCCGTTGGAGGAATCCAATTCCGGTGAACGTGGACGAAGCCCCTGCTAACCCGAGGGCCTACGGGTAGCCTTGGGAGCGGCGATGGTGGCAGGGGAAGAGTGGAACACGGAAGTTTCATGCAGTGTACTCAACTGTAAGAAACAGGTTATTAAGATAGAATTCCGCAGAAAAGATTTTTCGCTATAGTCAGGTTTATAATAATTCTAGAACTGGCTCAATTCGTCCAGAAGGACTGTACATACCAATTGGTGAATAAGTTGTCGTCTATGAAAGCTATAAGATGTACCTCATGCCACCGTTCGATTTCACCGAAAGAGAACAGCGTCAAGTTTCGATGCCCATCATGTGGAGAATTCATCATATGGCGTTGTGAAGATTGCAGACGTTTTTCCATCAACTACACATGCCCGAATTGTGGCTTTCAGGGGCCTTGAAACATGAAGAGGCATAGAAATGGCTAGAGTAATTATCACCCTAAAAATCATGCCTGAAGGCGTGGATGTAGATCTGGACAAATTGCTAGACAAGATAAAGAACAACATCCCAGAAGGTACCGATGTTCGCGCAACAGAAGTAGTACCAGTAGCTTTTGGTCTAAAAGCAATAAGGATGAATGTTGCTAGGGAGGAATCAATGGGGGGCACAGATGATATTGAAGAGGCCATAACGAATCTCGAAGGCGTAGGCCAGGTCGAAGTTGAGCGCGTATCCCGCATGTAGGTAGGGAACTACAGCGCAAATCAAATCAGCCGAAAATGGTCTATAGAAGGTAGATTCTTATCAAGAAACGTAAAGAATACCATCCTGAACGATGATGTCTTCTCATGAACATGAAGAATGTTCAATGGAAGCAATTTACAAAAGACTATCGCTACGGAAATACTCAATAGTATTTGAATTGGTTGACAATTGTGCGGCAGTAGAACCATGCCGAATATTATCCTCAGTTTTAAATCGAAACTGAAATCTGAAGGAAGTGTTTAACCTTGGTCGAAATAGTGCTGAAGGTAGCTGAAGCTGAACACAGGGACATAGGCCGATTCATAGTTCGAATTGATTCGATGTCCATGGATGAAATGGAGATTCGCACCGGTGATATCGTTCAGATTCATGGTAACAAGGATACAGCAGCGATAGCTTGGCCAGCCTATCAAGGGGACAAAGGCAAAGACATCATCCGAATGGATGGGCGCATTCGTCGAAATGCTGGTGTCAGCTTGGGTGAGAATGTCAAAGTTAGAAGAGCTGATGAAGAGCCAGCGCGAAATGTAAGTCTTGCACCAACATCAGTACCTATCAGCCCGGAACCCCGATTCGAGGAATTTGTTAAGAGAAAGTTGCTCAACTGTCCCGTCACCAATGGTGACACGGTATTCATACCAATACTTGGCAGAGCCATTCCCTTCAAAGTCACATCCACGAAACCAGCTGGTACTGTTGTGGTACAGCATTCAAGCGTATTATCAATATCAGAAAAACCAACGGGAGATATTGTTGGACCTGCTCAAGTTACATATGAGGAAATTGGCGGCTTGGAAGAACCGATTCAGCGTATCCGAGAAATGGTAGAGCTTCCGATGAGGCATCCCGAGATTTTCAAGCGACTTGGTATCGAACCACCTCGGGGGTTGATCCTTCACGGCCCGCCAGGCACAGGGAAGACATTGCTGGCCAAAGCGGTGGCAAGCGAATCTGAAGCAAATTTCACCCATATTAATGGACCAGAAATAATGTCCAAATTCTATGGTGAATCAGAACAGAAACTCAGGAAGATCTTCGAAGACGCTGAGGAGAATGCTCCGAGTATAGTATTCATTGACGAACTTGATGCTATTGCACCCAAAAGAGAAGATGTACAAGGTGAAGTTGAGCGGAGAGTGGTTGCTCAGTTACTGGCCACGATGGATGGCCTGAAAGCAAGAGGACAAGTAGTTGTTATAGGGGCCACCAATCGAATAAACGCTCTGGACCCAGCACTTCGTAGACCGGGAAGATTTGACCGGGAGATTGAGATTGGTGTTCCAGATGAGCCTGGAAGACTTGAGATTTTGTTGATTCATTCAAGGGGCATGCCTCTTACGACAGAAGGAAAAGACGAAGTCGATTTGAATGAACTGGCGAAAGTGACCCATGGTTTTGTGGGCGCCGATTTAGAAGCTCTCTGCAGAGAAGCAGCCATGAAGGCATTAAGGAGATACCTGCCAAGAATCAATCTTGAGGAGGAGCGCATTCCACAGGAAGTTCTTGAAAAGCTCGAAGTGAATAGAATGGACTTTACTGGTGCGCTTCGGGAAATACAACCATCTGCAGTTCGAGAGGTTTTTGTGGAAGTTCCTGATGTTCAGTGGGAGCAAGTTGGAGGGCTTGATGACGTCATCCAAGAGCTAATTGAAGTGGTGGAATGGCCATTGAAGAGGCCCGAAATATTCGATAGAGTTGGAATTACGGTTCCAAAAGGAGTTTTAGTTTTTGGCCCACCAGGATGCGGTAAAACCCTTCTGGCAAAGGCGGTAGCTACAGAAAGTGAAGCCAATTTTATCAGTGTGAAGGGACCGGAACTCCTTTCGAAGTGGGTAGGAGAAAGCGAGAAAGCTGTTCGTGAAGTTTTCAGAAAAGCAAGAACAGCGGCACCATCCATAATATTCTTTGATGAAATAGATGCAATCGCTCCAACAAGGGGAAGTGTAACAGGAGATAGCCACGTTAGCGAGCGAGTTATCAGTCAACTGTTGACAGAAATGGATGGATTGGAGGGCCTGGAGGACATCCTTGTCTTGGCGGCCACTAACAGACCCGACCTGATTGACCCAGCACTTTTGAGAACGGGTCGATTTGATAGGTTCATCTATGTAGATGCACCAGACAAGAAAGGAAGGGAAGAGATACTCCACATATATACCAAAGATATGCCACTAGACGACGATGTTGATATTAAGGAACTCGTCAGGAAGACAGAACATTTTGTTGGTGGGGATATAGAAGCCCTCTGTAGGGAAGCAGGAATGCGAGCTCTCAGAGAGGATCCGGACATCGACATTGTCTCAAAACGACATTTCGACGACGCGTTGGAGAAAATTCACCCTTCAGTTACAAAAGATCAACTTGATAGATTCCAGAGGCTCAATGAACAGCTTAGAAGAACCGCGTCGGTTTCTGTAGGACCGCAAGGCTATACAATATGAAGCAAGGAGAAACTTGGCAGTGACAACTTGGACAGCAATCCCATTGAGAAATCTAATAGTCAGTATCTTGAGAAAACGTCATGGAGTCATACTCGATGATGAGCTGAACAGGGCTGTAAGGAAGGAATGGGGAAAAGAACCCAGCCAGTCCGAGATGAATGCAGCCCTCATGCAACTTGAGATTAATGGAATCGTCCATGTCAGTCAAATCACGAAAACCAAGTGCCGAATCGAAATTATTAAGGATGGCCTAGAGTTTCTCGCTGTTGATGAAGACTAAACCGGGTTGATAAGTATGACCCGATGTAAGGTACTTGCAGCCGGAAAATTCGACATACTCCATCTTGGTCACCTCGCTTATCTAAGACAAGCAAAAGAACTGGCCGGAGCGAATGGAACACTAGTGGTAATTATTGCCAGAGACGATACCATAGAAAGAGAAAGGGGTGCACCTCCGGTATTTCCACAGGAGCAAAGGCAACAGCTTGTTGAAGCTTTAGAGGTGGTGGATGAGGCCGTCATTGGTTATGACAACGAAGACCATTCAGCTATTGTTGTGGATATCAAACCCGATATAGTAGCCCTCGGGCACGATCAGAATGCAGATGAAAGCCATCTTGAGAAGCAACTGAATGAAGCAGGACTCGAAGTTGAAATCGTCAGACTTGAGAAGAAAAACGCCAATGGTTTGTATTCTTCCACCATGATTCGAAAGCGGATAATTGCCTATTATAGGCAGAACGGTAGTATCCCGGGGATGTAATAGTCCTTTTTCTAGTTATTATAGGACTAATTCACCGCGGGCTTCGGCTTTCTTGATTATTTTATCCCGATTCCGCCTTCGGTCAACTTCCTTCTTCCAGATTACATATGCAACCCCTACAAGTGCAAAAAGCAAACTTAGACCGATGAAAGTAAGCCATCCAAAGGGGAAATGTTCGGAGAAATCAATGAGCGGACGATTAACGAAATATGGCCAATTGATGAAAATGCCGAATGTATAGAGCAACCCAATTATTGTGATTTGTTTCAGATATCCTATGGCTTGTTTATCATCATTAAACATCACACAAAGTGGACCGAGCCAGAATAGATACCAAGGCATCACCCAGCGGAATACAAACAAGAACGAGGGAAGAATATAGAGATACAAGGGTTTGAGCTTGTTAAGACGTGCTTGCCATGTAGCTTTCTTCATCTCTTCGAAAGAAGGAAGATAGATTCTCACTGTACTGAACATAAATACAACGTACACAATAAGTGGAATCAGGGCAGGAGGCCACATGTAAGAAGGCTGGAACTCTCCAAATCCAGGAGTCTCTAGGAAGAGACCCGGATAGAGTGGATTCACTATGTAGGAGCTGTATGAAGATGTATTTAGGAAGTGCTGAAGCAATGAATCAAAATTAGCACCAAGAAATATGAAGGGAACCACGGTTAATAATGTAGAAATGAAGAACCATATCACTGACATCGGGGCTTCGATAAACAACAGGGGTAAGAGAACACCCGAGTATATCTTCGTCTGCACAGACAAACCCAGTGTAAACATCGATTTACCCATTTGATCTTCTTTGCGTAACAGTAGGGCCATCAGCATAAGACAGTCCACAATAGGTTCCAGTTTTCCACCGCCTGCAGCCATAATCAAGCCATAGACATAGTATCCTGCAAAGAATAGCCGAGCCCATTTGCGATTGTATATCTTGTCTCCGAGGAGTACTGCTACCAATACCAAGTTCAAATTGAATACAAGAGTTAGAACGAAATTTAGCCAAAGTGGTTGAAATCCCCCTGCGCCTGGAAAGAGCCAAGTACCAATCGCGAAGAAAATCAGACCGAAAACTGGATACTCATACGTAATATTTCCCAAATACCCTGGAAGCGTATGCAGCCCATCATTAAATGGGGGGCCCATTTTTTCTGCCAGCTCATTATCATTCATGTTATAGATGCTGAAACCATAAATCCAGAAACCCTCACCATACATTTCATTTCTATTTCGATCTCGTTCAATCACCAACAGGTCTGCGAAAGGTATGGCAATCATGGATATAACCAAGCTCAATACGAGGTATCTGCGCATCTCGTAGATTTTCAACGATATCGCATCAAGCATTGGGCTTTGGCTCCAAGTTGTACAATTCAAATACGGTTTATTCTAGTTTCCTCCGGCGGATACGTAATTAACCTTTTGTAGTGGACGATGTGAAATTGGCGGATATACAACGCTAAGAATGATTATTGGAGATATGTCGGGCAAGGCCATTCAGTACACTCCAAACAACATGTACACCTGTCTGTGTCGACTCGTATGGTTCCATTCATCAGTTGAAGAGCGTCATTCTCACAATGTGCCACACAACTGCCACATCCCTGACATAACATCGCTCGCTTAATAGTGCGCTCAACTTGATCTACAATATTGTGAATACGCTCTGGATTATCTCCCATGATGTTAAAAGAGCCCGAGCTATCAAGGATTATCTCAGCATTGTCCCTTTTTATAACAAGTACCTCATGACTATCAGATATCATTGTTTCGCCGAGAATTGGTATCAACTCAGATATGTGATGTAAATCCAAACCCGAAGAGAATCTCCCTTGCATCTCATAGCAATCAGAATCTCTGGAGTGAATACTGTCATTCAATGATAGTTCTAGCTTCCCACTAGGAGAACGTCGATTAGGTGAGATATTGAGATCTAGATTTTGAGCTAGTTTCATCTGACCTGCTGGAAGATGTTTCCATCGCCAGAATCCAAAATCTACCCATTCTTGGGGATACCCAAGATCCTCAGCCCATTCATTGAGCGCATCTGAAAGCCTCGCTTGAAGCCGGGGGTGAGTTTCTTTCAGTCCATCGAGTTCAGCTAACGAAGATGAAGGGCATAAGAAACAGCCAATTCGCTGATAGCCTCGTTTGTATAGTGGATTGAAAGGGACCCCTTCCTTGAAAAGAAAAAGCCAGACCTCGAGAGCATTCCAATCCTGAATTGGGTTTGCAGATTTCTGGCCAGGGACCCATGGATTTGAAGTCACTCGTGGCTCTCGAGAACGGCGGAAAGACTCAAGCTTGCGCTGACCCATGAAATTGAGTACATCACCTGAGAATTCTTGCTTAATCGTCTGAGCTGCAGGACCCAGCTTCACTATCTTGCAGCACCATCGATAATCCCTGGCGGGAGGACCAAACTCCTCCATTGCATCCCAAAACTCATCGTCCATCTTCTCTCCTATCAGAGAGACACCTTCTTCCTGTACAAATTTTTCCACAAATTCTACGGTTTCCGGAAGCTCAATCCCAGTATCAATGAAGAAGATAGGTGGTTTTTCACCCAACGCTTTCTTCACAACTAAATAAGTAGCAAGAGAATCTTTGCCACCACTAAAACCAACCACAACAGGTTTGTCTTCTTTTTCAACAACCCGTTTGACGAAGGACATTGCTTCGTCCTCGATTCTTTGTAAGTCCTGACTACTTGCTGCTACCGCATCCTCCCAAGAGGCTTTTTTCGGATTGATATGAGGAGCAACAGGCTTAGCTGCTTCCCGCACCTTGATGGCATAACCTTTCTCTTGTTGATGCATCTGTTCCCCACTCATCCGTGCTATTCCAGTCGCAACAACTAGACCCGACGGTTCAGTAACAAAAACTTCGTCACCAATATTAATTTCAGAATCGCATCCAGATACACCTGGCTGCATCAGATTGGCGCCATTCAAGAGAAAACGAACAACATCATCATCGCAACCCACCCATTTTAGATCACTTACTTGGGCTATTCTTCGGCCGCCTTCAAGTGTTAGTAGGAATGTATACTGTTGCTTTGGTATATCATATCGTAGTCGGCCGATTACATATCCATCTACAGCAATCTCGAACATCGCATCAAGAGAAGGGGCTTTGTTCATGACAATCGTTTTGTTGTCAGGCAAGATAGTTCTCCCAGTATTCTCTCCAAATTGGCGGTCCAACGCACTGCGTGCTAACCGCAAATGACCTTCCATAGCAGGGAAAGAATCACCAGGAGGTGAAATCTTCACATCTCTTGGTTTCTTACCGCACACGGCACAAGAAGTCTCTCGCGGTTTTGGTACATTGCATGTATCACACCAGAATAGGCGTATCTCGCCCAGATAGGGTGCGCCGCCCAGAATCTACACCTCGATTAGCATGGAACTAGTCACCATTTCTACTAATGATTTGAATGCCTCTGCTGGCGCCAATTCGTGTTGCACCGGCGTCAATCATGGCCTTTGCTTCATCATATGTGTGGATTCCACCAGCGGCCTTGATACCGACCTTACCGCCGATAGCATCACTCATGATTTCAATATCTACAACTGACGCTCCACGAGGGCCAAAACCGGTAGATGTCTTGACAAATGCAGCTCCAGCGCTCTCTGCCAGACAGCAAGCTGTTGTGATTTCATTCTTGGTGAGGAATCCAGTCTCCAGAATCACCTTTACGAGTTTCTTTCCCGAAGCTTCAACGACGGCAGCAATATCTTCTTCTACATGCTCTTTGTTTCCAGACTTCATCGCACCTATGTTCATGACCATATCTATTTCATCAGCGCCATTCTTTACTGCGCACTCAGCTTCAAACGCCTTGGCTTCTGTCACCATGGCGCCTAACGGAAAACCAACTACGCTGCAAACTTCCACGTCTGTTTCAGCAAGCTCCTCAGAAGCAAGTAATACGTTGCAGCTATTCACACATACAGCCCCAAATCCGTGATTTATCGCTTCTTGGCATAAATCCCTTATTCGGTCAGGTGTAGCATCGGGTTTCAGCTCTGTATGATCTATCATTTGGGCTAGTTTACCGGATGTGAGGGGCATAGGTATAACTCCGGTCAGGAAGTTGACTGGTCAACGCTATTAATATCTTCGAAAAGGACTATGCTTAGCTGCCGCCAAGATATGCCTTGATATCATCAAGGACTTCCTTCTGCAGACGTATGACATCATGCACTTCGATTTCCTCGGCTTCGTTAACAACGCTGTTTAGCTGAACCACAGTACCCACTTCTGCTATTTTTTCAAAATCAACGGGAAATTCCACTTCTGCACCTTTCACAATAAGCTCTGAGCGAGTGGGATGAAGTGAGATGCGTATACTTCGTACAATGCCAATTCGCCTAGCCCTACTATCAAGCACTTCTTTCCCCAGTAAACGGCCGGGCATACTGAGTTCATAGAGTTCTGCCTCTATACTTGGCTTTGTCTCGCCTTCGGTCATATAATCGCAGCTCCATAAGGTGCAAGGAAGAGATGAAGTAATAGGCTTTTTACAGTATGTATTACTGGTGGATAGTGTGGCAAGAACCGTGGCAAGAACGGAGTCGTTTGTCAAAATGAATCTGATAAAACCGGGAAGTATAGAACACCGAGATTATCAGGTGAATCTAGCAGAAGCGTCATCCAAAGAGAGTACAATGGTAGTACTCAGCACGGGCTTGGGGAAGACCATTATTGCCGCGCTATTGGCTGCGAAGAGATTGACCAAGTATCCTGACTCCAAGGTGCTTTTTCTGGCGCCATCACGGCCATTAGCCAACCAGCATGCTAGGTTCTTGAAACAGGTTCTTGCAATCGATAGTGATTCCATCGTATGTATGACCGGTGATGATCCACCCAGTGAGCGGCCTTCAATCTGGAAAAGATCCAGAGTCGTAGTTATGACACCTCAAGCTTTGCAAAATGATTTGATACAGAATAGCTACGACCTTAACAATGTGTCCCTTGTGATATATGACGAAGCACATAGGGGAGTAGGAAACTACGCATATACTTTCGTTGCAGAATTATATGAAAAGCAAGCAGAACACCCCCTCGCATTGGGGCTAACTGCATCACCAGGGCACAAACCCGAACATATACGTGAGGTATGTGAGAATCTTAATCTTACCAAAATCGAAGTCCGAGACGAAGCGAGTCCTGATGTGAAAGATTATGTTGTATCTGTGGATACGGATATCCGGTATGTTCGCTTACCAGCAGAAATCGAAGTTCTGAGAGATATACTCTATGACCTACTTGACGACTATGGACGCCCCATTAAACGATACGGCTACTCTCTCTCTAGCAGCAGACGTATGAGCAGAAGCGAAATCCTTGAAGTGCAAAGAGAAGTCCGTAAAGAAATCGGCTCGTATACAAAGCCACCAAGGCATCTTTTCTTGATAATGAGAAACTTAACCGCTGCAATCCGAATCGTTCAACTACTCGAGTTTGTGGGTACACAGGGACTTACGCCAACACTGCGCTACGTGCAGAATATGTATGAAGAAGTCCGTAACAAGAAGAGCTCCAAGGGGCTGCAGAATCTTTTATCCCGTTCGGAGTTTAATCAGTTCAACAATCTACTTGAAGCATTAATCGCAAAAGGACACCGTCATCCAAAAGCGGATGCTCTGCTTGAGATTATTAGTGAACAATTATCAGTTGATGAGGATTCTAGAATACTCGTCTTCACTCGATATCGTGACACCGCTGCGGAGGTTGTAGATACAATAGAGCAGCTAGATGAAGTGCGAGCCAGCAAGTTTGTTGGGCAGAGCTCTAGGGGCTCCGATAAGGGGTTCACCCAGAAGAAACAGTTGCACGTGCTGGAAGGGTTCAGAAACAACGAGTTCAATGTGCTTGTGGCAACACAGGTTGGCGAAGAGGGACTAGATATACCGGAGTGCAACCTTGTAGTGTTCTATGATTGTGTTCCGTCAATTGTGCCCTATATCCAAAGAAAAGGACGGACGGGTAGAAGATATCCGGGCCAAGTAATCATATTCGTGGCAAAGGATACACATGATGAATTCTACCATTGGAGCGTGAAGAAAAAACTCGAGAAAATGCCGTCAGCCCTAGAGAAGGCGGAAAATGATAGCCAGACAAGTCTCGAGGATTTTGTACCTGAAGTAAAATCGACAGAAAATGAGAAGCCGAGTAGCCCACTCATGAAAAACATAGAGGATAGCATCAAGATGATAGTGGACTCTCGAGAACTACCAACAGCAGTTGCTAGAGAATTGGCCAGACTTGATGTAGTCATATCAGGAGAGAGTCTAGAAATTGGTGATTATGTAGCGTCAGAAAATGTTGCCGTTGAAAGGAAGGAGGCAAATGATTTCATAGAGTCCATGATAGACGGACGACTCTTCTCACAGCTCATCGACTTGAAGTCAACGTATCGAAGGCCCGTGCTTATCATCGAAGGTGAGCAGATAATCGGATTGAGGGCGGTCAATCCAGCATCTATCTACGGAGCCCTTGCCTCTATTGCAATACGGATTGGGATTCCCATAATCTGGACGCGGAATGAGGAGGAAACTGCAAACGTCCTCTATCGTATCGCGTATCTAGAACAGGAGAAAGAAAAGAAACCAATTAGAACAAGACCAAGTGAGCCCAAAGGTCGTGACGCCGATGTACTCGAATATATCCTCTCAGGCTTTCCTGGCATTGATACTGTAATTTCAAGAGCTATTCTCACTAAGTTTGGAACCCTAGAGAAAGTCTTCGAAGCAGAAAAAGGGGAACTACAAAGCGTGAATGGTGTCGGTCCGAAGAAGGCTGGGAGGCTCCGGAGATTACTACGTACGAAACATCCATTCTATACTGGAGAAAAAGAAGAGGGAAAAGGAGACTAGGTTTCTAGTAGACCTCAGGGTTCTTACCCTTACCGTTTCTGTAAGCCTTTCTCAGCCTATCAGTTACATGACGGCTTACTTCCCAGTAACGCTCATATTCCCCATCACTCAGATGGAGTATACTGAGTATCCTACGCAAAGATACGTAGACATTGGGATCAAGACTACCGATATTCTTAAGGTCTTTTGCTGCTTCGTTGCGACACTTCCGCCAAAGTCTGTCCCATTCAACGAAGAGCTCTGCTAGTTTTGCAAGCTCATCCTCGTTTTCGGGAATCTTAAAACCAATCTCCTTGAGAGGGCGGATTATGTTTCTTGCCTTGGCAACCTCGTATGCTCCGCGTTCAGGAAAGTCCTCGATAGTTGTAGCTGCAATGAATATGTGCTCAGCAACAGCACGCCAGACTTTCTTCAATATGTGACTGTTCCCGTTGCCCGCATGAGCATAACCATCAAGTTCAACGAGATTGCTTTCCTGTAGTTTCTTCAGGTGATATCGTACAGTCTGCGGCTTAATTGAGTTCTCTGGATCGTCTTTTGATAGAAAGTCGACCAGTTCTGTTGTGCTCATTTTCTTGGCTTTCAGAGCATTCAATATCCGCCGTCGGGTATCATCATTCAATGCGTGGACAGCTGAAATTGCTTCATCACTAGTTAAGATTTTTAGAGCTTCCAATCCGAACCGCGTCCCCGAACTCAATGTGTATTTCTCCTAATGGAAATTAAGCTTTCAGAAATGCTCATCCTCACGATGACAGAAGGGTTATCCCCCTGCCATTTACGGCGCTCATTGAAATCAATACCCTTGAATATTGTCAAGGGATTAGGTACATACCTTACGCAGGCACGTATATCCATTGCCGCATATCTTGTAGACAGGGCACTCTCTTGATTAGGTCTTTCTTGAGCAGCTTCCGGAGAGCGTATCGTACAGTCCGTGGAGCAAAGGATACTTTATCCAGCAGCTGTTTTGGAGTTACACCATCTTTACCACTACTGCGAAGAATGTCGAGAACAATCTTCTGGCTCTTAGTGAGCTTGAGATCTTTCAACTCTTCTTGCAATTCCTCGTCGGTCATCATTTTTTGGTTCACCTACTTCTCATTATCTCAATATACCAGACTGAAATTATCATTCCCAGTGGTACATCACATGACATTATTGTTACAATTACCCTTATTAATGTATCGCAGTTTTGTTTACTGTATCGCGGTCTGAGACTGCGGTAAGATGGACGTGTACATACATGGAATGGAGAATTGCAGCTCCCGTACTGCGCCAAAATATATAGTATGGTGAAACATCGAATGCATGAATAGCAATGAAGAAAGCTGCAATACTCGCTGCTGGCGACTCAACCCGGATGATGCCTCTCTCAGCAAATGTTCCAAAACACCTTCTTCCTATAGCCGGGAAGCCATTACTGTTTCATACATTAGAACAGCTAAAGGCTGCCGGAATTGAAGAGTGTCTCATAATATATGGATACCACGGTGAGGAACTGAAACACGCAGTAGAATCACATGATTGGGGCATAATGAATGTCGAGTTTACTTACCAGAAAGAACGCAAAGGAACAGCTCATGCAGCTTCCTATGCTCGCGAGTTCGCCAACTCAGATGAGATTCTACTCATGTATGGTGACGTGATGGTAGGTCCTGATACATTCCGGAGTTTCATTGAGTTTCATGAAGATGGGGAATATGAGGCTACAATGTCTGCATACGAAGTTGATAATCCTTCTGCTTATGGGGTCATTCAAATGGAGGGGGGGTTGGTAAGCAGTATCATAGAAAAGCCAGATTCAGACAATGCGGGAAACCTCGCTAATGCGGGTATCTATGTTGTGGGAAGTAGTTTATGGGACGCGATAAACCAGACGAAGGAATCAGCAAGAGGCGAATATGAGATTACAGATTCAATTGAGCGTATAGCAGAAGAGGGAAGGGTTGCTGGATTCAAGCTTCCATCGTGGTGGGTAGATATTGGCAAGCCATGGGATATTCTAGAAGCAAACAAATTGGTTCTTCAATCATATGAACGGAGAATCGATGGTACTATCGAAGAGGGTGCACAAGTGAAGGGTGAAGTTGTTGTGGATAGGGGAGCAAAGATTCTGAGTGGTGCATATATTATAGGGCCAGTTTATGTGGGGGAGGGGGCAAAAATAGGGCCTAATTGCTATATTAGACCGTACACATCACTCGGTCGAGATGTTAGAATTGGGAATGCAGTAGAAATCAAGAACAGCGTGATAATGGATCATACAAATGTCGGTCACCTTTCCTATGTAGGGGATTCAGTGATTGGACATAATACGAATCTGGGAGCCGGTACTATCACAGCCAATCTCAGACATGATGATGCAGATATAATGGTCACAGTGAAGGGGGAGAGAAGAAGCTCTAGAAGGCGAAAGCTTGGTTCTATCTTAGCAGATAATGTAAAGACAGGGATAGGAACCTGTCTGGGTCCGGGTGTCGTTGTTGGTACAGGAGGAAAAACTGGTATGGGAGTAATTGTTGATAGGGATATAGAGGATAACACATTGGTTATAGCTGAGCAACCAACAAACCGCAGAAAAATGAGTGGCAACGAATGACGCATATGGATTTCACTGAGCTGAATGTAATTAGGAAAAATGCTCAGAAAGTGGATGTACTGTTCGGCTATTGTTATCCTTCCACCTATAGAACCGGGATGACTAGTCTGTCAACACATTTATTCTACACTATACTTAACGCGCGAAAGGATACATCTTGTGAGAGATACTTCCGATATGATGTACCATCCCCCGCGGCCTCACTTGAAAGCGGCAGACCGTTAAAAGAGAATCATATAGTAGGTTTTTCGCTTACTTATGAGCAAAACATCACGGCTATTCTGGAAATGTTAGCCTATGGAGATATTCCATTACTTGCCAAGAATAGAAGGGAAAAAGACCCACTCGTTCTCCTAGGTGGTGCCGTTGTTACTTCAAATCCCGAGCCATACCGCAATTTTACAGACGCCTTTGTACTGGGTGAAGGCGACCAAGTAATCCATGATATAATTGAAGCCGTTCCAAATGCCACCTCCCGAAACGAAGCTATCGATAATCTTGCAGATATAGAAGGCGTATATGTGCCTAGTTCCGCTCCATCAGAGGTCAGAAGAATACAGGTTGATAATCTTGATAGCCTATCCTATCCACAAGCACAGATTATACCAAATGTGACTGATGGCTCCAAATATGAACCGGTATTCGGAAAGGCCTTCCTTCTGGAGACTTCACGGGGGTGTGGTCATGCCTGTGGGTTCTGTCTGATTGGGCACTTATGTAGGCCTAGACGCACCCGTTCACTAAGAGCACTCAAGAATCTAGTGGAAAAAGGTCTGCACAAGACACCAGTTCGAAAGGTTGCTCTCATAGCATCTTCACTGGGAGACCGAGATAATGTAGAAGAATTAACCTCATGGATTGTAAAACAAGGGTTGAGTCTATCTGTCCCTTCTCTTCGAGCTGATAGTGTCACTCCGGATTTGCTTTCAGCAATTGTGGCGGGAGGGCAGCGTACACTTACGATTGCACCCGAAACGGGATCAGAAGAGCTCAGACAACAGATTGGAAAAGGTCTTACGGATGAAGACATATTCAGGGCCGTTTCACTGGCCGAGAAAGCTGGATTCACTTCAGTTAAACTCTATTTTATCATAGGATTGCCTCACGAAACAGCCAAGGACATTAAAGATATTATTCAACTTGTCAAGAAATTGGCAAAGCAATCACAAGTTGAAATCAAAGTAAATGTTAATCCATTTGTGCCGAAGGCCGGAACAGGGTTTCAGCGCTATCCTCAGCCCCCTCTCGATATACTCCGAAGAAAGACAAAAGAAATAGGCGATGGACTCAACCAAGTTCCAAATGTGAGATGCACCGCACTTGATGCGAGGGAAGCACGCATACAGGCTGCCCTATCCTTGGGCGATAGCAGGATTTCAGAGGTCATCCGGCTTGCCACCCGATATGGGGGTTATGGGGGATGGAGAAGGGCTGAAACAGAAACCGGGATTGAGTTTTTCTCCATAGCCAATAGTGCAGAGCGTCTCAAAGGAGAATTGCCGTGGTCCTTCATTATGCCCTAAGACAGGTGGAAGCACTGTGTCAGCATATGGATTATAAGTCCACTAACACAGTCTAATACGAGTTACGCCATCGTGAAGAAATATCGGTGATAAATCATGTCACACAAGGATGAATTTGCTGAGAACTATCCTGCGCTTGACAAAGAACTGAAGAGCGGCAATACAAAAAAGATGAAAATCGATGGTGTTAGAAGACAACCACGCCAAGAGGGACGAAAAAGGGAACAGACATTTCTACCAGATGTGGCGGATTATATACGTAGGTGCGACACTATTGAGGAGGCATTCGAAATTGTCGATTATATGCTCAAACGTGGTAAAATCGATAAAGTAGAAGCCCAAGAAATTAAGGAAATTGTTAAGCAAGAGGGGTTACGCGTTTTTGGTGAGAAGAAGGAAGAGGGGCACTACCTACATCACGGTATAGATAGCTAATACTTCACAATATGAGCAAAGGTAGACGGGCACTCCTGCAGTAGAATGAGTGCATTTGAAGTACAATTATTTCTGTCCGTGGGAATAGTTGTTTACTATATTCTAGAGATTTTTGGATAAGATAATAGAAACTCAATAGCAGAAGGGTTGATTATGACCATTAGAGAAGTAAAGAAATCAGAAGATGGATACATCTTGGAAAAACACGGTGGTTCTTTGCAGACAAACTCATACAGAAACTATGCGACTGGATTGGTTCGTACATGCCTCGTTTCTTGGCCATATCAGAAACCGCCTCAATCTGGGATAGCGACTCTTTGTCGTCCTAGTTGTGGTGTTGCTTTAGGAGTTGGAAACTACCAATATGAAATCAAATCCATGGTACAGCATGAATGAATGCAAGAATTGATGCTATCATGAACCCACGTATGAGAAGCGAATGACCCTTCGATTTGAGATCAGGTGAGCTTGGTGTAAAATAGAGAATTGCGCCAGTAAGAATAGCAATTGCAGCTATTATCTCCACAAATATCACCAGAAGCGATACTAGTTGCAGATAAGTCAAACCCAATGTGTTGTACCATACGGATTCAGCATCATGTTGTGTTGCTGGGGTTACATTACAGAAATCCGCTATTGCATCTACTACGTACGGGCCAGTGAAGTAAGACCCTATTCCAAAGCAAACCAAGGACTTTGACAAGGTGTCACTAAGTCCGGTCGCAAAAATCATTAAGCCCAACAGAACGAGGAGAAGATACCCTCTAGTTGACAGGGCCAGAATAAGATTCAGAAGCCAGTTCATGCTTTCGAACCACTGCGTTGGTGGATCAAAATCAAAAGGGAATTGTAGTAAAGAGAAGGCGAACATACAGCTCACGAGAAGCTATCCGTAAAGAAAGATATAATGGGCCCTACTTCAGTTCAGTCCCAAGCCTATCAAAATCTGTTTCTATTAGTGTTTGGTACTTCGAAAAGCGCAAAGCAGCCGCAGGGTGATATGTCATGAAATATCGATAGTGAGTGCCATCGTAAAATGTACCATGAACATCAGAGACCCTCCTGTAACCAATTAATGCAGAAATAGCAACCCCACCAAGTAAAACAACGATATCAGGATTAATCATATCTAGCTGTTTTTCAAGATATGGCAGACATGACTCAATTTCTTCACTTTGTGGGGTTCGATTGCTCGGAGGTCGGCACTTCAACACAGAAGTTATGAAAACATCTTCTCGGCTGTAGGGAAGTCGGTTCTCTATAAGATTCGTCAACAATTCACCAGATCGACCAACAAATGGTCTTCCAGTTTCATCCTCTTTTCTTCCTGGAGCTTCACCTACGAATGCAACCCTCGTATTTATACTCCCCTCCCCGGGGACTGCCCTATTACGGATCCTGTGCAGAGGGCACTTTGAACATGTCCGTATCTTTTCATGTAATTGTGCAATCTTTTTCCTAGCAGTCATTGTGTTTTTGTATCCGGTTAGAGTAGATAAACACATCACTCATACTAGATGAATACTCTCTGAAGAGCGTGCGGCATGGGTGCATCGATTTTTCTTTGCCGTTTGATGGGGTAGTATTGAGTTCAATGCGTTCTTTGAAGTGATTGTTGCGTCTCACTGGAGTCTGTTGCATCATGGTAATTTCATGTATTTCGTCTTTATCATCTTGTTCTTCATAAAAGAATTCTATGATCGTGTCCCAATCACTGACGGCCGATAACTCGTCATTTGATATAGAACTCCACACCGCAATCGGACTTCGAACTTTGCGGAGGTAAAATGGTAAAAAGGGTGAAAAGAGTCGACTCGTAAGGGCATGATCCAGTACTGAGGATTAGCGAGCACTCACCGGCGCTCGGTGAACTGTGAGATGATATCGCTTTCTTCAATGAGAGCCCAACAATAAAGACATTTTAGCTGAGTAGGACACCGTGAGAGAACCTGATATTTTGGTTGAATGGGTTCTCGTTCTTTATTGGTAATGCAACGCGCATTCGGGCACTCTACTACATTGGTGATTTTATCAGGAAGCTCTACTCGTGTCTTCTTCACAACTTTTTCGTCCTCTATCACATTTATCGTTGCATCTGGTGCTACGAGCGCGATTTTTGCAACCTCATCATCATCAAGAATTCTATCTTCAAGTTTGACTATGTCCTTTCGTTCAATTCGCAAACTCCTGATGTTCATGGCTAGTGACATGATATTGTCTTCTTTGCCAGTAATACCGAGAATGCTAAGTACATCAAGTGCATGTCCTGCTGCAATGTGGTCTATGACAGTGCCGGCGGTGATTTTCACAATTCGTATTTTCTGGCTTCCTTTCTTAGGCACTGAGATTTCCTCTGTTGGCCCCTTCTGAAGCACTATCTTTTAGTCTTTCCTTTACTTATTTTGGATCTACCAGTGTTGGGCCATTGATGCCATATAGGCGAAGCTTGATATTTGTATTTTCAGGAGGTCAAACAGAGGTAGCCTGTTTTGGTACTAGAAGGTCTGGGAAAGTCACTTAACTCTGCATTGAAAAAACTCTTTGGCGCAGGAGTAGTTGATAAAGCGTTAGTCAAGGAGCTGGTGAAAGACATCCAGCGCGCTTTGTTGACAGCAGATGTCGATGTCAACCTAGTGATGGCTATAACTAAGCGGGTTGAAGAACAGGCCTTGGACGAGGATCTTCCACGTGGTATCTCCCGACGTGAGCATATCGTACGAGTAGTCTGGGATACGCTTGCCCATTTCCTCGGTGAAAAACGAGTGCCCCTCAGAATCGAACCTGGACAGCCCAATCTCATTATGCTTGTAGGTATACAGGGATCAGGAAAAACAACAACAACTGCAAAACTGGCCAGATACTTCCAGAAGAGAGGTATCAAATCAGGTGTTGTATGTGCAGACAATTTCCGACCAGGTGCATATAATCAACTCAAGCAATTGGCCGAGCAATCAAACGTCCCGTTCTATGGAGATGAAGATGAGAATAGTGCGGTCAAGCTTGCCAAGCGGGGATATAAAGATATGAAAGAAACAGGAGTGGAACTCATCCTGCTGGATACCTCCGGAAGGCATAGGGAAGAAGCAGGCCTCATTAAAGAGATGCAGAACATTTCAAAGGCGGTCAAGCCACGGGAAATCATACTTGTTATTGATGGCACCCTTGGACAGCAAGCAGGTTCGCAGGCTGCAGCATTTAATGAAGCAACTGATGTGGGTTCCATCATTGTTACAAAACTCGATGGCAGTGCAAAGGGAGGGGGTGCGCTTTCTGCTGCCGCTGCGACGGGTGCTCCGATTAAGTTCATTGGCACCGGTGAAGGCCTAGGTGCGCTTGAGCCCTTTCAGCCCACCAAATTCGTGGGTCGGCTTCTAGGTATGTCGGATATAAAGGGTCTTATCGAGAAGGTACGAGAAGCACAAATCGAAGTTGATGACGACGCTGCAATGCGAATGATGAAGGGACAGTTCTCCCTGAAAGATATGATGGCTCAATTGAAACAGCTGAAGAAAATGGGGCCGATAGACAAAGTTATGGAGATGCTAGGGCTCAAGTATAAAATCCCGGACAATCTAGCTGAAATTCAGCAGGAGAACCTTCAGAAGTTTGAAGTAATCATGAATTCGATGACGAAGGAGGAACTAGACGCGCCAAATATTATCAAATCATCCAGAATTGAAAGAATAGCACAGGGCTCCGGTACTAGTAAAAGGGATGTTCGTGAACTCCTAAAGCAACATTCACAGATGCAGAAGATGATGAAGAAACTGAGTAAATCCCGACGAGGGAGAAGAGGGGGTATTCCGGGCATGGAAGGTTTACCCGGAATTTAACCAAAGCTGTATCATGCGGCAGTTTGATGTGATGAGATGAAGCGGCGTTTCTTGATATCTTTCTCAGATTTGCCAGTATCGCGCTTAGACGTAAAAAAGGGCACTAATCAACCAAAGATGGTAACCGCTTGCCGATGTGTGAACATCGGTCTATTCCTCTCTCACGACATACGCAGAGATGTTGATGTGTTGCTTCTAATCGGCCCGAAACACGATTTAAGGGTGATAACATTTCCGGGCAAGACGTTGAGACGGGTTGCACCTGACGAACGGTCAATATCATTTTTCATATTCAAAGCACATAACGCGTTGCAGCAACTTGATACAGAATCCTCAGAGACATTGGATAATGGTATAGTTGTGAGCAGAATTACACTGGACAAGATACGTAATGAGGACAATCAGAACAGGATGTACGTATCTAGGCACCCAGCAACCAGCCCTCTTTTTGAGGGAGCCCCACAGAAATATGCAGACTATCTTTATGAAACTAAAATGGGTTATTTTGGTCCATTTGACAAGTCAGTCCCACTGATTTCCAGACCATCACATCCGGAGCGTCTGATACTGGATGTGAATATGGACTGCGATAGAATGAATGATGACATTAAAAAATCAAACAGACATTCTGTTTGATAGATACAACTGGAATATGTGTGAGATGTGAGATGAGTGCCCACCAACGTATCGCCCAAGTTTGATGCTCAAAGAAAAGTTTACGAGCAAGAAAATAACTTAGAGCAGAAGATAAAGGAGCTAGAGAAGCTAATCTCTCTATTGCCTCGACACAAAGGCGCAGAGAATATGCGGGGCCATTACCGGAGAAAACTTGCTAGGCTAAAGGATGAACTGGAGAAAAAGAGAGAACAGGAGAAGCTTCGAAGAAGTGGAAAGGCAGAAGAAGGAGCAGTAAGAAAAGAGGGCGCAGGGCAAGTCTGTCTTCTTGGAATGGCGAATAGTGGCAAGTCTAGCATCATCAATGCAGTAACAAATGCGGATTTCGATGTGGCAGACTATCCCTTCACAACGCCTAAGCCCACACCGGCAATGCTCGAACTGGAAGACATCAACATCCAGCTCGTTGAATTGCCAGGAGTGTTTGAAGGCAGCTATGAGTCTGATATGGGAAGGAAATCTCTAGCTGTAGCGAGGAATGCTGACTGTATTGCAATCATCATCGATTTATCTAGAGACGTTTCTACACAGATGGAAATAATCAAACATGAGTTAGACCGCGCAGGAATACGCTTGAACCGAGAGCCTAGTGCTGTTAGAGTTGAGCGTGTAGGAATGGGAGGGCTACAAGTCTATGGGGCAGACAAGTTCAAAGGATCTAAGAAGGAAGTGTATCAGTTCCTCCAGAAGAGAAAAGTTCGTAACATGATAGTACGGTTTCAGAAAGAAGCAACCTTGCAAGACTTGGAGGATGCACTTGATGCGAGCGTTGCCTATGTTCGTGCACTCATAATTGCAACCAAGGGGGACACGACAGGCTCCGAAAAGCGATTTGAAGAGGTTCAAGAGGAGTATTCTGAGAGGTTTGAGATAGTTCCGATATCCGTAGTCGAAGAGAAGAATATAGAAGAAATGAACTGGGCATTTTACGACCACCTAGACATCCTGCGCGTGTACACAAAAATTCCAGGGAAGGATCGAGAAGATAAACCGATTGTTCTTCCAAAGGGGTCGATTGTAGAGGACGCAGCAGTAAAGGTGCATAAGGAGTTATTCGTGGAAAGATTTCGTGCTGCAGTCATTATTCGAAATGATGCAAAAGTTCAACGACGGCAGGTTGGTTTGAAATACCCCCTGAACGACGGCGACATACTGCAGTTGATGCATTCATGATTAGGAGGATATGGTCATCGTGAGTGAGTTTCCCAATCTCATTGTTGTGCTTGTTGAGCCGGAGACTCCCGGCAACGTGGGTTTCACCTCCAGAGTGCTTGCGAATTTCGGTGTTTCTAAACTTAGGATAGTAGGTGTTGACCCTCGATATGATGAAGAAGCGCAGATATTTGCCGTTCACGCAAACGATATTTTACAATCAGCAGAAATCTACAAGACTCTAGATGAAGCACTAGAAGACGTTCATGCAGCTTGGGCAGCAACTGCAAGAATTGGAAAAAACCATAATGTTACCCGGGCTGCTGTTCCGCTCCCTAATATACCGAATCCGAAAACTTTCGATGCAAATGCGGCTCTGGTATTTGGCCGCGAAAGCAACGGTTTGACGAATGATGAGATTTCTCTTTGTGACTTGATATTTACGATTCCAGCCTCAGATGAATACAACAGTCTCAATTTGAGTCACGCTGTAGCAGTAACTCTGTATCATGTTTTCAGCAATTACGCTGAAGAGGAACCACCAAAACCTACTGACGCAACACCAGCTACCAGACAGCAACGAGAGATTGTCAATGAATTCTTTGAAAGAGCAATCGATTGTTTAGATATGCACGATTATCGCCGGCCGATAGCAAAACAGGTCTTTCGCAATCTCTTGGGTCGCGCATATATGACGGGGCGTGAAGTAGCAACGATGACTGGGGTAGTCCGAAAATTTATGGAGTTGGCCTGTAAAAAGAGCGGAGATTCCTAATACTTGCCATATCCAAGTTTTCGGCGCAATTCAGGGTCAATCTCATCAAATTCAATCCTACACGGAGTTGGGAGCTTATATGACGCCTTCTTGAGGGCTTTCCGTGCCTGTTTTAAACTCTCTCTATCACATCGAACAGTGAGGATCGCCTGATGTTTATCCACTCTTGCAGCTCTTCCAATGACCTTTCCAAATGCTTTTCGCATACCATCTTGAACACGGTCAGCACCAGCACCTGAAATCATCTTGTTTTCTCTTAAGAAATGGAAGGGTTTGACTCGCACCCGCAAATGATATTTCGGGCGAGTAACGTTGCGAAGAAGCCACCTATTAGCGGCAACACGAGCTGCCTCTAGTGAATGATGTCGTATCTGGCATTTCTCAAGGCCTACCAATGATATCTGAATCTCAAAGTCTCCCTTTGTATTCCCCATGTCAAAGCTGGTTATCCTCATGGGTGGCTGTCGATGTATGTATTTCTTACGAACAAAGGCGGGACGGTCTTGAAGTCTGTAACAATGTCCTGGTCGTCTTCCCATTCTGCTTCACCTAGCTATTTGGTCTAAGGCCTTGTACAGCCATTGATAGCCGCACACTTTCTGAAATCAATAAAAGGGTTGCGGCATGTAGAAATGTAACATGTTCCAATTCACCTTTTCTAAGAGGGGACTAAGTCAGTGCTCAGTTCAGAAGACCAGCTGCCATAAAGGGAAAGACAATAGTTGCATCCCCAATTACCGTTTCGAAAGCACCCGATTCCTGTACCTTTTTCCAAGACACACCTTCTCTAAGTGGTGCCCCTCCAAGACTCCCTCCCTCTGGGCGATCCAACGTTATCTGTATTGCAAGGTCAAGTCCACCCCTGAGAATAGTGCTGCCCATTGTGAAGTGCTTTGTCAGGCCCCCACCTAGAATCACTGCACCTGTCCGGTTTGCAGAATTCACAATTTCACCCAAAATGCGCATATCTTTAACAAAATCTAACGAGCATTTCTTTGTCGTGCTATATGTGTACATATGGAATCCAAGCATGGAATCAATCAAACCTGGTGAAAAGATGGGGATATCTCGCTTTGCCGCTTGTCGGATAATTGAATCTTCATCAGTCAAAGAAATTCCGAGATCATGAAGAAACATACTTGGAGACATATTCGTTCTTTGCTTCTCAGAAAGGGCATCAAGAAAGTCATAGATTTTTCCTTCAAAAACTTTGAAAGCTTCATCACTGACTGTTATATCTGCAATGCGTCCTAATCCACCTTTTCTTAACTCGCTATCACTCTTGCCACTGGGAACTCGATAGTGTGAACCACCATACGCCTCAACCAAGTCATGAACAATGTTAGCTCCACTGGTGACTATAGCATCAATCAAGCCTGCCTCAACGAGACGCGTAATGACCAATCTAAGCCCACCAGGAACCATTGGTCCAGACATTGCTAGGAAAGTGAAGCACTGCAAATCATTGACCATCTTTTCCAAGATTGCCATGGCACGTCCCAATCTGCCAGCGCCAAGGACTCCAATGTTTCGCATAGAGTGAATGATTTCCTTTGCTGAGGATACTTCACAAGGATCAATATGATGTACTTTGTCCATCTGGCTCACCAAGTGGCAGAGCACATATGAAAGTGATAAGCATATTGAAGAAAGAATAACGCGGGTCCAGACCAATTCCGGGAGGGCAGGGCCCAGACACGCGCATCTGCACGAAGCAAATAATTCTATACTTATTATGTGATTCAGTCTTTTGCCCATGGCTTTTCTTCTCAAGTGAACTATTGTGTTGTGGAGAGAGATAACTGAAAGTATTGAGTGCACCACTCAACAAGTTTAAGCGTAGTCGCTATTTACCGTACATTATGCAAATAACGCTACCCGCGGAGCTGCTCACGTACTTAATCATTGGTGCAGTATTACTCATTCAGTTTGTGTGGATGTGGCTTATTCGGAAAGGTCGTGATTTTTACCTAAGAGACATAGCACATCTAAGGAGGGCATCTGGAACGCTGTCCAAGTACTATCATTGGCGAATTTCAGGGGTGAGAAACGCTATAGGAGACGGCGTCATATTTGAGTTCGTGCTCATTGTGGCGATAGTGGGCATATCCTACCTAATATCTACCATCTCTGCCCTCCTCCAGATATTGCCAATCCTATTGATGGTAGTGGGTTTGTCTCTTATCAGCGTCGTACAAGGAATTAGGCGTGTCAGAAGTCTCAATCAGAAAGAGGAAAGCGTACTGGAGCAGTTAGAAGAAGCAGAATACAAGGTTGAGGAAGCTCGAGATATCGTTGATAGATTGGCACAGACTGATGCAGAAAGCAGTGGCGAAATGTGGTTTGTACTATTCAAGCTCGCAACAAGACAGGATTTCATAGGAGTTTCTGTCAGAGAGGTATTGCAGGAGAGGGCCAAATATCTATCTGAGAAAGTCAAGAAGGCTCAAGTTGATTTGCCATTGGGAACGGAATCTAAAGAGGATACAGGGCCTTCAATTGAATTCGATTAGACTTGCTGATTATTCAGGTGCTGTGTGAAAAGTCTTTAGCGATGAATGTGACTGATCGCAAAACAGGGAAATGAAGTTAGAAATCAGGCATCTTGTAATTTGATTGCTCCGTTTCCTTACTTCCTTGTTGACTTCTCACACAGAGCCGATTATTCAGCAAATCTTATATGAAATATTTAGAGGGGGAACGAGAACGCCCCAAAGGAGAAAGTCTAATGTCCGATAATAAAGTGCTAAAGGGTCGAAAAGGTGTTGTAACTAGCTACAGAAGAGGCAAGCATAAGCAACATACTAACCAAGTCCTCCTGAAGTTCAAGGAAATAGATTCTAAATCTGCAGCCTCGGCTCTTATTGGTCGCGGAGTGCAATGGATTTCCCCAAAAGATAAAGAAATCCTAGGCAAAGTTGTAGGAGTACATGGAAACAATGGTGTGGTCCGTGCGAAATTTAGAAGAAACCTTCCCGGACAAGCAATAGGGACGGGCGTTCAGCTGAGATAGTTGTATCAGTATATTTTTGATTGATGAATGGATACTGATTATTGACTCCGATGACGATTATGGCTAGCTGAGGGTTTGATTACCCAATGATGTCTCATAGTTAAGCCGAGGAGTCACCATTATGAGTAAATACACTAAGTACAACAGCAACACTTTGCCAGCAGTCATACAATGCTACAGATGGAGAGAATTCCGGTGACTGTGCGGGCTTTGGTCTTTCTTGCTTACTTTGTAGCAGGACTGACACTGAAAATGGGAGATGATTTCCTAGATGATTTGAAAAAGCCCAATTACGCTTGGTTTCCATTCATTATCTCTGGTGTATTGTTCGGTTTTCTCATGACAGAATCAGAATGGGCTTTGCTTCTCTTTTCAGCAATCATAATCGGAGTTCTCATGTCAGGAAAAGTAAACAAACCTCAGTTTGGCATTGGTTTCATCACGATAGGGCTTGTGCTTTTGATACGGGGGCCCCCGGTCATCACATATTGGGGAGAATGGTTGCTGATTCTGGGAATTCTGTTAGCGGCATCAATTGTTGATGAGCGAGGAAACGATTGGGCCGATAAATCTGAATTCGTTTCTGCATCCGCGTTTTTCAAGTATCGGTTCACATTGAAGCTGTCTGTTTTAGTAGTGGCGGTATTTTGGCCTGAATTCTGGAGAACTACTGTAGGCCTATGGTTATTTGACACAGGTTACGAAGCAGCAGGAGTCATGGCCAGAAAATATTTTCAAGGAAGTGACTGATGTGCAAGACTACAACAGACATCTAGGAAAACGGGATGTAACCCCTTCTCCTTGGCGAAATCAACCCCCTCTTGACTCGGTAAAGAAAGGCCATTGACGCCCGCGCGAATAGCCAATCTGTCGGTCTGTATTTTGTGAGTTCCAAGAGGCCTAGCGCAACCTAGCAAGAGAGGGGTTTGTTTCAAACCAAGCCTAGCTACAGTAAGCAGTTTACCAACAACTTCGGGAGCAGGGGGAGTTACATTTTCCATTGGAGTGTCCCTGATCGGAGTGAGAATAATGATCACCAGAGCTGCAGGTGAGAAATCTGCAACCATATCTATAGCCTTTAGTTCGCCCCCAAGTTGGCCATAGTTTAAGCCTACAAGAATATGTGGAGTTGTTGGAATCTCTAGCTCGGTTAGCAATCTCAGTGATTTTCTCATCCGGTGTTTGCCATCTTCGAGATGATAGATTCGCTTCGCTACATCCAAGGAGCCGATGATATCGAGCATTGCTGCATCAACATTTGCCCTCTTAAGCATCAGAGCAGTCTCTTCGGTTACAAGGCCAGTATGAACCACAACCTTAAGGCCTAACTCCTTGGCATAGGCGATTGCCTCACCAAATTGGTTAAGCGGAACATATCCCGAAGAATCTGACCCTCCACTAATCAGTACACCCTCCCCTCCGCGCTCACTAATCTTCTGGCATTCACTCATGAGATCCTCAGGAGTGACCGCGGGGTCCATGCCTTTCAGCAATCTTCCTTTACAATGCTCACACATCAAGGAGCATGACAAACCTGTTATACTGAGTGACCGAAAGTTATATCGATTTGCTTGTTGATGACTGTTTATCCGGTAAGGATATGCAGTGGGGCTATAACAGAGGAGTTCATTGCCGAAGTAATCCACTCTTGATTGAAAAGCCTCTTCCATAAACGGTACAGTGGCCTCAAAGGGCGATTCAAGAATTTTTCGTCCATCTTGGAGTATCTTAAAGGTCAAGTCGCTAGCCGAATACCCATAGTCTACACGGACTATTAGCATTTTGATACCAGACAACAAGTTACAAGTATATCTTCTTCATGGAATCAACAAGAGGCTTATGACCGTATCTACGATTGGGTGATTGAATTGGCAAACAAAAAAACTGATGGCATTGATGTCTTCTTCAACGCTAGAAATGTTGCAATCTATGGCGCATCTCAGTCACCTAATAGCGTTGGACAGGCAATAGTCCAGAACTTCATAAAACCGCAGTACACAGGAAAGGTGTACGCTGTTAATCCGAAGTATGACCAAGTCCTTGGTGTCCCTTGTTATCCAAATCTACAGGAGATACCAAGCCCTGTAGATCTTGTTGTGGTAGCAGTACCGGCCCGAATAGCCCCCCAGGTTTTCGAGGACATTGCCGAAAAAGGCTCAAAGGCGGCAATCGTGATTTCCGGCGGTTTCTCTGAGACTGGCGAAAAGGGCGCACAATTGGAAGATGAAATAGTTGATATTGCACAGGAGCACGACATCCGTATAATTGGCCCTAATTGTGTTGGTGTCATTGATACTCAAACAAATGTGGATACCTTCTTCCTGCCGGAATACCGTTGCGGCAGACCAAAACCAAGCAACGTGGCAAATATTTCGCTTGTCTCTCAGTCGGGTGCATTTGCGGCTGCCATATCAGATTGGACATCAGAATTGGGCCTTGGAATCAGTAAAATCATCAGTCTAGGAAACAAATGTGATGTTGATGACGACGACCTCTTAGCCTATCTCGCTGATGATGATTCAACACAGGTTATCTGTTACTATACTGAAGGCTATGACAAGATGGGAGGTCGTTCATTCTACAGATGCGCAAAGGAGGTTACACCCCACAAGCCAGTAATTATTTGTAAATCAGGCAGGGGAGAGAAAGCAAAACAAGCTGCTAGTTCTCATACCGGATCGCTTGCTGGATCAGACAACATCGCTGGTGCGGCATACAAGCAATCTGGCATAATACGCGCTGACAACTTTGAGTACATGTTTGATATGGCAAAGGGCCTAGCAATGCAACCACCTGCCAAAGGAGATAGAGTTCTCATAGTGACTAATGGGGGCGGCTTGGGTGTAATGACCACCGACGCCCTTGAATCGATTGGTTTAGCTATTCCACGGCCATCCCCCGAATTACGAGAAAGATTGAATGAAAGGTTGCCGGGGTATTGCGCCATAGGGAACCCTATTGATGTTGTCGGAGATTCAGATTCATCCCGCTATGACATTGCCTTCGAGGAGGCCATAGGCAGCGGGGAATACGATATCATCGTCGTAGGTATGTTACTGCAAACGCCTAGTCTTGGAATGGACATAACCAATGTGATTGCCAATTATCAGCGACAAACAGAATTTCCATTCGTTGTGGTATCGATGGGTGGTTCATTTACGACGAAAGCTGGCGAGGTTATGGAGCTTATGGGCTGTCCGACATATGCCACAGGAGAAAAAGCAGCATTAGCTGCCAAAGCACTTGCTCAATTTGGAAAAATCAAATTCAGCGACAAATTCAATGAAACGGTAGATGTCTAAGAAACCATAAATAAGAAGGAAATTTGTTCATGACAATGATATAGAGGTCTGATAGATTGAAGATTGCAAAGGAAATATTCAAAACCGCACGCAGAGAAGGCAGGAGCTTTGTTTTGGAGCATGAAGCCAAGAAAATCATGCAGGCATATGAGATTCCTGTACCCGAATTCAGTACAGCTGCTACAGCTGACAATGCTATTGAGGAAAGCCAGAAGATAGGATATCCAGTAGTTCTAAAGATTCTATCGAAGGATGTGCTTCACAAGTCTGATGCAGGTGGAGTTAAAATCAATTTGAACAGTGATGACGAGGTCAGAGAGGCCTTTGACAAGATTATGGAGAATGCTAAGGCTTATGGCGAAGAGCAAGGAGTAGATATAGACCTCAGCAGAGGTGTGTTCATTTCAGACTTCGCAGAAGAAGGAACTGAGGTAATCATTGGAGTTACAGAAGATCCTCAATTTGGCCATGCTCTGATGTTTGGCCTTGGGGGTATATTTGTGGAGGTTCTCAAGGATGTAACCTTCCGATTAATTCCACTGATGGAGGTGGACGCACGCGAGATGGTCAGGGAAATAAAGGCCTCAAAAATTCTTGACGGGGTAAGGGGTGAGCCTCCAAGAGACGTGGATGCACTGGTTGAAGTGATTATGGCAGTCTCAAAAATGGTAGAAGAGAATCCGGAGATATCTGAGCTAGATTGTAATCCTACTTTCGTGTATGAGGCTGGAAAGGGGGCTACAGTGGTCGATGCACGCATTCTAATAGAAAAGGATTAGCTGACCTGCTCATTTAGAAGTCGGTCTACCGCTATCAGACCTAATTTCAGATTCGAATGTGAGAAAGTATCTGCTTCATCTCTCATTGAGCTAATCGAAAGGAGAAACACAAGTGACAGTAATCTGGGAACTAGTCCTGTATGCTCAAGCAGGAATTCTCGGTTTCCGGTTGCATCCACAATCAAACCTTCGAGTCTACGGCTGAGCAAGCTCAAATGATGACCTAGCTCTTCTGAGAAGTCCATTTCATTGAACAGACGCTCAAACTGGGATGTATTCTTCAAGAATTCTGCTGGCATTCCAGCTTTTTGAAGAAGTGTCATTGCGTTGACAATAGATGTTTCGTACTCGTTAGAACCCACTCTGGAATGGGCTTGTTTGGCAGTATCAAATTGAACCAGAAAACGTAACGAATTGGTCAAGATGTTTCTTGAAATACTCGGCATAGTAGAGGATACCTGTGTGAGTAGTTCACTATGTTTATCTTCAAATCTTGCTGCTTGTGAAGACTCAAGACTATCTTCAAATTCGGAGGAAATTTTGACTTCTGCCGTCTTTGGCAACCATTCGTTAGTTCCTATTCGTCTTACTGCTGTTAACGCTACAAATTCCTCCTTGCAAATGTGGAACAGGAGGATTCGAACTAGGTCATAGGCAATTTCAAAATCCTCTTCGTTGACTCTCGTTTTTCCCTTGCTACGGGCAGAAGCTGCACAGAGAATAGCCCACGAACTGATTACCATTCCACAAAGACCCTTGCGGTCCTTGTCAGGAAAATTGTGTTGTCGGAGAAAGCGGGATAGACGCTCGGCAGCTCCATCAATTCTTCCCAGTGCACTACTTCCCATCTTCACCGAGCCCAGTGATTTTAGGAAATCACGGGGATCTCGTGAAGGCGGGCGGATGATGAAGCTGGGACTTGTCCTATTCATCCGCCACCATTTGTTGGTCGAAAGAAAATAGTCAAGGACATCTATTGATTGTGTTAAATCCGAGATTGTTGTGCTATCTCTTGTATCAAGATATGCTACTAACTTTGAGCAAAGAGACAAGAACCGGGATAGATGGGTATGTAATTCCTCACCTGCAAATCGACAATCCGAGAATCGATTAACAAGAGATTCGATTCTCTTGGAAGCTCCTCTTGAAAGATCACATCTCGCTAAGCCCTGATATACATCTATTGGCTTTCTTGCCAAGACTCCATATCTCCAGTATTCTCTCTTGTACGGGGTAGAAATCATTCTCCAAATATAAAAGACTGTGTCATTAGGCCAATGAGAGGAATCAGTGACCATAACGTCTGGAGCGCTGTTCATAAGATCGGAGAGCACGCCATACATCGATACGCCTCACCGCAGGCCAGTAGATTTGCGCAAAATACAGCTCGGAATATGCCGATTGCCAAAGGAGAAAACCAGATAGTCGTTCTTCTCCAGATGTGCGTATTATCAAATCTGGGTCACGTATGCCATTAGTATAAAGGTGAGTCTCAACAATGCCCTCGTCGATTTCATCAGGTGATAGCCCACCTGATTTGATTTCACGACCAATCTCTTTCACCGCATCAACAAGTTCTGCTCTACCCGAATAGCCTATGGCAACATTGAGAATGTGCTTGTGGTAATCCTTTGTCTCTTCTTCCGCCATTTGTATAGCCTCGGCAACTTCTTCGGGCAGCAAGTCGACTCTTCCGATTGCGCGTATCCTGACTTGATGCTTGTGGATGTCGGGATTCCCAACTACCTCCGAGAATTTCTCTCGGGCAATCTCCATGATTTCGCTAACTTCCCTTTCAGCCCTCTGAAAATTTTCAAGCGAGAAGGCGTAGATGGTACAGATTTTGACACCCGATTCCCAGAGAATTTTCAAAACTTCCATTACTTTCTGTGCACCACGCCGGTGACCGTACCATGGCGTGTCAAGCCCATGCTCTCTGGCATACCGCCTGTTTCCATCAAGAATCACACCAACGTGCTCTGGAGCATTTTCCTTGTCCAGCTGGCGATTTAACCACCATTCGTACAATCTATAAACTGGTCCGGCGATATTCATGCTCGACACATATCCTCGTTAATCAAGCCTAAATTGGATGTTAAAAGATTTGATGATGTCGGACTTGTTTCACTAAATCATTGTCGCGACTTTCGCAGCAGCCCGTTTCATGTCCAAAAAAACCAGTCCGAGTTTTGCATTGGCAGTAGTAGAAACTGTAAGGCAAGCGTTCATGCCAGCCTGAATTACCAGAAGCCACCCATCATCGCCTTTGATATTAACCTGCTCAAGATCCCCCTTTCCTAGCTCAATAGCAGCCTTCTCTCCCAAGGTCAACATTGCGGCTGTCATCGCAGCGACCTTGGCCTCATCGACATTCGTAGGCAGGGCTGATACTATAGGCAATCCTTCTACACTAACTATTGCACATGCCTGTATCTCAGGAATACTACCTTGCAACTCGTTTAGTACGCTTTCCAGCGTTTCACCTCGCGATTCCGCCATCTGTTTTCTCACCTTTACTTGTACATACGCTTGAGTATTACCTCTCGTGCTATAGCTTGGAATGCCCTCTTAACTCCAACGCCTTGTATGGCAATGGTTTCATAGACGGGTATGTTCCCACCTAGCCCCAAAACGTCGAGCATCTCATCTCGTGACATCCTGTTAGGAAGATCTCTCTTATTGAGCATAATTACAATAGGAACCTCGCGTTGGAGCGCATCCCCCATGAACATTTTCAGCTCCTCGAAAGATTCCGCATTCTCATCTCTTTGATCTGGTGATGAATCAGCCACAAATAGAATACCATCCGTCCCTTGTAGCACAACCTTCCTCTGATGGCGATGTCTCTTCTGGCCAGCTACTGTAAATACGTCAAACAGAACCCTGCCTCCTGCACTCATGGGCACATAGTCGAAGAAGAGGGTTCGATTTGTCTCATCTTCAATTGAAGTAAAGTCCCCCTTCTGTAGCCCTTCGACTTTACCATATAACCATCTTAATGCTGTAGTCTTTCCACCTAAGCTTGGGCCATAGAATACTATCTTTAGGTGAATACGGCCTTTATCGTCCTTCCTCATTGCAAACCACCTTTGTATCGGCTACAGTTCCGTAACTGCCGAATTGAGACATGTGAATTCCCAAGTCTGGGCCATATGGCAGGGAATATGTAGGAGTAATAGTCGTCACATCCTTGAGTGAAAGGAAGATTCCTAGGTTGTATCCCCTAGTACGGGGTCGGCTGCCGTTAGAGTCTGGCCTAATAAAAGGCTTTGTGGCACACATCGTAAGGCCCTTGCCAATATTGAGGAACTCGCTAGACTTTCTCGAGCTCTTCCAAAGCCTGTTTAAGCCCTTCCTCGTCAAGCTCTTTACTCTTAGCAGGAGTTGTTGTTTCAACTGCCAAGAATTTGTCCAGTTCGTCAGCCAATTCCTTGCCTTGTTTCTTCATAACAAGCCGGATGAGTCCGATGTTTACTTCAGCTCCGGAAACGACGCTAAGAACACCTTTCCCACAAGCTGATGCAAAAATTTTCCCATCGGAGAATTCAGAGGTAACTATCTCCAAGTCACCGATTTGAAGATTCTTACCTTGTTCTTCACTTGCACAGAAAACCGCGCTGGCAATAGCACCAATAGAATCGGTATCAACAGGGAAAGGAGCCAACTTGGATACATTGGCAATCGTTAGGCCGGTCTTATCAGTCAAGATGACACGCTTAATCCCTTTATCCTGCCTAATAATCTCAGTCAAGATTTTGTCGAATTGTTTTGGGTCGCTCATAATCACATTACCCTCTCAAACTTTATTTCTTAAGGACTATTAGAATCAAGCCCTCTTTCTCATCAGGCGCGATATTAATCTGACCTTTAGATGTGTCAAGTGTAAGGAACGACAGCGAGCCCTCTTTGAGCTCTCGTACTGCGTCCAAAGCTTTACCAACAAGAGATGTCACAATTGCTGCGATATTCTCAGTTGTTTGAGCGTCGAGATCACTACTCAGGGGTAGTCCTTCCATGCTTGTCACAATCACGCCGCGAACTCCTTCCTGAGCTTTGAGCTTGGAAAGGATTGATTGTAGTCTTTCTTGGCTTATCAACTTCTGGAATCCCCACTGATGGCAATCATGCTCTTGGCATCTAGTAGGCCACTTTTGGGTATTTTAGACTTGTGGCAATGTGTTATCTGAAATATGCCCTAATTGCGCAAAAGATACCATAATGTAATGCACTATCTGTATAACCCATTTCTTACAGCTGAGTAAACTGCGTGAAACTTCTGTGTTCCACCCTTCCCCTGCCAGCGTCGCCGCTCCTACGGTACCCGTAGGCCCGTGAGTCAGCAGGGGCTTTGTCCGCGTTCACTGGAATGGGATTCCTCCCGCGGTCCTGGCTTCCTTCTCCTGTCGTCATCCCGGGTCATCACTCCCGGCAACAGCGAGGTCTTCCACAGTCTTTGCCACGGCGTGGTCATGATCACCCACCTCAGCCTTGTCACCGTAGCTGAGAAGGACCATCTAGACATGGTGAACAGCCGCGGACTCTCCGGAACCTGATGAAGTTCCTTCAATGGAGAGTGGGGACTTCTGTTTAGTGGAACGGATACACCTCACAGCTTTCGGGGCTGAGCGCTTCTCCCGTTGGGAGTGGCTCACCGCCCTAATCCTACTGATATTCGGTACTGTAGTCTGTCTAATGAATTTTTCTTTGGTCACAAAAAGGGCTCGATGAAATCTTACACTTTACTGTGCTGATTTACTTAGGACTTTGTAAGATTTACAAAGCTCTTGAACTCCTGAGTTGTTTTTGTTCCTTTCCACCAATCATTTATGCGAGGATTGTTGCATACCGGTAGTACAACCGGGGACACGAACATGGGTACAAAACTCGGATCGATTGTCCAGGCGGAGACACTCTCACTATCGGATTTATCTGGTCGTGAGATTGCAATAGACGCCTTCAATTCAATATATTCTTTCTTGGCGATAATCCGTCAGCCGGACGGCACTCCTCTCAAAGATCAAAAGGGGAGAGTAACAAGCCATTTGAGCGGCCTTTTCTACAGGAATATCAACCTACTTGAAAAGGGCATCTACCCTATTTATGTATTTGATGGAGAACCACCTGAGCTCAAGTCTGAAGAAATAGAACGCAGAAAAAAGGTCAGAAAAGAAGCTCGGAAAGAATGGAAAAAAGCCAAGGAAGAAGGGCGGATAGAGGATGCTAGAAAGGCCGCCCAAGCAAGCTCTAAACTCACGGAAGAGATGGTCATCGATAGCGAGGCACTACTGTCTGCCCTAGGCATCCCTCATATACAAGCCCTCTCGGAAGGCGAAGCACTGGCCGCTCAGCTCGCAAGAGAAGATATGGTCTGGGCAAGTGCAAGCCAAGATAACGATTCCCTTCTCTATGGTTGTCCGCGCATGATACGCAATCTGACCATTTCAGGTCGCCGAAGATCTTCCTCTTCTACTGGTTATATCACTATCGAGCCTGAACTCATTGATCTTGACCTTAACCTCCGATTACTTGAAATATCCCGTGAGCAGCTAATAGATATAGCAATCCTAGTTGGTACTGACTACAATGATTCGCCTCCAGGTATTGGCCCCAAGACTGCCTTGAAGCTGGTCAAAGAACACGAAAACCTTGAAGGGATAGAATCAGCAACTGATTTTGATTTTGATTTTCCATATGAAAGGATTCGTGGCATATTCTTGAACCCTCCTGTAGTAGAAGTAGAATCCCCAGAGTGGGTCGACCCAGACTTCGATGGCGTCCGACGGATTCTGTGTGATGCACATGATTTCAGCGAAAAAAGGGTTGATAGTTCCCTTGAGCGGCTCAAGGCTTCATTAGAAAAAATACGAGATACCACCCGACAAAGTGCTTTAGAAGATTTCTTCTAATCAAAGACCAAAAAATCAATCCCATTCACAAACATTCAAGAACACTCTTCGGATGGACATGATAAATATGGTCTTGCACACACCTAGTTGTACATGGTGAAGCATAATGATGCGTGAAAGAATGACAGCTGTTAGAGCCTGCGTAAGTGATATAGTCGACGGCAAATATGCGGATGATACCGGTCCCCATGTGGTTTCCCCTCATGGTGTAGAGCTTCGCCGTGTAGTACTACTCGGTTTTGTTGTCAACAAGTATACTGGTGATGGCAATTTTGCAAGTATAACGATAGATGACGGCACTGAAACTATCAGGGCTAAGGCTTGGGGAACTGAAGCTGCTTTACTCGAGGAAACCCCTGAAGAAAAGCTTGTGCTAGTTGTTGGCAAAATCCGAGAATATGAAGATGAGACATATGTTGTACCTGAAATAATAGAAGAAGTCGAAGACTCTAATCTCATGACCCTTCATCTGCTGGAACGATACCAAGCGTTGCTTACACGAACTGGTCTTTCGACATTGGAAACACCGCCGGAGGAAATATCGGAAACGCAATCAAGACAAGAAGAGACTCTCTCTACTGAAAACACACTTACCTCATACGCACACGAAGAAGACACAGCTGTCACGCTTTCTGAACAGATACTTCAGTTCATCCAAAACAGAGCCGGTCAAGAAGGTGTCAAACTAAATGAAGTTGTCGAGCATTTCACAGCCAAGGGTGAGAAGAAATCAGATATCACTCTGAAGGTTATCGATTTACAGGATACTCAGAGAATTCGCGAAGTAGAGATTGGCCGATATGTTTCCGTGTGAGAACAGAAGCTTCAATAAAGGAGAATGGAGAGAATCGTAGTATGGAAGAATATGATAGCCTGCTGAAAAGAGGACGGTCACAGGTCCCGAAAGATGCATTTGACAAATCTGGTGAACGTTTCCAAGTGCCGGATGTTCAATTGATAGTCCAAGGTAACAGGACCATTTGGCAGAATTTCCAGGAGATAGTAGACATCCTGAATCGGCCCGGCAAGGAGGTACTGAAATACGTATCTGGCCAGCTGGCTACTGCAGGGACGATTGAAGGGGGGAATGCTATTTTCAATGGCAAGTTTTACTCACACAACGTGCAAAATGTGCTGGAGGAGTATATCCAGGACTACGTAATATGCCCTGTTTGTGGCAGGCCTGATACCCACGTGGAGAAAGAGAAGAACGCCTATTACTTGCGTTGTTCAGCATGTGGAGCTCGAACATCAATCCGACCTGTATGAAGGGAGTAAGATGACAGTGAAGGTCTATATGCGGGTTCAAGAGACAATGGAGCACTATCTTGTGGCGATGTGCGACAAGGGTTTGCTGAATAAGACATTAGTCAAAGGCGATCTTGAGTTCAAGGTAAATCCCGAATTCTATGGAGACGAGCTGGTGCAAATTGATGAGTGCCTTGAACACCTTAAGAAGGCCACAATTGTAAACATGGTGGGCAAGACGACTGTGGATGCAGCAATGGAAGCTGGAATGGTTCACAAGAGCGCGGTAGTTTACATCGAGGGACACCCGCATGCTCAATGGTTGCAGCTCTAAAACTAACAATAATAAGCCATTTTTGGAATTCTATCCCCAAGCATGAAAACTCAAAATATACAATACTATATATTCTAAGTAGCCGTTTTCAATAATCCGTTTCTTACAGGGTGAATGAACTCAACTTGCCTGAAACTTCTATTACTTCGTGACCTACTGGTAGATATCCGGCGACTTTAAAGCAGATATGAAGTATTCCAAAATGAGTTGATTGCATTGAGACCTCCTTGCTACCTGTGTGGAAAACCTGCAGTTGTTGAGGGGTTATGTACGGAGTGCTACAATGAAGAGCACCCGCTTATCAGGGTAGACACCCCTCTTCGAATGCTCATCTGTGACAGGTGTGGCGCTGTTAAGATGCAGGGTCGTTGGAAACAAATCACAGAGCGCATCTCGAGTCCTGAGGAGCTCATTGCTATCCAACTAGAAATCCTTCTTGACAAGGAAGTAGAAATGGTAGCCGAAGATGTGACCTATTCAGTGATACAGAAGAAGAGGCTGGATCGAGTTGTGTATATCGATATTATAGCTCACGGGTGTTCACATCCTGAACTCACTCCCCACACAGAAACGCATGAGGTCGAAGTTCGACTTGATTATGGGACATGTGACAGTTGTGGAATGATGAGGGGTGGTTATCATGAGGCAATACTACAAATCCGCGCAGACGATCGAAAGCTAACTAAAGCTGAGGAAGATGAGATTCTCGAGACTGCGACAGACCTCACAATTGGGGAGTATGGCAAAGATAGTATGGCATACATAACCGAAATCAGGCGAACCAAATATGGCATTGATATCAAGATTGGTTCAGAACATCTTTGTCGGATGATATCCGATGATTTGGAATCACGCTATTTGGCTGATCGCAAGCAGACGTACAAACTGATTGGTCAGGAATCTGATGGCAAGGAGAAGTACCGAACAACCATACTACTGAGATTACCACACTTCAAGGAGGGCGATTTTGTAGAGGTTGCTGGTACTCCCTGTCAAGTTCGTGCTATGGGAAAAGGGGGTCTCGTTTGTTATGATTTTGTAGACGGTAGTGAGTTCACGGTATCACCACGTAGCAACAAATGGCAAGAAATTGAATTCCTAGCGTCAGAATCTAAAAAACAAGAGTATATGGTTATCTCCAAGGCTTATGGAGAGCCCATTCAACTGATGAATTCAGGAACCTACAAGGTGGAAAATCTGCCCGAGAGCTCTTTGACTTCTAATCTGGAGAATGGGGACAAGATAATGGCTGTCAAGCTACAGGGTAAGCTCTTTTATATTCCCTCTCCAGCTGCCTGTTCTGTAAAATAAATCAAATCTCAAGCGAGTTTTGTTGGAGAAAGTGTGCAAATCTCAACATAAGACCACCAATACCACCTTATCTTATCACTAGTGGCAATGTTTCTGAGATGATTATATGGCTTATTTTATAGAGCCTGAGATGCCAGACCGTGAATGTTGGGCTCATTCTCTTGGAGATGTCGTTAGCCTTAAATGTCCTCTACAGAAGCTCCTTGCAAGGTCAAATAGTGTTCTAGATGGCCTTGGAGATGTCGTTTTGGCCCGCGGAAAAAAATCAAATGATGACGAGCAACCGATGCGTGTCCGTGTTCCCGACAGTGATGAAGGCGAGCAATTTGGAATAATAGTTCAGATGTTGGGACATGATCGTGTCAGAGTTAGATGTGAAGATGGCCAGATGCGCGTGGGGCGGATTCCCGGTCGCATGAAGAAGAGAATCTGGATGCGGGTTGGAGATACTGTCCTGATTGTACCTTGGGCTTTTCAAAGCGATGAGAAATGTGATGTTATCTGGCGGTACAGGGGTAACGAGGTCGATTGGTTGGAACGGAAAGGCATATTGGAAATGTTCTAGAACAGGCCAAATTCTGATTTTATCTTTTTTTGTCTTTCAAGGGCCAAAGATAGGGTTAAGGTGGGATTGATATGGCACGACGAGAAGAAGAGTATGATGATATCCTTTCACGATTTGAGAAAGCAGAAGAAGATGAGGATAAGAAGAAGAGAAAGGACTCTGACGAACTGAAAGTTGTTGAGGGCGTAATCGACCCGCCAACCCTTAAGATATTGTACAATCTTCTCAATCGTGGCATCATTGACTCTGTACATGGTATTATCAGCGCTGGTAAGGAAGCAAACGTCTATCGTGGACAGAAACTAGATGATACATATGTTGCAATCAAAATCTATCGTATGACCACAGCACAGAAAGAGTACATGCAGAATTACATCGTTGGTGATCCTCGTTTCAAGCGGGTTGGAACTGGTGCAAGGTCTTTGATTCCTCAGTGGGCTAACAAGGAGTACAAGAATCTACAGCGGTTTCATGAATCAGGAGTGAGAGTGCCTGAGCCAATTGCCGTAAAACGTAATGTGTTGGTGATGGAATTCATCGGGGATGATGAAGAGGGTCTGCAAGCTCCCCTTCTCAAGGATATTGAGGTTCCTGAACCCGAAGAAGTATTCAATGAAGTCATGGATATGATTCTTTGTGGATATCGGGATGCGGACCTAGTTCATGCAGATTTAAGTGAGTTCAATATCATGTGGTATGGTGGACCTGTTCTCATTGATGTATCACAAGCAGTTCTGACAGCTCACCCGCGCGCATCTGAGTTCCTCTTTCGCGATATTCAAAACATCACCCGATACTTTAACCGTCTAGATGTACAAACAGAAAGCCCGGCAAGAATGACTGAAGAAATTCTATCCTCCGTAGGTGAAAATTAGCATGTTGTTTCAAGAGACAATAAAGGTACCACGCGACCGAATCGGCGTGATTGTGGGTCGCGATGGAAAAATCAAGAAGCGACTGGAAGATATGACGAACGTGGATGTAGAAATCTCTGATGAAGGAGTAGTCAAACTTACCGGTCATGAAGATTCACAGAATCCTGTACTCGCCTGGAAGGCTCGGAATATTATTCGTGCCATGGCCAGGGGTTTCAGTCCAGAGAATGCATTCACCCTTATGGATGATGACGCCAGGCTCGTGATAATCTCACTGCGAGACATTGTCGGCTCTTCTCCTCGTCAAATCAGAAGAGTTGCTGGGAGGATAATTGGTGAAGATGGCAAGACACGCAAAATAATTGAGCAGACGACTGAGACTATAGTCTCAGTCTATGGTTACACCGTTTCAATTATCGGCTACTATCCTGGTCTTGATTATGCTCGTAAAGCTATTAATCTGCTGATTTCTGGTGCTCCTCACAGTAGCGTCTATTCTAGATTAGAAAGTATGCGTCGCGATTTGAATCGCTATAAAGCACAGATTTGGGAAGAAAGCGACTTCTAACTTGATGGGCGTAATACTGAATACTATAATCTTGCCAGTCAAAGATTTGTTTGGCATAGAATGACACAGAGTCCAAGCAGAGTATTCACCAGCATTTCGCCAGCGGAGTTCTTCTACCGAAATCGCCAGATGGCCGGTTTCGGGAATCCCACACAAGCTGTCTATTCCGCAGTGCGCGAGCTTGTTGAAAACAGTCTTGATTCTTGCGAAGATGCAGGTAGAAGACCCAAAATTAAGGTGGAAATAGATGAATCCCCTTCGGGTGTCGTTCGTATCTCGGTTTCAGACAATGGTGAAGGCATCCCTGATGCACATGTTGCTAATTCATTTGGTCGTGTACTTTACGGCAGCAAGTATCTTTCCCGTCAAAGACGTGGTACTTTCGGACTTGGAGTGACAATGGCCGTACTCTATGGACAGATAACCACGGAGAATCCAGTTAAGATATACACCTGCACAGAGAGAGAGAACACAGGAAGGACCTACGAATTATTCATTGATGTTGAAAACAACAGGCCAATTATCCTATCTGTCGAGCATGTGAATCGAAACACAATCGGAACATCAGTTCGCATCACCATGAAAGGTTCCGTTTCCAGAGCCTATGATCGGATAGTTGATTATCTCAAGCTGACTTCTGTCTCTACCCCCCATTCCCAGATTAAGCTTGTACGTGGTGGGAAATTGGAGTTTTCCATTGGCCCATTGTGTGATACGCTACCTCCATCTCCCGTTCCAGTAAAACCGCATCCACATGCTGCTGATATGGAACTGCTCCGAAGGTTGGTCAAGAAACGGTCTGAAACACCCCTTCGTCAGTTCCTTCAGAAATCCTTCCAGCAAGTTGGTCGTGTTACTTCTTCGAAAATAATCGACTTTCTTGCTATGAATCCACAGCGAGAAGTTGGCGCTCTGGATCGTTCAGAGATAAATAGGTTAAGTACGGTTCTCCAGAACTTTAAGGGGCTTGGTCGCCCAACTACTGAGTGTCTTAGCCCGATAGGGGAACATGCTTTCATGAATGCTGTATGTCAAACATATGACGCAGCTGATGTTGGTTATGCAACAAAAGGGCCATTCGAATGGAGTGGCCATCCATTCATTGTTGAGGGCGTAGTTGCTATTGGTGGAAATTTACAGAAGACCAAAACTCCCATACTACACCGTTTCACAAATCGAGTTCCTCTCCTTTATGACGCTAGTGAAGATGTAATGACCAAGGTTCTCAATGGGATCAACTGGTCCAGATATGGTCTCACTACATCAAAAAGAGTGGGCTTGTTCATTCATTTCTGCTCAACACGGGTGCCCTACAAAGCTACTGGCAAACAGTCAGTGGCAGGTGAAGAGGATATAGAATCGCAACTTGCCTTGCTCTATAAAGAACTCGGTAGATACCTAAGACGCATGACGAAGGACAAGAGAAAACGGGCTAGAAGAATAAAGGAAGCAAAGAAGCATTCAAAATGGCTCACTCTGATTGCTGAACTTGGTACAGAACTATCTGGAGCAGATGAGGTTCCCCCAACTCGGCCTTTAGTCGAAGATCTTTTCGAGGTGAATCTTGATGTCTAGCTTCGATGATGCGCAAGATGCTCTGTATAATCTGGGTAAACAGATCGTGGATTCACTTAATGATGGCGACTTTCCTGCTTTGCAACTTCCCGACAGGACTACGAACAACATCCTCTTTGATGAGACAACAGGCCAATTTGTTCTTGGTGGCTCACACGTTACTAGGGACTCCAAGAATACCAAACACATCAAGAGTCTGTCTCAATTGATGTGGGTTGCTGCTTTTGCCAAGAAACTTCTAGGTGCACAAAGAACAAGTTCGCTAAGAGACCTTTACTATTCGAGTGACGGTGAGGACGTCAAATTCTCTAGTCAATCAGAATCGGATAGAATCGTTGCCGACTTGGAATCATTTACGGGGCTGGCTCGTGAGGATTTTGGTATCTTTCCGGAGGAACACTCATCGGTATATGGGCATGTAAAGATGGAATATACCGTTCCAGGCTACGAGGGGCGTGAAGTTGATCTCACCATCAGCCCAGATGGTTTGCCCATAGGTCCCGCTCTCATGACTGCAGAACCATTACATACTGATGCAGATCTTGTTCTTGCGGTGGAATCCGGTGGTATGTTTTCCCGCCTCATTGAGACAAATGCATGGGAGAAATTCAATGCTGTTCTAGTGCAGCTCGGAGGTCAACCTCCCAGAGCCACCAGACGGCTGATGAAGAGGCTCCATGAATACCTCGATCTTCCACTGTACATATTCACTGACGGTGATCCATGGGGTCTCCATATAGCTAAGGTGATTATCTGTGGGAGTGCAAGCTCTGCCCACATCAGGGGTTTGACAATCCCAGAAGCTCACTGGATTGGTGTCACTGCTGCTGATATTGTAGACTATGAGTTGCCAACCGAACCAATGACCGATACGGATATGAAACGCTTGGATGAGCTCAAGGGAGATATTCGCTACAAGGATCCAGAATGGCAAGCATATATCGATGACTTCAAGAAGATACGAAAGAAAGCGGAACAACAGGCTTTTAGTCGTCATGGCATGGATTATGTTGTGAATGTCTATCTTCCAAATAAGCTGGATTAGCTTATCCAGTATTACACTCCAGATACAAGCAGGAGAATTACACCTCCGTAAGCGATTATTCCCTGCAACAAAATCAAAAATGTGACATTTTTCTTCTCACTAATACCGTCGAAGAAATGGGGGAGCAACCAGTATATTGTATAAGGCCCAGCAACCGAAAGACTACCATCTTCTCTTGGTTCTGCAAATTTCTGGTATTCCATTCCCGTTCTTTTTACGTCCAATCTATACACAAGATACAATACGAAATTCAGTAAGAAGGGCGTGTACAGGATAACTGCTAGTCGATTCATGTTCCCTATGATGAGCGACGCTGCCATGGCTGCTCCCATTGGCAGTCTTCCCACATCTCCCGGCAGAACCTTCGCTGGATACTTATTGAACGCAAAGAAGACGATAGAGGCCCCCAGAAGCGAAGCTGCGATAGTTGCTCCATCTATCTGGTGTTGACCGAGGCTTCTCTCCGTGAGGAGAGGTTTCAATACTATATACGCTAATATGGCTGATGAATTCACAATACTGAGGCCGCTCTCAAGGCCATTCATTCCGCCATACATATTCGTACTATCTATGATAAAGGTAGTCATCAATGGAACCACAACCAACGGATATGCCCACAGCAGATTAACCTCTCCTATGAGGGGTATGGCCATCGTTGTAGTTCCCACATTTAGTGCCATGAGCGGGATAGAGGCAACTATTGGCACGATAATCTTTGTCCTATCTCTGAAATCCAAATTATCATCTAAAAGACCAACCATCCCTGCCATGAGTATTGAAACCAATGCACCAAGTATGGCGGGATTTACAGCATTGTCCAAAACAAAAGTGGAGAAACCGACTATAACCAACAAAGAGCTCACGATGGCAAATAGAAGAATAAACCCTCCGCCTTTTGGAACCTTATGCTTGCTCTTTTTATGGATATCCTCGGCCAGACGTTTCCTATCCTCCAGCATTTCTATCGTATTTGGTAAGAACACTAGCATGATTACTATTGATATGACAAATGCCATGAGAATTATGAACAAGTTCATACCTCATGTCACGCTGCATTTGTAATACCTTTTAACACTTCTCTAGTAAATAAGATTGTACGGACATTGTACGTCCGAAATCTATTTTAGCGAACCAGAAGCTGAGCGAATTGTTCGTAGTGTATCCTGACTGTACACTGCACTTTCACGAACAAGCAAACCAAGGTGATTAAATCTTGAGCATGCTCCATAGAAGGACGTTGACATTTGCACTACTGGTACTACTCTTTGCCAGCAGCATGGCAACAACCATGTCTTATCCCCACAACTGGGACAATTCCGCATTTGATAGTGAACCTATAGATTCTTCCTCGGTTGCGGATTCACCCCGGAACATCTCAATTCCGTATGTTGATGCCCACTATGGGTATGCAGATGGGATCATAGATCCAACAGAGTATAGCCAAAACTACACAGATCCTGCAACTGGAATCACAGTACATCTTGAGCATAATTCATCAGTTCTATATGTTGGTTTATCTGCTCCAACAACAGGCTGGCTGGCTATCGCATGGAAAAACCAATCCTCCACATTCAGTACCGATGGTCTCAATGGCAGTGATTTGATTTATGGAGCTGCCACGGGAACTCCCCTATCTGGATATCCTCGTGTCACGCCTGATGATCCGGTCACCGTGAACTACGAACTCTATAGTCGAAACGGGAGTTTTATTGAAGAAGGCAAGGTGCCAGGGGAAAATTCGACAACCCCAATTGAGGATGAAAAGTTGCTGGAGGCCTACAAGGAGCAGATTATTGGAATGCGTATTGGTGAAGTACGTCATTTCGTGATTCCTGCTGAAGAAGCCTACAACGATCCAAGTCACCCCATGTATGGTGAGGACTTGGAGTACATCATTACCCTAGAATCTATCGGGACTAATTCCTATAACCCCGCAAGCGAGAGTTCCATTGCCTATAGCGATGAATATGGAATCAGTACCTTTCAGCATCTCCCTGATGCTAACCAAAGCAGGATATTGTCAGCAGATGCTAGTCTAGTTGGCGGAACGACGCAGGTTGAATACTTCATTCAGATGAACAGCACCGATCCTTATGACATCCCTCTCTATAACACGACAGATGCAAGATTTCCTTTTGTTCTTCTTCGTGGTTCGAATGATGATTTCGATACACTTCCGGTTCAACATACAGAATGGACAAAGCCATTCAATATGCAGATTACATCAAATACACCTCCGGTTCTGGAGATAGTCAACCCCACACCTAATGCAGTACTTGGCTTGGTGACAACTCTGAAGCTTAACGCAACCGATGATGGGTTCGTAAGGCGTTGCTTCTACAGAGTTGATGACGGAGAATGGACAGAGTTCTACCATAATTTCAAGTCGGATCTCTGGGAATCTCAATCCGATTTATCGGACTATGATAATGGCACGCATACTATCTGGTTCAATGCCACTGACGCCTCCAATGTAAGCAGTGTAGCATCTGTGGATGTAATCTTCTACTGGCCGCAGATACCTCTTCTTGGTATGCGGTTAAGCGTGAGACGGAGTTTTACCACCCGCGAACATCATTTGACAGAGATAGAAGACACCTATACTGTCAAGAACAATGGCTCGGCTCCCATCAGCTCGATAGAAGTTTTCTTACCAGCGACATGGGAGAGTTATTTCCTTTCAATTTCAGCATCAGACGCAAGCAAGCGCGAGATTGAAGTAATTAGATTGCCTAATAGGGCTGACCTCATGCATTGGCGTTTGCATTTCTTTGAGCCTGTTTCTGTTGATGAGTCGTATAACTTCACATCTGTGATGCACTTCCATTCCCTTCACACACTTCTGTCCGAGGAGGGGGACATCTATGAAATCAGTTTCTTGAGATATCCAGTTGTCCCCTATGTTCTGAGAAGAGCGAGTTTAAGTGTGGAATTTAGAAGCGGCGACTCTCTAGACAGTGAGAATGTTGACGGTGCCAGTAATAACTTGGAACCAATGACTTCTGACATGTTCACTATTAATATTACATCTCATACACCGTATCTTACAGCCGAAAGGAGAACCAGTGTAAAACTAAATTCTTGGGGGTGGTTGGTCTACTCTGAAGAAATCACCTTGCACAATATTGGAACCACGAGTGAAAACAAGGTAAGTTTCGAAGTCCCTGCCTATGCAGAAGGTATTCAGATTCACGATAAAGTTGGGATACTTGCAAAATCCCAGAGAACCACAGACCACAAATTTAACGAGTCTGTTGAGTTTACAATCGATTTACAGGGTGATCGTTTCGGGGACGAGAAATTCAAATCCGGCTGGGACTATTCTTTCCAAATCAATTACTTCGTTCAACTAGCAAGTTATGTAAGTCCTACTGCTGGTGGAAGCCAGCTCGAACTTCCAATGGGAACTTTGACCAATATTCTTGTGTCTAAGCATACGGTAGACCTCGTTCTCTCAAATTCGGTTTCGGTAGTTGAAGCGTCAGGGAACTACAGATTCCTTTATGGCCCCTTTGATACAACCCTTCGCTATCGAATTTTCAACACAACACAGTATAATCCGCCTGAAGTAGGATTGGTCTATAACTTAGGTGTCGGGATAATATCAAGGCCTCTGGTTTTCGCTCTTATCATCGGTTTAATCGCAACAATCTATGTCTCATACCGCAAAATAAGACCCAAAGGTGCTGCACCCATTGTTGGCAAGTCAACCGAAGAAGTTCGCAGACAAATTGGAGCTCCACCTGAACTCCTTAGAAAGTTCGCAGATATGTATTCAAGAAAGACAGCTCTTGAAATGGATCTTGAGAAGCTCCAAGCTTCCAGAAGAAGAGGGAAAGTATCTAAGAAGGAATATATGATTCGGGAAAAGAATATCAAGTCTAAGCTTGAGGAAATAGATAATGAGCTACCCTCGGTTAAGGATGAGCTCATTTCTCATGGCTCAAAGTATCGTGATATGATTGCACAATTGGAGCTTCAGAATGAGAAGGTCGAAGGAGCCAAGGCTGGATTGCGGCAACTCCTTCTGAGGAAGAAAAAGCAGCGTATCAGCAGAGCTGCGTTCGAGAAGTCTCGGCAGGATTACTTGAAAACCATAAAAGAAGCAACGGGAGCCATCGACAGAATTCTCCTATCAATCGAAGAAGAAGCAGGAGAACTGTAACTATAGGAAACAGGCCCTGCGATAGAGATATAATCACGATGGATGTTGGTAAAGCCTCTACCTAGTTGATAGTATTTACACCAAATAAACTACATTGTGAAATGTTTAATTGGTACGCTATTGTGGGTTGATGCCCCTCCTTCAGGTGGCCATCGATGAACAATGAAACATTGCTAGATCGTGATGCTATTTCAGCGGGTGACCTTGTGTCTTCGGGCACAAAGGCCTATGAGATGTATAATTATCTACAGACCTCGCCCAAAATACAATCTTATCTACGTGCCGCCAATCGAATGGCGGTATCCCGTTTAGGATACACCGACCATGGACCAGTACATGCAGAAGTAGCAACATGGAACGCTCTTCGCGCCTTTGATATTCTTGACGATACTTTCAAGCCAAACATTGTTGCTGAGGATTTGGGCAATACAGACGATGCACGAATGATTGTTCTTGCATCCACTTATCTACATGATATTGGTATGGTTGTCCACCGCCAAGAACATGCGATTTCCGCCATGCAGATTGCTAGCCCTATTTTGGAATCCAAGTTGGATGAGATGTATGGTAATCCTGCTAAGGCTGCCGATATTCTCAGTTTCATTCTGCACGGGATATATGCACATGATGATGACACTCAATGTCTCACTCTCGAGGCTGGTGTCACGAAAATTGGTGATGGCTGCGATATGACCAAGGGCAGAACCATAGTCCCTTTCCAGAAGGGAAAAGTGGATATACACAGTGTCAGTGCACTTGCCATCACTGATGTTCTTCTTGACCGGGGAGAGGATAGGCCTTTACTGATTACGGTTCATATGGACAATCCCGCAGGGGTATTTCAAGTCCAAACTATTCTTGAGAAGAAATTAGGTACATCTGGCCTGCAGAACCAAGTTTCAATCGACGTAGTAGTGAATGGAGACCGATTGGTTCTCACAGAAGTGAAACGCCTTTTCAAAGTACAGATGAAAGAACCTACGGATCTAAGTGTCCATCAAAAAGATTAAGGTGGTAGCCCCGCCAGGATTCGAACCTCGGTCTGCGGGACCAAAACCCGCAATGCTGGACCACTACACCACGGGGCTGTGATTAACGGCTTTCCCAAGTGGTGGTTTGGGTATGGTTATCCACCATGCTGTGAGTGCAGGAGTATTGACAATATTACTGTTTCTGAATGGCAGGCTTTCAATTCCCTATTTCATAGCACTGTTACTCATCCATCTCTAGTCCGAATGGGATGCCATCCGCCAAGATTCTAGTAGGGATATCCTCCTTCCATTTCTCAAGAAATGTAGTTTCTTCTTTCTTCTGTTTCTTTTCTTTTCGAAGATTATCGGGAAGCATACAGGGTATGCCATCGATAACTGGATACCAGCGTTCGCAATTAGGACACGTGATAAGCGCGGCATCGATTTCCTCAACCATCCCATCATCCGTTTGGTGGGTGTGTGATTCGAAAACTTCAAGATTAAGACTGCTTCTGCAATCTTCAATGGGACAGACTAGGATTTCCATAAGCCAGCGCTTCACACATCTTCTCTCCTGTACGAAGCTTTCACGGTATTACAATTTAAGAATGCTCCTCACCAATAACAGAACAACCTCGTTGAATGGGAAAGCCTATTTGTTGGAATCAACGTGGCGGATTAGGGATGAACCTCTCTGGAGGAAGTTGAATGAAACATAAGCATCCGTATCTTCCCATAACGGCTGAAAACCAGAAAGAGATGCTCGAGTCTATTGCCGAGAAAAACATTGAGGGTCTTTTTAGTGATATACCCAAGGAATTCCGTCTTCAAGACAAGCTAGACTTGCCTGATTCACATACTGAAGAAGAAGTAAGCCGGCGATTGAAGGAACTTGCTTCTAAGAATATACAAGCGGAACCTAGAAGCAATTTTTTGGGCGGCGGTGTATACATGCATTACATTCCGGCAGCTGTTCCCGCCCTAGCAAAGCGCTCCGAGTTTGTCACTTCATACACAAGCTACCAATCGGAAATAAGCCAAGGCATGTTGCAAACGCTTTTTGAGTATCAGAGTATGCTCGCAGAGATTTTGCAGATTGATGTTGTAAACAGCAGTATGTACGATATGGCCAGCGCCTTGGGGGAGGCTGCAAGGATGACATCTCGGATAAAGAAGAAACGAGAGCGTTTTCTGGTTCCTCAATACATGAATCCTAATCACCTGAGGGTTCTTGAGACGTACGTTGAATCTACGGACATTGAAGTAGAAAAAATCCAACAAGATCCCGAGAGTGGTCTCTCAATCCTTGATGATCTGAAATCCAGAATTGATGATGATGTAGCTGGAGTGTACATAGAGATTCCATCGTATTTCGGAGTTATTGAGAATCAAGTAGACGAAATGAGCAACATAGTCCATGAAGCAGGCTCTTTGCTGGTTGCCGGAGTAGACATTCTATCAATGGGCCTCATTCGTCCTCCTGGAGATTATGATGCCGACATCGTTATTGCAGAAGGCCAACCCTTGGGATCGCCTGCTTCATATGGCGGTCCATTGTTGGGCATTTTTGGCTGTAAAGGGAAAAGGGGGATAATACGCCAGATGCCTGGCCGCCTAGTTGGCCTAACTCGAACAAAGGAACAGCCCTATGAACGAGGGTATGTACTCACACTAGTACCGAGGGAACAACACATCCGTCGAGAAAAAGCAACAAGCAATATATGTTCTAATCAGGCTCTCATGGCTGTGACTGCAGCAGTCTATCTTTCTCTTCTTACGTCCTCCGGTCTAGAACAAATGAGCGAGACTATTGCATACAATTCAAAGTACGCAGCTGAGAGACTGAATGAACTGGATGGGGTACTCGCTCCGGCTATTGGTTCTTCAATCTGGAAGGAATTTGTTGTACAATTTGAAGGAGTTACAGCCCAAGGGGTACATCAAGCGTTATTGAGGAAGGGTATTCACGGAGGGAGACAGCTTGCAGAGACTTTTCCAGAGCTAGGTGAAAACCTCTTGGTCTGCGTTACGGAACTCCATACAAAAGACGACATAGACGAGCTGGTAAGAACAGTTGAAGCGTATGTTGCAGAGGAGGCTGAGTAAAATTGACGGGTGACGAGAACCGCTACAGGCAAGCGAAATGGGATGTTCCACTTCTTTTCGAGCGATCCAATACCGGGCAAGTTGCCCATTGGTTCCCCGCTCCAGAAGACGAGATAGTTGAGATGATTGGTTCAGTTGATGGTCTTATTCCTAAGAACATGCGAAGAGATGAGAAACCGGAATTGCCTGAGATTTCGGAGCCCCAGATAGTGAGGCACTTCACCCGGTTATCACAGATGAATTACTCAGTAACTCAGGGCACATATCCCTTAGGCAGCTGTACTATGAAGTACAATCCCGTTGTGAATGATCAATGCGCCTCGCTAGATGGATTTACCGATATTCATCCGCTTCAAAATCTTTCTACAACCCAAGGTGCTTTGGAATTAATGTGGGAGCTCGAAAACTGGTTGGGTGAGCTCTCTGGCATGGACGCCGTCACACTACAGCCTGCTGCTGGAGCTCAAGGTGAGTTGACCGGCGTCCTGCTCATTCGAGAGTACCATCGTTGCGTAACCGAAGAGTGTGAACAGCGGTCTGAAATCCTTATCCCTGATTCTGCCCATGGAACAAATCCAGCTTCGGCTGCCATGGGCGGGTTTGAAGTAGTGGTACTGCCCTCAAGTGATGAAGGACTTGTAGATACAGATGCATTGCAGGATGCTGTTGGCCCCAAAACAGCGGGCTTGATGCTAACCAATCCCAATACAATAGGCATCTTTGAAAAGGACATCGAAGAAATTGCAGGCACTGTTCATGATGAAGGGGGATTGCTGTATTATGACGGTGCTAACCTGAACGCAATCATGGGAATGACCAGACCTGGCGATATGGGATTTGATATTGTCCATATGAACCTCCACAAGACCATGTCTACTCCTCATGGTGGGGGTGGACCGGGTGCAGGACCGGTTGGAGTAAAGGATAAGCTTGCAGAATTCTTGCCTGTTCCGCGTATCGTGAAAAAGTCAAATGATAGCTTTACTCTGGATTACGATTACCCTTCATCAATTGGTAAGGTTCACGGATTCTTTGGGAATTTCGGAGTGCTCGTACGATCATATGCATATATCTACGCCCTTGGAGCTGATGGTTTAAGGGAAGTATCCAAACTTGCTGTTCTAAATGCTAACTACTGTGCTAGGCATATTGAACAGATTAAGGGTTTTAAGCTACCGTACTCACAGAAAGCCCCTCGAAAACACGAATGTGTCATCTCTGCCCAACAAATGAAGGACGATACTGGCGTCACAGCTATGGATATTGCAAAGCGTCTTCTCGATTTTGGTATTCATGCCCCTACTGTGTATTTTCCTCAGATTGTTGACGAAGCTCTTATGATTGAGCCGACTGAAACCGAATCGAAAGAAGACCTTGACTCATTCATAGCCGCGATGGAGACTATTTCACGAGAAGCGTATGAGACTCCTGAAAAAGTTAAGAATGCTCCGCACTCAACCGCGTTCAGAAGACTCGATGAATACAGAGCTGCTCATCCAAGAACCCTCACATTATCTTGGAGGATGTACAAGGAACGCATCTCCGAGGAAAATGACGCAAACTGAATGCTTTATCTGCCCTTTCAGCAATACAATCTTAGGATGAGATGAATGCAAATGTCTGAACTTAATCTCAGAAAAGAGGCCGGACGCCATACACTCTTTCTCGATTGCAGGAAAATAGGAGCAGACTATCTGACTACTATATATGGTGGAAACCAACATCATATTGGGGGGATAGCTGTGGCATACCAAACCCAAAGCCACTATCATGAGACCTCAACAACGAGCGTCAATACTTTGGCTCTCCCCGGCCACAAGGACTACATTGTTGCAAATTCTGCAGCTGAGAGAATTACCGAATCTTTGCGTGCACCAGTCATTGTAACAGCTGGCATCCATTATGACAATGCAACAAAGGCTGAAATCAACCAGATTATCCATGTGGTTGATAATCTGGTGGAAGAAATGATTCGACACTATCAAAAGGCTGAATAACTCATCACGCCAAGCTCTCTCTGATTATATGCAGGTTCGATTCAAGCCCCTCGGGACCCTCAGAAGAAAAATGGGAAAGAGTGAAGTTATTCTAAAATTGGATGAAGGAGCAACCGTTGGAGATGCTTTAGACAAAGTTCTAGAAGAAAGCGACGCGGAAGTACGGAATCTAGTGAAAAATGAGGGAAAAATCAGAGGCAATCTTATTCTGATGCTCAACAAGACAAGCATGAGCAGCATTCAGGGGGAGAGTACAAAGCTCAGCGACGGAGATGAAATCGTACTGCTACCTCACATTCAAGGGGGCGGAGGTGATTACAGCTGGATGTAAGCTACTACATCGAGACTTACGGCTGCTCACTCAATGACGCTGATTCGGATATCATGGCCGGTGTGATTAACAGGGAAGGTGCAGAACAAGTCTTCAATCAAGAAGATGCTGAAGTGATAATCGTCAACACATGTGGAGTTAAGGAACCAACAGAGGATCGCATTATTCATCGGCTGAAAGAGCTTTCTCACATAGGCAAACCTGTAATTGTGGCGGGTTGTCTTCCTAAAATCTCACTAGACAGAATCAAGCGAGCCATTCCAAATTTTGCAGCAATTCATACTCCACAATCCATCTATTCCATTCCTGCCTCCTTGCGAGCAATTATGGCTGGTGAAAGTGCTATCATCAGGATGAGTGAACCTGGGGGCGGCCCCAAGATAGACTCATTGAGACCTCCCCCTCACTCCGTTATCTGCACTATCCCCATTTGTGAAGGTTGCCTCGGTAACTGTGCATATTGTGCGGTCAGATTTGCCAGAGGCGGAGTTCGTAGCTACAGTATCGACAGAATCATGGAACTGGCAAAACAGTGTATTAAGAGCGGCTATAGCGAGATTCGGCTAACCTCTCAAGACTCGGGCGTTTACGGACATGACCGAGGAACAAATCTTCTTCGTCTATTGCAGAAGCTCGATACCTTAAGTGGACATCACCGTTTCCGAGTAGGGATGTTCAACCCAAATTTGGTCTCGCCCTTCTTGGATGACATGGTGAGAGTGATGGCTTCAAATCATTACTTCAACTTCTTTCATATTCCCCTCCAATCGGGCAGTAACGATGTACTATCAAAAATGAACCGTCATTATACTGTCGAGGAGTGGGGGAATGCTGTAGAATGTATTCGCAAGACGATTCCACAGGCAACCATTGCTACTGATGTAATTGCTGGATTTCCTGGTGAAACAGAGAGTGATTTTCATCAGACATTGGCTACCCTCAAGGAATACACACCTACTCTAGTTAATATCTCGAAATATGGAGATCGTCCCAATACCGAGGCATCAAAATCCACACACAAAGTAGATACTCAGGTAAAAAAACAGAGAAGCAGAAAGCTAACGAATCTTGTAATAAAGCTGAACTCCGCTAGTAATCGAAGATGGGTAGATTGGATTGGTCCAGTTCTTGTAACCCAACATGGGTCAAAAGGTGGTCTGATGGCTCGTAACCCCTCCTATGTACCCGTTATTATACATAATGAGAGTATATCCATAGGCCAAACGGTGAAGGTGAAGATTACCGAAGCTCACAGGACATACCTTTCGGGAACGGTCGTCACCTAGGCTCAATATTGACATCGACAATATTACCAGTATTTGCACTCTCTCTAGCAGCTTCTACAATTTTGAGGGCTGCAACTCCATCGTCAAGGCCGACTCGCGGTGCTCTCCCAGTTTCGATACTGTTGAGAAAATCGTTTATGACCTCTTGGACTGGTTCGCCATAGACCTTTATTGTTGCTCCCCTTTCTGGTAGATGAATTGTCTGACTATCGGCTGATGGTTCTTGGTCAAGATCCTGTAACTTGATTATTTGACCGAAAAGATCCAGAATCAGGTTTCCTTTCCCCCCTGAAGCATCCATGCTTCGCCGTCTTCCAGCATACTGACGTGAAAGGTGGAACACATGCTCGGTGCCATTCTCAAATCGTACCATAATCGTCGCAGAATTGAACACTCCTTCCTTTTTGTGCCCTTGGGCATATAGTGTTCCCTTGCCGTGACTAATCCGCGCCATTATGTCGAAATCATGCACGCCAATATCCTGAAAGACATCCCCAAGTGAAGGAATCCTACTGGTTTGGACATACCCTCTTCGGTCATGAATGATAGTTCTGGGATCACCAATGGTACCATTGTTGATTAGATTGAGTGCTCTATCAACCACAGGATTGTAGATTTCGGAATGTGAAACCACCACGCCTATCCCTTTTGCTTTCAGAACACTTGCTACTCTCTTGGCATCTTCAAGTGTACTCGCAAGCGGCTTTTCAATGAGAAGACCTCTGATAGCATCATATTCTTCAGCAATGGACTGTGCTATCTCAGCATGAGTAGAGGTTGGTGTTGAAATTATCACTCCGTCGATCTGTTTGCCCTCTATCATTGCTTGATAGCTATCGAACGCGTCGACCCCATATTTGTTGGCAATCAGCGTTGCCTTTTCTATGTCGATGTCTGCGATTCCGGCGAGGGCGCGCACGTTATGTAGGACTCTTGCATGAATCTGACCCATATTACCGGCGCCGACTATTCCAATCTGTGGAGCTTTCATCTTCCTATACTCCGCTTATGCTGGAGAGCCATGAAAACTCCCTTTATAGCTTGTCATGGTTATGAAACACCTGCTAGGTAAACTTCAGTAGAAGTAATATGGTGCGGAGGGCGAGATTTGAACTCGCGAACTCCTACGAGACTAGGCCCTCAACCTAGCACCTTTGGCCTGGCTTGGTAACCTCCGCATATACTCTTAGTAGGGTCGCAGGCCTAGCGGGGCAAGTGACACTTTTTACCTTTTCGGGATGACAATAATCTTGAAAAATAGTAACAGGATGAATGGGGGAAAAACCCACAAGGAGCGAAGAGAACCTTCGCCTGTACACAACAAACTGGGTTAACCTAACGCCGTGCTCAACTATCTCGTGATAGCTACAAACCATTCAAGCGGCGGGAAATCGCGTCTCTTCTTCTGTTTCTTACATTTAGTATCACTCAAATTTATTCACCTCCTACTTCTTAATACATGGGGATTTACACTGATAATATCTATGAAATGTATATTGGATGATGTATAGAAATAGAAGTTGATGGAGCCCCGGGCGGGAGTTTCGTCCACACGGATACTGTTATGGAATTCGAACCCGCGGTTTTCTGCTTACGAAGCAGACGCCTTCAACCACTTGGCCACCGAGGCCCGTCTAATGGCGACTCTCCTTAGTATGGTTATAAACATTTATCATTAGACTTCAGGGAGCCATTCATGGAGTGCAGCGATGGAAAATGAGGATATAGGCGAACGGGAATTCTTGTCAAACATCAAACATCTTGTTCGAAAGATACCCGGGTCGCGTCTTGGCTTCGATGATGATGCATCTGATATTCCCTTGAACGAGAAGGAGAGCATAGTCATCAATGTAGACACCTTTGTGACAAGTACAGACAAGCTTCCTGGGATGAGCTATGCACAAGCTGGACGAAAAACAGCGGTCATGACACTTAGTGATTTAGCTGCAAAAGGTGCCTCTCCTCAGGGTATGCTACTATCAGCATGTATTGGCGAAGATTCCGAGACTGAATCCATTTACGAGTGTATTCGTGGTTTCTCACAGTATTGTCTCAAGTCTGATGTACCATTTCTTGGAGGTGATTTGGGGCACTCGAAGGAGATTATTCTGACAGGTGTTGGCATTGGAACGGCATCACCAGCAGATATTGTGAAACGACGTGGCGCGCAACTAGGGGACATCATTACGGTTACTGATACTTTCGGTCTAAGTTCGGTGGCATTCAAAGTTCTGATTGATGGTTATTCCGCAGAAGAGAACCTGAGGAACAGAGCCATCAAGGCAGCATACAAACCCAGTATTCATCCGCGTATCATCTCAGAACTATCGAAGGATTCCTTAGTAACCTCTTCAATGGATAGCAGTGATGGTCTTGGTATCACCTTGAATACCATGGCACAACACAGCGGCAATCTCTTTTTGATAGACCGATTGCCTGTTGCTGCTGGTGTGGAGGGATTCGCTGAGAGCCATGACCTTGATGTCATGGAGTTGGTCATGCAAGGCGGAGAAGAATTCAGTTTGGTACTTACAGTCTTACCGGACCAGTGGGATGATGCTGTAGCAATTGCAGAACGCGAAGGGACAAAACTACTACCTATAGGAAAAGTGAGAGAAGGATCTGGAGTCAGATATATGAGCGATTCCACTGAAACAGTAATTCCAGCAAAGGGCTATGATGTTCTTAAGAAGGGGTGAAATGGCTGGAGCGTGTTTTCATCATTGATGGTTATGTCGATGAGCCAACGTGCTTGGGTGTTCCACCCTATCTGGCTACGTATCCACGATATGTAGCAGGATCAATCTGGACTCGATTACCTCATGCTGAAATTATCTATCAAACAATTGACGCCGTACGGAAGAACCCTGCAGCGTCTATTGAGGCTTGGACGTCAGCTGACCTTCTTGTTCTCATCGCTGGGATGATAGTTCCAGGCAAGTATCTTGGAGGGAATCCAATCTCGGTACGAGAAGCTCAAGAAATCTTCTCTGCAGGACTTATATCGAACATAGCGAAGATATTAGTTGGTCCTTGGGCTAGATTTGGATGTGGCCTAGAAGGTGGAAAGCAGGCCCTCCACCCTGATGTTCTTTCTCCACCATTTGATTCTATTGTTGATGGTGATGCTGGAGCAGTCTTGGATGAGTATCTAACGGAGAATACTCATCCAAAAGAGCTAGACCCCACTCGAAAGAGAGAGGACTATGAAAAATTTGAAGAATCCGTAATAAGGGGCACACACATCGTAACTCAACATCCCGGTTATCCGCAGAAACACCTCATATGTGAAATTGAAACATATTCTGGTTGCCCTCGATACCTAAGTGGTGGCTGTTCCTTTTGCGTTGAACCATTGCAAGGATCTCCCAAGCAACGGTCAGTAGATGCAATACTGCAAGAAATCGAGTCTCTATATCAGCAAGGTATTCGGGCTTTTCGTATAGGCAATCAACCAGACCTCTTCACATACGGATCACAGGAAATGTCAGTGGAGGAATTTCCAAAACCTTCCCCAGATACGATTGAACGTCTATTTTCTGGAATCCGTTCAGTAGCACCAACTTTGGAGGTACTTCATGTGGACAATATCAACCCCGGAACTATAGCTCATCATCCTGAAGAGAGTAGAAGTATCGCAAAGACAATAGTGAAGCATCATACACCAGGGGATGTAGCTGCTTTTGGAGTAGAATCATTTGATCCACGGGTGGTCAAGGAAAACAATCTCAAAGCTTCAGGCGATGAGATTATCGAAGCTGTCCGGATACTCAATGAAGTTGGTGCTAAGCGAATGGGCCGTGGTTTGCCCCATCTTTTGCCCGGAATCAACCTTCTGTATGGACTTCCTGGTGAGAGAACCCAAACAATCGAGTACAATATGGACTATCTGCTTAGAATCTTACAGGAAGGGCTAGTGCTCCGAAGAATCAATATTCGTCAAGTCATTCAGATTCCTGGCACTCGGGCATCTGGTATGGATAAAAGCAAACTTGATCAACACGAATTCTACCGTCACAAAAGAAAGGTTCGCGAAAATATTGACCTTCCTATGATAAAGCGTGTTGCTCCACAAGGTACAGTTATCCATTCTGCGTTTGTGGAGACTCAACGGGGGAAAAATGTACTATTAAGAACTCTTGGAACTTACCCCTTGTTATGTCATATGCCAAATGGAAGACATCATGATACTCGAATGGACCTCGTAGTCGTCGACCATGGTCCGAGAAGCCTAACTGTTCTTCCATACCCTATCAGGCCCGAAAAGATGAGCCTACGCCAGTGGAGCGCTATTCCCGGCATCGGTACAAAGAGAGCTGCTCGACTCAAGATTGCATCTGGGTCTAAGAACCATTGGGCAATCAGAGAATCTGTAGATATGGAGATGCCTGTATGGTTGATTGACTCACTCTCAACTGATGCTTGCGAATCTTAAAGACGTATAGACTCGGCTACGAAGTAATCAAATCTCGTTATGATAGAAGTGGCGGGCCGGGAGGGACTTGAACCCTCGAAGTCCAACTTTCTTCAAGCCAATGAGTTGGCGTCTAGAAGGCTGGTGCCCTATCCGGGCTAGGCAACCGGCCCATACACTTCCTGCCTGAACTCCATATCGTCATAAAGCTTTCCGCTTAGTCATTGGACTGTCCAACACTGTTCCACGGCAGGATTGTCTTCACTCATTCTGTGCTTTAGGAAGCACACGCCTGTGACATTTGAAGGATGGGAATTCAGCGAATTCATTGTACAATGAACGACGGTGGATAGGTAACAAAGTATTGAACAACAATGGCTAGCACAACCCCTCCAAAGACGAGGCCCTTTCCACGTTTCTGGTTCACCTCTGTAAACCATAATATGGCTCCTGTAAGAACAACTATGACCGCCGATGAGTACCCGATAAGAATCAGAAAATCCCATATTTCAGCAAAATACGTCATAATCATCTTGGCGAAATTTGTAAGCGGGCTTAACATTGGGAAATGCATCGTATCTCACAGATTTAGATATGTTGATACCAAATTTAAGGTCGTGAAATCGGTTCTTACAGTCAACTAGGTTAGTAGATACAACCTGAAATGATTCTAGTTTCTCATCAATCCTCTGCAGAACGCGTCAATGTTGAGTCCAAGGTCCGCATGGTTGTACCCCCCTTCGAGAACTCCGTATCTCCGTCCATCACATCTTTTCTTGGCATAAGTACTAATGATTCTCCCGATTTCACGAAACGCTTCGGTTGAGAGATTCCCACCCCACCCCTCTTTGTACTGATCGAAACCAGCTGACGCAACGATAACATCTACTGGTGGACTGTTGGCAAGCATATCTTCGATCTCGGATAGATACGCTTCGTCTCCTTTGCTGCTGGGATTGTGGATTACAAAGTTGTCATCAGCACCTAAAATATTGATAGTGCCGTCGCCAGTGTGCAAATCGAAGTCGAGAATAAATGCTGATTCTATGATTTTCTCCGCTCGCAAATCTAGCAGCGAAATTGCTACATTGTTGAAATAACAGAAACCCCAATACCCCCGTCTTGAAGCATGATGTCCAGGCGGCCTAACAAGAGCGAATGAAGGGATTCCTTCAGCGGCAATATGTGCAGCTCTTATTGCTCCTCCAGCAGCTAAAGTCGCTAATCGATAAACTTCCGCAATAGAGGAACCATAATCCTCTTCTGAGACACTATTAACATGAGATTTAGCGTGTGCGCGTAAAATTTGCTCCTTCGTTGCAGGCTCAGGTTCTACAAATTCATATTCAGTGCTGCTCTTGAGAATTTCTATTGTTGTGTCTAGTCTTCCAGGTGCACCTGCTGGTGTCCTGTCATAAGATTTCTGCATGTCTGGGTGGTATACAATCTGCAATTCTTGTCTCATCCAATGGTGCATCTAAACGACTTGCTCAGAAGTATTCAGTATTCCATTCATCTACTTTGCCTTGTTTAAGAATTGCTTAGGAAAAACTTAGAGTGCGGGGCAGAAATCTTGCGGTTTCTGCCCTTTGAAATCATGAAGGAGACGAACTGCCGGGGCTTTTCTATCCAAATAGGCTGCCCAATCCCTCGGTAGCTTCATCTTCCTCTTCTTCTTCCTCTTCTTCCTCTTCCTCAGCAGGCTCTTCAGCAGGTCCTTCTCCTGCGGTAGCTGCGGGTGCAGCTGGCATTGCTGCACTCTTCAGGGCATCGTCAATATCGACACCATCGAGAGCGGCAATCAGGGCCTTAATCCTGCCCGGTTCAGCCTCTATATCAGCCGCCTTAAGGACAGCCTCCATATTATCTGATTCAATCTCTTTGCCTGCTTTATGAAGCAGTAGTGCTGCGTATACATATTCCATCTCTTGATACCTCTCTAAATTATTCTCTTATCCGAACATTGTTCCTAGGCCTTCGGTTGCCTCTACTTCATCATCCTCATCCTCTTCGTCATCGCTCCCATCAACCTCTGGTTTTGCCTGAGCTTGCTGTGCCGGAGATGCAGTTGGAACAGAACTGATCTCATCAATGAGTTCTGAGGGTATTGCGTCAGGATTCTCATCAGCAATCTGCTTTGCTAATGCTAGTGATTCTGCGTTGGCCTTTGCAAGAAAGTCACCCATCATGTCTGGCACCACAAAACCGGTGCTTAGAGCTAGGCTCTTGGCCTCTCTATCAGCCTTAGCTATGACCATCGGAATAGTGTCAGCTGTGGGATAGCCTGCATTGATTGACAGATTGACTGCGTACTGGTGACCAATGATGACTTCCTTGAATAGGTCTTGAAGGTCAGTTTCAAGGTCGTTCTCGATCAGAAGTGCGCCATCGGCATACGCTGCAATAAGTTTCAACTGCAATTCCATAGGTTCTATGCCCAGTCTTCCGAGCATCTGTGCCATGGCATTGGATACGATTTTCCCTGCTTCAACCGCAACGGTTTCTTCGGTGATATGAATAACGCCACCTTTTACACGCGAGGGGATGTCGAGGGCTGCTAGCTCACTGATAAAGGGACCGGGTGCAACTCCAGTATTCATTGATGGGACAATGATGTCTTTTGGTGTAACCTGACCACCCTTTGCTGGTGCTGCAGCTTTATTTTCTCTCAAGAATTGACTGAGCTTAAAGGGATTCTGATCGCTAAAGACAAAAGCAACTGGTCCTTTTACATGATTCTCAAGTTTCTGAATACCCTCCTTGTCCACCTTTTCGATGGCCCTTTTCATAAGGGTATTTCGTGCCATTTTGATAACGGCTGAGCCTCTAAGGCTTTCTCGGATACCATGCATTTGCTTGGCACCAACGCCTTCAACATTGACAAGACCAACCATCTCGCTATCTTCAATCATGTCACTGAGTTTCTTTACCATGTCCTTCTTCCATTGTGGAACCTTGTGTTCATATACTGTCATGCATCTCACCCCTTATCGTGGTACTTCGATTGCTGGGCCCATGGTTGTCTTCACATAGACGCTTTCAACTCTCCGAGATAGCCCCTTATCCCGTACAAAGTCGATTACTGCATCAGTGTTTTCAGCTATCTGCTCGTCACTCATCCGTTCGTGACCGACTTTAACATGAAATGTTGGTGTGTTTCTCATTCTAATTCTGACAGTTCTTTGATACTGCTCAACTACACCACCAAGATTAGCTTCCGGTGGATAGGGTTTGGGCATTTTGCCTCTAGGACCTAGTAATTGTCCCAAATATCTACCAACAAGCGGCATCGCCTCGCGTGCAGCAATGAAGAAATCATATTCCTTCACTACTGATTTCTGCCTGCTCTTGTCTTCCCCTATTTCTGCTATTTCTTCTTTGGAAATGACTTTGGATACACCTGCCGCTTTTGCGTTTTCAGCAAATTCTCCGTCACCAAAGGCACATACCTTTGACGGGGGATACAATTCATTCGGAAGAATCAATTCTTCGTTAAAGCGGTTTTCCGGGTCAGACATATCAATTTCTTTTGTCCGGAAGTTAACAGCAGTATCAAAACTCTGTTCGAAGTTTATTCCTCGTGCTATTCCTTTCTCTCTGGCCTCAGATACAGCTTCTTGTATATCATTAAATTCGTATGCCACCATCTACTCCTCCCTAAATGGCTCATCAAGCTGCTCATCCCACTCACCACTGGCCACTTCTTCTTGGAAGACTTTGGGATCCTTCCCTTCAATTGTGACTCCCATTGACACACAGGTGCCCGCTACAGTTAGAACAGCAGATTTCATATCTAGTGCAGTCAAATCTTTGGCCTTACCCTTTGCAACTTCCTTCAGCTGCTCAAGGCTTATGTCTCCAACTTTTGTGAGGTTCGGTTCGCCAGAACCTTGTGGTGCACCTACTTGCTTGAGTATGAGTGCACTTGTTGGAGGTGTACCCACCTCGACTTCGAATTCCTTGGAAGATGGATCAACGATAATGGTGACAGGTACCTTTAGGCCTTTGTATGGTTCAGTAACCTCATTGATTTCTTGCACTACTTGGTATATATTAACACCAGTTGGACCTAAAGCGGGACCTATTGGAGGCCCACCAGACGCCTTACCGCCTTCCACCATGGCATCCACAGTTATCTTGTTCGCTTCACTCATTTCAAACACAACTCCATATGCAGTTGTAGGTTCAGACAAATTTGTCTGAGAAATTGTTCGACCTGCCAATGAAAATCAGATTCACACTTGACAAGGTCTACTGCATCAGTTGTCACTTTTCATCACCCCAGACATGACGTCAAAGCGTTCATGTCCGATTAAGGAGCTACAATGTGGTTGACTCGTAGTCAGGTTTTAAGCATTGTGGACTAGTATAACCCGCTTCTTACAGTTCAGCAAACTCAACCTGTTTGAATCTTCTATGTTCCACCCTGCCCCTGCCAGCCTCACCGCCCCTTTCGGCCCTTCAGTTGGCAGAGGTTTTGTCCATGTTTATCCCAATGGGTTCTTCGCACGGTCTAGGCTTTGTCTGCTTATCATCATCCCGGGTCAACACTCCCGGTGAGAGGAAATCCTTCCACAGTTCTTACCCCTGCGGGGTCATAATCATCTGACCCAGCTTTGTCACCGCCGCCGAGAAGGTTCATTTGGACATGGAGCTTCGCCGCACCAGTCCGGAATCAATGACTTAGGATGACTTCTCCAATAGATGAAGAAAATATCATTTTGCTATGATGATTTCTTATTTGAGAAGATAGATGACACCAATCTTTCCCAGAATGAATTCAAATACTCAATCTTGATTATTCAAGGCTTTTCTTGGTTCAGAAAAATTGTAGGGCTTCAGGGAGATTTCACAAAGGTTTTACATCTTGACATGCTGATTTTTTAGGATTTTGTAAGATTCAGCGCGCCCAGAATCCACCCTCTTCTTCCTCTTCCTCGGTTTCTTCTGGTTCTGCTTTTTCAACAAGCTTGGCGAAGTCTGCATGAACTCTTATCGGGATTGTATGTGGGCTATCAAGCAATTCTAGAATAAGTTCTCCTTTTGCTGATTCTACTCTCACTACCTTAGCCCGTTCCCCCTTGAACGCTCCAGAAATAATCTCAACAAGGTCCCCTACTGAAATTCCTTCTGCAGCAGGTGGGGGTACAAGGAACTTGTCAATTTCTTCCAATGTTACCTTTCCACCGACACGCCCTCGTACGTGGGGAATCCCCTGAATTGCCAATTCTACATCTCTGAACTCCATTGTTTCAAGGAAAATATAACCCCTCAGAGTGCCCGGAACTAGAACCGCTTTAACCCGTCCTTGTAGTTTATTCTCTGACACCAGCTTAGGAGTGCTTTCTCCTTCCGCCTGGTCGCATTCCTGTATATGCTCTCCTGCCTCTTTCTTTGAATCAAATTCCCTTTTGCAGAATGGGCATACCCAGATATCCTTTGCACTGGTTACGGCAGTAGTGATTAGATCCGCAACACTCTTCTCCTGCCCAATTGTAGTTCGTACTGCGTAGATATTGCCAGTGGACTGCATATACAAAACCTCCAAGGTTGGTGGATTAATACCTCTTAGTCGGATTATTGCCAGTTTTGAGTTACGATTGCCATCAAGGTTTGGATTATGAAGGCTAAGAAACCTACGAGAACCATGGCTAGCAGACTGATTCTCGCACTCAACCACATTTCGTCCTTAGATGGCTTCGTAGATAGCTTCAAGATTCGTCGCGCTTCACGAATGAAATCTGCTATACCCATCTTTATTCACGTCGCTGTTAGCAATTACCTCTCGGTCGGTGACCTTCATCGTTGCCAATCAAGATTCTCTTTTAATGCTTTCTGAGTATACAGTACGAGGTTACTCTATTCTTGGAAGGTCTAAGTCACCTTTCAGGTCTTCAGCTAGCGGCGTTACTGGTTCAGAACGTGAATTAATAATCCATGGAGATTTGACGCCAGAGGCGATTACGGTGACTCGCAGCTTATTCTCCATTTCAGGCTGGATAAGCGCACCATAGATAACTTCAGCATTTGGATTAACCTGCTCAGTTATCAGTTCCACAACATGTTTTGCTTCCTGTAGCTGGAGATCGGTACTTCCACTCACATTGATCAGTATATTTCTTGCATTCTCTATTGACACATCTATCAATGGATTGCGCAATGCATTGAAGACGGCTTCGTCTGCTCTATCTTCTCCTTCGCCTTCACCTAAAGCGATTATCGAGACTCCTCCATTCTTCATGGTTGTGCGAACATCAGCGAAATCGAGGTTGACAAGCCCGGGCCTAGATATGAGCTCAGCTATCCCTTTCACCGCCCTAACAAGAATCTCATCAGCAACCATGAACGCCTCAGGTAATGACAAATCAGGTGCAATCTCCAAAAGCTTCTCGTTTGGTATTGCTATCAGGGTGTCTACATGTTCCATTAGATCATTGAGTCCGCGTTGGGCATTCTTCTTTCGTGTTCTTCCTTCTACTTCAAAGGGCAAACATACAATGGCGACAGTTAATGCTCCGTTTTCTTTCGCAGCTTTAGCAATATGAGGAGCTGCACCCGTTCCAGTCCCGCCACCCATGCCCGCAGTTATGAAAACTAAATCCCCGCCAATGACCTCCTGCATTACATCATATGTTTCAACAGCGGCTGCCTCACCTAGATCGGGATCATTTCCTGCACCCAACCCTCCGCAGGTTTCCTTTCCTAATAGTAGCTTGTGATGGGAATTTGAGAAGTAAAGGTCTTGGGCATCTGTGTTAACGGCCATAGTCTCAGCCCCTTCCACTCCTACTTCCATCAATCTAGTGACTGCATTGTTGCCTGCTCCACCAACACCAACTACGAGAATTCTTGCACTGGCTGTTTCGAGTAATTCTGCAAGCTCATCGTCACTGGTGGAAGATTGAACATGTGTTCTCTTGCCCCTCGTTCTTCTAGGGTCTTCGCTATTCGGCGATTCGTTTAAAACTCCTTCAACAAGCGGATGCATCAATGTCACCTATTTCGGACTGTTAATATCCAGATGTCATTGAAACAAAAACCAGAATATTCTCCGGGTATTATACCCATGTGACCAGTTCCATCTACAAATTATCTGAAAGTTCGTAGAATTGAATCCATGTTGATTCCATACTGAGAAAGCAGTTCGTATGTCTGTTTCAGGGTTGGTCCATTCTGTGCACCAGGTTCCTTGATTGTCAATGCAGCTACTGCATTGCCCATGTGTAAAGCCAGTTCGATATCCTCAGATCTGGTCCAAGCCGTTATGAATCCCGCTGCAAACGAGTCTCCAGCACCGAGCGTATCTGTTACTGAGACTTCAAATGCTCTTGAGCTATAGATATCGAATCCGTCTGTCGCCATTGTACCATCTTTCCCTCGTTTGAGTATGACTATACCCGGCAGCTCCTTGCCAAGCTTCTTGAGATTTGTTTCTGTGAGTTCCACATTGAAGTATCTACTGAGCTCCTCATCATTCAGAAAAAGAAGATCTACATACGGCAAGACAGTCGAGAAATCAATATTCCCGGCTTCACGTCCGGGGTCTAATGATAGCACAATTCCTTCTGAAGTCGCTATTCTGGCGGCCTCCGATATGATATTTGGAAAACCACCAGCAATGTGAATAGTCCTAGCAGTTGCAACCTTTTTCCTTTTTAGGGTGATTTCTTCGAGATGTTGGTTGGCCCCTGCTTCTGCAATTACAAAGCTTGCTTGTTTATCCTTTCTTACAAGAAAAAAGAGACCAGTGGATTGACCCGCAATGGACTGAACCATGCTAGTGTCAACCCCGTTCTCAGAGATTGTCTTGACTGCATCTCGGCCGTAGAAATCATCTCCAACGCATGCAATTAGTTTGGTCTTCACTCCCAGACGAGCAGAGTGCACCGCGAAGTTCGCAGCTGACCCCCCAATAGATACACTGCTGGACTTCGCCATCGTATGCTGTGCATCTTTTGGGAGCTCGTCGATATCCATCATGAGGTCAATATTGACCCGGCCAATGGATACAGTCTCTACACCCAAATATCCCGCCTCTCACATCAACAATGCGAGAATCGCTTTCTGAGCGTGCAGTCGGTTTTCTGCTTGATCGAAAACAACAGAGTGTGGTCCATCCATTACCTCACTTGTGATTTCTTCCTCACGATGGGCTGGCAAGCAATGCATAACAATCACGTCTGGCTTAGCATGACTCACCAAATCCTTATTGATCTGGAATGGCATCAGTCTCTCTGTTTCTTCCTTCGTTCTATCCTCCCCCATGCTAAAGAAGGTATCAGTATAGATGATATCAGCGTCCTTTACCGCCTCAACAGGGTCATTGACAATCTTAAGATCTGTACCATGTTTCTCGCTGAGCTCCTCTGCTCGCTTCATTATCTCTTTTTCTGGGGTATGACCCTTGGGGGATCCGATGGTAACGTCCATTCCCATAATGGTACAGCCCTGCATGATGGAATTACTGACGTTATTCGAATCGCCAACATACGTAATCTTCAACCCTTCCAGCTCGCCTTTGTTCTCTTCTATTGTGAACAAATCGGCAGTAATTTGGCATGGGTGAAGGAAGTCAGTCAGACCGTTTATCACGGGAACCGTGCTATGCTCGGCAAGTCCTGTAATCTCGCTGTGTGCGTATACACGGGCCATAATACCTTCACAATATCTGCTCAGCACTTTTGCTGTATCACCAATTGTCTCCCCGCGTGCTAGCTGTGTTCCACTCTTGCCCAGATATAGGGCGTGGCCACCGAGCTGAGTCATGCCCACTTCGAACGAAGTGCGAGTGCGCGTACTTGACTTCATAAAAACCATCGCGAGACTAGATCCCTTAAGAATCGGATGGGGCTCTCCTTTCTTGAGCTTCTCTTTCAATTCATAGCTCTTGTCGAGTATTTTTCTAAGATCGTTTCGCTGCCAGTTGTACAAATCAACAAAATGTCTTCCTTTCAGACTCACGGTTATTCCCTCTAAACTAAATGCGTCTAACCGAAATGAATTCTCAAGAATAAATAAACATGTTCACATCGTCATTTTCTGTTCTCTTCATCAGAAAGATGAGTGTCTTGATAACCCGTTTCATACAGTTCAGCAAACTGCGTGAAACTTCTGTGTCCATCCTTCCTCTGCCAAGGTCGCCGATTTCAAGGCTATCCAATACGCCCTTGAGTTAGCAGGGGCTTTGTCTGTGTTCGCTGGAATAGGATACCTCTTACAATCCGGGTTTCCTTCCACTGTCATCGGGAGTGTTGACCCGGGATGACGATGGGGGAAGGTAGTGTCATTTGTTAACCTACAAGTCTCTCAGCAAACCATTCCGGATTGAATTTCCTGAGGTCTTTGTATCCCTGCCCAATACCGACATATACGATTGGTTTCCCGGTAATGTATGTAATGGATAATGCGGCACCCCCGGAGGGATCAGCATCAATCTTTGTTAGAATAGCTCCATCAATTCCGATGGCCTTGTGGAACTCCTTAGCCTGGGATGCTGCATCATTTCCTGCAAGGGCATCACCCACAAAAAGTTTCAAATCTGGTTCTGAAACTCTTGCTATCTTTTTCATCTCTTCAAGCAGGTTCTTGTTGCTCTGCATTCGCCCCGCAGTATCTATCAATACCACATCAAGACCTTTTGCTTTGGCATGTGCAACGGCGTCATATGCAATGGCTGCAGCGTCACTTCCATAATCCTGCTTTATCACTCTCACACCTAGTCGATCAGCATGCCGTTGGAGTTGTTCTATGCTGCCAGCACGAAATGTGTCGGCTGCTGCAATAACAACGGAGAAATCATAACCTTTGAAGACGTGAGCCATTTTTGCTAATGTTGTTGTTTTGCCTGTGCCATTCACACCAACGAAAAGAATTGTTGTGCTTTCTCCCTGCTCCTTGCGTTCTTTTGCGAATTCTAAGATGTCCAATGGCTCCTCAGGTTCAAGTACTTCAAGAACAGAATCATAAACCGCTTTCTGAAATAGCTTGGTAAGATTCTCGAGTCTTCCAGTTCTTTTGCCCAGTAATTTTTGTTTTGTTAACTCACATATACGTTCAGCAACTTCCACCGCAACATCATTCTGTATAAGTACTAGCTGCAATTCCCAAACCACATCAGAGAGATTCTCCTCATTCAGTTCTCTTGTGGTGGCCTTGGTAACTGCAGTATCAATTGCGCTGCGGAGATTGTCAAACAAACATCTATTCCTCCAGTTGCTGCATCTGAGCAACCAGTTGTCGAATCTGAACGTTGAGTGCCTCTGCCTGTGTGACTAGCTTCTCATATTGAGCGGATAGGGAACCAGCTCGCTCTTCCAATTGGGACAATGAATCTTCTACCGATGCCTTTGCTTCTTGGGCATCTTGCTCTATTCGAACACCGCTTCCGACATCACGTATTACAGTTTCAGCATCCAGCAAGCGAGCTCTTACAAATATGTTCCCTCCTATGTTCATCAACATATCCTCGCCAGCATCCTTGTCTTCAATCTTCTTGAGGACTTCAAGACCCGCTCTGTAGTTCTGTAGATACGCCTGAAGCAGCTCTATACGCTCTTGTAGTGCATTGGCGTTCGACTCGGCCATTTGCTGTTGGGCATATAGCTGTTGCAGTTGTTCTTGCTTTTCTTGACTCATTCGAATTCACTCTCGATTCCTAGTATCCTACGAATCTCCAGATCGGTGACTTCTTCAGATTCTATCTCTTCTATTTCCGCAAATTCGATGTTTCTTCTTTTCACCCTGTGTCGGCTACCCACCTCGGAGAGAATTTTCTCCTCTACGTGAGACGGTTTTGGGGCTATCACTTCTTTCTCAAAGCGAAATGTCCTGCCTTTCTTGTTGTATTTTCCTTTTGCACGCCAAATTTTCGGACTCATTAGAATCACCTTGTTCTATGCTATACGAAACCTAATACCTGACTCAAATGAGCCAGTTCGACACCAGTTGTATCAGAGCCTGTAATCATGCCGTCAGAGTTAGCTACTACACCTAGACTGGTATAAGGGCTCCCTCTGTTTACCGTCGCTACTTCAACATGCACTTTTAATATCTCGGATATTTGCTGAATCTCTGATTCTGTGGCCAGCGGGTGTGTCACCGCCCCAACATTCGTTGCGGTAGTGGTAGCTCCAACTATGGGAAGACCAGCAGTTTTTCCTGCTACTACTTCCACATCCAGCACATCTTCCATTCTTTTTCTTGTTGAATCATGAAACTGAGGGTGACAAAGTGCACCCTTGTCATTACAGAGAATGACATTACCCAAAGCTGTAATCTTGCTGTCAATCCATTCCACAGGAAGGTCTGTAGCCTCTCTGATTGTCTGCATCTCTTCGTCTGTAATAGTATAGGGAACCAGAATACCAGACGAATTCGCAGCTGTTACGAGCCCAACAGCGTCAATCGTGGCTACAGTTGACTGAATTAGTGGTAAGTTGAAAATACGCTCAATGGCATCCATTGACTTGGGCGACATATTTGGTGATGTGAAGACCATTCTGTCTGTGCTTATTCCAAAAGCACCGACGTTAGGATCGCCCTCAAAATTTAGCCGGGCGATCATCTTGGACTACCCCTCTGCAAGATACACTCGAACAAGATTCTCCGCATCTTTCGTTGCTCTAATTCTGACTTTTCTAGGCGGTTTCTCAATCCCACGAGACCAAATCTTCTGGTTCACTTCTTGTTCAATGAGCAGGAATTCAGGCTTCATGTGCCGTTCAACAAACTGTTTGACTTCCTTGACTGCTCTATTTGCTCTCTTTCGTTTGCTACCGCTCCAGTACACTTTCCGCAAGGGAACAGTATAGATTCGCTCATCAATGATTTCTTCTTCCGGAAGTACTTCTTCCGTTGGTTCGAGCTCTTCTTCTATCTCGCCCTCAATCTCTTCAACTGGGGCCTCAATATCTTCGAGCCCTTTAATCTCGTCGAGGTCACCCATCTCTTCGTCTTCTAGGTCAAGACCTTCGATTTCTTCTAGCTCTTCATCTTCCAGCTCTTCTAATTCTTCTGCTTGGTCAGTTTCAGGTTCTTCTGGAACTTCATCTCCTGAAGTCTCTTCCGGTGGACTCAATATCTACAACTCCTGTTACGGTTTCAGTTTAGTCCGTCGCCAATTCCGTTGAGCGGGTGTCCTTCGCACTTTTCCGTCCGTCTTAAGGACTACCCACGTAGGAACTGAGCTATTGGACTTCATTGCTTTTGCCATTCTCAGTTTCTTTCCAAGCGGTTTGTTTCTCGCCATTCTGAAGCACCTTGATTATCATTTTATCTGAATTTGATTTTTCTCTCTCTTCCCTTGCCTTGGAGCTGTTTGAGAAGTGATTTGAGCTTCTCGTCGTCGATTCTGCCTTTCAGACGACCTGAGCTCGCAATCTGAATCAACTGCATTTCAATCTGCTCTGCAAATTGAGGCTTGACCAGTTTGATATTGGAGAGTCGTTCTCTTGCTTTCGGAGTGAGAATCTGTCTTAGGATTGCTTGTTTCTTTGCTTCAGCTTCAGCCATCTGTTCTTCGCGTGCCTGATCCTGTGCAGCTCGCTCCTTTAGAGCATTGAGTTTTTTCTGCCTAATTTCCTCAAGCTCATCATCACTCATTGTTTTCACCTTATATATGATTCATAAAAGATTAGTAGTTCTCTAGTTCTGGAATTGCCTTTTCCAATTCCTTCTTCATGACCGACGATAGTTTGTCCAAGTAAGAATGACCCATACTGGTCACTACTCGTCCTTCTCCTTTCTTCGTCTTAATGAAACCTGCTTCCTCAAGCTGCTGGAGCACATTCCTAATGATTGAACCACTACCTTTCCTGAACTTGTTAGGTCTGCTGCCATTTCTTTTCTTCCCGCCAAAGTGGATTCTTAGTTTTTCCGTGCCTATAGGCCCTTCAAGGTAGACTTTCCGCAGTACAGCCGCACATCGCGTATACCACCAATCTGAGTCATCTGGAGCTCTCTCCTTGTGTACCCCTGTCTTGACATAGTATGACCAATCAGGAGGGGCAATCTCATCTTTGGACTTAAGTTCCTCAGATAGTCTGTCTATGAGGACATTGGCGGGAATATCGTATACTGTAGGCATTTTTCTTTCTCCATTTGATTTGAGGGGCACCGCATCCTAGCTGGGACGATGGGCTAACTCAAAAGCCTGAAATCGCAACCCTAGAGTGCAAATAAAAGCTTTTACTTTCGACTCTTGTACAACAGGGCTGTATGACCTCTCGTACCTACGAGAGTAGCGCCAGTGCGTTCACAAAGGCCCTTGAGCATTTCTTTTTGAGATTCGACCTGTGCACGTGCACTCCGGAGCAACCGCAGCTTGACGTATTCGTGGCTCTTCAGCAACCTCTTTGCTTCCTTTACAACTCCTTCTGATAGGCCTGATTTTCCTATCTGAAGTAAGGCTGGTTCTTGCCAAGCCAAGCCAATTGAATACTCGTCCGGTGCCTTCTGGTTGTTCATTACCATCATATAATCAGGCTTCCTGTGCCCTGATTAAGGTTGGTTTGTGACCGGAACGCGTCTGATACACCCACAATGCAAACAGGTCACCGTTAGATGCGTGCTACGATTACTTCTCATGCGAAAACGTACATTTCTGCCAGGAATCAAGACTGAATTACATTCCTTACAGATTCGTCTCGTAATTTCTTTTGGGAGACTTATTCTTGCCTTTTGCGCGATTCTCTTAATCGTCCTAATGTACTCCCTTGCCACTCTGGGGCTCTCCGTTGCTATCTCCTTAGCCTGCTTCCAAAGAATTTGAATTCTGGCCTTCGCAAGCCGTCTCAACTGACCCCTAGATATTCGCCTTCCCATGAATATCTCACAATCCACGTAGCAGATGCTTTGGTATCGCTTAAAACGTTCGTAATGTATACTATGCTAGAAAGACAATGCTTCACCTGATACTGTTGGAGAGTGCGATCGAACTCGTTCCAAGTAGACTCACAGCACTGAAGGATGTTCAAAGCTATGCTGGAAAGAGAGGGAAGAAACCAGATGAGGTTCTGCTTGATCAGAGCTATCATGGACGAGTCATGACCAGATTACCAAACCACGAAAAACGGGGGCGGCCGGATATCACTTTTCTCACTCTTCTTTCAGTACTTGAAACACCTCTATGCAAGGAGGGGCTTCTCTCAGTGCATATCCATCTACAGGATGGGCGAGTCATAGAGGTGGATCCCAGTGTTCGTTTACCACGTAACTATGACCGATTCATTGGATTGATGGAGCAGCTACTGGTCAAGGGACAGGTTCCTCCAAAGGGTGATCCCTTGCTGAAAATCACACGTTCCAGCATTGAAGAAATTCTCCGTGATTTTAGAGGCGATGGCTCCATTTCAATCGTGGCGGAGGAAGGCGGTGAGCAGATGACCTCTGAAAGATTGAAAGCAATGATTCCAGAAAACCCGCCCAAATCGGTGATATTCGGCGTTGGGGCATTCCCTCATGGTGACCTGACTGAAGAAATACTACAATTGTTTGACACCAGGATTAGCCTAGATACCGATGTCATGATGGCGTGGCATGTATGTTCAATGATGCTGTGGTTCTACAGTCAAAGAATCGGGTTGGCACAACGGCGCTTGGAGTCCCCCTCGGTTTGAATCTACTCTACTGATAGTAAACCACGCGGCTTCGAATTCTGTCGAAGCACTGCAGTACATACTCGGGATGCTTATAACCCCCTGCTAGGCTTATCTTTTCTACTAGGGAGACCTGAATCAAATTGTGCCAGTGGTGCTTCAAACACGGCGCGGGAAAAAAGTGGTACCTCAACGCCGCGAACTACTCTGAGAAACTGGGCGAACAAATGAAGCCCTACCTCGAAGAGCAATGGAAATACATGGAACAGCTATTCATTCGCAAGATTATGGGTTTCAATTCAGTTGGACTTGGATACAAGATGCAGATGCCCATAATTGGTCGGATTGTGCGAGCAGCAGCAGAGCGGCAGATTCACAATGAATCACATGACCGGAACCCTATTCGTGGTGACGGCCACTTCGGACAAGTTATTCCTCTGGAAGATGCACAACACATTCTGGGAAACTTGGCTGCGCCGACAATCATCAAGAACTACTGTGTCTGTCGGTATATGCAGCGAGGGGTAAAAGATGCTGTGTGCATCAATTTTGGTTCCTTGAGTGAGATTATACCAAAGCTTGATAGATATATTCCGGTTGATGAGAAGTGGCAACTTGATCGTGAGGAAGCCATCCAGGCCCTTGAAGAGCAAAACAAGAAAGGCTATGTAGCATCAGTCTGGTTCCAGCCAGTACCCTACATCAATGCAATTTGCTCTTGTGAGACTCCTGAATGTGGTGGATTACGTCTACGAAATGACTTTGGCCTCAATGCAGTCTACAAGGCCGAGTACGTCATCAGTATCGATCCAGACTTGTGTGAAGGCTGCGGTCAATGTGTCAAGATGTGCCAGTTCAATGCTCTAAGATATCTACCCTCAATAGACCGAGTCATAGTTGATTTGGATAAGTGCTTTGGCTGTGGAGTATGCAGACACGCCTGTAACTTTGATGCCCTGAAGCTGGTGCCCAGAGAAGAGGTACCCGGCCAAGCAGGAAACTACTGAAGGGGGAAAGAAAATGCCGAAAACAGAAATCACGATTGACTACAACAAATGTGGCTACGAAGAAGGGGTCAATGTTGACCCACGGGAATGCAGGAAGTGTCTGCGAATATGTGACCCAGCAGTATTCTTGATGCACCCTACACTTGAAAAGCATCCCGATCCCTATAATCCAGAGCGATGGAAGATTACCCCTGTCTGGCCTTCACTATGCATGGGTTGTATGAAATGTGTTGAAGTTTGCCCCGAGAATGCAATCACCGTCAAACCAGGCGAATCGCTTCACATGATGAGGCAAGAATATTAGAATGTTGTAATTGGTCTGCTTTGCACCACAGCTAAGTTGCTATCTTTAAGACACCACTCAATATCTTGAGCTCTTCCAAAACACCGCTCAATCTGAAGTCCTACTTGAGCAATATTCCTTATTTCCCTATCAGTCAGTGAATGTGCTTCCTTCTTTGTTTGGGGTGTTTCAATAACCTTGGTATATCCACCAGAGTCAGAAATGCCGGGAACACTCATCCTTTTTTTGGAGCCGAGCCTTCGCTCCATTACTTCCAGATTCTCTTTTCCAACTACATACGTGTCAGGGACAACTTGCCCTGAAACCAGAGTTTCACCAAGCCCCCACGTAGCGTTCAGTACAAGCTGGTCAGTGTTCTTAGACACCACGTTTACCGTGAACATCACGCCTGATACTTCGGCGGGAATCACTTCTTGAATTATTGTAGCCATTTTTGCTTTAGACAGAGGTACACTATTGTCGCGCAGATAGAACACAGCTTGTGGTGTGAAAGCTGATGCCCAAACCCCCTTGATGCATTTCAGAACATCAACCTGATTTGACACACAGAGAAAGCTTCGGGCTTGACCTGCAAAAGAAAAATCATTTCTATCTTCGACAGTTGCGGAAGACCGAACAGCAAAGCTTGGATTTTCTAGCTCGGAATTTTTTTGCAAATCCGCATATGTATCGAGAATCATGGAGCGGGTCTGCTTTGGAATCTCCATATTCTCAACGATTCTCTGTAGCCTAGAAGTATGGGCCAGTATATCATTAAGATCCTTTGAATTGTTGATGGCTTTGATTATTTGTTTGACCTTTGGATTTGAGCTGACTGCGTCAGTGAACACCTCACATGAAACCGAAAACCCTCGAGGCACATTCACCCCGATTTCATGAAGACGAGCGAGATTTGTGGCCTTCCCTCCATGCATCTGGATATCGGAACCGGAAATTCTGCTGATGGGCGTAATCCCCCCGATTTCTCGTCTACGGTTGTTTTCCATAATTTCCTACAACTCTTTCCGGTCTGGTATTGATGTCCCAGTGAACAACTCCGATTAATCCAGCGACATTAATGTACCAGATGTGCCGCCATCTGGTTGAATTAGTACACGTGATTTATCTAACGTCTCAGGATTTTCCAGTTCAAGTCCCATCAGTGCAGGTATGTCAAACTCTCTCGTCACTATGGCGAGGTGGGAACCAAGACCTCCTGATGTGCATACAACTCCACCAAGCTTGGAAAGTACAGGTGATAGCGTCGTTGTTCCAGCATCATCGACAAGAGCAATTTTGCCTTCCGCCCCTTCTTTCCAGAGTTCTACAACTTCTTGTACGGACGTAATGTATCGTATCTCGCCTTCGGCTCGAACTTCAAGTGATATCTGGCCTTTTCCGATTTCTTTCACTGTTAGCACACCATCCTGAGTATCGGCTTTCCGATTTTCGGTTGCTATTCACTAAAAAGAGTGATGACCGAAAATGGGGCTATTCTCGCTCAAACACTAAGACCGAAGGTGAAATAGAATCTTGACGAAGCACTAGAAAACATCCCGTATAACGTTTAATAGCTCGGAAAGACCGCCCTAGAATCCTGTATACGCTCTTCCCTACAAGGTGAAAGATAGTGAAAATCCAGAAGATAAACTCCTTAATACGACACATATCAAATGTTTTTGGGAATGTGTTAGCTGAGCGCGGTCTCTTAGAATCGAAGCTCTTCCCCATTTCAGAATATATCAGCTTGTCTTGTTATCATTGCTATTACAATCAGTATGAACTGATGAAACGTGTATTTTCTGAAGTTTCTCCAGAAGAACTGGCGAAAAGGAGCAAAAGACTATTGTCGGATATTCACGCGTTAAGCATCACCTACTGCTGGCTATACTGGTCGCTCGGCAGAATGGGAATGATTTTCAACGAATATGGTAGTGACCCCGCCCAAGAATCCGAGGAGAAGCAGGACCAATGGAAATGGATGTTGGAAACTTGGTACCGCCTTGCTACCAGCTACTTCAATACTGGAGAACCTACTGTTGCAAAATCAGGTTATCGCAATCTGGCATTTGAACAAGATACAATCGACTGGTTGTTAGCGAACCGACAATCGGTCAATGAAAAGCAGACTAAATCCGTTCGAAGAGCACTTGGATCTGTTGACCTGTATGCTTTCATAGATGAGTGTGATGCCAGGGCGAAGCTCATCGACCATGGTCCTTATCCTGTAGATGAAAACGAGATCCTTGTTGTATCAGAATACACCCGACTTCATGATGGAAATGGAGACTCATGGCTACCTTGGTCTGATACCGAATCTGAGCTTCCTACGTCTTCTCTTGGGGTTGCAATGACCCTAAGAGATGTAGGCACCACCTTCAATGATGTTGGTACAATGAGTATCGAACCGAGTAACTATTCTGGTCATGTAACTGGTATAACTGCATATACCCAAAAGAACGCCAAGATAGTCCTGTTGGACTTGGATGATCTATCTGAATATGCCGAAGCCGCCGATGCGGCCCAAACCGAACTTTACATAAAATTCGCTGAATGGGAAAAGAAGGAGCTCATGCTTGCTGGTGCTATGGCATACTGGAGAGGTTTGGCTAGGTATACTGATGCCGTAGGCATTACTGATGAATTCGAATGGACAATCTCTGACAAAGTACAAGAGAAATACATTCCCTTCTTTATGGAAAATGATGCTGACCCTGCATTCATTCGATTTGGCAGGTTCGATGAAGAAATGGAGGAGGACCCCACACTCTATCTCCTCCCCGAATGACATTGAAAACGGAGTGCTATTGATATGAATTCAGTAAGCAAAGATGACGAGTTTCTGCATGAAGCTGGCGACCGAGACGATTGGCGAGAAAGCTACTACTTCAACTGGGTGGATTCTCAATCAAAGATATCTGGATTTAGTACGATTGGCCTTCTCCCGAATCTGAAGAAACGGGAGATTGTGTTTGTTCTCTTCTATGATGATAAGCGCGAGGTCTACTTCTTGGAACCAGAGGGAGAAATTGTAGATGAAGTTGATGAGGGCATTGGAGATTCTATTCTATCCTATGATCTCATCAATCCACTCAAAAAATGGCTCTTATCCTATAATCGGGGAGATATTTCTGTTGAACTTTCTTGGGAAGGCCGTTTTCCCTGCTATGATTTTGGTACGGGAAGTGGAACTTCTTGGGAGGGCCATTTCGAACAGTCCGGAAAAGTAAGTGGACGAGTTCATTTACCCGATGGCCGTGAATTGAATGTCCAGGGATATGGTGAGCGCGACAAAAGCTGGGGATACCGAAACTGGCACATTGATGCTTGGTATGCTTTTCATGCTCAATTCAAAAATTTCTCCATCGGTCTTAGGAGGGATTTTGTTGATGGCGAGTTCTATTCATCTGGTGCTATTTCAAATGAAGATGGTCATGTTCCTATCAAAAAGGTAGAGCTTGAGACAGAATATCTTGAGAGTCAGAATGGAGTGCCGTTTGGAGCGGTGACTGTTATTCATGGTTCTGACGGCAGTATCTATGAAATGAAATCTCGAACTCTTTCTCAGAACAGCTTTATCCGTTTTGAACGCGATTTTAGCAAGGGGAAGACTGAGCTATTTGAAAACATGGCTCTTCACAGGAACACACAAACAAATGAGGAAGGTACTGGCCTTTTGGAATGGCTGTTCACTCATCCCGAATAATCTTCCATCTCTATTTCGGAAATGACCAACTACAAATTTGATTGGTTGTTTCATATAGGAATGGTGGATAAGAAATGAGGGTCTACCTAGTTCAACACGCACAAGCACTATCTGAGGAAGAGGACAAATCTCGTCCGTTGTCAAACGAAGGTGAAGAAAATATTTCCAGAATGGCCAACTATGCTGAGCAACAATTGAACCTCTCAGTCGATCAGATTCTTCACAGTGGAAAGACACGAGCAAAACAAACAGCTGACGCCCTAGCAAAGAAACTGAAACCTCCTGAAGGTGTAACACAGGGTAAAGGTCTGAGCCCACTTGATGATCCACATAAATGGGGTGAACACATTCAGGAGGCAAATCGCGTCCTAATGCTAGTGGGTCATTTACCTCACTTAAGCCGATTGGCTAGCTTTCTTGTATGTGGCAAAGAAGTTGACGAAGTGATATCTGTCCAAAATGCTGGACTCAATTGCTTAGAGAAAACTGAAGACGGTACGTGGGTTGTTCGATATGTGATAACACCCGATATGCTTCCATAACTAGAAGCGTGACAGAGATGTTGCATTGATTCTTTGTTGTTGTATGGGGTTGGTATACCGGTCTGTTCAGTATCATAGATAATCACTCGAAACCATTTTGAAGGGGCATGTATGTGAAACCATGCCCAATCCATTAATCACTCATGAATCTGGTCTCACACTCATAGAGAAGAGTCGTTATTAGTTGTATTTTTACTACATACTCTTTGCTTTTCTGATTATTTCGAGCTTGACTCCGCATCTTGCACACCTAGAAATATTTATATATGTGTACGACACAGTACTGTATAACACTTAGTGAATGGCGAAATATAATGATGTATTATACTGAACGTCCAGAAGGTGGTTTCGAGTGAGTAAACCCCCTAAGAAGGTCTTGGACGAATTTGAACGCTGGTCAAAAGAGGTCAAGCGAGGAGCAGCTTCGCTTGCCATTCTAGCTGTGCTTGAAGAACAAGAAGCCTATGGATACGAAATCGTACGACAACTCAGTGATAGGGTTTCGTTTCTTCAATTGGAGCAAGGAACAGTATATCCCTTACTCCGACGGCTTGAGAAGAGAGAACTGCTTGAGAGTGAATGGAACTATGACCAACCGTCCAAACCAAAGAAGTACTATAGGCTGACTGACGCAGGGCAGAAAGCTCTTGAGATGATGATGGAGACTTGGGCCATTCTTTCCCAAGAAATGAACAAGCTGATGAAAGGAGTTGAATTCTGATGGGTGAAACACCGATAAAGATGATTGAGAAGTATTTGGAACGAGTTCGCGTCTATCTGCCAGTAGGGAGTGAAGACACGTTAAGGGAAATGAGAACACATTTGATTGAGGAAGCAGAGCGGCTTGGGGATGGGAAGCTGACACACGGATCAGCTATGCTTGCCGTTGAACGTTTTGGTGATCCAAAGGATGCAGCCAACGCCTATGCAGGCACCGGCAAGAAAGTCGGTCCCGTACCCAAAGAATATGTTCCCCCTCTGTTACGGATAGCATTGGCTCTTATTGCGCTGGGTGCTGCTTTTGCAGTAGCTAGCTACATCGTAGGGTTTGCGATACCCGGATTGGGAAATGTCATGGTTTTCCCGTACAATGTTGCGGTTATGGTTATCATATCGCTGATTTATGCGTTTGCTATTATCGGTGGGCTTTCCTTGCTTGATAGAGGGAGGATGCCGACCGAAAAGACATTCTTGGAAAAAGCATTCGGTATTGGGGCTGGTGTCTTCAAGCCTAAGAGTCGCTGGGAATCAGCTGGTGAAGCTGTCATGGGTGTAGTATTCGCTATAGTACTACTACATCCTGCAATTCAGCTCCTTTTCCCTGATAGTTTTCTTGTTTTTCTCTATGCAGGAATCGTCTTGGTTATGCTTGACGCGCTCAAGGGACTCTTGTTCTTCCTGTACGGTGAGAACAACATTAACTTGGTTATTCAAGCTCTTGTTGCAGTGGGATGGGTTATTTTGGCACTCTTCCTGATTAATGTACCATGGCCGGTTGAACAAGTGTACGCCTTTGACGGTGAGCTCAATCTGTGGATTCTGATGACCCTCGAGGAACTTGATACACTGATGGGCAACGAGTTGAACCTCTCCTTAGTGACCAACATTTTCTGGGTCTTCACAGTCTTCGTGATCGTGATAGCGAACATGTGGGAGGTACTCATTTCAGTGATGAAGGTGCCCATGTACTTAGAAGCAGGAAAAGGATGGTGGTGGAAGGAGACGAGACCAGGGATGCCCTCGTGGTGGCCTTTTCAGGAGAATGATGTGCGTACGGAAGAGATACCAGAATCTGAACCTGATAGCTCGAGGTCTGCCAACGAAAATCAATAGCTGTACCCTACACCAACTACGGGGGACTTTGTCCCCCTTCTTTTGAAATCTGTAGAACAACCTATAGAATGAACTGATTCTTTGTTTCGATATGGGTGAGCTAGTGTTGTAACTTCGTTTCGGAAATTGCATTTCATTAGTAACTTAGAACACGTGTTCCAAAAAACGCTTCTCTCGCTTTTTATTTGGCACCAGAAGCCATCCTATTATCAAGCAGACTCATTCTGTATGCTTCGCTATGGATTTTGTTTTCGGATAGCATATCCGTATACAACCACTCCCCAACCCCAAGAAACGAAGATACCCAGAAGCGCAATAAAGCTGAATAATCTACCATCGGTCAAATGATGCTGGAGAAACCATACACCGAATGTAAGGGCAATAGGCGTTATGCATATCGAAAGCCCGATATTGCAATAGTAGTCGCCTGCGGCTCTGCAGCTCAGCGAGCAATAGTTGCGTCGGCAGGTTCCACCCCAGAGGCACCTATCGAAATAGTCAACAGGTTTGCCACACCAGGCACACCGCTGTGTGGGATCTCCATATTCCCCCTTCCGAGGAACATCCGATACGTCCATGCTATTTACCACTACGTGACTATTGCAAATCTGGATAAAAATCAATTTCGTTTTTGAACCGAGGTTATGGAGGTGCCATTGCTACTGCTCTCAGTGATTCCGGCATCTTGTCGATAGTGTATCTTAGAGTTCATCTAGCTACCTGCGTACTAAAAAATTCCATATCTTTTATTGAAGTATTTTAAAGTATCATGAATCTTTGAATCACAAATCAGGAAATATGAGGCATATAAATTCGCATAATTCACTTTGTTAATTCAGATTCGTTAAAAATGTACAAGACCAACTATACATGATGAAAGATGAAGAAATTGCGCACGCTAACCAAAGTTGTGATGGTCGCAGTTCTCTTCCTTTTAGTCACCTCTATCACTGTAGTATACGCTCAAGAAGATGGCGAAGAGGATAGTGATGACGATGACTATGAAGAGGAAAACGAACCTGAGTATGAACGAGACGAAGCGGGAACTGTATGGATACAAACTTCTGTAGTGACAGTGATGCTAGATTCACAGCAACCTGCGTATCAGTACTGGTACAGTGCAGACGAGAACGGAAGTCTAGCCCGATTTCGCGTGGCATATCCGATGATTATCGAGTTCGAGGATAATAACGGAGACAGTGCTTACCAAGTGAATGAGACTATTGGATTTGTACCTCTCGGTGCATTCGAATGGACACTTCAGACAGGGTCGGTAACGAATGACGAAGGACTGAACGAGGAGGTCTATGCATCATATACAAAGGGCGGTATTTCGGGCAATGATTGGGATGATGATTGGTATGAAGATTGGATGCCTGAAACCGAGGAGAATGACACTGATGATGAAGATGATGAGCAAGACCCTTTTGCCCTTGCAGATGAAGACTCTGACGATGATGGAGTGAATCTGACCAAGTATGAAGATATGACCGTGCAATTCTACGCTCATATCTATCTGAGTGACTACAATGGTTCCGTTACCGATGATGCGGGTGTACAGGCAAACTACACCGTTAGCGCAGGAACTGAACTCAAGATAGACATCGAAATCGGTAATTTCCCGTTTAGATCAAACACCTCAAAAGTGACAGTCCTGAACTTCTTGCAGGAGGACATCGCTGCCAGTGAAGACTCGAATCATAAGTTCGTAACGAATGAAGACGACGGAGAGCACGAGTACGAATCCGAGGATGAGTGGGAATCTGGTGATGAAATGGGAGAGACATTTGATGATGTGGATGAAGACGATGACGGGGAGGACGACGATGTCCAGAATATCTCGCTTGTTGAGAATTCAACAAATACCACGCGAGCTTTCTACTCGTGGTTGAACAAGGCCATAATCGATTTCCCAAATGGAACAACAAACGCAGTTGATGTCAAAGCATCATATTTCACAACTGGTGAAGCTCTACTACTCTTCCTTGCGTATCCAAATTTCGATGATGGATCTCTGGTTCATGACCCGTCAATGAAACTCGTGCCTGAGTCATCGCCAGTTCAACAACCGACAAGGAACCTACCAGCAATTCCTCTTGAGGTTGCTATTGGCGCATCTGCTATAGGCGTAATAGCTGTAGCAGCTCTACTAATACGGAAGCGGTAAAATAAGAAGGGAGGATTCCACTTCCTCTCTTGATATTTCTTGATGCATAGATGAAGGGAATGGCGAGTCAACATGGCTATAGACAAGAGAAAAGCATTCTTTCTCATATTGGCGGCATTTTCCGTACTACAATTCCTTGTACCAACCAATCAACCATATATCATCTCCCAGACTACTGATGGAATCGTCGAAACTAGAAATGCAAGAATTGAGGTAACGCTTGGCCGAGAAGAGAGCATGATTGATTTTACGACAAAGGTAACCAACAAAGGTGAAGATAGTCTGAATCAGCTTGAATTCCGTTTTGATATTCGCCAGATGGAGTTACATTCCAGTATGGTCGGTGGCAACAATGTATCTGGCACACTACATCCCGAGGATAGATTTACGGTTCTGCGGTTATCTGTGCAAGATCCAATTGAAGCTAATACCACAAAAAGCATAGAAGTGCATCTTTCAAGTGAAACATTGACTGAGCGTTTAGGGTTACGAAACAATGGCACGCTAGAACAGTATCAGATGATTTACTATCTAAGACCAATCAATGAGCATTATAACCTAACCTTTTGTGTGAATCTACAAGCCCATGCTGTGCTGAATAGTGAGAATTCCGCTTCTCTCTTTCCGAGACCAGATTCCAACTATACCGATGGGAAATCAATGGGTTTCGTATGGAAGGTGGAGCATATCTCGCCCGGACAAGCCAAATCTTTCATAGTGAAATACGGACTTCCTGTTACATTAATTCAGTCATCCGCGGATTCTCCATATGGGATTTTGTTCCTGATACTAGCCGGATTTGGAGGAGCAGCACTTGTGCTGATTCTACAGAAGATGCCTGACGTAATACGCAGCTTTCAGCCCCAAGTATACACATTCAACGGATCTTCCAGGAATGAAGAAGAGATTCTTCGATTGATAACACGCAAAGGTGGAACCTGTCCACAAAAGGTGATATACGAAGAACTCGATTTCTCACAATCCATGGTCAGTATGCTCCTGAACGGTCTTGAGGAGCGAGGAATAGTACGGAGATTCAAAGATGGCCGTCACAACGTGGTCCATCTTGTTGAGAAAGAGTAGGTCCCGCGAACCATATGGAATGGGCAATAACTGTCGCATCGAGATTGCATCTGAGATGATGATTTCCTGTTATACTTGATATCTCATATACATATGGTTCCTGTAGATTTGAGTAACCAACCCCATCTAATCGATTACAAATTACCAGTATTTCCTTTGATAGGGTACAGATAATACCACCTACCGTACAGTTTCTAGCCCCTCCATTATCGACTCTCCATGAAGCTTCCGAAGTTTTCTCCTTAGGAAGGCCAAGGTGACGTATTGCTGAGAGATTGAAAATGTCATTTCGGGGGAGAGATAGAAATTCCTTACAGCTCCAATTGAGTCTGTAAAGCGCCGATCGTAGTTCTCAATCCATGATAAGAAATTCTCTACTCTGTAGAAGCTACTGAATGTCACCAGATTATACCTTTCCTTGCTGGCTTCTATCATCATTGATATGTGTGGATCATTTTGGAGTGTGGAAAGAATCCGTCTCCTTCTCTTTCTTATTTCAAGTAGGGAAATAACTAAGAAATACTTGGGTGGAACCCACACCCTGGGGAAACGGCACACAGGTTCAGATACTATTCCCTGCTCTTGAAACGTCTCTATTCTTCTTTGTATTGTGCGGCGGTGCTTGCCGAGTTTTCTTGCAAGTTCATTCGGATTTGTCTTGATTGCCTTACCTTGTGAAAGTGCTTCCAGTATTTCAACCGTTATCTCATCAAGATCCATACCCTTTATGTGACTATGATGTCCCTTTTCGAAATTCTCTTTGAAAACCTGCATCGGAGCAGATGGGTTATATTTGATAATAGACTCTGAACTGAGATAGATGGGATCAGAAATGATATGCTCTTGACCACGGGGCAATGAGATTTTATGTTCTTCAACGGCTTGATTTTTCCAGACTTGATATGAATGAAGGTCTTCATGGATTTCTATCATCAAAGTATTGTATTCTTCTTCCTTTACAAAAAATGCGGCCCAAATTTGCGGGTCAAGTTCAATCCATTCATTAGTTCTAGGATTTCGGGGGAAATTAGCTCGTTCTATGACTAAAAGAGGAAATACCTTGAACAGATAGGGAGCTGGTTGAAATGGGCGGTCAACAAGCCCTTTACTGAAGATATTCTCCAGGCGCGATGAGATTGTGTTTCTATGGTGGCCCAATAAACTTGACAGTGCGCTTATGTTGATGTCTATTCCCTCACCTGATACTATCAGGTCTAACAGACGAACGTTCAATTCCTCGTTTAGGAGTTCGCTCAATTATCACTGCCTCCATCTATTCCTCTTATTGATATTACCCTTAGATACTATTCGCTTCTGAATATGACACTAATTTACACATATCAGTATAAGAGGTATAAAAATGACGTGTCTCTCACAAAACTACACACAATTTTGATGAAACACGTCATAAATATTGGGAAACATGTTGATTTCTGACATTTATCATCCATTTTTATCCCTTTCCTGTACATCAATTACTTCCTAAATGTTATTCTATGTCACATTATTGTCTATATAATGAGCCAATTCTATGATAAAATATGTCATTTAAGTTCAATTACAGTACAATAAATTTATATCTCATTTACAATGTAATGTAATTGTGTAATATCCATGACCGTCATAGATGACAGTAATGTATTTGATACAGAAAATATAGTGGAGGCACTCGGACAGGTGAACGTGTCCGCATTCCTGGATAAATGGGGGCCTGAAGAGGTCATTCAAGTCTATGAACCCGAAACACAAATGCAGGGTTTTCTAGTAATTGATAATACTGCACGTGGTCCCGGCAAGGGCGGAATCAGGATATCTGAATCTGTGACTCCACTTGAAGTATTCAAGCTAGCGCGAGCTATGACTTGGAAGTGTGCCTTGGCAGATCTTCCTTTTGGGGGGGCAAAATCTGGGATTAGGGTGAATCCTTACAACTCTGACAAATGCAAATTGATTAGAGCATTTGCGCAGAAGATTGCACCTCTTGTTCCTGCGAAATACATTGCAGCACCAGATATGAATGTTGGAGAGGAAGAGATTGCTGCATTTGTCGAGACTGTGGGTGACCTCCAATCGGCAACTGGGAAACCACGCGACATGGGAGGAATTCCCCACGAACTGGGTACTACTGGATTCGGTGTGGGAGTTGCCCTAGAGAAGGGTCTTGATATGCTTCACGAGAATCTCTCACTATCATCGGATCTAGCCGAGAATAGAGTTGTCATTCAGGGATTTGGAAATGTCGGTCTTGGCGTTGCTGAATATCTATCCAAGAGAAACGCCAAAATAGTTGCATTGAATGATTACTGGGGTACCACATATGCACCTGATGGCATAGATTTCGAGAAGGTCAAGAAACATGCGTATGCTACCAGTGAGTCTGCCTCAGTGAAGAACTATGCAGACGGTACGGAGCTACCTCGTGATCATATATTCTCCATCGATTGTGACATTTTTGTTCCTTGCGCTGTCGGGAACGTTATCAATGCGAAAACTGCACCCGAACTGAAAGCTCGATACATAGTCGAAGGGGCAAACAATGCTACAAATCCAAAAACGGGAGAAGCCCTATACCGGCGAGGTGTAACCATTATTCCTGATTTTCTTGCCAACTCTGGTGGTGTGATAGGCTCTTATGTCGAGTACAAAGGAGGAGACTCGGCTGAAGCGTTCTCAATGATTGAATCTAAAATTAGGGCAAACACCGAAGTAGTGCTTTCTGAATCAGTCGATAGAGGATTACCTCCAAGACATGTTGCAATGGAAGTTGCCCAGCGACGAGTTCTCGAAGCAATGGAAGAACGACAAGCGGATCGATAAACAATGGTAGGCAGGCTGGAAGCTCCCTTGGGGATGCAATTCTCCCTTATTTGGGGGAACATGCGAAACCTTATAGACTTCACCACCATAAGAGTGCCTAGCCGCATTCGACTTATTGGCAGCATTCCCGGGCAGTTTCCAGTTGATGCCTACTACCCTATTTTTCTCGAAGAACCACGAGATGGAAAAAGATCCAACCTGTTTGGAAGGCACAACCATTCTAACAGGGTAACATGGAACCAGCTCGGAAAACCTGATTGGAAAAATATGCGGATAAGCCCATTGCCAGTGTATAACTATGAAGAAGGAATCGATCTCGACACGTTAAGACATGTCTTTCCTTGGCTTGTTGGTGAATGGAACTCTTCTCTTGTTCCAGCTGGAATTCCTTGTTCTGCCATGGCAGCAACAATGAGGGGTGATTACTGCGAGGGAAGAGAAGCACAGCTGGCCTTGGTGACACTTCTGTGGGCCAATGGTACCGCAAAACAGCTCAAGCTAGAATGGTTCCAAGGGCCACTTGATGACTGCGTTAGTCCCGAATGGCATCTACAGACATCTTCCATAATCTCAGTTGCCCAATCTACGCATAGCACCCGTGACTACATTCGTAATGCTCCTTCTTGGGGCAGGCCATCTTTCTCACTGTTCGTCAATCCAACATGTATAGCTGAAGCCATTGTTTCCAAGGCTGAAGGTACAAGACAACAGAAGGGCTGGGATTACGGGTTCTACTACACTGATGAAGATGATTTTAGGGCAGAAACCATCCGAGTCTCAGAAGAGCTCGAGAATATGCTATCCATGCACTTCACCTAGTTATGATTCTGTCCGGGATATCGTAAATTTGTAGGCCGGAATATATTCAGTCATTGCATCTTTGCCATATTTTGTCATTTTTCATTTGATGGTTACTTACTCCACGAATATCGAGGCATGCGGTTTGCGTCAATATATTGTGGCCGGCCCTGCCTATTCAGTTTTCTGCACCATTGAAGAGATTTCAATGTGGGAATACAACAACTCCTTCGACTTTCCTGCTGCGAAAAATCCAGGAGGAGCTATCTATGGTCCGGATTCGATGGTCATCCGACTCGCCGACAAGAAGATAAGACCTCACCAGAATACTTCATGAACAGGGTGCCACCAAATGAGAATGATACAGATCTCGGACGTCTTCGATGTACCTGACCTTGAACTGGTTTCGTTGTCCCATGATAGTGAATTCCTATTAGTAGCAAGCAATAGGGACAACGTTCCACATGTGTACCAAATCCGCCTATCAAATCCAGATGAATGGATTGATCTCACTCCGGGAGAAGACAGAGTTGCTACTGGAAGCCTCTCGGCTGATGACTCGCGATTCTTATTTCCCCGAGAGACGGCTGGAAACGAGAAGCATGACCTGTTTGTCACCGACCTTGAGTCTTATGAAACCTCTCTGCTACTCGACTTAGACTCCATACGCGTTTTCAAGGCGGATTGGACGCCTGATGACCGTAACATCCTCTTCGATGGTTCATCCGCGTCAGAAATGGCGCTTCGCCGCTTCATACTGTCGGAGAAGGAGACTACCACCATCTACAAAACGACCGAGATGTCAGCCATGGGATTCATCAATCCTGAGAAACCATTTGTCACGTACAGTGAACAGAAAGAGAACCATCCCACAGCAATGGATATCAAGGTCATTAACTACGAAACATCCGAGATTGAAGATACGATATCGCAGGGGCAAAACAGCCGAGATTATGATTTGGCATGGAGCACTGATGGGTCAAAGCTACTTTTTTGGACCAATGCACCAGGTACCCCGACACTTGCAGTTTGGGATATGAAGACATCTGAGGCAGCTTACTCTCAAGCGACCGAGCTCGGGCTTGGAATCGATTATGAGATTGCCAAATGGATACCTGATACTGATGACATTGTATACGCGGCCAAGCTGAATGGTGAGACCAGACTCTTCAGAGAGAACGTTTTTGACTCTGAAGAACCCAAGGAACTACCCATTCAGAATGGTTGGATAAGTGGAATGAAGACAGACAAGAATCGCCCTGATGTGTTGTTCATTGCATGGTCTAGCACAGCAAATCCAAACCAAATAGGGAAATACAATATTGAATCCGGCGATTTTGAAGTCATCCTTGATTCCAAACCCGATGATTTCACCACCAAGCTATCACAGTCCGAGTTTCTCCGCTATCCGACATTCGACGAGTGGAAGATTCCTGCTTTTGAGGTCCCACCAAGTCCTGATGCCCCCAAGCTCGATGGAGAACCAATTATCATTCTCGTTCATGGTGGTCCGTGGTGGGAGTTCTCAAATAGCTGGTCTGCTATGGGAACGGTCATCCAAGCGTATAGCACTGCAGGCTTCCGTGTATTCTGTCCAAACATCCGTGGGAGCACAGGCTATGGCGACGAATACCAATTCTGCAACATAGGTGATCTGGGCGGCGACGATCTAAAGGACGTCCTCGAGGCACGAAAATACATGGCCAAGAAGTATCCCGACACCAAGAAATTCTTCTTGACCGGGGCAAGCTACGGTGGCTTCATGGCATTTCTAGCCCTGACCAAACACCCAGGAGTCTTCGATGCAGGTGCTGCGATAGTTGGCATTACGGACTGGGTGGAGATGCATCGGCTGGGGGATGCAGTATTCAAACGTTTCACGGAGAATTTCTTTGAAGGTCCCCCAGACAGCAACAGGGAGCTCTATGAAGATCGTTCAGCCATCAATTTTGTGGAGAAGATGGAGGATTCCCTTCTGATAATCCATAGAGCCAATGACTCACGCTGTCCAGTCCAACCAATCTACACATTCACTGGGAAAGCAGTCTCGCTTGGCAAGCCTGTTGAAATCTATGTCGAGAGAAAGGCTGGTCACGGGGCTCAGAAGATGGATCATGTGCGTCAGCAATATGGAAGAGTGATTGACTTTTTCAGCAATCACCTATAGCCCACTTGCTACTGACTAAGAACGGAGTGCATCAACGGCTGCCGCCGCCTGAAATGACCCGACAGAACATTCACTTCAGACATAAAATTAATCGTTGACAAAATTATGAAGAAACTATATACAATTTCCGAGAACCTTAGAGTATAAGAGCTCAGATAATAATGAGCGGAACGCGAGGCTCTTGCTTTTGAAAAAAGGCATTCTATGGCTCATATTGCTTTCCTCCACCTTGACAGTAATGGCTGGATCTATCATTGGGCCTGTGGTCCGAAATATCAGGATTGATTTGGGTATAGACCCCTCTTCTGCAGGTTTGATAATCACAATGCACGGGATTTTCGTATTCCTGCTAAGTCCCTTGGCAGGCATCCTGATAGACAAAATCGGGTTCAAGCTTCCCTATGTATTCGGCCTGGTACTCTATGGAATGGCAGGGGGCTCCGGCCTGTTTCTTGATTCCTATCCCCTTCTCCTTGTCAGCAGAGCTTTTCTCGGTGTGGGGGTGGCCCTGATATTCACATCTGTTACCGTGATAATCCTCAATCTCTACAAAGGAAGCGGCAAAAACAAAGTCATGGGGTTTAGAGAAAGTGCCAACGGCCTTGGCTCAGTCGTGTGGCCCCTGATTGGCGGTGCTCTCGGTACAATCTCATGGCATATGCCTTTTGGCGTGTACCTGCTGGCCATCCCATTAGGAATACTATCTCTTGCTTATATGCCCAACATTGAACGTGCTACCACTGGGAGAGAAGGATCTGTGTTCTCAATCTTCCAGGAGAATATTGTTCTGATTGGAATCTACGCCTTCATGCTCCTAGTCCACCTGCTCCTCTACATGAATGTGATTTATCTTCCTGAGATTATCAAGGAACTGGGTATCACCAGCTCTTTTCAAGTCAGTTTGTTCCTCGCCGTTATGGGCCTTGCTGGTGGGACAACAGCCACCCAATATAATTGGGTGAGAGAAAGAGTATCCTATCACAACATGGTTCCTGTCATCTTCTTGCTGTGGATCGTTGGTTTCAGTTTCGCTTCTTTTGGGTCTTCTATTTGGACTTACATTCTGTCTGTAATCCTGTTTGGGATAGGACAAGGTTTGGCCTTTCCTACTATCATGCTCTGGGTGGGTGATCTGGTTCCCTCGTCTTTCCATGGGGCATTTAGCTCTTACCTTTCGACATTCGGTTATCTTGGCCAATTCCTATCGCCGATAGTCTTTGCTCCTGTGGTCATTTGGCTGGGTGTGGATCAAGTCTACATCACGGCTCTCCTCATTGCTCTCGGAGGCCTTACGCTCTCACTGCTCTCTTTGTACAAACGAGAGTAAGTGAAAGAAACTGACCAAGACCTAGTTCTCCAATTGTGGCGTACAGAATCACGAATCGGCGGTTGCCATCCCCATCCTTGTTGTATCGGAATCTCCCTGATTACCACATGGCAAAAGCTTCGCCAGTGGCTCATCACCAACGTTTCCCTGGCTATCCCCTTCGTAGGTGGCGTCTATGACCAAGTCTGCGTCCTCCAACTCGTCGAAGCCGAATCTCCGCCCCATCCTTGTTATATTCCTTTGGTACTGATTCTTCTACATTCTAAGCATAAAGGGGTTCATTTGTTTTTCCTTCTTGGGTTCTACTGAAATGCGTGATAGCGGTCTTCCACTGAACTGTCACTGGGATTCACTGATGGCAGTAGGGGCCCGAACCACCGCAGGCTTTTGAACTTCTCATACTGCGCAATGTGTCAGCAAATCAAGCCTCGTGTTCTTTGAGCCTGACTAAGAAAGGTCGTCTTAGCCCTTATTCGGCTCTTGCTGGCTGCGAGTGCATGATAGGAGCCTTCCTAAAGGGGGAATATTTCGGATATGCTGTGGTTTAAGAAAGCGTAGTTCTTTTTTGGATTTGAATTACTGAGTGAATTCTGGAGGGCTAAAATTGCTTGGTTATGAGGAGCTAAAGGAAAACATTGAACGCACTGATACAACAGTTGAATGTCCAGTTAAGGGATGCAGTGAAAGAGTGGTAAGACAAAGAGATACCTTTAGGAAAAAGAAAAGATTCCAGTGTTCAATACATAAAATCTACATTTCCCCATCAACCTTTGAATATCCAAGTGAACTAGATAACCTTCTTTGGAAAACTGACGAAGATTTAGAACTACTCAATAGAATAAGTCAGGAGAAACGAGAACGCCGAATGCCTCGAGAACGTAGTGAAGACGCTGTCAGTTGGAATGTCTTTAGATTTCTCGAAAAGAATAATCTTGTTGAGGGATTCTTGGCATCGATAGCCAGGAAATCACTGAAATCATCTGATGTAATCTATTGGTCATACAGCCAAAAGGAAGATTCAGACTGGTCACTCCTGAACAGAGCAAGAAGGGAGTTTGGAGAGAGATTATCCAGGAGTTCAGAGCCAGATATCATCATTGTGACCGAGAATTCACTCTTCTTCATTGAAACTAAGCTAACTGCTAGAAATAGGACAGTTCCCAGTAATCCCCGGGCTTACAAGAAATATGAAACTGGTGGCAACAATTGGTTTTCAAATGTGTTTGAATCAGACTACAAGACAGTCGCGATAGTTGAGAAGAAGTACGAACTATTGCGTTTCTGGTTACTTGGAACATGGATAGCAGAACAGATGGATGTGGATTTCTATCTCGCCAATCTGGTGAGATCTGGACGAGAACGAACTATTGAATCGATCTTCAAGAAGCATATCAAAGAAAATCAACAAAGACAATTTCTGCGAGCAACATGGGAGTCTATCTACGATTATATATCGAAGAGCGGTCAATCTAAGGATAAAGAGAAAATGCTGAGATACTTCAGGAACAAAACCGTTGGTTATGATCATAATGGGAAGTTACAGAAGGCATTCACAATAACCAGATAAAGCACAATCATTCTCATCCCTTGCTATCTATAATTCTATACCATCTTTGGAAAGTAGAAGATTCAGCCCTTCTAATGAGAATTCGTTGTATGCCTTGTCATATCCCTAATTCATCAAGAAGTCTGCCTAGTTTTTCAAGGTACTCTTCTATGTTTACGATTTCGAATTCGGAGACATCACCATAATCTATATCCTCCTCAATTCCTTCCATGAATGACTGTCGATGTGTATCTTTGCTAACTGTATAGCTGTAAGTGTAGAACGTTCTCTTATCACCCTGAGCTCTTCGAACTGTCTCCGTGAATGTCTCTCCGTTCCTCGAAACCAGTAGTTCTACCTTGATTTTATCATCTGTGAATCCCAACGCTTTCAGATATCTTCGCAGTCTCGCTCTAAGAAGTTCAGGTTCTTCAATTTCTGTCAAAGGTATTTCTGTAGTAATACTGTCCAGTATTCTTTCTACTTCATCAGAAAGGTGGTTGGTGTAGTCAAGCTCGATTGTATATGAGGTGTTTTTCCATTTCTCTCCGGTGAGGTTTGAATGTGCACTCCAAGCCGGGTAGGCTTCCAGGAGAGAGAATTCAATATTCCACTTATGGTGCGCTGAGCGAAGATATGTTCCGGGCAGCAGCGTTCGTGATCTATAACCTGACTGTGCCAGCACTTTCGCAATAAGTGGGCTTTCTCTGAGAACCATCTGGGGGTACTTCTGTAGCGAGCCCTTAACCTCCAGTTCTAAGGGATATTGATTCTCACCAACAATCATTTTCTTTGGCCCGAGCGTTAGGAGTATCTGCCGATCATTCAGTGCCCCATCAAGAATATCTTGGAGGGGTTTGTTTGCATTATCTGAATCAATACGCCAGCAATGTCCATGATTATGCCCATTCCCTTGTGCGATTGGACACAGCTCTTGGTCATGTTCTATCGTTACTGTTACAGGACTGTTATCAGGCAGCGAAGTCAGCATCGAGAGTGTTGCTGGCAAACGGATAGAGGAGTCCATCGGGATATAGGTCTCAGCAACTATAGCCGCAAGGGATAGTTCTCCATAGTCGATGTCTGTGAACCTGTTCCAGAATAACGCATGCTCAGCATCAATCTTGACAGGTAGCCCATGCCGTGACAGTCTGAGCGTATTTGTGAGAGCGGCAGTTGATGTATGATCTACAGAAGCCACAACTTCATCGGAGTCGAGAAAGCTGACAGTACATACATCATCATCCCAATTAAGGCGAAGCTGTACATCAGAGCACTGCTCCACCATGCTAAGCAACGTCCCAAAGGCAATAGAAACATCTTCAGAGAAACCATCCGGAATAACGTCGCCTTCAGGTATGGATGGTTTCGACACTTCCGCGGATTCTATTCTCAGACCCCGAAGCACTCCCATCAGTCCAACTTGGCCCCCTCGAATGAAATCGACTATTCCCAGATACTGCCAATTAGCGCCTTCATAATCACTTTGCCAACCATGAGTGCATTCATTGATGCTTCTGAAAACCAAGTTTCTTCTAGGCGCATTATTGACCATCTCGTGCAGAGTCTCAACATAACTAGATACATCAGTCAACGCCCATAAGTCGGGGCTACTGGCCATTCTGTGTCGGATACGAAATACCCCTACAAGTAGCCGGGATGGCTTTCGGGGATCATTCACCGCAATTAGAGAATAGGGGGTGTCAGGGGTCGTTGGTTCTAACACTTGACCGAATAGCACTTTTTCTTCATCTTCCGCTGTTCTTGGGCTTGCGGATTCATCTGACATACGTTCTTCCGTCTTGGTGCTTTGTGTGCTTCGATACATTCTTTGTGCATTGATGCGCTTCGTAGTCATTTCAACATACGATTGGCCGTTTCTTGAAGGTGGACACCTGAACTTGAATCGATCAAGCAATGATAAACGAGACCTGCTCATATACGGTACATCTCGTGAGATTATCGAGAAATCTGAGCTTCGTCCAGAGTTTTCTTCGTTGATACTGTTCAGGACTTCACCCACTAGTTGTTTCTTCCCTTTAAATGGCAGAATAGTACGTGGCCAAAGATCTGCTAACCACGGCAATAGCGTGAGAGCTAATGTTTTCATCCTCTTTCGCATGTCTAAATCAGGAACAGCTTCTTGTGCAGATGAGGACGGCTCAATCGTGCCTTTGTCGTACTCCTCAGTTCTGAACTTCGCGGACCACCTAAGCAGAGGAGGAATATGTGTCAAATTGATACCAAAGCCGGCTGAATTCTGGTTGATGATGATTCTGATATCATCATACATGGGGGCTTTAGCAATATTCCGCAGACCCCAGCACTTGGGGTCAAGGGCCATTCGTGGAGCACATGGAAGATTCCAAACAATATCCGTGATTGCTCCTTTCAGTAGTGAATCATCATAGAAAGGGAGGATACAATTAGTGGAGTAGGGTACAGCCCTTTGAGCATAGGTGACTGCAGAAGTGAACCAGAGAATAGTTGTATTCTCTTCGTCCGGAATCCTCTTGAGGATGCGTGAAAGCAACAAGTCAAGCCGCTTACGATAGACAGAGGGTGTCGCTTCCCTGAGCCCGTTCCATCCGCTAACAACTACCAAGCGTGGAGTCGACCTGTCTCTATCGATAGGGATTTCAATCTCGCTTGGTTGAGCACCCTCAAAAATGGCTCTATGAACTGTTTTGAATAGGCCTTCGAAGTTTATCTTCTTAATTGTGTCTTGAATGGTTTCCTGCTGGTCGAAGTATTCATCATGACACCTGACTCTAAGACGCCGCTTTGCAAATGGTGAAGATGTGAAAGAATCGATGAGATCCAACCATACGATTTCCGTTTCGGGTCTATCTTCACACAGCTGGTGGATGACTTTCATCCCATGGTAGTAACTAGCGATTCTAGCCGCCGATTTTCCCGATGATGTGGGAGAACGTGATGATACGTACAATATGAATCTTCGACTATTGAATTCAGAACCATACAGTGGGTCGTATGGTGGTTGCCATTCCTGAGGAATCGGTGTTCCTTCGTATCCAATTGCTCCAGATTGTTCATGCACCACAAGACCCATGCGTGGAATGTGATGCTCACTCTTCGCTTCGAAGATTTTGCGTTCCACTCCTCTATGGGTTTCGAGAAGTGTTTCTAACGACTCAAGAATCAGCGGTTTCACCATAGCTCGGGTGTTGGCACTATCGACAGATGGATCGATAATCAACGTAGCTTGTACAACATCAGGCGGATCTTCCAAGCAAGCGGCCTTTCCGAATGCCTTACTTAGTGCTTTCGCATATACATTCAATTGACCTTTGGTCTGATTGCTTGGTGTGGCTTCACTAATCCGTTTCCATTCGCTATTGCCCAAAGGACGAGTCTTGATACTGAACGTGGGGACAGTACGAAGAACCTGTCCACGTCTTTCTCGTGAATTGGAAGGGCGCGTTTCACTGCCAAGATACCAATTGAATCCTGAATGTGTCTTAATCTCGATGACCATTAGAGGCCGCCAGAGACACCGAAGACCGGTGGGAGCGGCCTCCCGACGAAACACCACAATATCTGCTCGCCCTCTCCCCTTATCTGTGTTCAGGGGTAATTCAGCTACGATCCTGTATGGTTCATCAGCCTGGTCTCGGTCATCTTCGTAAATTGCCCTTGTCACACGATAGAACTTGTCGAAAAGGCTAGTGATTCTGTCATGGATGATCGAGCCGATCCTCTTTGCTCGGTCGCTGGCCTTCTCCCAGATATGCTGTACATCAGCTGCAGTCAGACATGGAGCTGGGTTACCCTCTTCGTCTTTCTCCACTTGGGAGCCGCCCTCCATAATCCGTTCAAGTTCATTGGTGGCAGCATTCAACACCCCCGCTTCTCTGGCTTCTTCGAGCTGTTGTTTGAAGAAGGTCATTGAGAAGGTAGGCTCGGGAGCAGTGAAATGAGATGAGACGGTTTGTTCTTCGCCAGACCGTACGTGGAAATGTTTCCGGATATCCGCCTTGATTTCGCTCAGGACCTTGACTGTACCATTCCTGAATCCTTGCTTACCGTATGCGTGCTCAGTGTACATGCGATCAAGATATGGGCGTGCATGCAATAGAAACAGATTGCTATATCTGCGAGTGTCTCTGACCGGGACATCGTGGATGTAGCACTCAGTATTCAAGACTTGCATGTGCATCCGGCATGCGTCTACGAAGTCGAGCTCAGGAAGCATCTTATGGACAGGCTTGTAGCATGGAGTTCTCGAATCACCAGGGTATCCGTAACCGGATAGCTCGCCTTCTTCATCAACGAAATCCTGCGCTTTGCCCGTCGGATAGTCCAGCACGCCGCACTCTCGCAAGGCCGCTCCCCCTGCATTCAACCTCTGATTCCACGGACCCACATCTTCGTACCAGCGCTTGGCGCGCACCGTCTCTGTACAACCATAGGCTGCTGCGCGTTCAGCCAAAATAGCAAGCCCGTTCTTGCCGATGTTATGTTCTGCCTTCAGTACCCAGTCGAAATCAGGCCGACCCAGTGCATTGGATAGGTAGTAGGCTTCCTTGTACCTGGATAGGATGTCGCGGGAGCTTTCGTAGAGGTGTGTGCCGTTGCTGTTTGCAACCGCTCGTTGCAGGTACACCGCTGTGGACAGGCCCGTTTTTCTCGCTTCCACCAGCACTCGGTTTGGATGCTTGGGTAATGGCTTGCTTTTTGGCCCCCGCGTTCCTGTCAATCGTTCACGCCCTCTGGATTCCTAAAACCGTGTACTCTAATGTGACCATATCAAACTACTATTTGTGCTTTTCTGTTGCATCTTTATTGGTTTAGAAGTGTTCTAGGCTAATTCAATTAATCGTTTGATAAAATTGCTTCATGACTTTAAATAACCGAACCAGTACTCTGGTATGAGTTCATTACCTCGGGTCTAAACGAAGAGGCGAGTGAACTCTACTGACCGGCATAGGTCAGGACTTTAAATACCGAAGGCGTTTCCCATGGAAAGCTCTGATTCCCCGGTGATTACGGTCAAAATCCCTATAGCGTGGGAAGAAATGACTAGCAACAGTCGCAAGCGGCTGGAGCAGATCACGGGGAGGGATTCTCGAGTGATTCATGCTTTTTTTGGTGTGATTGAAGAACACGAAGAAGATTTGCTGAGGGGGAAAGCGAAGAATCGGATAGATGAGAACAAGTTGCATGCGATGACCATGACTGCACTGAGGGTGTTTGATGGTCAAGAACCCAGACTGGATGTCCCACATGATTTCAAAGAACAATTTCCTCGTATATCGGCTAACGAGCTGTCGGAATGTCGGCGTGTGGCTGTTGCCAACTACGAGAGCTATCTGGCCCTGCGAGCAAAGAAGTGGAGAAAAGCTTCGCGTCCTGCCGAGACCAACAGCGAGAGACGCATACCTCGACGGATATTCATGCCGTACAGGGCCAAGCTGATGGAACATGACACAACAATCTCCCGTTTGTGGCTGGACATTCGCGATTCTCTTGATTCAGTACCTGAAGAACGACGTGTACATGACAGGCTCCGTATTCCTCTAAAGACCTCGCCGTTCCATCTGGAAGAGCTGGGGCGAGGAAAGCCAAAGAGCGCGCAGCTATTCACCGACCGGCATGGCAAGTGGTGGACTGCTATCGCTGTCCGTCTTACTGAAGTTGAAACGAGAGACGATGCTGACTTGCCGCCTGCTGTTCTTGGAATCGATTTAGGTATCAACTGTGCGGCTTGTACAACTTTGCTTACCGAGCACAAGGTATCGAAGACCCGCTATTTCAAGCAGGATGAAAAGTATCAGGCGTTTCTACGGTATGACAGACGCGTGGCGGATCTTCAGCACGACCTAGATACGAGAAGAAGCAATGGAAAGAACTGCGATGGGTTGATTCGCTGTCTCAAGGAGCTCAAAACCAAACGAGAAGACTGTGCCAAGATGCATGACAAGTTCCTGGTAAGCAAGTTGCTCTCGTATATCGAGGAACTAGGCGAGCAGTATCAGCTGTATATCGGCATCGGGAGGCTCAAGGGCATCCGCAACTCAGCCCGCAAGGGCAATTACAAAGGTTCTAGGTTCAGGGGTATGGTGCACAGGTGGAGCTTCTCGCGCATCACGAAATCGCTTCGGCACGGGCTGACCCAGCTCGGGTGGGAAGTGGAAGGCAAGGATAGCCGATTCCATGCGGTACCCGAGAACTGGACCTCAATCATGTGCTGGAAGTGTGGCAACAAGGGAGTACGGCCGAAACAGGCTTTGTTCGTGTGCCACACGTGCAGCTTCCGCACTAATGCCGATCGCAATGGCTCCCTGAATATCGCACGTCGTTTACTTACGCTCATTCCTTCACTTAAGGATGAGACTGGACTAGGGCGGTGGGCCACCCCCGAACGGGGGAACGGCTCAGCCCCGAAAGCTGTGAGGCGGACCCGTTCCGCTAAGCAGAAGTCCTCACTCTCCCGCAACGGCAACTCATCAGGCCGGGGAGAGTCCGCGGCTGTTCGCTTTGTCCAATTGGACCTGTCCAGCTTTGGTGACGAGGCTAGGCAGAGCGATGATGACCCCGCCGTGGCAAAAGCTGTGGAAAACCTCGCTGCCCCCAGGCGTGATGTGCCCGGGCGTGGGCAGGAGACAGAAGCCGAGACCGCAGGAGGGACCGTGTCCTCATGATAGCGGTCAAAGCCCGTGCTTGGCCGGGGGTGGCGCCTCGGTTTGGCGGTGACGCTGGGCAGGGGAAGGGTGGAACACAGAAGTCCGTGAAGTCGGTTCACTCACTTCAACGGGAATGGCAACTAGTGGTAGAAACAATGGTGCGGCCAGCGGGAATCGAACCCGCGTCAGAGCCTTGGAAGGGCTCTATCATCGCCACTAGACTATGGCCGCAAGTATTCCCTTGTGGGCGGTCAGTGGAAGGCTGGAATCCGCATCCATCAGGAGCGATTCCTTGCCTGTCCAACTCATCCCCACGAAATTGGGTTTTAAGAGTATTGCTAACCCATGCGGATAGTTCAGTGGAAGGCTTGCGTCTTATTTTGCGAGCCATCATCCCCGGCAGGGTGGTCCGCCACCTTGCTGTGGTGGAATGAATCCACTGATGGAGATGTTCCTGTTGATTTGAGAGGTGAACGTCTCGGACATTTCAGTGGAAGGGTTGGATCTTGCTCTGCGAGCTGCAGGCCCCACAATGAGGGCTGCAAATGCAGCAGAGTAATCCCCCTGACAAAGCTAGTTCCACTGGCCTGACTAACAGTTTCACGGATAGTTTCAGTGGAAGGCCGCTATTATGTACTGGAAGTCATGATCCAATCAGAAAAGTGATTCATCTCCATTACGTGGTTAAGGGCAGAATGACTAGCATCTAAAGGTGAACTGGCCAAGACTCAGGATGGATTCCTTTTTCATGTAATATCAAAGACACTACGTAGTTGACTACTTCATGCGCTATATTCACACAAAATTTGGCTTCTAAGTAAACCGGATCAGGCTTATGTGCTCCTTTTCTAGATGCAAGCGAATATGTCGCGCCTAGAAGACTTTCGAATCTCCTTAACCAATCGGCCTCTGTTTTTGAGATTAGGCCTTTCTTGGCAAGGTCTAATGCAAGATCCTTTACTACTGTGCTTCCTGTTACACTAAGAGTCAGGGCTTCAAGGGCCTTTCGTGCTTGTGATTTGGCGTTTCCCCAATCACTGGGGTGATTACTCTGAATTAGATCATGGGCTTCACGTAGGTGTTTTTGTACTTCTTCGGAACCCAATGCCTGGAGGACGAGCTTAGTTCCTTCAATCTGCCTAATGTATCGGTCCCAGAGTGGTTCAAAACTAACTTGAGCGTCCCAGCCCAAGAAAAACAAAGTAGTCCTTGACAAATCCCAATTTAGGCTCAAGAGATTACTCTTAATCTTGTTAATGTCCATAGGAACAAGACTTCCTGACTTGTCATGTAATTTCATCTTTCGTGAATACACCATGGCCATGTCGTTGCTGTAATGTATTGCGAGGACAACACCATCCTTGCATTGGATTACGAAAAGAGTTTTGTATATCGAGAATGGGGGAGCAGGAAGAATCATTGATTCTGCCCGCTTTCTACTCTTTTTGGTTCATACAAGGTATTCCTTACTCAATGGAGTCTGTTCTTTGGATATCTGTCTAAATTCTTTTCGATTGATATCATTTAGGCTCAACACCTTCTTTCATTCTATCGGTGTATCAGGCACATAACGAAACATAGCAGCAATTGTCTCTTTCCAAATGGAAATATGGCCATTCGCTATTAGTATAATTGTTAGATAAGTCATTTAAAATTGTTTATCGATAAATTCACCTAAATCTTTCAGAATGCGCCCCAACCTTTTCCCTTTGTCTGTCAAGGTATGTGTTGTTGGTCGTTTACCTTCTTCCACTTGAAGAATACCATGTTTTTCGAGATATCCTCTTTTTTTGGCTAGTTCAGATGAATTGATGCTCGGAAGTGACGAATGTGCTTGACCAAAGGCCGCGATTTGTGTAGAACTTGCTTTTTCTAACTCATAGAGAGCGAAAACTATAGCTAGCTCTTTCTCTCTATCCTTTAGAAATGAAATGAATGGGCTTGTGATCATAAAACCTCCTAAACTTTAGTTACTCTTCTTTAGATACTGTTTTTATGTTTGACGCAAGATAATATTTAATTCAATTTCCTTACAGGAATGATTTTTCTGACAACATTAGGGAGGCCCAAAGGTTCTAGAGCAAGTATCCTTGTTTTAGATTCAGAAGCTCTACGGCCGCTTTCCAATTGGGATGGAATCGAGTATTGATTTAAGGGTAACGACGCAGTACATGGGCTACAGATTGGAGTGGAAGGGCGGATCTTGTGATATTGGTCCATATCCAACCAGAATTGGAAAGTCGTTACATTGGAGGAGAACTCACACATTTCAGCAGAACCAATAAGGAAAAGCAATTGAGTCCCTTCACGTGCTGATATGCAGAAAGAGTAGCATCAAAGGAACATGACAGAAATGGGACGGAGATTCGGCTTTGCCGAGTTGGAAGACGAAGACCTAGTCATAGACGCAACGTACGAAGGGGTACGCGAGGAAACGTTGGTGATGAGCCACTAGCAAAGCTTGTGCCATGTGGCAATCAGGGCGGATTCCACTACAACAAGGACGAGGAGGGCACACCGGTAATTGCATATCTTGATAAG
>JAWOEX010000001.1:0-36716 GCA_046482545.1 Candidatus Thorarchaeota archaeon
ATTAATAGTCTCAACTGTAGCTGTATACAATTCTTCTACAGTTTCAAGAGCCCTTCTCGCTTCTACGCGTTTGGTAATCTCTTTTACAGATGCAATTATATCCGTACCGTTTTCATGAAGAGAAATTTTCGCTGAGAACCATATGTCCCTACCATCAATCTCAATCTTGTAATTAATGATTTCACTCTCTCCGAGATTACGCACTTTTTCCATTGCATCACTGTATAACTTAGACACATCGGGAGGAAGTACTTCGGCAACATGCTTGCCTAGGAACTCAGAAGGTGGTAGAAGAAGCAAGTCTTCATTGGAGCAGAAGTAGTCGATGAATCTATTCCGGCCATCGAGTACGAACACTATGTCATGCATTGAACTAACAAGACTTCTTAATTCCTGCTTGCTTTCACGGAGCGCTTCTTCTGCTTCTCCTTTCTTCCGAGGTAATCCCTTCTTTTCAAAATAACCAGCTGCGGTATTTGACACATTATCCATATCGAGGTGCTTGATTATGTAATCAGTTGCACTACCACCGAGAGATTCTACTGCATCACTCACAATTGCACGACCGGTTATTACGATGATGTCCATATCCGGGCTTTGAGTTGATAGTTTGTTCAGGAACTCAGCAACTTTAAAATCCGGCAGACGCGTATCTAACAGGGCAATATCAAACATCTCTTCGGCAGCCCTTCTCAATGCCTCAGCGCCAGTGCGAGCTACCTCTGTTGCGAATCCTTTCCTTGCAAGAATGAGCTTGAGGGTTCTACGCAGGCTCTCATTGGAGTGGATGACAAGAATTTTGCCAAGTTCAGTACTACCACGCTCACTACTGATCAATGGCACATCCCACAGCGTATTTTATCGTCATTTCCCTCACTCGGAGGGACGTATTCGCAGTCGTTACCTCTGCAAGACCAAAGCACCTGAATAGGATTTAAACCAAGTGTAATCTCTTTGCCAGACTTTTTTGATCTGGTTTTGAATTTCTTCAACGCATATGTGGATTGTCTGTCGGGTGATATAGTGAAAGAACTAGGTATTCCCATTGTTTTGGTAATAGCAGTCGGGTTCACAGCGAGCTCCAGAATTTCGGCCTCTAGCTGTCTTCTCGAAACCATCCTTACTTCCCACTCAACACACACTCGGGGCAATCGTGTATCTCCTAGGATACTCATTTTACGAGACGTATCTCTTAGGAGAAGCCTGCCATACAAATCACACATCAGCTCCAATGCGAGGTTGTTAATACATGAATAAATACTCTGGTAGCCTTATTAGTCTAATTCAAACGTATGGAAATAATACTTACATATTGTTCCAAAAAATGTAGTATATGAGGAACTTGGGTTGGTCAGCCCATATCCAAAGAGCACTTTCTCGCGAAACCCTCAGTTAAATAATCAGTATGTCAACAACTTCGACAAAGAAAGAGCCGCCTTGGAATGGCTCTTCCTGCATTCGTTACTGGATATCTTGTAGGTCTGACCGAAGTCGCACATGCTTCTCATCATGACCAAGAATAATTGAACAAGTCTGTATTTGGAAATACAGCCAGAGCTCTTATAGAGTCCCAATCTGTTAGTCTCCAAGGTGATACCCCTTGAAAGTATGTCAACTGTCTGCCATTCTACTAATTGCCGTTATTCTCCCTACTAGCCTCTGAGAACTGATTTTGGGTACTAGTCGAAAACAACATCTGGCGTTAGCACTTGTTTCTCTGCCTTGGCTTCAAGCTCTTCAACGCCTACTTCCGGTTCTAAACCCTTTCTTTTCAATATGGCGAGTAGAAGAATATTGAGGATAAAAGCAATCAGCAGCAGTGGAAGTCCTTGGAGGAAATTATAGATTACACCCGCAATTAGTGATCCTACTGCAAGGGATAGCATTATTGCAGTTTTTGTCAGACTGAGCATTTTACCCAAGTCTTGACGAGGCAAGTATTTCTGAATATATGTATCAATGAGGCTTTGCCATAGAACATCATTGATTGATTTCATAGCCGTTGCGATAAAAGCTAGTGAAAAAATCACTTTCAAACCGGGAAATATGGTATCGACAAAAGAAACCCACGCAAGTGGGGCCGCATAGGGAATATACTGGGCAATGATGAGCAAGCCAATTGCTATGGGCATTACCGCATAGATAACTACTGTCAGTTTGTATCCCCCATTCTTGTCGAATAGATGTCCGATGAGCAGCGTGAGCGGCACTGAAATCAGTAATGTTATGAATAGAATGAGGTTGATTTCATGCATGCCGAAATCCAGCGTCTCGTTCATATAGTATAATTCTGTGAATCTGTAGAAGCTGTCACTTAGTGCGTCAACGATCAGAACCGCCAAAAACACCGGGAAGACTTTCGCCAAGAGCTTCAATCCTCGAGAATTCTCGGATTTAAAGTCCTCAAGAATATGGTCTACATCTTGTTGTCTCTCAGGTATTTTGGTTGATTTCAGTACTGTTGCCCGGATGACTGCGCAAACCGAGTATAGGATACCGGCTATAAAAAGCAGGATTCTCATCACATCTACAAATACCCCTCCAAGATTCAAGAATAGGCAAGTTTTACACAAATCCTAAAAAAATCCGAGTGGAAGAGTGTAAAATATCTGTAAGATTTCCTGTAAGTGCTACTGTGACCGAGGGCGGTAGGACTTTATTAGGCCCAGTACGAAATTTCGTTTCAGTAGGACTAGGCAAGTGGGCTAGTGTTGTAACACGACGCACGCGGCCGAAAGCTGCAAGGAAGACTCGTTCTTCTAAACAGAAGTCCTCACTCTCCAAACAAGGGGCTTCATCGAGCTCTGGAGAGTCCGCGGCTGTTCACCTTGTCCGTAATGGACCTCCTCAGCTACGGCGACAAGGCTGAGGTGGGTGATCATGACCACGCCGTGGCAAGAACTGTGGAAGACCTCGCTGTTGCCGGGAGTGATGACCCGGGACAACGACAGGAGACAGAAACCAGGACCGCGGGAGGAACCCTGTTCCGGTGAACGCGGACAAAGCCCCTGCTGACTCACGGGCCTACGGGTACCGTGGGAGCGGCGATGCTGGCAGGGGAAGGGTGGAACACAGAAGTTTCATGCAGTTCCTAGAACTGTAAGAAATGGGTTATCAAGAGAATGCTCACGACGTAGAGGGGAACCAGACCGAGTCCCGTACCGAGAGTGAACAGACTTTGTGCTACTCCACCGAATTTCCTATCGATTTGTTCCATATAGTAAGCTCTGCCGGCTGTTCTCGTAAAAGCTGAAGCCCCGATAATTATCATTGAAACAGCAAGTGTACGAAAATCACCGGAAACTGAAAGCAAAAGGTATCCTGCAGATGATAAAGCCATAGTCCCAACAGCAATCTTTCTCCTATCGTAGTTGTCAGCGAAATACCCCGAAACGAAGTTGCCAACAAGTCTGATTCCAAAAAGAACTGAAAACAGTATCCCTATCAGAACATACGAAATGCCAATATCTCTGAAGTAAACGGCAAAGTAGCGGTCTAGGACTAACATACTGCTGTATATCCAAACGGTAATGAGATATACTGAGCAGTTTCGTTTTGCAGTGACTCCCCTAAAGGATTCCTTCCAACCAAGACTAGTTGCTTCTGGCTCCTCTGACGCGGAGTTATCTCTCTTTTCAGTTTGGCATACTTGAGCTGCCCCCATGAAGTTACCAGCTCTGAGAAAGGGTGGGCGTGACGTTGCTTGCTTCTAGGCGAATCAGGTTGGGCATTGAATTTTCCTGAATCAGTGTGAATCTCTCACTTGATGTCCGATGAATTTCGTTTTAAAAAATTTCCTCAAACGTACTCGTGCTATAGATAGAACGGTGAACGAAAATAGAGAATAGCGGCCAATGAAGCATGTAGGGATTGGTGATAGTAAGCCACTTTCGCCATATGGCGTTAAGATATCGATCGATGTATGTAGCAAGTCTGGATGTCCAGTTTCGGCACAAAGCTAACTTTCGAGTCTCCTATCTCGTTATCCTCGGTTCTTTCATTTCCAAACAGAAGACTAGAGAGACATTGCAGATACATCGTCTGCGAATGGCCGAAGGAGATAAGTAGGATGCTTCGAGATAGGTGATTTATCTAAGGCTCCACTTGGAGCAGAGAAAAGAAAGTAGGACAGATTAATGATGACACGAAAGGTATGTATTGCTGGCGGCGCGACGACTCCCTTCGATTATCCGTTGCATGCAACACCTGAAGCGATGATAGCGAACTGTATCGTGGAGACACAGGAAGATATTCCTGACTTCACGTTACGCGATCTCGAGTTCATGGTGTACAGCCACTTTAGTGTTCACTTCGGAAAACAGCTTTGTCCGGAGTGGATAGTGCATGATCATCTCGGATTGGTTGGACTTCCCCACTTCCGAGTTGAAAACGGCGGAAACACAGGAGGCTCAGCTTTGTATGCGGCATTTCTGGCTGTGAAGTCAGGCATGTTTGATGTTGTAGGTGTGGCCGGTTGGGAGACTATGGATAATGTGACCCAGTCACAGGGTTCGGAATTCATCGCACTGGCTTCGGATACGAGGTATGAAGCCTTGGCTGGAGGGATTTATCCAATCTACTATGCAGCTATGGCTTACAAGTTCATGAAAGAACATGACTTGACCGAGGAAGACTTCGCTTTGGCAGGCATGAAGAATCGTAACTATGCTTGTGACAATCCGAAAGCACAATGGCACAGAAATGAGAATGAGAAAATCACTGTTGATGATGTAATGAATAGCAGGCTGATCAGCTATCCGCTGAAGAAGTATGACTGCTGCTTGATGAGTCGCGGTGGTTCATTTGCTCTTGTGACATCCGAAGAATGGGCGAAGGAGAATGCTGATGGAAAATATGTAACTATCGATGGCGCTGGTTTGAGCAGCTGTACGATTCGAGCAGGTGACAGATTGGCGTTTCCAGGTTGGACAGAAATGTACGGTGAAGGTTATCCCGATATGACGGAATTCGGTGCTTGCCGGAAATCTGGTGAAGATGCCTATGATATGGCCGGGATTGAGTATGACAGAGCAGCAAAAGAAATCGATGTTGCTGAGATTCATGATGCTTTCTCATCGTCTGAAACTCAGATTTACAAAGCACTTCATTGGTGTGACAAGGACAATATCAAGGACTTCGTTCGCAACAAGCGGACTTTCATGGAAGGAGATCTTCCAGTCAATCCTGGTGGAGGTCTCATGGGCTTTGGTCATCCAGTTGGTGCCACAGGCATTATGTCAGCGATAGAGTGTTACTACCAGCTAACTGACATGATACCGGACAAGCATCTCAGCTCAGATACGTATGTCAGAGATGCGGAGACTGGTCTTGTGAACAGTCACGCAGGAACTGGCACGAGTATATCCAACTTCATTCTCAGGAGGCCATAGAAATGACGAAGGATGAAAGAAAGCACGATATTCCCGACAAAGTAGAGTACAACGAGAAGCACCCCGACAAGTTCAGAGGGGATGTTGAGGAGGAAGGTTTCCATTTCTGTGGATACGACTATGACGATGAGGAGGAACAGTTCAAGGTCTACCTCCATTATGATCAGCTGTACTACTGGAAGTATGCTGAACTCTCAAAAATGGGTAAAGGCCTGATGGACGGAGAGCTCTGGGGAACTCAGTGTCCTCAGTGCGGTGACAAGTTCTTCCCGCCACGAGTTAACTGCTGGAACCTCGATTGTAATTTGGAGAAGACTGATTGGATCAAGCTCAAACCAGAGGGCCATGTCCATACATACACCATTGCAGGATGGAGCGGGCGATCCTCACTCAAGAGACTCCCATTTGTCTTGGCTTACGTAGTTGTTGATGGTTGCAAGACTGCAGTCGCTAACGAGCTTCGGGGCATAGATCCATGGAATGCGGAGTTCGAGATGCCTGTGAAGGTAGTATGGGCTGACAAGGAAGATCGAAGAGGAACCATCACGGACTTCTGGTTCGAGCCGGGAGATGATTGGGAACCTTCTGGCATGAATGCTGAGAAGGAGCGCATGAAGGAACTCTGTGAACCCGTATACGAATGGGTCAAATCTTTGAAATAGTACGATCGGAGTTGGTGGTTCTATACCATCAACTCTCCTTTCTCTTTTTATTTTACATCTGTATAATAAAAGCGATATATAATGGAACGTTGGAAAGTATCAAATACTTGCGTCTATAATTTAGGTTATCATTTGATATGGTGTCCTAAATATAGAAGGCCAGTATTAGTTGATGATATTGCTGGGAGGCTAAAAGAACTCCTACGGGAGAAAGCATCTTCAATATCTGTATCAATTAAAACGATGGAGATATTGCCTGACCATGTTCATCTTTTTGTTAAGACGGTTCCGAATGCTCCACCCCATTGGATTGTACAACAACTGAAAGGTTATACTTCGAGAACATTAAGACAAGAGTTTTCTTCATTATTGAAAATGCCAACTCTCTGGAACAACCTTTGGACTCTTCCATATTCTGATAATGGCAGCTCTCATATTTTGTGGACTGGGCGACATCGCCATGGAATACGATATTTTACCGGGCCTGGGACTTTTTCTAATTGCTCATATTCTCTTCACAGCAAACTTTGGATTTCACAGTCTGGCCAATCTAGGATTGGTCCCTATTCTTGCATTTATTCTGGCTATGATTTTTCTTTCTTGCTATATTTTGTTCTTTCACAAGTATCTCCAGGGTGCAGACGAACCGACGGAATTACTCCCGGGTGTGGACGTTTACGCAATTCTTATTTCGCTGACTCTTGGGTCTTCTCTACTTCTTTGGCTGTCTACTGCTACCATGTTGGGATTTCTACCTCTTTTGGGAGCAGGTTTCTTCATCTTCTCGGATTCGCTAATCGGTGTGCGAGAATTCCATCATAGATTCAAATACGATGAAACGCTCACTATGATTACTTATTATCTCGCGGTCTTCCTGTTATCACTTGGAAGTATTGTGTACGCTCTCTAATCTTCTATCTTGAAGAAGAGCTGGTGCCGGGCCAACGCTATTGCACCTGTCTTGCCCGAGGGAAGGGACCTACTAATCCATGCCGTCGAGTAAGACATCAATCTCTGCCTTGGTCAATCCTTCCGCATTCTCCATTATGAGATCTATTTCATCTTCCGCGATTCCCAGTTTCTCAAGGCGCTCTCTTATATCCGCGAGTTCCTGTTTTGTGACTGTTTCTTTCTTCTCTTCTTCGTCCTTCTTCTCGCTTATTTCTTCAGCGCGCCTTGCCTTTTCCTGTGTGATAACTTCCATGACAAATCCTGGTCTCTCAGATGGCTTCATTCGGAACAGGTCTTGACGAAATGCATCGACATCTTCTTCGGTGAGGCCAGTGATTTCAGCGAGTTCGTCTAGAAGATCCTCGATTTCGGGGGCCTCTGATATGATGGTCTCTTCCGGAACCTCATCTATAGGCTTCTGGATATTGTAAACGCTCAGAGATTCATTAATCATATTCTGGAGCATTTCATCTCTGCGAGAGACCTCCGGAGCATCGGGTACCTTTCCGCGAGATACATCCTTAATCATTCCATTGAGCCAGCGAATCATTTTCGGGACACTGAAAACTTTCACATACAGAAGAGCACCAATGAGCAGCAAGATTATTGAAGCACTACCACCCAAGGTCAAAGCTGTCATGAGTGGGTCTTGGGTTTGCGGGGTTGCTACAACGGTGATAGTAACCTCCTGGCTCTCGTAGTTGTTTCCTTTTGATGCACGTATAGTGATATCAAAACTGTAGTCAACAGGAACAACAAATTCGATAATGTAGGTTCCCTTTTCGTCTCCCTCAGTTATGGTATAGTCTTCCTCCTTGATGAGTAACTCTGCCTGTTCAACAACGATTTGTGCATCGCTGATGGGTAGGTCATGATCAATATCGAGGAAATCAACACTGAATTGAATGGTTTCACCAACTATGGTTTGAATATATGGGTCACTCGGCGAGAGCTCAGTTTTGATTCTCCTTACAATCACAGTAACTCTTGCCGTTGCGGTAGTGTAGTTGGTTTTACTCAATTCAATCTGAGCAGAATATGTACCTAATGGGATGTTGTCTGGAATCGCAACTGAGTAGTTTCCCTCTTCAGTGCTATTTAGAGCAATCACGCCAAATGACCAAGTGAACGAACCTACGGCGGTGGACACAGGCTCATCGTAATATGTGTCATTGTAGAATGCACTGATGGTGTACGAGTCGCCAACCGGTATTTCGTAGAGATCTGCGACAATCACCTCAGTTGGTATCTTCGATACCTCTAATGTCACAGAGGTTGTTCTTGTAATGTAGTTGGATTTAGAAGCGCTAACAAGAACATCATATACGCCCGGTCCAACATCATTACTATCCAATGCAAGACTGTACAACCCATTTCCGATTTGCTCTGCGTTTCCTCGTCCCGAAATCCATCGAAACTCAAGTGTAGCATTCTCTATGCTCCTGTTGTAGTACTGATCACTGAAATTGAACCAGAATGTTGCTGACTGCTGATGTACGATTGTCAGTGTGGTGTTCAGCGGTGAGAGCACGCTTTGTATCGGTGAAATTTCCGCTAGTATGATTGCCGTGCCGGTTTCGTATCCTGGTTTACTGGCAACGACATAGATTGAGAATGAACCTGCTCTGAACAGAGAGCTGTCAAAGCTGCCCTCGTAAATTCCTGGCTCGGTTTCCGTAAGTGTACCGTTGTAGTTAGCGTCACCAAAGCGGAATCGTGTATTTGCATTGCTTACAGGGACACCACTTTTTTCATCTGTAAAATTCAGGTTCAAGTGAACCTCTTCTCCGTAGACTGCCCGCACTGTTGCTTCTCCGATAGGAATGAGATTTGTCTCAACAAGTTTAACATCAAGACTTAGGTAGAGGCTTGCTTGAGCATGGTTTGACTTGTTTGCCCTAACGTAGAGCGTGTATACATTAACTTCGGCACCTGTAGTATTGATAGTGGTAGTGTAGACGCCTGGGGTTTCAGTCGCTGTCAGAACTCCTTCACCGTAGTCCCAGAGATACGATATTGTTGCATCCTCTATTCCCGTATCATTAGTGTCAACACAATAGTGCACAGTGAGATTGACAGGCTCTCCACTCGAAATGCTGTACGAGTATTGTTCGTCAGCGGTGCAGAGATCAGTTTCAAGTACTGACAGCACCAAGGTGATTTGCAGCATTCTACTTTCATAATTCGTCTTGTTTGCATTGACCGTCACTGTATGTGTACCGATATCAACGAACGAGGTGTTGATTGTTCCGTTGTATGTTGTTCCATCGAAGTCTAAGTTGAACACCTCTCCCTTGAGAGTGGCTGTGACAGTTGCATTCTCTACTGGTACTTCCGGGTATTCCTGTTGGTACCAGACTGCCAAATGGAACGGATCACTCCAATTTAGCGTCACCGCGGTACTTTCTGGTTCTAATCGGGTTATCACTTGTTTAAGATCGATGTCTACAGTGAGGGAAGCACCACTATAGTCTTCTGCATCAGCAGATATATCATAGGTATATGTGCCGTACGGTGATTCCCATAGTAGGAATGTAACATTGTACTTACCGTCTCCTGTCGGAGAGAATATTGCTTCTGGGGTGCTGGGATTAGTGTATATCTCTGCTCCAACCACCAGTATATCATGGTCAATATCCTCATACTCGACAATGACAGAAACGTTCTGACCTGCAACTCCAGAGGTATCCGAATCAATACTCATTGAAGTGCGAATTTCTCTGACTCTGAATTTCACCTTCGCACCAGCGTCGCTATGTAGATCTTTAGTGGCTGTGAAAGTAACTTCATAGCTGAGAGTGTTAACATTTTCTGTGAACAAAGTAACAAGAAAGCCACCCGTTGAGCCATGTGTCCAGTTCCAGCCATAGTCCCAGTCGGTCGACAAATTGGCTTGCGTGACATTGATTTCATGATCGGTATCGCGGTATGAGAGTTCAAGCGTTACGTTATCTCCTACAGGGACGATACCCGGTTCAGGAGGAGTAGCGCTGGCTGATGTTGATATGAATCTGATAGTGATTGACACAGTCGTATCCTTAATTGCATAGAAGGACTTATTCAATGTGAACTGGATTTGATACTTGCCAACAGATGGAACGCCATCGGTTTCCAAGGTGACATTCAAACTACCATCACTCAGTTCCTTGTACGACCATCCATAGGTCCACGAAGTTTCGATACTGGCATTAGATATCATCAGGTCATGGTCGAGATCCAGATATGCTACTCTTATGCTTACATTGTCTCCGACCGGTACAATTCCGGGATCTGGGGCGTCTGTAGTAACTTGGGTATAGACGTTTCTTACAGTTGCCCTGATTCCGGTATCGTTGATAGCGGGGTAATAGGGTATGGCGGTCTCATTCCAAACCACATCGATTTCGAAATACACATCACCCACATAATCGAACTGCGAGCTGTTGATGGTAAAGCTGTATACCCCAGCATCTGGATAATCCAGAGTATAAACGAGTTCCTGACCAGTAGTCTCATTCAGGGTGGTAAAGGAGATGAATACATTGCCGCTTTCATTGGATATTCCTTTGTCATTCACGCTATCCCGATATTCAAACTCAATCGTAATATTGTCACCATGTGGTGTGTGTGCAGGGGGGGTATACGTCAGAATAGCATTCGCTCCAGTGACGGAGACATCGAAATCTAAGGAGCGGTTCGAATAGAATGGAGCGCCGAGTACCCAGTTGAAGCTCGCTTGGAAAGTGAATTGTCCCGTTGCGTTGAGCGCTGTGACATTTATTGACATTACAAATTTTCCGGGTTCGGTTTCTTCAATCCACCAAGGAACAGAGATATTTGTTGTAATTCTGATACCTTCTTCAGTTGTGTTTGTAACTGGCTCCTCAGAATCTCTGTCCTCAAAATAGAAAGTCACGGTCGCGTTATCACTGTAGCTTGTCTGCGCGATTGGTGCTGTTGTTAATTGGGTATTCCGGGCCCGAACATCACTATCAATCAGTACCGTCTGATTCTGATAGTGTGACTCTGTCATTCCACTTACTGAAATCGTGAGAATATAATGGCCTATAGTCTCAAGCTTCGATGTATTGACACGAAGCTCGTACTGTCCTTCACTTGTCGATGATATGGAATAGTAGGAAGAATCCACCGGTGTACCGTTAACTGCGTCTAGACTGAAGTAGGATTCTGCATCTGTTATGCCCGTGAGCCCGGCATCAACGTCAGTGTATTCCAGTTCTACTGTCATATCATCTGAATATGGTGTTTCAGGAGGTACCACATAGGTCAATCTGGTTGCCCTTTCTCGAACCTGAACCGTAAGTGATTTGCTTCTGTTCGCATAGAATGGTTCTCCATAGTACTCTGCTGATACATCTACTGAGAATTTTCCGATGTTCCCAAGAGCAGTACTGTCAATACGGGCCGTGTAGTCACCAGCACCGTGATCCTCGACCCAGTAGTTAATTTGCTTCACTAGGCTCTCGTTTGCATCTGTGCTGATAAGAGTGAAGTTGACTCCAGGCACGCCTGTGGAGTTTTCAACTCCTTCAAAATAGAAGGTAATGGTAACATTATTGAGATAGGGTGTCCTCCCCTGCACCTCGTAAATCATTTGAGTTGGTCTCTGGAGGACTCTGCCTGTAATCGACCTTGTTGTTGTATTCGCCCAATAGTAAGGTGTATTCGGATAGATGAACCTGATGTCCAAACCATAGTCGGAAAGCTCCCCCAGTATTCCGGTATCGAATGAAACATTGTAGTTACCCGATCCCATGTCAACAATCGAAATGGCACTATCATCAACATCTTCTGGTTGTGTAAAGGTTACTGATAGGTTCTGCTGCATGTTTTCGAGGCCGGTACCATCGGTTCCGTTATCCAAATCAATCAAAGTGACCGTGAACGAAACCTTGTCAGCATAGTATACGGACTGGGGTGGCTCTATGCTTAATTCTACATTGCGATGCTCAACCCGAACTTGAATTGACCTACTCCCATCAGATAGCCACCATTCAGACGTGGAGTTCAACTTGACCTCTAAGTAGTACTTGTTGGGCTCACCCAGTGCTTCGGTACTTATGTTTAGCAAGTAATCGCCATCACCCAGATAGGTGAACCAGAAGTTGCTGTCTTGAACGAGGTCTTCTGCAGAGGTTGCACAAGAGAGATACAACTCCGCGCTCGAAATTGGGTCAGCGGGATCCGAATCGATATCAAGATAGGTCAGATTGAAAGTCATGAAGTTTCCATAAGCTACCCCGGGGACAGAGCTATAATCAAGCGTGGTTGTTCGTTCGTCTACGGTGCCGGTTACATTCCTAGACACCAAGGAGTAATAGGGGCCAGTTGTGGTGTGATTGAAGACGACTCTGACTTTGTAGGATCCAACGCTTCCCAAACTCGAAGTGTTAAAACTAACGCCATACTGTCCGTCCGTTCCACTCAGGTATTCCACAGTGGGGGTCCCACTGGCACCTTCGGGCAAGAGAATCTCGACGGAGATGTAGCTAGCATTGTTGTTTATGTACTCGAGTGAATGAGAGTCTTGAAGGACGAACGAGAAATTTACATCTTCCAAGTAGGACACTGGTAGCGGAAAGTCAATGTCCATATTGGCGATTCTATATTCAATAGTGACTGAAACACTTACATCTGTCTGGTTCTCATAGAATGGAGTTCCTGACCAGATGACTTCCAAGTCAATCGAGTTTACGCCCAGCATATCAGTTTCCTTAGTCATTATTTCAACTGTGTAGAAATCTTCTGCAGTTGGAGTGTAATTCACGGAGTATGTGTATCCGCCTAGGACCGTAATATTGAGAGGTGCGCCAGTTACTAATTGGCTCTCGTTATCGAGGTCTACATACTGTAGGAACAGCGTAAGATTATCTCCATATGGCACAGGATCGGCTTTTATCTGGGATATTGCTGTATCTCGAACCCTAACATGTATTGATACGCGTCTGTCAATTTGGTCTTGGTAGTATGGTTCTTGGTCAGGGTAGGTCCAGTTGAGAGTGATTTCAAAACGGTACGTTCCACATGCATCGAGATAGGTGGTATTGAGGAGCAAGAAGAACGTTGCATAAGTTCCTGTATCTGCTCCTTGAACGATATCAATTATCGCAGAGTCTGAGGTATTGAGTCCTACCTGATCTAGCGATACGACAGTAGCTGTTGCATTATCTCCAAGTACCACGTCGACAGGATCACCGGAATCGCTATCACCCCAGTAGAATGTTAAATTCGCTTGATTGCCGAAGGGAACCGGGTCTAGTGGATCCCAGCTAAACTCGGTTTGGGTTCCCCTGACCTCGAATCCTACTGAAATACTTTGATTCTGGAAGAATGGTGCCCCCGAGAATGTCATATTGATTTCTATATCAGTCACCACAAATGGGGTGAACTGGCTTGCCGGCATCTCGAGAATATACTCTCCAGGCGTTGCACTGGGTGAGACATAATATTCCGAACTATTCGTGGTTAATGTAATAGCACCCTCGTAAGTCGTATTGTCGATTGCAGCACCATCGTTGTCGGAGTCGGCATATTGAAGGATTACAGTTACATTATCTGTGTAGCCAACACTCGATATAGGATCATAGGTGAGCAGTGTATAGCGGTGTCTTACGTAGATTTTCGTGTATATGGTTGCATTCTTGTAATTCCCTAATTCACCAGAATTCTGCGTTTCAATTTTTACCCACACGTTTCCTATTGAATCCAAAGCTGAGGTATTCACTTCAACAGTGTAAATCCCTTCACCGTTATCAGTAATCATCCAACTTCCTGTGAGTGAGCCATTGACCACGACTAGGCTAGCGTTAGTTATTGTTTCACCGGTGCTAAGGTCCAAGTACTTCAATTCGAATGTAGCATTAAGGCCATATCCTGTGCTCTCTGGAGCGGAATACAATTGCAGTTCTGTAGAGTGCCGGCTGATTGTAATTGAGACCTGTAATTCGCTGCTACCGTAGTATGGAATGATATAGTCATAGGTTACGTTGATGAATAGAGCATGAGTTCCTACCTCAAGGGAGTTGGGCAAGATGAATCTGTATGCATTCAGGTTTTCATCCCAATACGCAGTGGGTTCGCCTAGGTCCGGATTAGACGCGTTTTCTCCTGCAAGTCCGATATGCAATCCACTAGTGGAATTCCTTACAATATCTGTAGTCTCGCCGTCTGTAATATGAATTGTAAGCTCAATATCTTCCTCATATGGAGTGCTTCCGGCTGGATCTGAGGTTAGAACAAGAGATCGATACTTCACCTTGAAGGTGAAGGTTGTGGAGGCATCGCTTTCATATCTTGATCCCAAATACGTGGCAGTAGCTGTTAGTTGATAGGAGCCTGGTTCTAGGAACGCTGTAGTGTTGAGTTCAACCGTGTATGTGCCGTCTCCGTTATCCACAACTGTATAATTACCACTCAAGGTTAGGTTTGGGTTTGTTATGCTGATATTGTTTCCATCCATGCCAATACTCGTGTCATCAATGAGGTCGGTGTAAGTCAGACTGAAAGTGACGTTACTGTTGTAGAAGGTGGGAACTGGTGCTGTGTAGGTGAGTTGTGTAGGCCGTTCAGTTATCTTGAGCGAAACGCTTTTGGTCTGGTTTTGATAGAATGGCGGTCCTGTCCATGTAATGTTGAGCTCAAGTGAGAATGTTCCCGTACTGCCTAGAGAAGCTGTATCAACAGTTATTGTCCACTTTCTGGTGGAACTACTGTAACTCTTGTTGTAATCAACTCCTAGATTGTTCAGCTGCACATAGAGTTCTGTAGAATTCTCGATTTTTGTGTTGGTTGGTGAGTCGTAGTACGCGAAACTGAATTCCGCTATTTCATCGTATGCAGTGTTCTGTGGCGGTGTTACATCCACAAGAGTTGTTCGAACTAGAATAGTTACTGTGATGTCCAAGGTTTGATTCTGATATAGTGGATTCACATTCTTGCTCCAGTTCATCCAAAGACGGATGCCCATCTCGCCGCAGGTTGTTAGGCGGGAGGAATTCAACAAAATCCGATAGTGACCTGGGAATTCGTTCCTGTCAACTTCTGTGATGTTGAAATCAGATGAGGTGACAGGCTGTCCAGATGTCAGCATTTCTGCTCTTCCCCACACATCCCCTGTATCGTTGATTATACCCTCTCCAGTTTCCGCAATCTTGTACAGCAATGTGAAGTTGATTAGATCACCATAGTATACAGCCTGTGGGCTAACAGCCACGGTTAAGTCTGTGTCAGTGCCTGTTATTTCTACTGTGAAACTCTCGGTCAGGTTCTGGTATTTCAACGAACCAGTCCAATTAAAGTAGACAGTGAAGTTATATTGCCCTGTCCCGCCAAACTGGTCGGCAGGAATCAACACTTTGTAGTGGCCATCTCCGAGGTCGGTATTGGGCTCTACATACCATATCGCTGAAGTGTTGTATTCGTTTTCAACATCAACTTGCACTTGGCCTGTGTCATTAGTGATGCCCTTAGAGAGTGAAAGGTCTTGGTAGAACATGGCAGCTGTTATGTTGACACCATAACCGGTATCTGTGACTGGTTCGTCAAAGGTTAAATAGGTTGAATGCGCCTCAATTTTCACCGTGATTTCAACGGACCCGCTTTCGTAATTCTGTCTGGTCACATTGAATTCAACGGTATAGGTGCCTAGTGTTGTATTGTCAAAGGTTAGCAGCTTGATGTCGTAGATTCCATCATTATCATCATCAGATATCTCAACTCCTTCGGTCCAGTTGTGTGCGATGGTAGCATTCTCAACATTGATATCATGATCGACATCCTTGAACTGTAAGGTGAATGTAAGATTGGTATCAAGCGGTACGTTGAAATTGTAGCCTGATGCCAAAACATTCGTTTCTATGTATCTAACGGTGAATCTGACGGTGGTAGTTGCATTCTCGTAACCATCTCTTACACACATCGCAACAATTGTATAATCGCCGATATCGAGATTAGAGGTATTCATCTTAACTCTGTAGTGACCTTCACTCAGCCAAGTTACCCAGAAATCTGTACCATTTTCGTATTGGGTGTCGTTTAGATAAAGGCTACTGAAATTGACCTCTAAACCATCGAGATCACGGTCTCTGAAAGTTATCTCGAATGTGAGGTTATCACGATAAGGAACTGGGTCTGGAGCAGGGGCATAGGCTTCAGTGTATCGTCTCCTGATTTCAATTGTGAGAGAGGCCTCGCCATCATTGAAGAATTTGGTTTGGCCTGAGCCCGAAGTCAATACTTCTACCTGTTTACTGAATAACCCGACATTCCAATCGTCGGTATCAACAATGACTGTGAAGTTTCCGTTATCGTACGCCCATGTGGTAATCTCTTGTCCATCAATCACGATTTTGGTAACATTATCTGAGCTGATTATTGTTGAGCTGTCACTTATGTCAAATATCCTAATCCTTACCGAGGTGTTATCTGACCATGGCGTTGACGCAGGGCGTATTGCTTCCACGCTGATGCTATGGCTGACAATTGAGACACTTCCGGTTGTCGAACTATCTGTGTAGTTCTTTATGGGGTCAACAAAGGATACTTCGAATACAAACAAGTATTTTCCAATGGACTTGTCAGCAGTATAGAGCGTTAAGCTAAACGTTCCTGCATCATAGCTGAAATCACTGCTAGTGTAAGTGGTTCCATTAACCGTCAAAAAGTCGATTTGAGCAAGCGGGACGACATTTGATTCATTGTCGAGATCAGTTATGGTTACATCTACTGTTGTATTTTTGCCCCAGCCCCTCGGTGATACAGGTGAGAATGTGAGTTGTGTTTTGTGCGCTCGAATGGTGATATTTACCGTGGTCTCGTCATCGGTATAGAACTTGGTGTCATTCGAGTCCGTAGTGACTAGCGAGACGTTGAGCGAGGAAGAATCTACCATCCAATTCTCAGTGTAAAGGTCCACCACGAGCCGTGCCTGGGTATCGACCACTGAGTAAGTCCATTTTGAGGCGGTGAAATTTTCACTCCCGATTAACAGATAGGATATGTTTGATTCTGAAATGACTTGATTGGAATTGTCCAAGTCACTCAAGTAAACCAATACTGTAGTGTTGCTGCCCCAAGGCGTGTTTACTTCTTGAGTCTGGGCAGTAACTAATAGGTTGTGCCGACGAATAGATAAGAAAACGTCTGAGTCAGCATCATCGTAATACTTGGTTGATCCACTGCCAGCTGAGTAGAGCTGCACATTTTCTCTAACTTGGTCCTGAATTGGCCAGCTCGTCGTATCGTATATGACTGTGAGCTGAGCATAGCCTTCTTTCTGTTCGTATGTCCAAGAAGAGCTGGTAAATGTCTGGTTGCCGATTTCAACAGAACTGAGATTGCTTTCTGAAACTACAAGTGAGGAATTATCTAGGTCAGTGATTTCCATAACAATTGTTGTGTTCATCCCCCATGGTGTGGGTTGGGGTGTTCTGACACTTAGCTGTAACAGATGTGATCTGATGGTGATGGTTATCTCGCCACTAGCATCAGCATATAACTTGGGACCAGAAGTGGTGACAATACTAACATCATAAACACCCGAGCCTATAGCCCAGCTTCTAGTATCCACTGTCACCGTGAAAACACCATCGGAGAAAATCCAGTCCGAAGCACCGAATGTCTGGCTTCCGACGGAAATCTGAGATATGTTACCCGGCCCGATCTGGTTATTGGGGTGGTCAAGGTCCTTCAGTGTCAGAGAGACGTTTGTTTTCCAGCCCCAGGGTGATTCATCAGGGTGATAGACGGTTGCCATAGTATCGTGTGCCCTTACTGTAAAGTCGACATCAACTGAACCATCTTCGAAGAACTTGGATGCGCCGTCCCCTTCTGTGTAAACATCTATTGTAATCGCATATGTGCCTACGTTCCAGGCATTAGTGTCCAAGGTGAATACGATGAAAGCAGCTTCAGAACCAGTATTATATGTCCAGTTTTCTGACGTAAAGATTTCAACTCCATATGATGAAGTTAGTTCAATCCTGGAAAAATTAGACTGGTCGATTATTTGAGAAGCGTTGTCAAGGTCCTGTATTGTTAGATTGAATTCTGTGCTGTTCCCCCAAGGTGTTTCTCTTGATGGGAATGTTGAAACACCTGTGTGATGGGCTCTCACAGTCACTGACAGCTCCTTGGACTGTGTTTGGTGCCCGGTTGCTGAGCAAAGTACATTCATTGTGTATTCACCGGGCTCAACACCGCGAGTATTGAGTGTCACTTGCCAAAAACCAAGCGTGGAGTTATACTCGGGTCCTACGAGCGATCCTCCAGTCTGCTCAGCCCAATCTATTTCTACTGCGACTTCGGGAGCTGTATTGTCTATCGGTCTGGCTGCTACAAAACCCAGAAAGTCTAGATTGTACTGGAAATCAGTTGTATGCGTGGCATTGATACGAATCCGCACTAATCCTAAAGGTGATACAAACTGGGACGCAGAGAGGGTTCTCCATGTTTTAGTGACGTCCTCCGTTGATGAATAATCGGTTATGATTGACATCCAATTCGCTGAGGAATAGTTGTAGACTTCGACCAAGCCTGATACGCCTGAAGTGTTGTAGTGCCCCTCAACCTTGTACGTCAAGGAGACCATATCTGAAGCACTGAGACCGTAATCTGTAATATTTGTCTCACCAGTTAGAGAAATCTCAGCTCCCTCGCTACTTATGTTGACATAGTCATTGTTCGAGGAATAAGCTGCATCTTCTTCAGGATCATTAGGAAGACCCGGATTAGCTGTTAACTGGCTGGGTTTCATGGCTACTTCATCATCGTAACTAAGAGCGATTTGCTTTGAATTACCCCAGGCGATGTCATAGTCTACACGCTCGCGTCTGTCCCCTAGGTGAACTATGAGATGGGTTCGCTCTTGCACTTCAACAGAAATTGATGTGGTTTCAACGAAGTCATAATACTCCTTGGTAACGTTTGTCGTTATGTCGTAGGTCCCTATGGATGCAAGTGAGGTATCGAGTGAACCTGCATACCATCCATTGCCTGCATACCCCATTGAGCCAGAACCGAACGTCCAGTTGTAATAAGCAGTACCACCGGATATCCCTAAACCCGTCTCAAGATCAACAAAGCGAATTCTGACCGAGACTGGGTCTCCTCTATATGTCTGATACACTGCTGATTCTACTTCTATCGTGGTGTGGTGATTGATTGTGAACTGACTTTCTATCTCTCCCACTGCAGTACCGTTACTCCAAGATGCCGATACAACTATTGAACCTGGAAGCCAGCTTGGTAGAACAGTGATATTTGAGTTATCTGTCCCATTCTGGAAAGTGCAAATGCCGTCTACGTCAAGTGATTCATCTGCTTCAGCATATATGAGTGAATTCTCAGAATCGTAGAAACTCAGACTCGCATTCCCTTCCGTTGCAGGCGGATTTCCGAGGCTATCACTGAAACTTGTGTTGATCCTCATTCTGGAATCTGGATAGTAGGTACTTGCTTCGTACCACCCATCATTTTCTCCCTTCCAGAATGAGATTGTACTTCCATAGTTCGGAGACGTCGAACTAATCTCCCACTGTCCATAGTGCGGTGTACCGCTTTCCCCAGTTCCAGCAACATCACAACTGAGTACACTTGTGGTTTCATCATAGCTCGCATTGTATTCGGTTGAATCATTTAGTTGCACTATATCGAAACCATCTAGCACTTCTACTGGTGTCCAATCGTCAGGCATTGATACGTTGAAGTGTCTGTAGATGAACGGGTCACCCATCTCACCAACAAAGAAGTCAGAATCCCAGCTCACATTCGTCTCGGATGCTATACTGTATGTATTAGAATCCAATTCTGTAAGTCGAGTTATTGGAGCGAATAAATCTAGTGTGAATTCTGTACCTGATTCATTAGCCAGGAATTCCAGTGTAATCTCATCGTTCCATGAGCCGTCGAGCGTAGCGTGTCCCTTGCCATCTTCTCCGAATGTGAACGGAACAACGTTGGATATATTGTTGTTATCCCGTACTCTTAGGTTTACGGCCTCGGGTTTCTGAGAAGTTCTCAGTGTCAAACTTACGTCATCACAATACAATACACCATCAGTTTGGAATTGAGTGTCAGCAAAACCTCGTATCCCGAATGCAATATCCAAATCCCCTGGAAATGTATAGTCTGTTGGGTCTAATTCGAGTGAATACTCCTTCCAGTCTTGGTTAGATGAGAATCGGTTACCTTCTGTTGGCAGTTCATAAAGACTCCCGTTGACATAGACATACGGCATTGCATTTTGACCGTTCTGACCGGTTGAGGTAGTTATACGAAATGTCACATTTAGGTGTGCAGAAGCTGTCCCGCCTTCGTCTATGTTAACCGTCTGGTTCCAAGAACCCCAGTGGTCATAGCCTATATTTCCTCCAGATTTTCTCGTAATTCTGATCATCTCATCTTCATACTCCTCAGACAATACGTTCTTCGGATCGACTTCATATTTATTCCAGCCAGATATGGTTGAAAACTGACCATTTGTAACCCAGTCTTGAAGATGGTACATTTCAGAACTGGAAGCAGTAATCTGAGTAGTAGTCCAACCAGTCGGGAGGTCATATGTTTCAGGATAGAATGTGTTACTTTCATTAGCTCTCGCTGTTCTCGGGTTGTATTGCCCTTCTGAGTACTCGATTACTGATAGAAGGCTGCCGCTGCCCGAGGCAGATACAGAGGAGCGGTCAACCATCTGGTCTTCTATCTGTTCAATGCTTACAGGATCGGCATTGTAATCCTTTGGTGTCGTTGATTTTTCACCCTCTCCAACGGAGAACAGCTTTTGATTCATGCTGCCAAGGAAAATTGGTGCACAAAACACTAGGATCACTACTAAGACGCATCTATGATACTTCTTCATTGAAAACACTGACCTCTTCTCTAACGGACAGTTTCATGTATGTCCGATGATTTTGTGATGTCGCGGCTGGCCGGATAGTTATCCATTCTATCCGTTCGTATGTAACATCAGTACACAATATTCAAATCATTGAAATTTAAGCGGTTTTGCGATGTCCATCTTTCTATTTTTCAAAGACCGTTCCGTGTAGATAGCACTTGGAAATGAAGAAAACCCGAGATGGAAGGGGTCAATAGACCGGCTACCGGCTCTCAGAAGAACTCCCAATCGACTTTCGCTACGTCGTTTATACTCTGTCAAATTTTCATGTATGCCCTAAACAGAAGGAATCCAAACAATAAGACGGGCGCCTTCTGACCTCTTCATCAAGTCTCATAGCATCTTGAAGCGCCTTGTCAACAAGATTCTTTGAGGAGTCCGTGAGTATTTTGTCCGATTTCATTCCTTGAATTTCATGTGATTTGTATCTGGTAAGATGAGTGGTTGATTGACTGACATAGGTGAAAGCGAGGTCCATATCTACAGCTCAGAATACATCATCTGTTTGATCCGTCCAAACAAGGGTTGTTTTGCTGACTTGCTCACTATTCTCCGTGGCTTTCTTTACGGGTAGGCCTTCTCAGAACACAGAGATACAGGCCGGTGTTTGGTGTTATCAGGTCTCTATTATGATATAAAATAAAGATGTTAACATGCATCCCATGTCTCTGTCAGTGCCAACCAATCAATATCTCTTTTGTGTAAAGATGGAAACCCTCATGTTTTCCAGTTCAAGAAAAGGCAAATCTTACAAAAATCCTAAAAAATCGGAGTGAAAATGTGTAAGATTTGTGTAAAACTTCTTGAAAGTACTATTTTCACGTCGAACGAGGGGACCTTATTAGGCCCAATATGAGACTTGATTTCAGTAGGACTAGGGCGGTGGGCCACTCCCCCACGGGAGAAGCGCCCAGCCCCGAAGGCTGTGAGGAAGACCCCGTCTTCTAAGCAGAAGTCCCCACTCTCCCGCAACGGTTCTCCATCAGACCGGGGAGAGTCTGCGGCTGTTCACCTTGTCTGTAATGGGCCATCTCGGCGGCGGTGACAATGTTGAGGTGGGTGATCATGACCACGCCGTGGCAAGAACTGTGGAAGACCTCGCTGTCACCGGGAGTGATGTCCCGGGATGACGACAGGAGGAGGAAGCCAGGACCGCAGGAGGAACCCTGTTCCGATGAACGCGGACAAAGCCCCTGCTGACTCACGGGCCTACGGGTACCGTGGGAGCGGTGACGCTGGCAGGGGAAGGGTGGAACACAGAAGTTTCCGCAGTTGGGTTCACTCACTCAACTGTAAGAAATGGGTTATCAAGAGAATCAGATTCTCGATATATCAACGGTTGGGCAAATCCTCTGGATTCAACACAAAATAGAAAGTCGCCCCCTGACCGGGTTTGCTTTCAGCCCAGATATCTCCGGAATGAGCTTCTATGATTTTCTGAGCGATGGATAGTCCAATACCGCTACCCGAATAATTCCCGTTGTGAGCCGTTACAAATGGATCAAATACGTCTCCTAGCCGTTCCCTCTCAAACCCGATTCCGTTGTCCTTTATGTAGTAAACACTGTTATCATTATCCCGAGATACGCCAGCTCGGATCACCGGGTTATCTGTGTTCTGAGAATACTTGAAGGCATTAGATAGCAGATTGTGAATCAGTATACGGACTAGCCCCTTATCTGCATTGACTATCATATTCTCCTGCACTTCGACCTCAACCGAGATGTCTTTCCATCCTTCTTGAACCAAGTCTGCTTCTTCACGAATCAACTTACTCAGGTTGAATGGGGCTCTATCTAATTCACCTTTGGATATAGATGCTAGCCGTAAAAGGTCAGAAAGGAGATCGGATAGATTCTCTATACTGTTTCTCATTGTATCTAGGTGACGGCATGTGAATTCAGAATCCTTACACTCCTCCCTCATCACTTCGACAGACATGTTCAATACTTGGAGTGGGCTTCGAAGGTCATGCGAGACCATACCCACAAATGCTTCTAATTCCTTGTTTACTCGTTGTAATGCAGCTGCTTTCTTACTTGCTCGAAGCTGGGTTAGTTTGAGCTCTCTAAACAAGGTAGAAAAAGGATTCACGAGGCTTCCACGAACCACGGCGAGATAGAACAAATAGAATGAGATGAATTTGAATATGTGGCCGAGCATATTGGATATCCCGTACACGTCAGTGTAGAGAGTAAAAGAAAGTTCAGATCCGATCGTAAAAATCAGTGCACCCATGAGAATTCTTCGGAATTCTTCAGCAAAATGAGATTTGTCTCTGCTATAGAGGTAGATTGATACAGCTAGTAAGAATATGATGGCATACTCCGAATACACCTTGAACACTGTCAAGCCCTCCCCTTCAATATAACAATCTGGAAACGGACCTGTGAAAATTGACCAAATCATTATTGCTGTTGTAGTGGAGTAGAATGCAAATAGATGCCTATTGCTGATTGTTTTATCTTTGAGAACAATGGCAACAAGTAACGATGCAGACTCCAAGAAACGTGCTGCAATCCATAACTCAGTGGGAAGATTGGCACCGTAGGCTGGGAATACCCCCATCCCTTTGTATGCGAGGGTGTGAATGAAATCTATGAAGCCTGTGTGGAGAAACGCAACTCCCATTACCATAAAATAGCCTGAATCCACCATTTTACGAGCATTCCATACTATTGAGAAGATGATCCATGCAATGGCTACACTGAAAATCTCAACGAATCCGTGAAATAGGAGATATCCATGGAATCTGCTCAATGTGATTGCAGTCACACCAAGAAGAAGAAATATCAAATGCCTGTGAGATATTACCGAGTTAGCTTCAGAATGGAGATTCAACCGACCTTTTGTCATTCTTGTTGATTTCCTCTTCATCTTGTTGTCATGAACGATGGAAATCCGCCCACAATACTACCATTCGGTGGCTACAGCTTAGTTCATTTCCTCCCATAGTTTACTTTTATTCTTTATTCATGATAAGTTTTTGTGGTTACTTGGTTTTTTAGCGATTCTTAGGATTGGAGATACCTTTTGGATCGCCCAGTTATAGCAGCTATTCTCATAGTATTCTGGTTACTACACTGATTCAGCCTTTCGGCTGTATGGTATTTCTGAACGAGGGAGTGCGAACCTCAATAAGAAATTGTTCCTCTCTCATACTCTCAAGAACATCTGGAGTAGGTGGTGGCCAGACTATATGCAGGGTACTGGTAGGAGGGGGGAGTTTCCCGCATGATTGCGGGTATGAGGGCATGTTACAGAAAATAGGACCCTGGATACCACCTGACCACCAAGGTATAGTACTCTTTGCTACTTAATAAGGTATACTATTGTATTGCATATGTATCAAGTTTGAAAGAGCATCTTCCTATGAATAAGAAGTACTGGATGACTCCTGGAAATAGCGAGTATCCTTACTAGCGGGGAAGGGGAATTTCTGCTTCGTATTCATTGCCACATGCACATCTCAAGCTTACTTTCCACCGTTCAGGTAAGACTACATCAAACTCATCAACGATCTCTTCCACATTGTCTTTAACTGCGGCAAGGATGTCCACATATGTTTTTGCGAGGCCGTATAGCTCCGTCTTGAAATCGAGATCGGTTAAGAAGTAATGAAGCCCCTGCTGGCACTGCGGGCATATCGTAGCTAGGATATGCGTCATATCGCCGCATTTCTCACAGACAATATCGTGTTGGCTTATCTCAGGGGCAATTGTAGCATCTACTACCGCTTTATTCGAGTAACCGCATAGATGACAGTGAACGTGGATTTCTCTTCGAGCCATACAATCGCATATCCTGTATTGTAGGAACATCAGAGTTTCCTAAAAATGTAGTGTGTATCATATTACCAAAGATGGATACCCCGGTGCGGACAATGGAGCGGACTGGATCAACTAGAGGACCATATGCAAATGAAATCCAAAGTGCGTTCCGTACCATGGAATTAATTGTTGAACTTCCGGGGTGAGTTATCTCCGGCTGCTAACGTTTACTTACTTTCAGAGCATGCAGGACATTGGTATTACCTAGTTGTTCAACTTCAGCGACGACTTGGTCGCCAATGTCCAGCGACTCGAACTCAGTGTAAGAATCTATTTTCACTCGGATGTGCTCTTTCGCTTCGTTCTCTATGCTTATGAAACCATATTTGAAGCGTTTATCCCCAAATTCTCCTAACTGCGCTGACACTATCGGACCTTCAATTGTCTTAGACATCGGCTTCACCTGTATTTACCATGGCTCTTATCCTTTTGATTTCTTGCTTAGATACCTTTTCGAGTTCAGCTCGACCATGGAGTCGACTATAATGCTAGTTAAGGGTGCCTTATATGAAGCTATCCATCATCGTGACCCTTTTCATGAAAGCTGGAAACCGTTAAATGGTCGAACAACCTATCTTGACTATCATCAAGGAGGACTATGTTATTGCCAGATGAGAAAACCAGAGAAATCGCGTCCTCAGCTGACATGCTTTCAATGCAAGTTTATGGTGGAACAGAGACTGAAATACTGGATTCTCTCAAGAGTTTGATGACCCACGACGAAGAAATTCAATCCAATCAGACCTGGGTGAACGTTGGAGCTTTGAAAGGTTTGGCGTTCTTCTTTGAGGGTGGAGTAGAGAGCGCTGGCGGATTGATTGGGCTCGTTATAATGTTTATTCTGCTTGGCGTAGTACTGATTGCATTTGCAATCTGGCAGATTGTCATCTTCTTCATTGTCATAGTAGCTCTGACTCTGTTTAGTGGCGGTGCTGCATTGAAGTATCTGAAGGGTACCTATCTGACTGTACCATCAAGTTCTTTGACAAATGAGAACTTGGTAGTCTTCTTTGAGGAACAGCTTTCCTCTGGAAGATTCGCTACTCTTAGCGATGGTATGGATTATACTGAGCAGCCTGAGGTGGTACGTAAGTCGGGCCGGGCCACAAGGATTTTCCGTCTTGGAATCCACATGGCTCTTGCAGTAGCAACAATCCTCCTGATATTTGAGCTCGTAGGATTCTTTCTCCTTGGTGGTTGGATTACTGAAACGTCCTTCTTGATTCTACACAGCGTAGCGTTTCTGATAGGAATAGCAATAATGGATGCTGGGGTTATTCTCCGGCATAGGCTAGTAGCCAAAGAAGATTAGTCATCTTTCATTAGCGGCTCTATTCCTCTAGGACATCAAAAACTATTTCCCAGAAACTATTCTCAGATACCCCTGTTCTCAACTCTTTGAGATCTTCCTTTATCCTATCAAAGGATTCGAGGGACTGTTTCTTCTTCAAATCCTCGTGGGTCTTCTTGACTCGCTCGGTTATTTTTCGGGCTTCTGCCTTGCTTGCTTTGATTCCCCCCATCTTGAGCAGGTATTCAACAAAATGTCTCCCAATGAATTTGCCAAGGTGAAACTGACGTTTTCTTCCGACTGTCTCAGGGCTAATAGGTTCGTACGTCATTGAGTGAGTGAGCTGCCCGTGAGAGTGGATACCACTTGAGTGGGTGAATGCATTGTCACCTGTTATTGGTTTATGCAAAGGTAATGGAACTACAAAGTGCCGTTCAACCAGTTTCGATAGTTCATGGATTTTCTCTGTATCTATTCCCGTGTCGATGCCGTACAGACTCTCAAGGGACATAACAATTTCTTCAAATGCCGCATTACCTGCTCGCTCACCATAGCCGTTAACACATACTTGGGGATAAATTGCGCCTTCCTCTATTGCAGCCAATGTGTTTGCAGCGGCTAGACCAAAGTCATCGTGACAATGGACCGAGATTGGAACTTTATATCTGCTCTTTGTCCACAATCGGTCTTTGATTTCCTGCATCATGTATTTCATTACTTGAGGCCGAACAAAACCCACAGTATCTGCTATGCATATCTTATCAGCCCCGGCATCGATGGCTGTCTTGTAGGCTTTGCACAGGAATTCCATGTCGCTTCTGGTAGCGTCTTCTGCAATGTAATCGATTGTGAGTCCATGTTCCTTCCCATATTCTATGCACTCAGTGAGTCGTTCAAGCATTTCGTCTCTAGTCATCCGAAGCTGGTATTTCAACCTGAAATCTGAGGTAGCTATAAAGACAGGGACTTCCTCAACCTCTGCTTCTATACAATGATCTATGTCATCAATTACAGCCCTCGCAGGAGCACCTACAACGGCATTGCTGAAACCCTCTCTTGCTACGGCTGCAACGGCTTCCTTTTCACCTTCCGACACTGCTGGAAAGCCCACGACTACAATAGCTGTCCCTACTTCATCCAACATTTTTGCAATGTCTATTTTCTCACCGTTAGTTAGTGCGACGCCCGGTGTCTGCTCTCCATCCCTGAGTGTCTCATCCCAAATCAAGACCTCTTCTGGCAGGCTCTTTGGCCTAGTTTCTTGGAGCTTGTTATAGTCGACAGCCAATCCAGCTTTCTCTAGGGACTCCATATGCTTTTCTCCTTGGCTATACCTGTTTCAATCAGGTATATCTATACAAATCGGTAGTGGCCTTTTTTGGGAACTGAGTCGAGCGCCTTGTCTAGCTGAGCAAGAGCTTCGTCATGTTCCTTCTTGGATATACTACCTTTCTCTAGCTTCTTCTGGAGTTTGCTCCTTTTGTATTCTATTTTACCACGATTGACATATATTAGCCTTAGAGATGAATCAATGATTGCTTTTGTACCCGCTTCTTCCGCAATTGCTTCAAGTAGTGGTTTCCAGCATATTTCCTCAATGTGGAAGCTGTATTCAAGGCCCCGCTCATGTACCCTTTCCCATATTGGGCACGAGCTAACATGAATCTCGGAGCCATCTACTTCTAGGTTCAGCCCGATAGCTCTCATGATATCAGCAGCTAGAGCAGCCGCTTCCTCGGGTCCTTTGGTTCCTTGTTCCTGAGCAGCTTGCTTTCCAATGAGCTCGAAGCCATTGGCGTATCCTTCGTACATGGAAAGAGCACCCACATTATCTCTTAAGCCCCACCATAGGCCGTCAAGAAAAGACGTGAAAGCCTGTTGAAGTTTCTCTAGTTCACTCATCTTCAATCCCCCTTGGTTTTTGCCAATTATTTTCCCATTCGTCGACAAATGTTACCTCTTCGGGCGCCTGTCTAGGCGGCCCGAGTGTCCGCTCGAATTTTGGATATCCAAGTGTAAGGCAGAGGATTGGTACCCAATGCGGATGCGGAATATCAAGTCGTTCACTTATTGCACGGACATCCTTGAAGTGGTCCAGCTGAACCGATGATACGCAGCTACCAACTCCAAGTGAAGTTGCAGCCAAGGCCATGTTTTGTAGCATCATGGCTCCTGCTATAACTGCATGTCTTGGTGCCGACCAACCGTACACCCCGCCTGTTCCTCTTAGGGTAGGCTGGGAATTTCCCACATGCGTTCTCTGAACGGCAAGAACAAGCAAAACTGGTGCTCCGTCTGTCTCGGGTTCTCCTTTGATGTACTCGAATCGCTGACCTGTAATCAAAATATCAATAACCCGTTCAAGACTCGGTTTGGCCTGTATGTAACTTAGTCTCCTTTCAAGCTCCTGTCGGGGAGTTGCCCTTCCAAATAGCTCAATCGTTCGATCAACAGCAATTTGGCCAATGAACTTCTGAGTCTCCTCGTCTCGTACAATAATCAACCGCCATGGCTGCTGATTCTCTGCGCTTGGCGCGTATGTTCCTGCTTCTATGATTTTGTAGAGGATCTCATCGGGAATTGCCTTTTCGGTATCATAATCCCGAATTGCGCGTCTCCCTTTGATGATCCTGATTGTCTCGTTATCCTCCAACGTTTTCTTTCTCCTTTGAGCAGTAGACTAGTGGTTCGTGATAGCTCCCTCTTAAGTAAGTAACCCACAAGGTATACTGTGACTAGTTACCGGGGAGATGCTAATCTTCGTCAGAGACCATCGGAGCATCTCTACCATCGTACTCGACTTCGAAGCCCGTATCAATCTCTGCTGCATCCTTCAGAATGGCATTTCCTGCAACCAAGCGCTGGATTTCGTTCGTACCCTCGTATATTTGGCATAGCTTTGCATCTCGCATGAGTTTCTCAACCGGATATTCCGTAAGGTAACCGTAACCACCCATGATTTGAACAGCATCCACAGCGTTGTCCATGGCGGCGTCTGAAGCAAAGAATTTGGCAAACGATGAATTCTTGGATACGGGCATACCTTGGTCACCCATCCATGCCGCATATCTCGTAAGCTGTCTGGCTGCCTCAGCTCGTGCACCCATATCAGCCAATTTGAAACCAATACCTTGGAATTTGCCAATTGGACGTCCGAACTGCTCTCGCTTATTTGCAAATTTCGCTGCTTCATCTACGGCTCTCTGAGCAACACCTGTTGCAATGGCTGCGATGCCAGCTCGGGTTTTGTCAAGGGTCATCATTGCAATCTTGAATCCTTGACCCTCTTCGCCCACGAGACAATCTTCGGGAACTCTTACGTTATCAAAAATCACTTCACTCTGAACTGAATTCTTCTGTCCCATCTTGTTTTCAATATGTCCAATTTCGACACCTTCCTTTTTTGGAACCATGAATACTGACAGACCCCTATGACCAGCTTCAGGGTCGGTTACTGCGAAAACCGTAAAGAGAGAAGCAACGGGGGCATTTGTAGCAAAGCATTTGACGCCATTGATAACGTATTCATCACCATCACGTTCAGCTCGCGTTTTATTGCCCGCAACATCAGAGCCCGCTTCTCGCTCGGTCAAACAGAATGCAGCAAATTCAGGTTTGCTGCCGGTTATCATTGGTTCTACATACTTTTTCAACTGTTCAGTCGTTGCACCAATCAGCAGCGGTGCAAATGCTAGATTGTTGCACATGATTGATGTCGCACAGCCGGCACACCCGTATCCGGTTGCCTCTGAAACAAGTGTCTCCGCCAAGAGCGAAAGACCCGGACCCCCTGCTTCTTCTGGAATATGGAGGTTCATCAGTCCCTTTTCATAGGCTTTTTCGACGATTTCTCTGGGAAATTCGTCTTCCTTTTCGAGATCGTTTGCGTAAGGTGTGATGTACTCCTTTGTGAAGTTCACACTGCGTTCCCATAGCCGTTTTTCTTTGTCTGATAACGCGAAGTCCATTCTAACGTAACCTCAATAGTCTGGTGTTTTGGCTTCTCCCTTATATCTCTAATTAGTAAAGAAATGAATCTCACTTGGTTCTTTACCGTTCTTGGCATACCTTTTTTTAGCATGAGATAATTTCAACTCACACTACAAGCTGAGGTGTCAAATGGAAATTGCCTTTGCATAACACTTGCATTGTAAGCGCCGCTCAAACGAAATTTGGTAGGCTAAAGGGCCTAAGCCTTCGGGAGATTTTTGGGGAAGCTGTTGACAAGGCCACTATCGAAGCAGGTATCCCGAAAGAAGATATCCAAGCCGCATTTATCGGGACATTCATTCCAGAGATGCTCGTTCATCAGGGTCATACAGCCCCTCTTCTGATTGATTTCGCTGGTATGAGGGGAATCCCTGCAACGCGTCATGAAGCAGCCTGCGCATCTGGAGCTACAGCCCTGCGGTCTGCCATTATGGCAATAGAATCGGGGCTCTATGATACGGTTCTTGTAGCTGCAGCTGAGAAAATGACTTCTGTGTCAACCAATCGGGCCACTGAAGCTTTGGCTGCTGCAGCAGATGATAAATTCGAGTCAAGTATGGGTCTAACTTTCCCGGGTGTGTTTGGAATTGCTGCTGTAAGCCATATGGATGAATATGGTACCACAGAAGAGGACATGGCCAGGGTGGCTGTGAAGGCGCACAAGAATGCGTCCACTAACCCCCTTGCGCAGTTTCAGAAACCGATTTCGCTGGAAAAAGCCGTGAATTCGAGGTATGTTGCTTGGCCTCTCAAGCTCTTCGATTGTTCCCCGATATCTGATGGTGGTGCTGCTCTTGTGCTCACCTCAAATGAGAAAGCAAAGGAATACACAGATACGCCCGTGAAAATAGCAGGTTCAGGACAAGCATCAGCATCTATGAATCTCTGTGATAGAGCTCATCTTACTTCATTCGATGCTTCGATTGCGGCTGGCAAACAGGCGTATGAAATGGCTGGTGTTGATCCCGAGGATATTGATGTAGCTGTTGTACATGATTGCTTTACGATTGCAGAGATTATTGCATCTGAAGATCTTGGGTTCTTTGAGCCTGGAGAAGCTGCAACTGCTCTAAGGGATGGTGAAACCGAGATAGATGGTTCGAAGCCAATAAACCCAATGGGCGGACTGAAAGCTGTTGGTCACCCTGTCGGAGCAACTGGCGTAAAGCAGATTGTGGTAATCTACAAAGAGCTTCTTGGCGAAGCTGGAAAGAACCAAGTGCCGAAACATGACATGGGGATAGCCCATAATTTTGGTGGGACCGGGGCAACCAGCGTTGTAACTATCTTGAGGAGGCATGATGCATGAGCGAAAAACCTACTGTTGATGAATATCTAACGAATATCGAGAATAGTGAATTCAAGGCCTACAAGTGCTCAGAATGTGGTGCGATTCTAGCTCCTCCATCTGGTGCATGTTACAGCTGTGGTGGTACTGACATGGAATGGACCACTGTGAGTGGAAAGGGCACACTCGTCTCTTACACAGTGATTCATGTATCCCCAGATGAATTCGTAGACGAAGTGCCATATTATGTGGCCATTGTGAAACTAGAAGAAGGTACGAGTATCACCAGTCGACTTATGGGTTTCGATCCTCTGAAACCAGAAGAAGAACTGGAGATAGGTATGGACCTCGTATTGGACTACCAGAAGGGTAGCTCAGGAAAGACATACCTAGCTTTCAGAAAGGCATAGAAGAATCAATTCTCGGGAATAATTGGTGTGAGACCAAGTCTATTATTTGGTCTCCGCCATCCCAAGAAATTCTTTTTCCATGAAATTTTTCCAGTCAAGTCGTGCTATTACATAGAGTGCGACAAGAACAAGAAGAACACCTATGAGCTCTATTCCATGTGATACTATGTTAGCGGAGGGGTCGTGAATCACAAAATCGCTTACCCATTCAAGGCCTAACCGACCAGCCCACGCAATACCAGCTAGGAACATGGACTTACCCAGCAAGCCAGGAACAAATACCTTCCACCAGGTATACTTTGCAGTTCCGAGGGGTACAACTAAGACATCGTCGGGCAATGGAGTGATTGCCAAAAACCACACGAGTAATGGGGTCAGGCGAGGATGAGATGTAATGAGGTTTGAGAAAGATTCCTGTTTTTCTTCTTCGATGAATCTACCGCCCAAGAATCCAAGGATGTAACCTGTCATCTCCCCAAGCTGAGCTCCAAGTCCTGCAGCTAGACCTACGAGCCAGGGATTAAAGACAAAGGCATGAGTGAAAGAATCTCTGAACCCGCCCAAGATGAAAGGCACAACAAGATACGGGATTGGAAAAAGGATTGTAGCATTACCAACGAATGAAACCGCCAGAGCTCCTGCGTACCCCATCGCAGAAGCGATATTCAGCAGCCAATCATAGACTGTAACGAACAGCGTTGTAAAGGAAGGAGAAAGCAAGGCTAGCACATAGTAACCTATGGCCATAATGGTGCAAAACAGAAAGAATGCATCAACCCGCTTCATCTCGTGCTATCCCACCTATTTCGCGCCACAGAGGGCGTTATCAAGTTTGTCTTTGTCTGCAGAAGTAGCTCGAGGAGCACTCTGTCTTCTCTCGTTATATCCTTAAGTGATATGAGCAGCAACACATGAGTAGTGACATTCCTCATGGTGGTAGAGTTTCCATATGGTGATGATTGCATCACACTCGAAGAGCAGCAGGAAGTCAAGAGTGAAATCGTCTACCCCACGAGAGTTGCTTCTATTGATACCAATGAAGGATTTCAACAAGCATTGTCTAGGCAAGATCATGCTAAACATCTCAGTCACATTATTCGAAAAGCAGAATCAGCAACGATTTCGATTGAAACGAAATACTTGAGATCAATGCTAGAACCTATGCTCAGTGAACTGCTCAATCAGCTTGTTGGAGCAGGCATTCCTCCTGAAGCTATCAATGTTGTATTCAATGAGCGAGATATTGAACGCTCAGGAATAGATATCACATCCATTTCAACTGAACAAGCTCTTGTTGACTGCAATATTGTCCGACACAATCCATCAGATACAAGTGATCTCGTATGGGTGGGCGAAACAGTAACTTCGAACAGCATTATGCTCCGCGATATCTGTACGAGGACTGATTTTCGTGTTGGCTTGGGTGCAATTGTCCCTGATGCCCTCATCGGAGCTTCTGGAGGAGGAACAGCCATTCTTCCGAACATCACGGGCGAGGAAACCATATTCTGCAATCATCGAATGCGCATGCATACAAAACCTCGATTCTTTGATATTACACAACCAGCTGCCAGAGATATTGCTGAAGCAGCTCGTCTTGGAAATCTCGATTATGTATTCAATTGTGTCATGAATGGATTTGGACGTCCTGTATCAATTGTGGCCGGATTTTTTCCAGATGCTTGGAATCAGGGGGTCCAAACAGCTGAACGCATAACCGTGAAAAACACCCCTGATTGTGCATCGATTGTGGTAGTTGGTGGAGGAGGCGAGCCCTTTGACGCCACGATATATGACGTCTTAGATTGCCTGCTGGCTGCAGAAAGGATAACAATGCATGGTGGAACAATTATTCTGGTCGCTGAATGCAAGCAAGGGTTTGGCCCGTCGGGATTTGAAAAAGGAATGACTGATAACGCTGTTTCATTGAACAACACCGAATTTCAAGTAGGCATGGAAAAAGCCCATCTCCTCCGACGAATCATTGAAACTAGAAATCTCATAATTGTAACAGATATTCATAGAATGGCTGTTGAAGGTGTGCTGAAGGCGAGGAAAGCTAACACACTCCATGATGCTATTGATATGGCATTGGCCAATCACCCATCGTATCCCCGAACCGTCATTATTCCTGATGGACGGTTCATTTACTTTAGATAATAGGGAAAGAAATCGTATAGGGCACAAGATATTAGCCGGATTCGCTAGTCTTATTCATCGAACATTGCATCCACTGCAGATATGGCATTACGGGCTTCCTGTTGAGTGAATTCTTTTAGATCCCCGGATTTGGCTATTCTGATGGTAACAACTGCCTTATCATCTCGAGGTTTCATTTCCCACGTTAATTCAAAATTGGGTTGCTCTTCTACGAATTTCTTCAACATTTCAAGCCATGCTTTCTTGACATCCGAAAGATCAGCATACATGAATTTGATGAGAGGAGTAGTGATTTCGATTCTCAGAATCTTGCCAGACTCAATGTAATAGTTGTCAATGTCCCACGTAGTACTTTCCAATGTCATAGCACCCTCGAATGGATTGCTGCAGAGCCTACTAAAATGTTTGAGTAATGGCTAGTCATCCGATTGATAAGTCTTGTTTGCTCTAAGTACGAGGTCTGCAATTTCGTTAATCATGGAATGCGTAGTGGTCTATCACTCATCTTTGGATTTGTCTTTTTCTGGCGTCCCCTTCTTTTCGCGCAGATGCTTTTCCACTTCTTCTAGAAATGCATACATTTCATCTTCGTGTTCTTGTAATCCTTCACTTTTCGGGATTTGCTCCATACCCTTTTCTGGTTGAGGCTTTGCGGATCCCTCTTGAGTAGTTTCGCTGCCATTCCGGATTTCTCTTTCGAGCTTGTCTGTAGATTCGACTGCATGTTCCTTGTCCTCAGAAGGTTGTTCTGTTTGTGTCTCTAATTCATCTCGGCCCACATCTTTATCATCAATAACCTCTTTTGGTTCCATTGAGTCGTCTTCACGAATCGGTTCTATACTTTGGCTTTCAACACCCGAAAGCCCTAGGCCACGACGCGTCATGAGGGTCTGTACACTTATTGGTTTGATTCCACCTTCTTCATGGAGGGTGAGGAGCGTTTCTAGTGTTTCTGCTTCGGTTTCTTCCAGTTTTTCGGACAGAGATTCCAGAATTTCGTCTATACAGAATTCTCCTCTCTCGTCTAGGCTGTCTTGGAGGAATTGTAGTATGGCCTTATCTTCCTTCCTGATTTGCTTCTCATCAACAATCTTGTGTGGAAGAAGCCAGTAGTAGTCGAGCGTGGATATCAAGTTCGAAAGCACCCATTCAGGGTCGAAGCATTCAACTTTTCCTCTCCAATCTTCAAGGTCTTGCTCATACTGGCTCTCAAACATATCGACAAAGAACTCCAATCGACGTTTGAGAACAGGACTCATCTCCGATTCGAGAATAAGTATACCGATGATGAACCGGCTACTGTAACTATTGAGTCTGAGTCCATGATAATGTATTTCCTCAAGTGTCCCCTTTACACCCCCGTCACCTGTTATTTCGCCGTATACATTTGTGATAGCGGAGATGAAGCCGCTGATTAAATCTGGCTCTATGTGTTTTTCAGTGAACGGGAAGTAGATGACACATGTACCGTGTTCTGTATAGATTGCCATGAAATGTTGCAGCGTTGAGAGCTCTTGGAACAGGTCAAGCTGTCTCTTCAAGGATAACCGGCCAGCTTCTCTCCGTGGTTTGATAACTTTCTTGTAAGCTAGTGTAGCCACAATGGTGATTATTGCAATGAGTATAGCAAATTGGGCCAACGGCGTACGGACAGTCTCGATGAGCACCTCAATGAGACTTGGAGATGGCCTCACCTCTACGGTGAGAACATTTGTATCCGCTGCCCATTCTGAAATAGAACCATCATATCGGGCCCAAACTTCAAGGTTCTCAGTGTTGGATGGTATGTCAAAACCAGCATTTGCAACCCCCTCTTCGTTGGTTACAGCGGTTTTGCTCTCGACCGTTTCACCGTCAGAGCGTGACATTTTTACAAAGAATACAACTGTTCTTCCTGATAGTGGATTACCATCACCGTCTTCCAGTATTGCTTGCAGCGCAAGGGCTGAACCTTCGGTTACAACTGTGGTATTCGAAACAAGCCCTACAGTAAGCGTGTATTCTGCCTTCGCCAATACTTGCAGTGATATTTCATCTTCCACTGTTTGGCAGTCGATTGCGGTAGCAGTAACAGCGACCGTATAATCACCAGGAGTGATTGATGAGTTGAGCCAGATACTTCCTCTGTATGATTCGGTGTTCACATCATATTCGAGCGCATATGTCACGCCTTCAAGCGTGAGGTTAACCTGCGCGAAATGAACAAGCTCGCCATGATAAGTCTCATTGACGAGGACTGAAACAACCATTGATTCATTCTCGTAGACGCTCATCTGTATATCGAAGAGGAGTGAAAGTGGAAGCCTCCTAACTGCGATTGAAGGTTTTTGGGATGCAGATTCATAGCCGGTTTTGGAACATGTAAGTGTCAGATTGTAGCCGTCCGCGTGCACATTGGTGCTGTGAAGTGTGAGCGAATAAGTGAGATTTTCATTCTGAGTGAAATCATATGTTCCAATCCAGTCAACTGACGGACTACTACCCCCAACACGTGCTGAAGTTCTTTCATCAAGATACTCTACTGTCAAAGTGAGTGAATCATTTACGTACATTTCATTGCCATTGTAAATCTGAAGCGTGGTTGGAATAGGCGATACCTCAACTTGGAACGTCTCTTCTCTGGAGACAAAGCCGTAGGCCGAGGTATTGATGATGCAGTCATGTATCCCGGTTCCAAGTGTAGTTCCGTTGAGTGTAACTTCCCATTGAATACCTGTCCACTCTGCTGAGTGGTTTTCTCCATCTACCGTGAAGATTAGTGTCGCAGGTGAGATACTTGATTCATTATCCATGGAATATTCTATAGTGAGATTCACCGTACCATCATAGTAGATGCTCAGGCTGGTATGA
>JAWOEX010000020.1:0-8283 GCA_046482545.1 Candidatus Thorarchaeota archaeon
GATGACGCGTTCTTTGACCTGAAGTTTGAAGGCAAGAAGGGGGAACGCGACTCGGTGAACCATGACACAATTCTATACGGGACTGACGATTAAGGCTGATTCTCGTAGACACCGGTGCTTCGCTCTTAAAGTGGAGAATGATGTGAATCATGCTTCAGCAAACGGTTTCTTATCGAGAGTAGAGGATGGTGAGTTCGGCAGAATGGTCACGAAAGACAACATACTGGACGAGTTGACGACCCTGACCATGGCTAGAGTAGACCATACTGCTGCTGTGAAGCTGTATAAGTCGATTATAAATTCGAAATCCATTGAATTTGTTCATGTCACTCCAGAGCTAGGAAGTATAGCATTTGATATCTTTCGCGACCATCCTGATCAGGAATACAGCTTTACGGATTGTGTGAGCTTTGCACACTTTGACTCATATATGTCACTTGAGATTTGATTTATTTTATAGAACGCTTCTGAGATACACGTTTCCGGAGCGCAGTATACTGTTGGACCATAAGTAAACACTCCCTACTGGTATGAATCCAAGGTAAGTGTCCGGCCACAGTAGCAGCAGGAGATTGGTTGACTGGATTTCAATACCTTGACTTCTCCTACTGTCAAAGGGGCAAAGCAGTACCGGCATACCCAGGAGGTATGCCTCCTCAAGTACCTCTCTTTCTGGCCTTCTTCAGGCCAGAGAGCCAATAGCCTAATCTTTGAATCCCTACATCCTACTACAATCAATCGGCCATCTGAACTTATGGCGAGAGAATCTGCTCCATCAGTGCATACCTCTATCTCAGCGATCCTATTTCCGCTCCGAACATCCCTGATATGCAGCAATCCTGTTGAACCAAGAACAAGGAGGAGAAGTCCACTTGGATGAAATTTGATATCCGCTATTGGAGCCTCACAGACCCCAAGACATACAATTGGCCTCCGTGAGGGTATTTGCCACAGTTGGATCCTCCCTTTCTCGTCTCCTGTGGCCAGAGTGTGATTATCTTCACCGAAGTCGATACATTTCACTGAAGTCTCCATATTATGAAACCTCTGGACAAGCTCCAGTTCTTGAGATTCCCACATCTTAATCTCGCCATTTGCAGAAACGGAAACCAGTAATTTGCCATCAGGACTGGATGTGATGTCATTGACTGTGTCATCATGTGCTTGGAAAACGGGGAGTGTGCAAAAACCATCAGAATCCCAGAGTTCAATATCCCCGTTACCCAGTCCCAGCGCAACCGTACCGTTCTTTAAATATGCAAGGCAGTGTCCAGAAGCATCTAAGGTATGAGGAACCGGAGCAGCTGGACCCCCAGATATCCTCCACACACAAAATGTCCTGTCTGATGAAACAGTAGCTACTTTATCATCAGTTGAGCTTACGGCTAGGTCATTGATTGGTGCAGAGTGAAGGCACCTCGATAGGAGTGATTTTGAGTCGGTAATCCGCCACAACCGGACGATTCCTTTCTCAGAAGCGGATATCAGCTTTTTAGAATTATTCAAAAAACAGACACTACGTACACGGCTATTGTGGCCACTCAGAATCTTTTCTTCTTCGATGGCCATATTCATGCTTAGGCATCACCCGAATTTTCTATTGACCCGGCTTCTGTTTACTCATCAGATTCTTGTTGGATATCCATTTCTTCCCCAGATTCTGTCAGCATTTCTCTGTCATTTGGTTTTTTAAGATATGACTCGATAACATTGGTTTCTTCAATTTCCTGCGGCTGCAGTCTCTTTAGCTGGATTTCTTCGTCTGTCGGGGGTCCGGGTAGCATTTTCTGCAGTATCTTGTAATATTTCTCTCCTGAGAGATTTCCAGCATCCATGAGTTTCGAGGCAAACCATTTCGCATGAGAATTTCTGGATGAATCAATCTCGACGAGGGCAGCGATACAATCTTGATATGCATTTTCAAAGCTAATCGAGTTGATACCGTCTTGTCTAAAGGCGGAGCTATCAAATCTTTTCAACGCCTTTTCGTAGAGTTTATGGATAGTGTAATGGTGACTCAGCATTCCCAGTCCTGCTCGCCAATACCATGAAAGCGTGGTTGTGTTCCTGTATTTTGATGCATCCTCTGCCATGAGATACTCAAATTCACTACATCTCCCTCCGAGATACTCTTGGCACATGAAAGGATCTGCTTCACAATCAATGCAATTCAAACATACATCCGATATCACGCGAAGCTGCTCACGTTCCTTCATGTATATGTCACCATTTCTCGCAATAACAATCGGTTCCACCACTGAATTCTTTTGATGGAATTTGAGGTCTCCATGACAAGTTATTCCGAAAGCTGCGGTATATGACAACTCTGCTTTTCCTTTTATTGAGATTACCTTGCCGTGAGAATCTTCGAACGGATTTCGTCCAATCTTTATTCTCCCTGCGACAAACATAGGCGACTTCACCATGAGGCTACGTGTAGCATATACATTACCTTGTACGAAAAGCTCTCCCCTAACATTGATTTCTTTGGCGTAGATATTTCCCAAAACGACTACGGCGCCTGATTCCCCTTGCTCGTTTGGTGGCTCAATTTCTAGCTTTTCTTTGGCGAGAACATCCCCTATCAAGACTACAGAAGAGTTTGACTCTTTACCTTTCCCGCTTCTGATAATGATGTCTTCATCACTATATATGCTACCGTGAACAGCTGATCCGGAATTGACAACGACCATCTCCCATGCGTGTATTGAATTGCCCTGTCGAGCTCCATCATCAACAAGGACTTCGTTGAAGTTACAGACTGCACCAATCCCGTAGTACTGGTTATCTAGCATAATCTTGTTCTTTACACTATCAATATGAGCGCCTGGCTCTTCGGAAACGAACGAATCTCTCATATGTTATCCTCCCCTTCAGTGTAAACCAAATCAGGTTGCCAATCTCTGTAGCCCGGTCCATAGAACTGTTGAATTCTATGTGTTAGATCCTTGCTCATGCCCGATTTTTCCAGATAGTGAGTAGCCTTGTTAACAACCGATCTATCTCTTCCAGAAACCCCTTCTATTGGTTGTGCGTTTTCGGTGATCCTATCTTCATCAAAGGCTGGCGATGTGGCAACCATCTTCTCTAGATTGGGAGCTAGTGGCTCGAGCAACTCGGGAATTGGTTTGCCACACTCTTCTGTTCTGGTAGCAGCACCACTCGGACCAACAAGTTTCTTCACAAGACCTCCATCAGCATCCTCAAGTGTGACCACATAGAATGGTATTCGAAACAAAACCATTTCACCTGATTCAACTTGCTGACTCAAGTCGGCTTCTATTTCAGACTTAGCCGCTTCAATCCTGTCAGCTAGAGCTTTGCGCTCATTATAGAAACTAGTGAGACTTTCTTTGGCACACTTGTACTTGCCTAGAAGTTCAGCTCCTTTCCCACCCGACATATTAACTGCCGTTTCAGTTCGAAGGGTATCAATTGCCTTGGGGCGCATTTCTTCGATAATCTGTTCAAAGTCTCTGCTACCTTCGTTGATTCTGAACATTGGTGCTAGTTCATCAGAAACGAGTCGTACGAAACGATTAACATTATCTTCAAGACCTTTTACGAAGTCTGTGATTACTTTTTGATACTGAGATGAAAATCGGTCTTTCGCTGTAGACCAAATCCTCTTCGCACTCTTGAACTGTTCATTCTTTGTATCGATAACTGCTTCTGCCTTTGCTTTCTCAATGCTTAGAGTAACGCTCTTGAGAGTTCGTATTTCCTGTTCAACCCATTCTAGTGTTTCTGTCAGGTTTCCAAAACCTTTTCCGAGCTCACCTGTCTGCTTTCTGAGTTCATCCCTGATTTCCGCAAGGATAGAGGCTTGTTTTTCTATTGACCTCGTTACCTCAGACATGCTTTCGGCTGCCTCCCTTGAGTAGTTGGACGAATCCCGTTGATGCCGGCTCATCTAATCATACCCCTTATTTTTCCTCTCGAAAGTCTCCACGACATTCCTCACTTCACTTGCAGCATCGAGATCTCCTTTGACTTCCAATTTGTTCTGCTCAGCTTGCTGTAGGCTTTGCTCATATGGTCCCAAAGAAACCAGCTTTGACTCCTTGTTCATTATCACGTCATGCACGTTTCTGATGATGACATCGGCCTTTTCCTGAATGTGTTTCGTTTGTTCTCTAAGATTCAACAAGTATGCGGATGCGAGGGGATGTATTGACCTAGGTACCTTTATTCCGTCACCTCGGAACCCACACTTTTCACAACGATAGTTATTCATTTCGTCCATTGTCAACTCTCTGAGATTCGCAAGCATAACAGGAAATACTGGATCCGCCAAGGGAAGACCGGATGTGACTGCTTTCTCAATTCGGTCTTTTGCCTTCTCAATCGCATCTGCGTCTCCATATACGTGAGGGTTGACAAGGTCAGAATCTTGAAGGGCGTTGCCGAGTATCTTCTCATTTACCCACCGTCTGAAATCAGTTTCCCTTCGTGCCATCTCCAAATCTGACAGACGACACTTAGGACAGAAATGGAAGTACATGAAATCTTCATGTAACCTCACAGAATACGGTACCGTGGCTTCAATTAGAGCTGGTATGGATGTCAAGATGTGAGAGATTTCAGAAAAATCCTCTTCAAATTCAACGATTACATCCTTCACCAAGGTCATGATATCCTGTTCAAGAGCCTCTCTGGACCATTTTCTGAAGTTCTGTGCTTGCTTGACCAAGTCTTTCAAAGGAATCTCGATGCATAACCCGTGATTCATCAGAATCTCCAAGTCTTGATTTTCTGAGATTAACTCTGCAAAAGAGGCCAGTAATTCTATCTCATTAACAGCCGGGTCATCACACTCTATCACTGGAGCTCTCATCTGGGTTCGCTCAATATTGGTATCATCCATGGAACCAACGAGATCGTCCATTGGTTTTTCGACAATTCTCTCTATCCGGCCTGATACAGTGACATCATCGAAATCAGCCCGTGCCTTCAGGGTTTCTGCCTGCTGGGATCCCCCCATTTCAAGGAGGTCCCGGTAACTACTCACTTGATTCCGAACACGGACTACCGAATTGCCAAATCGCCTTGTGTTTCTGATTGCAGGAAATGAATACTCCTGTTGAGTTACTGCTCCACCAGCATCGAGAATAATGAAACGCCCCCCTTCTTCTCGATACAGGGCAATTGGATATTCCACTCTTCCAATATCTCTGATTTTGTATTCGGGTTTGATTTTTTCCCTTTTCCACGAATAATAAAAGCCTAGAATAAGGAGAAGAGCTGGTATGGGAGTAACGTATACTGCTACCAAAAAACCAAACGATATCAATCCTAAAGCCATGATGAACGTGATAACTGCAGGAACAAAGGTCGCTATCGCATATCTTCTGTATTGTCTTAGGCTGCTCGTGTACCGACTCATAGAGAGCCTAAGGGCTTCTGCAAACAGAACGGGTGCTTCTTCCTCATCCATACACACTCCATCATGTGTGACACCGCCTTTCATCACTAGGGCCTTTTCAAAACTTTTAGATATCTGCTTTACCCCCACTTGTTTGAAATGACATCAAACAGTCGAGCTGACAATAAGGATGCTATTTTTATCTGTTATTCGTACATGGACCCTGCGCATTTGTAGCTGGTCCATACCTTATCGGTGTAGGTTGCATATCAATATACAGCAAGGAAATCTGAATTTGGGGATTGCATAAACTGCAGTTACTGGTCAAATGAAACTATTTCAATTACCGTACGACTGTGCAGTACACCCTCTTCGATTTAACAGGCATGCTTCTTGCTTCAATGACTCATAATCAAGTACCACGTACCCAAGTAGAGATTCGAACTTACTCTATCAATCGTTGAAACAATACTGAACTCATTCTTGAAGTATAGAAGGTATCTGTTACAGGAGGAATGGGGCGGCAACCTGGTTCTCAGAGCTCAAGCTTTGGAGGCAGCTGTACTGGGCGACCAAGCAGACACGGATTCGCAATATGGAATGATAAGCATCAGATTCTAACTGGGGGGATAGCAATGGCACGATGTATTATCGTTGAGAATGACAGGATTGGAATTGATCAAGCTCTGCACTAATGGATTCATCAATGAAACGGGGCAACTCGAAAATATCCATTTCATAAAAGATGGTTTATACTATTGGTGAATGGTAAATGAAAGTTGTGCAGATGGAAGTCAGCCCCGAGGAGCATGCTCTTCTTGTCCAAAGGACGAAACACGCAGACAAGAGTCTGCAAGACCTACTCAGGTCAATCATCCGCTCTTACCTTTTGTCAGAAAATATGAATCCGGATGGTTCATTCTTTGGGCTGAAATTCGAAGGTAAAGAAGGCAAACGCAGCTCAGCTGAGGACGATGCAACCCTCTATGGAACTGATGAGGACAGCCTTTCTTCGTAGATAGAAATATCCTTCACTTTCGCAAGAGAGCACCCTTTGAATCCAAATCATTTCATTTCTCCCGAGCCGATATGATTACCAAAAATCTATTACTTCAACAAACCTTTGGAGCATATGAAACATCTCATAATTCTGAATGACCCCCGTATGGTACTGAGCGTTCCTATAACGGGTTGCGCCTGGCTATAGCACTCAAGAAGAAGAATCCGGAACTTACACTGAATATTTTCATGATAACCCATTTCTTGCAGTTGAGTGAGTGAACCCAACCGAGGAAACTCCTGTGTTCCACCCTTCCCTTGCCCAGTGTCACCACTATACCGGGGCACTACCCCCGGCCAAGCAAGGGCTTTGACCGCTATCATCAGGACACGGTCCCTCTTGCGGTCTTGGCTTCTGTCTCCTGCCCTGGCCCGGACACATCACGCCCAGGGGCAGCGAGGTTTTCCACAGCTTTTGCCACGGCGGGGTTATTATCGCTCTGCCCGGCCTCGTCACCGAAGCTGGACAGGTCCAGTTGGACAAAGCGAACAGCCGCGGACTCTCCCCGGCCTGATGGAGGACCGTTGCGGGAGAGTGAGGACTTCTGCTTAGTGGAACAAGTCCACCTCACAGCTTTCAGCCGAGTGCGTCATGTTACAACACTAGCTCACTTGCCTAGTCCTACTAGACTGCATTCTCGTACTAGACCTAATAAACCGCCCTCATCTGTGGCCACGAGGGAGTTGCAGGAATTCTTACAGAAATTGTACACTTCTACGTGCCGATTTATTTAGGATTCTGTAAGATTTTCGTTAATCATGATTGGTGACGCAGTATCTTGTGCTACAGCCGGTCAGAAAACACCGGATGGCTACTACAACCTCGCGCGGATGATACGTGCATTACTCGCCAAGAACGTGACCATGAAATGCTGTGGTACCTGTCTCGATACACGAGGCTTGAGCGAGGACTCTCTGATATCGGCCGTTGAAGGCGGCAGCATGAGTGACCTGGCTGAATGGGCTGCGGAGTCTGACAATGTGATTTCGTTTTAGATTGTTGCTGCTTGTGTAGTCCACTCAACTCATAATTCAGGCCGTATCGATCAAGCTCTCTCTAAGGTGGACATGAGAAGGGTCCAAGGTTTGAAGACCAGAAGATGAGATTCTACTCAACATAATGCGATTCCGCTAGGGAAGTGGTCAATGGATTTGATTTTCGTAATCATCACCGAAGAGTGTAAGAGATAGTGCACTATCGGAATGAACAAGTAGCTTCATTCTTCCTCTCTGATATGAAGGTGTGAGCAAGGTGCCCTACCCAGATCCGACTTTGCGCAATGGTGTCATCGTCTTTTCCTGCTTCACTCTTTTGCTGCTGACGGCCGGCACCATTTTTCCCTATCAAATAAACCTCACTGAGTACAATCATGTTAACCCAACCCTGCTTGCTAGAAACCCCCAAGATTACGAGGGCGAGAAAATCTCTCTCGGCGTGCAGATTGAAGAGGTACTGTACACGGGTCAAGAGAACGGCACCTTTGCAACCACGGAGGACGGTCTGGTCATCAAGATTCCACCTTCTGTTGACACCCTTTCAGTCGGTAGTCACCTAGAAATAAGGGGCATCTCATACCTATCGTCACGAGGCTATGTTGAAGCAACTCAAGTCTATGTTCGTGACTATCCTTTTCCAGGTGTGTCGAGAAGCCTCCTTCATTCCATCCCAGGCATCCTCGCTTTTATTGCCCTCTTCTTCGCAGTTTTCAGATTTGATGTGGACCAATTCAGGTTCGTCTCAAGGAGGGACTGAAGTGCCGGATGTAACCACCCACCTGCTATTCGGCATTTCCTTAGCAATTATCCTGTGCAGAAACGGATACCGGGAAGAGGGCCTTCTCGTGATTCTTGGTTCTGTC
>JAWOEX010000021.1:0-265970 GCA_046482545.1 Candidatus Thorarchaeota archaeon
GAACGAATATGGTCCGAAATGGAGGGTTTGAAGAAGAATCCGGGTATGAGGACAAGGACAATGGTATAGGTACGGATCCATCTACCGACAGACTGACTTCGACTACACAGACGATGTTAGTAATGGCACCTACTCATGCAGAATGAGAGCAGAGGGGGCCGAATATTGGGGCAGTTACTCATATCTCCATAAAGCCTACTATGCACATGATATGGGATACCTGGGAGAGGGCTCAATGTTCAATTTGTCATACAACATCATTCAGAATCCGGACCTAGCACAAGGAGCAACTGTATACACCGATTTCAGCTTCTATAACGGCACCACATACTCCCTTTACTACTATCTTTCTAGTTCGACACCACCGAGTTTAAACACCTCAAACAGAGGGTATTATCTATTCAACACGACAACCTTTGGCGATTGGAATCTCTTTAGCAGGAATATAACAGCAGACTTTGAAGCTGCAATAGGCCCAATCACGACTGACCTTAAGATTAGATATTACTACTTCAGAATTACATCCGTAAGCCATGCCAGTGGCACAAATGAGGTCCTACTGGACGATGTACACCTGAGGAATAGCACAGGTCATGAGTATATTGATGATGGAGGTTTTGAATCAGGAAACGGAGCAGCATGGTATGATAGTTCAAATAGCGATAAGGGATACTACTCGCACAGCACACAGAACACAGAGGGGGACTACGCCGCCAATCTCACGGTGAAGGCTTCCCGTTCTGGCGTTAGTGGGTATACTGAGGTGTATCATAATCTCAATCGGCGAAGTGGATACTATCCTCTTGGACCGGACACACTTACAGTGCAATTCGATTGGCTGTATGATGATGTTTCTGGCGGAGGAACTAACCAATACGGTCGATACAAACTAGAATTCGACAATGACACGTTCAGCGGTATAATATACTGGTACCTCGGAATCGACCAGGACCAAGTTCCATCATGGAATTCATCCAGTTCATCATATGTAAACTACCACGTAGCAGCGCCAGGCTTTGGCGAACGAGGGGTGTGGAATCACTTTGAAATTGACCTCTATCAGGTCGCTTTAAATTTCAACATCACACAAGTCAACTTCAACCAAGGAGAATTCACGGTCCAACAAGGCGAAGAAGCAAATTCATCAGCCACACTCCTTCTGGATCGATACTTGTTCAATGCCTATCCCGCTGGAGATCCAGGATTCGAAGTCGATTATGCCTGGGTACAAAACATCCCTGGATGGCCTGTATGGTCTGGCAGCATGGCATCATGGAGCCTATCATCCGACTCAATGATAGGGGATTATGCCGCTAATGCCACACTAACATCTGATGGCACACAAGCGATTTACCGACCATGCACTTTGGAAATTGACCAGTGGACATACACGGATTTCTGGTGGAGACTGGATGAGATTTCACTCGATTCCGATTACTCATATGCATATATCCAACTGAGGCTCGAAGGGGGTTACTACCTCTACTACATGCTGGGAACCAATAACTGGGATAGAAATAATGATTCCAGCACTGCGGTCTATTATGTAGATGGCTTCAATACAACAGGTACTTGGAATAATATCAATCGCAATATCACACATGATCTGAACTCGAGCTTGGGCCTTCATAGCTGGAACTTAACACAAATCGTTCTTTATGTTCGGGGAGAGGCAAGTGGAAGAATTTCAGTACTGTTTGATGAGATTCATTTTCAGGGTATGAAAGCACCAGAAATTCAGTCCGTTTCCTTGAGTCCTGCAGTACCAGAGTATCACGAAACAGCTAGCGTCGATATCCAAGCAACAGATAGTATTGCGACAATCGATGTGGTGAACGTTTTCTACCGAGATGACGGTTCATGGATGACGATCGAAGCCGAGTATAACTTCGGGAAGTGGACAGCTACCCTTCCAGAACTTGCATACGGACTTGAGAGGCAGTACTATGTTGAAGTTACCGATACATCAGGTATGCAAGACATGGATGACAACGAAGGGGCATACTACAGCTACATATCCACTGACACGGTGGATCCTACGGTCACGATATCCAGCCCTGACGAAAGCGTAACGGTCGAAGGAGCGGTACAATTCGAAATCGCAGCAGAAGACCCAGGAAGTGGTTCGAGCGGCCTGGCCTATCTGGAGGTATGGCAAGGAGAGGTACTCATCTACAATGACAGCTCATCTCCGTTCGAGTTCACCTGGGACTCAAGAATGACGAGCAATGGTACGAAAAACATTGGAGCTTTTGCCTATGATGCAGCTGGAAACATAGCAACGGACAACATCACTGTTAACGTACAGAATGATGTAGCACCACCCCTCGTGTACGGACTGCAAGTGAATCCAACCGCGCCAGAATATGGAGAAGAGGTCACGGTATCATTGGTCTGCTCTGATGTATCAGGGGTTGAGAACGCTACACTGTATTATGCCGTCGAAGATACTACGGCCTTCAGTGGCGCTCAATCGTGGACAGCTGTTAACATGACTCCCGAAGGTATGCTGTACTCCGGGTCCATACCGGCTCAAGATTATGGAAAGACCGTACTATATTATCTAGTGGCCTACGATACCTTCGGTCAGGAATCTCCGATTGGATCAGACACAGACCCGCTATCATATGTTGTGGCTGATACTCAGGCCCCAACAATGAATGTCTATGCACCCTCATCCTCAGAACCAGTAAGAGGGATAGTTGCATTCAATATCACAGCAAACGATGCAGCCAGTGGCATCAGTGAGATTCAATTCTATGTTGATGGCAGCTTGGTCGACGACTCATCAGGCGACTTAGCATCTTTCCAATGGGATACCACGACCTTGGAGAATGGAGAGCACACTGTCACATTTGTTGCAATTGACGGTGCGGGGAATGAAGTCTCCAGTTCTATCGAATATGAGGTGCTCAATCCTGATGCCTTTGGGGCTGTTGGAGAATCCCTGTCCAACATTATGGCTTCGTACGGCCTTTTCATTGGGCTGGCCGGAGGGATAATGCTTGTATTGGTAATCCAAGCATTGCTCAAGAAGAGAGGCAAGTAGTTTCAGTAGAGTAACAGAGGGTAGCCAATCCCTCTGTTCACCATTTTTCCTCGATCCAGAAGACAATTTCCTCTCAGGGAACCTCTACAGTCTCAAGGTAGCTTGATATCTTCTATGTCCATCCCTTGTTCTCGCAAGCGCTTGATTGCAATCTCATAGGCTTCCAATACATCGGCCTTTGTAACAAACCCGAGCATCTTCCTGGGTTCAGAATTATCAACAACCACTGCATGGCCCTCCTGCCGTTGCATCATCGCATGTACGACACTATCCATCTCGGAGGCATTCGAAACCCGCAAAAAATCCGTATCCATCAAATCGCTTACAACCCTCGTCTCAACAGAGGGCATCATGGCAAAAAGATCCTCTGTAATTACGGTACCCACAATATTGCCATCAGAATCAATAACTGGATACTTCGTATGATGGGTTGATTCTACTATGTCCAAGACCTCATCCGTGCTCATATCAGGTCGGAGAATAGTGGGCTCCTGCGTCATAACCTCCTCAACCTCTACAGCTTTCAGCGCATCGACATAGACGTCCCGTCGACGGTGGACTTCCCGCCTGTTGGGTTTCATGGTGTAGATGCTTTCTTCACTGATGAAAGACGACATTAAGTAGGAAGCGGAAACTGCGGCCATTAGTGGAACTACCATCAGATAATCGTGAGTCATCTCCACCGTCATCAAGACAGCCGTCATCGGAGCCTTTCCTATTGCTGCAAAGAGAGCCGCCATGCCAACCAAAGCATATGCCATAGGTTGCTGCACAATCCCCGGAAAGACCAATGAGGTAACCAGACCAAATACACCACCAAGAGCCGCCCCCAAGAACATGGTTGGAGCAAATATACCTCCAGAACCTCCCGAACCAAGAGTCAGGGAGGTTGCAATTGCTTTCAAGACCGCAAAAATCAGTAATACTGCGATGCCAACATTGGAGAGCAAGGAAGTGTTAATGAACACATAGCCAACACCCATAATCGCAGGAAAATAGGGCTCCTGAGGACCGAACACCCCCACATAACCAAAGAACCCTTCCAAATAGAGTGTAAGAAGACCCAGACTGCCAACAAGTAAACCACCAACCGCTGGTAGAATATAATCAGAAACTTTCAGTTTTTTAAGCAGGTCTTCGAAATAGTAGAAGCCCCTACTCCAGAGAAAGCTGCCAACACCGAAGAGAAGGCCCATCGCCAAGTAGAATATCAGCTCGACGGGATTTCCGAAGGTGAAGTCTGGAGCGGTGATAAATGGAGAGTTACCCAGCAGCACGTTGGAAATCGCTGTCGCCATAACCGTGGAGAGAATGACTGGCACAACCGAGAACCCTGCAATTCCACCAGCAATGACTTCGATTCCGAAACACGTCCCACCAAGAGGGGCGTTGAATGTGGCTGCGATGCTAGATGACACCCCGCAGACGAGAAGCGTCTTTCTGTCTTTTTTGGTCAACCCGAGCTTCGTCGCCGTCACAGAACCGATACCAGCCCCGATTTGGGCCACCGGTCCTACTGTCCCACATGAGCCACCTGAGGATATTGAGAGCGCTGATGCGATGGTTCTTACAGGCGGGATTCTGGTCCGCATCTTTCCACCACGAAAAGAATATGCAGTGATGACCTGAGGAATACCAAGCTGTTTTGCCTCAGGTGCTAGGCGAATTGTGATAACAGCCACTGACAAGCCCCCAATAACGGGCGCAACAACCCAGCCTAAGACTCCGACTGTATTCGGGATTGCAGCGAACAAGTAGCTAGCAGAGAGAATGAGATACCTGAAAACTACCGCACCTAATCCTGCAAAGGCACCAGTAACGGCTCCAAGAAGGTACAACAGGGAACGGCTCTTGAATGTCTCTTTCTTCAACACATCGAACAACCTCTCGTCATTTTCTACCATAGAGGAATGCAGAACATATGCCAAGAAGAGTCCAGTTAGCAATGATTAAAGAATTATGCGCATGTTTACACGCTTTGAACCGAGATTCAGAAGTCAGAGTGCTTCTATTTACAGAGCCAATCGATTTCTGAACTAACAGATAGTTACCTAGGCTTGAGGAGCGGGATATGATGCCAGTCTAGCTTACCGCTGTTCCCGCGATTCCAAGACCGCCACAAGCGAATGTGATTATCCGCAGGGTATCAGGGGGAACCTGTTCTTGACCAAAGAAGCTGCCAAAAGTGTACTCAGCAGAGTTGGCATAGAAATTTATGAGCTCTAGATTCAGGTAGGCCAGAACAATGATACAGATAATCACCACGACCTTCGCCACGATTTTCATAGATATTTTCATGGATAGCATACCTCGATTTTGTCAAAACATTGTCTGTTATTCGTTATAATTCTATTTGTCGAAAGTAGCTAAGATCATCGCTCAGGAACGAAATCTCATTTCTGCTAGCTTATGGAGAACTCGCCAAAAGTTGGAGAATTGCCATAGTAGGGGATTTGGGAGATAAATGGAGCCATCAATTACAGAATCAACAGCCTACCAACCGTGATGAGGCCCAATATAATCGAAAACACACCAACAGCATTGCGCGACACGTCTTCATCCAATCGTTTCACAAGTAAGGCCCCTGTAGGGGCAGCCACTGCTCCACTAACAACCAGGACAATCATAGGCTGGATAACGGAAATCAATGCAAATTTACCGTTCAGTACAAAGTAGATTAGAAAGCCAATTGATGAAATCGTAGCTTCTGAGAATTGTGTAGTGCCCACCGAACTCTTGACTTTAGTACCGCACATGATTTGGGCACTTGTCACAAGTGGGCCATATCCACCGCCTGCGATTGCTTTGTTGAATCCTCCGATTCCGCTGGCCAGATATATTTTCCACCATCCTCCGGTGAAACTGAGTTTGAACGGAACGATGATGCCGACAATCAGTAACATAAGGCCAATGTAGAGGAGCATGAACCACTCAGGTAGTGTTACCGCCAGAGTAGCTGAAAGTATTGCACCAACCACCCCGGTCGCTGTAAAGAGCAAGTAAATCCGGGTCTGTCTGCCTTCACGTACCTTGAAATCCACATTCTCGTACACATGATGAAAAACGGATCCTGAAAGCCCTGCAACTGTCTGCGAAAGAAGAAGGGTAGGGACTACCAAGAGAGGATCGAACCCGAGAAAGACGAAGATGGGTGTCAGAAGGCTATAACCCATACCAAAGGCATTGTCAACGAAACCACCGAGGAATCCAAGGATTATAAGAAGTAGCTAAACCGACAATCTCGGCTCAATCCACGTCTGCACCATAGACTCCTCCTGTCCTGTCTGTATCATCAGCTGTTTTATCTCTTTCACCTTCAGATAAGCCGTATCTTTGTCCAATTGGGTTATTTACTCTCTAGGTGCAAAAGAAGTGGCTCTCCAATGGAATAGACTATATGCAACCAGGACAGTTGTGTGGGATATGATGGACAAATCTGAAGTGAAAACCAAGGAGGATATCGAACGATTCCTAGAAGGTTATACCGAGTTCGAGAGAGAAGTTTACCTTACAACTTACAGGATTCCTGAGGGCAAGGTCAGCACCTACGGTCGTATCGCCAAGGAAATCGGAAGACCAAACGCATACAGGGCAGTTGGAAATACACTCCACAAGAACCCCCTTCACCCAATTGTTCCATGCCATCGAGTTGTTAAACAGGACGGGAGCTTTGGTGGGGACGAGGAAAGGGCTGCAGGGAGACGAAAGCAAGTGAAGAATGAAGGCATACCCATCAGAAACGGAAAGGTGCAGCTGTCAGAGGACATCATATGGCCTTCAGAATGACTGTGATGAATAGACAGAGTATATGGGACCATGGATACTGATGCAGTTGTCGCAATTACATGGTGTTATGAATTGAGCGGAAGATGCTAGGATTGAAGGTTCTACAAGCAATTCAAAAAATTCCGAAAGTTGAGTTGCATATACATCTGCTTGGCTCTGTGCGACCAACTACACTTGTTGAAATTGTCAAAGCAGAAAGCATAGACACGCCCTATGACAGCCAAGAAGAGATGCAGAGGCTGTTCAAATACCAAGACTTTGGTCACTTCATCGAGGTTTACAGCCAGCTTATTGGCCTAATACAGCATGAAGAGCACTTTGAGAAATTAGCATACCAAGTGCTCGAGGATTGTGCGAGCCAGAACATCCGATATGTTGAGCTGAGCTTCTCATCTATAGATCATGTCCAGCAGGGCCTAGAGTTCGATGATATGCTTGATGCAATCAACAGGGGGATTCATGGAGCTAACCGTGATTTTGGAATTCTTGCTGACATCAGAATCGACCTTGTTCGGAACTACGGTCCTGAAACCGCGATGGAAACACTTGATGCCATTGAAAGGAAGCCAGACAACATCATCTCAGTGGATCTTGGTGGCAGCGAGGATGAGTTTCCACCAAAACCATTCAAGCGGGTGTATGACAGGGCAAAAGAAATGGGACTTTATTTAGTAGCCCATGCAGGGGAAGCCGCAGGTCCGCAGTCCATATGGAACGCAATCAGATACCTTGATGTTGAAAGGGTAGGACACGCTGTGTCGGCAGTGGAAGACACTGATTTGATGGAATACATGAAAGAACATGAAATCGCGATCGAAGCCTGTCCGGTCAGTAATATTAGAACGAGAGCAATCGAGTCAATAGAAAAGCACCCGGTTCGAACATTCTATGATTACGGTTTATTGGTCACAGTGAACAGTGATGACCCAACACTGTTTCAAACGAATTTGAACAACGAATACAAGCAACTCCAGACAAGGCTTGGTTTCTCAGTTGAAGAGCTATTTCAACTCTCGCTCAATGCTATTCAGGCCTCATTCTTGCCTGAAACTCGCAAACAGGAGCTTAGGACAGAGTTCGAAGTAATCTACAGAGATATCTCACATGAAATCTTCTTTCAGGACTAAGAAACATCACGGCGTAAGAGTAAGAGGAGGTAGAAAGCTAATGTCTTATGATTATATCCTGCAGAATTGAGAAGGATCGACTACGATGCGGTCTAAGCTAGCCACTTACTTTGAAAAACTCAAAGCTACGTATTGGTTCATACCTGCAATCATGGTTATAATATCCATCATACTATCATATGTTTGTTTTTCGATTGACAAGGCATATTCAGTGCGTTTTGAGAATATTCTGGGGTGGATAGATGTCGAAGATACAGAAGGTGCCTATTCTTTCCTGTCTACTGTTGCGGGATCAATGATTGGTGTCACAGGTATAACATTCTCAATCACGATAGCAGCACTCGTGCAGGCCTCCACCCAGTATGGCCCTCGGTTACTGAATACCTTTATGCGAGATCGCGGTAACCAGATTGTACTTGGAACCTTCATCTCTACCTATACCTACTGTCTCCTCATTTTGCGCAGCGTTGACAGCACCCCTGGAGTTGTTTTCATTCCGAGATTCTCACTATTTGTTGCAATGGTATTGACGATGATGGTGTAGGGGTCCTAGTGTACTTCTTCCATCACGTTGCCACATCAATGCAGGCAGAAAATATCATCGCAGAAGTCGGGCGTGACCTTGAAGGTGCTATCGAACGGCTGTTCCCAGAATCAGTAGATTACAGCATCTATCCATACACCTTGAGAAACGAAAGAGATCTTGCAAAGGTGTTTGAAGAAGAAACTGGGTCATTCATAGGATCCGAAATAAGCGGATACTTGCAGGCGATTGATTCCGACGCACTTGTCAAAATCGCAGAGAAACATGACGTGACGATGCGCATTGCTCGCCAACCTGGTGATTTCGTGACAAAAGATGGTGAACTCGTGAGGTTTCCCCCCATTGATGATGGCATTGATGAGATAACCAAAGAAGTGGTCGATGCATTCATCATAGGTGACCAGCGATTGCGCATAAACGATGTGGAATTCACAGTGAATCAGCTTGTCGAAATTGCTGTGCGCGCTCTCTCCTCAGGGGTAAACGACCCATTCACTGCTATGGCCTGTATTGATCAGCTGGCATCGGGTCTCGTCGCTCTGGTAAAACGAAGTATTCCAGCCGGCTATTATTACGATAGTGAGGACAGGTTACGCGTGATAACTGACCCGTTAACGTTCGCGGGAATCATTGAGGCCGCATTTAATCAAATCCGGCAGAATGGTTATTCAAGTGTGGCTGTCACCATTCGCCTGCTAGAAGCAATCAAGACGATTGCCCCACATACTCGTACCAGAGAGCAGAAAGTGACACTTTCCAAGCAAGCAGAAATGCTTCGTCATGCAAGCCAACAAGAGGTCCCAGGAAAATGGGACAGAGAAGACATAGAAGAGAGATACCAGGAGGCTATGCAGACACTTGGGCAAGCATAATACCTCAGTATCGCTTCTGGCATTTTGGTATCCTTTCATTCCATGCCTTCTATGACTACTCCCGAAGATGAACCAGACCAAGCGGTCACTGGTTTAGAATCTGGCTGATTCAATTATTCGGAATAGTGAAAGTTCTATTCACTGGCTCCAAGTCAAGATCCACCACAGGCTCATCGAAACCCGGGAGAGTTATCTTAATCATGATAACGATTGAAAGATGGAATTCACCCGAAGTTTCAATTCCTTCATCAGGGCCCAAAGTAGTTTCAACAATTTTTTCACCGGTTCCTTCAGCATTTCCCGGTTCCAAAGTAATTTCAATTGTGCGATTGGATGGTGTCTCAAGGGTAAAGATTATGGAGATATCAACAATAGCTTCATCCTCGGTGTTTTCTTCGTTCATTTCCGTACGACCTGTCACACCGGTAATCACATATTGGTAGCTATTCATAGAATCTACTTCAACCTCTACCTGAGACACCCCTACCCCAAAATCCGGAATCTGGGCAGAATCGACTCCTAGGCTCCCTAATGCGCCGCTACTTACATTCAATCCCATACTGACGCTTGCAACATCGACTTCTAAGCCATAGATGGCAATTGGTGCAATAGCCGCGGCTGCAATGATTACGATAACGATTACTCCAGCTGTCTTTCTATTCATAATTAATCACATCGACCATGCTACCTTTAATTTCGTGGTGTATTGACTTAAATCATTGCACAATCGAATCATTCCTAAAATCGAATGGGTTTCTATTTCATGCCAAAACAATCCAAGCTAGTCTAGTCCCAATCCAATAAAATCATCGTAAAAGCTTCGGACTTGTTTTTCGTTTTCTCCGCCGATGTAAATCATGATTCCGCTTTTCAGAATACTTACGACGCCCTCAAGATGAATTTTGAAGGTGACTCCGAGATTTGCATCTACCAGAATTTCAAATCCCTCTTCCTTAGCGTGTGCTACCAGATCATCAAGATTCAGATTCTGGCGCATGGAGGGTTGAACAACAAAGGTCCGGCGGCCTCCTCGACCGCAGATTTCTTCGATTTCCTTATGTTCCACCAGCTCTGGTTTTCCAGATGGTGTCTCACCACAGACGGAACAGGATGGCGATTTGCTGATGGCAACAGAGTCAAGGCTCAAATCGAATATATCAAAATACGCCAATTTGCAGGCCAAATTCGGTTCTTTTCCTAGGAGGATTCGGATAGCCTCAGAAGCTTCGATACTTGCAATGACACCCAAAAGAGATGGATGAACACCTACAACAGCACACTTCGGAAGGTCTTCCTCCGGAACGTTTGAGTAGAAGCATTCCAGGCAGGGGGTCTTACCGGGAACAAGTGTGGATACGGTTCCGTAGGTTCTTATCGCCCCTGCAAAGACATAAGGTACACCGTGCTTCTGACAGGCACGGTTTACAAGGAATCGAGCGGAGAGATTATCTAACCCATCCACTACAACATCAACGTCACTCACAAGCTCATCCACACTGCCCTCTTGAATCGACCACGGAATTGGTTCTATATCGATATGAGGATTGAGAGCCTGAAGTCGTTTTGCTGCTACTTCCACTTTGGGATGTCCAATATCATCGCTAGTATAGAGATGTTGCCGGTGAAGATTAGACACGCTGACCACATCGCGGTCGATCAATCGGAGATTGCCAACACCCATCGATGCCAACTGAGTTGCCGCTGGTGTCCCCAAGCCTCCAAGCCCAACGATAGTAGCGCTGCTTCCTTTCAGTCCGATTTGGCCTGCATACCCGATTTCGTCCAGTACAAATTGACGAGAGTAGTATGTCAGTTCATCATCCGAAAGGTCCACACTGTTGGAATCTGCCATTTCTTCATTTCTCCTAATCTTGAACTTGGTTCAATCATTCTTCTGAATCAGAAATCTGAGAATTCCTTCATCTTCAGAAAGCTGTAACATGGTATGATCAAGTCGACGCACTAGGCTCGTTATGTCCTTCCTTGCCCCGGGGTCATCCGCGAGAATCTCCAGAATCTCACCGGCTTTCATTTTGCCTAGCGCAACCCGTGTCCTTAGCACAGGTTGGGGACATGCCAATCCAATGCAATCTTCAGTCCTGTCTGGCTTTTCGGTCAAAGCGTCTCACCTGTTTGATTTCGCTTCGTTAAAATCTGACAATATCAAGGAACGAAGTTCTCTACAACTGTCTGTCATCGGGAACAACTAAGGTTTCTGGTGATTGCAGTTATTGGTGAAGTAGGATTCATCTACCTTCGACGTACTAGGTAAATGATGATAATCAGAGCAAGAATCGCTATACCACCAACAAGGTATATGTTATCTCGCAAGTAGTCCATGATATCAGGAACTTCAGTAGTAACCGTTGTTGTGCCTGTGGTAGCTGTAGTAGTTGCTTCGGTCGTTGTCGTGCTAGTGTCTGTTGTTGTAGTCGTAGTAGTTGACGCTTGCACGGTATACGAATCTACCGAGGTCTGTGCGGTTTCGCCAGCTGAATCTTGAACAACAAAACGATACAACACAGTCTCACCTGCAGAGTGTCCCGGTATGGTTGCAACATAGTAGCCAGAATTAAGTATGGCAGAAACCTGACTCTTCGTTGACCAGTCATCCGAAGAATACTCAAGGTAGACAGATAGTATTCCGCTCGCATTCTCTGGTTCAGTTGTGTTTACTTTTACTTCTACTACTTCGCTTTCATGAACATCTGTAACGTTCCGCTCCACGCTGTAAACAATCGGGGGAACATCGTCACCAATCAGAAAGCTACCCGTTTCAGTAAAGGGCAATATGGCTGAACTATTCACAGCAGAGACTGCAAAATCAACAAACGTATTGTACTGCAACCGGGGGATGCGCCCGTTAAACTGAGAACCGCTCTTGGTCATGTTCAGAGTCGTATTGCTGCTCCAGTAATCTATACTATATGCCAACTGTACGTAATCGGTATTGAGGGCGCGAAGAGTGAAATTCACATCATGATAGTACATCGGGGTCTCAGGTGTGTAGTTCACCTGACTAACAAGTGGTAGCTTCAGTGTTTCCTCGACTGCTGCACAAGCATTGAGTTTACCATAGCCCCAGCGCGGATCTGAGGAACTAGGAGACTTAGGCAGCGAGCCAGTGTACGTGTCGTTGTAAGCAGTGGACTCGATAAGCTCCTTCACTAGATACCCGGATCGATTATTCATCTGGACCATTAGGGCGGCTGTAGCAGCGACGTGGGGACCCGCTGCTGATGTGCCGGAGAACATCGTATTTCCTCCGAATACTTGGTAAACCGGCAAACCATCTTGCCCTTGACTCACCCAGCTCGGCCATGCCGATTCGTTGGACCAAGATGAAACAACATCATAATCTCCGGGTGCGGTTACGGACATCTTCGGTTTACCATCGATTCTGGGTCCACGAGAAGAGAATGGGGCGATTATGCCATATGCGGTTTGATAGCTTCGAGAGCTGTACGCGCCTACACTTATCGCAGAGTCTGCTGTGGATGGCCAACTAATTGTGCTGTTATTTGTTACACCGTCTTGCCATTGGACGCCCCCACCCCATCCTGTTTGGTCATCTGAAATATATAGCTGGTAAGTCGTAGCGAGGGTGGTAGTCACAGATAGAGTCCAACTCTGTGTCTCCATGATTGTACCATTGATGAGAAAACCCAGCATATTTGTTCCGCGCGACGAAACGGATTTGAAAGTATCAACTGTTATATTATCGCCTGTTACGACACGTTCCCAGTTTTGGTATCCATCTCCAAAGCTAAAGATAAGATAGTCACTGTAGTTAGCGGCAGTAGGTTCCCTAAGCTGAGCGAAAGGGTTCTGCAGGGAATTTGTGGATAGCACTGTAATGTATATGGATGTGGCTCCAGTTCCGGAAGGAACAAAGAAACGCGGATTGATGTAAGCACCAGCGGTTGCAGTTATTTTCGAATGTCTATTTTGCCCGTAGAGATTTCCTGCAGGGACAATGACTGGTATGCCATCTGAAACCAGTTCGTCAATCATCCTCTCTACATTGCTCGAACCGTCCAGATACTGATAGGTCCAAGACCCGACTTCGATCAAGATGACCGTAGCACCATGGTCCTTCGCCCATACTAAGCCTTCCTCCACGGTCAAGCCATCAGAACCGAAGATATTGATAGCCATAAGATCTGCTTTTGGTGCTAACCCCATGTATTTGTGATAGCCAAGCTGGCCACCATTGAGAATTCCTGCAACTGATGTGCCATGACCGTCTGTATCTTCATACGTACAAGAGGTAAGATTCACTCCCCGCTGCCAGAATTCAATACCTGAAGACCCATTATGGACTACATAACGGGTTTTGGGAGTCTGCAAAGCCACTAGAGACTCGGTAGTATCTAGAATTGTGTCTCCATCATTATCCGCAGTCACAAAAATGGTATCTTGCCGGTCAAGCACGCCGGTGTTTGTTCCATTGTCAATCCAGAGCCAATCGATGTCAGTGGTATATGCCCCATCATTATCAACATCTATCAGATGCAGAACCTCGTCAGCCTGAATTCCGGGATTTCCGTTAAATTCAGTGCCATCGGTTCCCGGATCAAAAATCCCGTTTGTGTTGACATCAAACCAAGAGGTGGAAATACCGTCAGCATAGAAGAAATCAGGATGATACCATTGAATTCCTGTATCTAGGTCAGCAATTAGCATCCCTTCGCCTGTAGCATTCACACCGTAGTAATCACGGAGATTCCATGCTATATCAGCATGAGTTTCCTGCAGTGATACGTCGCGAGGGAGAACATTCTTGTAATGCCTCAAAGGCTCTGCGTTTTCGAACAGATGGTGCTGCCTGAGTATATCGAAGGAATTCTCGGTACCTTCCAAGATGTATACGTTCCCAATATGCTGTGGCATATCTCCAAAGCTCAGACCCTGAGTTTCTAAGAGTTCTATTTCTGCCTGTGTCAATTCCCTCGTGAACCGTGCAGAGAAGCGTGATGTTCTGGTCGGACTGAATTGAATGTCAGTGTCGTCTTCTTCTATTGGTGTTCCATATGGCTCCATTTCAGAGAAGCAGAGTGCAAAGAACAGCATGATAATAGCGCCAAGCGTGAGCAGTTTCTTATGCAATCAGGTGGCCTCCACGCGAACCGTCAATCTATATGGTTTTCTTTACTATTATGAGTTTCGCTGAATATTTGAAGTAATTGCACAAGAGGAAAACAAGGGGTCTCCTCCATTTTACCCTTTCAAACCTATCACGATGTACTCGCAAGGATATGCCTCAGCAGTGGCATCCTCCCTACTGGTAAACTGCCCCGTTTCCTTATCTCTTGTCTGAGGAAGTATTTTCGTTGGTATTGGCCGTTTGATAACCCGATCCAATTCGAAGCCGCAATGCTGCACGCTTTCAGCAAAGACCTGTGCGTTCAGGATATCCACCCCTTTCAATGTTGTATTGCCAATTACGTAGCAACATCTGCCACCACTCTTTAGAATTCGGTAGCTCTCCTCGAACACTTCATCCATGTCAGCAAAGAAAATTTTCACGGCTTCAGAAGTTCGCTCGCTTTCTCGGCGGAGGTCACTGACAATCTTCCTTGCGATATCGCTCTTCAAGTCTCGATCTTCAGGATCTCTGTACGCAGTCCCTATGAATTCTTCCCTATAATCTCTATAATCCTCAGCGAAGTTAAGCCATATCGTAGAAAGCTGATGAAGATCCGCGTATTCATAACTCGTTACATATGGGCTTGAGCTGACAATCAAGTCCACAGATTCGTCGTTTACATTTTGATTGCGCGCATCTCCAACGCGGATATCAAGATAGGAATCAGGATTCTCTCGTATATTTGGAGGAATCACATCATAGAATTCGTTGTTGCCCCGCAGCATCTTACGCAAGTGCCTACGAAGCGCCGGATATGGTTTCCGAGGGCTCTTATCCATGTCTCGCGTTGGTTTCGTGCTGCTTTGAAGCCATATTGAACAGTTCTTCAGGATATGACTGAATCCGATGAGCAAGAAGTCTCTGATTCGGTCATCATCTTGGTTGTTTATGATTCGAAGTATCTTTCCCAGCAGGATCTTATTTTCAGGCTCAAACCAATAGTCAATTCGTTCGAGGTTATTTTCGGGGATTAATGGTTCAACAGGAGAATCTAGCAATGTTTCCTGAGGTGTTCCTAGAACCCTAATTCTGTTCAAGAAAGATTCAACTTCTCGTTCCAGATAATTGGGCTCGATTGGCGTTGACTTCACCTTTGTCATCAAGTACGCAATTTCATTAACATCAGTTCCGCTTGCATGATAGCCCCTTGAAATAGCGCTAACCATGGTCGTTCCGCTGCCGAAGAAAGGATCATTTATGCTGACTTCGCCATTTTCTAAATATTCATCAAAAAGCCGCTCCACGATCTGTGGAATGAATTTGGCGGGATAGCGATGATAACCATGTGTCCATTTGTTTGTGTCAGACCTGCTGCACTCCGCAAATGACCAAGTCTCGTCAAGGGGAATACTCTCAAATCTATCTACCAAATTCTCACCAAACCATTCGAGCTGGGCATCAGGATTCACAGTTCCGTCACAGTCCACCAGAGCCCATAGGTCTTAAGAAACACACGGAAACCGGCCGCTGCAGCAGCTCTAAGTTAATATTGCCTTTTTCGGAGGAGATAATGTCTGAAAATTCTTTCGAGAGAAGGAAGATAACAATGGCTGTGGCAATTCCTCCTAGAGATAATAGTATCAAAGTTGGAAGCTCGATTCCAAGAAACACAGGGATAGGAAGGTTTTCCGAGTAGGTAGTCAGAGTCATGGGATAGTGATCTATCGACAATGCATAACCCTCTATTTCATAAACTCCGCTCCCGTCGTAATCACTCCACCAGTTGCCAAAATTATGGCCGTTATCCCACGTGTTGTTCCTCCCATGATCCCGGGCGTTACCGGCCTTATTCCAGCCAATTCCATTTCCGTAGATGGTGGTGTTCACTGCCCTTCCAATATGTACTCCGTATCCAGTATTGTTTGCAATGAGATTATTGTATAGAAGGCATCGACGAGATGACCACGATTGAAATAAAACACCAGCCCCTCCATTGGACACGATTAGGTTCTCGGTAATTCTTGTATTATTGGTGCCCAGCAGAGTAATAGCTCCAGAATGATAGTTGTGTCCGAACGATTGGCCATTACCTTTAATCGTACATCTTGATAAAACACAGTCCTGATTGAATGACATCGTCACAGCCTCATACTGGTTATCGTTTATGATGCATCCGGTGACCCTGCAACCAGAACAAAAAGCCATTTGCAACCCAATCGTACTATTGGACAGATTCCGACTTCGCACTTCTACGTCACGGCATTCAACTAAAATTAGTTGACCATAGTTCATTGTATCCAGGATCATCTCTTCTTTGTTTACCAAATAGGTTATTGACTGTCCATCAACAGTGTTGTTTGCTATGGTATGTATCCAATTGGATCTGAGATAACCCTCTATTCTCATTCCGGATACACTCATCTGGTTTCCCACTATAGTGCTCGAGTTGGTTCTGAACAGTTCTATACCAGAAGTCTTAGCATTCTCTATACTATTAGACCTGATAGTGATGTTCTCGCTGTAAGCTAGCCAAAATGAACGGTTGGCTCCAAGAACCCGATTGTCATCAAGGATTGCATCCTCAGCTACGGACACATATACCCCGATGTGATTGTCTGTCATAGTATTGTTGGAGATTTTGCATCCGCTTATTTTACCAGAAATAGCCATACCCGCGTAGGTACCACTAAGCGTGTTGTTGATTACCTGCCAGTTTCTCGCAGATATTACATTTATGCCGCTACATAATGGATTCATACCGCTACCTCTGAGCTCATTGTCCGCCACAACTGACCCGTCACCTCTACCCAGGATGGTCATCCAAGGATGAAGAGTATTGGTTATTGTATTTCGCATTATTTCGGATTCGAGGAGGTAGTAGCAGTCAATTGAGCTGCCTGTTTCTTCAAGGTAGTTATCCTTCACTTCTATTTGAAAACAGAGCTCAGTCTTCATCCCATCGTCACACTGGGAGACTGTGTTATTGCAGACCCGGCATCTCTTCGAATCAATTAGCTCTATACCCACTTGCTTGGAGGTGATAACGCATCTTTCAAGCCTGCCATTCGTCACATTTCTCATCTGGATTCCTGTCCCCAAAATAGAGCTTTCAGCTAGTAAATAGCATTCTTGGACAATAAAGTGGCTAGTCACATTCTGGATAGATATGCATGTATCGTTGGATGCAATCTGTAATCCTTCAATGATGTATGGATCACCAGCCGTCCCAGAGCCAGGCCAGCTCTGATTTTTAAAATCTAAATCGTTCGCAATGGCTATTGGAGTGTGTGAACTGTATTCGCCCAGATTGAAGTGTCTTCTTTTTGGACTTGGAACGGTCTCGGTTGCATTCTTGCTATCTGGGGATTCACCCTCCGGAAGGGAAATTATGAACATGACAAAAATAAGACAAAGTAGCAATTTTCTTTCCATAACCACGACCTTCTGTGACACCCCAAATAGCACATTTCCGATATGAAAGGCTTAGTTTGTTAGGTTCCCTCAAAGAATTATGTACATCTTGCGCAAGAAAAGCTCTTTGATTCTTGATTATCATAATAAAATGCGCCTGTGATAGTTGGAGCGTCCAATCTATAAACAGAGGAGCGAGGCTAGTCAATCCAAGTATGCTCAAGGGTTTCCTCCTTGTTCAGGATGTGAACAATACTGCGACCTTTCTCAGCTGGGCGATTGCTTATGTGAACCCGATGGCACTGCGTCCAATCCTTCTCAGCACACATGATGACGATATCTTTGATTGGCCAGTTGAAGAAGCTTCTCTATTCCCTTTCCAAAATCGTCTGATTTCATGTATTCCATGTACCCCTTGTCCCTGAACCCTCCGAGTAAATCACCCAACCACTTGTAGTCTATAATTTCTCGGCAAGGGCTTCTCCGAGATTCTTCCGATTGAAATGCGGATTTCTACGTGAGTGAGGAAAACGACGAACATCAACTACCACGTTGATATGATGGTTTTCAAGGAGATTCAGCAGCTCCTCCAACGACCTGTTGGAATGAGCGATTGTAAATATCTCAATCTCATCTCGCGCTAAAGCCCTTACCTCTTTGAAGGGTCGATTGAGTTTAGCTTACCCGGGTAGTCACCTGCTCCTTTGGGTCGCAGAGTCCGCTCTTCTTCTGGGAACTCTTCCTGTGTAGGAGATGCAAATAGGAGTCATCTATTTGAATTCAGCGAAGAGATCAGATGTCTGTGGATGCTTCCTTCGTTTATTGTACCAGGGTCTAAGTTGCGGGAAGGCGTCTTCGAAGGTGGGCCGTTCAGTTTCATAGAAAACACCCAGAGGAACTCTAGCATCATCTGATAGGTTGTAGTCCCATTCTCGAGCTTTCTCTATGGCTTCTTCGTATCTACTTGTGTCGTGGTCAACCCAGTAAGAATGCTCTTTCATGAAGTCTCTCGTGTCATTGTAAACGACACACGGTTGAATAATATCAACAAAAGAGAAGCCTCTGTGCATAATTGCCCGTTTGAACACGTCCTTGGATTCACCAATGTTGAACGAGTATGTTCTCGCAACGAAAGTAGCTCCAGCTTCTAAGGCAAGAGCGACAGGATTAACTGGCTGGGCCGGTTTGCCCAAAGGTGTTGATTTGGTCTTCTTGCCCTTGCTTGTGGTGGCGGTAGGTTGTCCTGTAGTCAGTGAAAACATCTTATTGTTATGCAATGCTAACGTAAAATTCGCATTATTCCTAGCTGCATGGATGAAATGTGCCATGCCTTCATCTAGTGTATCACCGTCTCCACCGAAAGCAACCACACTAAGTTCGGGATTTCCTAATCGTACGCCTAGAGATATGGGCAATGTTCGACCATGGGGTGTTCGGACAGAATTGAGTTCCAAGTAATCAGAAATCTTCCCATGACAACCGATTCCAGCAACAACTACAACGTTTTTCTTCTTGATTTCTCCCGATTCAATAAGATCACTAATGGCCCGTCTTGCAAATACTAACAGTGGAAAATTGCCGCATCCCGGACACCAAGTGTTTTCAGCTGGCGTTTCAAATCTCATTCTACTACCTCCTTCAATCTCGGTAAGAGCCATTCTTTCGTGAGTGGATGTCCATCATATTTCAGAATTCTACGGTCCAGTTGTATACCTGTTTTCTCTCGGATGACATCACCAAGTAAACCAGTAACATTGTTTTCTACCAGTACTGTTTTCCCTGCGTTTTCAATCTCCTTCTTGACCTTCTCTGCGGGGAAGGGCGAGAGATACAGTATCTGAAGATAGCGCACGTCAGACAACTCCTTTAGTGTGTCGAGAATTGCGCCCTTCGTTGACCCCCAGCCAATGACTAGCGTCTTACCTTCCCCATACGTCTTCGTGGTCTCGAATTTGTCTAATTCCTTCTGAAGACTTGTCATCTTCTTCTGTCTTTTTTCAGCCATTTTTGTTGCTATGCCTGATTCTTCTGTCGTGTAACCCCGCTCAAGGTGTTCATCAGCATTAGCTTTCACCATTGGTCCTTGTCCAGGAACCGCTCTGCGGGATACACCTGTCTCGGTGAGTTCATACGCGTCAAGGTCTTCGGGTGGATTCTCTTCGATGTTCAGCTCTGGTTGAACCACAGGTTCAAGCAGTTCATCATACGTGAAATGACTTTCTGCCACATGTTTATCCCCAAGTAGAATTGCTAGCATTCGATATTTCTGGGAAAAATAGAATAACTCGGGAGTTTTCTGATACGCTTCCATTGCGTCACCAGGAGCCATTACAATCTTCGGGAATTCACCATGGGCAGGGTTCAGAGCAAACTTCAAATCTCCTTGGGCTTGGCGGGTCGCCATACCAACGCTCGGCCCCGGTCGTTGTGCCAAGTAGGCGACTAACGGAATTTCGCTCATGCCCTGAAAGCTCATCATTGCAGACATCAGAGCAAAACCACCACCACTAGTTCCAAGCATACTCATTGCACCACTATAGCTGGCACCAAGGGCAGCATTAGCAACGGCAATCTCATTCTCTGCCTGCGTAACCAAGAAGTCGTATTCCTCTTGTTTCGATGCCAAGAAATGGAATACGGGAGTCGAGGGCGTCATTGGATAGGCTACATATACATCAAGACCTGACTTAATGGCCCCAAGTCCGATAGCTTGGCTTCCCGTCACAAAGTACTTGCCTTCAGCTTTCTTGATACCGAGTTTCTTGTGTTCCTCTACGAGCTCGTAACCTCTCTCAGCAGCTTTCCGGTTACTCTCATACGCGTCTGGAAACTCCTCTTTGAGTATAGTAAGAAGAGGATCGAGTTCCATCCCAATAGATTTGAACAAGGCACCAAGATAGACAGTGTTGGTCATTATCTTTGGAATATCAAGTTCTTTGACAACCTCATCGACTTCAAGAGAAATGAAATCTCCTTCTGTTTTCAATGAAGCATTACCGATGATGAAACCCTCTTCCGCCAAGTCCTGTTCATGATTTTCAAGCGTTCTTTCATCAAAGGCGATTATCACATCCGGATTTTCCCTGTGACTGTGGATTGGTTCATCCGAGACGGAAATGACATTATAGCTGTGACCACCTCGAATCAATGACATGTAGCTTCTGTAATTGAAAACCCATGCACCCCACGCTGTGAAAGCTTCGCCAACTAGCTCCGCAGATTGGGCAATCCCATCTCCTGCCTCTCCGCCAATAAGAATAGTAAATTCAGTAATGAATTACGCCTCCTTACTTTGTTACTCTATCACGATAGCTTCTACAGGACATTGACGTTCTGCAGTCTTGACACATTCCATATCGTCAGGAACTTCCCCAACATTCGGCTTATCGCCTTGATATTCCTCTGTAATTTGCGACTTGTAATTGTCATCAAGCTCAAATACTGCTCCGCACAAACCTACACAGGTAGCGGAACCCACGCAAACATCCTGATTCACCTTCACTCTCAAAGAGAAAACCACCAATTAACTATGTTGAATAGCAGAAGAAAAAGTTTTCGCAATGTAGGTTTAACCAAGTTGTTGTCTTGGTCACGATTGGCAACACAACTGACTTATAATGACGTAATCTTAGGTCGCAAGGATTCAAAGTGCAGCTACAATTGACAATACTCGAACTTGCTGTCCTAGTTAGTCTCACCGCCGGCCTAGCTACTGGAATTGGGGCTTTGCCAATCATCGCGAGACGTAAGCCAAATAGAAAGACTATCGATTTCTGGATGGGGTTCGCCGCAGGTGTTATGCTAGCTGTTGTTATGCTGAGTCTTCTTATGCCAGCTCTCGATGTTGCAGGGGTGTGGGTGGTATCTGCGTCATTTGCAGTGGGAGCTTTCATTCTGTTTTTGGCCGATCATATCATTCCACATGTGCATGATTCGAGATATGAGGGTAGAGAAACCTCAAGGACTGGAGTATGGTTACCAGCTATTGCCATGGCCATTCACAATTTTCCGGAAGGACTGGCAGTAGGTGTTGCTTTCGGGTCGAACAACATCAGTGTGGGCTTTGCTGTGGCTCTGGCCGTGGGAATACACAATATTCCAGAAGGTATGGCAATTTGTGCACCCCTCACCACCGAATGCGAATCAAGGCCTAGGTTGTTCATGTACTCTATTCTTGCCGGTTTAGCAGAACCAGTAGGAGCACTTGTCGGAGTGATTCTGGTATCATCAATTGCTGGACTGATTCCCTTCGGATTAGCGTTTGCTGCAGGAGCCATGATTTACGTTGTAAGTGATGAGATGGTTCCCGAAAGCCATTCTGCGGGACATGAAAGCACAGCAACAACTGGACTCATCATCGGGTTTATTCTCATGATGGTAATGGAATCCATGTTCGCCTGAGAAATAGCGACGGGCTATGGACTCTAGCTGATCGCATTTTGCGGACAGGCGCTAATACAGACCCCGCAGTTTCTGCATCTCGAATATTCTATCTGTGCCTTTCCGTCAACGATACTTATTGCACCGGCAGGACAATTCTCAGCACATATGCCACATCCCACGCACTTTGATGGGTCTACAGTAGGTCTTTGAAATTGCCCGGTTTCTATACTGGTCTGCTGTGCTGTTAGAGATGATGGATAAGCAGTTCTTCTCACCCCAACTCGAGATGTATGGAATGGTCTACGAGTCCTGTGTCGTCCTGATCGTCTGCGGTTACGTCCTCTCATTGTCAAGCCAATTCTGAACGTATGAACAATATTTGATTATGGGTGTAATAGGTTTTCGATGCCTGATAATGCGCCGGGCAACCACCACACCGACAGCTTATTAGTAATTCAGAAAGGGCACTGAACCACGCGGAAAGTGTGCCAGAGTGATCTAGCATGAATATCCTTCTGATAATTGCATGTCTCATTCTTGGATTGGTGCTCGGATATTCTGGCAGACTGCCGCAATTAGTATACAATGCTACTAATCGGATGACAACAGCAGGGCTCATTCTACTTCTTGCAGCAATGGGGGCTCAAGTAGGAGCTAACGATACTGTGATGAGTAGCCTAGCGACTATTGGAATTTCTGCACTTGCAATTGCAGTGTTTACCATTATAGGGAGCCTGATACTAGTAAAGCTCTTCGCTTCTCTGACGTCCTTCGAGATAAAAGGCGGAGATGACAGATTGGAAGAGGCTGGAGATGAGCGTTCGGTGACTATACTCGTTGTAGTCTCTGTTGTGATGGGAGTTCTTGTAGGCTATTTCTTGATACCCGATTCACTTCTTGGCTCTCTGAGTCAAGTGACTACCTGTGCTCTGGCATTTCTACTATTTGGATTCGGAATGGATATCGGACGAAAAAGAGAAATCCTCCAGAGTACCCAGTCCCATCTTTTCTTCTTGGGTATCCCAGTGCTCGTAGCTATAGGCAGCATAGTTGGCGGGATTTTTGCCGGATTCGTTCTTGGTATGCCGTTGAATGAATCAGCTGCAGTTGGTGCTGGTTGTGGATGGTACAGTCTTTCAGGGGTTATCATCTCTGAGATGTACAGTGTTGAGCTCGGTTTACTTGCATTTCTGTCAAATCTGCTAAGGGAACTCATTGCAATCCTCATTTGCCCTGTTGTTGTAAGTCGACTTGGAAAAGTGGCAAGTATAGCTCCTGGAGGAGCAACTACCATGGACATCGGACTTCCCATCATAAGGGAGAGCGCCGGTGAGGAACTAGTCATACCAGCCTTCATCAGCGGAGTTGTACTCACAGGGCTCGTACCACTCCTGGTCCCCTTGCTAATCGGAATCTAAGATTCCAAACCCGACACATCATGAAACTACTCTTCAACATATATCATTTCAAACATGATCTCGTGACACTCGTTCTCTTACATGATAAGATTCAGATTCACGATAAATGCTCAGAACAGGAAGGTTGCGAACATAAAAATGGGAAATGAGGGAAAATCCCTCATAACGTCTCAAAGCCGATTATACGGAATATCGGTGCCTGTCTAGGAATTCCTGCTTCTTAGAACTGTTCCAACTCGAGAAACTCTGGAGATACCCGGTGATCCGGGATATTATATCCACACCAACGTATCCGCACTTGGGACAGGGAATACGGGACAGGTCATCAACAGAAGAGAACTCGGCATTGCGCCAGTCGATACCTTCCTGATGGAAGCATGATGGGCAAGCAAGAATATCTTTCGTGAACGACCAGTAGGAGTTGAGTGTTTCTTCCGCAATCTTCCTTGTCAAAGCCCATAGAGCATCGGGGTCTGGGTTGGCTTCACCCAAGTAGACGTGGGTAAGGGCGCCTCCATCCATGTAAGGATGGAACATTCCCTCTTTCTTAATTCGCTGACTCAGTGGAATATCGGCACCGACGAATAGCGTAGTTGAGTTAGTGTAATAGACGCTAGGATGATCGCCCTTGAGATAGGGGCGTATTCCTTTATACTGACGATAGTCCTTGCGAGCCAAACGACCCGCTGCGCTTTCAGCAGGGGTCCGTGTTACATTGAAGCTGAGCCCAGTGTCCTGCTGGAACTGCCGCGCCCGTTTCTTTAGGTGCTTAAGGACTTTGATACCGAATTTGGTTCCTTCACGTTCATGCAAATGGTGTCCTGTCATGATGTGAACCATTTCTTCAAATCCAACTGTTCCAAGCAGGAATTCACGATCCTCCATGTTGATGAGTGGGTCGCCGTTGGGTTTGGGTTGAGTGTAGAACGGAACACTACCACTATCAATGAGTTGGTCCATACAATCTTTCTTCTCCAGCATAACTTCTTTGCAGAGATTAATGAATTCGTCAAGTTTCTCAAAGAATCGGTCTTCATCCTTCCGCCCGAGCCATGCAGCACGGGGGATATTCGGTGTGACCATCTGAGAGGCACCGAAGACCATGTTGCCAGTAAGGAATTCTTCCATTTCCTCATCGCTGCTGGCAGTCCACAAGTGTGAGCAACAACTACTGCAGCCAGCCTCGATTGAGCTCCTCCAGTTCAAGTAGTTCTCAAAATAAGGGCTTCCGTGCTTGGCTGTTAATTCACCGACAAGCCGCCAAGATTCATCATATTCAGGTTTCATGAATTCCTCGCGGAGGACAATATTCGGCTTCGGAAAATTGAAGCCTTTACCATTGGCGTCACCTTTGATCATGACTTCCATGAAGGCATTGAAGAACTGATTCGCCTCTTCTTCGAAATCACCATAAGTCAGATTGGTTGTCTTACCCCCCGGCAAAACAGCCGGGACATCTCTCATGATTTTGGGAATTCCTGGCGTAAGGTCGATGCTGGAGAATATGACCTGTCCACCTCGTGCCACATACTGTTGAGTCAAAGTGAAAATGAGTTGTTGTGCTGCTTGCTTAATTTCCTCATACGACTTTCCTTGACAGAACGGTGCTAGGAAGGTATTGAAGAAGAAATACCCTTGGCCACCGGCGAACGAACTTTGAGCAGCTGCTAACCAGATGGCAGAATGATTGATGGCCACAGGCAAATGCACGGCGGGGCCAGCTTGTGAAGAATGCATCCCACCGAGACCATCAGGGGCGATACCGAGTTTTAGGATTTGACGAAGATCCCAGGTTGCACAGTAGTCTCGGGTAGAGAAATACTCCCGATCCTTGATGTAGATGTCACCACTAAGATGAGCATCTGCCAGATGAGGGGGAATAGAGAGGAAGGTGTGCTGCTCCATAACATTGTCATGAACAAGCTTGGCGATTGTTTCGGGATTCCTCATCAGATTTGCATTGAAAGTATGATCACCTGTATCATGGATGAGCTTATTGACGTCCCACATGGGGATTCCAACACGGGTGTAGCGGATTCGTTCTGTTTCTAGCCCAATCTCTGCAAGAATGCTGTTACACATTTCACGGATTAATGGGCCAGAAAGAAACTTGATTCCTGAAGCAGCAATCCTGTCCATAACTTTGACAGCAACGAGCTGAGCATCTGCGAGTGTGAGGTCGGCTTCTCGATGAAGACTATGGATGATTTTGTCGGCTTCAAAATCCTCAATTGTCCCCCCGGTTGTGCGAACATTAGGTAGTTTTTCTTCTCGTGCGGAGATTCCTTCGATACTCTCAGCTGTTGCTTCGTTAATGTCAGTCAATCTCTTACACAACCCCTAAGTCCCTACGAATGCCTTCCACAGTGGGAACTTCGCCACTATATAGCAGCTTCAAATCTCCACCATTGTCTACGATGATACTTGGTGTTGAAGCGATGAACACTTGTTCCTCTAGCAGACGAAACTCAAGGTCATCGTCCATCGTTCGGAGATTGACGGTCTCCACTGGTATGTCTGAATCCTCGAATGCTTCTTCAACTACTGCTTCTGCAGCTGGACAGTTGACACAGCCTGGCTGCGTCACCAAATACAAAATTTTGTCAGTTCGAGTTTTCTCTCCCGGCGACATCTCAACACCCCACTAAAGCAGTGGTATACCTAATTCCTCTTGTTTGGAATAAAAAACTTGCCACCTCTCTAGAGACGCTCTATAGGCATTCTATCGTATCCCAGCCAAGAATCGTTATTTCACGTGTCTATGTTTCGGCAGCAATTTAATCTCCTAGAATTGTTGTTTTGATTGAGGCAATAGAATTACAGATTTGTAGTGTTAGAAGACATACTGACTGAACATTCTTCTAGTGAATATCTCCGTATTATGAAACAGAGGAAAATATCCATTTCGCGCGAAAGAACAAGTTGGCAGTAGAGTACTTGAATGGAAAACGGTTGAAAAAGAAGAAGATGGAAAAGAAAGAAAAGCTTCTACAACACCGACGCAAACAGTTGCTACACACCACCAGTGATTATTGATTCCTGCAAACATCTGAGATGTATGACTGAGTTGTAAATATTATGGCTACCTACATACGAGCTACTACAGCTGTAGAAGCTTGGAAAAGAATTATCCCAAAAATCATGAAGACCGGATTAACGCGTGTTGGAGAAAGAAATCTGAAGACGCGTTGGTTAGATAATGTGCTGATTCACCTTCTCAAACCCTTTACTGGCAGAGTAAGTCCTGACTATCCTTTCAGTCAAAAAGTGTTACAGGAAAAATATGCCACACAATTACTCAATCCAGATAGACTCGATTTCGAATATACCTACGGAGAACGACTGAATGCGTGGGGGAATGAAGAAATCAACCAGCTTGATTACATCGTAAACAAAATCCAAGCAAACCCAAATAGCCGGAGGGCGGTCGCTACAACATGGGACCCACGAAAAGACGATAATGCTGATGAAGTCCCATGCCTGAACCACTTCGTCTTCATGATACGGGATGACCGTCTCGATCTCTCGGTTACAATACGTAGCAACGATATGTATGGGGCATGGCCTGCGAATGTCTACGCCCTAAGTGAGTTGCTTAAGCACATAGCGGAACGAGTCAGTATGGACACAGGGAAACTAACCACGCTATCAGTCAACGCTCATATCTACGAGCATGACTGGAAAAGCGCTGAAACCTTGAGTTAGTTGCCACGGCATATAATGCTGAAAGACCTAGTGCTTCTTGGGGTTCATTCAAATACTCGTTCATCAAGTAATAAGTAGAATTGCCAGTGCTTGCCTATAGCGTGGCGGATTCTCCGTGAAGTGAGTACGATGGATAATATCGATAGGCGATTGATACACATTCTGCAGCAAGATGGAAGGGAGAGCCTTACTGCTATAGGCAAGAAGCTCGGAATGTCTCATGTCGCCATTGGAAAGAGATTGAGCAAGCTAAGAGAAGAAAATGAAGTTCAAATCTCAGCTGGTGTAAATGCGGAACCACTTGATATCAAGATAGTCTTCATGGGTCTAGAAACCCAGAATATGGAAGTCGCTGACAGGATAGCCCGGAAGTACGGAGATTGCCCTAGGTTGCTGATGCTTGCACCAGTAACGGGCAGATACAATCTTTTTGCGATTCTTGTGGCCGAAGACACATGGAGCATGGAGAGCATAATCGGAACGTGCAGCATGGCTACAGAAGAGGGTATACGAAATACCGAAACTTGGCTCGGAAATGCCCCAATCATACCGCAGTATTTGCCTATCGATCTCGCACCGGAACGAAATAACAGAAATGAGTCACCATGTGGAAGGGATTGTTCCGATTGCAAACGCTATATCATGGACAGATGTGTTGGCTGTCCCAAGACATCAGCATACAAGGGAAAACTTTGGATTCAGTCAGCAGGTAAGAATATAGAGTAAGAGTTAACTTTCGAAAAATAGTGGCATTCTGAAGTGAGGTAAATGACAGACATTTTTGTACACCCTCTGGCCGTCGTTGAAGAAGGAGCCCAAATAGGGGAAGGGAGTAAGATATGGCACTTTGCTCACGTTCGCGGAACAGCAAAGCTTGGAACTTCCTGTAATCTGGGAAAGGGAGCCTACATTGACGCTGACGTTGAGATTGGTGATAATGTTAAGATTCAGAACGGCGTGTCCGTATACAAAGGTGTCAAAATACAAGATGACGTATTTTGCGGTCCTCATATGACATTCACCAATGATATGTATCCCAGAGCCTTCAGTGATTCATGGGAAATTTGCGAAACGCTGGTCAAAGAGGGGGCATCAATCGGAGCTCATGCTGTGATTATCTGTAACATTGTCTTGGGAGAGTACTGTATGGTTGGAGGGGGATCTGTGGTGACCAAGGATGTTCCAGCTCACGGACTGGTGATGGGAAATCCAGCACGATTGGTCGGATTCGTCTGTATTTGTGGTCAACCTCTTCACGATGAAATAGAGAAGAACGAAGACGAAGTCATCTTCCGGTGTTCGGAATGTAACCAAGAAACTGTTATTCCAGCATCGGATTACAATATGAAGGTCAGGTAGTCGCTATTGTCCCACTTGTACAAGAAGTTCGTTCATGAAAGAGTAGCTCAATTAGTCAATAATATCGAAAATATTAGGAACTGCACTGTAATCGCGCATATTGATCATGGAAAGACGACCCTCACTGATTCCCTCATCGCGGCATCTGGTCTCCTGTCCAAGGAAGTAGCTGCTTCTGCCAAGCTACTCGATTATGATATGATTGAACAAGAACGAGGTATCACAATCAAGTCATCGGGCATCTCCCTTGTCCACGAAAAGGAAGATCAGGAATATCTTATCCATCTTGTCGATACCCCAGGTCATATTGACTTCTCCAGTCACGTCACACGGGGGCTTAGACTTACAGATGGGGCAATTGTGGTAGTCGATGTCATCGAAGGTGTCATGGTTCAGACAGAGACAGTTACAAGGCAGGCCATAGAAGAAGCAGTTCGACCAATGTTGTTTGTGAACAAGATTGATCGACTAATCACAGAACGGAAATTGAACGCTGAACAGATTGCTGAAAAAATCAAAAAGGTTGTCACGGAATTCAATGCCATGTTAGGCAAATATCTTGATGACAATCTATTGGAGCAATGGCAAGTCTCCTTTGCACGAAACTCTCTATGCGTAGGGTCTGCACTTGACAAGTGGGGTATCGGGATAGAGGTCCTCCGAAAAAGAGCTGGCAAGGGTGCTGATAAGAGGGCCATGGAAGAAGCATTTTTGGGCCTATTGAAAGAGATTGTAGATGCTTACAAATCTGGAGCTGAAGAGAATTTAACCAATGAATATCCAGTTGCACAAACGACTCTAGATTCCGTTGTTCAAGTTGTTCCAAATCCGAAAGAAGCACAGGAGTACAGAATGCCTAGAATCTGGGAAGGGCAACCTGATACGGAGTACGGAAGAAGCCTCTATGAGTGCAAGAAGGATGGGCCCTGTATTCTGGCTGTGAGTAATACCCAGAGGGATAGGCATGCCGGTCTTGTCGCGGCAGTACGCGTATTTTCAGGAGTACTGAAAGCTAGACAAGAACTGACGAACTTGCGGACAGGGGTGACAGAGAAAACTCTCCGTACGGGACTTCTTATGTCGAAAACCCGTGTTGGATTGGATGAAGTTCCAGCTGGCAATCTCGCATTCGTAACCGGTATTGAACCGCTCTCCATTGGAGACACGTTAGTTGAACCTAGCTACGAGGATGCTCAACCCATTAGTGAGCTTCAATATCCCACAGAACCTGTGGTTACATATACCATAGAACCCAATGTCCTCTCCCAGTTGAGCGAAATCAAAGAACCGATTAGAGAATTTGTTGAAACTGACCCAGCCTTGAAATTTGAGGTGAATCCTGAAACAGGGGAAATGCTGCTATCAGGAGCAGGCGAACTACATGTCGAGATAAGCGTTGAAAAACTGGAACGTAAAGGGATTGGCGTTCGCTTAGGACAACCCATGGTTCTACTCAAAGAGCAATTAACCAAAGATGGCGAACCTGAGTCTGTCGAAGGAAAGGAATCTAGTTTATTCACAGTACAGGCAAAGTTGCTCCGAAAGGACGGCAGACCAGATGTTGATGGAGACATATTGGATGCCGACCCACAGTCCTTGTGTTATCTCGTAGATCAGACTAATCAGATTGAGCCACATAGCGAAGAAGCCGAATGGGTAATTGAGGGGTTCCGGACAGTCAAGCAAAGCGGACCAGTTCAGGGAGAACGAATGCGCCATCTTTTGGTATTGGTACAAGATGTTGAAATCAGATTTGAGAAGCCAGAAACGTCATGGCGAGATATCACACAACCAATGATACAAGCCATGCGAAAGAGTATCATGAGCGGTAATCCCGTAGTGCTTGAGCCATGGTTGCATCTCGAAATTACTGCCCCTGAGGGTTATGTTGGTGCACTGAGCAAAATTCTAGCAAAAAGAAAGGGAAAAATTCTAGAGATAGAATCAGAACGCCATCTTTACAAAATTGAAGCAGAAATACCGGTCAGAGAATCATTTGGGCTGGCTGATGAGATGAGGACTACAACATCAGGCTGGGCTACGTGGGGGGCAGAAACCGGCGAATATAGAAGAATCTAATTTCTCAGATAGTAGCGTTCGTTCATGACTCTCCCGAGCATCGCAAGGACCCGTCTGTCTGCCATTGATATTCGATCCATCATTTGCAGTGCCCGAGAGAGGTTCGAAAATACTGCGTTGAGATATGGCTGTGCATGGACCGATTGCATCTTTTCGATTAGTTCGAGATATGATTCAGAAATTCGGATAAGCCCAATCCAATCTTCGGGAAGGAGAAAGTCATACTTGCCCGGTTTGATATCAAGTTTACCTCCTGCAGAACCTTGAATCACAGCACCATATCCGCTTTCGAGAGCCTTCGAGAAACGTTCAAGCAATGCTGCGAGTGATTGAGTGGTACCTTTGATGAATGACTCCGAGCCATCATATTCTGGTTCAATTGTCTGTACGATACTTAATTCTCTCGCAGCCTTTTGGAGACCCGTAGCTAGCTGAGAGTAATCTTTGTGTTCGTAGTATGTCTTCAGCGTATTTGCCAAAGCTGTCTGACCTTTCCAATACTGAGCCAAGAGAGCATCTGATTCCATTGTATGAGATTCAATTGGGTTCTTAATCTCGACCACTTTTTGACGACTTAGAATGTCCAGATTAATCTTGGCAGTTGCAGCTGCTTTCACCATATTAGCAGTTTTAGTAAGCTCAGGAATCCTGTTCGCAATGTTGTCCGCTCGCTCGTATAGGGTTGTCCAAGATTTACTCACATATGGAACTGTAAGGGCCTCACCATGTATGAAAGGAGATTTGCTGGTTGCTCGAGGCTCTGATAGCATCATGTCTATGTCGTCAAGAAGGCGTATCAATCGCTCAGGGAGATTAATATCATGCCTGAAGCTGAGCAATACAAGGTTGTAAACGGAGATAGCAACCTCAACAAAGCTTCTCGTATCAAAAGGAAAAAGCTGTATATATTCGAGGAGGGTTTCTCGAATCCGTTCGAGGGGTTCTTCTGAATCACTACCGAATATTCTTAGCTTTGATAAAGCAAGACCCATTCGGGTGCCTAGCAGTACAATATCGGGAATCTTTCTGTCCTCGTGAAGTTGTTCTCTCGACTGCAGCGATTTTTCGAAGGATTCCAGACCGATTTTTCTGAATTCGTCCGAGTCGCAGGTAAGGGCAATCCACCCAATTGCGTTGTCACAGGCCGATTGTTCTGCCTTTGCCTTTGAACCGACTATATTCGTCTCATCTAGAAGTTCCTTCGCCCGCTTGAGATAAGCAATACCGTCAGAGATACAAGTTTCTTCATCAAACATACCGTGTGCAAAACCGAGGCTACACAAGCACCTATACATCAGTTGTGATTGAGCCGGTGTTCGATTAGGAATACCTTCCAGCAAATTCAACGCTTTCTCTAACCGTTCTATCGCATCAGAAATACCCGCCCTCCAGCCATTTACCAAGATACTTGAGCCGATAACAAGATATGCAAGAGCCAATCCATCCTTGTTTACTTCGTCGGTGTCGAGGATATTACCAAACATAGCCGCAGCTTTGTCTGCCAGCAATCGAGCTCTTTTGTGCTCAACCTCATCGTCCCGTGTTTCATTCATAGCAAGCTGGAGAGTAAGAGCTGCGAGCCTTATCGAATCCCCAGTAGCACGAATCCTTTCATCTAACTCATTGAGAATTTCTCGTGATTCATCATAAAGCCCCAATTCTGTAAGAACTCCCGCTTCATCCAAGGAAGCGTCACAATATAGCTGCTCCAATCCGAGATCATCAGCCATCTTCATTAATCGATTGAGAAGAGCCTCAGCGCCCTCGAAGAAGCCAGCCTCCACCAAGTAGGTGGTCAGTTGGTGAACTTCGTGAAGGGCAAGATGGGTAGATGGTTTGTGCTGTCGCGACGTGATAGCTTCCATCGTCTGCACCATTTCGTCAACCAAAAAAGGAACCAATGGACGAAGATTCAGTCCCAGCGCAAGGTCAATTCCATGCGATAGCTCGCCAAGAAGATCAAGAAAAACAGGAATAGCCTCTAAATCCGGCTCCAACTCAGTATCTGCCCGCCTAGCGCTGTGAGTATAACGTGTATCAAGAAGACTAAGCATCTGTGGAAGAGTGCGATCGTCTTCAAAAGCCAACTGAACAATGATTTCAGTCAATTTCGAATTCGCTACTTCTGGCCTTCGTAGGATTATCTCTTCGATTGCACGAGCAATATCAAAAGCAAGTTCCTCATCAACCGCCCCTCCAATTGCAAGGTTCTGAATTGCCGAGAGACTATCATCAAGAGACACCGTGGCACAAAGAACATCCCTCAGTGTTGCTTTTAATCTGGTCTCCATCATATGCTACCTACTGATTTCGTGTCGAATCGAGTATTGAGTTGTTAAAAGTGTTCACAGAAGCTTCTCCGAAGAATCATCCGCCAGGTTGTTTCAGGACAAAATCATGCCATTGTCGGGATGTATCAGTTCCACGCATTCTTTCCATGCGTACCTGATGAACAGGACGGTCATCAGAATCGTCAACTCTGAACCTGAGAACGGCATCTACGAGATAGGAGAAGGTGGCATACGTTTTTTCATCATGTACACCTTCTTCGAGAATGAACATGATGCTATGAGAATTCTGGGTAACTCGACCACTTATTCTTTGCACGGAACCGGGCATTTTGGTAGCAGATGAGTTCAGTATTAGGGTTGAAAGACTGTCAACAATCACTCTTGCACACACTAAATCATCAAGGACATCAGAAAGCACAATCCCAAGTTCGCTAATATCATCCACTTTTGAGAGTGTACGTGCAGTACCCGTTTTTGGGGCCCCCATCCGTTCTGAATAACCATCGATAAAGACCAACTGTCCATTACTCTCGCATTTTTCAACTGGCCATCCATGACGGCTCATATCATTACGAATCACACGAGGTGATACATCGGTTGTAACAAAGACACCAGGAAAACCTAGATTCAACCCCTCAGCCAGAAACGCCTCTGCGTAAGTGGTTTTTCCAGAACCTATAGGACCAAGTAGCATGTATGAGACCTGCGTAAGCTGACCAAACTGGACCAAATCCCCAATCATTGGCTTCACCGTTGTCGGTTCGCCATTGCAAGAGTCTATTACATCTTCGGACATGAATTATCACCTAGCCTTGACCTGCGATTTCACCAGGCCACACACGGATACCGTCACTAGTAATACGCATTGAGTGGATTCGAGAGCTATGTTTGGATCCTCTTAGCTTGAGCACCTCTATTGAACGCGATCTGGATGTATCACTCACTTTCTCATAATAAAGGACTATGACTCCAGAAGCCAAGAAAGCCTCGATATCAAAGACACCTAGACCATCATGATGCGCAGGGATTTCGCTTGTCAAAAGAAGCGTTGCTCCTGTACGAGTGATAGCTGCGCAGAGCTTGAAAAACTCCTCTCGCAGGATTTCTTGGCTCTTGAATTTGTAAGCCATGATAGACAGTGTATCGATAACTACACGCTTGGCACCAATCTTTCTAATATGGTTCAGAATTATAGCTTCTAATCCTGATAAATCAAAACTTGGATACTCCCCGATTGGTACAGGTGAACGCTCCTTTGTAGGTGATAAGTCAACAATCGATAGCATACCTTCTTCCTCTAGATTCTTCAGATTCATACCGAATCGTCTCAAGTTTCTTCGTATCATTTTTGGTTGTTCTTCCAAGGTAACAAGAACACCTGGTTCACCGTACTCAGTTGCACCATTGTAAAGAAATTGATTTGCCAAGATAGTCTTTCCGGTTCCAGCTTTACCAGCAACCAGAATAGTATCCCCTCTTGGAAAACCACCTTCAATCAATTCGTCCAAGCCGGGTATTCCCGTTTTCACCCGCTCAATTTCAAAATCACTCATCCGGTACCACCTCTCATGGATACCTTAGCTCCAAGTATCATCTTCATCACCATTTCAGGCTCAGGAATGCCTGTTACCGACGTGCCAGCAATCATTATAGTTGGCAGGGCAAACACTCCATATTCCTCCGCCGCCTCAGGATTCTTTTTTACATCTATTATCCGCATCTTGAAAGATTCAGAACTGAAATCAGCAATAGTCTCACGTACTACCTCTTCAGCTCTTGGACAAAAGGCGCAATCATCTGACTTGAACAGCACAATTTCAATAGGAGTTAACTGTCTCTCTTCTGAATTTTCTATGCTCTTCGCTTTCTCGCCCAATCGACTGCACTCCTGAACCTAAGCGCCGGTATGATGTCTGTGATGCTAAGCCAATTGAATCTTTTGTGCTTGTCACCGCCCTTTTCCTAACACGTTCTTAATACGTGTGCCCCCCTTCCCCAAAGGTCGCAGATGATATCGAACCGTCCGCGGCATGACAGCAGCCAGAACCAGGTCATCTTGATGTGCTAGATCGAGCTTTTTGAAAACGGCCTTTCCAGCTGTGCATCTCACATTGATATCATTGAGTTCACCCAGAGAAAGCTCCTCCCGCATTCGTTCAACCGTGGAAGCCACGTATCCTGACATAGCGGCAATAACGTTCTTATTGATATTTGGAGCAGTCGCTGAGGCGATAAGAAGACCATCGTCTCTGGCCAGTATACTTGCATAGAAACCGCCTTCGCGATTCATGTCTTCAAGAATTTCCTCTAGGGCAGAGTAGTCGGGACGTTCCATGATTTGCACCAGCCAGCATGCTAATTCTGTGATTGCAACTTATCCCTATTAAATAATGTGTGAAGCCCGTATATTTCAACTGAACCACTAGATAGGATGGAAAACATGATAATTCATAATAAGAAAGGTGAGATATTGAGAGGATAGATTTTAAGGTCATCGTTCTTCTTAGGAGTATGCTGAGGAATGAGTCATATGCCTGCAGAATATAGATTCAAAACCGTCATGCTTGGAGATGGTGCAGTAGGCAAAACTGCACTTACTATACGCTACACCCAGGAGCGGTTTGAGTCAGACTACAAGCATACCATTGGTAGCGATTTTGCTATCAAGAGAACAATACTTCCTGAAAGAGATACAAATGTCACCCTACAAATCTGGGACCTAGCAGGTCAGCCCAGATACTCTGTGGTTCGAGAAGGCTTCTACAGAGGGGCTAGAGGGGGATTGTTGGTCTATGATGTTACTCGACGGCGAACTTTTCTGAATGTAGAAAACTGGAAAGATGAAGCTTTCAAGGCCATCGGGCACTCGATACCAATGATTATTGTTGCGAACAAGGTAGATCTTGAAGAGAGTAGAGTTGTTGGTACTGAGGAAGGAAGAGAATACGCTGAAGAAACAGGCTGCCTCTATGTGGAATCCAGTGCACTGACTGGTGAGAATGTAGAAAAAGCATATACTGATCTTTGCAGGCTCATGATAGATAGTGTGAGAAAGAAAGACGAAAGGAAAATATAACAAGGCGTAAGCTCATTCTCAGCGTTTGCGAGGCTTGCCTTTCAATAAGCCAAGAGCCCTTTTGCATTTCCAAACAGCATAGAAGACGCGCTTGTCCCTTAGTGTTTCCTCATCATACCGGGATTGCAGGTTCCTTAATTTTTCTATCAGTTCATCTCTTCTGCTACCGTCTTCATCAGCCTTGATTTCATCTAATAAATCCTCAAAAGGTTTTAAAACAGCCCTGAGCAGCTTGAGGTCCCATTTAATAATAGCCCCTGAGCCATCCGAGCTCAGAAATGCTTTATGATTCGGATACCATTCAAGGCCATCAATTTCACCGTCAGTTGAAGTATCGCCCTCGATAGTTCGATGCTCCATAGACCAAACAAAAATCTCCTTGTCACTTGACCCAGAAGCCAAGAATTTACCATCGCCACTAAATGCTAAAGCGCGTACCTCGGCAGAATGCCCTCGAAGAGTTTCATCAAGTTCTAATTCGGGATTTCCTTTCCACAATTTGATTGTCAAATCCGAACTTCCAGAAGCAAGAATTTTCCCATCAGGAGAGAATCGTACTTCGTGGACAGCTGTTCTGTGCTGTTCAATAGTCTGGATTTTCTCGCCACTATTCGCATCCCAGATGCACATGAGCGCATCGACACCGCCTGAGGCAATTCTATTGCCACTTGGATCCCAGTCACACGAAAGAACATATAGAGTGTGCCCTTTCATCTGTCGGATTTTCTCCCGATTGTCAATATCCCAGACGATTAGGGTTGTATCACCGCTGCTTGAAACAAGCCTATCTCCGCTTGGTGAAAACGAAAGAGAGAGAACCGGGTATTCATGCCCTTCAAACGTTGCTAGGCAATCCCCAGTTCTTATATCCCACAGTTTCACAACACGCTCAACAGACCCAGAAGCGAGGATATCACCCCTCGGGCTGAAAGCGAGCGACGTACACAAATAGTCGTCTTCCATACATTGAATCTCTTTGCAATCATTAGCGGACAATATGCGTATTGTTCGATCTTGCATTCCAGCAGCCAGCAGACGCCCAACATCGTTCATTGCGAAACGTCGAGTGATTTCGGATGTTTCTTCAGCTTTTGGTTTCAATGTATGCCGCTGAAGGAAAAAGGCCATTTCTTGCTCTTGCAGTATGTTCACCTCGGCAGGAGATATCATGCAATACATCAAAGATGCACTAAAAGTGTTCTGAACACAGCCAAGTCTAAATTCGGGGCGACTTGTGTTTGCAGATACTGTTTCTTTAAGAATTTCGTCATTATCCAGCTATCAGTAAGTGTTAAATCGAGCTCCGCATGATATATACAGTGGGGAAGCTCATGAAGAGTCAACAAGGGGGGTCACTGCTGCAGAAGCTTAGGGGTATTGAGGCTCTTCGCTATGTTAAGGATAGTGTTAGGAGATTCTTGCGGCCGAGGGCAGAGAAGCTGGCAGGTCAGCTGGCCCAGCTTGAAACATTACAGGCTTGCAAAGATGCTGCGCTTGTGGGCGATGATGAACTCAGGCTCTTGTCGGTTTGCAGACTTGCTGAATTTGGAAAGGAGGCCAGAGAAGCTCTCGAAATTGCACTATACGATATGAGCAATTCTGTTTGTGCTACAGCCATAGGGATGCTACATGTTATCGAATTAGATATCGCACGTGATGAAGTTCCTAAAGAAAAGTTGTATGATGAAAAAGTGAAATCCATTCTTAGCTATATAAATCAGATGCGTGGTATAAGAGAAGAGCAGGAAACCGAGACATTCACTCAAGTTGCCGCTAGGAGAGCAGATTCATTCTCTAGTGAATTGCCGGTTCGAACGACCAACTACATTGATGTTGAGAACAAATGCCAAGAGCTTGGTGAGAGAATATCGCTTCTTCTTACCATCACAAACGAAGGAAAGTACGATGTGAAGGATATGAAGGTCTCACTTCTGACCTATCCATCGGAAAGTCTAGAACTGGAAAGTGATAGAGCTGTAGAAATTGGAAAGGTGTCATCTTCAGAAAAGGTAAAAATCAAATTCAATTTCAAGAAAACTGCAAACTACGTGGAAGGCGAGATGGTGACTGCTGTTGTTATGAAGAACCATCTTGGTCTGGATGTATCCGCCAAGTCAGGAAATTGCCTTGTCAAATCCCTCTATCCCCAGATGAAGCCGTTGGACCTTTCATCAGCTGACTTCCGTGTGGCCAGAATGCAAATGAAACCCTGGAGCAGAGAGCATGTCTTAGGCTTCAATCCGAGAAGCCTTTTCAGGGTACTCAAGAAGGTGTTCAGCGAAAAGAACCTGCATACAATCAGAGAAGATGTATCAGAGAAGGACGGTATGATGATGGCATCGCTGGTTGGAGCTGCGGAAAGTATCTTCGATCAGACGAGAATAGTGATCCAGCTAACGCTTATCGGAAAGCTGGAAGAATCAAGAACCAAAGTCAGAATAGAAGTACACTCGGATGAGGAGGAGCTCCTGCATATTGCAGCCAGTAGGATTTACGAAGCGGTATATCGACGGGTTGAGCCCGCTACCTGATAGGACAACTTGAAACAGACTACATCATATCCCCGCTTTCGAGAATCTTAATCGCAAGCTCTAGAAAAGCTGTGTCCACATTAGCGCCGGTCTTAGCAGAAGTTTCTATGAAGGATGTGTGAACGCCGTTGTCATTCGAAATCTGGTCAGCCAGTGACTTGCCTTCATCCGTTGTGATTATGGCCTCCTGCATGGAAGGATTACCCTCAAATTTCTCTCGCAGGTCGATTTTATTGCCAATCAATACGATGGGAATTTTTTTGCCAGCATTCTCAAAACACTCGTCTATCCATTCGGGAATATGATTGAAAGACAACCGTTCAACAACTGAATATACTGCGAGGGCTCCCATGGTCCCTCGATAAAAGGTTGAACGCACATTTCGGAAGTGTTCTTGTCCTGCCAAGTCCCAAATCTGTATGCTGATATCATGCCCACCTTCCAGCTGCATTTTCTTGACAGCAAAGTCGGCTCCGATTGTGATATTGTAAGAGGCTTTGAAACCTTCACCCATGTACGTTCGACGCAGGCTTGTCTTACCTACTGAGCCGTCTCCCATCAAAACTACTTTGAATACTGCTTTAACCATGCTACTTGAACACCGCCTTCATAGGGGATTATCTAAGGGAATAATGGGTTGTTTAGATGTATCCTCTGATAGACATCCCATATTTGAGTGTAACCCGCCTAGATACCTCGGATAAGAAAGAATAGCAATAGGATGATGAAGATAAGCCGGTCACAGTGGCAGCAGAAAGCATAGATAACTCACGTTGAATACTGTCTAGCCTATTGTCAATACGCTTTAAGGGATGTAACAGCTCTTCTTGCTCATCACTCTCATCTTTACTATGAGACATTACTAAACACGAATTGCATTCCTTAAATTGTTATTTGTTTTTTATGCCGTAGATTTAGTCGATTCTGTATCTTGTGCGGACGTTTGCATGAAATGATTTGCCGACCGATGATGCATCATTGAACTCCTGTAAAGGCTTACTACACCTAATGTATAGTCAGTGCCTCGGTGTATACGTTGGAAATGAGTATAAAGAAACGTAGATTGATGCAGGGGTTAACGTATCTGGGAATTGGAGGGGGCTATTCGCATATCTCCTTGGCCTCCTATTGACCTAGAATTTGACTGATTGGTCTTCAGATCTACTTCAGCGATTTTTGACTATACCGGTCACGTTCATCGGAGGTATCATAGTATTCGTTATGTTAGGAATGGGAATCTATTATGTAATTAGAGCAGCTCTAACGATTGAAGGTCAAAAAAACACATCTGTGACTCCGCACTACCCGCCCATCAAGTTTGCCCAATACCGTGTCTCGTTGACTGACGAAATAAACTAGAAAGACAGTGCATTGTACATCAATCGTTTTACTTTCGGCAACCAGTCCACTCTCAACTTGTTCGAAACGGAGAAACAGCAAGTCCCAGAAGGAACAGAATAATTCTTTCACACATTTTCTACAGCACCCAATGTAGATTCCGGGTGACCAAGCTTTGTAATCAAAAAGACAGACCGGGAAGAACCATTATGTGCGGCAGGACAATCAAGACATTTCGAGATGCGGTGGATACTGAAGAAGCGCGTTGGAAAAACTTCAGACGTACCCTTAAGCCAGCACACAGAAAGTACCTAGATTGTATATTCGACTACGCCAGAGAATATGCAGATGCAGGAACGATGATAGCAGCTCCCAATGTTACAGATGTGGTCTTCATGGCAACCATGATGGAAGCCTTGAAAGAGATCAAAAGGCTCCAGGATATGATTCAAACATTGAAAGAGGACTAGGAGGAGCCCATAGTGGAGGTAGGGTGGCTTCTTGATGGCAGTATTGACAGGGAGAGCAAAGAGCTTGTCCTCTGGATCAAATCCAATGGAAAGACACAAGGCTATCCATATCCCAGTTTCAAATCATCACTGTTTGTTGATACAGACTTGTTACGGAATAACGAGTGGGAAGACTCTGAGGTATTGCATGCAACAACTGAACACGAAGAAATAGTAGAAACGCGCCTTGTCAAGAGATACCTCAGTGTATACGAGGATACCAAGAAAGAAGTGGTACAGGTTTTTACTCAGCCAGGGTCACACTGGGAAGTCGCAAAGGATTTAGAACAACTTCCAGGAGCCACAGTATACCATACGGACATCAATCCAATCCAACAGTTCTTCATCACGCAAGAAGTCTTTCCATTTGGAAAAGTGGAGTATGATTGCGAGAATAGTGAAATCGTTGAATTGAAGAATCTAGATAATCGGGAAGCGGTTCACTATGAAATTCCTGATTTGGAAGAGGTTGAACTTCAAGTATCTGTTAGCACGAAGCATCTTTTTCCCAGAATGGAAGACCCAATTCACCATATCCGAATTCTGCATCGGGGTCATACCGAAGTAATTGAAGAAGCTGATGAAAAAGCCACACTTCTAAAGCTGCAACAAAAAATCGATGAAATCGATCCGGACATAATCATAACGAGAGGGGGTGATGAGAAACTTTTCAGGTATTTGAGTCTTAGAGCACGAATTCATGAAGTAGAACTGTTATTTTCTAGGGATGGAACGCCTCTTAATGTAAAGGAAAGGAATCCTCAGTCATTTTGGCAATACAACAGAGTAGTTTACAGATCTGGAAGACCCGTGATGTTCAACGGCAGAATCCACATAGATAGGAATGAGAGTATGTACTACTCGCCATCTGGAATAGAAGGAGTTGCTGAGGGGTGCAGACTAGCATCTGCACAACCTCAGAGAGTAGCAAGGATGTCAATTGGTAGCGTAAATGCAGCAGTCCAATACTATAACGCCTACAAGAGGGGACTCCTCATACCCCCGATTAAGAAAAATCCGGAGTTTCTGAAATCAGTTAACGACTTGGCGACCATTGATAGAGGGGGCTTGATCTTTCAACCCAAGCCAGATATCTATGAAAAAGTTGCAGAATGCGATTTTTCCTCTATGTATCCTACGCTCATGGTTACTCGCAATATCAGCCCTGAAACCATATGTATGCGAAATCAATGTCCATACAATCACAAGTATTGCGCAGATGTTCCCGGGGTGAATTTCCGCATATGTGAACGAAGAAGAGGGTTGGTGTCAAAGTCTCTAGAACTGGTTATACAGAAACGGAAGGCGTTCAAGAAACTCATCAAAGAGGGAGAAGAGGCCAATAAATACAGACTAATGCAAAACACTCTGAAGGGTATACTTGTCTCCTGTTTTGGGTACCTTGGTTTCAAGAATGCAAGATTCGGAAGAGTAGAGGCTCATACGGCTGTTACAGCATTTGCACGAGAAACATTGCTTCAAACACAGGAGATTGGAGAGAGGTATGGTTTTGAGATAATCCACGGGATTGTTGACTCTCTCTGGTTGACATCAAAGAAAGAAATAGAGTATGACCAAGTTCAAAAATTCTGCAAAGAGGTCACCGATGTTGTGGACATTCCCATGTCCATGAAGGGAATTTACAAGTGGTTTGTCATCCCTTCCTCACGTGTAAAACCATCAATTGCCCCCTTGAACCGCTACTATGGGCTCTTTAGAAATGGCAGTATCAAGACAAGAGGCATCGAAGTAAGACGCCGTGATACTTGTCTCTATGTAGGGGACTGTCAGAATTCGATGATTCAGGTTTTGGCTCAAGCACGAGACAAGAGAGAGTTTCTAGATCTGGTCCCAGAAGCCTTTGGCGTATGTCAAGATTACATCACGAAGCTACGGGAAGGCGATGTCGACATGCGGGATCTAGTGCTCAATTCCCGTCTGAGTCGAGAACCTGAGGAATACCGAACAACCTCAAGAGCTGCGGTAGTAGCAAAGCAACTGGTAGAAATGGGGAAAGATTTGCACGCGGGCCAGAAGGTGAGATACGTGTTGATAGAATCCGATACAAAGAACCCCATGAAACGAGTCAAGGCCATAGAGCTTCTGGATGAATCCGTGCAGTGTGATTTCGATGCGTATGCGAATCTCTGCCTAAGAGCATTCGAGAGCCTCGTTCCAGCCAAGTACGTCGGATTAAACAACCCTGAGGCTGGGAAACAGTTGCGTTCAACCGAACATGCCATCATTCAGTAATAGCATGGGCCTGCATTGCTATTCTGGGCTTCAATTCTCGCATAGGGATGCCCGTTTCTCTGGAAACCTTCAACACATCATCAGCTTCAGGCTTAATATTAACTACACTGCCATTGGCTGCCCGAGATACCTTGACACGAACCATGTATTCCTTATTCTCAATTTCGAGCCCACACACAATTGTCTCACGAGCTGCCTTGATTCTATTCCATGTCGTATAGCGAATGCCCAGGGTTCCCAAGTGTCGAATGATGACTCTAGCAGCTTTCTTCACGTTGTCCCTCGTTGTAATTACCTTAACGACAAAACAAGGGCGGTTCTTCTTACCGTAGGCAGGGATTATGACAGCATCATAGGCAAGATTCCCATCTAGAAGAAACTCAAACAAAGACCCTAGAGTTTCGCCATCAGTATCATCTACATTTGTCTCTATGACGACAACTTCGTCTCTTCCCCAGCTATCGGTTGTTTCGAATTCCTCAGGTGTGAGTTCAGATTCTGGTTCTCGCGGTGGCATTTCCATCTCTTCAGCATCCTCCGTCTCAATGTCTTGCACAGGTTCCTGCGGCTCTTCTTCCTCAATTTTAGTCTCTATTCCTGAAGCGCTCCCAACTGCAATCCGCAAAACATTTGGTACCCCTCCCAGTTCCCGTGTTCCAAAACCAAACGCTTCTTCTTCAACCTCGAAACCCTGTGAGGATTCAACGAATTGATCCGCAAGTGTACCTAGAATTGCAGCACCCGTCGGAGTTAAGACTTCGGTATCGGCCGGTCCCGCATGAAAAGGCATGTCGAATTCCTTGAGGAGTTCGGAAACTGCTGGAACGGGTACTTCCATTTCTCCATGCGCTGTCGTGATTGTTCCAGAGCCTACTGCCAAACTAGTTACCAAAAGCCTTGAATCATCAAGAAGATCAGCCTTATCGAGAAGATAAGCAGTACCGACAATATCAAGAATTGTGTCAACAGATCCTAGTTCGTGAAGATGGAGAGAGGTGATATCTTCGTCGTGCGCCCGGCTTTCTGCTCGGAAAAGGGCTTCCAATGCATCCTCAGCCAACTTGGACGCTTTATCCGAGAGCTCAACCTCCTCGGACATAGTGTCGAGAACGTTTCTTAGAGCCTCGATATCCAGACTCATCTCCTCGTCCATTGTTACATCCATTTCTAGACCAATTGCATCTTCGAATTGCCTTTTCTTAAAATTAACACGTAGAGTCGGATCATAAATCAGGAGACCTGCTGCAACGGGTGCAAGGGCTTCGTCATCCCCAAGCAAATCAATGAGAGCTGAGAGAATCATGTCACCAGATGCACCAGCTGTTGCGCAGTCGAATAGAACATCTCTCTTTGCCATCGTACTTTAGCCTCCGAGCCCCTGAGTCTATCTGGGTGGCATGTTAGGCGATTCACCTATTTGGTTCTTTAGATTAGGAGCTTCACAGGAAGCACAACTACTCAATGATTCTCTCTCTTAAATAAGCTTCTAGGACAAAACAGAAGCAGGTACTGAAAACCGATTCTATGCAGCTGGTTGCATTCATTTGTTTCGCCATTGCTCGAAAATCGCCATGTACATGCACTCTTCTGGCGAAATCCACATTTTCGAGGAATCAAATGATTTGTCAACGAAAGTAACAGGGGCATCACGGATAAGAGCTGCAGGTACTGATTCATCAGACTCCCCCATAACGGCAGTGCAAGCAGAAGCAAGGTTGTCCGCTACACCTCTACGGGTGATTCTCAGCTCATTTCCAAACAAATCCTTTCTACCTCTATCATCAGCAACTGGTTCAAATCCTGCCACGGCCAATGCTATTCCAATATTTCCCAATCGTAGAGGCTGAGTTCTGCTATCAATCACAATCACACCAATTGTGACACCACATTCTTTTCGAACCTGTTCTCGCAGAAGCTCTGCACTGTGACGGGAATTCTCGGGAAGCAAAGATGCATAACCTTTTGGCACGTTTGATTTATCCACCCCAGCATTTGCCATGAGTGTGTTGTTCTTGAGGGTCAATAGAACATGAGGAATTCCACCCAAGATTTCGTCGGATTCCCTTACAACAAGCTCTGCAACCTCTGGCTGTATCGTATATCGGGATGCCAGTTCTCTTGCCTTTTCAGACACCTCGATATCAGCAAGAGAGACAACTTGGCCTTCTGTTGTTCCAAGGGGGGTCTCCGCTATGCCCAGTATATCATGATTCCTTATCTTGAGGTCCTGTTTCTCCAAACCCTCCAATAACGCTTCGAGGAAATCATCATTCTCAGAAATGACCTTTGTTCTTATCGGAACCACTAACAAGGAAATCACCATCAAGCTGAAAGAGCATACGTAACAAAATAAACTCTGCTGCAAGGAGACCTACTGGAAGCCATCATTGGGTGGTTCTCGAGATTCTTTGTCATCCTTCTGTAACTTCATTCGTGCACCCATTATACAAGCATCACCCTTTCGCCCACCCATCGGATTGTGCCTTGTCCCCATGGAATTCATACATCTGGCTGCGACAGCTGCACCAAGTGCAAGTCCATCATCGACAACAAGCAAATCGTGATTCTCAATCCAGAGTTTTCCATCCGCAAGGTGCAAGGTGTCTGCCAGAAGCTTGGGCTTCATTTCTGTTACAATAGCCCTTCCTGTGACGCCCAGTGAAGTATCTGGCAAAATGAGATTGTTGGCTTCAGCTACTTCCACAAGCCGCTGGACTAACCATACCTGGGTAGTATCAACCAATGCCATGAGGCCGGAGATTCCATTTTTGTCCATAGCCCCTTCACCAATACTACTGAGTTCATCCAATTGTGAGCCATTGACTCCCACATCAACCCCAATCAGAACCACATCACTCTGTCGCGCAGCAGTTGGATTCACAGGAACTGTACCATAGCGTTCGATACCTTCAGGCACCACTTCAACGGTGATGAGTTCATGTACTTCTTCTGCATCCTGTTCCATTTCCGCATATTTCTCAGGTGTAGTACTCGGCAAGTCAAGAACACAGCCCCTCTGAGAGTCTACAGAAGGAACAACCCTCGCCAAGGAGTCAGGAATGGCACCAGCTAGACCAGCAAATGATCCAATAGTCTTTGCGTAGGGATACCGGTCATCGGTGGCCCTTCCAGCTAGAGTAGTTCCGAAGTCTAACGTCAATACAGGGTTTCTGAAATCAATATCACAACTCTTAGCTGCGCCCTTGAGTCCGGCCGTTACTAGTTCACCTTCCATCTCGTTTGCCACTACTGATCCTTCCGATGGGGGGAGACAGCTTGCCACAGCACCATCGAAATATACTTTCTTCAACCAAGTAAAATCACATATCCCCGGTGGAAGGTTGTCTGGAGATAGCACAGCAGTCATTCTGTTCGTTGGAACACCAGCGTCAACACATCCTTGAGCAAGTGCCTTGACCATCTCACCAACTTCTTCAGGCTTCGCAAAACCAGCAGTCACTCCGGTGGACCTTACAACAAAATGTAAATCCCGATCTAACCTAATCCTAGCCTTCTTGATTACACTCTTGAGCAATTCTGAGATGAATTCTTTCACAGAGTCGCGAGTCAAATCCACTCCTACTAGAGTTCTTCCAAATGTTTTTTCGCCATCATATGGTGCCCGTACATTACGAGTGAATCTGACTTCTTTCTTGATTTCAAAGATTTCAGCCGTATTCAGATTTGTACTCACCAAGATGCATTTGCTTGTGGTGTTACCCAGTTCTACTGATGCTACTGTATAGAAATCTCCCATACGAATTGAAGAGATAGTGGTGGAACGAGGTTTGACCCGCCTGAATTTTCCTGGCATCGGACGCACCTTCTGCTCACAGCAGCTTCCTGTACGGATGATTTTCTACCGGTTCGATTCCAAATTCCTTGCTCAGAGCCTCTGCTGAGAATATATCGCCCATCGCAACGACCGGAAATACTCTCTCTGCATTCTCTATAGGACCATATAGCAGATAATCCGCACCCAGAATCTGGGCTATGAGGTTTGATGCTGCGTCGCACGTTCTATAGATTTCCTTGTTTTCAAAATCCTTTATCCAACGCCACGAAGAGGGAGCATTATGCATTCCCGAGCCGGTCGGATGACCAAAGGTTACCTTGGAAACAAAAGTGAAAGCAACAGCTGAGCCTGCTCCTGAACCTATACTTGTAGTAGCAGTATCGATGAGAGGTTTATCGATACCAATTTCCTTGCTCAAGTCAAGCAAACCTTTTTCCAAATCTCCAGCACCTTCTTCCAGAACAGCCCGACGCCCTGCAACTGAAGAATCCTGTGGGTTGAAAGCAAGTACGATTGCACAGTCATGCCCTATCTCTTTCAAAGCGGCAATCTCTTCATCATTTGTGGAAATATTGAGAGAATTGTAAATGGCCTTGTCGAGCAAGCCAACTTCCTGAGAATACCGAAGGCCTTGTATTCTTACATCAGAATCTGTGGAATCGATTAGATACGGAGCATCAGTCACAGTGGATACAAAATCGATGTATTCCTCTATCGCATCAGGAGATTCTGAAAAGATGTGTACTAGGGCTGGATTTCCCGTTGAGTCTGACATTTCTTCTTGTGCCTTGATTCGAGATTCAGCAGTTGGACGGTCAAAAATCCCCTTATCAGGATCTTCAACTATCTTGTCTCCACTATAGAAAATTGTCCCAGCAAGGACAGTCGGATTTTCACCGGGCATACCTCCAATACGAACGTTTCCAACATCATAGACATACTGCTCTTTCTCGAAAATGTACATTCAATCAAACTCCTTTCCAACGAGTATGGTTCCACTATCAGTATCTTGAACCTCAATGCCGACTTCCGAAGGGTGCACCGATATCATCGCCTGTATGTGTTGATGTGTGATTAAAGACCTAGAAGGATCAAGACATACTCCAAACTCAGGTAGAACCGCCACAGATGGAGTCGGACCCATTGCTTTCGCACCACTATCTCGCACTTCGAAATCAATCCATAGAGGCTTCTTTGGATATGACTTACGGGATTGAGACAAGAGACTCTGCACTCGATTGCCGATTTCTTCTACATTGGATACCCCCATCATATCAACAATCTCCACCTGATTCCTGAAGCGCTCTACTGCGTCCAAAGGAATATTCTCAACGTAGGGAATAGCTCCAGGAGCCTCGAATATCTTGTGTGTGGTTTCGTCGAGACCATTTTCGTGTAGACAGCAAAGTGTAGAGCCGGTACGGTGCCCTGGAACTTCAGGTCCTGCTAGAATGAGGAAACGAATCGCCGGATTCGACACTACATTTGCGATTACCCGTTCGATGCCGATATTCTCAGTCTTGCATGTTCCAGCTATTGCGTAGGGAGGTGGTAGTGGAATCTTCTTTCCAAGAGTACATACAGCGACTGATAAATCGGGATTGTCGACTGTATAGTCTCCCGGAATTGGTGGCCAAGACTTGTCCTTATTTGTATCAGACATGGTAATCACAACCTACTCGAATGAGGTCGGCTCAAATATCTCAGAATCAATACCTAGAGCGCGATGTGATTCAGCAGCAGCGGAAGCAATTGCATTCCCAATAAGTGCAAAAGCTGTGTAAACCTCCTTAGTTCTGGACATCGAGCCGTACATGATGCAATCTGTTGCTAAAACTTGGGCGGCAGTGGTCGATGCGACTATTGCAGCAAGATGCGTTTCGGGGTTATCCAGTTCGGGCCGTCTAAGGAATTTCCATGCTGAAGGAGCGTTGTGGGGACCTAGACAGGTAGGTAAACCCAACTCGGACTTGATTGCGATAATAGTCCTGTAATCAAGACCGTAGCCTGCACCTACTGGCATAGTTGCAGGATCAACGACCATCTTGTCAATGCCCATTTCATCTGCTTCGTCCAGCATCGTCTCAATAACATCCATCCGTTCTTTCAACGTGGTTGCTCGGGGTGACCATCCCAAAACAACGGCCATATGGAGGGAACTGCCTGCCAAGAGTTCCTTTTCATCATCCTTCATTGACAGATTGATGCTGTTGTAGATTGCTCTGTCCTGAAGGCCTTCTTCATCGCAGTACTCAATTCCTCGTCTCCGAGCCTTGGCACTCGTAGATTCGAACATGAAGGGGCCATCATAGTTTTCCACAAGCCACGATAGGTGGTTTTCCATGGCGGTAGCTGTTCTCCCGTAAATCTGAATGAGAAATGGATGCCCAGTCTCCTCTTCCATGTCCTTGGCTCTTTGAATCCATTCTTTGGCTAGAATCTCGTCGAAACGTCCCTTCTTGCTGCTTTTGACAACCTTCTGACCTCTGAAGAAAAGGCCTCCAATCGCAACAGTCGGATTCTCGCCCGGATTACCGCCAATTGGGATTCCTCCAAAATCGAATGTCTGCTGTTCCTTCTTGAAAACAAACAATGCTAATCACCTTTCTTTGGTCGAGGATGAAGACCAGATTGTTTCACAAGTACAGGTATGCTTTCCTCCCATCCAACGCCCATGATGTGCATGCCATTTACACCTTCGATTGTCCTAATGGTTTCTATGGTCTCCAGAGCCATTGCAATACCTTCCGATCTGACTGCATTTCGCTTCTCCTTCCCCCTAAGTCCATCTCCAGCATCTTCAAGCCGCTTAATCATCCTTTCGGGAATCTTGATACCTGGAATTTTGCGATTCATGAATCTGGCCATTCTCGGGCCCTTCAACGGAATAATACCTGCGATTATCTTGATATCACGTATGTCAAGTTCATCCATGAATTCCCTGAAACGGTTTGTACCGTATATTGCTTGTGTCTGGAAGAAGCGAGCGCCAGCATCATGCTTCTTGCCCACCCTCCAAGCTTGTAATTCGAGAGGGTCGGCATAGGGGTTGAAAGTTGCACCAAGATAAAAATTGGGTGTACCTTCCAGCTTGTCATCTGCAAGATCTCTTCCGCTCATGAGATGACTTGCCAGCTGCAGAGCTTGAATTGAATCCAAATCATATACCATCTTAGCCTCAGGATGTGAACCAAGCAATGAATGATCGCCGGTCATAAAGCAGACATTTCGAATGCCTAGGGCATATGCACCATACAACTCGCTTTCAAAGAGAATACGATTTCGATCTCGTGCTGACATCTGCATGACTGGTTCCACGCCACAGCCAAGAACAAAATGACTGCAAGCCATACTACTCATAGTTGGAATACCACGGACATTGTCGGTCAAATTCAGAACGTCACAGTAGTCCTTCACTCGCAACACCCGTTCTACCAAGAGCTTCTCGTCTGCACCATGTGGAGGACCAACTTCCGCAGTGACGACAAATTTATCGTCTTGAAGTAATCTTTGGAGATATGTTTGCACGAGGGTTCCTTTCTCCTTTCAAACGGTTTAAAGCAAAGAAACAAGGGGAACAGATATTTGCTTTGGTCTTACGGGAAAATAAACCAACTAGAAGAGGGTATCCTTTGCATCATGAACGATGTTTGTGGGACCCGCTGCCAAGCTCCAATCTTTCATCTCCCAGATTCGTTTGATATTGTCAAGTTTGTCCAGCTTCTTCAACCGATCATAGATTAGCTGCCAGGCACATTCGGTATCATCATCTCTTTCGCACATACCATCCATTGAGCCGCCACACGGACCATTGAGAAGGCCTTTGGCACAGCGAGTAATAGGACAGATTCCCCCAGTAAGATGTAGAACACATTCACCGCACATGGAGCAGCGCTCATCATGATGAAATCGCTCAGGCATGGTTCCCAAGAAGTCCGAGTCAACCGCGGGGAGCGATTCTTTTTCTGGCACTATCTTGGTCAAATTCTGTGTGGCAACACCACATGCTTGCACAAGAAATGCGTCAGCTTGTTCCAGCATTCGCTCATGTTTGTCCAATTCCTGTTTGGTAGCAAACTCGTCACAAAGTCCGCCTTCGACAAACACGTATCCTAAGACATCTTTACCATGTTCGGTTAAGAAGTCGGTCATATCCTCCAGCTGGAGAATTCCACCTACGTCACACATTTGTGCACAACCGGAGTCACCAAAGAGGACTATCTTCTCGCAGCCTTCAAGCATCTCGAGGATGTCCTCCTTACTCTTAAGATCCATTACTATCATTTCACCAAGTCCAGGAATAATTGTGATGAAGAATCTGATGCTAAAAAGCTGACCGTAGATGCAGAGGAAAACCTAATTGAGACGTTCCGCCTCACCGCCGGGCAGATTATTCATCATCTGCTGGGCATTCTTCGGCGTAACGCTCGCTTCTAGTCTAATCGTATCCCCTTCAAAGGTTTGGTTCTTGACTTCACCTACATCATGTAGCCAGCTGAGAAACGACATAGAGCGATTGTTGTTTGGAATCGAAATAGAATACTCGTGTAGTTCTGGCAGTTCTTTCTGAACAGCATGTAACAGGGCATCAAGATTCTCTTCCTGTTTGGCTGATATTGGAATGACTTGATCAAAAGATGTTTCAAGGACAGCCTTTCTATGTTCAAGAATCTTCGGGAAAACCAAGTCGATTTTGTTGAGTGCAACTACGATTGGTATTGTATTTACGTCAATCCGACCGAACGTCTCCATACAGGTCTGAGTTTTTCGCTCCATCTCATCAAGCGAGTCTGAGACATCAACTACAAGCACAATTACATCTGCATCGGCTATTTCCATGAGCGTGGTATCGAACGCCTGAAGCAACTTCGGGGGGAGATCACTAATGAAACCAACAGAGTCTGTTAGAACAACATCTCTCCCCGGTATTGTAAGCTTCGATGCCTTTGTTGAAAGAGTTGTGAACAACTCATCCGCAACCTCGGCATTTGAATCCGTCAGCTTGGTATGCAAGGTGCTCTTGCCCGCATTAGTGTATCCAGCCAGAGTCACCTCAGTAAAACCCAAATTATTCCTTCGTTTTTTCTTCAGCTCCTGTACATCAGATATCTTCTGCAGCTTTTGACGGATTTTCGCCAAGCGGTTCTGAATCTGATTCAGCCTGAGGCTTAGAATATCCTCACCAGCTCCAATCTGCTGTGCAGTAGGTCTATCTCCAGTATGCTCTCGCTGGAGACGCATTCGTGCTTGATGTTTCATAAAAGGGAGTTCATATTCGAGACGCGCCTGCTCAATCTGAAGCTTTGCTTGCCGTGTCCGAGCATGCCGTGAGAATATTTCCAGAATGACCTGTGGACGGTCTCGGACTTCGACTTCCCATTTCTCCATGAGGCGAAACATCTGGCTTGATTTGAGATGAGGGGAGAATAAAACAAAATCTGGCTCGTGAGCACTTATCCAGTCATCAATTTCCTCTGCCTTGCCGATGCTGATACCGTATCGGCCATGCTCAGCACCTACTATGTCGAATTCACCAATTACCCTGTAACCTGCAGATGTAGCTATTGATTCGAATTCGTTGAGCAGATTTGGCTCACCGTATTCACGGCGCTGAACAAGTAGCGAGGAAGTGGATATCATCATCAATCCAATCCAGCTTTGATTCATAAACGGTTTGATGACGCAACTGAACACGCTTTCTCCAAACAAAAGCTTCATGGGGGTATCTTGCACAGATGACAGGAGTGATCATGAGCATCTTCGAGGTTCGATCAAAGGAAGGGCTTGCAAGGCTCGGTGTTCTTCGCACAAATCATGGCGATGTAAGAACGCCTCTACTGATGCCAGTGGTTCATCCAGAAAGAAAGGCGATTCCAGTCCAAGACCTTACAGACAAGTATGGATTCCAGATGGTAATAACCAACTCATTCATAATCCATTCGAAAGAACATCTGAAAGAGACCGCCCTGAGAGATGGTGTCCACTCACTTCTGAACTTCGATGGCCCAGTCATGACTGATTCAGGAACCTTTCAGATGTATTTTCACAAGCTACCGGAAGACCAAATAGAACCTCTTGAAATCGTCAGATTTCAAAGAGATATCGGTGCGGACATTGGAACAATACTCGATGTCTTCTCGGAACCTGATGTAGGCAAGTCTAAAGTCGAAAAAGATGCTGAAGTTTCCTTTGAGAGAGCCAAGAAATCGGTCGGAGAGAAAGAGGACATGCTCTTGGCTGGAACGGTACAGGGGGGGATTTACGCGGATGTCAGAAAGCGCTCCGCTCAACAGATGGCTTCGCTGGACATAGATATTCACCCAATTGGTGGGGTGGTGCCACTTATGGAATCTTATCGATATGCGGATATCGTCCAAGCCACCTTGGCAGCAAAGAGGGTTCTGCCTCTCAACAGACCCGTACATCTGTTTGGTTGCGGACATCCGATGTTCTTTGCTCTAGCGGCCCTCCTTGGATGCGATTTGTTTGACTCTGCCTCTTACGCAAAATTCGCCCAGTCCGATAGAATGATGCTTTCAACAGGTACTGTACATCTTCATGAACTTCGGGAACTACCCTGTTCTTGCCCGATTTGCTCACAGACCACCCCTGAAGAGCTACAATCCTTGCCAGACGCCAACAGGGAAATCATGCTTTCAAAACACAATCTGTACGTTGCCGCAGCTGAGATGAGGAGGGTTCGACAAGCCATATCTGATGGAAAGCTCTTCGAGCTAGCCGCTCTTCGAGCCAGAGGACATCCTCAATTGTATCAAGGGCTCCACACTATGTTGCATTATCAAGATAGTTTTCTTCACCATTATCCGATGGGCGCTTCGAGTTCAGTATTCTTCACAGGATCAGAATCAGCCCGGCATCCTGCATTCGTGAAGTTCCATAATCAGCTTATTTCCTCGTATCCATATTTTACGACGGGTTCTCTCCTATTGGTGCCAGCCCATGGTGAAAGACCATATTCAGAATTGTTCCCTGATTTAATCGAGGCCATAAAGAAAACTAATGCGAACCAAGCGGTTCTCGTGTTCATAACACCAATAGGGGTTATTCCTTGGGAGCTGGAACACGTATATCCAGCTCAACAGAGCGTTTTCCCAACGAAGGAATTCAATGGGGTTCTCAAGGCTGCTGAAGCAAGACTCATCCAGTTTCTAAATCGAATGAAATGTAACAGCATATTTTGGCTTACTAATGATTTGCCTACCGATGCTTTCAAGGACGAAATTTCAACTGTGCACTCAGTTCAAATAATTCAAAACAAACGAGAAGCCGTAGAAATGCTGCGAAACTTGCAGGGTGAGACCGAATACTGGCCTGCAAGGAAATTCAATGCGTTACTGAATATTCAATGGAATATTCAAGCGAATTTTGAGGAGGGAACGGATGATTGGAGTTTCACATTTTCAGGAAGTACCGGCAAAATACGGCATGTAAACAAATCAGACCAAATCATGTTCACTGTGGTTCCCACCACTGGGCTATTGACGCCCACATTCCACGGTGGTAAATGGTTTCTTGAAAATGGGTTGGATTCCAAGTACATCGTTGTCATGCAAGATGAGGCTGCCGAGTATGTAGGAAGGGGGCGTTCCGCCCTATCGAAATTTGTCGCAAATGCAAGTCATGAACTAGGGGCCGGGGAAGAGGTCATGGTAACGGATACATCTGGACGATTAGTTGGAACGGGCAAATCCAATCTTACGGGAAAGGGAATGCTTGATTTCAGGAGGGGTGTGGCCGTCGATATCAGGCACTCGCTTCAGCCTTCTGATGCCGAGCAATAAGTGGATGATCTGGTATTTTTCGCAAGGCATCAACGCCGCCTAAAGGCAGAACCATTACATCGGGCCTAGGAGCATACAAGGTTATGCTATCTCCGCGCTCAAAGCTAGTTTCCGGTGGTAACAAGGCAACAGCGGATATTTCGCCTACTTCGAAATGTACCTCAACATTGCTTCCGATGTATATCACTTCACTCACTTTCCCTTCTACCTTGTTATCACGAGGGTCGGTCTGCTCCAGTAGAAGATCCTCAGGACGTACTGCACATCTAACGTGTTCGCCAACTTCAAACGGATATTCCGGCATTGTCGTTTCTCCAGACACAATCTGACCATCGGGCAGTTCAACACGAATGTAATCGTTCATTGAAACAATTTTCCCATCAAGGAAGGTGCACTTACCTATGAAGTCAGCAACAAATACTGTCTGGGGATGATGATAGATTTCACGAGGAGGACCATACTGTTGAATATACCCTTTGCTAATGACGGCAACCATATCTGAGATACTCAGTGCTTCTACTTGATCGTGGGTGACGTAAACGGTTGTTATTCCAAGCTCTCGCTGGATTCTAATGATTTCTTGTCGCATTTCATTTCTCAGTTTTGCATCAAGATTGGAAAGGGGTTCGTCTAAGAGAAGGACATCTGGCTCTATAACCAGTGCTCTTGCCAATGCTACTCGCTGCTGTTGACCGCCGCTGAGCTGGTGAGGGTTCCTGTCCCCCAGCCCTTCCATATGAACAAGCTCCAATGCTGCATCCACTCTGTCCTTTATCGCAGCCTTAGTATATTGCATTCCTTCGATTCGCTTCATCTTTAGGCCATATGCTATGTTATCAAAAACTGACATGTGTGGCCATAGTGCATAGTTCTGGAAAACCATCCCGGTTTTGCGTTCGTATGGAGGGATATCTGTCATCTCTTCATCGTCGAAATATATCTTGCCTCTGTCAGGTTGTAGGAAACCTGCTATGAGGCGCAGAAGTGTAGTCTTCCCACAACCGGAAGGACCAAGAAGCGTAGATAGTCTTCCATCTTGAAGCGTTATGTTTACGTCATCAGTCGCAACGACATCTCCGAAGGTCTTGCGAAGATTTTCAAGTCTAATTGATACCATCTTGTAACACCTAGATACCTGTCATAGCGGATGCTCTTGTCTTGAGAACCGCGTTCGTAATAGCTATCACTACCATCTGCAGTAACATCATAACCACGCCCAGCACAGCAGCCGGCCCATGACCATATAATGGGGGTAAGCCCGCCATAACATCTTTCACCCAGTATGTCAAAGGTGCCTGATAGTAGTTTGCTGAACCCAGAAGTATGCTTGTACTGACTTCGCTAACCGAATATACAAATGAGAGCAGCGAACCAGCCAGCACACTCACACCAATGAGTGGAATCACAATTCTGGCAAAAGTTTGGTTTCTATTTGCACCTGCACTCATAGACGCCTCCTCTAGGACTTCTGGTGTTTGTTGAAGCCCAGCATATGCAGCTCTAACAGTGAACGGAAACTTCCGGACTGTATATGATATGATGATTAGAAACATGGGCATATCCATTGGGAATATAGGCGTATTGTAAAAGAGCGTGAAATAGCCGGTTGCAATGACAATACCTGGCAATGCTATGGGGGAGGTAACCAACAAATCGAGACCAGTACGGCCCGGAATATCTCGTCTGGAGATAATATACGCCGCAGAAACACCGAGCAAAACGATTATGAATGTCGCCACTGCAGCATATCCAAGGGTTCTAAACAATGCACCTTGGACCTTAGGATCTCCCAACACATTATAGTGATTGAGTGTGAAAACAGGAATTATCGAGCTAGATCGATACTTGGAAACAGAGAGTAGAAGTATACTGAGTTGAGGAATCAGTGCATAGAAGAGAACTGGTATAAGAACCATATACATTAAAGCCGTTGTTTTTTTGGTCAAGGTTCTTGTTCGAGGATTCCATTGGCCACCTTTGCTTGTAGATGCGTAGCTGCGCAAACTAGCATATTTCCGAATTGCTAGAAAACCAACTAGAGCAAAGAGCAATAGTAGCATACCAATAGCAGGTCCAAGAGGATCTATGGAGCCCGATTCAGCGGCTATACTGTCAAAGACCTGATAAGCCAAGACTCGTTGAGCCTGAGGATCTTCAGCGTACACAATAGGTGTGCCCAAGTCTTCGATACTCAGGATGAAGGTTAGGATAGCTCCAGCCTGAATGCCTGGCATAGCAAGAGGTAGAGTTACCGTCCTGAAAAGCTGAAAACCTGATGCCCCGAGATTCTCAGCTTGCTCTTCAAGCGATGGGTCTATACCCATGAAAGAAGAGTAAGCATTAAGATAGACGAGCGAAAACAAGGATAAACCTTGAACAATTACTATGGCCGCAAGACCTCTAAATTCGGTTCTGATCCAGGTCATTCCAAAGAAAGCAAACAGTTCGGATGCCATATTGTTGAGAACACCATAAGACCCGAGGAACCACTTAATTCCAATAGCTCCAATAAAGGGAGTAGAAAGCATTGGAAAGAGTAGCAATGTTCGAAGAATGTTTTTCCCCGTGAAATCATATCGTGCCATAAGAAATGCAAAACTAGTCCCCAGTATTACTGCTATTGTTGTGGTCATAACAGCCGAATAAATTGAGTTTAAAATGATACCCATCTCAATTCCATAGATATACCTTATTCCTGCGTCGGGATTGTACTGGATGAAGTCAAAGTCCTCCGCCCTCCATTGGGGGACGTACTTCTTGTTCGTGAATAGATTCAGAACTATGTCGAGGGTAAAACCATCCTCTGTGAAGAACGAACCCCACACAACACTCAGCAAAGGCGCAATCAAGAAAGCACCGAATACAACTAGGATTGCAATAAGCTGGATCATCGATAGAGTATCCATTTCCCTTCTGAATCTACTCCATCCCGATTTCACTGTCTCAGAAAGACCCCTTTTCAAGGAACTGGCATTCTTGCGGGGGGACTTCAGAAAACCGCCGATTTGTACAATCATATTCCACAGAGAAACAAAAATACTCTTGATTCGATTACCTATCGAAGCTAAAAATCTCGCTATTCCACCAAAAAATGAAAGGAGGAAGTTGACGAGTGGATGATGTGGTTGCTGCAGTTCAGACTCCTCAGCATCTCGTTGTATCTCGTCGGCTTCAGTCAACTCGTCCACTTCCTTCTGAACGGGGGGTTGATTGCATTTAGGACCCAATCAGGTCATTCAAATCAGAAATGACCTGGTCATACTGATTTTCTGCCGCATCTCTCCAGAGCTGCTGCATACTATTGTAGAAACTACTATCATAGATCATGTCTTCATTTATCTCCTCAGCATAGGGAATAGTGAACTTGTGATCTTCACCGTCCACAGTTACTGTAACCGGTTCACCCATCTGAGCAGCCAACTGATCGAGTTGTTCTCTTGTTATTTCCTCATCGTAGTATGCATCAACTAGAGCTTTCCAAGCGTCAGCTAGTGAGTCATGTGCGTCATTAAACACCGCCTCGAAGTAGGCAGTGAATGCTGTATTGATGTTGACTGATAGGGTCTCATTGAAATCAATACCCTCGTTTTCCAAAGTCTGGTTGAATAGAGAATACAATCCCTCATTCTCCTGTCCCAGTTCAGTATGGAAGGCTGACTCAAGCACAGGCATTCTCCTGATACCCTCACTCAACCAAAGTGATTGACCTTCTGCGGAGAGTACATAATCCAAGAACGCTTCAGATGCATTCATGTGCTCACTATTCTCTACAATAGCAATTGGATCACCGTTTACAATGGACTCACCTTCAGGGAGGATATACTCGCAGTCAGGATTGTTGGCCTGAGTCGTATAGCCATAGAAGTCTATTGACATAGACACACCAACATCTCCATTCTCAGCAGCAGCTTGGGTCTCGACTGAACCCTGATAGAGCCTTGCGCTCCCAGCCATGCGAGCCATAGTTGCCCATCCATCATCCCAGCCCATACCTTGCGTGATAATCTCATAGATTCTTGTATTGGAGGTAGTCTTGGGCGCATTGCCCATAGCGATTGTAGCGGTTGGCAGAAGACTGCCCCATACCGGTTTAGCAAGATGCGTCCAGTTATTTGGCATGGGTAGGTCATGATCGTCTAGGAAGTTGTGATTGACGGTGAAACCAAATGAGGAAATCGCAGCCGCAACCCAAATCACTTCGTCTTGTTCATTTCTCCGTTTCATATCGGCGCCAGCTATGCTATCAGGAACCCTGTCAACGACTTCCAGCATATACTCACTCGTAAGGGTTTCAAGATACTCATCTCTCTGCATTTGGTCAAAGAGGGTAGGACCACCGCCCCACAGCACGTCAATACCGCCAGCTTCTATGACATCGTCCCAGAATTGAGCTGCCTGTGTTTTCCATTTCAAATCGGTAATGCCATATTCTTCAGCGATGTCAGAAGCAAGAAAGGCTTCCTCGTAGACTGTATGTATGGCGGTATCGTGTCGTGTTAGTATTGTAAGAGTTATACCTTCGTCCTGAGAAGGACCCATGTTCAATACCACTAATACTGCGCCTACTCCTATGATAGCAATCACAACAATCGCAATCGCAATCGTCTTGATATTTCGTCCCTTTTCAAGTTCTCCAGATGCCATAACTTTTCACCTTTGAGTGTCTAGTGCTTCTCATCATGATTCAATTTTGAGAAGCACTACTCAGAGTGTATCTTGGTTGGAGTCATCGTACGAAGATATTAAGTCTTTGGCAAAGAGAAGGAACTAATCGTGTCACTCAATCGCCCATTACATTAATCACAGGGATAGGATATATATGGAAGAAGTAGCTGAGAATACATGAAGCTGAGACTTAGTAACTAAAAGCCTAAATATATGCATAGGCAAGAAGTGATGTACCGAATCTGAGCTTCGATGACATTAGAAGAGCAGAAAGAGGAGAAACAAATTATGATACTAGAACAGAATAGCAAAAAGATGGTTACCATGCTGTTTCTGGCTGCACTCTTTGTACCCTATCTCGCTGTGGGCTTCATGCCAGCACGAGTTCAGGCACAAGACGCAGGCAAGATTGTCTTTGACTACAGTCATGGACAGTATAGCAGCTACGTAGCTGGGAATGAAACTCATCCCGGCGCAGATTGGTGGCTTCGGCACAATCTGACCGACATGGGCTATGAGGTGGTATGGGCATTTGACGGACTCAACGACTCTGTCTTGTCCGATGCTGACGCCCTCATTATAGGAGCAATCTACGGTGAACAGGAAGGATTTGCACAGTCAGAGGTTGATGCAGTTGCAGACTGGTTCAACGCTGGCGACAAGTTCCTTTGGGTTGGTGCTGATTCAGATTATGGTGGTGCTAACTACATCAACGCCAACATGAGCTGGGTGCTTGAAGAAGTAGGCTCTCACGTGTACCCAGAGCCAACGTCAATTGAAGACCCAGAGTCAAACTGTGAAGCATCCTATCGTGTTGTGGCCAATGAGACAAGTGATGACTCCTACGTTGAGGATATTGTAGACGGTGTATCAGCTGTATTGATGCATGGTCCCACCTGTCTCTATGGAAGCACTTCAGCTACAGCAGGCGAAGATGCAGTTGCACTCGAAGAAGATGACATAGAGAATGTCTATCCACTTCTCTACTACGGAGATGCTGCATACGTAACCGATGCTGACTTGGTACCGCCCGTCGCACATGAAGAAGGTGATGAGGGCCCCTTTGTTGCTACGACAATAGAGACCAATGCTGGCGAAGATACGTCCGGAATCATTGTAGTTAGCGGCGCTTCACCGTACGGTGATTATAACCCGATGTACGCTGAGGAGTACTATGATGTCCCATTGGATGGCTACAATCTAGTCCTCCAAGCTATTGCCTGGGAGCCCCCAGCAGCTGGCCTAGACTTGCTCCTAATCGGCGGTATAATTGGCGTCGTTGCTGTTGTGGTAATCATCATCGCTATCGTCATGAAGAGAAAATAGATAAATCATCAAGAAGTAGCTTAATGCATTCAAGCTGCTTCTTGAACTCAACTTTTTTTGCCAATCAATTCTTAGCACTGTTTCGTTCAATCATAATCTCAAACGGAGCAGTATCACTGCCGGATGAGTTCAAGTAGTTTTTAATAGCAGGAGTGACCCCTATACAAATATGCGAAAGGGAGTTGCCTTACTGGTTATTTTCATGTTACCCATGTTATCTGTCATGACATTCATGCCTCCAAAGGAGACCAGTGCATGGGGAATTAGCACTCACATGTTTATGGTTTCAGAAGCCATGAATGGTATTACCAACGATAGCTGGGCTGAAGCCTATGAATACTATGCGCCGGAAGTCCTATCGGGTTCCACAACTCCAGATCAAGCGTGGCAAGACTGGGAGAATCATCTCTATTACCCTGAGACAGGCGAAAAAAATGCCCCAGAAGCGGCTCAAAGATGGTTTGAATTCGCTCAAGACAATTTCACATCTGGTAACTGGGAAGACGGATTCTTCGCAGTGGGGGTCATGACACATTACTTCACCGATCCATGTATTCCTGTACACACTGACGAATACTGGCCCGGTCATACCGGTTACGAGAGAGACATCAATGAAAATCTGGGCAACCTAGAAATCGATACACCTAGCGAACATAAAATCTCCAACGTGTCACAGCTGGTGGTTGATTGCGCTACTTTTTCGCATCAGTACTATGATACAATTCACGATGCATACGATGACAATGAATCGAGGGCTCTCGACAATCCTGAAATAAAGAGCCTGACTGAGGAATGCCTATCAATGGCCGTCAATGGTTGTCTTTCACTTTTCTACACTCTCAGTCTCTACTGTGATGCTCCTGAAGTATCGTACACTCTAGAACATGTAGCACTAATTGACTATGCTCATTCCAATGATTACACTAGTGGTGATGAATCCGAACTCACCTCCATCAATCAGACCCTAGCGCGAAATGGGTTTGAAATGAAAATACAGGAATCTGAATTTACGGAAAGCTCCTTGATGGATGTTGATTTGCTTATAGCCACATGTGGCTTCGATGCCTATACGAGCTCGGAGCTTTCAGAAATCTCTGATTGGTTGGAAACGGGAAACAGGTCAATCCTGCTAACTGGGAGAGGCGATTACGACGAGTATACTGATAACGCTAGACCTAACCAAATCTTAGAGACTATCGGGTCAACAATTAGAATTAACGATGATAACGTCTACATGGAAGGAACGTATCAGCCATGGTACAACGATATCTACGACATACCACCGCCAAGTGAAACAGCCAATCTCACTCGTTCTGTTGGCTCGATTACAATGTTCTCCCCAGCAAGTCTTTACTTCGTTGAAGATGGCCCTCCGCTGCCCATTGTGTGGGCTGATTCTTCAGCATATCAAACGGACCAGAATTCCCCAGATATCACTGTGGCTTATGACATGAGACAGGATGGCGAGAATGGCAATCAGATTCCACTAGCAGCAGTTGAAGAAATCGGTTCGTCGAAGCTGCTGGTCGCTGGCACGACGTTTTTCAGTGATTTCGATTACGGTAAAACCGCTTTGTTCAATAATGTCCAGTTGCTGGAAAACTTCTTGGCGTGGGGACTGGGTGAAAATGTAGGGATAGTATCAGATACGGACGAAATTGGACCCAGAATCAGCAACGTGTCATGGTCACCCGAACCACCTCAACAGGGAGAAGAGGTTACCTTTAGCGTAACTGTATCAGATCCAAGTGGCGTAGAAAACGTGTCTTTGCAAATCCCCGGAGATACACTCCCCCTGACAGGTGATGGCAATGAGTACTCTGTGGCTATTCCCGCCAATGATTATGAATCGGTTAACGTTACAGTGATCGCCTTTGACACAGCAGGTAACCAAGCTCTCAGAACTGGTTTCACAATAGAATGGTTGTCGGCAACGCCCCCAGATGCTCCAACTATTGGCTTCCCCACGTATGTGTACCTAGGAATCATAGCTGCGGTTATCGTGGTCGGTGTAGTCTATATCCTATACAAGAAGAAAATGGTAGCTTAAGTATGAAGGAAAAACGGTAAATGTAACTATTTCCCAATGCATCTGCCGTTTTTTTTTCCCTTTTTGCTCACCTGCAAATATTCATATGGTTTCTGGAGAATATATGGGCGAGATATAGTTGGGCAGGGTGTCCAAGTTGTCAATGAGTGCTCATTCCAAATCTCAAGATGCTGAAATTGAGGAAGCTATCATCTTATCTTTCGGATCGGCTATTATCGAATTCGAAGAGACCCTATTCCAGAAAGTACTGCTCATATCAGGAAAGCAATCTCTCATGACAATGGACATGTTCAGAAAACATCTCCAAGAAATGCATGCCAAGGGATATATCAAACCGGTGATTTTCCATGGTAAAAAATGCTGGAAAAAGATGGTTGTACTTGATGACATTCAGCAAGATCTAACTCCAAGGGAAATTAGGGAATCAACAAGGAAGGGAACAGGGTATCAAATAGCAACAGGCGCTAGACAACAATCGGAAGAGAAAGTTGTAAGCGAATCGCGAAGCATTGCAGAAGAGATATTATCCCATCTCAGAGAAGAACTGAGCTCCGGAAGAAAATTGGAGCCTAACAAAAAAATCATGTTGCGCGAAGAAACTGAGAAAATGCAGTACGCATTGGCCGATTCGTCAACGATATTTTTGAATTATGTACGAGTCCATCTTCCCACATTGTATGAACCCATGAAAGAACTCCTTCTTTCGAAGGGCAAGGAAGTCATGCTGCCAGCCCTCAAAATAGCTGAATCGACATTGGCAGAGAGCTAAGCAACTAGTAGCTTCGTTGGACAAGGAATTCTGACATATCAATGAAGAAATTCTTGTAGTCTTCATCAAATGCTGGTTCTGCGAGGTCAAGAGCCTCTTGCCCAGCATCGAGAAGCTCGTTCATTCTGTTTTCTGCTGCTTCAAGGGCACCAGTATCCACAAAGATATCCTTGACCTCTTGAACTTGCTCTGCAGACATGTCAGGTGCTCCAAGAAGATTTTCAAGGCGTTGTCGTTTGTCTGAATTCGCTCTTCGGAATGCTTCTAGAACCAGCATGGTTCTTTTCCCCTCACGTATATCACCATCTGTTGGCTTGCCAGTAACTTCTTCATCACCGAATGAGCCCAAAATATCATCCTGAATCTGAAAGGCTTGGCCCACCTTCACCCCAAAGTTGCTCAGGGCCTTCATCTGTGATTCTGAAGCTCCTGCAATGGCTGCACCAATAAGAAGAGAATTCTCGAATAGGATGGCTGTCTTCAGCCTTATCATTTCAAGATAGGTTTCAGGAGAAGGGTTATGACTTCCAACCATATGCATTTCCAGAAGAACACCATCAACCAAGCCCTGGTATGCAGTCTGATAGTAATGCAAACACTTCGTGCTCACTTCTGGAGAAAGATTCGCGGCTGTGATCGTTTGAGCTCCTATGTTGAGTAATGAATCACCACCGATTATCGCCATTGTCATACCGAAGTGTTCTGCTTTCTTCTGAATGTCCTTCACCTCATTCTTGTACCAATCACGATAAAGAGCATGGAATGTGGGGCCCCCACGACGCGTTTCATCATTATCAATCAAATCATCATGAAGAAGCGAACCGTTGTGAAGAAACTCCACGGAACATGCTGCAAGATAGAGATGCTCCACTTCGTTCCGTTCCTTAATCGCCTTGTAACCGGTAGAGACAAGAATGGGGCGCAGTCGTTTACCGCCGCGCATCATGTATTCTTTCACATGACCATAGTACTTTCTGTGAACGTCACCGAGTCTACTGACCTCCTCGATTCTTGAATCCAAGTACTCTTCCAAGGCTTCATTTACCAATTCATATTCGGTATCCACAATCTCTTGATAGCCTGTCAAGGTCGCTCCTCCGCACTTGATACTCTGGATTCAGATAATTCCTCCTTTTTAGCATTTCTCAATCTGTCGAAGTACATTACAACATTAAGCTTAGTCTATGAAAGGGCAATGGAGATGTCGAAGCGAATTCAGACGAGTCGAAAAGGCATCAAGATTAGGCTTATTTGCCTAGTTTTACCCATACATCGTGATATGAAAACAGTACCCTCTCGAATTCTTCTGGCTATGATTCTCACCATGATTGTGACAGCTGGTGTATCGACATTTCCAGTAAGAGCGGTAGGAGAATACAAGCTTGTCCAAATCGATCCAAGTAATCATGTCCCAGACTATTATGCGGTTGAAATCCCCTGGTTTCAACAAGAAAACAGTATATCATGTGGGCCAGCTTGCCTCAAAATGGTTTTCGCTAAGCATGATTGGACAATTATCGAAGAAGAGATTCAGCAAGCCGCTAACATGAAGCCATCTCATGGTGGGACTTTGACGACTGATATGGTCAGAGCTGCACATTTCAGCAACAGGAGTACAGCCCTTGATAATGCAAGTCTTCGCGGTTACACATCCAAACCTTGTGGAAGTGATTCAGTGGGCTCACGACCAACCGACGAAAACAAGGTCGATATGCTCAAACAATTCTTGCTTCAGGAACAAAGCCCCATACTCTTGATGTGGTACACCGTAGCTCACAATTACGGTCATTACAGGATACTGCGAGCATACGATGATAGATCAGAAACTCTCTACTTTGCTGATCCTATGGGCTACAATGCCACCCTTGGAGTGAATTGGACCCTGCCCTATGATGAGTTCATCAACGACTGGTGGTCATATAGCGGCTATTGGTTGCAAGTCATTTCTGATTGGAATATCGAGATATCTGTAAATGAGTCGGTATCTGAGCCATCAAGTTATGCCGTGAATGCAACAATCAGTACAGGGATAGAACAGAATCTTAGAGACCCACAATCAATTCTTCGGGCCTGTTCAGCTAGACTAAACCTTCCAAACGGCTGGGAACTGAACTCGGGAACCAGTGAGACACCAATTGAATTCAACCAGCAAGGTGTCACGTCCGTTCGATGGGAAATAACTCAACAGGATAGAAGTGAGCAAGGCAATATCACGGTAACTGCTAGGGGCCGTATTGGCGGACAAACTGCATCCTATGACTCATACGAAGACCTGATCTGCACATCAGAGGGCGTAGACATTTTTGCGCTTCAGAAACCATCCCTTGGGAAGATTAACATAGGGCATACAGATGAGGGCTTAGAAGTTCTAGCGAGCATAAGAAATCCAAATCTTGTCAGAAGCTGTAAGCTGCTTTGGAGAAATAATCCCACCAATTGGAAAACAGTACCTATGGAAGCAGTTGATTCAGAGTCGTATTCTGCTAGTATGACAATTCCTGAGCCGAGAATGGAGAAGAATGAATCGGTTCAAATCAGGTTCGTTCTTACTGATGAGAACAGTGAATTGACACAGACAGCAGCATATGAGTACAGATTCTATGAGTCGCCTGTTACAGTCGTCCCTATGATAATAGGAGGTGTAGTAATAGTGACTGTTGTCGCAATAATCGTACTACTACATCAAATCGGACTTCTTAGACTGAATGCACAAGAGTAGTAGTTCATGTAGAAGGATATTGGGCCATCAACACCGGGGCTGCTGCTTTGACCTTATACGTAGAGTCTTCCCCGTAAGACAGTTACAGCCTTACCGCTGACCTTGACTTGGTTAATCTTCTCTTCATTACCTCTGATTTCCACGTACACCTTCCCTGGACGGCCAACAAAGTCTCCTTGTTCAATTACTATGCTGGTAACTGGATTAGAAGAATCCATCATACCGTATTTTACCATGTATGACGCCATCCCACCCGCTGCAGACCCGCTTACTGGATCCTCGGGAACACCTAGACCAGGCGCAAAATGACGGGCATGAGCATCAGAAGTTTCCTCCCTTGCATCACGGGTGAAAACCTGAATAGAAACGTAATCGGAATCCTTGCGTAGCTCCTGAAGAGCTTTCCAGTCAGGACGAATTCTCTCAAGAGATCTGTATGTATTGACAGGAATCATCAGGTGAGGAGTCCCAGTCGAGACAGTTTGAATGGGCTTCGGGGACATGATATCTGCAAGAGTCAAGCCAAGGGCGTTTGCATATTCCTTCGGATCGTAGCTTGTCAAGAATTGTGGGGGTTGATGCGTAATCTGAATTTCATAAACCTGAGAGCGTTCGTTTTGAACCACCTCTACTTCAAAGACACCTGTATTGGTTTCAAACGTAAACATTGTGATGTGATTCGTGGCCTGAGCGATGCCTTCACTCAGCAATGCATTAAACGCAGCTACAGTTGCATGACCTGAGAAATTGATTTCACGGTCTGGTGTCATGTACCTGAACCGATAATCGGCTATATCAGAATCCGATACGTAGACTGTTTCCCTTACATTGAACTCCCGCGAGATTTTGTGCATCATTTCCCTGCCAAGCTCATCAGCACCTAGAATGACTGTTGCAGGATTGCCTCCGAAGGGCACGTCGGTAAATGCATCAACATGCACAACATCGAATTCATATTCGTGAGACATCTTATGGGCATCTCCTTGAAGCATTATTATTCAGTACGCTAATTAACGATTCCATTGGCCTCATAGTATGAATGAAGCGGAACAAGAACAATCATTCATCATTTCCAGCAGAGAGAGAATATGAAACCTAAACCATGATTGAATGAGATACAACAGCGGCATGCGAATATCAGCATCAAGCGGATTTTCATTCGTCTCGTCAACCTGAAATAACTGACTACTGATGTCTAGTAAAATCCAAGGGTTGGATATGACCTGATTATGAAACAGCCGCTCAGCATCTCTTGTTCTTATGTATTCGAGTCCTACATCAGGCTAATTCTCATCATTTTGACTCGCATCGTATTCGTTGTGTCAGATAATACTGTTTGCTGAACTGTGGTGCTGAACAAGCGTCCGGATGCAAAAAGGGGAATCTAGGCAATCAGGCCGCACAACATTATTATTTGTAGACTATGTGCTAAGGGCCAAGTGGGTATCCGTCTCCACGGAGCACGGAGGTTGAGGGTGTTGAATTTGCCTTCACCTAACAGAGAACAGCAATCATCGGACACAGGGTATCAAGTCCTGGAGAGTCCGCGGCTGTTCACCATGTCCAGACGGACCTCCTCAGCTACGGTGACAAGGCTGAGGTGGGTGATCATGACCACGCCGTGGCAAGAACTGTGGAAGACCTCGCTGTCACCGGGAGTGATGATCCGGGATGACGACAGGAGGAGGAAGCCAGGACCGCGGGAGGAATCCCATTCCGATGAACGTAGACAAAGCCCTGCTAACTCACGGGCCTACGGGTACCTTGGGGGCGGTGACGCTGGCAGGGGAAGGCCGGAACACAGAAGTTTCAAACAGTGTACGCAACTGTAAGAAACAGGTCATCTGGAGCTCCTCACTAGGAGGGAGCTGGCGGGACATAGATTGCGAAGAATGTTCACCTAGGGGCACTCGGCTGCTAACGCAGCTGAGTATGTTGAACTCTTCGATAGGAACACCGTTGCCCGCCAGAGTTCCCAGAGAACCTGTAGTAGTCATATCAATTAGACTCATTGGCGACAACTCCACAGTTGCCGGTTTTCGAGGGCTCCAGGTTCACCTTACAATCTGTTTCTTGTAATTGAGTGAGAGCAACTTCGTAAGACTTCTGTACTCCACCTAGTCGATAATGAAGAGCTGACTGCGTCAAGTAAGCTCTCAATGCATTTGAAGGTCTGGATCAAGAAAAGTAGGAAGCAGTACTTAGATGCTCACCGGGAAGGCCAGAAAGAGAGTGCAGATGCAAAGAATCCAATTGAATTTGTAGATAATAGAAACAAAGCAAAAAGGTGGCGACCACGCGATCGTGGTAGGAGGGGGGAGTTTCGTAATTGAGGGCATGTAACGAAAAACTAGACGCGTGATCGCCTCAATTCATTCATGCCATTCCAACTACGTTTTCTTTCCTATCACGAATTTTGTATACCGCCGACTTCTTATTAAACTTCCGATTGTAGACTAGTTTAGTAGACTTTAACTTCTATGGAACTCGGTTACTCTTTCGAAGTATCAAGTCTGAGTTTTTTGGTATTCGAAAATATTGGGAAAGAAGATGCATGAAAGTCTACAAAAGCGTAACCAAAGTCGAAGCCAGAAGAACTTCTAGAGGCATAGAAGGTGACGAGTGCGCGGATATAGTGGTAGGAGGGGGGAGTTTCGTAATTGAGGGCATGTAACGAAAAACTAGACCACGCACTCGCCTTGTTTATTCGTCATACCCTATGTTTTCCACCAATCACAGGGTTCTAGAAAATGGACTTCTTATTAACTTTTGTAAAGCAGACCATTTTAACTCGGGTAAGACAAAGATGAATCAGAATGGGTTTAATCTATCAAGATTGTTCTCAAATGATGGAATGGGGGGAACGCCCCTAGAGTATTCATTCTTACTCGTAGGGGTGTGAGATGCTTTCCTCTTCCATTTTGTCAGGGCGACTGCGTTTCCTCCACTCCTTTATTGGCATACTGAACTTGTCCTCAACCCTGTCACGATGGATAGTATTCATAGTGCAGAATGGGATGATTCTTCCGTCAGGAACACTGTAATTGATATCACAGTGCTGCACACGCTCCAAGTCGAAATTGTACGGATCTTGGAAGTGCATCATACCAATCATGATAATGCGGTGCATAAACTCAGATAGTGAGTCATAATCGCCTTTCTTCAGAAAAGCACCAAGCAAATCTTTCATCAATCCTTTTCGCTTGACATGGCGCAGTCCTGCGGCTAGTTTGGCTTTGGCCCGCTTGCCGGCAGCGAACTTCCCATCCGCATAGAGATTGCAGATGCCTTCCATAAGCTCAATGAATTTATCCACATCGATAAGATTGGTAATCGGCTCGTATCTCCCATCTTCATTGATGTAAATGAAGGTAGCCATACCACAGGCAAAGTGAGCACTAAGTTCCAATTGTGGAGTTCCTTTCATGAGCCCCATTGCTCGACCGATAGGCATCATTCCCGGCACCGGATACCATTCTGATGCGGGAATTTTGCCATCAGTCTGTTCTTCGATTTTGTGAATCACATCGGGGATTGTTATTCGCATTTCTTGCCGCTTCTCATAATCAATCCGTCCTGTGATGCTGACAGGCTGGAAGTTCACACAACGAACAACGTCCTGGTTCTCCACAGCAAACTCGATAATATCGCCAACCTGATCATCGTTTACACCTCGTACAACTGTAGGGACAAGGACAATCGAATCTAGGCCCACCTCTCTGCAGTTTTCGATGGCCTGCTTCTTCAACGGCAGCAGGTTCATCCCTCGTGCCGCTTCATAGGGCTCGGGTGTCACACCATCAAACTGCATGTAGATTGTCGACAGACCAGCTTCTTCGAGCTCTTTGGTATATTCAAGTGATTTACCAAGGCGTATGGCATTGGTTGCAATCTCAGTATGCTTGAAACCAACGTCTTTGGCCCAGCGAAGATACTGTGGAAGATGCTTGCTGACGGTAGGTTCGCCCCCTGCAAATTGAAGTGCTGGAGTTGGAACAGGCTTGTTGCTTCGAAGGTTCTTCATCATTTCTAGAACCTCTTCAGGAGTTGGCTCATACACTTCACCAGATTCTGCGGCGTGAGCGAAACAAATGGGGCATCGGAGGTTACACCTATTGGTGACATCAAGAAGAGCAAGTGCAGTATGCGATTTGTGCTCTGGGCACTGACCACAATCTTCTGGACAACCGTGTACAGTCTCTGTGCGAGGGTTATCAAGGCCTACTGTTTTGTACCACCACTTCTGGGCTTTCCTGAACATGTCGGCATCGCCCCAGTAGACATCTATAAACTCTCCATGTTTCTCACATTCTTTCTTGTACATAACCTTGCCATCTTCTTCGTAAAGAGTAGCATCAATGACATTAACCTCATCATCTGCTAACAGGCAATCAGGGCATATGGATTGGGTAGTATATGGTAGCTGACGTATCTCGTGTTTCTCAACGTGAAATCGTGAGATATCATGCTCTTCATCTTCGAAAGGAAGCTCACTAGAAGGAACTGGTTCAATATCTGGTTCCATGAAAATCAAATCCTTGCTTATCTTTTGCCACCACTGAACGGAGTGGTATTCTATTGGTAGACCTTCTAGAATGAATATAACCTTTATCCAACGAATTATAATCTTAATCGTCGGAGTCTTGCGGAGTTAAGTCTCCATAACGAGAACATATCCCTTGGTAAAGGCCCCTCTTGAGGCGTTCTTCTTTTTCCGGATCTTTTCAATAGCTGCTTTCTCAATTCCTCTAAGCTTCAGAAGAGTATCAATTGCCTCAATGATATCAGCGATTTCTTCGACCTCCCCGGACTCCGAAAGCTCTATAGCTTCCTCCACAATCTTGGCGCGAAGCAATTCATCCATTTCTTCACGTGATGCGATTCGAATCCTTGGTTCTTCACCACTCTGATGAATTAATTCCGGTATTTTATCCCGCACGAGTTTCTCTCGTGTCAAAATCAAATCACCATTTGTTTGTTTCAATTCACTAAAGCACAAGCGCAACTTCTAATTGATCGTCAGCAATACTTGTAAATTCATCAAATGCCGCTTCAATCTTATCAGAGATTTCTGATGACCATACCTCGCCGGCTCCACGAGATACATTGTCTGCCATCTTCTCAAAGGGAAGAAATTGGAGGTGTCTATCTGCATCAACGGATAGTGTCCCTATCCATTGCCCTTCTTCAAGAATCTCATACATTGGTGAGCGATCCCGCAATTCTGTAGCAGGAATAGCAACCCAGAAGAAGGATAATCCGTTGAACTGCGCGGCTTTTCCCACTCCGATAACGTAGCTGTCCATCTCACCCTTGGCCATTTCTAAGTCATAGAGAATACCTATGCGACAATTCAGGCATTGATTGAATTCTATACCATCCCCACTCGAATCCATGTATGCTATACCGTTCTTCTCAACGTTATTGTCGTTACAATGCGGACAGAGATTGATGCCCCAACGAACCTCTTGATAGTCTTCAAGAGCACCGTTGAGGATTCTCTGTCTTGCATTACTAAAAGCAGATTGGACTGCTTCGATTCCTTTGTTCTCCATTTTTTCTCGAATGGCAGACCAAACTTCAAGCAGATTCTGCCACCTAATTTGCAAGATAAGGTCTGCTAATTCGTCAAGCGATTTTTCAGATAGATTAGCCAACTTTGATCACCTTGAAACTACGCAATCATTAACAACAGATGTAATGATGCGCAATTAAGAGTTCCCTAGATGACCCTCACGAGAGAGCTAAGAATGGGAAAATGTTCTCCAATAATCTCCACGAAGTAGACAAGTTTTCCTAGCCTAAGGTTTTTAACTGACACAGACTTCACAAAATTGCGAAAGATCACTAGGTGAGACAAGGATGGATAGCCAAATCAGATAGGCATACAAGTTTACCTGATTCATTCAGCAACAATGCTGTCTCGCCGATGCACAAGACAAAGACCCACCTTTGTGCTTTCTTATTCAGAGAATACTATTCAGAGAGTAGACTATAATGACCGAGTTGCCAAAACGATACTCCCCAGTCGAAGTCGAGCATGAGATACTTAAGTTCTGGAAGGAAAATGATATCTATCAGAAGACAGTAGATTACAGGAAATCTGGACCTCGCTGGAATTTCTTGGAAGGCCCACCCACTACAAACGGCTTCATGCATGTAGGTCACGCTAGGGGACGCGCGATGAAAGACGCGCAGTTACGCTACATGACCATGAAAGGATACAATGTGTGGAGACGAGGGGGTTGGGACATGCAAGGACTCCCTGTTGAACTCGAAGTAGAAAAGAACGAAGGCATTGCAGAAAAGGGAGAAATAGAATCTGCGATGGGTCTTGACCAGTTTGTTCAGAAATGCAAAGACCTTGTAGATTACTATCTTGAGGGATGGGTGGAGGATTCCAGACGGTTAGGTCTTTGGCTCGATTACGAGAAAGCCTACAAGACGAGACGGGATGATTACATAGAGCATGTGTGGCATTTCCTGAAGCTTGCTAGTGAAGAGGGATTGCTGGGAAGAGGCTACAGAGTCAATCCGATATGCCCAAGATGTGTGACTGCGCTTTCCGGTCACGAGGTATCACAAGGCTATCAGACAAAAACAGACCCTTCGATATATGTCAAATTCAAAAGAAAGGGGACAGAAAACGAGTACCTTGTGATATGGACAACTACTCCCTTTACCATCATATCAAACGAGATGGTATCTGTCCACCCAGAGTATGATTATGTAAAAGTGAAAGTAGATGACGAGTACTGGTGGCTCGTTGAAGATTTAATGGATACAGTTCTCGAAAAGGCAGGCATCAAAGATTTCGAAATAGTTGAGAAAATAGGGGGTGATGAAATGCTCGGGTGGAAATACGAGCATCCATTCGAAGACGAAGTCGAGTGGCACCAAAACCACAACGAGCAATACATGCATGCGGTTGTGACAGGCAGGCATGTTACCGTTGATGAAGGTACAGGGCTGGTTCATACTGCGCCTGGTTTTGGACCCGATGACTTCGACATAGGACAGGAATTTGGTGTACCTGTTTTTTGTCCAGTTACCAAACAGGGACGGTTTACTGACGAAGTTCCCATGTTCGAAGGGAAATACGTTTTCGATACAAATGATGTCGTTCCAGAGCAGCTGGATGAAAAAGGCCTACTGCTTCATCAAGAGACCGTAGACCATGAATATCCTCATTGCTGGCGATGTGATACCCCCCTAATCTATCTAGCAGATAATACCCAGTGGTTCCTCAAGATGAGGGGAGTACGAGAAAGACTTGTTGAAAAGAACCAAGAAATCGAGTGGACACCTGGATGGGCAGGCTCAGGACGTTTTGGCGATTGGGTGGCAAACGCTGATGACTGGTGCATATCGAGATCTAGAGTGTGGGGATCACCACTGCCAGTATGGGTTTGTGATGAATGTCAGGAAGAGTCGGTTATAGGTTCACGGAAAGAGTTGAGAGAAAAAGCAGTCGAATTTCCTGAGGAATTCGAAATGCATAGACCTTGGGTTGACAAAGTGTTGCTCGAATGTCCTGAGTGTGGAGGTGTCATGCACCGAGAAAGCTTTGTCACCGACTGTTGGCTTGATTCAGGCATGGCTCATTCTGCTAGCGTGGATTATCTCAGTGATGAAACACTATTCCCTGAACTATTCCCCTATGATTTTATCACCGAAGCTGTCGATCAATCAAGGGGCTGGTTCTACAGCCTCCTCTATACTGGAGTAGTAATGCATGGAGAAGCTCCATTCCAAGCTTGCGTAAGTCAGGGACATGTTCTCGATGAACACGGAGGAAAGATGAGCAAGTCAAAAGGAAATGTCGTATGGGCTGAAGATGCCTTCGAGAATGTTGGTGCAGATCCATTTAGGATTTTCATGCTAAGCAGGTCAGCACCTTGGACAAGAGTCAATTACAGCACGAAGGAAGTCAATCACGTAACAAAGCGACTTGATATTTTCTGGAATGTTTTCCTCTTTGCGGAGACGTACATGGACCTCGATGAGTTTGTATACAATGAGGAGCGTATGCTTTCTGGTCTTTCAAATGCCAAGCTGGAGGAGAAATGGCTTGTATCACGAGTTCAAAGTGTCCTTAGTGAGTTCCATGGATATATGAACGAATATCTCTATCATCATGCCTCTCGGGTGCTCCTTGATTTCATAACAGACGATTTGAGCAGGGTGTATTTACCACTAGTGAAGAGAAGAGTCTGGTTAGAAAGTGATAACCCTGAGAAGCTGATGACGTACGATGTTCTGTTTTACACACTACAAACAATGCTGCATTGCATCAATATATTCACTCCCTATCTAGCCGAGAAACTGCATCAAGATTTCCTGATGAGGTTCTCTAAGAATCAGCCAGAGTCAATTAACATGACAGATATGCCAGAGGTTGATGAGTCCTATCTGGATCAAGAACTTGAAGCCACCTTTGATGTTTTAGAGGAGCTCCGTTCCGCGGCCAGTCACGCACGCAACAAGAGCGGAATAAAACTCAGGCACCCTGTGAAGAAGGTGATGTTTGTTCCTGCATCCGAAGATGCAGCGGAAAGAGCTAGAAATCTTCATGAGATACTCTTGGAGGATTTGAACACAAGAGAATTCGAAGTCATTGACCCAGAACAGGCATCCCAATTTGTTGAGCTAGAAGCAGACCCCAACTATGAGAGCCTTGGCCCCAAGTTCAAAGGAAAGACAGACGCAGTGGTAGCCGCTCTAACAGAAGCAGATGCTGCCAATCTGAAGAAGGAATTCGACAAGGGAACAGCCAGCCTAGAAGTAGATGGCGAGAAAGTTAAACTTGAATCTACTGATGTGACCTTCCGTGAGGAACTGGTTGGTAAGCTAAGCAGTTCAGATAGCAGAGTTGGAACAGTCTACGTGGATAACACACGAACGAAAGAACTTGAAGCTGAAGGTCTGGTCCGTGATGTGACTAGAAGAGTACAGGTTATGAGAAAGGAAATGGATCTAGATGTGGAAGAGATGCTCAATCTTGCTCTCAAGTTTTCTGATGAAGAATCCATCGAGCTAACGAAGATATTCGCAGACTACCTAGCTACGGAGACTCGTGCCGAATCCATGGATCTCCTTGGACCCGATGATGAAACGGACTGGGACATCTTTGAGTATGTCAAGGAATGGGACATAGACGATCTTACGCTGAAGGTAGGTATGACTTCGAAGTAATATCGAATCGACAAAGCATACTATGAGAGAACATCAATGAGCTCATAGAAGAACTCGGCATTCTCTTCAATGGATGGCAATAACACCCATTCATTTGCTCCATGTAGGTTATCACCTATCGGACCAAAATCGAACACTTGGGTATTCTTTTCTGCAAAATAACGCGAATCAGAAGCGCCTCCACCTTCAATCAAGCGTATCCTAATTCCGACACGATCAAGAGCTTTTCGAGCTGCTTTGATTAGTTGCGAGTTTGGATCAGAATCAACATAGCCTTGGCCAGCACCAACCGTGAGAGATGCCACTTCAGCTTTTCCCCTCAGGGCTTCTTGGAATGCATGCTTCACACTCTTTGAGTCGTTAGTCATAGCCCGCACATCCAAGTAGAGATCCCATTCATCATCCTTCAATTCAAGCAGATTTGGTGAAACAACCTTCCCCATATCGGAATGTTCAGTTGAAAAGGCAGCTTGAGCCACCGGCAATGCCGCTCGGAGCAAGTCAGTGAGCCCCTGATCGTATTCAACAGTCTCGCCCGATTCATTAGCGTGTACTATCTTCAGCTCTATCCAGTCCGGAATCACATTTGATTTGACAAACGCACCATCTATCTCAACTACTCCTGCGAATGGGTTCAAATCGAGATATTTTGACGCAGCGAGCAAAGCATGTCTATCCACGCCTGGTCGCTGGTAAGCTGAATGTCGGGTGTCGCTGCCGAAGAGGTCAGTCCGGAATCGCTTTGTCTCAATCTCGCCTCGTATCTCAGAGGTCTCGCTCTGTACCTTGACGTGAGTCGGCAAAGCATTGCGTCTTCGGTGAATGATTACCTGCCCAATACCATCTGCGACCACAACATAATCCGGCAGGAGATCATGTGCTTCCAGATACTTTCTGAGATTGCCAGCGCCATGAGCGCCACCAATTTCCTCATCGCCAGTAGCCGCCAGCATAATGGTCATAGACGGATTGACATTTTTTAGCTTCTCTGCCAGAAGAAGCATTGATACGATATTGCCCTTGTCATCGCACGTTCCGCGTCCATACGCACGATTGTCCTTAAGTACAAGCTCGAAAGGGTCGGTTTTCCAACCTTCTCCTGCCGGAACGGTGTCAAAGTGAGCTAGAAAAAGTAGCTTCGTGTCCCCATCACCTTTTCGTCCAAAGGCACTCCAGTATCCTTCCGATTCTAGAATCTCCGTTTCAAATCCAAATTCTTGGATTGTGTTGGTTATGTAGTTGGGACATGCGGATGTGGCTTTCTTTCCCTTGTCTCTGTCAGAAACTGTGTTAATTTCAACAAGTGTCTTCAGCTCGGATAATGAATCGAGAACCATAAGCAATCATGATATTGTTGACACGGTGTATGAAAAGTTATTCCAAATGCAAAAAGAGGATAGCTGGAGCGCAGACTGACCGCGCTCTTGCATTCCCTACAGGAGACTAACCTGTACGTTTGTAGATGTACCTGCTCCAGGCACCCAAGTTGGGTAATTCTTTTGGCATTCCTTTGCGCTCACGAATTTCCAGAATCTTCTCCTCTTGCATGTTACTTGGCAATGGCTCGAAGCCTTTGAACTCATATCCAAAGAAGCTCTTGCCGGCAGTAGCGCTACGGAACTCATCAGCTATGCCGATTGTCTCAGCTGTGGGCAAGGTGCCCTTTACTGTGACAGCGTCTTCCTCGCCTTCTATTGTGATTATCTGACCCCGATGCGAGGTGAGTACCTTGATAACACCGCCCTGTGTCTCAGGGGGGGTCTTGATGTCAACATTAAGGATAGGCTCATACAAACCCGGTCGCCCGGTCAGGAATCCCATGTTGAGACCAGCACGTGTCATAGTAGCTATCTCGCTGTATCCTGTGTGGGCGGGATCGGTATGGACAGTAGCATCTGTCAGCACAACCTTTGCCCCCATAACAGGTTCATTCGCAAGGGGTCCAGAATCTACAAACTCGCGGAATGAACCTGTGACGTATGGTTCAATCCGATCGAACCTCTGTACACCCTTCATGCCATCAACTAGCATACAGTTTTCGTAGATATCAATAATTTTTCTGGCGACTTTAGGATCCCAGTCTGCTTCATCCCGTAGAATTCTGGCACGTTCCTTTTCGTCCATATCTGCAGTGATTTTCTTCTTGCGAATCAATTCAACTGTTTCTTCGTTCATGGGTTCGAGATGCATTTCCAAGCGGTTGTGACCATTTGGTGACTTGGTGAAGAACTCATCTCCCCGCTCAGTCATTTTCTCACGATACACAATAATTGGTTCTGAGACAATGATTGGTACCTGCTCATTGATACGACGGGTGAGAATTTCAATCTGAAGGGGATCAATCCCATCAAGCCTATACTCTCCGGATTCCTCGTCATGGAAGAATCGGGCAGTGGGATCTGCCATAATCCATTTCTTGACAACATCACCAAGCTTGGCAATATCCTGAGGATCCTTGGGTTTGATGCTTCGACTTACAACTGGTTCACTTACATATTCGATAGCTTCGAAGCCTTTCATATCTGAACCGGCATCAACGAAACTCTCACCTGATGGACAGATGAAACCGAATATCGAGAATAGATTTCCAGCTGGTATCTCTTCCATGGGCAGGATGTCTGTAATCTCTTGAACACCTAGACGCTTTACCCTCGCTCGCTTCTTCATGTTGATTAGCTTAATATCTTGTCCAGCTTTAAGAGTACCTGAGAAAACTCGACCGATAAGTGTTGGTCTCTTGCTTTTCGGATCGACATATATCTTTGTAATCATACCCAGCAGGGGACCGTTTCGGTCACATTCAAGTAGTGATTTGCCTTCAGGACTTTCGGGGTCTCCCTTCCAAATTCTTGGAATCTTGAATTTCTGGGCTTCCTTCGGGTTGGGAAGGTGTTTAACCATCATTTCAAGAAGGGCATCATCAAGCGGAAGGTTTTCTCTGAGCCATCGCTCATCACCGTCACTGTATTTCTCGAAGACTATATCGGGCTTTATTTCCTTGTCCTTTAGAGTCTCCATAGTGAATGCCCATCCAGTCTTGGCACTCCCAATAGCAACACTTCCGTCCTCGAAAGAAACTCGCCAGTCAAATTCCGGAGGTGAATATTTCTTAATTAACTCGTTGACCTTTGCTACAATGATATCGATTCGCTCATAGACTTTCTTGGGAGGTAGCTTGAGTTCGTTGATTAAACGGTCAACTTTGTTAACATACAGAACTGGCTTGCATCCCTCACCACCAACTGCGAGACGGATGTTAGTCTCAGTCTGTGTCATTACTCCTTCTAGAGCATCAACCAAGATGACTACACCATCACTGGCACGAAGGGCACGTGAAACCTCACCCGTGAATGAGAGGTGTCCTGGAGTGTCCGAAAGTTGAACAAGATACTCCTCACCCTCTATCTCGAAGTTGAGCAACACGACTGAGGTGAAAATGGTTATACCACGTTCCTGTTCTTCCTCGTCGCTGTCCGTCATTAACGCTTCGCCGGCAGATGCGTCGCTCATAAGACCTGCTCGACGCATAAGATAATCCGTAGTTGTCGTTTTTCCGTGGTCTATGTGTGCACTTATCGAAATAATCCGTTTATGTTTGTAATCATCTGACTTGATGAGCCTTCTAATGGCATCTGGCTCCTTGATTTTGACCAATATAATCACCCGGTAATTTTGATATCATTTTCCCAACTGCTGAAGTTTATCCATACGAGAAAACTCTGTTGGGATGGCTCCGGCGGTGTCACCGGCAGCGTAAGAGGTCACGACATTGCTGGTCTTAAAAGATTATCGTCAAGGCAGCTACTATTTGCTGGCTACCACAACAATTCGTTCGGAACTTGCGCTATAAGGCATCTTTGGCATCTTATTCGAACCATAGAGCTCAGTTTTCTTGAATCCAATATCCTCAAGCATTGTTTTGATTTCAAGTGCGCTGTAGATGCGGACATTATTGTTCGCCAAGGCATCCTGATTCATCGATATGAGTCGGTTTCCTTCAATATCAATGAATGTTGCTGGCTTTCCTCTCAGCACACTTGAAGCTGCATCAAGGGTGTGCGGCCGACTGAGGAGATATCCGCCATCGAGTTCGGTCCAAGTCTGTTGGAAATCTGGTAGGTTATATGGGTTGAGCAAATCGAGAAGCAAGTGTCCATCTTCAACAAGTCCATCGAAGGATCCTTGCAATACCCGTTTGTTCTCTCCATGATCGAAGAAGCCGAAACTGTGGCTTAGCAGTACTGCAGCATCAAACTCATCTTCGAATTCCATTTCACGCATATCACCAACATGGAAATCGACTTTTACGGCTTGCTGTTTTGCACTCTCCTCGGCGACTGAGATTAGAGTCTCTGAAAGGTCAAATGCAGAGACTTCCAAGTTTCTCTTTGCGAACTTAATGGCATGATTTCCAGCACCGCAGGCTATATCAAGAACTCTGTTACCTTCTTGCAAATCCATAACTTCAATGCAGAACTCGGCCAGCATCTCATCATATTTTTCGATACCCTGAATAGAATTCCTGTGTTTCACACGGAAGATTTCCGCCCAAAATTCGTCCCAGCCAAGCTCTATGTGTTCCATAGGAGTCAACCGACATAGATTGTGCCTGCCAGAGAAATATGAAGCTTTGCATGAAAACAATCCTATGTAAAAAGTCAATCAAGAGGCAAAAAGCAGGAATACTCTAATTTCTGAAATGCCGAATTCAGAAATCATTATTCCTTCTTATGACAACACATATTCGTAGCCACAGACTCATCACACAGGTCTCATGAAAACAGTCAGAAGAATTTGGTGGAGATCTCCCGTACCTGTTGCTCTTCGCCGGGAGGGACGTAGATATACCAACAGGAGACTTGTCAATTAGCCTCTTTGTACGGGATTATTTCTCCAGTTACGTATAACCAATAAGACCTATAAACCTATAGATTTTCGCTAAATTGATAGAAATATTCTAACAATATTTGTTTTTTTATGGGTTTTCTTCTTGTATATATTAGGAAATATACTATTTGATTTACAAAGCCAATCTGAGTCCGATAAAGTTGATAGCAGAGAGAAAGAAATGGTAGCCCCGCCAGGATTCGAACCTAGGTCAGCGGGACCAGAACCCGCCATGCTGGACCACTACACCACGGGGCTATGCTCAGTGACTCCTGAAAGCAGCCAAAATCCTGCTTCAATACCGTGCCACCATTAGAGACAATATTACCTTTTCGTTTAGGTGTGTGTCATATTAGGAAGTTCTGACCAGTTTCCTGTGGGATATCAGGATTTTCTGAGAATAAGAAAAAGGCCTTAGGGGATAACTCATTAATCCGTCTACAGCTCCCGAATTTGAATGGCCATGCCTCTTTGGAGTGAGCTCACATACAATCAATTCATCAAAGCAAGTAAGAACACCGAAACAGCTATTCTCATTACCGGGGCGGTTGAAACACATGGGACCCATCTTCCCCTTGGAACCGACTGCATACTTCCATCATACCTTGCTGAGAAGGTTGCTAAAAAGACAGATGCACTTGTTCTCCCGACCATACCTTTCGGAGATAGCTGGTCTTTCCTACCTTTCAAGGGTACAATTTCAATCCAGCCAGATAACCTGACTAGATTTTATCAAGATATTATGTCTTCAGTTTTTGATGCTGGATTCAGGTTCATCATTGCGCTTAATGGCCATGGTGGTAATTATTCATCACTTCAACAGGCAGCAAAAAAGGCAACAGAAAAAGGAGCGCACTCTGTCATCATTGTAAATTGGTGGCGAGACCTGGGGGAGGATACACGCAATGAAGTGCTTGAGACTGAAATTGGTCATGCGGCTGAAGACGAAACGTCTGAAGTAATGGCTGTCCGTCCTGAGCTGGTAAGTATTGGTTCGGCAGTTTCTGGACGGGTGAAGTCAAAATTCAGAATTGTTTCAGCCATACATAGGGATGATCTTTTTCCAAACGGAATGCACGGTGAACCCAAGAAGGCGACTTCTGAAAAGGGTAGAAGGATACTAGAAGCAGCCGAAAAAGAACTCATCGAGCTGGTCGGTGAACTGGAACAGGGCAGATTTCCGATTGATAGAACCTGATCCTACATGCCAATCTTGAATACCAGCGCATCACGCAATACCCGCTGAAACATGCGAACTAGGTTTTTGCCTTCAGTGGCAATCGTCTCAAAGACCGGAAAGCCCTCTAAATCAAGCATTTGTACTAGATAGTCAGGAGGGAGAGCATTAGGAAGATCCCGTTTATTGAGAGAAACAATGATGGGCATCGTGCTTACACGATCGGTACCTAGAGCTATTCTCAATTCTTCAATAGAAGCAAGATTCTCATTCATGGACTCGGGTCTGGAATCAGCCATGAATATAATACCATCGGCATCTTTCAGTACACTGATTCTGCTCCTAGCATGCCTTCTCTGACCTGCTACGGTAAAGACATCAAATACAATATTGCTACCTCTTGCAGCAATCGGAAGAAAATCAAAGAAAGTCGTCCTGCCGAGATCATCAGATATCTCGACCATTTTACGCTGACTCAAAGAGGGAATATTAGCAAACAACCATCGTAGAGCTGTTGTTTTACCAGAGAGAGACGGGCCATAGAATACAATCTTGATGTGGATTCTGCCCTCTTCGTCCCTCTTCAGAAGCCTGCCGGGGACAATCTCTTCAGGAGTATGAGGCTTGATTTTCGCTTCTTCTGCTAGTTGTTGTGTCTTCTCTGTGTCTATCTGCAATGTTTCTGCCCTTGCAGAAACCGTGCCAGTTGGGGAAACGGGCAAGTCTATAGCCGATAGCGGCTGCTCAGAAGGACTTGTGGATGCCGCGTCAAAGGAGGTTTCCTCGTATTCATTTCGCTTCTCAACAGTCTCCTCTGATTTACTTTCCTTTCCGACCGCTCTCTTAAGGCGGTCTACTATCCTCCTGAATAGAGACAACTGCTTGCAACCTCCATTGGCTTGAACTGCCTGCTCCATTATCCGCGAATGTATAGGCAATAGGGTGATATGGCGAGACTTAAACTTTAGGTGGGTTTGTTTGACTTAAGCATTAGGTGGACAAATTTATCAAAGAAGCATGTTCTTCCGTTTTTTGAACCGCTATGTCATCTTCAATTGGTCAGGACTTCATTGATAACCAATTTCCAACGCTTACTTCTATGACGTACCTAAATAATGCATCAGTGGGTATACCTCCTGCAAGGATGAGCTCTGCGATTCAGAAATACCTAGAAGACAGAGCCGTAGTACGCAGGGATTTTGAAGATACCCTAGCTCTGTTCAAGGATGTGCGAAACAAGCTCGCCCGTTTGTTAGGGGGTAAGCGAAATCAGTATGGTCTTGTTCCAAGCACTAGTGCGGGATTGAATGCGATAGCACACAGTATCGCATATCCAGCCGGCTCTAATGTGGTGATATGCGACCTTGAGTTTCCTGCGAACTACATTCCATGGCAAAATGTGAAACAGGCCCATGGTGCTGAATTAAGGGTAGTTGAATCTGCTGATGGAGCAGTACCAACAGAACAGTTTGCTAAAGCAGTTGATGAGAATACGAGAGTACTAGCGGTCAGCCTAGTACAGTTTGGTACCGGCTACAAATCAAATCTAGAAGAACTAGGGAAGATAATTCATGCGGTTGGTGGCTACTTGGTGGTTGATATCATTCAGGCAGCTGGCTGTTTAGATATTGATCTCGTACATTCCAATGTGGATTTCGCTGCTGGACAGAGTGCCAAGTGGCTTATAGGCCCTATCGGAGCGGGCTATGTTTATGCTGATGAATCTGTTGTGGAAGAGGTACAGCCAATTACCGCTGGCTGGTGGGGTGTTGAAGACTTAGTAGACTTTACGTACCGTGAACGCAAACCATTACCCGATGCAAGGCGTTTCCAAGGAGGTTCCTTAGCAATGATGGGATATGTTGGATTCAGAGAATCTCTTGATGTTCTGCTGGAACTCAATGCGAAAGCTCGAGAGCAGGCAGCACTGGACTGTGCAGACTACCTCAGAAAAAGACTCAGAGAGGAAGAAATCGACTATTACGGATTCGATGAAGAAAATAGGTCGGCGATTGTTTCATGTACACCTGAAAATCCCGAGATCCTGAATGAGAAACTGAATGAGCATAGAGTATACTGCTCAGTACGAAATGGCAGACTCAGAGTTTCGCCACATTTCTATAACACGAGACATGATATAGACACGCTGATGCGATACGTTGTGTGAAACCATGTTTGAAGAAATAAATAACAGCATTCATTTTAGACAAAGTAAATCATTCGACAGTAACATCATCTGGATAGATGGTGGCGAGCGCCAAGCGTTGGTCGATACAGGCACAGGTATGTATCACGAGAGTCTACTAAAAGACCTCAAGAAAATTGGTTCATCTGAGCATGAAATTACAGACATCATTTTTACACACAGCCATATCGACCACATTGGAGGTGTTGTCCCCCTCCTTTCTAGCAATGATTATAGGATGTATTTGCACCGCTCAGAAGGAAAAAGAATCAATTCTGGAAACATGGAACTGACTCTCAGTGACACGTTCGGGGTGGATCTTCCTCAGTTCAAAATAGGCATACTACTTGATGATCAAGACATAATCGATATTGGCGATGTTAGTCTTAAGGTGCATCATACTCCTGGCCACTCCTGTGGTTGCATCTGTCTGGAGGTGTTAGGTGAAAACATCATGCTTACAGGAGACACAATGTTCCCAAGCGGAAGCTTTGGTCGAGTTGATTTTCCAACGGGTGACCCCAGAAAACTAGTGAAATCTCTCAAGAAGCTTAGCGAGATGGAATTCGGAATCGCCCTTCCAGGACACATGCATGCTGTTAGACACGATGCCAAAAATGCAGCTCAGCAATCCTACCGGATGGCAAAACGCATGTTCCGGATTTAGCCCCTAGAAGCTAGGTCAACAAGTCTCTCTGGACGAATTACAGGCAGCTTCTTTGAATTACTGTCCTCGGCTTGTCGTCTTCTCTCCAAAGCTCTGACTAAGGCTAGTACACTTTTGCTGTAAGGAGTCTCCAATCCCAATCCCTCTGCTTTGCGGACTATCTCACCCGTGATGAAATCAATCTCCGTTTTTTGTCCTTTCATGATATCCTGTAGCATTGAATTGATGTTGTCAGCAGTAGCTTTGGCCGTACCAAGGGTATACCTGACTGGGTCGTCTGCATCGAGAGCAATATCGAGTTTTTCGGCTACTTTCGCCGCTTCTTCAACCAAGTTGATGACCAATCCTCGAAGTTCTCTATCTTTATACACTTCACCATTAGTTAAACCAGTCAGCGCACCAACAGGATTGATCCCACAATTGACTATGGTCTTCGTCCAAACTACGGCCTCTATGTCATCAGAACTAGAAGCCTCGAAAGAGGCATCCTGAAGCAGCTTGACTACTTCATCCACTATTTCAGAATTCTCTTCATAATGTGAGCCAATCTCGGTTATGCCAGTTCCTGTGATTGTCACTTCACCCTTTCCAGTCATCATGGCGCCCATACAAGAGGTGGCACGTAACACTTTTCGGGTGTTCAATTCCTCAGCAACCAGTTCTTCGGTTCCGATTCCATTCTGAAGGCAGATGAAGTATGTGTTCCCGTCAGCAAGATGCTTCAGTTCTCGGGCAGCTTCCTGAGTATCATATGACTTCGTGGTTATGAAAACTAAATCCGCATTCTCGATTTCAGTTGGATCTGATGTCGCTTCTATATCAACGGAGTGCTTGCCCAACACACCTTTGATACGAAGCCCGCGTTCCTTGATTGCCTGAACGTGTCGGGGACGAGCAACAAGTGTAACCGAAGCCATCCCAGCAAGCTGGATAAGACCTCCATAGAGCGAGCCAAGTGCTCCGGACCCCATAATTGTAACACGAAGATGGTCTTTCATGTCAAGGCCTCCTGTTCATCGTTAATCTCTTCTATGATTCTCGTTTTCGCCATTTTCTTGAGGTGTTCCGTGATGCCTTCGATTGCTATTCTCAGGTTCTCCTTGTTATCAAAGTCATGGACGATTTTGGCAAGTTTCTGCATCCCATAAGATTTCATCGCTTTGGCCATATCAACCATGATGGGCATTGCTCGAACAATATTGTCAACGATGGTAATGTTCGAGTAAATTGCAGTTCTGCTCATAGGATTGAGGTCTATCGTAATGACACGTTTTCCAATCCTTCTAAGCGCTTCGGTCCGATCGCCATCCTCGAGCGGAACAAGCACTGTATCCGCAATGGCAATGCCTTCCGAATCAACTTTCCGACGATTGCTGCTCAGCTCGGGTATCTTTTCGGATGGACGATCACATGTTCCCAATACTTCCTTTGCACCCGCATCAGTCAGAGCCTGCAGCATGGCTTCCTCCCGCTCCCTGCGATAGTAAAACAGATTGATTTCAAGAGGTGCTCCTGTTATTTCAGAAAGCTCGACAAGCTCGGAGGGAACCAAAGCACAAGCATTTCCGTTTACGCTTATGACAGGATGCTCTGAAAGATGAAGAGCAGCAACTGTGGCCTGTGCAGCATCCTTTGCTGAAGGGGTAGTCTTTTCGCCAATCAAATAGTCGAACGCCTCTCCACGACCATGGGCTAGTAGCCCTGCTGTTGCCACAATATTGTCTTCATGTCCCTCAATAATCTGTTCCCTGATATCGAGCGATACCTTTCGAGGATGATCATCCGGTACCACTATCTTCTCCACATTCACTCTAGCCTACCTCCATGTGATGAAATCGAAGTAACAATGATATGTTCATCTGTCCAATGTTCCCGCAGAATACGTCTAGCCGTTCTCCAATTCTGTTCACATAGGCAGAATACAGAGTCTCCGAGCATAACCATACCGCTCCGACCCAAACCAGCCGATTTCAAATCGGACAAAGCAGCCTGAACCCTCGGAGTCACGAGGCCAACAGCATCAGAAAATTGTTGAGAGCATGATACAAACATGTCTACTGTAGGATCGGATATGATTTGCTTAACTAGCCGCTGCCCAGTTGCATTGATACGTTCTCGATGAGTAGAATCTGTAAGTATCTTTTCTGTTTCTAATCCAGAAGATCCTGCAAGAATAACATGGGTCCTCTCACGATATGGAATCGATTTAGTCTGTCCTATACCAGGAGCTCCTGGTTTCGTCCTAATTTCGAATCCACCAGCGGTCTGTGCAATGACATCTCCAAGACCAGTATGATGTTTGACTTCTGCAACATGAGCATATTTCGCCGCTGAGATGATGTCTTCAGATCCGAAAAGTATCTTCTGGACAGCAATGGCAGTGCCCAGAGCACCAGCCCCTGAAGCTCCAAAACCAGCACCGATTACTAATGGGGACTCATGTGTCACATTAACATCATGCTCGATACCTTTATCGGCCAACATAGAGCTCACAACTTCTTTCGATACGACTCCACTAATCGGTTCTCCATTGTACTTGATACTCACACGAGAAGCAGTAGAATCCAAGAGATGGACAGTAGTCCTAATGCCAGACTCTACCGAGAAGCCAGCACCCATAGAACCACAATGGAGAGGATCACTAGCATCATCTTGTATCACAAAGAACCCGGTCACATGTCCAGGAACAAAAGCTGTGGCCATGTTTGAATTCGATTGTTCTCGTGTCAATTTCGCTTTCAAGGCATCTTACGAGCTTGTCGTTATATAAATGACCATGCAATTATGCATAGTGTATATACAATATATACAACTTTCAGCCATCAAAAGGAACAAGACTGGTGTATTTCTTGACGCGCGGGTCATCAGAAGGTTCAGCTGGATAAGCCCACCGGGCGTCTATATCTCGCCCGCTCAAATCGTACACATCAAAGCTGCCAGAAGACCACGTGAGGGGGCTGAAACCAAGTAAAAGAGTCTGTGTACGCCAACTGCTAACAACCAAGTGATTGTGCATATTTGTAGTAGGGACAACTAGAAATGCGTTTGATAATTCCATGAGAAGGCTTGTACTTATGCGATAGAAGAAGCTGTAGATTCTTCGATGTTCATCACTGCCTCGACTCCGCAAATCATTCAGATATCGATATATTGTCTCGTCATGGACCTGCGGATCCATAACATCAGACAGCTCTTCCACGTCAACTACAACAGTAGTCTCAAAATAGTACGCAAGTGGGAACTCAGTTATATGAAAAAGCAAGAATTTATCCTCTGTAATCGTCCGGTAAAGGTGCTGGAAAATGGATTGCTTCGAATAGAGCATGCTGGCATCTAAGTCAGCAGGCTCAAAATTGCCTGCCTCATCAGAAACCGTTAGTCTGAACATATCGTCCAGCATATCACCGTCATAGCCGATTCTCACCAAATGATACGGCTCTTCTCCATTTTCCTGCATCATGTCTTGAGATATGAGCCATTTGTTGAAATCATGCTGGAATATATCTACTTCGTCATCATCGTCAACTACAAATAGGCTCTGGCTTGGACTACCAAAGGCTGACACCGTCTTTTCGTATGCTTGGTAGCGAGCTTTCTTCTCCGGTGGTTCAGGCATCGAGAGCACCCCTCCGGAATATTAGAACCGAGTCCAGCAAGTCTTTAGCACCCACCAATCAGACAGCACATTGTGCAGGTAGCACTGCAACGCCCCTGCTGCAATCAACCGATTCATTTGATTCAATTGTAGATAACTTTTGGTCAGGTATTCCTTGCACCAGCGGTAACGTGTTGGTTCAGTCCGCCTCATATATTCTTTGCCTTGCAGGGGGTACTTTGTAGGGAGTCATACCAAGATATCGGAATGATTCATGCTTTTGCTCCTGATTGTCAGGATTCATGCTTTTAAATAATGAATTGACGGCTCATCTATTCTTCTCACAACAATTCCGCCTACTTTTTCCACAGAGCCCTTACAGGGTGGACTTATTGTAGTTAAAATGTCGTTTTTACACTCAATTCGTATTCAAAGCCGGATTATTGTGTGCGGCGCTCAGTTTATCAGTAATGAATACCTTGAGGGGGTGTGTGCTGACCATGAAACACACCTCCAAGTTGATTACAGGCAGCTACAGCGACTTACTAGTAGGTAAGAGAATAGCTCTTTGTGTAACAGGTAGTGTTGCAGCAGTTACGACAACGTCATTGGCCCGGTTATTGATGCGTCATGGAGCTGATGTCCACTGTGTTATGACAGAGGCATCCAGACAAATCATCCACCCTTACTTGCTGGAATGGGCAACGGGTAACGAAGTAATTACCCACCTGACCGGGAAAATAGAGCATGTGACTTTGGCTGGAAAACATCCGGATAGAGTAGACTTGGTCATCATCTCTCCATCCACAGCTAATACAATTGGCAAAGTAGCGAATGGCATAGATGATACTCCAGTTACGACAACGGTTTCATCTGCAATCGGAGCAGGTATACCGACGCTAGTAGTTCCTGCAATGCATCAGTCGATGTATGACCATCCGGCAGTGGTAGAGAACATAGAGAAGCTGAGAGGTTGGGGGATAAGAGTTCTGGCTCCAAGACTTGAGGAGGGAAAAGCCAAGATTCCTACTACTGAGACCATACTGGAATACGCCCTTCAGATGGCTACTGCAAACGATATGGAAGGTCGGAAGTTTGTCATAACTGCCGGTCCAACGAGAGCATGGCTCGATGGTGTTCGGTTTCTTACCAACCCCTCCACCGGGAAAATGGGAATCGCTTTGGCTGATGAAGCCTGTTCACGTGGAGCAGATGTAGATTTGATTATTGGCCCCACAGCTGAACGTCCTCCTTCGCTCGTTAATGTGGTATCAGTTGAGACTCCCGAAGAGATGCTGGAAGCAGTAATGCAGTCACTTTCTGCTGAGAGAGCTGATGCGTTAATATCAGCGGCTGCTGTTTTGGACTATCAACCCACGAAGAAGATAGAAGGAAAAATGAAATCCGAAGAAGAAGGGCGTCACATTGATCTTGTCGCCACTCCAAAAATAATCGAGGAGGTTCGAGAGAGATATAGCGACCTCTTGATTGTAGGATTCAAGGTAGAAGTGGATGTCGAAGAAAAGGAGTTGGAAAAAAGGGCACAAAAAAAGATTCAATCAGGGATATGCAATCTGGTAGTCGCCAATGATGCCGCAAAGAAAGGGGTCGCCTTCGGTACAGACACAAATCAAGTCATACTGGTTGGAGAAAGTGATTTTGTTCAGAAGACTCCGAAGAAGAGCAAGAGAGACGTCGCCCGAATCATCCTTGAGGAAGTCATCAGAAGAATTGAGTAGGGATTCAAGTCTGTAGATATAGCTCATATACTAATTTACACATGCTACAATACGTCGGCAAGGCTTTCGGACATCCTTTCCATATCTACAAAGATTAGCCCTAATTGTGCATCAGCCCTAGCTAGAACAAGTAATAGAGCACTTTCACCCACTGATGTCATTAATGTGTAGCCTTTGTCACCTTTAACATAGATTTCCATCAGCTCTCCACGATTCAGTTCCCTTGTAGCTTTTTCACCTAGCGAAAGCATGGCAGCACTTATGGCAGCGACTCGTTCCTGTTCACTCTCTGGGAGCGCTGCAGATATCATGAGACCATCAAGAGAAACTAGAGCAGCACCCTGAACACCCGGAGTGCTATCGAATTCGCGGATTGTCGAATTTATCTTATCAACGCGGCTTGACAATGTGGGTTACCTCTATTATATAACAGCGCTATGGGTAAAAGACTTCACGGTCTATAAAATCTTGCTATGATTAAAGAGAAACTAAGTTTTGTAGGCTATTCAACCCCAAAGAACTCTCTGATGTCGAACTCTTCGTCTTCTTCTTCCTGTTCTTTCTTGGTTTTCCGATTCTTTGGCGGGGAATATGTATCGCCACCGAGGTCTATAATCTTCTCTCCTTTCCGTCGTTTCCGATAAGACCAAGCACCCAATATGACCAAAGCGCCGATTCCAACAATGGTGACTGCCAGCCAAGGAGATGGACGAATATAGAGGTAATCGTTAAACTGAAGGGTAAGCGTATCATAACCGGTCTTTCTTGCATTCAAGATGAGGTCATAGTAGCCGGTTCTATTGGCAGTCCATTTCTCATCAAGAACAATCTCATAGGTCCCTGTACCCGCAGCTCTGGCTTCGACTTGGATAGAACCAATCCTTGCTTGAACTTCAGCATCTGAAACGGCATTACCATTCCTGTCCGTGATGAAGAAGGATATTGTGACACGGTCTCCCTCCCATATGATTTCCTGAGAAAGCCCTATTCTTGTGAGCATCAGAGACGGCTGCTGGTACCACAGTGCGGCATTCTCAAGGAAAGCACTCTTCGAATTCCCTGTAGGACTGAGAGTTGTAAGTGCTACCTTTCCAAATCCATCTACGCCAGCTAGGAGGACGGGGTAATTCTCAGTACCAGCTAGTACGGTTAAATTGGATTCATAGCTCGTAAAAGTACCTAGATGAGTAATATTTTCACCTAGAGAATTGGGTGACGTAATGAGCGGGTGTTGCGGTTCTGCTAATGTGAACTGTGAACCTGCCAATCTATCAGAGAATGAGAAGCTCCACGGTAACCAAGTGGCATTTCCATCGATTCCCATGATAATCAGAGATCCACCATAATATACGTAGTCAAGAATCTCATTGGTATACTGGGGCATCCAATCTGAGAACAACGCAAGCGAAGCTGGTTCTATCAGAACGGATCGTCGTAAATTAAGCAACCACATGAAATCTGAACTGTTGGATTCCGAATAGAACTCATGTTCAATTGCCAATTCGTTGAGAGTAGCAGGAATATAATTGGTATGACCAAGAACAGCAACAGAAGGAATGCCACGGCCGGGAGTGTGACCATCATAGTTTTCAGATGAGGGGTCGCTAGAGGCAATCCGTGGCGTTGAATCTGGTTCATAGAGATTGATGCCGGGGTCGCCAAACAAGATGTATTGATTGGCATAGTCCACAGGGTTGCCATTCAGGTGATTGGAGTAATCCATAGAGACAGCATGAAGAGCAGACGTTAGAGCATTGCCGGTAGCACTGCCATTTGCTAGCGACTCGATGACAAGAGTTGATAACAATCCGGCTGCTCTAAAATAAACTGTTCTGGGAGAGGCCATGACCCCTACTGCACCATGTTCCATCAGCGTTACGGGTAGTTTTGAGCCGCCGAGCAAACAAGCAGTGATAAACACAATAGGCGAGCCAATATTGTCAATCGCCCTTGACAATTCATCAGTTGTTCTCATAACATGGTGAGCTTTTTCAGATGGGAAAGCTACAGGATTGACGAGTCGGTCGTTGTCCTCATCACTTTCGCGGTTCGATACGCTTTCTTCGAAACCATAGGGGCTGTCTGCATCTCGGAGTGAGAAATAACCAACACCATTGGGTCGGGCTGGGGGGTCAGCCGGATATCTGGTGAGTGTTCCATGTGTACTAAGTGCCCATAGAGACACTTGGGATGCTATACTGTCAAAAACCTCGTTCACACCAACGTGCATTCGTGTATTGAAACCCATATTTTCCAAAGGACTCTGAGTGTCCTCTACTTGGTAAATGTCATGAATATTGCCGAAATTGTCGGAATAGCTGGCCCCGTCTGTATACGCATATAGTGAGAGTAGTGTGTCATCGGAGGATTCAGCAGTGTGGAACAGGAAACGGTGTAGGATGGCTTTAGAAATCATGACTGAGGCTAGCTCAGCATTTCTTGCTGGTATTCTGCCAGGTGAGAAATGTGTTTGTAGTGACCTGTCAAAACTCGGTTTTATGAGATTGATTGGTGAGATGATAACAGCTGACTGACCTACAGAAGAATTGTAGGCTCCTCGTTCATCCAAAAAGGATTCGAAAGTATCTACGTTTCGGCGCATTGTATACATATTTGGTATCCGGTCGTCATACCAGCCATTTTCGGTTCTCGTCGAATACCGACTGGTAACATAGATTTCGATTTCAGGGCCAATTTTGTATGGCGCCCAAGTACTCTCGGCCATTGTCGTGACTGCGTTATCCTCTCCACAGAGTGAGAAAACAGGAGCACCATGAAATGCACCCGATAGAGCGGCCGCAGGATAGAATTCATTACCCGTTCCTCGAGGAACTGTGGCAACAATATCGTTGTTCTTTGAAAGATTCTTAATACAGTCGCTAACCATAGGGTGGTTTTCCAGAACTGTCAAGATACCTGTTGACTCTAGCTGTGATTCGACTTCTGCTGAATGCACATCATACGGATCAACAAGAAAGACAACATCAGAGTCCAGTCTGTTTAAAGCGTTTAGAGTAACCGCTGGTACACTTTGCTCTTCGGTGTACAGCAGGGGCGCGTTCATGAGAGATGCCAGGACTGCAGCATTCGCAGCGCTTTCGAAATACACATCTGGATTGGTTTGCAGTTTCTCTGTCTGCCAGTTTAGTTCGATATTGTTGGTTTCACCATTGGGATCCATCCAAGCACCGACAGCTTTCCAAGAACCAGCACGCGGATAGGGTATTTCAATGGAATTGAGGCCTGCTCCCGAAAGAAGACTCCCAGCAGGTGCCCATTGAACCATTCTCCCCGATGGGTCCATCAATGCAAGATTGATGTTGGTCCCTGCATTATCCCAGTCAGCTGTCAGATTGAGCCACTTGGTATTCGGAGGTACGGTAATTTCTTGTGAAAATCCGGGGTAATATGAAATGTCACAGTCCATTTCCACAGGAGCCGAGGGAATTGATTCAATCCCAATTTCCATGGTGTACTCTCCATCCAATCTCTTTGGCAGCCAGAAATGGAGTGGGACGAGTTCGTCTACAAAGTCAGGATCCCGCTGATATCGAGTTTGAAGGGCGAGAGAATAATCAATTACAACACCATTCGGGTCAATCAGCTTGTGGGTGAAATAATCAGTGCCCGCCCAATCAAATGAACCATATAGCCATCCAGCATCGGTTGGGGGAGTAAATGGAATGCTAGCACCGCTACTTGGTGAAACTGTTGCAGATGTGTTATAGGATTGAGGGCTAGAACCATCCAATGAATGAGTTGAAGTTCCAGACGTTGTATTCAGGTTAGGCATAGCATCATTAGCAATCCCAATGACAACTGCATCTGAAGACGTCCAGTCTGATAGCGCAAGCTGGGCAGCAATCTCAGCCGATGAATCACCTTCGATATGAGGGAATATCTCTTTACCGAACGAGTCTCGGAGAGCCATGCTTTCCTGAATCGAATAATCGCCAATTGTAAGGAGTTGTTCTAATCCTCCATCAACTGACAGGTAATCCGCCCAATCATCTATCAGCCAATCCTGTGAATCTGAACTTGACGATAAGATTACGGGCGATACATACTTGGTTCCGTCATAGTTGAATACGCTAGTTGGTACGGCTGCCATGTAAGAAAACTCATCGATGTATGAATTCGAATCAGGAGATACGAATACCGCACGACGCAATGCGGTGGAATTCTGTTCCTGAGCATTCGATGTAGCGAATTCTGCAGCTGCTTCTGATTGCGTCGAATACAAAACTCGAAATGAGGCGGCAAACGGTAGGAATAAGATGCTCAAGAGAAAAATGGTTGCAATCAATGAACGAGGTGCCTTCTTTCGATCGAGCAATCTAAGGGATCTCCTTTCTTCAAGTACTCGGATTTGCCCGACTACAAATAGCCTTTTCCCAACTGGCCTGAAAGAATACTTCCATGTTGAGTGAAATCAGACATTATTCTCAATAGAGGCGTTTTGGTCATATTTTGTCCTTAGATACCGGGTACTTCCCCGAAATCGTCATCATCTTCTTCTTCGTCCGGAAGGGCGTCAAACACCGCATCGGTTCTCTTCCTTAATCGACGACGAGTTGCTTTCGGTATGTCCCAATACTTGCTCTCGGCCCTCTCGATAACTTCACGTGTAATCTCATATAGTTCGGCCTCGAAATAGTTCTCCGAGGCTTCTACGAAGTATTCAGCCGATTTCTTCTGGTTATTCTGTAGTTCGCAAATATCACCCAAGAGCGAAAGGGCATCTCCAATCCCGGCCTTGTCATCAATTTCTTCATAGATCTTCAGAGCTTTCTTGAACTCCCGCTCCGCCTTGTCCCACTCTTCTTGATCTGCCCTAGCATTACCCAAATCCATTCTGACGCTTGCCATGCCCTGCTTATTGTCCAAGTCTTTGTATATGCGCTTGGCTTTTCTGAACAGGCTAATAGCTTCATCAAATTCATCAAGACCAAGCTTGGTCAATGCAAGAGCATACATCGCATCAGCAGTTCCACTTTCATCTGAAGCTTGTTCGAACATATCAATTGCAGATTCGAGGGTCTTTTCGGAGGCTTCCAGCTCTTCATTGTTCATCTGGGCCACGCCGAGGTTGTACAACGCATCACCCCGCCCCTCTTTATCTCCCAGACTCTCGAAAATCTCAAGTGCCTGCCCGAAGCCATTGAGAGCCTCGTCAAATTCACCGATGCTCATGTAATAGTTACCGGCCGTATTGAAAGCGCGAGCTGCTAATTCTTCTTCCCCCGCCTCCTTTGCAGCCCTAGCCCGTTCCATCAGTTGTACCGGATCAAAGTCCGCGTCTTCTTCGCTCATGAGGCTCACCATTCAACTCATAGATTCAGAGGATTTGACTTACTTTTGATTCTTTCTGATTGTAGTTCTAGCTAGACTGCATAACTAGAACCGGGTTTTCAAGCAATGGTTGGAGTGAGTCTTCCACCACAAACCGCTTGTCCCCGACATCCACTTCAAGGAGTTTTCTCAGCTCAAATCTGCGAAGATGGCCAACTGCTTGTTCGCGCGATATGTTCAAATCAGACATAAGTCCCTGCAGACCATCGTCCGCACCACTATATTCAGCGAACTTTGCAAAAATTTCGCTCCACTGCATCATTGATAAGTAGAGCAGAGTACGTAGAGCATTTTCTACGTTCTTGCCCGTCCTTGCGGAACACGGAATAACCGGAAGTCCGGCTAGAAATTTCATGCTTTTCCGCAGTCCATCTACTCGTCTCGCTTCTTCCAAGTCTTGTTTGTTGGCAGCAACAACACAGGGTACACCTGGAAGAAAAAACGCAATTTCCCTGAAGAAGAGCTTCGCCCTGGCATCCGCTTCAGAGTCAACACTGTCGACCACAAAGATGATGCCATCTGCCCCCGAACTGAGAATCTTCCTCATTGTGCGAAATCGCAACAGCCCGGGTGTTCCGAAGAGGAAGACAGGGATTTCAGAAATCTCGACTGTTGCATGATCCATAGCTATTGTAGTACCCCTTCGTTCAATATTGATACAATTGCCATCGCTTAGGTTGTGAATGAGTTTACTTTTCCCAGTAGAATGGCTACCCGTAACGACGATTTTCATTTTGAATTTGCACCTATGTGTGGAACGAATTTCGTCCCAGCCATATGGAACGAACTTCGCCGTTAACTGAGTGGAACAGACTTCACAATTAAATCATTTGTCGTTGGCTAGGGGAATTCGGGACGAAAAATCCAGATGAGATGAGCAGTCTGTCGAAGGCAATGTCGATAATTGTCATACCTATTAACAAAGCAGTTATATCGTCAAAACACGTATTTTTATGTGTAATATCACTTGGAGTGAAATCTGAATGGCACAAGTTAAGAAAGATATGAAGCACGACTTCTGGTTGTTTCATGATGCAGAAGTGCAGGAGATTCTTGAGCTGCGAAAGTTCATACCTCCCCAGCTTGATACGGAGTCGCTTGACGGCATAGACAAGCTCTTCGACGAACTTAACCATCTGTTAGATTGAAATCAGCCCAGTTGGGTATGATTCAAAACTGGTGTACTCCCAGACGGTCAACTCGGACACAACTCAGTAGCTATTTCTTCCCAGTTATCGGCACGAGATGTGAACTCCCCGTCTCTGTTCTTGCCATCGATAGACGGTAACAAAGAGTATAGGAACTCTATCTCAAAAATGACGCTTCATAAGCCTTATAGCATGACTTACATCAGCTTTAGATTGAGTAGGTTTTGGTCACTTTGAATGCGGAGAAGGTCGGCAATCTCACGTACGAAATCCCAAAGGGTACACAGGACTGCATGAAAGTTCCGGTGCGAATCTATGCATCAAGTCAGTTAATCCAGCAGATTCGCGGAGATAAGACACTAAATCAGGCCACAAATGTGGCGTGTCTCCCGGGAATTTACAAACACAGTACGGTATTGCCTGATGGTCACCAAGGGTACGGGTTCCCGATTGGCGGAGTTGCAGCATTGGATTATGAAGAGGGTGTTGTATCCCCAGGTGGAGTCGGATATGATATCAACTGTGGTGTTCGGGTTCTCAGGACAAATATGGATGAGAAAGATGTGCGCCCAAAAATCAATGCCCTCATCAATCGGCTCTATTCTGATGTTCCTACTGGTGTTGGTCGAAAGGGAAAAATCCGACTAGATACAGACAGAGAAATCGATAATGTACTTGAAGGCGGCGCCGAATGGGCTGTGGAAAACGGCTTTGGCTGGGAGGGAGATCTAAAGCATACGGAAGCCAATGGAAATCTCGAAATGGCCGATGCCAGTAAGGTATCCGACCACGCCAAGGGCAGAGGAAAGCCCCAAGTCGGAACCCTCGGCTCGGGTAATCACTTCCTGGAGATACAGCGAGTTGACCAAATCTACAATGAGGAAGCTGCTAAAGCGATGGGCATAACACGAGAAGGGCAAGTCACCATTATGATTCATAGCGGATCAAGAGGCTTCGGACACCAAGTTTGTAGTGATTACATAAAGAACATGACCAGAGCCATGAAGAAGTACAACATTGATGTCCCCGATAGACAGCTCTGTAGTGCACCAGTCACCTCACCAGAAGGACAAGCGTATCTGGGTGCTATGGCTGCAGCAGCTAATTACGCTTGGGCCAACAGACAGGCCATGATGCACTGGACGCGCGAAGCATTTTCAAAAGTACTGGGAAATACTCCCGAAGATATGGATATGCATCTGATATACGATGTTGCCCATAACATGGCGAAAATAGAGGAACACGAAATCGACGGGAAGACTCGGAAGGTCGTCGTGCACAGAAAAGGTGCAACCCGTGCATTCCCGCCACATCATGAAGAAACACCCACCGCATACAAGCAGATTGGACAGCCCGTGCTCATCCCTGGAACCATGGGCACTGCATCCTATGTGCTTGTTGGTGATCAGCAAGGCATGGAACTCAGTTTTGGTTCAACAGCTCATGGCGCAGGTCGAATCATGAGCAGAACACAGGCAAAGCGAGACTTCTATGGCCGAGATGTTCAGCGAAGACTGGGCGGCGAGGGTATCGTGATTAAGGCGCAGAAGGGTGCGGTCATAGCTGAGGAGAGCCCGGGAGCTTACAAGGACGTAGACGAAGTCGTTCGAGTCTCAGATGAACTAGGAATAGCTACCAAAGTTCTTAGATTGACTCCAATGGGTGTCATCAAGGGCTAGAGTTTAGCTTGTGACGAGCTGCCTTTGCTAGCAACTTCGACAAGAACAAGAGCAACACCAAAAAGAATAGTACAAAACCATAGGGCAGTAGTGGGATGGGGGGTTTCGCCTAGGAATAGCATGGCAAGAATGGTGGCACCAATCGGCTCACCGAGTACTGCTGCTGAAACAACATAGGCAGGCACAAGGGTCAGCAGATAGTTGTTCACAGAATGACCAAGAGCGGTGGGGAAGATAGCCAAAGCGAGAAAGAGGATTACTTCGGTCGGCTCCAGTATCAAGATATCTACGCCTGCAAGAAACGAGAAGATGAGTGTTACAATGGCTGCTGTGAAGTATACAACCGAGGTGTAGACTGAAACAGGCAAGCCTCTGGCATATTTGCGTCCACCTATGAAATAGAGAGCAAGGAAAACAGCGCCAAATAAAGCTAGAAGATCTCCAAGTAATGCACTCCCGCCAACCAATTCGAAGTCGTTCCAAGCGAGCATAACTGCACCAACTACAGCTATGACTATTCCAGCCCACGACTTCTTGCCAAGTTTTTCATTCAAGACAAAAGTGGAGAGAATGGCTGTGAATATCGGTGCTGAATCAACGAGAACAACGCTGGCGGCCACTGTGGTTAGAAACAATGACGTGAACCAAGTCGAAAAGTGAAGGCTTAGCACAACTCCGATGATAACGAGCCACTTCCAGGTTTTTTTCATTTTGTCGCTCTGATATTCTGCTGTCTCACCCCTGAAAACAGCCAATCCTGCCATGAGGATGGAGCCATAGAGTGTTCGCCAGAAAACGATGGCCAACGGTGGTGAAGTGCTAAATCTAATCAGGATGCTGGCACTCGAAACCATTGAAACTGATAACACCAGAAGGAGAACTATCCTGACAACATCTCTTTCCTCCCTCACAAAATCACAACCTTACACCGTTAATTTGGCACCACATTTCACGCAATGGCTCTTATTCTCTGTAATGCTTGCGACTTCAGAGCTACATGAACTACAACGCTTGATTACAAGATTGTGTAAATTGAGTCTCCCTAAAACAGTCCGAACTTCTTCTAAATCACCATATTGGAAAAGGGCAGTTCCGCTTGCTCCTGAAACCATATATGATAGGGGCTTGGCATCGCTATGGCGGAATAGAAGCAAGGGTTTTCCAAGTTCTATCGCCAGCATGAGTTCCATACCAACACCATGTGATGCACTCGAAACCTCAGCAATTACAAAATTCGCTGCCCGGACCTTTCGAATATCCCTTTGAAATATCTCAGTAGGTTCAGCTGGGCCAAGAAATTGGGGGGCAAAGACATCTATTTCTGCATCGCGCAGAATATCAACTATGCTCTCATAGAAACCGTCCTTTCGACTGTCTTCGTCAATGATGGGACCAGAAAGGTAACAAAGAGTCGTCGTAGGTCATCTCCACGGCAGCTATTTCTAGAAGGTTGTAATCAATCCTCGCTATTTCGAGTTGTATCTAAGATTTCCGAAAGCTCAGGCAAACCTTCATCACTTTCTAGAACTTCATAGCTACCAGACCGGCCTAGCGAAATCTGAATCTTTCCTTTGTACTGCTTTGCCCACCCATCCGAAATCTGTAGTACCTTTCCAGCCTTGATGTCGGAACCCTCTCCAAAGCCCCACAATGTGAACACAGCGGTTCCAGTCTCATCGCCCACCAAAACCTCGGTCAATTGCGTCTTCCGGCCGCTTCGCGTTCTTATAATCCGAGCTGGCGCTACAGATACAACACGGACAGTCAATTCGGGTATACCGCTTTGGGGTTCAACATCCTCAACTTTCATCTTTGGTCTGTCCACTTATCTCTATTCAGGGGGTGCATAAATCAGTGTTACGAGAGACACATAAATGTGCTCTTGAACAAAGCGGGTTGCACGAATTCCAATCGGATAACCATAAGCTCTAGATTATATCTCTTCCAGTTCCTCGTTATCTTCTTCTTTACTGCCTCTTTTCGCTAGTTTCTTCCGGTCTTTTCGTGCTTTTTCATTCTCTTTCTTAGAATTCATCTCGCCAAAGATTTCTTCCATTTCACGGATAGATTCTGAATCAGGGTCTACTGGAGTGGAGGGTTCTTCATCGCACTCCACAGAGTTGGTCATACACTCAATCTCGCCAAGAACGAATTCAAGCTCTTGCCTGACATCTTCCCCAAGTTCAGCTGTGGTTTCCTCTTCGTCTTCTTTCGGCAATGTTTCATTACTGGAAAAAGCCTCGAGAGCCGCATCAATTTCTTCTCCAGTAGCTGTTTCTAAATCTGAAGCAACAATGTCATCAGCATCAAGAGCTTCTGAAATGATTTCTTTTGCCATTTCACGTCCGTTCTCAACCGTCTGTTTCTGTCTGATCTGATGATAATCTAGGACACCAGTCTCCCACTCTGCCTTCCCTACAATTGCTGTTTCTCCTTGTTCTTTAGCTTCAACCATTTCCGATTCCAATTGCCATTTTATATCGATTTGCTCTGCTGTCTGCTCATCAGAAATGGGTGCTTGCTCTGCAGTAGTCTCTAATGAAAATGCAGTGGCCTCTTTTTGTTCGGAACCTTTCTGCTCAATGGAAATCGCTTGGTCTTCCACAGTCGCTTCAGCGGTTTTCTCAGAAACATCCGTCCGGGTTGGAATCTCCGTTTCTGTTGATATATCTGAAACAGACTCTTCTTCCGGTGTATCTTCTTCGACAACTTCGACGACTTCTTCTATAACCTCATACTCCCCGTCACTTTCTTCTACAACTCGCCCTTCTTCATCAACAAGAACCGTCTCCACAACCTCAAGCTCTTCTTCCTCCTCTTCCTCCTCTTCCTTCTTTTCCTCCTCTATCTCTCGGATTACCTCGCTGGGTTCTGCATCCACAAAGGTGAGTACTTCTGAAGGTGGTAGGTCGGGTACAGATACACCGACAAACTGCGCAGCTGCATTCATAAGAAGCCTTAGCATTTCTTCGCGACGATCCTTATCTATGGCAACCATTGGATAGGTTGGCACCCCAAGTATTTTCTGAATCACACCAGGCTTCATCGCCTTGGGTTTGTCCTGCTTGTTGGCTATAGCAAAAATAGGAACTTTGGGGGCATCACGGCGAATCATCTTGAGTATATCTTTGCTGATGATAACATTTCTCAGAGTAGAATCACAGACAAGGAAAATCACATCAGCACCATGGAAGTAGAACTTCCATAGCTTTCTGAATCTCTCCTGACCCGCGAAGTCCCACAAAACAAGGCTGTAGTTTCCGAAACGAATGTTTTCAACAGTTTCAAGATTGAGCGCGATTGTTGGAACATATTGCAGCGGAGGGGTATCGCCTAGGAGGAGATGGAGGGTTGTGGTTTTTCCTACACCACCCTCCCCAACTAGTGCTATCTTCAACCGCGTCGTAACGGCGTCCTGGATGAGCTCTTCATAATTGTCAACAATGAATCGTAGACCTTTGTCGAGGTTCTTGGTGAGTATCTTCGAGGCTTCATTAATTCGATCTCGAATATTTCCTTCATCCTCTGATTCATCAGTTGCAAATATTAGAAGCAGGTCAGAATCGATTTCTGAGGCCATGAATTTGTCATTGCCTATACTTAGAGGCAGTTCTGGGGTCAGCTCTGTACCTGATTGCTTTTGAATTTCTTCACGGGTGTCAATGAATGATTCTATCTGCTCGGTTTTCACTTCTACCGGCCAATAACTTGAATGGGCAATGATTTCGCCTGCAGGCTTCTTGACTAGGTATGTATTGTGAATCACTACTCATCACCGCTTGACAGGGTTGTCTTTACCGGACATTACTATCATCTTTCTGAGGACCAAATTAAGTCTTGGTTGTCTATTGTAAGCTTATTCTAGTGGTACTAATATCACCTATGTAAGATTATAGTCTGAGGTAGTCGTAGTGGTTACCACTGAATGCATTATTGAAAGAGGAAAGCCAAGAAATCTCGAATTGATTGCCGAGAGAATGGCTGACCTATACAATGCTGTTGAAGGATATGATAATCCAGAGTTTAGCCCTAAAGACAAAGCATTCTTTCGAGAGAAATATGCATCTCTTGACATAGAAAGGAATCTTGTTCTTGCATGGGGGCCTCAGCGACGGATCGTTGGAATGGGAAGAATCTATCAAATTGGCACAGCCGCTATCGGTGTCTCTGTCAACGTAAGACCGAGTTCCCGAGGAGAAGGTATTGGTTCAAGACTGTTTGAGCAGGTTCTGAAAGAAGCTAGGTCTCGCGAATATAAAAAAATTAGAACGATGATTCCAAGTTATCGTCCCTACGCCCTAAATCTCGCCAAAGAACAAGGTTTCAAAAGAGTCGAGACAAGAATTAGAATGTGTACCACGATTGTGGATGATTCACTCACTCATGAAGAGGATACTGAGTTACACATCAGTGAAATCCAGTTACAAGAGGATATAGAAAGCTGGAAAGAACTGCAGGATTCACTTTTCAGGGATTCACTCCTTTACGAGCCAATGAGTGTTGATATCCTCTCCACGTTTCGTCAGAAACCGGGATTCATCGGCCTCCTCGCCTATAAAAAGAACGAACCTATTGGATATTGTACGGGGTGGGAAACGAACCCATCCGATTTCTTCGTATTTGGAATAGGGGTGGCTGAAGAGTTTCACCACCAGGGCTATGGAACCATACTACTTGGAACTGCTCTACGTAAAGCTACGAAGCGAGGGGTGTCAAAATCAAGTCTTTCCGTTGAAGCTGATAATCAACAAGCAATTCAATTCTACAAGAAGAAATTCAACTATAGGGAGAAGTACAGGCACATCCATTTTGAGGTAGATGTAAAATAGAATCAGGCACAAGCGAATAGAAAAACAGGCGACTCGTATCAGCAGGCCTTTTCCAGTCTTAGAGCACCCATTTTCCAAGATACATGTCATACGTTGCAGCTGGAATTGTTTTCCCAACTGTTCAAGGGAATTAATGCAAGAAAACCTGAACTGATTTTGGAACCGTGCGTGTTTCGCTACAGGTTTCACTTCGTAGGGAAAAACCATGTATCTTGGACAACAAGAGAGTTCTACCAGTCAACAAGAAGTTATTAATCAGTAGATGAATCACCCGTAAGTCAACGGGGGAAATTGTCTCTGAGCAATCGCAGGTGCTGTTCGACCATCTCCATCTGCCGTGTGTCTTCCGGATCCTTCTCAAGCTCTTGAACAAGAGTCTGCAGGAAGTACTCTGGGAAGAACAGCCGTACACGGATGTCGTTCAGTAAAAATAGCCAGCGATCGTATTCGCCAGACGGTTCTTTGCGGCGTTTCTCAGATACAACACGGTATTTTTTCAGAGTCTGTATAGCCTGTCTCAGCTCCTTTGGCGGAATACCAAGCGTTGCTTCAAGCTCCGGAATATTGATTGGACGTTGTCTAAGAATGCTCAACACGTCATAGCAGTCGGGATCTGACAGGATTTCTGCTATTGCCACCGTGTCTTCCGCAGTCTTTTGCCATTCGGTCAGGAACTCAAGCACTTCAGTCTTGTATTCAGCGGCTAGCTCAGGGTCAAGAACTTCAGAAGCAGCTTCCATAGACAGTAATGGTGGTGCTCGGAAAACTTCTAAATCTTTAATCATAAATACGCAAGTTCTGCCTATCTCATCAACCCATTCTACTTTTGCTATCCCGAGCTCTTCAAAGGGAGCAAGAATCGAATCAACACTGACACTAGGGAGTCCTGTGACCATCTTCAGCCATTCTTCAAGATCCTCCTTTGAGATGCCCCCTTTCCACAGCTTTGGAAATACGGCCCGAGAAACCTCATCAGCAAACAGTCGGGCCAGTCTGGACTCGTCAGCCATTCCTGCAAGGCGAATAATCCGGCGATACGTATTCTCAAGCTCTTCTTGCATCTCTGCATCGGTCATCGATACGACTGCGCTCATGAGTGGGGAAACCACTGATGTGATTGCAGCCTCGTATACCTTCGGATCCTCTGAAGGACCTAGTAACAACGATATACAGTATTGTTCTTCCTCTCGTACAATACCGGTATAATACGAAGCAACATTGTATTCTTCTCCACCGATGCGAACCGAAAGTGTGGAGAATCCAGCTGCAGCTTCTCCCATTGCATGAGACGTAAAAATTCGCATGGCTTCAGTGTTAAGGTCTTCTTGATAGTATTCGGCAAAATCCTCCGGCACCTTGGCCTTGAGAACAGCCCCTATCTTGCTATCCCAGTCAATCAACAGCATGGCGACAGGCATTTTTCTTCCCTCTTCGGGCCTACGAACAGCTGGGTTGTTTAAATCTACGTTAGTACTGAACGTGAGCTACATTTGTATCGAACGTGAGCTACGATAAAAAGCTTGTCGCTAATCACTTCGCATTAGAATAATCGTTACATAAGTATCTGTAGTGTCCAGGAATCTATATCAAAGAAATCAGATTATCAGGTATTGGCTTATCTGTAGGATATCTGTCTGGCAAGTGTCTGAAGAAGACTTTCAATGAAGAGAACATAGGGGGCTCCATTAATCTCTGTGAGCCATCTCACTTTTTGTTTCAACATCAAATCACATCGCGACTAATTTTGCCGCCTCTTTCTGAACTCTTTTGTTCATCTGATAATTCGTGAGAAGATGACAAGTCTTATATGTTCCACGAGACCCATTGTAGGATAACATATCCTATGATTTGGTGGATAAATGTCATGAAAAGGGCGTTGGTCCTCGTTTGCCTGCTTGTATCCTTTACGCATTTCTTTGCTCCTATAACCAAAATCAGTACATCTAATCATGTACCAGCTGCCGCGAGAATAGAACTGACAATCGATTTTGGCAACGGAACAGAACTAGTCTATTCTCAGGTAGAGGCAGAAACTGTTCTTGATGCGATTCGAAACGTCACATCAGTCGAAGTAGATTGGTATGGAGACCGAGCCTTTGTGACATCAATAGCAGGTGTGACAAACGAGGCAGAAACTGGTCTATGGTGGCAATACTGGGTAAATGGTCATCTGGGATCGGTGGCAGCAAACAAATACGATCTCAATGACAATGACACAGTTGCTTGGCGCCGAATTCCACCAGAGTATACTGCCGCCACACAAAACAGCAGTGATCCTTTAGCCCTTCTTGCTTTGATAATTCTGCCAATTATTGGGATATCTGCAATATTAGGTATGTACATCAGGAGACACGAAAATGATCAACAAAACAATAATCGCATTACTAATGATAACTTTGGTTTTCACCCCCCTTATGTCAACCACTGAGTACCATACAATCCTCCAACCCACGTCAAATGGCGAGACTACCATTTCATGGAGCATTGAAGAAAGCCCAGATGTACCAGTTGAGTGGGGATGGAGCGGTGAAGGAGCTTGGATGACAGAGGAGGAATCTTCAATGACCTTCCGCATCACCAACATTACTGACGTTGTCGAAGGTACTCTACACATTGGCAATCTAACCATAACCACCAATGATACCACCATCGCGAGGGAACTCGTCATTGGAGTCTGGGGTTTGACACCTTTCTTCCCCGGGCTGGTCGTACCAATAGGCGACGAAAATATGCAAATCTTAAACGAAACAGCCAGAGCCTCTGCAGAAAGAGTATCAGGGAACTATATGAACGGGACAATGATTGTATCAGAGCAAGCGATTGAAGTAGATGACACAAGCTATGAGTGCATCACCTTCGACTATGAACAGGATTCTTCTGGATATGCCCAACCACAGATTACCCATCTTGCATACGATTGTGAAACAGGGGTCCTTGTATGGGCAAACACTAGCTACTCGTTTGGTACACCTTACAATCTGTGTCTTTCGCTTGAAATGATAGCCCCACCATCTCCGAGCTCCATTCTTGCACTTGTGGGGATTGCAGTAATCGCTGTTGTTGCAATTATTATCATAATCAAGGTACGAGAGGGATAATCCTGCAGTAATGAAGGGATAGACATGAATCGGGGGCATTTAGAGCAGTACCACATCCGCCGAACGCGGTACGTTCCGATTGCCTCCCTAATGACCGCGCTCGCCCTCATAGGCATGTATGCACTTGTTGGTATCCCCAATGTTGAGCTAGGAACAGTCATTCTCTTCGTCACAGCGCTAGTATTCGGACTAAAAATGGGAATAGGCAGCATGTTGATAACGGCTGCCCTCTATGGATCATTGAATCCATGGGGTGGGCTTATTCCACAGATATGGATTAGTCAAGTGTTAGGATGGCTTTTGATTGTAATAGTTGGAAGCCTTCTCGGACATTCAGGGCCCAACTTAAAGCAATCACAACGAAACGGATTAGAGTTCTTTATACTCGGTGCTTTTCTAACAATCTATTTTGATGCGGTAACAAATCTTGGATATTCGCTGTCAACAGGTATTCCCTACGCCACCGCACTTATAGTGGGACTGCCCCTTATGGTGATTCATGTACTATCAAATGCTTTCCTCTTTGGGATTGTCGTTCCCCAACTTGAGTCAACCATAAGAAGGGAGTTTGGTAATGATATATGGGAGCCCGTTATCAAAAATGATGACACAAACAATCCGAAAACTGTGGAAGCATCTCACTTGATAAAAGAGGGGTAGATGAACTCTTGCATTGGAAAGAACAGATTAAGAAGCTTGTACAGCCAGCGGAGGGGCGTGTGTCTCCCGCCTTCAAACCGCACCATGTTGCTGTTGCAATTGTGATGATTGGTCGAAGACAACCCCTTGGGCGATACGAACTCTGTGACACCATGTCAATTGGTGAGGGGAGTGCCAGAACTCTGCTAAGACGCCTAGGAGAAAGGGATTACATCACAGCCGAGGGACGACAAGGGCAGAAACTGACACATACAGGTCAAGAGATATTCGAGGCAATGATCAATGATATTCCGCGAGGGCTCTATCTGGATGTTGAAGGGCTCGCAATGTATGAAATCTCCTACGGCAATTTGGTGAAACAGAAGGCGGAAGAGGTCACGGATGGTATAAGACAACGTGATGAAGCAATAATCCAAGGAGGCTATGGTGAAGCAGGAGCAACAACATTGGTCTGCAAGGAGGGACTGCTGCTCATGCCGCCGAATAATTTCAACCCTCTCCTCAAATACGAAGACGAGACACTACTAATTATGGATAGTTTGCGACCCAAGGATGGGGATGTAGTAGTAATTGGATCAGCGAATAATAGTGGACTGGCAAGAGAAATCGCAATGGCATCTTCTATGACGCTCCTTGGTGAGGAATAGGCATGCAATCTGACATTTACGGCAACGTGCCGGACATAGTTATAGATGTCCACGAAACGAAGGGCAAGCGGAAGAACGCAGTGAAGCATCTTATGTCCATGTTGGACAAAGAAGAAATTAACTATACAGTAGAAAAGCTGCCGATTGGCGATGTTCTAGGCACTGACGGGATTGCAATCGAGCGAAAAACCGTAAATGATCTTGTGCATACCTTGACAGGAAGCAAATCTGGCGTCCCACGTCTTAAGAAACAGATGGACGCTCTTCTTGAATATGAGCAACCATACTTACTCATTGAGAACTTGCTTGCAGTCCGCCGCGACCCGATGAAAGGATGTGTGTATATCCCCTTTTCTTCAAAGAAGACGAAAAAGAAAGGGGGATATTACGTGACCATGGAGCGTGCAAGTTTCATCCATCCAAATTCGCTGGATGGATTGATTGATAGCATACGTGATCGCGGTATTGATATTCTAGAGGGTTTCAACGCGCTTCATTCAGCTGGACTTCTTTTCGGTATCCTAAATGAACAAGACTGGGATGAAAGAGAGGTTACGCGGTTACCTGTAATTAGGACCCGGAAAGGGCTTGATAGCATGAGCGATGAACAGGAGTTCTTTGTGGCAGGTTTCCCTAACATCAACGCTGTCAGAGCAAAACAACTCTTGGAAAAATTCGGGAGCCCTTTCGAGGTTGTTACACGTACAGACGAATGGGGAGAAGTTCACGGAATAGGGCCCAAGACCGTTGAGGGGGTACGGAAAATGCTGTTTTCTAGTTATGAACCAGAGAAAGAAGACACGCCGTAGCATTTAATAAACGATAACTATTTTATGACCAAATAATAGTTACAAAACAAGGATGGTTACATATGGGCGACGATGTACGTATAGCCATAGCTGGACTGGGAAATTGTGCCTCTGCACTCATACAGGGTGTGCATTACTACAAAGATGCAAAAGCAGATGAAGAGGTTCCGGGCCTAATGCATGTTGACTTTGGGGGATATTTTCCGAAACACCTCAAGTTTGTGGCGGCTTTCGAAGCAAATGAGCGGAAGATAGGCAAAGATATCTCTGAAGCAATTTGGGAAGACCCAAATTGTTGTGAGAATTTTGTACCTGATTTACCCAAAACAGGTGTCGAGGTATTACCTGGCCCAATTTCGGATGGTGTTGCAGACCACATGATGGATTCATTCTATGCCTATGATGATGATATTGAGCCCGTTGATGTGGCTGAAGAGCTCAAAGAAGCAGAAGCCGATATGTTGATTAACTATCTACCTGTGGGAAGCGCTGAAGGGGCACGGATATATGCAAAGGCGGCTCTCGAAGCCGGTGTTGCATTTGTCAATGCTATCCCCGAGTTTATTGTTTCCGACCCGAATGACCCAATAACCACGCAGTTCAGGGAGAAAGGCATACCATGTGCTGGTGATGATATCAAAAGCCAGCTAGGTGCTACCATTCTGCACAGAGTCTTGGCACAGCTGTTTGACAAGCGTGGTCTGATTGTTAATAATACATATCAGCTGAATATTGGAGGTAATACTGACTTCGAAAATATGCAGGTTGAGGATCGGCTGAGCAGCAAGCGAGTCAGTAAGACAGAAGCGGTCACAAGCTGCGTCAAGTATCATCTACCGACCAAAATCGGTCCGAGTGACTATGTCCCATTCCTTGACGATAATAAGATATGCTACATCTCCATGCGAGCCAATTCGTTCGGAGACCTTCCAGTAGATGTGGATCTCAAGCTTTCAGTTCAGGACTCACCAAACAGTGCTGGAGTCATCATTGATGTGGCCAGAGCAATAAAGATAGCACTTGACCGGGGTGTAGGTGGCGAACTCTCAAGCATCAGTTCATACTCGTTCAAACACCCAAGATATCAAATTGATGACTTTGAGGCACGAAAGAGAGTAGATGAATTCATAGCTGGAGAAAGAGAGCGCTAGGTGTACAGAACAGTACCCTAGCCTTTCCCCCATCTATATTTCCGTGAAGCTTTTCGCTTTATCTTCATCAAGTCGTTGGATAACCTCGACTAATAACCTCACAGCGTTTTCCACATCATCGAAATCAAGCATTCCATGATGAGAATGAATATGTCTTGTGGGTATACCTATGAACAATGAGGGGGCACCCATGCCGGTTATATGGATAATACCAGCATCTGTACCACCACTCTTCAAGAACGCCGGCTGATGCTTCACGCCAATTTCCTCAGCGATATCTAAAACGAATCTTCTAAATCTAGGGTTCGGTATCATTGAACCGTCGCCAGCAGAAATCGAGACGCCATTGCCCATCTTCTGGACGAGATCTTTTGCACCGGGAACATCACCGGATATGTCAACGTCGAGGGCGAAACCTAAATCAGGTTTGACCATTTGTGCAGCCGTCCTAGCTCCTCGAAGACCCACTTCTTCCTGTGCGGTGGATACAGCATAAATGGTATTGGGATGATTCAGGTTATTGGTGCTAAGACGACGTAACACTTCTAACACAATGAAAACACCAATTCTATCGTCGAAGGCTTTTGCCACCCCGACGATGGTTTCATGAGTAGTTTCTTCCTCATTATCATCGTCTTCCTCTTTCCGAATCCGATCCATTGTTCGGAATTGTGCGTGGGGTACAGCTGGGTCGCCAACTTGGATACCTAACCCCTCTACTTCCTCCTTGGAACTGCAGCCAATATCGATATACATGTCTTTCATTTTAACTGGTTTCTTCCTTGTTTCATCATCCAGCACATGTGGAGGTGGGGCCCCAATCACCCCGATTATTTTGTCGTCCCCATTAGATGGTTTGATAACAACCTCATGAGTTAGCAATGTCTGATCCCACCAGCCTCCTAAGCTGTGGAATTTCAAGAAACCATCTTTTTTTATCTCAGTAACAACGAAGCCTATTTCATCGATATGCCCTGCAAGCATGATTTTTGGTCCAGAATCTCCGCGTTTGAAAATGACAGAGCCCATCCTATCATACAACACTTCGTCTGCAAATTCCTCTCCATAATCTCGTGCAAGCCTCTGAGCCTCATGTTCAAAACCACTAGGGCCAAAGGCATTGCATAGACGCTCCAAAAAATCGATATCTAAGTCCATTATTACACTTCATCCTTCTTGTGCTATCACGCAGGAATTCACTATAATTATGCTTATCGGCAGGACCAATCAAAGAATATAGAATAATATCATCTAGTCATGATTTTCGGCATATAAGAAGCAAGAATGGGTAGGTTTACAGTACCACGTTTTTTGCAAGCATCTCAAAAGCTTCTTCCACGTTCTGACCTGTTAGGGCACTGGTTTCCAGATACCCCGCTAAATCCTTCTTGATAACATATTCACGAGCTACTTCGGAACTGATAGTCCGTTGATCGTCCAAATCAACTTTGTTGGCCAGTACAATGATTGGAATGGACTCGTCTAGGGCTTTCTCGGTTTCTGCAATCCAATTGTCAAGAACATTGAATGTTGATTTCCGGGTGGTGTCGAAGACCAGCAAGGCTCCCTTTGCCCCGCGATAGTAGCTGTTTCGGATGAAGTCAAATCGCTTTTGTCCTGCCAAATCCCATATGAGAAGCTTAACTCGCTTCTCATTGCCACTTGAATCGTTTACCGGTACTATCTTCACGGCGAATTGGCTTCCAATGGTTACTATGTATTGTTCAGTAAAGCGGTTGGTTAGAAATCGGTTGACTAGAGCGGTCTTTCCGCTACCTCCAGCTCCTATCATGACCACTTTTCGTACAACGTGGAAATCTTGAGATGGTGAATTTGACACCGAATAATCCATTTCAATCATCCCATAGCCTTCGTCTTAGACAATTCATGTTGGTACAAGGGAAGCGTTTAGGCCTTATTTCTATATGATACATATAGCCTTTTTCGGGTCAGACAATCACTGCGCATTGAGACATCTAGACAATCAGGATTGGCGCGTTATTTTCTCCATTACACTACGAACCAGAAGATATTATATCGCTACGAAGAGCTAGAATTTTACGCCGGGAGGATGACGAAGATGCAATTGGTAACAGTAAAAATGAATCAACTTTACATTAAATCGCTAGACAAGCTTGTTGAACTAGGCATGTATCCTTCCCGTAGCGAAGCTATACGAGTTGCAATACGAGATCTCCTGCAGAAAGAACTATGGCCGGAGGAGGGCATGCCAGCTAAACAAGAGCTGCGTGCTGAGACCTCCGAATAGGGGCCTAATCAGGAATAATATATAAGCGAAACAACTAACACAATATACTTTAGTAGCACAATTCAAAGAGAAAACGGGGCACGAGAATAATGAATCTGGGAATTCTTCTGAAGAGTATGAAACTAGCCTTTCGATCGAAGAGACGCGTTCTTTCATTCATAGTCATTTATTCAATACTCATCGTGCTGGTAGCAAAAGGGATTCAAGGTTCAGCTGGTTCCCTTCTGGAAATGCTCTTGTGGCCCCTGACTGCGCTGGTGGTTGCAACAGTGTATGCCATATTGATATCGCAGTTCCGTAAGCGTGATGTAAGCATCCTCAAATGCATCGGCTGGACAAATCACGATGTGATGCTTCTGGTGGTAGGTGAGGTGGTTGTCGTTTCATTAGCCGCGTTTTTCCTAGTTTTCCAAGTCAGTGTCGAAATCCTAGGGTTGGTTGCCTATTTTGAGGGGTTGGACACAGGACTCCTCCAAATGCTACTGGACCTTATCGCAGTCGAATGGCAGCCAATGCTCGTTACACTCATCTATATCGTAGTGCTACAGCTTCCAGGAGTCGGTCTAGCACATTACCGCATGATGAAAATACCGCCTATGCAGGCGCTAAGGGAGGAATAGGCATGACTAATCCAATCCTAAGAGCAGAAGAAGTGAACAAGGAGTACGGTCGGGGAAAGAAGACAGTAGCTGCACTCAAGAGTGTTGATATAGAAGTAGCCCCGGGCGAGTTTGTGGCGGTCCATGGACCATCTGGATGTGGTAAGTCAACTCTCTTGCATGTCATGGCTGGACTCGAACAGCCAACTTCTGGTCGAATTCTGATTGATGGCGTTGATGTAACATTGGTCAGTGAAAGGGACCTTCCACGCCTCCGCGCAAAGAAGATTGGATTTGTCTTTCAATCATTCCTCCTCATCGAAGATTTGACCTCATTTGAGAACGTACAGTCAGTTTTGTGGCCAGATGAGGAATTGAACAAGAAGAAACAGGAAGCGAAGGCCCTTCGAGTATTGCGCGAAGTTGATATGTTAGAACGTAAAGATCATTTTCCACGCCAACTTAGCGGCGGAGAACAACAACGGGTAGCCATAGCTCGTGCACTTGTTAATGATCCGCCGATTCTCTTTTGCGATGAACCCACGGGCAATCTTGACTCAGAAAGTGGCGAGTCAATCATGAAAATCATCGCCAAGCTGAACAAGGAAAAAGGTATGACTGTAATTCTTGTTACGCACGATGAAAGTCTGGCAAAATTCGCCCAGAGAATCCTTCGTATGAAAGATGGCGTAATCACCTCCGATAAGTAAAGAAAATTGCGGATAATTTGCAGTGGCTAAGGTTTTGGAGCAATAGAGAGAATTTGTCAGAAAATGAAGAGTGTGTAGGAATCCATGGCCATTGAGGATTGTAAGGAAGCTCAGGCTATTGCAGAGGCAAGAGCCAAAGAGGGTAAAAACAAAGTTGCTATGAATTTATTCTACAAGACAGCAGAATGCTGGAACCGCTGGGAATCGTTTGTGAAGGCTGCTCAAGCGTATGAAAGAGCGTACGAACACGGGATGTTGTGCCATGAGTACAGTACTGCAATTGACTATCTCCTCAAGGGAGCAATGGCGTGGATAAGACAAGGAGAATACGAGAAGTTTGAACTTGATTATCAAATAGCTGCTGAAGGGCATATTATGGCTGCAGAGAAAGACAAGAACCCCCAACACTTCATTGAGGGGGCGTTCTGTGCCATCGTTGGAGGAGATATAGATTTCGCCAAGGAGCTTATCCATGCGTCAGTAGAGACCTTGAAAGGAACTGCAAAGGAAAAAACAAACCTTGCCTTGATGCTTCTTGAATATCAGTTCGGTGATGCTGACAGATACATCGAATCTGCTCTAAAGAGAGTGCTCGATAGGAAAGGGGTGAAGAAAGTTCGACAAATTTTTACATTGACCTTTGAAGGATTTGTGCGAACTTCTCTAGAATCTGAAGCGGCTGTAACTGTTACAAGCCTTTCAGAAAGCACAGGGTTGTCAGAGAATGTAGTGGAATCGCTTGTCAGAAGAGGCACAAGAAATGGACACATTCCTGCATTTCTTGATGAGGAAGCCCTCGAACTGATAGTTGATTCGGACCGCTTCGACCTGTCGAGGCTGAAACGAAGAAAAGGACCTATACAAAGCCGTGAACTGGAGGATCCAGGAGCTTGGGATATGGAACTAGACTGATATACTTTGTCTGTAACCATCAAAACTTTCGCAGTTTTGAAGGTTACCTCAGAAAGATTTTTACCACAACTAAACCGGTTATGTTTAAGAATCAATAAATATGCAATAACGTTTTTAGTATGGGTTCAGAATTGCGCAACAACGCGCCTGGTGATATGAATGTCTGAAGGGCTAAGGTGGTTCCGGTGTCCAGTTTGCAAGAAGACAATATACTGGAAGCTGCCAACTGACACCCTAAAACAAGTAGAGCGATTTCCAGCACCTCTTGTGATTAAACACGAAGATCACTACCTCATCGTTTATGTTGACAGTCATTATCAGCTGGCTGACACGGAAATAGCTGTAGCATTTGTCGAGGGCATGGGCGAGCAGGAATAGCGGAATCTCATTTTATGATTCTAGCATCCTCTTTTTTGCGGAACACCAGAAAACCGTTCATTCAGATTTTGTCAAGTCCGTTATCCAGAGCCCATTCAAGGACTTGTTGAGCCTGAGAACTGGATAGTCTCCACCCGCGCAGATTAGATACGAGTTTACGGATACCACCTAACCAATCTCGAAGCACACTGTTGACTCGTGCTCGAAGTGATTCGTCCTCCAATTCTTCCAGAAGAGGCAAGAACTTGCCAACCAGACTTTGGGACAGAGCCAGAACGGTTTCAACCCTTGCTAGCCACTCCTCACGTGGGAGGCCATCGAGGGTCTGAGCCACAGAGAGGTGATAATCATATTGAGCTGTCAAGTATCTCAAACGCCAGCTTAAAAATTCAATAAGTAAAGTAGCATGAGCATTACTCGGAGCAGTTTTGATTACTAAGTCAAGAAAACGCTGTGTCATCGCATCAGCTGACTGGCTGGCATCGAAATACAGGGCTATCGCTTGCTGGTAGTCTTGGCTCGTCAGATAGTCTGCAGCTTCTTTTGTTGCTTCCTTGAACCGTTGGATGACCTCTTTTGTCGGTTTACCTTCAGCGTATTCCATCTTGGTCACACACTACTATGGCTATTCGTGGAGGTGGTGGAGCTCGGTCTCTAATACCACATCGAGCTGGTCCAACCAACCTCGAAAGTCTTCCATTTTATCCTCTGGTTTTCTAGAAAAGTAACCTTCCCATACACATTTGTCACTTAATGGACAAAAGCCTGTTGAATGAATTAGGCGTAATTTGAGTTCTCGCATCCGTTTCAGGAGAAGGTGTGAAACCTCCTCAAAGGATGAAACCATGACACATACGCGCAGCAAAGAAATCTCGGAGTTTTGAACCGGAATCAACCGGATAAAATTGCTTCGCGTTCCAATGAGTAAAACAGTTTCTCCTTCTTTGAAGCCCACATCATTTTGGAGCGCTCCAAGGCTGATTCTACCATCCAGTACTGTAGCAAGAATTCCGTTCGTCAGCTCCTTCATTCATAGCACACTCCTTGCCCACCCGGTTGCTAATCGTAGTTCTTGATCTCATAGCCAACGCCACTCCGTCCAATCGGATTCGGTCGGAACAACAGCGACATCTCTGTAACCAAGCAATTGCGCACTGTCGAGTATAGGTTCTCGATATCTGCAGAAATGTTCCCATCCTGCCTTAATAAGTTGAACATAATCCATTTCAACAAGCACACATTCATCCTACTAACTTCTGTTAGTCAATTTAGCCCAAGTTTCTTGCGCTTTGCTTCTATATTGTAAATATCAACTGGTAGTGATATGTATGTTTTTTGCAGATATGGCTAAGTTAGAGTGGTGGTTCATTGAGCCGCTTATATTCATCTGTTGCATTGGTCCAGTTGATGAAATCCTGACTTGGAGGGCGCTCTTCATACAAGCGCTGTCTATCCGCTTCTAGACAGCTGATATCTTCGCGTTCCAGCTCAGCCATACACAAGACGCAATTGCCGCTTTCCTCTGCGGCGTTCATACTTGGCTTGAGCCATTCTTTCCAACTAAGTGAGCGCATGAGATGATGGTCCACAACTAGTGTTTCCACAGCATTTGCAAGCGTAACCAAACAAAAGAGAGCTGTTTGTCGATTTTGTTCATCAAATAAATGTCTCGGTAGATAAATCGGCGGGCCACCGACTATCATGACATCCGAATTCAATGATAACAGATATGACAGAGTTTTCCTGTTCGATGGGCCCTGAATATCTGGCGCAAAAACTACTGTGGCGTCCTTGTGCTTTACACAGGTGACGACCACATAGCCCAATGGCTTAGCGTCAGGGCCATGTGGTAACGATTCACTATAAGAAACGGTCGTATCACCAAATTCGAATTCTCTACCATCCGTCCAGACCAGTTCCTCAGCAGCATCGCCAACATGTTTTCTGAAATAGTAAGCTCTCTTCCGCTGGGATGGGTTGATGTTATCACGGTGGTCTTTGAGCAAGACTCGCTTGTTCTCAAACATGTGATTGGTGTCTTCTAGCGAACTGAAGTTATAGCGATAATTTGTAAACGTCGGCCGAACATGATCATAGTGATAGTGCGATATTGAGAGTACATCGGATTTTCTTGCCAATTCAAAAATGTCTGCAAGAGCGGTTTTCAGAGCATCATACTCCAGAGGGTGCGGCTCCAAACCAAAACGCATTGCCAGACCAGCTGACGGATCAAAGAGAATGGTGATGTCAGGAGTTGTAACTTGAGTACAGAGCGACCTTACACCCATGCTTTCAGAGGCTACAGCATGAATCTCGGTATCTCCTATCTTCAACGTGATACCTTCCGAAAATATCCCAGTATATAGTCAGATCCGGATTTTGTAAGCTCGGCCTCGTATGATCGAGTCACCGGGTTATTGAGTTCAAACGTTGCAAACATTTGCCAATCACTGGGTATCAATTCATCCTTTCGTTGCCTAATATCATCTACACTAAAGGGGCCAATTGTTCCTTCCCGATGGTTTTCCTTGAAATCATCAACCACAGCACTGTTAACGAAAATCAAGAAATGTTCCAAGAGATTTCCTGCCGTATCAACAAGGCGTTCCGAAACGAGTCCCTGGTATTTGTATTCCTTCACAGACGTTGCCTCTGTCTCCTCTTGTACCTCCCTGAGTGCAGCTTCCTTGACATGCTCACCGGGCTCGATTTTTCCACCAACAAGACTTAACAAATTCTCATACGGAGCTCTCTTACGCTTCATGAAGAGGTAACTGTCCTGCTGCTTGAGAATCGTAACGACAATAGGCGTGATTCCAGGCACTTCAAGTCCCTCTTGTGCAATCTCTCTCATACTGACTGAATATGGCAATTTAAATTTGAATGGTTTAAGAAGCCTACCTGCAGGAAAACAGAAAGCCAAGATTCATAGACCCTCAGCCATCTCCTTTTCTTCGGGTTTCAATAGTGGGTGCATTACTGGATGAAGAAGTCAGGAAAAAAGTCCTGAACAAAATCACGCCTACCAAAGAAGAAATTCTTAACCAACAGAAAATGATAGCTAGACTTTCTAATCAATTGGAAACGTATGGGAAACGGCGGGGAATTAAGTATGAAACCATAGAAGCCCATGGTTCCACAGGTAAGAAGCAGACTCAGCTTAAAGGATCCTCAGATATCGATTTGTTTGTAGCTTTGAATCCAAGCGATTATGATAGGATTCTCTCTTTATCCCAAGATGAGAGAGACAGAAAGCTCACTGAATTGTTGGATGGATTTGTTGATAACTGGTTCTACCCTGCGTTCAAAGAGCTGAACCCCACCAAACTCCAAAAAATCTATTCTGAGCATCCTTACCTTTCGCTTCACTTGGAAGGACAGGAGATTGATGTTGTTTGTTGCTTCAATTTGTCAAGAGATGAGATTGCAGCAGAAGGAACAATTACGGCGGTGGATCGAACACTCCATCACACTAGCTATATCATCAAACATTTGAAGAAATCCATGCGATCAGATATTCGGATACTCAAATCATTCGTCAGGGCTGCTCACGTATACGGAGATAAATGCGCTATTGGAAGAATGGGATTTACGGGTTACGCTCTGGAACTCTTAGTCATCAACTCTGGTGATTTTGAAGGGGCTATTAGGCAAATCAAAGCATTAGAAAAGAAACCTATTGACCCTGCGGATAGGTCTCTCGATGAGCTGAAGAACAAACATGAATTTCATGACGACTACATCTTCATAATTGACCCAACGGATTATGATAGAAACGTTGCAGCTAGTTTCGATTCGAGAGGATACAAATGGCTCAAATTGCGTTGTGATGAGTTACTGAAGACTGCGAAAAGGGCAGAAGAACATAACATGGTTCATCTACTGATTGAGGGAGAAATTCCCACAGAGCCACTACCACAGTGGCTGAAGCCTCACTCACTTTCTGTTGAATTTCAATCAGTCCAACCAGTGCACTACACCATCTTGAGGGATAAGCTATACAAGCTAGCGAGCAAAATTGTTGCACGCATGAAAGAGGAAAGAACCGGCGAGAAGAGATTTGGGAAGACTCTAGCTGAAGTCTATTTTGAAAATGATAGATTCGCTCTTGGTATTGTGGTGGAAAAAGCCAATATCTCGCCGGAGTATGACCGAAAGGGGCCCCCGTTAAAGATGGATGAAGCTTGCACGAAATTTATGAAAGCGAACTCTCAAGTTTTCAAGCAGGGAGGTTATCTTTGGTCCAAGGAAAAGAGAAAATTCACCTCCGCAAATGCATTCTTCCAGTATTTAGTAAAAAGAGAGACCATAAAGGGCTTAGAACGGACCAAGAAATCAATTGTTTCAGACCGAGTATTGAACACGCTTTATCGTTATGTCATGCAGGTGGAAGAAATTCCAGTTGAGAGAGGTAATCAGATTGGCTAACAGAAATGTCACGATTGTAACAAATAGAGACATAGGTCTCCATCAAGCTCCCTTCCCAAAGCCCCACTTGGAGGCCTTCGAAACACCTCTAAGAGTAGAAATTATCGAAGACCATCTGCTCAAAAGCGGTCTTCTAACCAGTTCGGATATTGTTGAAGTGCCACGTGCATCACCACGAGAGATTTTGGACGTTCATACCCCTTATGTGCTTGACAGCGTTACGATAATGAGTGACCTCGGAAGTGGTGTGTTAGGAGAATCAGCATATGCAAGCCCCGGACTGCTGCGAAGTGCCCTTGGTGCGGTTGGAGGCAGTATTGGAGCCATGCAAATGGTTACCGAGCAGGATGCAATACATGCATTTGCACTGATAAGGCCGCCAGGTCACCATGCATCAACATCGTCGCCAATGGGCCTCTGTTTCTTCAACAACATGGCTATCGCAGTTAAGCACGCATTACAAAAGGAGGGAATAGAACGGATTTCTATTCTTGATTTTGATAATCATCATGGCAATGGAACCTCTGAAATATTCTATTCGGAAGAGAAAGTACAGTATATTTCCATCCACGAATACGATTACGATATGTGTGGAGTAGGGCATTATCACGAAATTGGACATGCAGATGCTGTCGGGACTAATATCAATATCCCGCTAGTAGATATGTCACCCGATGTTTCCTACGAGCAAGCACTCGAAAGAATCATTGTACCAGCCATCCAAAGATTCGAGCCTTCTTTGATCGGAGTTTCAGCGGGTTATGACGCCCACTACGCGGACCCAGTCGGTAACATGAATGTAGATTCAAGCACCTTTTGGCGCTTTGGAAAAGAGGTGTCTCACCTTGTTGAATCAACAAGTGCCATCGGGTCGTTTTGGACTTTGGAAGGAGGGTACAATCTCTTTACCCTTGGCCTGTCTGTTGAAGCCAGCCTACGAGGTCTTCGAGGGGAAGAAATGCCGGTTCTTAGAGATCAAATAGAGAGGACAATAGACAGCAATGTTATAGAGAGGAATGGGGATATCATAGACATCGTCCAAGAAACTATCGAACTCCATCGATAGCAACCCCCAAAAGAATCCCACACAAACTGAAAGATTTTAAGTTCCTAATTCAGACAACATCTTAGAGGAACCAAATAGTGGCAAAAAAGAGACGATCCGGCGGACGTAGCAAAAACAAGTCGGGCAGAACAGGAACAGTCCAATGCTCTAAATGTGGAGCAATTGTTCCTGCTGACAAAGCAAAGAAGTATACAAGAACAGTATCTCCAGTTGATCCTCAGCTTGCTCGCGAGCTGCGAGAACAGGGAGCTTACATTCGGACTAGCAGAAGAACTGAGTATTACTGCATAAGTTGTGCTGTCCATTATGGTAAGGTGAATATCCGCTCTGAGGAAGACCGAAGAGACATAAATGACAGATATCACAGGTAGATTCCAAAACACACAATGCAATTTGCGTCTGGATTAACTTCAAGCACATGATGCGTCCCTTTGATAGGGGTATGCCATATGCCGATATCCATCTTTCTCAGGTTTGTTTTGACTTTTCCAGATATATCAACCAAGGGAGATTTCCTCCTCCGAGACCTTCCCGGATCAGGTAATAGAATGGATGTCCTCTGTAGATGTCTTTCCGCTTGTTTTGGTTGGGGACCAACAATAATCCCAACAAAGGAAATCGGACTTAGGGCAATTCTATCCAATAGTATAACTCTCGTATTTTCGAGTCCAGAGAATCCAGCCAAGATGGGTGAGACAGACTGGGCAAGAGGCATCCGAGATGCCCTAAAGGGTAATCCGCCAGAATACATATCTGTTCTTGACTTGGACCTAGAAGAGAACATCAAGGATTTGATTGATTATTCATCCTCACATCTCTGGCTTTTACACGAGCAAGGTAAAAATAGCATACAGACATGGAAAGCTGCTCTGCAGAACAGTTTTATTCTAGGGTCCCACAAAGGCTACGACTCACATGCGCTCAAAGTAGCAAGAGAATATGGTATTCCCCAGCTTTCAGTCGGGCCGTTACCCTATCTCGGTAGCCATTGTATCGCAAGTGTTATCACAGAAGCAGAAAGGAGGAAAAACGATGTCTGACTCAGAACTCGTAGATATGGAAAATCCCCCGAAGGCCATCGATAGGCTCGTAGATGCCAATACAAAAGGAATGCTCTGGATCTATATACTTCGTTTGTTGCAAGAACGACCACACTACGGCTATGAGATAAAAGAACTTGTCACAGAAAGATTCGGGTTCTCGCCTGCCACAGTCAGTGGATATGCCATCATTTACCGCCTTAAGAGAGATGGGTTAATAGAGGAAGAAGAAGGAGAGGAGTCCACTAGGAAATATTACGGAATAACCGACAGGGGGAGTAGGGCTATGAAAGAAGCCAAAAAATTTCTTCAAACGACGCTAGACACCGTTTTCGATATGACGCCGTTAGATGATGAATAGCCCTGTAAAGTCACAATTTTTCTTCTGGTTTTTTCACAACACACCTAGAAAAGGCGATTAGATTAACTTCTTTCTGAGGGGGGCTCGCTGCGCGCTTCAATCTGCATCTTTGCGTAGCTCAACCTCTGCCCAACCGTAATATGAGACAGAATGCCTACTATAACAACAAAAAATGCTAGTATATTTGGAATATCCAATGTCGAAATTACAAAATCTGATGCGGAAGGTGGGAAAAATGCTAGTATCTGCAGCCAGATATTTGTTTCAGGTACAGCTAACAGGATTATTCCAAGCATAACCAACAGAAGCTTCTCTTGTCTCTCTGCAAGTCCTACAGCACAGTCATCCATGCCACCAACAGATTCAGCTTTAGCTCGAGAAAAGCTGGCCATTATCATACCGAATAATGTGAAAAAGCCCCAGAACCAAGGAACATACTTACCGGGTGAACCAGCAGGGCCTAGCATCAGTCCGAGGAGGAAAAGAAACTCGGCATATCTATCCAATGTATGATCGAAAGTAGCTCCAAAAGGAGTTGCCAAATCCGCGGCTCTGGCAACAGCGCCATCGAACATGTCAAGCACGATGGCAAATATCATCACAGCTAGGCCAATGAGTAAAGAGCCAGCATAAAAGAAATATGTACTAGTCAAAGCGACTAAAACAGTCAACCCAGTAATCATGTTGGGTGTCAAACCAGTTCTGGCAAGAAATCTCCCTATAGGCATCATAGCTCGTTTATACTGTTTTCGAAGCTTTCCTAGTACCATCTATCATTCCCTTTCCTTAAAGATATGCCGCGCCATTTGGAAATATAATATACATCTTGTGGAGGGGTATCAATCGCTCTGTAAGACATCCTTTAGTCGATTAACTACCCACTCTCGGCCTAGAAGGTTTACGAATGGTCCCAGTCTTGGCCCAGATCTGCGGGATATCAAGAGCCTGTAAAATACACCAAAAGCTTGTCCCACTTTGAGACCGATTTCCCGCGCATTATCGAAGACTGCGGCCTGGATCTCTTCATCTTCCAGTGGGCCAGTTTTAAGCAGGTTGAGCATCTTCCGGAGAAACTCTCTCTCGTTTGCAGTAAGGTTTTTGGTAAATTCCTCTGACACTGTATCCCTGATGCTCACTCTATCACGGTTAGAACCAAACTCTTTCACCCAGTTCTTCGCTCTCTCCAATCGGGTACGGATAAGAGAGGTCATATCTTCAGATACACATTCAACATCGTATTGTTTCTTGATAGCCTCTTCACAACGGCTCATAACGGCCTCGGGTCCAAGGAAAGCCTCGAGCTGAGATACAACGATTGCAAACTTGAACGGAAGGCGAGGGGTATAATCTTCACTTACAGAATGAACTTGGGTAAGAGGATATATCAAGCGGGCCAACTCTATCTCTTCTTCGGTGGCTTCCTCTATCCTGTAGTAGAGTCGCTCAAACCTGTCATATTCATCGATAAGCTCGGGCAGGCGTTCTGGTTCGATGTTTATTGCTCGTTTCAAATCGGTTTTGAGCATGAGATATCTGTAAACCTCTGGTGGCGCGATTTCAGCCCATGCTTTGGGAGTGAATATGATTCCCTCAGAAGTTGCCATATCCCGACCACCAATACGAACCCATTCGTAGGAAACCTTCACCGGGCCCTGCTTATCGAAAACTCTACGTGAAACTTCTAGGCCAGTATCATACGATCCTCCTTTTACTGAATGATCCTTGCCAGCCGGTTCGCATGTAACATCATAGATATACCACTTCGCAGGCCAATCAACCCTCCAAGTAAGCTTGACTTTGACTTCTTCAAGAGGTAATGTATCGGAATATCCACATTCCTGACACTCGAACGTTACCGAATCCTTCTCTTCATCATAGTATGTCACTCTGTTTGGTTCAATTGTACCCTTTGTGCCAGACTGAAGATGCCCACATTTAGGACAGACAACTGATACAGGATACCATGACTCCATTCCTTTCAGGTATTCCTTACGTTGATTCTCATCAAAATCGCTTGCCACATATTCGACCATTATCTCTCTGATTGTCTCAGTATGACGAAGACATATCCTCACAGCCTCCAGCATTTCTTCTGTCTCGTAAATCTTGCTTGTCCAAACAACATCAGGATTAACACCAAAATCTGGAAAAGTTTCAATCAACTCGTTAGCATAATGGGCTCCGAAGCTCTCACAGCACCCAAATTCATCAGGTATCCGTGAATAAGGAATGCCAGACCATTCATCTATCGGTAGAGAGACGCCATCGGGAAAAGAACGAATTGGATCATAATCATCAACAACAAACATCATTCTCGCGTTTTTCCCCAAATCCTGAAGTCTTCGCGTAATCACATCTGCAATGATTATTTCCCGCATGAATCCAATATGAATGCTGCCGCTTGGACTCTTACCTGTGGACAGCAAGTACTGCTCGGTATCACGTTCCAAGACTTCTTCGACAACATCGTCAATCCAGTGAATAGAAAATTCATCTTCGACTTGCGGGGGCATTCTTCATCCTCATGTTGGGGCTTCAAGAACCGCCTAAATAGATTGCTCTATATTGCAAATTCAGATACTATCAGATTTCGAGACTCAGAAGTGAAGATGAGATATACCGGTATGGCGGCCAATACAACCACTACACCTACTGCCAGCAACATCATTGCAACAGAAATAGGAAGATAGAGAATGGATGGAACCGCAGCCTCTGGAACAAGAAAATATATGCTGAAAAGAATTGCTCCGAGTATAGCTGGGATTCCTGATTTCATCCCCATTTCAATGCCTTCAGCAATCATGGTTTGAGCAATGAAGCTCGGTTTTGCACCAACAGACCGCATGATGGTGTAGTCCCGTAATCTGCCAAAAACTGATACGAGTAAATAATTCATCAAGCTCAATAACGCACTTGCTAAGGCCATTATTGCTAGTGGTTGAAGAAGGGTCCAAATACCAGCAACGTACTCTATATTGCCTTCGAGCGTTTGTTGTTGATGATGAACAGCCAATCCATAGTCAGAGGCGGTATCCTCAATTTGCGACATGAGTGTTGGATTATAGTCATCCAGCTGAACCAGAAAGAGATTCGGCCCAGATACACCCCAGATATCCTGCATTTCCGAAAAGGAAATCATTGCGACCATACCGCCATTCAGGATATCAAAGGTAATCGCAGCTACATCGAAGGAAACCCCTTCAACACCCAAGCTCTGTATCATAGGATCTTCGAACAGGGTGTTTGCCATCCTGCCACCAATTGCGGTCTTTCGTGTCCCTGCAAACTCTCCAAGAGAAAGCTTCTCCTCTTCCCCTTCGAAATACCAGTCTGATATGCAGTTCTCCCAGTGAATACCTACAATCAAAGCGGAACCAGTTCTGTCACCGCCTATCCGTTCGTATTCACCGGTTTCAGGATTTTGAATATAAGCGGGACCCTCGGAGACAGAAGTATAGTCAATCAGCCGTGCCTCCGTTTTCATAATCCCGCTCATATTCCCGAGTTTGTCCATCATTTCATTGGATATCAAATCCGCATCATCTAGATAACTGAACGAATCATTGAGTGTATCACCCGAGAAGGAATACGCGGAGTAATATCTGGCTAGCAGGTCTGGATTCCCTATGGCTACCACATTGGTTCCCATCGCTCGTGAAACATAGGTGTCTGTAGTTGTCTGCACAACACCCCCACCAACCCACAGCAGGGATGCGAGCGCAATACTCAGGCCAACTGCCACTACTATTTTCTTTGAATCGGCAATCTTGCGGCTAAATCCCCGTGTCGCCACTCTGAAAGAGAGGCCAAAGGAATCAAAGAATCCTCGTTTGTGCACCTCTGTGGCCGCATTAGGATTCATCGCAGAGACCGGCGATTCGTGGACAGCATCATAAATGGGTTTCTGAGCTGCAACGTAACCACTGCCGGTATAGATGAGAGCGAGAATTAGCAATTGAAACCAAGGAAATTCAAAAGTAAATTGGGCACCTGGCAGCATGGTGCCAAGCCACATCATACCACCTAAGTAGAACATAGTGCCAAAAGCAAAACCAAGAACCAGACTGCCGATTATCAGAATCATTGCCTGAGCCATGAAGTGATCAAACACAGTGTCCATCAGGGTTCCAATCGATTTCATCAGTCCAATATCCTTACGTCTACTGCTCATCTCTAGAGAAACTGTACTCGTTATTACAACAGCACCGAGAAGGATGACAAGAATTAACGAGGTCCAAATGAATCCCTCAAAGAATACAGTCAGCGAGGAGGTTGAAGCTTCAGAGGTTATCAAGAACGTAATGTCAAGCAGTACATTACCAAACAGGAATAAGAAAACGGTTGCTGCTACCACCGTAGTCATGGTAGCCATCACAAGAGCAGTACGTAGAGGTCTTCTTTTGAGATCTTGTGATGCGTGGTCTTGTCTATGCATTAGGTATCAGCTCTCCGTCTACCATCTCAAATCTACGGACATCATCAAGCGACAACAACTGTTGATCATGTGTCATAGTTACCACTGTCTTTCCTTCTTGGTTCAAGGCAGTAAGCAGGTCCCTAACCATCTGTGCAGTATCTACGTCAAGATTGGCAGTAGGTTCATCAGCAAGAATTACAGGCGGATCATTTGCCATTGCCCGAGCAATAGCTACTCTCTGTTGTTCTCCAGAGCTGAGCTGCCAAGGAAGATGATCTTCGCGATGAGACAGTCCTACCCGTTCAAGCAAATCAGAAGCATCAGACTGTATGGTGTTGAGTTCTCGCTCAGAAAGCTGCATAGGAAACATCACGTTCTCAAGGGCAGTTAGGGTAGAAATCAGGTTGTAACTCTGAAATATGAAACCTGTATATGTTAGTCTAAAGGTTGCTCTGAAGGCTTCATCATAGTCACCTATTGGCACATCCAACACGTGAACTCTGCCAGAGGTTACATAATCGATGCAGCCAATGATATTGAGCAATGTTGTCTTGCCTGAACCTGAAGGGCCACTGATTGCCACAAAGTCTCCTGGAATAATTTCCATAGTCACATTCTGTAGCGCATCAATTTTTCGATTACCAAGTTCATAAGTTCTATAGACTTTATCCAGCCTGACCGCATGTGTAGCTCCCTCCAAGTCATCCAAGTTAAGCTCAGTATCAGCTTCATTGCTACCAAGCAAAGTGTCTTCAGACATTGTTGTTTTCCTCGCAGCCTACATTTTGGTCGGATTGATTCCTATGTCATTAGAGCATGTAGATTGCTTTTGAATCACTTCAGAGAAAGACCCAGTTCAGATATGGCTTCCGATGCCCATTCCTTCACAACTAGAGGCTTCTCTCTTCCAAATACCTTTAGCTTCTGGACTATATCCGCGTCCAACAGGCTGCTAACATAATATGAAACCAAACTCTTGTCCAGTGAAAGAATCCGACTAAGTTCTGCCTGTGTAATCTCAGAATTGGTTAAGCACTTTTCCACAATGGAAGCGACCGTCGGATTTCGAATTAGTGCAGCGAGTTCTAGGTTTCGCTTTTCCGATGTGAAGCCAGAGATGAAGAGATGACGCGTATTGCCCATTCTGTGGGAAACTACGAGTCCGGCGTCTTCCATATTAGAAAGATGGTATTGAAGCGCACCCATGGCACAATCCAAGTGTCGTCTCAATTCACGCAAATGGATACCGGGAAAATTCTCAATCTCATCCAGAATTCTCGCTCTTAATGTGACACCCTGTTCTTTTTCTCCTGCATCGACCGAGATGGTTCCTATAACCAGTATAGATGGTATAATATTGCCCAGAGTGTTGGTAAGGGTGTTGTCCATTATTACAGATGTACCCATCCTCATTGATGCAAAGCTCATATCACAGTCAACAGCTGCTTGATGCATAGATGCAACCTCACTAATTTCGTCAGCTGAAATTACTGCTGAGCCTCTCTGAACACTAGAAATCAAGAAGACCGCAAGACCGGACATCATGAGAACCATTACTGTCGCAGCCAACAGTCCTTTGGTACTTTTTCCAACACTCATTGTTTTTTACCGTGCATCAGATATTATCCTTTACAATTAAGGGATACGTTTGTTACATCGCCGTACGAGCACCTACTTTATCCTCGCGGGGGGTAACTCATCTTAATGTGGAAGGTACAGGTTTCGTCCCCGATTGCCATGCATGTTTCTTCCTCAATCTGCAGTGTCTCGTATTCAATACGGTTATAGTCAGTCAGGTATTCCATAATCGATTCAATGAAACCCCGCAAGTAGTAGCAAGCCGGCTCATCAGATTCCATACTAGCAGCATAAGGATTCTCCTTGATTTCGATTATTGCTTCCTCATCAAGAAATAGCTTGTAGAGCTTGGCTATTTCAATTTCTCCAAAAGGTACTATCAGCCGCTCCAAGGCCATAGCAATGAATTCAATTATTCCTTTGAAATCGCCAGGGGGAGTCTGCTCTCCTATCTTAAAATATTCCCGTTGTGCTTCCAATCCGGCTAGCCTTCCAGCACTATAGTAGAGGTCTCTAACGCGATCGGGAAATAGGACCTCAATTCTAGCACCGAGTTTTGTCCAAGTCTTTGCAAAAAAGGCCTTCATAAGCTCAGTCGAATCGAGCCGTCCCTTCCACCATTCTATGGTTTTTTTATCTGACATCAGGAGCACTCCATAGTGAATGTTGCTATCTTCTCATAAGTGCTTTATTGTGATTTCTATCATTAGAGGCATCACCAGACAAGCCGCACATTCCATATGCAGCGGTCAGAGCCCGTTGCCCTAGACATTTCTTGAAAGACTTTGGCATCAACACCCTTGAGTTCTAATATGGACTCCAAGATGCCACTGAAGATTTCTCCATAGCCAAAACCCCTCATGCCTTCAAGATGTACATCTTGGCACCATACACATTCTTCATCTGTTATTCGTACACTTCCTCGAGCTGTATCCATATCGATTTCATCTGGCTTCCTGTCGTAAAGGGCTCTGAACACTACCTCAACTAGCTTTGATACATCTTCTCGAGTTTGGATAGTTTCTGGTGTGTTCTCGGCAATATCTGAGTTGAGATACAAGTTGGTAGATATATCTCGCCCCACCTTCCGAAGTTGTTCGTTGGCTTTTTCGATACTGTCAGTGGAAGCCAAAACCCGGTCAACAATTCGAGAGTAAAGAGTTACCAGTAGTGGATTTTTAACGCTAACCATTTTGGGTTGACCTCTAACTTAATTCGTGAGTTACAAGGTTCTGCCAATCATGACAAGACCATCTTTCCTGTATTTCCCAATTGTCCGAATAACCTTATTGAGAGGTGTATCAGTCATCTCAGCGATTTGTTCTGGTGTATGATGCCCATCACAGAGGCTGATAATGTTCTGATCTTCTGAATCAACTTCCGACTCCTTGCCTTCGTACATGGGACATTTGACAAAGCGACCCATAGCACGTTCGACCTCTTGATCTTTCTCTGCACGCGGAAGGTCAACAATTCGTTTTGTAGCCGCCCAGCGCAGCAATTCCATGATGCGCTCATGGGGCTGTAGCATAGCCTCTGCAATATCCTCTACACTCGTCTTGTCGTCAACAAGCATTAAGACATCGAATCCAAAATTGCGATACTTCTCTTTCATCGCTTTGTACAAATCGGAATCCAGAGATAGGGCATTCGAGTACTGTTCATGACGTTTTGGTATAGTATCTGACTTCAGAGTGAAGTCTTGCGGTTGCAGTTCCTCTTCAGGTTCTTTTCTTTCTTTAGGCTCTGGTTCTTTCGCTGGTGCTTCTTCGACAGCCGGCTCAGGTTTCGCTTCAGAGAGACTTGGCTCGCTCTCGGTAGAAGCTGCCTTAATTGCAATGCTTTCTAGAACCTCTAAGTTGGATTCTGCGGACTCCTCAAAATCATCAGGGGGAGGAGGCAAATCAATTCCTTCAAGTAATCGAAGAACATTCTTTGTCTTAGCGATTGCGAGTCCCAGCTGGAGCTCCGGTTCATAGAGAACTGTAAGAATCCAGTTAATATCAACTGGTGATAGTACAACGAGACCCTTTTCGGTGTCGATGGTCATAAGGCGCAAATCTGATTCATAGAGAGCGATGCTGTCCTTCACCCGCGGAAAGAGCTCGTCAGGAAATGAAAAGCTAACGAAAGGTCTGCCAACTTTCGTCATCAATGAATAACCAAGCACTTGTTCGTCAAACCGAAGCTTGGATAGCGCTCGCTCTAAGTCACTGGACATTATCTGTGTACCTCTTCTGGGGATTGGGGCAGACCTAAACCTATCTCTGCATGAGAATGCAACCGCGGCAATCTGAAAAGGATTGCGGTTGAATCCTCGCATGACGACAGTCTCAGTTTGTCCTAATCAATCTAAAGGTGACATACTGGCCGTAGCATATTAACGCCAGTAACACAGGGATTCCATACCAAGAAAATGATTAAGAGTGATTGAATGTTAGATGAATAGTGCTAGAAAAGGTGGATATCACAAAATGCGAAATCTATTGGGAGCAATTGCTTCTGTTCTGCTTGGATCCTATCTGTCATTCATGTTGATCGAAGGGAATGTTCTCCCATATTCTTCACCTTCTGATGCTTTGTGGTTTCTTATCGCCGGAGGAACTATACTCAATTCTGCGGTGACAGGTATATTCCAACCGAACTTCATTATACCCTATATTGGCATCTGGCTGATTATGGGGCTTATATCAGGCGTATTCTCAATATCGAAAAGCAATACTGTTAGAACCGCTTTGTGGATAGCGGTGATTATTGCAATCTTATCAATCCTGTCAGCATTTCTGCAAAATCCCTCAATCTGGTTTGGGGACATGTTGGAACGGAATTCGTTCTTGCTAGCCCAGTTCGTTCAAGCTATACCAACTTCGCTTCTTTCTCTTCCAAGTGCGATACCTATGGTTTATGTTAAACAGGTGCTCTTTTCTGAGGGTGAACCAAAACCACCCAACGAGATTCGGACCAGATGTGAATGTGGAGCGGTATATAAGTCAAAGCCTATGCTCTGCGCCGAATGTGGCAGGGAGCTACATGACCCGGACTCCGAATCTCCAAAACAACAACAAGTGTAGTCCTAGCGTTTTCGAGTAATGGCACCGCCCAGTACGCCGCCAATAGTTGCCCCAATAATTGGGTAGATAGTAGATTCAAGAAGGATTTGAAGTATGGTGAGCGATGCGGTTCCCAGAATAGCTGTGAAATTAACACCCGGAGCAATAAAGAACACAAGCAACCAATTCAAAACAGCTCCGGAAATGACTGAGAAAATGGATGCCATAACTCCATTCGGAATCCCACGCGCTATCAGTCCAGCTATCAACCCCGCTGTGCCCCAAGCTAGAAACATGAGGACGGTGGCACCTTGAGCTCCAAAGCCGAGATAGGATGCCAAGCTAGTTGAACCGAGAGCACTCGGATAGAGTACAGTACTGACCACCGCAATTCTCAGCTCAAGGTCATTCCGTGACAAGAAATCTATGACTATTAGAGGATCTATGATATCCTCCGGTATGAATTCGCCAAAGGCAAGAATTACAAATACAATCATATATGCTGCTACTAGGCCAATGACAGTACCAAGATTCTGTCCCAAAACTAAGGTCCTCCGCGCTTATGGGATGATTCTAACACATGTACATTTATGGTTATTCTATATGGCCTTATAACCTATTTCTTAGGTGAATGACCTAGAAAGATTAAGCTGAATCCGTCAATAGCCAATTCCACTATTAATTGGCCTTTATTGTCCATGTGCACGTTTCATCGCCCACAGCCTGACAAGACTCTTGGTAGGATTCGCCCTTGAAACCCCGCAAGTCAAGTACTGCTTGAAATACGCCGCTAACAAGATTGCAATATTGCAGTCCGGGCATTTCTGTTATTTGAACATCTTGACAGATTACACAGTTATCATCTGTGAACTTAATCGTCTTCTTGTCGTCACTTATCCAAGTAGATGTGAACTCTTGGCCCGAATTGACCTTATACGCTAATCTGAGTGTGGATGCAAACTCATGAAACTCACCCGCGTGTTCGCTTATCTTTTCCGCATAGTCCATTAGAAGGTGTTCTCCAACACGAAAACCAATATCCTTCAGCTGACCGTTGATTACTTCCACGCTTTGAGAGTGCTGAATCAAGTAGTTCATCAGCTCTCTATATACGGACTGGAACAGTGGTTTAGCCACTTTGTCAATCTTTAGGGCCCATGCAAGCTTTCCTTTCAATCCCATTGTGTTTCCCTCATCGTCATTCTTTTCGTGTTCTATTCGTGCGAACAAACTTGACTCGCTTACCCCGGTATGGCACTATTGACTGGAGTACTTGGAAATACTGAATGCCTAATTCATCGGCGATTTCTTGGACTGTGTGGTTACCATCACAGAACTCCAGAACTTGCCTGTGTTCACGCTTCGCTTTTCCAATGTTGCCACTGTAGACTGGACATTCCACAATTTCTCGTGTGTCAGCCTCCTGTTCTGATGGGCATTGAACCGAGACTACTCGCTTGGGTATAAGCCACTCTACAACAGGAATGATCCTATCTACTTGTTTGTCCAGTATCTCAGCTATCTGGAATATAGTCCGCTTCTCATCAGCCATAAGTAGAACGTCTAGCGCTAGATTTCCAAACTTTTCAATCATCACAGTGTGGAGATCGGAGCCGCTTTTCATGGCTTCAGAATACAGTTCGTCCTTGTGAACGATGCAACCATGGCGGACCACAAAATCGTGGTTTTCATCTGCGGATATTTCAGGTTCCTGCTCTTGAATCTCGTCCCTTTCGCGTTCTTCATGTGGGTCCTCGCTTATAGTATAATCCGTAGACATAGGTGGATCCGGGAGAGCAGTATCCTGCAATGCCGTAACCACATCTCTAGTAGTTTGAAGAGAGGCGCCTAATGGTTTCTCAGGTACAAATAGAACACCAAGTACCCAGTTTTCATCAACACGCGAAAGAACGACCGTTCCTGCATCGGTGAGAACATTCACAAGTTTAAGTGATGACGCGTGCGCCTTCATCGTCCCTTTTAGCTGAGGCAAGATTTCTTCTGGCATGGAGAAGGAGAGAAATGGCTCCCCATCAGTAGTGAAAAGTGAATAGGCGCTGACTGATTCATCGAATCGCAGCTTCCCGAATACATGATCCAAATCCAAAGGCGTTTCACGTCCGTCCACAACGAATAGAGTACTTAGAGATATATTGCAGTCTTTGATTTAAGTAGCTTCTTCGGCTAGCTCATGTTTATCGGGCGGATTTTCGAGAAAGGAAATAACATCAGAAAGAGAAGGGTGCTCAGTAGATACTGAACTAACATATAGAGCAGCAACAGAATTTGCTAGCAACAGACACTCCCGGGGACTCAGTTCGAGCAAGGTCCCAAGAATAGTGCCCGCATTCCAAGCATCCCCAGCTCCACAGGAAACTCGACTTTTCACTTCAAACGCAGCTACAGTAATTTCCGAATCTGGAGTCACTGATGCACTGTAGTGAGGGGTATGTAAGGCAACTTGAATTGCGCACTCAGAAGCCACTTGCTTGGCAGCTTCCAGCCATTTTCTCGGTTTTCCTCTGACACTGAGCCAATCCTTATCTCCAGAAGGAAGATTGTGGGCGAAGTAGCAAATTTCATTCTCGTTTGCACTGAGAATATCTACTAGGCCCCTGCATAACACCTCCTGTACAAGTGGTTCAACGATGGATGGGTTGTTGGAAGGATCTCCCATATCCATGAAAGTAATGGCATCTGAACTATCCCTGATGGCCCCGTAGAGGTCTTCAGCGAGGGCTGCTGCTCTCTCATTGTGGTTTAGACAGACAAGTGCTACTAAGGGACTTGCAAAAATTGCTTCAAGGTCATCATTGGTCAAATCACTGAATTGAAAGTTGGCTGCTGCTCCACTATCGCTTATCATGAGATTGACATTCCTGCCATTGTGCGCTGTTTCAATTGAAACCGTATACGAAAGGGTTCCGTCAGTATGAACATGCTTCAAATCAAGGTCGGGATGAACTAGGGTTCTCAGCAAATTCTTTCCCCATTCACTTGTTTTCACAATTAGATGCGGCTGGACATTAAGTGAAAACAGAGCCGAGGCTGTATTGACTGCATTGCCGCCTCGGCGGATAAATTGTTCTGTGCCCATTAGATTACCACCTCCTTGATTAGCCAAGCGGTCCAAACCATCTGTGAATTCTTTATAGGAGGGGTATACCACGAAATGGTCAACGAAAAAATCTGGCAATATTACTGGAGGGCTAAAACCAAAGGGACCAGATAGTGCTTGTAGAAGATATTCAACTTCCAGTTTTGTCACCGCCAGGGTTTAGCCAAAGTGAGTCCGATTTCGGCTTATGCCTTGTCAATCAGCTTGTGCTCATCTTTCTATGTACTGTTCTATCGCTTCCACATTCTCAGAGTATTGAGTGTGACGCCGTAGATCGACAACAAGGCCGATGGAACGGGCCTCATTGACTGTCAGCCCTGCCTCAGATAGTTCTCCCCGGCTAAATCCACGGCCAGATCTTCGGTCCTTGGTGTGAGGGGATTTCACAATTGGCTGAGCGCTATCTTCAAAACTCATCATCTAAAGCTCCTTTAGATGACGGGACGCACAACTGTTCTATTATACTTTCGCGGTTGAAGTAACAGTGTATCGATACAAAATTAGAACTCATCAATTGTTGTCTGCTCTATCGAAGTGTGCGTAAGCATTCTTTGGAGTTTCTTTCTTTGGCGCGTGTTGATTTTTCCTAGAAATTTCATCATCTGAAAAGCATTAAGAGGGGCGTTACCTGCAAAATGGTTATTGAAATAGCCTAGTACAGTATCCGCCTTCTGCTGAATTTCATGAAGCCTTGGAACCCAATTCTCTAGTTCTTCAAGCGAATAGAGATAGTCATACCATGGATTTCGACCATGCCCATGCCAGCGTATATACGTGAAATCTGTTGTCACTCGCAAGTCTATTGGCAGTTTTGGTTCATCGACTATAACGTGTGCAATTTCGTAGTCCTCTAGTAGGGCCCATGTTTTCTTTTCCAACCAGCTTTCATGTCTAAATTCCATAGCATATCGAAAAGAATCATCCAAGCCAGATAAGAAGGTCTCAAGATTGCCCATTGAGGATTTCTTCCATGGCGGTAACTGGATGAGAAGTACCTGTAGCCTATGATCCAATGGCTCCATCAATGAGAAGAAACGTTTTAGAACATCACCGGCCTCACCCTCGAGCCGTAATCTGCTATCGTGAGTTACATCTCGAGGTAACTTAGCCGTGAAAAACTTGTCTTCAGGAAGGGTCTTTTCAAGATGGCGGATGAAAGAGGGCTTCGGAAGGGCATAGAATGTTGAGTTGATTTCTGCAGTATCAAAGTAGGTTAGATACTGTTTTAGCAAGGAAGAGCCGGAATGATAGAAGATTCCCATCCAGTCATCTTTGTAGGACCAGCCGCTCGTCCCGATATGAAGACCTTCAATCAATGCTGCCATCTCACTCATATTGAAAGATGTTATTCGTTCTTTTGAATGAGCTTGCTACAGCATTGAAGGCGAAACTCATAAGGTACTCTATTAATGAAATAGTGTAAGAGGTCTTGTATGAAAGCCGTCGATATCAAGGTCAAGCTAGAGAATCTCGTCACACATCAAGGAGACTTCAGTGATTCTAGCTTCAAAATGAAATGTGATGCGTCCTACGAGGATTTGATGCTTGTTTTGGAAGGAGATAAGCGAAGGGTAAGATTGCATGCGAGAAATATAGCCAATGCTCACCTCGAAAAGGATGCACTTCGCGTTAGTGGCATGAACTTCGAAGTAACGGAAGATAACAAGCCTAGCGTTGTCAGCGGTTCGGTACGCCTAGAGCTTGGTGACGAAGCGAAAGCATGGTATGAAGAGATTTGGTAGAAGACAGTTTTATATCAAATCACTATACGGATAACACACATGATTGGGAGCAGATGATGTTGCAGGATAGGATCGAATACGTAGAGTTCCGATTAGCTGACATATATGGGCGGCTCAAGGGAATGACTGTACCTTGTAAGCCAGCAAAGTCAGTTGAAGAACTTCTTGATGATCCCCTGATGGAAAAAGGTACCAGTATAGATGGGAGCTCAATTGTAGGCCTCTCAAGGGTAGAATCATCCGATTTGTTTCTACAACCAGAACCAGCCACAGCGGTAGAGCTTCCATATTGGGATGTTCGTACTGCAGCGGTGATGTGTTTTGTCAGGGAGAAAATGTTTGAAGATACAGAAGCTGAGTACTATCCAAGGGATACAAGGGGTCGCCTTCATCATGTTTGTGAAGAATACTTTCGGGACAATATGCAGCTTATGATCAAGACCGAACCGGAGTTCTACGCAATTACACCAGATGGACAGCCTATCGATAGAGGAGAGTATGCAGATATATACCCCAAAAGTCCCACTACGTCGTATCTTCTCAATCTTTCAAATGCTTTGAGATTCGTTGGTATGGAATTACGGGTTATCCATCATGAAGTCGGATTAGCCCAGCAGGAAATCGAAATCAACTACAGTGATGCCAGACACATGGCGGATATGTTGCTACTCTTTAAGAATCTCGCAAGAGCCGTGGCAATGGAACAATCAATGGACGTGACATTCATGCCAAAGCCATTCGATGGAGAAGCAGGAAACGGTCTCCACTGCCATCTGCAGCTATGGGAGGATGGGGAGAACCTATTCGGTTCCGATAATGCAGGAAGTCTTTCAGAAGCAGCTGAGATGTTCGTAGCGGGTCTGCTTGAGCATGCTCCAGCAATCACTGCAATTGCAAATCCAACAGTGAACTCGTACAAACGCCTTGTACCTCATCAAGAAGCACCCGTGTATATTTCATGGGGTGATAGGAACCGTACAGCATTAATTCGAGTTCCACTATTCAAATCCAAGAATGATGCTGCGATAGAATTTAGATCCCCTGATCCCTCTACAAACCCATATCTTCTTTTTTCAGCACTTATCGCAGCTGGTATGGATGGCATCGAGAAGGAACTGGAGCCAGCCTCGCCAGTATCCAAAGATGTCTTCAAGATGTCGGATAGCGAAAGGGAGCAACTTGGTATCGGTTCGTTGCCTTCAACACTTGGTTTTGCACTCAAGTACCTAGAAGAGGACGATGTCATCACCCAAGCGATCGGAGAGGAGATTGCTGAGGACTTCATTCAGCTGAAGAAGGATGAGTGGCTAGACTACGTAAACCGCAGTATTACCGATTTTGAATGGAATCGCTACAGGAATACCTAGTAGGGATCAACGCCTCAATCATGCTCGTCGGAGGGACTCAATGTTAATATTGGTGAGCATATACATATTAAAAGAGGTTCACGAAGATGAGTGAGGAATGTGAAAGCAAGGCCCTAGGTGCACCCATTGCCAAAATAGTACAAACAGAAGAATTAGAACTTGATGAGCCATTGCTGGTATGTGGCTTTCCATCTGCTGGAGTTGTTGGAACTATAGCTGCCAATACCATCATGGACCAGCTCGATATGAAGGAAGTAGCTCATCTTCGTTCTAGGCATTTGCCATCAGCTACGGTATTTCTAGATGGTAGGCTCAGGCACCCATTCAGAGTATACGCAAGTAAAGATGAAAACCTCCTTGTAATGACGACGGAACTTCCCGTTGCGGAAGAAGGAATGTACGAAGTTAGCAGTGCGATTTTGGATTGGGCTGCTAGCGTAGGAGTAAGAGAAACCGTAATACTGGATGGTATTCCTGTTCAGGGTATCCCCTCCAATCGCAAAGTTTTGTATGCAGCTGAAGTGGAGAAACTAGAGGATCTTGAGGGGGATGAGAATGTTGAGATGCTTCAGAAAGGTATCATAACAGGCATTGCCGGGTCCATACTCTCAGAAACACTTTGTAGACCTATGGTTGGTTTTGCGTTTCTCACACCTGCTATTGCTGTTGTCCCCGATCCTGAGGGGGCAGCCATGCTGTTGGAGACACTCAGCAGGCACTATGAAATAGATATTGACACGGTTGAACTCAAAGAAAGTGCCGAGAATATCCGCAAGAAAATGAGAGAAATGGCCGAGCAGGTAGATGGGATGCGCAGAAAAAAACCAGGTGTTGAACATCCTGGTTTCGACAGGATTTACGCCTAGTTGGGGCCTTTGTACATCCATCTGGCAGTTGAAAGAAACAGGTCTTTCAACTGCATAATCCCAAGTACAGCTACATATACATAACAAGCTGGCAAGCTAGACACAGTAGTGCTCAGCAATCATGGGGCTGTAGACCTATTCACCACAGTCTTTGTAGGCCATTGCTGCCCCTTCAGCGTTACGTTTCCCCACTTTGCCAGGCCAATTCTCTTCTATTACTTCCTGAACAGTCTCAAGTTTGACCAACCCTGTCGCTTTTGAGAAAGCACCGAGTGCAGGAGTATTAACAACCGGCAGACCAGATACTAATAGACCCAACTTCAAAGCAATCCCTGTTCCATCAAACGTATAGATTCGCCCACGTTCAATACCGAGATTATCAGGCTCTTTTTGAGTATTGATTATGACTTTTCCACCATCTTTCAGGCCTTCACTTACATCCACGAGGTCAATTATGGTCGGGTCCAGCACTGTGACAATATCGGGCTCATAAACTTGGCTTCGAACATTAATCGGTTCGTCTGAAATCCGCGTGAAAGCCCGTACAGGAGCACCTCTACGTTCAGCCCCGAAGTAAGGGAATCCCTGCACACCCTTATAGCCATCCTTGTAAGCCGCCTTAGCAAGAAGCTCAGCTGAAGTAACACCGCCCTGGCCGCCTCTGCCATGCCATCGAACTTCTATCATCTTTGAATCCCCAAAGCAGTCATGAGGAGGGGGGCAAGGGTACAGTAAAACCTTTTCGCTGTGACACATATCAGAAGTCTTCAACCAGAGCCTCAGTTACACCTCGAGCTGAGCGTGCTGCCTGTTGAAGACCAACTCCGCTTCCAGCCGTGTCTGTTCCCACGATGTAAAGTCCATTAGCTGGTGTCCTGGGGCCAGGTCGATCCAAATCAGTTTGCCCAGGAATGAGAGCTGCCCGTGTTGCATATGAAGACTGCATGTGCTCCATTTCTATATGATCTAACACCGCAGGGAAGTATTCAGCCAGTATTTCATCTTTCACTCTTCCAGCCAGTTCTTCAGGAGAGTCATCAATGATAATCGTGGCTAATCCTAGAAGCTCCTTACCTTCAGGGGCACAAGAAGAATCAAAACTAGATACCGAAACAATCCACGTAGGTGGCCGTGGATGAACTATCACACGAGACTTGCAATCACCAATGACGACTTCATCTAGGCCCAACCACAAGGTCATTCCCTTGGTTACCCTGAAATCACTCCATCGTTCGAAGAAGTCGTTTGTTTCTTCATCGTCGGAATCGATTATGTCTGGCATAGACCAAAGCGGAATATTGCTCACAATTCGGTCGTGATTAATCTCTCGACCTCCTGCTGCGATTCCAGTTACATTCCCGTCTGCAATCCGAACGCTGTCTACCGGTGTATCAAGCACATAATTACCATTGATGTTGTCTGTAACCCGCTGCCGAATGCCAAGCATCCCCCCAATAACATAGCCTTCATCATATTCATCCGAACCAAAAAGCAGCTTCTTCAGGGATTTAATCTTTGAAGTGTCTTTGTCTGTGTCCTTCAAAGTTCGGAGAGCTTCGTATGCTGACGCTTCTTCAACGGGTACACCGGCTGCCATGTATATTGCGCTCTCCATCACATCCAGTATCACTTGATTTTCGACATTGTTGTTCTTCATGAATTCAAGAAAGGAGATGTCCTTGTATTCCTTCATTTCCTCAAGACTCATTGTCTTGATTTTAGCGCCTATTCTAGCTAGAGTCAATCGACCTTTAAGAGAAGTCAAAGGCCATCTCAGGGTCTCACTAACGCTGGTAGGTATGGTCCCAACCTTGTCGTATACCCGAAAGAACCAGCCTTCATGTAATACAAACTCGGGGGGTGGATCAAGATGTTCTCTGAGGAACTCTGTGAACGCTCCTCTCTTGACGCGAGTGATTACATGGAGACCATTATCAACTCGATAGCCATCGATGTGATAGCCATGCCAAACCCCTCCTAAGTGATTGTTCTTCTCGATGATAAGTGATTTCATGCCTTTTGAGGTTAAGGAGAGGGCTGCGAGCAGACCACCTGCACCTCCACCAGCAATGATAGCATCATACTCTGATGGCGCAACTTCGTCAATGGGTATTTTATCCATAGGTGGTCACAAGCATCCGCTTATTGTTCAGTTTACTAAATATTTCCAATCAGCCAATACGCTATAATGAAATCAAGCGGTCAGTATCCGCAGACTTGTACGCAACATCAACTAATCGATGCGCTTTAAGAGCATCACGAAAAGATGGATCCACATCCTCATTTGCTTGAACAGATTTCAGAAAGGCGTAGCTAAGAGCGGAGTATCTTTCTGATCCTACAGCGGTAATTGTTTGCAATTGTTCCGTGTTCAATTCCTCCGGATCCAAACCCAATTTTTCCAGTAGAACTTCATTAGCATCATCTACAGAAATGATATTTGGGGTCCCACCTTTCAAATGGTATTCTAAGTAACGTTCGTCAGAGCTAAGATCAACAGCAATGTATCCTTCTTGGAAGAAAAGCTCTATGAACCGCTCATTGGGGCGGTCCACCCAGTGCCAGACAGAATCTAGGGTGCTTACTGCACCGTTGATATGGGTCAAGGTTACTGATGCTTGATCTTCAACCTCCCGTTCAGAGAAAAAGTTGACTCTCGAGAATACATTTTCAACATCACCCATTAACCACAGCAACAAGTCCAAATCGTGTATGCTATGCTCAATAAGGGTGCCACCTCCGGCTATTGATTTGTCACCTCTCCATTGGCTATAGTAGCTGTAATCAACGGGAAAGTGTTGATCATCACGAATATGAGCAAGCATGGGCTGTCCGAGATTCTTTCTCTCGATAAGCCGCTTGGCATAAAGAAGCAATTGATCGTATCGCAAGACCAGTCCCACGCCAGTTCGGATGCTGTGTCTATTGACAGATCCCATCAAATCACGTGTCTGCGGAGTGCTGTGTGTTAATGGTTTCTCACAGAAGATGTCTTTCTCTTGTTCTGCGACAGCTTTGACGATGTCGGTGTGTCGATTTGTAGGTGTACAGACATAAACAACATCAATATCATCATCGGCAGCCAAGTCTTCATATTCTGTATATGTTGTTTGTACATCATAGAGTGCGGCAACTCGTTCCAACGTCTCCTCATCGATGTCACACAGAGCAGTAATATCAAGATTCAGAAGTCCTGAGTTTTTCAATGCAGCCAAACTCATCAGGTGCATATTACCGATGTTGCCTGCACCAATCAACCCCACATGAATCCTTTGCAAGGCCAACTTAACACCAACGAATGGTATATCACAAGGGCATAAGAGTCTTGTTTACCAACTATTATGAGGATTGTTGCCCCTAAAACTCGTCAAAGAAGCCGCATTCATCTCAAAAGAGTGACCTTTCATGAGTCCAGCAGAACAAACAGTACAGGAGGCACGAGATGCCATACGAAATGGTGAGGAGAAGCTAGCAGCTGAATTGCTAAAAAAAGCAGCAAGGCAGCTGGCCGCAGAAGGAAAGCCCCAGTGGGCGAAGAATCTCTATCTTGAAGCATGTGAGCTCTATAGTGAGATTGGTGACAAGAAGGCATGTTTCAATCTGATAGAACAAGCGACCCTCACGTTTATCCGTCAAGATTCGGACCCTGAAGTACACGAGGCAATCGTAGCCCTCAATGAGAATGGTGGAAAGATTGCAGAAAAATGGGATGAATACAAGACAGCAGCTGATTTCTATTTTCGAAGCAAAGATTTTGCATCCGATACAAAGGTCAAGGACAGACTCACTATTCGAGCAGCAGATGCCCTAGAGAATTTAGCAGATATACATGAAGAGAACAAGGAATTCGAAGAATCGATCAACCTCCTGAAAAAGGCGGGCCGTCTGTATTATACTGTTGATGATGAAGAGCTGGGGCGTAGAATGCATGATAGAGCAATTCGACTGGCCATGAAATGGGTTGATTCTGCAGAAAGTGAGCAGGATTATCTTTCAGCAGGCAATGCACTTGCAGAAGCAGCTCAAATCATGCAAAGTGAAGATGAGGCTGCTGAGGCTATTCCGCTAATGATGAGAGCAGGAGAGAAATACGAACAGGCAGAGCTGTTCGAAAAGGCAGGAAACATCTATGATGCAGCCCAAGAAGCCTATGGATTTGAGCGGCTTTCAAGCGGCCAAAAAAAGGCGGCCAGCAAAGCTGCAGAAGCCTACACAAAAATGAGAGGGGCACCTAATGTTCTAGCACCCCTTCTTATCAGAGCAGGTAAGCTATATCGGAAAGCTGGACGAATTATGAAAGCCAGGTGGTCCTATAAGCGTGCGAGTAAGCTGTTCGGCGAACTTGCTGATGCTGCAGCTGTCGAGGAAGACGACGAAACTGAGAACAGGTACCGCCGTTATAGGGCCATGTGCCTGCAGGAATGGGGGCAAGAGGAAAAGGCCAATGAAATCTATGAAAAGGTCATTGAGTACTACATCAGCAGAGCGCGAATAGAAAAAGAAGGGGAAAATAAAGAGAGGCAAGCGATGTCTCTGGAAGAAGCTGCTGAGGTAATGCGAGAAGCTGGCCAACAAGAAGAAGCTGAGGAAACTCTAAGCCTAGCACTTGCAATTTATGTTGAGCTAGCTAAGACATCATCTGAAGCAGATAAACCCGGTGAAGCATCGGAGTACTACAGCAAAGCTGCCGAGTGTTGCAACAAACTTGGGTCTGACAAGGAAGCATCTTCATTTCACAAAAAAGCAAGTGAACAAGCAAAAGAAGCAGCACACATGTACGAAGAGCTGGGAGTCTCTGAACTGAGCGCTATCTGGAGTAGGACAGCTGGCAGAGAAGCACTACGTTCAGGAAATTCTGATACCATAGAAGAAGGAATACAATTGCTGCGGCAGTCTTGTGCCATTTTCAGTGATATTGGTGAGAAAACTGATGCTTTCGAGGATCTATTCAGTATATTCGAGGCACTCTTCACTAATTTCCCTGAAAAGAAGACCGAGATAGAAAACACGTTCCAAGCACTGGAGGAGATTGCGAGAGCTCAAAACCAAGAAGAGATGACATCTATAATCCCTGTACTAAAGGGGTTGAAACAGAAAAACTTCACAATCGCTCTTATGGCCTTTCAAGAAAATGAGGATGATTTGATTGAAAAATCTGAGCGACTCCGACGAATGTTAGATACTCTTCCCGGACCAAAGAGGGGGCGATCCTCTCCATTATCCAAGTACGGCCGAATCGCGTAGTTCTTTAGGCCCTTGATGGCAATGCATGTACTGGTGAATCCATTGCCAACGCATCATGATACGCTTACATTTTCGACTCAAGGTCACTGTGATATGATTGACATCACGGACGCTGTGAGCAAGAAAGTGAAATCCAGTCCGCTCGAGAGCGGAATATGCACCGTATTCTGCCCTGGATCAACAGGCTCAGTCATAACAATTGAGTATGAAGAAGGTCTTCTGGAAGACTTCCCGGCGACAATGGGGCGAATCGCTCCTAAAGATACAGAATACAAACATCATCTGCGATGGCATGACGGCAACGGCCATAGTCACTGTAGAGCGTCAACAGTCGGCCCTTCCATGACAATTCCGTTTGTAAATAAGAAACTAACACTAGGCACTTGGCAACAAATTGCCTTTGCTGACTTTGACAACAAAGCGAGAAACAGAACACTTGAGATAATGCTCATTGGTGAATGACTACAGAAGTGCAGCATCGCTTGGGGGGTCCCATTTCAGCTGGCGTTGACCATGGTCGTCATCATTCGAGTCCCAGACCCTTGCTGCCAAGTACTTCATGCGAAGCGATCTACGCAAACGATGAAGCTGGAAAGGTACATTCCAGCCCACAGGGCTATTGCGATACTCAGTTGTTTCCATAAGCTCCCGTACGCTATCCAATTCTTTCTTGACTTGAGCCTTCACACTCTCGAGGTCTCGGCTTATCAAGAATCGTTCCCTATCGGTCATGGTTCAGTACCTCGGCAATAACAAAACAAATATCTCAATAGATAATACAAAAGTGAGTAATACAGCTCAGTGTCATTCTAGCACGGGATGGAAACAGCAGGAAATGATCTGTAGTGTTTCCAGCATAAATTGCTATATCTTCTCTCTCTTTATTGGTACCCTCTTCATCGTGGTACCGCACACTGGGCAATTGCGTGACCCTGACGCAGGGCGTTGATGTCCACATGCCGGACAAAGAAGAATCCATTCTATCTTGTGAGTCATTTTCTTCCCAATTTCTTCTACAGGCAGCCCAATCGATTTCGCAGTATTTAGGAGAGCGAAGTCGCTGGATACAATAGTAGCATCAAATCCCTGTTCATCTTTCCAGACTGCCAAAGCGAGTAGTTGAACGTCCGTTTCTGATAAGACGGAAGCATCACCAGTTTTCGCCGCGGCCGTTTTTACCTCGTTGAGGTGTCGTGGTAAGGGATCTTGAACAGACAGCTTCCCAGTATCTATCAACCTTTGAGCCCGGGTTTTGCTCGGTCGGTTGTGAAGCTCATCAATCACACTGCGAGCTGTGAAGAACTGTGCATCGCGCCTTGCTTCTGCCCATTTGCTAAGTAGGGCTCCAGTATCGAGCACAAATATGTCCTCCATCAGGCACACCTGTAGTTACAGCGTTCGGGGCACGATTCTGGTATTGAGTCGGTCATAGTAGTTGTCAGACATGCGTATAAAACGCGTAATCACATCGGATTTCTTGATCCACACTGTTTCGCCCGGTTCAACTTCTAATCTTCTTTGTCCGTCAATTACGGCAAGGCCGTGAGCTCCAGGTTTCACCAGCTCCAGCTCCACCGTGCTATCATCAGAGACAACTATGGATTTCAATTCAAAACGTGGTGGGCACACAGGAACGAATATCAAACCACCAACATCAGGGGCAACAATCGAGCCACCCGCAGCAAGGGCGTAGGCGGTAGATCCTATAGGAGTAGATAGCATAGCTCCGTCAGCTCGACCATAGTCTATTCGAACACCATCCACATACACCTGAAATGTCAGTAATCGACCCGGAATGGATGATGCAACATAGACCTCGTTAAGTGCATAACCAAATTCCCGATCACCAACACCCGAAACCAAATTGATGTTCTTGTCAATAACGCAATCATTGGCCAACACTTTCTGTAGAGAACTCACAGCCGTAGTTGTGCTGCTTTCGGTCAGAAATCCAACATTTCCGCGATTCACACAAAACAGAGGGTTTTCCCGATTGCTGAGTTGGGAGAGTGTATAGAGGATGGTTCCATCGCCGCCTATGGTGATAACGAAATCTGTTTCAAATTCCGAGATAGGGCGCTCTTCCGCAACGGAGTGGATACCGACACACGATCCTTCATCGACTTGAATGGCAATATCTTGTGATATGAGAAAGCTAGCAATACGCTCGGCTATCTTCCTTGTATCAAGCCGACCAGGTTTACAGACAATACCCACAGCGCGCCGGTCACTCATTATCTGCGGTTTTCGCTCTATCACAACCGTGCACTTCCCGTTGTTGTGGATGGCATCCTCGACTCTTTATTCTTATTATTGGTCGGTCATATGATAAATCTAATAGTTTAGAGAGTATCGGGAATCCACAAACCGATTCGCCATAAAGCATTTTAATGCAATATCTGTCTCCACATAAGAAACGGTCTGCAAGACACGACAGGAGAGAATCGAAAGTGAGTATCAAAAGAACAGAAGTGAAGAACCTGAAGTCTGGATCATATATGTTGATTGACGATGAACCATGCAAGATTGTCTCTGTAGAAAAATCTAAACCTGGCAAGCACGGTTCTGCAAAAGCAAACATAACAGCTGTGGGCTTCTTCGATAATAGGAAAAGAAATGTCGTTATGCCGGCAGACCGAATGGCGGAAGTCCCAATCATCGACAAAAGAACTGCAACAGTCATTGCTGATCAAGGGAAAACACTGAATCTGATGGATACTGAAACATACGAGTCATTCGAAGTGCCACGACCAGAAGACGCGGATGTAGCATCAGAGATTGAGGTGAACTGTACTGTCGAATATTGGGATGTCATGGGGCAGAAGGTCATCATGCGCGTTAAGAGTTGACCGAGGACTATCAGTAGGATAGTATGTTGCCCTCCTATGACGGCAGCATTATTGTGCCCAATCCATAATGTGCTCAGCTACTCAGTCATTTCCCTCCTGCAATTCCACTACTTCATGCAATATTCCGAGTGAGGTATATATCTTCATCTTTGAACAAGCTTCAAATAGCCGGAAAATTGGATTACAATCCCCACTGTGTATTTAGTCGATATTCATTTATCAGAGGCATGTCATAGGGATGCTTAGCCAGATGTAAGGCGGGTGCCGTTTCAGCTCATGCACGAATTGGATTCTACAGATGAAAGAATCATTGAGATTCTGAAGAGAAATGCTCGTAGCTCCTTAAGAGACATGGCAGACGAGGATGGAGTAAACCTTAGCGCCAGTTCCATACGAAATCGGATGCTGAAGCTCGAACAGGATGGTGTCATCAAGAATTACACCGTTGATGTCGACTATAGGAAAATGGGCTTTGCAATCCAAGTGATAGTGCTCATTCGGGCAAAACCAAAGAAGATTGATATGGTTGTCAAGGAGTTGAAAGAACACAAGAATGTGCACAACACGTACCGAACTACTGGATCTGTTAACGTGGTCTGTCTCGTAAGAGCAAAGAATATGGAATCACTAACAGACTTCCTAGAAAATGGCCTTGAGAAGTTCGATGGAATCGAGAAATTCGAAAGCCTGCTTATTCTTGAATGAGAGAATGGTGCGGAGGGCGAGATTTGAACTCGCGAACTCCTACGAGACTAGAGTCTGAGTCTAGCACCTTTGGCCTGGCTTGGTAACCTCCGCATAATCAACCAGTAACATTCGCCTAATCCTAGAAGTTTTGCCCTTCTTTTTACATTTTTGGATAAACAGATGTACGGTTGATTTGTTCTTCATAGGAAGGTAGTGATCTCATTTTGCATCTTGGAGAAACATGAATATCATCAACCTTTTTACGTCAATTCATTTCCTGCGGTACAAGATATCTCAGCTTAAGCTATTGATACAGATTTATTGAGTCAAAAGAGTCTCCGGTGAAGCCGATGGAATATGCAATTGAAGTAAAAGGGCTCACAAAGCGATTTGACGATTTCACAGCAGTCGACAATATCAGTTTCGGAGTTGAAAAAGAAGCGGTATTCGGCTTTTTGGGTCCAAACGGAGCTGGAAAAACCACGACAACACGCATGCTCACAGGGATTTCAACACCAACTGCAGGAACAGCTCGGATAATGGGTTATGACATCCAAAAACAGTCGTTCCGTGCCAAGGAACAAATGGGTGTTGTTACAGATATCTCGAATGTGTACAATGATCTTACCGCATGGCAGAATCTCATATTCACCGGCAAGCTCTACGGGCTTCATCAAGAGGTGCGAGAAGACAGGGCTCATGAACTGCTTGACATGTTCGGATTGGAACAAGTCCGGGATGAAAACGTACGGGAATTTTCAGGGGGTATGAGACGTCGACTCACTATAGCCATGGCGCTCATCAACGACGCAAGTGTGCTATTCTTGGATGAGCCCACCACGGCCTTGGATGTTCAAAGCGTGAGAATAATCAGAGAACTCATCAGAAAACTCAATAATCAGGGAAAAACCATTTTCCTTACAACCCATAATATGGCAGAAGCCAATGAGTTGTGTACAGAGATAGCCATCATCAATCAAGGCAGAATAGGAACCATCGGCACACCAGAAAAGCTGAAACAAGCAATGGATAGAGTTCACTCAGTCGAGGTCATCTTCGAAAACCGCACTTCTCAAATCATCAGGGATTTGGGTGACTTAAATAGTGTACGAGAAGTCGAAAAACGCGGCGATAAGGTTCGATTGTATACAACAGAACCTTCGGCCACGCTTTCGGAGGTTTTTGCGTTCGCAGAAGACAGGAATCTGAAGCTGATAAGCGTTAACACTCTAAGCCCCACACTTGAGGATGTGTTTCTTGAGCTCACAGGAGAAAAAATCGTGAAAAGAAGAGAGCAGGGGAAAGTTAGAGCAGGTGGCAGAGGGCGACCAGCAGGGAGGAGATAAACAATGGAACGCAGTGATGGCTTATTGGACCGCATCAGAAAAGAGGCGTCACGAGCATGGGCCATAGGCTGGAAAGACATACGTGTCTACTACCTGTCGCCACCTACGCTGATGTTCGGCGTTATGTTTCCGTTTGCGCTCTTCTTCACCTTTACAGTTGGACGGAATCTGAGTATCACCCAAATGCTGCCGGTCCTATTCTCACAAACCGTGTTCTGGGCATCCTCCACCGTGGGTCCTGTTGTCATTCCACTAGAACGACGCATGAAAACATTCGACCGTTATCTCTCGGCACCTATGTCTCTGCTTTCTGTTATCATTGGCAAGTCGCTGGCAGGTATTGCCTTCGGTTTGATGGTATCAATCGTGCCGCTGACAATTGGCTTCCTGTTCTTCTCTCTTCACATTGCAGATATTCTACTCTTCTCGCTGGGGATTCTGCTTTCATGTGTAGCATTTGCGGCAATGGGTATTATGTTTGCTAGTGTACCCACAGAAAATGTCGGTAACATAATGATGCCAATGAATTTCATCCGCATTCCGCTTCTGTTTATAAGCGGTATATTTATTCCAATCGAAAGTTTGCCTGTTGCAGGTCAGATTCTCTCGCTTATATCACCGCTAACTCATACGCTCATACTGGTCAGGCTTGGAATGGGTGTTGAATCCTTTCCAATACCTCCTGCAGCAAGCGTATTAGCACTTATCCTTACTAGTATGATATTCTTCGTAGTCAGTATACAATTCCACGAAATCAATAAACGAAGAGAATAGAAATCATTGCCGTACAATCTCCGAGCAGTGTCCGGCAGGATATCGGCGGTCAAACTACTGAGGGACTACTGTAACTTGCGTATCTTATCGAGTAGTGCACTCATATCTGGACAGGCGCCTCTTTTCCCTCTCAGAATCTCGATGTGCCTTAGTGTTCCATCTTTGTCGATCAGAAAGATAACGCGCTTTCCGTAGCCCTTCTCCGGAACAAAGCAGTCATACTTCAGCGTAACGTCGCCGAGTGGAACGTAGTCGGAAAGAAGGGGAAAGGCAAGCCCGCCAATCTCTTCGACCCACTTGTTATTGGCATCCACTGAATCCATGTTGATAGCTAGCACCTGGGTATTCAGTTCCTCAAAATCTTCGAGATGGTTCTTATAGAAGGTAACATAGTCCTTGCAGGCTTCGTTCAGTTCACCCGGATGAAACGCAAGGAGAACGTTCTTTTCCCCTCGGAAATCGGATAACTGAATTTCTTTACCGTGTTGATTCAGCAATGAAAATTCTGGTGCCGTTTCGCCTTCATTCAAGCATACATTCTGTTCACGTAATAGCAAATTATTCACCTCCAGTATGATTTTTTGTCTATGTTGATTTCTTATCTTAAAAAGTTCACGATTGTTAATATTTTGGCAAATCTTATCGGGAATATGTGGAGATTTTTGCAGATGGTTCACAGAGAGAAGGAAGAGAATGAGCTCAGTGCTGTTTTGAATCATTGCGCAAGACGTTTCGTAGGTATTCCCAGTCACCAATCTTGTCAACCACGTCTTGAGAAGCCAATGCTACATCGGGCCGACCGTCGAATATGACTCTTCCCTCATGTAGTACCATCAGTGATTCAGCCCAATTCTCATAATAGAATCGGTTATGGGTTGTATACATGACACTAATGTCCTGCCTGCGTAAATTGCGTATTATTTCCACGAGCCTCATTACCATCTGATAGTCCAGACCGCTGAATGGTTCGTCTAAAAGCAGTATCTTTGGATTCAGGGCGAGGATACCAGCTAGCGCAATCCGTTTTGCCTGGCCATGGCTCAGTTCGTTGATTGATCGATTTTTGTAATCTGCCATACCAACCATTTCCAGTGTCCTTTCCACCCTTTGGACTACATCCTGATGTGATAGACCTTGATTCTTCGGACCGAAGGCCACATCTTCCCACACCGTAGGAGCAAACAGCTGATCATCTGGGTTCTGAAAGAGAAGTCCAATATCCTGCCGAATCCTCCATAGATTAGAGGGCTTTAGTTCTCGTCCCAGTACTCTGATGCTCCCTGAATCTGGTCGCAGAAGACCGACAATGAGCCGAAGCAGAGTGGTTTTGCCAGACCCATTCAACCCTACTATCGCCTTCAATTCTCCCTTCGCCAGCTCTAAATTGATTTCTTGCATAGTAAACTCACTGTAACTGAACGATACATCCTTGATATCTGTGGCATTAACCAATTGCAGAAAACCTCCGTGACTAGGGGGAACAACACCAGAAAGAAGCTGGCAAAAAGCGCAGCAAGCAGAAGTGCAGTATCCCCACGTTTGAATCCAGTTGCATCCATTATGTTTGCCCTTCCAAACCCACGCAGTAGCATTGCCTCGTATACAGATTCACTTCTCTGTAAGGCGCGACCAATTGTAGAACCCACCATGAAGCCGGTGGACTTTATCCTGCTCCATCTTTTCCCCTTCTGATATCCCCGTAATGCCTGGGCATCTTGCATTGTCTCCCGCTCTTCAACAAAAAGTGGAATGTATCTGAGCATTATAAGAAGAGAGGCAATGATTGAGCTCGGAATATGGAGAGACCTCAATCCCGCTGTGAACTCGGATAGGCTCATGTGTGAGAAAGTCACCATGAAAAGTAGTAGCAGAGTCATCATTCTAAAACCAAGAAAAAGACCTAACTCCAGTCCTTCCCAGTACAACGGGACATTCAACAATGGGACCCGAAAAAGTTCAGTATCACCAAAAATGAATGGCATGAAGAATATCCAGAATAGGATAACCAGTTCAAGTCTTGTGACTAATGGCAAAACACGGTGCCATGCAGTGTGCGCAACAGTTCCAAAAACCAGAATACACGCTATGATGAGAACAACAGCTACGATGCTCCGTTGTAGTGAAATAACTATACCAAGAAAAAAAGAGAAGAGAATGATTCCTGCCGGTGAGAACCGTTCCAGATTCTCTCTAGCACTGGAGAAGGGAAGGAGGAATCGCTCCATTCATCTTACACTTCCAAGTCCAATCCGGGGAGGAGTATTTTAGATTGAAATGAATTACGCTTGTTCAGTTCTGCGGGCAAGCAACCAGAAGAGGAATACGCCCAGCGCAAAGACAGCAACTATCCCGATGGCACCGGTTATGACATCAGTCACTGCACCTTCTTCGAGAAAAGCGAAAATGCCCTCGAATGAAGAACGGGGCTCTCCTACACCCGCGAATTCAAAGAGTGACCATTCGAAACCGTCGGGCATATTGGATGCAAATCCGCCCAGAATAATGACGGAAACAGCTGCTATGAGGACTATGAGAATCAATACTACAAACTTCATAGCGTTTTGTCCTTCCATTTTACACACCCTCCGCATCAGGTACGACAGATATTTCATCTAGTTCGCTTGAGTCCAAGAAGGAAACCAGCTCCGGTCTTGATTTCACGAAATACAGTAGAATGACAAAAGTCAGAATTGCCTCACCCACAGCGATGATTACGTGAACGCTTGTAATTGCAATCAGGGATTCAAATCCAAACCCCGGAACTGTGAGAAGCTCGATTCCCAGTAGCATAGCTGCAATAATCGTTGTTACAAAGGATGCAATCGCTGTGGCAATTAGTACGGCACGCTTCTTGTCTAGAAAGCTTCCCAACATCTTGAAGAGACCCTTCGCTAGAATCCACCCAAATAAACATGAAAACACACCCATATTGAATAGATTGAGACCAAAGGTAAGAAGTCCGCCATCACCATATAGTGCTTGAACGAATAGCACCAGTGCCATTATCAATATCCCAGCCCATGGTCCAAGCATAACCGCTAGGAGAGTCGATCCCACAAGGTGTCCGCTAGATGCTGGTGGTACAGGAAAATTGACTAGCTGTACAGCAAATATGACAGCAGCCATCACTCCAATATAGGGCACGAGCCGTTCACTGTATCTATTATGAATAATCTTCACTGAAATAATTAATATCAAACCGCTGACAACGAAGAGGAGAAGCTGTAGCCATAGCGGAACAATACCATCAGGTACATGCATTTTAATTCGTGTTACTCCTTTTGAATTCGTGTTACTGTAAGGGCGCAGCAGTTATATTTGTTATGAATTTTTGGAATGATGTGACACGGAAGTGGTATTATCGTGACACAATGTGTTACCATAACCACAAAGTTATAGCAAACAATGAAGCACCAAAAGATGGTTGCGTAGCATGACTATCCAGAGATTTGGCGTTTCAGTACCCGAAGATCTACTAGCGAAATTCGACAGAATCGTCGAAAAGAGAGATTATGTTGGCAGATCTGAAGCGATACGAGACGCGATGCGCCAGTTCATATCACAGTGGGAATGGGAGAACAAGCAAGAGGGGAGAACAGCTGCGCTGAACATTGTATATGAGCATCAGCCAAGATTGATGGCTAAGCTAATCGAAGTTCAGCATTCAGCCGAGGCACATGTGAAATCCACGGTTCATATTCACTTAACAAAGAAGCACTGCTTTGAGGTTCTCAGCATCGAAGGGAGAAAGGGGCAAATCCAACAACTAGCTGATACAATAGCGGGCCTCCCAGGAATAGTTGCTTCACAGCTGTTTGTGTATTCGCTGGAAGATGGAGAAAGTCCCCATGAGCATTAATGAACTGCTGTGTAGGTTCTAATCCGAAAGACGTTGTATTTTGAAGACGACGGTACCACCTGACGTGTATGGTTTGCCTGGATCCAAGCACTGCACATAGTACGTATCTTTTTCATGCGATAGGCCAATTTCATTAGCAGGTACTCCAGAACGAATAGCCAGCAAATATGGCATCCATGAGGATGATGCCCATACACAGTAGGCATCCGTCTTCTCAAGATTTAGCGCAGCTCCTTCTATGATGATTTCATCACCTTGCTCGAAGACAGGGCAAGTCCCTTCTACCTGTTCAACCGCTATTTTGATTCCTTTCATTGCGAGTAGTAATGACTGTGACTCCAAATAAACGAGCTGACTGTCCCTAACCGTTGCTGCGAAGCTCACGTACAAAGCCCCTGCTGACCTGAGGACCTTCGGGTACCTTGGGGGCAGCGACGCTGGCAGGGGAAGGGTGGAGCACAGAAGTTTCCTCAGTTGGGTTCACTCAACTGTAAGAAATGGGTTATCAGGAAGGTGTAGAAGACAAACTAGCACTACTTGAAGAACGCATCATAGAAAATCCAAAAACCATCAGATGGCGGGTTAGAGCTTTTTTAGGACGCAAGTTGCCTGTCAGGAAGGTTGTTGAAGAAGAGAATCTGAAAGTAGGTTAGAATCTTCTCTATTGCCTACCGCCATTGTTCACGTGTTGATTCATTCTTTCCAGTAGTATTCAAAATCGCAGCAATCCTCGCCTTGCATAAGCGTTTTTGACCGTCTCAATCTAACATCTGGATGGATTGCAGGGGTTGCTGGAAAGTCCTGTTTACAGTGAAGGAGATAGCCAATTTCGGTTGCGTCAAGTTTCTCAAATACTCTGGCATGGACACACTGAGTGACCATGCAGAGTGATTTGGTTTCGTCTTCTTCTGTTATAGTGACCTCTTCGATGTTGTTCTTGTTCAGGTCGTTGACCCATTGATGCAACAGTAGCTTGACGTCTTCAAAGTTTTGAATGGGCTCATCTAGTTCTTCAACAATACTCCTAACATCTTCAACTGCTTGGCGTTCGGCCCAATCAGAAACCATTTGGTGAGCTCTCTGTTCACCAAGACTCTTTTCCAAGGCGCGTACGAGTGATACAAGTTGTGAGGCAATGGCTTCAAAGTGCTCTTCAACAGTGATATCCATCTGATGCTCAAACTTCGAATTGGACAAGTTTCGTTCCTCATCTTAGAATTGAAAGCCAACTACATATCTTTATCTGAAAATTACAAGGAACTGCGACCTGCCTCATACCGGGAATCTACTGTTTGATTAACAGCAGATCTTCCACAGTGTTTGCCACGGCGTGGCCATGATGACCCACCTCAGCCTTGTCACCGTAGCTGAGAAGATCAATCTAGACATGGTGAACAGCCGTGGGTTCTCCTGAACTCGATGGAGTACCTTGTTTGAAGAGTGAGGGTTTCTGCTTAGAAGACTGGTCTTCCCTTAGGCTTTCGGCCGCGTGCGTCGTGTAAGAGCACTAGCCCATTTGCCTAGTCGTGCTGATATCCGGTACTGTTGTCAGTCTAATGAACACATCTTTGGCCACGAGAAGGGCTTAATCAAATCTTGCAGAAATCCTATATTTTACTGCACTGATGTATTAATATTTTTAAGATTTACAAAGCTCTTGAATCATCTCATCCAAAAGACCAAGGCCTTCCTTCAAATGCTCTTTCTCGCCGCCAAAGCCGATACGTAGATGTTTGTCAAAGCCAAAATGCTCACCAGGTACAAGCAGCAGGCCTTTCTCCTTTCGTAGCCTCTCCACCAGCTCAAGTGAACTCAACGGGAGATTATGCTTTGGAAAACACATACTTGAAGCCTGAGGAGGAACATAATCAAATACACCGCGACGTTCATCAAGCCAATTTTTCAACATTCCCCAGTTTTGACGCACGATTTCAGTAGCGCGATCTCGTAGCCATTCTCTCTTATTGGGTTGTAAGGCCACAGTTGCCAGCGCATCGCTGATTTTGGTTGGACAGATTGTGATGTAATCCGAGTACGCCCACAATTCTTCAGCATGCTTCTTGTCTGTCGTTGCTATCCAGCCCAAACGCAGACCAGGGAGGCCATATGTCTTGGACAGACTGTTGGTGACAACAACCTTGTCATATTGATCGAATATGGTTGGTGTCAACTCGCCATCCATCTCAGCGCCCTGATAAATCTCATCTGACAGAATCCATACATCAGCATCCTCAGCAATATCAACGACTGGTTTCAATTGTTCAGAATCAAAAGTTGTGCCTGTTGGATTGTTTGGATTACAAATTGCTATAGCTATGGTTTCTGAGCTGATGGCTTCCTTGAGCATCTCTACATCAAGATTCCATCCGCCACCCTCCATCTTGAGGTTCCATGGAATGATGCTACCACCTAGCGTTCGAACTACTCCATGAATCTGCATGTAGTTGGGCTGCATCAATATAATCTCATGCCCATTATCAGATTCATTCACAAAGTTCCACATGGAAATGAAATTAGCTTCCGCTCCACCGTTTGTGACCAAAATGTTTTCTGCATCAGCTCCTTTGTACATCGATGCTATAGTCTCTCTGAGTGGAATGGTGCCATTAGTCTGTGAATAACCCAGCTTCATGTTGAAGATTGTCTCGCGTTCTCGTTGGTCTGGAACAAGTTCCGCGATACTTAGTGGTTCAACACCACTTTCCGTAAGGACAATATCAACAATATGTTCCCATTCACTTTGAATTCTCTCAAGTTCAAAAGGCTCTAACTTCACATGCTTCACCTACTGGTTATTCCAAATACCTCGGTCCGGTATTAACCTCTTGCAAGGGGGAAGAAGGAACACAGAATTCTTAGGGAGGTTGAGTTCACTCACCTGTAAGATAGGTGATATGGGGCCGAGAGCGGGAATTGAACCCGCGGCTAGGGAGCCACAATCCCCAAGGTTGCCAGAGGGCCTGCCCAATGTCATCAGGCAGTCTACCCCATCTCGGCCATTACTGTTTCTGAAAAATCTGGGATGGCTTATTATCTTATTCCTTCTTGGCAGATATAACCATTCTAATCCAATTTAATGATCATACCATCGTGAGCAAGTTCGATATCCATGTCAGAAAACTGTTTCATTTTCTCACGCCCAGCTTCAACATCGTCAAGAAGCCACTTGCCTAAATGGGTGAATATGATGTGGTCAGTATAGGGTTTGAAGAAGGCTATAAAATCGAGGTTGCCTTTGTGACCTAAACTGCTTTGTTATCCGCAAACACTCTCCCCCTCGCTCGAATGAAACTTCCGTCGGCAATCACTAGATCCAAATCACCGAACTTATCGTGGTGCTTTTTTCAATCCAAACCATGTCCCCAGTGTACAAAAGACGATTGTCTCTTTCCAACAGATAGGCTGTAGATTCAACTGCTTTACTGTGGATAGTCGGTATGGCTGTTACTGTATAGGAGCCGATACTTACTTCACCGGAAATAACCTGAATCTCGATGTCTTCGGACTGTTCAGGCGCACACACAGGAACATCAATGGAATCTACTTTTTAGGTTACGAAGAATGCATGGTCCGGGTGAAGATGAGTGATGAATACAACATCTGGATTACGTTCCAAGAATTCAAATTCGCCAACATCCAGAAGAATGCATCTATCAACCAGCACTCCAGAATATTTCGAATGACGGGGGGTTAGGGCTGTATTTGCCCGGGTCCCTAGAAACTCAATTTTGGTCATTTTGTTACAGGAACTAGTTTTCCTGGTAAGTGAAGGGTCTTTCGGGAGGCCCAAACATTCCCTAGAAGGTTTGTTCGCGAAACTTGACCGTAAATAAAAAGCGGTGGTAACCATTGCTTTCTTTTTGAATAGCGGCTAGTCCGTATTCCACAAGCATTATACCTACTCACCCCTTCGCAAAAGTGTGGTCTTCTACGGAGAAAAGAAAATGTTCGAAAAAGAAGGTCTGAACGCAAAGGAGGTGTTCGAGGAACTTAATCGGATACTTGAAGAGGACACAGAATATGAGTCTGGAAGACCTGTTGCTTCAATGTCGTCAATTCCCTATCAGATATCCTCCGATATCATGGCTGAGCATATGGAACGGAATCTAGGCCGAAAGCACACATTTCATGGATCAGCCAAAATCGAGAAAGAAGTAATTGAAATGATCGGCGACTTAGTTCGTGTTGAGAATGCATGCGGGACAACGACATCAGGAGGCACTGAGTCGAATATCCTCGCAATGGTTGCCGCCAGAGAGATCGGAGACACTAACGAACCAGAAATCATCACTCCGGAAACAATACACTCCTCGGTAGAGAAGGCTGCATGGCTTCTAGGTGTGAAACTCGTCAAGACTCCAGTTGATTCCCAGTACAGAGCAATACCAGACGAAATTGAAAAAGCTATCAATGATAATACGGTTGGCATATTCCTTACCGCGGGAACAACTTACGTTGGCCAGATAGATCCAATTGACCGTATTGGAAAAATAGCATCCGATGAATCTCTCCCGCTACATGTTGATGCGGCATTTGGGGGTTTTGTAATTCCATTTTTGCAGGAGTTGAATCTTGGAAACTATCCGTTTAGTTTTGAAGTTCCCGGTGTGACTAGCGTCAGCGTTGACCCTCACAAAACCGGTTTGGCACCAATCCCATCTGGTTCTCTTTTGTTCCGAAAAAAAGAACATCTCAGCGCTATAACGAGAGAAGTACCCTATATTCCGTTCGATTGTCAAATTCCTACCTTGCTAGGTACACGGCCAGCTGCCCCTGTAATCGCAACATGGGCAATAATGAAGCATCTTGGCAGAGAAGGATACCAATCCATAGTGGAGGATTGTATGTCTGTAACACGGCTCGCACAAAAGAAGACACAGGAAAACCCACATCTACAGTGTGCCATTGAACCCATCTTGAATATCCTCGGAATCATAAGCAATGACATAAGCATCGACAAAATCGTCACAGAAATGGAGAAACGAGGATGGATGATGGGCAATTGTCCCCTGCCCGTTAGTTTTCGGATAGTTATCGTCCCTCATGTAACTGAGGACGTAGTAAACACCTTTTTTGATGATTTGGACGAAATTGCCAGCTCTCTTGGAACACATTGAATTACAAATCAACTTCGTGTTTCATTTCTTCAATCTCATCTTCAAGATCACGCACTCGATCAGACAGCTCAAGGATTTGGTTCAATAGAACAGAAATTATGTAACCGTAATTAGCAGTATAGCCTTCTTCACGGCTGATAATCTTAGCCTCCTCCAAGCGCCGTGCAGCGTTTGTAATTGATTGCTTGGAAAGGTTTCGCTCCTTGAACCATTCGTTGACCTGATCGCGGACATCCATTGGAGCCAGAGGCTCTCCTTGGAGAGGGTCTAGAAGACTATAGAGAACCATCAATCCGGCGCTCATCCTTGGGTTCATTAACTTGGCAAATGCTAAATCGAGATCTGACCTCAATACCATTCGCTTCCTTTAATATCTGAAATACTCATCCGAAGTAAACGCCAGACAAGTGAAAAAGCTTCCTCAAGCTAGGAGAAATCCTGCGAGAGACAAGGATTGACAATTAGCGATACCAAAACGTTTACGCTGGGTATCATAAACGGTGTTTCGAAACAGAAAGGTGAAAAGCCACAAGTTTTTACTCCATCAGAGAGATTCCCGTCATGACCACTGAACTTGACCGCATCCATTTCGTCGCTGTAATCCATGTTGACCAAGACAGCGTAGATGATGCTCGTCAAATTGTGAAACAGGTTGAGCCAGATGTTGTGGCTGTGGAACTTGATAAACATCGATACAATCAGTTGATGCAAGATGATGATGCCGTCCAAGAACCGCCGACCAATCAAATGAATGCAGCAGAGGGGTTCTTGAACCAGATAGCTCTTCTGGAAAGGAGCTTGGGACAACTGACGGGATCAGGCGCCGGAGAAGAGATGAAAGCAGCAATTGAAGAAGGACGAAAAATAGATGCCAAGATAGCTCTTGTTGATAGGCCCCTTGGAGAGATTATGAACTCATTATCCAAAGTACCGCTGGATGAGATTTACCGTTTTGCCAGTATGGTACCGGACCTAGATAATCTTCAATTAAAACAGGGAGATTTCGATTTGCTTAGCTTCCTGAAGGAAGAAAGCACTATTCCAGAAATGATGGAGCAGTTTCGGACGGAATTCCCCGAATTGACAGAAGTCCTGATCGACGAGAGGGATGAATACGTAGCCGAGGCGCTAGAATTCATATTGAGGGATGTCGATGGTCAGGTTGTCGTAATTCTGGGAGCAGGACACATCAAGGGAGTAAAGGAGAAACTAGCCAAGATACTAGAGACGAACGCTGCAGCGTAAATCACAGGTTTAGCGCCTCAATGACGTTTTGCACACCGTTGGCATTCTTTGCGCTCACCCGGAATACCGGAATGTTGGCATCGACCTCTCTGACATCCTCTACCAGTCCATCAACATCAAAGCCAATGGCATCCGCAAGGTCAATTTTGTTTATTATAACCATGTCGGCCCGCTTGATTGTGAGGGGATGTTTCTGAATCATGTACGGACCTTCGGTGATGCTGACAACGACAATTTTCTTTTCAACACCAAGCGGATAGCCAGCAGGGCAGATGAGATTGCCTACGTTTTCGATGAAGACCACGTCATAGGTGGATAGGTCTACTTCCCTGAGAGCAACTCTGACCATTCTTGCATCAAGATGGCAGGCGGTTTCTGTGTTGATTTGGACTGTATCAATACCATGAGATGCAACCCTGTTAGCATCAATTCGTGTTGCAAGATCTCCAGCAACCATCAAAATCCTATATTTCTCCGCAAGCTCGTCACACATTGCTTCGATAAGCTGGGTTTTTCCTGTGCCAACCGATCCCATGATGTCAAATGCTCGTACTCCATGCTCTTTGAAGGTCTTTGTATTGATTTGAGCTGCTTCTTCGTTCGCTCCGAACAAATCTTTGCGAATGTCGATAGAAATCGTACGTTCTTTCATGCTAGGCCATCTCCTGTTCCGGACAAATTGTTCTGCGTTTTAGCTTTTCTATAGATGTAATTCTCGATAATCAAGCGGATACTTTTCTCAACAAACAAAGCCAAAGAAGCCCACAGGCCAGCCTGAAAACAGTCTATAAGGGCGACAATAATCGCCGCTTCCAAGCTTTCGGTGAAAAATGCAAAAATCGTAATGCTCGGCAGGAATCCTCCGATAAGTGCGCCACCCAAAATCACCATAATCCTATAGTGAACAGAATCCCTGTCGGAGTTAACATGAATTGCCCAACCAGTCCCAACACCAAGAAAGATGTTGCCAATCATAGGCAGAAGAAACGGTTCACCCCCAGCCATTGCACCACCAACCCCCACAATTGCACCAACTAGCATACCCCCTGCCAAACCGCCAATGATACCACCCAACTCTGAAAACATGAAACCGGGAGTCAGTTCCAGAAGACCCGGTATAATGGGGATTCTCACAAGAAATCTAACACCTATGCCCATCGCTGCAACTATTGCCAAAGTGGTTACCAAAGGGGTATTTTGTGAAACTGAATTAGACGCCATTTCGCTTTACTCTGAAATTTCAGGCCATTCGTTCAGCAAAAAGCTTCTGGTCTGCTCATACCAGTTATCCAGCTGCTTCAATATCTCGCGCTTCATAGCCTCTTCAGAAATCGCACGATACAGATAGTAGTAGCCGCCTCGTTCCAAGTGCTTCTCCTCACGTATTACAAGCCCCTTGTCGAGCAATTTCGTGAGCACCCTCTGAACAGTGCTTCTATCTCGTTCTATGCTCTCATCTGTGGCTAGCTCTTCGACTGTCTTCGGTCCAGTAAGCAAAGCGAAATATACATCGATTTCGCTTTTTCGTAGACCAAACGCACAACAAAGGAAATCGGAAGGGCGCTCAAATGCTTCTGAGAAGAGTCCCTCAAGTGATTTGTTCAGAGGCATAACACGTAAATTGTACGGCGAGACAAAGATAAGGGTTGTGCAACAACAAGCACAGCCGCACCAGCTCATATAATACTGGACGGCAGAGAGAGACTTCTGTAAGACTTAACGCAAATCTTCGGACGTAAGAAGACGAGGGGAGTCTATTATATCCAGCATAATACTCTATTCTAGTAGGACTAGGCAAGTGGACTAGAGTGGTATACATGACGCACGCGACCGAAAGCTGCAAGGAAGATATGTGCTTCCAACCAGAAGTCCTTACTCTCCATAGAGAGAACTTCATCGAGCTCTGGAGAGTCCGCGGCTGTTCACCTTATCTAAACGGACCTTCTCAGTTACGGTCACAAGGCTGAGATGGGTGATCATGACCACACCGTGGCAAAGACTATGGAAGAACTTGCTATTGCCGGAGTGATGACCCGGGATGACGACAAGAGGAGGAAGCCTGTACCGCGGAAGGAATCCCATTCCGATGAACGCGGACAAAGGCCTTGCTAACGCAAGGGCCTACCGGTACCTTGAGGGCGGTTACGCTGGTAGGGGCAGGGTGGAACACAGAAGTTTCACGCAGCCGCAGAGACTGCAAAAAAAAAACAGGTTATAATACTGAATTTCAAAAGAAAAAGGTGCTGTTCCTTTATTGAGGTAACATAATGGACTTTCGCAGTGTCGTGAATCCGGACAATAAGAAAGAGGAATACGAAACGATTCCACAGAGAGAGAACCGAAAGTGTATAAACTTGGCACCACTCAAGGGTATGCTTGAATCTGATCCTGTGCGCTCGAAAGTCCTGAAATTGCTCATCGAAGATGGGGGATGGGTCAGCACAACTGATTTGTTGAAGGCAGCAAGAAAGACAAGACCTCTGATTGGTGCAGTAACGATTGGAACTATCCTCAATAGCATCAATGAACTCGTTGCATCAAGGCTGGTGCTAAGCCGCACGTCACTCGCTTCAGGAATTGAATGGGCCGAATGGAGAATGAATCCAGATTGGCTTGGACCCACTCGCAAACTTGTGCAGATGCTAAGCAGACGTCAGCGGCGAATTGACCAGCAACCAGCCAACCGTAGGTAGCCAGATAGTAACGACCACAAATAGCAATTTATCAACTATTCAGTAATTGTTTTTGTTTAAAAGATGTTCAATTTTACTCAATTATGGGTAGTTTACTTACATTGAGTAAACTATATATCCCGGGTATTTTTCATTGAGGTATGCAATCTGATGAATCATCCACAGAAAAGGACATTGAAGATTACGACGATTTTGTCGATAATGGCGATTTCACTCTGAGGACTAAGAAGATAGCAGTCGCAGGAGTACTGGCGGCACTCTCAGTAGCAGTAGCGCCTATTGCACAAGTCATCCCCAGAATTCCCGGATGGCAGATAGCATTATTTGACCCCGTATCTATATTCTGGATTATCGCGTTCTTGATAGGGGGCATTGAGGTAGGTGTGACTAGTATGACGGTTGGTACAATCGCCTTGTTCTTTTTTGATCCGTCAGCACCCATAGGACCATTGCTCAAATTTGCTGCAACAGCCCCTATGATAATCATACCGTGGCTGGGAATGAAGGTTGGAGATACTGAAACCGCTGGAAAGGGGCTCGATAATCTTAGAAATTATGCAGCGCTGATGGTCGTTGGCACTATTATCAGACTTGTCATAATGATTCCGCTGAATCTCATAATTGTACCCCTCTTTTTTGGAATCGACAATACTGCCTTCCTGATTACATATGCTATCATATTGAACATAATCCAAGCATTTTGGGATACTGTTATCCCCTACGGGATAGTGCACAAAACTACTCTTTTTGAAGAGTTTGGTCTCTGGTAGCTCGGATGATTCGAGGAGGGGCACCCAATAATGGTTTAATAGGGTAATCTGCCACTTCAGGTTAGCTCGGTAATCAATACGTGTTCATGAGGTTATTTGGATGGTCAGACGCTGTGAATTCTGCGATAGCCCTGTCCCGGCTGATGCCACTATCTGTCCGATTTGCCATGAAGAGATTGCAGTAGAGACTCTCGAAAGAGTCCTACCCATGCTGAAACGCCCTGAAACAGCCGAGATCAAGGCAATGGGACCACTAAAACGACTCTACGGAATAGTCAGACGGCCTGCAACTGCGTTCAGAGACATAGCTCAGCGGCCTGATACTGTTGGTCCATTCCTAATCATTATCATGAATGCGGCAGTTATGGCTGGCTTCTTTTTGGCTGTATCATCCAAGTTCACTGTAACTATAGTTGTAAACCAAACGTCCGGGCAAACAGGCACAAGCAGCATCCTATTCACCGACTATGGCAGCACCTTTCTTCTTTCCTCACTGCTCTCAATATTGCCGAACATATTACTAGGAATGGTATTCCTTCTGCTTGGTTCGATTTTTGCTCATCTAGCTTTCAAGGTCACAGGGGGAAAGGGTAGCAAAGGAAAAACCGTGTCTGTTGTCGGGTATAGCATGTTTCCAGTGGTGTTGATACGATTAGTGGGTCTGATACTGATACTGATGTTCATGCCAGCAGTTAATGTGAATAACCCTAGCACATGGAGCACCACCATTCAGCAAATCTATGATTCAGGAATGTGGCTTATTCTCGATTATTTGACAACCGCTTCATTTGTGTGGACCGGTTTCTTGCTCGTTTTTGGGATCAGGGAAGCCCACGATACGTCAACAATCTGGGCATTTGTAGTCGCAGTCCTATGCATGATTGTTTTGGGTTGGACTTTCTGGCAGGTGCACTAGGCTTCATAATATGATGCCGTAAAGCGGAATGATAACAAAGGCAACCAGACCGATAAGCGCTCCAACTTTATCTAATGTGCTACCAATAAGGAGACGGCGATCATTACTTGGACCAGTAAGAGGTGTGGTTGCTGCACCAGTAACAACTGCAGCCCCGGCTATGAGGAGGAGCCATAAATCCCAACTGGCAAATCCTAAGAACCATATCAGAGAATAGCACACAACCCCGATCATATTCAACACTGCAGCTACTCCAGCAGCTACCTTGTACCCATAAACACGGGCCACCGTTCTGACATCTCTGAGCTTGTCGCCCTCTACATCTTCCGAGCCTTTGATAGTCTCTCGAGCTTGAAGAATCATGAAAGCAGTAAGGAAGAATAGCCACGAAGGAATTGGTATGAAAAGATGTCCTATGGCTTCGCCATAGACGAACGAACCATAGATGATACCAAAAGCAAAGGAAAACGCCACCATGAAATTGCCTGCAAGACCAAGCTCCTTCACCTTAGAAGCATAAGCGTAGCCGACAATCTGGAAAACGATTACGATAAGAGTGCCAAGAGGGCCATTCAGCCAGGCAAAAACAATGCCAAGCAAACCGAGAAAGACAACATACGCCCAAGCTTGTCGGATGGTCATTCGCTTGCTCGGGAGCACTCTTTCAGGCCGATTTATTCTGTCAACTTCTACGTCAAAGATATCATTGATTACATTCCCTGCCGCTGCCACAAAGAAGTAAGTCAGGTAGCCGAAGAGAAATGTATCTGCAAATGAGATAAGGGGGGAATAAACAGGCATTGATTTGTAACCCATAGCGATACCTGCTAGAACGGTTAAGCCACCAATGAGACAGTTCTGTGGACGAATAATCGAGATTAGAGCAATGGGGTCGAATCGGTTTGTTGAATCTGATTCGGTGATGTCATCCTCGGACATAGCTAACTAGTTCTCCACAAATAGCCCGAACTTGAGTTCCGATTAAAGCTTATCGGCAGGAAGTCTCCCAAAGAGTTTTCTTCAACAGATTCATATCTCTACTGGACGTACTATTCCCCGAGACCTTGAATTAACTTCTTTCCCATATCTGTCAGCGATATTAGACCTTCCTGGAGAAGAGCCGTTAATCGTTCCAAATTGATGCTATCGCCAATTGATTGCCCCAGCCTCAGCAAGCCAATCTGATTCATCTCAAATAATAGCTGTATCAGCGCTCCTAATCTGTAAATTCCAAGGATGCCAACGCATTTTGTAAGCGCTCGCTTCACTCCCTCAACAACACCTTTTCGAGGGTCATCATATTCGTTTAATGCAGACTCTATCTCTAGAAAAGTACAACACATCGTCTTGCTGTTCTCATCAGGCGATTCCAGAAAATGACCAGGTGTCTCAAGCAGGAAAGGATTAGCCATATACTTTCGAATCTTGAATCGGGTAGATTCATCCGGTATTGAGTACCACGCATCTAAATGCTGATCCGAGAGTGGCTTGACCTCCAGACTAGAATCTGCATTAGAAGGACGCAATTGGGGTGCAGGTAAGAAAGAATGCCAGCCCGGAATCATCCGCAGGCCAGGACCATCCGTTTTGGAATGCCCTAACTCAAGGCGGCGTGCACAGTAATGCACGAGGTCATAGACAGCGTGCCTTCTTCTGCCGCCAAGATATACGAATATCGGTTCGTAATCAGCTTCATGGGCTGGGACTGCTTGATAGTCGTATACATATACATACTGTAAACAAGTACCTCCTCGCGGTCCCGGGAGATGCAGAACCCGTCCAAAAACACCAATGAACTCCGTTGACTTCAGAGCCTCCACAGTGGACTTGGGTATTACTTCTCCAAGTGTCTTAACCAGATTTTGGTCACCAGTGGCAACGCCCTGCGTCAGAGGAAGGTGTTCTTGGAGAAGGTCTTGGTCATACTTCGCGTTGATACCGACTTCATGATTGTTGAAAGCCATCTTGTGCCGTTTGGGTTTCACTCGGAGGTACTCTCCAAATCGCTTCTCGACCATCTTTGTCATTTCCTGTCTAAATGGAACACTCAGCAAATCACCTCACCCAATGACTCTTATGAGGGTTCGCTAGAAATTTCAAAGTAGGTGGACTCATGAAAAGCTTTGAAGACCTCCCTAAGAGCGAGCTCCTCAAGATCATTGATGCTTATGCAAAGGCTTGGCAAGCAATGGACGGAGCTTATTTTCTAGCACTAGAAGACAAGTACGGAATGGATACAGCAATTGAAATGGACAAAGAAGCATGGAAGATATTCTCACCTATCGAAGCAAAACGTATTATGAGAGAATTTGATGTTAAACAGAACGGCGGACTTGAATCTCTGAAAAAGGCTCTGGACTACCGTGTATATGCACGACTTAACAAACAATCTTCCGAGTTCACTGATGAGAACACGCTTCTTTTCAAAATGCACGAGTGCCGAGTCCAAGTAGCACGCAAACGGAAGAACCTGCCTGAATTTCCCTGCAAACAAGTCGGCATAATTGAATACAGTTACTTTGCAGAAACAATAGATCCTCGCATTCAAACCCGTTGCATTGCCTGTCCACCGGATGAACACCCCGATGATTGGTACTGTGCCTGGGAATTCACCTTGGAAGAGTGATAGCGCTGCCTAGAATACGGTTCGGTCCTGCAGGCTATCCAAATGATGCCAACGGGAAACTCGATGAGGTTTTCCGAATCCTCTCAGAAGGAAATCTGAGCGCGCTCGAATATGCAGCTACCTATGGGCTGAGAATCGGTGAAAAGAAGGCTCAGAAGCTCGCCAGCTTGGCCAATCAGCATGACATAGCAATGAGCATGCACGGAGCATACTACATCAATCTCGCATCGAAGAAAGAGAAGACGCGGAAACGATCAAAAGCCCGACTCGTGAAGGCTCTACGATTTGCACCCCTTATGGGCGTAAAACGAATAGTCTTTCATCCAGGAACCTACGGTGGACTAGCACCCGAAGAAGCTTTTCTCGTCATTCGTGATGCGATGAGAGAAGCAATAGAAGAAGCAGGACAAGAATCTGGAGATGCTGTACTAGCGCCAGAGGTTGCCGGGAAGAAGAACATGTTTGGTTCTCCGGGGCAAATCATAAGACTTTGTCAAGAAGTGAGTACCACGATTCCATGCATTGACTGGGCCCACCTATACGCCCGAACCGGTGGTAACATAGGAGACAAAGACAGCTATTCCCAAGTACTGGATATTTTTGAAGATGCTCTTGGGAATACTTTCACCGACAATATGCATTTTCATGTCAGTAGTATTATCTTCAACCAAAATGGGGAAAAAGCACATAGACCGCTTGGTGCTGAGTGGGGTCCAGACATATTACCATTGATAGAGCTAGTGCTGGAGAACGGTTACAAGCCGACTTTCATATCGGAGACGCCCACCCCAATCAGGGGAGCGTTATATACAAAGATACTTTGCGATAAACTGAGTGAGTAAAAAAATGACTGAATACGCCTTTGTCCTCGGTAAGAATTGGACGCTTTCAATTGCAGAGCTTTTGGAATATCTGACTGACAGGGGAATCGATTATGACATTGTAGACTATTCACGAACCTCCATCGTACTCGACCTTCACAGATATTTTGAACCCCGTGATCTTGGTGATATTCAGGAGGCCTTGGGTGGATGCTACAAAATCGGAAAAGTAGTATCCAGATTCAACAAGGATTTAGCAGTCAGGGCGTTCCCGGCAAAGGGGAATATTCACAGAGATGCAAGAGGAAGGCTGCGTGAATGTCCGTGGGTCGATAGAATATGGGACAGGGTTAGGGGCAAGAAAATCAAGTTTGGTTTCAGCACATATCCATTGGTGAACTATGAAAGTAAAATAGACCTGAAGAAGCTCACGCTAGGTCTCGATGAATGGACCAAAAGAAAGTTGACTGAGAGTGGAGCGAGAAGGGCGATCTATTACGCATACGATGAATCTAATCCCGATGACCCAGATGCACCTAATATGGCATTATGGCCTCAGACTGTTGCTGAACAGGAACTATACAAACCACCGAATTCAGAGATACTCGTTCTTCTTACGACGAACAGAATGTACATTGCGAATACGATTGTGCTCTACGACTCGATGCTTCAGAAGTACCGCGATGAATCTCGCCCGTATGTTGCAGCCGAAATTAGCACGAGTCCAAAAATCTGTAGGACTTTGCTGAATCTTGCAGGAGCTCGCAGGGGAGATACCGTACTCGATCCGTTTTGTGGAACCGGTACACTGCTCATGGAGGCGGCCCTGCTAGGAATGCATGTTATAGGAATTGACTTGGATGGGAACACAGCACAAGGGGCACGATCGAATCTTCAATGGCTTGAGAGAGACTTGGATGAAAAGATTGAGTATAGGATAATCAGGGGGGACGCCCGAAAAGCCGATAGATTGATTCAAGAGACGATTGATGCAGTAGCTTTTGAACCAGAGCTCGGACCAGTTTTCGATAACCCACCACAACCAAAGAAAGCAAAATCCATCATCAGTGACCTCACCAAGCTCTATACACAGACACTCAATGCAGTAGCAATGAGACTGAGACCTAGTGGGCGCGTTGGAATGACATTGCCAGTTATCAATGCCGTAGGCAACCAAGTGAACGTGGATGTCTATAAGATGACAGAAGGAACACCTTTTAGCGTTAAGAAAATGCTGAGACGAAGCCAGCTTGGCAGCCAAGAGAAAATCGACGAGCGTGTTAAGCTGTATCCGAACAGAGAGACACTGCCAGAGCGTAAAAGGGGGCAGGTAGTTCAGCGCGATGTGTTGATGCTCAGCAAAGACTAGAAAAGGTATCTGATGACATCGTCAACTATGGCGTAAGTCTCCAGCCGGTCCAAATCTCGCTTGACATATGGCATCGCATGTTCAAAAATCATCTGCTTGAATCTTTCCTCTCCTACTGTTTCTCTTGTAGTGGTAGCTACGACTTGGAGGATGTCTTCGAGTGCTTTTCGAAGAGTGCGATAGCCGATGTTATCTACATCTAGGCAGAATACATCTATGCCGCTCCCATCAATCTCAATTTCGTCCAAAACATAGCTGTGTTTTCGCATGGGCTCAATTTCCCGAACAATGCGTGCCAGTAGATCCTTGCGTTTCCCCTTGTCCTCTTCCGCCTTGAGAATTGAATGATACAAATGACTGTAAACCGATAGACAATCCATTGCCTTCCCAGTTACTAATCGTTCATCACTCTGTTCATATTGGCTTACAAGCTCATCGATAAAGTGGCTAAAATCATTGAACTCCCCAGGTGCGCCATGCCAGTTTTTCAGTACAGAGGCGACATCCTTGCCTTCTTCCTTCATTCGCCGCTGAAACTCGTCTAAAGCGTACTTGAGAAGAAATCGCATGTGAGAAAGCCGGGTTGATTTAGAAATTACCATAACAAATAGCAGGTCATCGTTGGCCACCCAAACATAGCGATTTCCTTCTGTATCAATCGTCTGCAGCTCCTCTGATGACGCCTTGTCGATGAAAGTATGAGTTGCTGAAAGGAACGGCGCGATGAGATCCATATCTATAGATACGTCTGAATACGCCCTTGCAACTAGGTAGCGTCCTGTTTCTCGTTCAATAAGCCAGACTCCGTGTATGTCTCTTCGCGCAGGCAATGTAGACCTAACTCCGTAGGGTCAAACAATCATTTTTCAGAAATAAGGATATTCAGTTCACATCTCATTAAAATGTCAATGATTTGCTATAATTTTCAATTTGTGCCTAGAGCCGAGATTTTCAGCTTTTCAACCATTTCCTTGTACCGGTTTCGTACTGTTACTTCTGTCACCCGGGCGGTTTCTGCAATTTCGAGCTGAGTGCGTCTGCTTTGTGTGAGAATTCCAGCAACATACAGTGCGGCAGCAGCCATACCTTTTGGATCCTTTCCCACGGTAAGGTGTATTTTCTTGGCTGCATTGAGAATATCAATTGCCTTCTTCTGTGTATTACCAGGCAACCTCAAGTCAGTCCCAAACCGCGAGACGTAGTCATGAGGTTGGGTGATAATCGTGAGATTGAGATGTTGCAGAATAAGCCGAACGCAAAGGCTGATCTCTTTGCGCGTCATGTGAGTACAATCACAGACTTCTTCCAGCGGCCGCGGAACCTTGTGCACCCGACAGGCCAAATAAAGCGATGCAGCAACCATGCCAAGGATGGTTCTACCTCGTGTAAGATGCTTTCGAAGAACCTTCCGATAAATGACTGCAGATGTCTCCCTTATTGAATATGGGATGCTAAGCTGGCTACTGATTCTTGATAGGTCCCCCATAGCAACAGCAAGATTTCGCTTATCTGAAGAGTGAACTTTAGTCCGGATTTGCCACTTCCGAAGGCGATGAATTTGTGCTCTGCGAGACGAACTAAGTTTCCTACCAGATGCGTCCACGTCCTTGTGTCCGATTTCGGTGCTAAGTCCTTGGTCGAACTTCGTCAAGTCGCTCGGACTGCCCACACGTTGGCGTGCATCTCGCTCTTCAGTGCTGAAAGCCCTCCATTCCGGCCCGGTATCAATGGAATGGTCGGAAAGCACGAGACCACAGCTTGCACATGTCACTTCTCCACGTTGGTAATCAATGTGGACCTTTTTCGTGTTACAAGAAGGACAGATGTACTTGATTGCGTCAGTTTTATGTTCCCTTCTATTGGTCTTGGAGATGTCAGCCAGTCCAATCCTCTCCCTGGCAACCCTGTATGCAAGTACAAGGGCTGCTGCCAGAAATGCGGGTCTATTGTACTTGGTATGTCTCAGTGAATGCATCATGTAAAGGAGTTTTTAATGCATAACTAGTATGCGGAACCTGTACTGGCTCAAACATGAGAAAATGAAATAAAGCTTTCTACAAATTATCTAGAGTACTTAATGTATATCTAATTAAACTCACTTATATTTGAAATTCAATTGCTCTATGAAAAGTGGGGAAACAGTTCAGCAAACACTTACAGCGCTTGATTTATGAGCGGAAACAAAAGAAGAGGAACACGTGACTGAGATGAAGGGCAAGAGCTCAAACCCATGGGAATCAGCACTTGATACAGTTATTGAAATTATCACCAGAGTTACCGGTTTACCGGCTAGTGAAGTGAGAAGATCGATAGAGATACCTCCTAATCCAAAAATGGGTGATTTGGCTTCTACGGTCGCGTTTGTTCTTGCCAAGAAAGAACACAAAAATCCCGCTGAGATAGTCACCGACCTAGGTGAAAAGATAGAACAAGAAATCGCTCAAGAGTCTTTGATTGAACGAGTTGAGACAACTGGACCGTATGCGAATTTCTTCTTTGATAACAGCAAGTTCGCAGCATTAACAATGGAGGAAGTTCAAGAAGCAGACACCCAGTATGGTATGTCCGACAAGTATTTGGGACAGCGAGCCATGATTGAATCTCCAGCTGTGAATCCATCCAAGCCCTGGCATATCGGTCACGCTCGCAATGCAGTTCTCGGTGATACGCTTGGCAAAGTGTTGAAGGCAGTAGGATATGATGTAATTCACCTTGATTACATCAATGATTTGGGTTTGCAGATAGCGCAGCTCACTTGGAAACTCCAAGAGATGGATGAGATTGAACCGGAAGAGAAGTATGACCATTTCCTAGGCAAGCTGTATGTGGAAGTTCAGAAAGCGTTTGAAGAGAATGCGGATGTGGAGAGGCAGGTACGGGATATCTCTAAACAGCTAGAAGATAGAGACTCAGAAGCATCAAACAATAGTCTGCAAATCGTTCTCCGCTGTACAAAGGCACAAAATAAAACAGCATACAGACTTGGTATTTACAAAGATTACAAGATTCTTGAGAGTACCATCGCCCACAGTGGTTTGTTAGATACCGCCAAGGAAATGATGCTGAAAAGCGAGAGTATCATGAAATTGGAGGACGGGGATAAAGCAGGGTGTATTGTTGCCAAACTCGACACCATTGAAGAGTTCGCAGATATGAAGGATCCATACAAGGTTCTTTTCCGTTCTGATGGCACACGAACATATACGGGTGCGGATGTAGCTTTCCAGATGTGGAAATTTGGTATTGTTGATGATCCATTCAAGTATGTAACATTGGAAGAACAACCAAATGGGGAGTGTGTATACAGAACATCTTTCGAAGGCGAAGATAAGGAAATCGGAGATGTGGACTTGGTGTTCAATGTAATTGGGTCCGCACAATCTCATCCCCAGCGGCTCATATACACCATTCTACACCTCCTCGGCTATGAAAAGGAAGCCAGGAATTCCCATCATGTTGCCTATGAGTTCGTAGGATTGGAAGGTGCTGATTTCTCTGGACGTAAGGGTACATGGATAGGGTATACTTGTGACGATATCCTTGACAAGACAACAAGTCTTGCACTAGAAGAGGTTGAGAAACGTAACCCTGATGAAACCGATGACTTCAAGCAGGAAGTTGCTGCACAGGTGGGAACTGGTGCTGTAAGGTACCTCTTGTTGAAAGCTTCCCCCGACAGGAGAATAACTTTTCGCTACGAAGACGCCTTGGACTTCAATGGCGATGCGGCACCCTATCTACAGTATTCCCATGCACGGGCCAAGAGAATTCTTGAGAAAGCAAAGCAGGTTAGCACAAATGAAGTGGACTACAGCGGGCTTACATCTCCTCATGAATTGGCTTTGGTTAAGAAAATCGCCAAATTACCTGACGTGGTGCTCAGCGTAGTAGACGGTATGAAGAAGGAGGTGTGGGGAACTACCTTTCAGACCAATATGATTGCGACCTATGCCTATGAGTTGGCCAATAGGTTCAGTAAATTCTATGATACGTGTCCGGTTCTCCAAGCGCCTGCAAAGACCAAAAGTGCGCGACTTATGCTGGTTGCCGCTTTCAAGATAACCATGGCTAATACGCTCAGGCTACTCGGGATACCTGTAATCGACAAAATGTAGTCAACCAGAAGTGATTCGCACGTTATCTATGACAATTGATGGCGAGACCACAGACATTGTAGTTCTCACATCCTCGCCAACGTTACTTACCCGTGAAAGCAAATCGCGCATGTTAATTCCAATAAGGGTGTTCTTGACGGGGTGTTTAATCTCGCCCTGCTCCACATAGAAGCCTTCCATAATCATCGCGCTGAGCTCTCCCGTAGTCATGTTAGGTCGATCTGCAGTATTCCGGCACACAATAGCTCGATCCATTTCTGAAATAAAATCCTTTAGTGAGTGTCTATCAGGCTCAATTATGAAATTGGTTGTTGAAATTGATGGCGTTCCTGAGTAAGAGCTCCTAGAAGCGTTTGCAGTATTCTCTACACCCTCCCTACTGGCAGTATACGAATTGTGAAGGTGACTTTTCAACACACCATCAGATAAAATAACGGTCTTTCGGGATGGTACGCCTTCAGCATCAAATGGGCGACTGCTTATGCCCCTCGGGATTGTCGCATCATCAACGATGGAAATCTTTTCGGATGCGATTTGGTTTCCAATATCGTCACTTATGTAGGAACGCCCATCCTGTACTTCTTCCGCGTTCACAGCTCCACCAAAACCATATCCTATAACCCGTCCAACGGCCAGCGGTGTGAAAATAACAGGCATGTACCCTTCCTCAACCGTCTTTCCTCCCAATCCATCCAAGGCTGACTTCCCGGCTGAGGAACCAACCCACTCGGGATTTATGTCATCTAGCGACCGGGATATTTGGTACTCATAGCTGGAATTCTGACCATTCTCAGACCTAACGGTGGGAGAACTGAACAGAAATGCAGCAGTAGATTCCTCAAAACCAGAGATGCCCAAGGAGTTCACGATTGCCCTCGAGAGAGAAGTTGCTGTAAAAGATGCCTCAACCGCTGTTCTAAACGGCTCTGTTGCCTCCAGAGAAGCATCAACAGCACGAATCAGATAATCAGCAGCTTCGTCTGGCATCAGCTCCTTGATGGATGCATCGAAAACACCTTGGATAGTTGGGTAATCCTTGTCAAGGGCAGGCAGGGTCTCAAAGTCTGAATCGGGTAGTGATGCATGGGCAAGTGCAACAGATTCTTCGGCTATCTCACGGATATCAGCAGTGTCCAGATTTGTAACATAGGCGAATCCAACCCTCTTTCCAATTACTGATCTGATACCACAACCCATATCGCAATCGTGGCTTGCTGCTTTAACAGAATTGTTCTCTACTTCAATCGAAACAGATTTAGAAGATGCCGTGTAGGCTTCGGCTTGATCAGCACCAAGCTTCTCAGCCAAGCTAACTGTGTCTTCAGCAATACGCACTAAATCTTCCTTCAGCTTTACATCCCTCCCACGGGTACTTTCCTTATTCGAGCATGTGGACCACCACTCATATCTGGCACCTTCTGCCCCGACTTCCCGCATGTCCCAGAATCCATTCTGAAATCATCACCAATAGCATCTATCTTGGGCAGAATATCGAGAATCTGTCCAGCGATGGATACATCGCGGACCATATCGCCAATTTCGCCATTTGTTATCTCGAATCCATGACTTGCCTGAAACATGAATTGTCCTTTAGCCGGGCTGGTGTATCCGTAATTGAAGCTGCACAGAAGAAGTCCTGTATCTGTATCCTCAACCATTTCATCAACGTTCCAATCTCCAGACTCCATGAAAGTATTGCTCATTCGTGGCATCGGCGAGTACATGAACGACTGAGCCCGTGCAGCCCCATTTGGTGTCTTATCAAGTCGGGATGCAGTCTCCAAACTGTGGAGAAGCTCAGTCAGAAAACCGTCTTTGACAAGCGAGCGGCGGGTCGCTTTTGTCCCCTCCCAATCATAATCAAACGAGCCACGCATACCTGGCAATGTAGGATCATCAACTATGTTTAGATTCTCAGGACCAACACGGTCACCTAATTTACCTTCCAATACTGTAGTATGCGCTGGCCAATTGTCAGCCTCACAAGCATGCCCAAAGGCTTCATGAATCATGACCCCATTGAGAATAGGATCAAGAATGACATCATACACACCACCCTGAACAGCCGTCGATCTCAACATTTCCACGGCGAGCTCGGCGGTTTTGGTCCCGATGGTTTGAGGATATTCGTTCTCCAATTCCTCAAAGCCGCCACGACCACCATACGACTTGAAAGCGGTCCGCCGATCACCGTTCTCTTTTGCGGTCACAGAGGATATAACCCGAGGGAGGCTATTACCGAACGTAACACTGGTACCAAATGAATTTGCAACATGTAGGACACAATTGAAGTCACCATATACTGCTCGTGAATTCACGATACGTTCATCATAATCATGAGCTTGTTTATCGATCCGTCTAGCAAGATCCACCTTTTCCGCGATAGGAGTTTCCCGGATATCTTTGGTGACTTTCATTATACACCTGTCTTGGTAGGTTGGACCATCAAGCTCAAACTTCTCAGATGCACGTTCTTCGATTGCTAGGGCCAGTTCAGCGACACTTTTGCCACGCTCGCGCATAGTATTCGCCGTCATTCTGTTTTCCTGACCAAAAGCCCAAGCACCGTTCTTGAATGCCCTAATGCCAGCTCCACGGTTTCGTGATGTTGCAGATTTCTTTGTTACCCCATTGCTTATTTCAATAGTAGTTAGATGTGAGTCTTCTACTCTCACATCGGCAAAATCGGCTCCCACCTCGAGAGCAGCCTCAATAGCTTCGCGGGCCAAGTGCTCCATACGAGTCCCTCCTTATTTCAGCATTATAACTGATATGGAGTAGCAACCTCAGACCGGCTATTACTCTCGTGATACAACGGTATTTCTTGTATTTATGGCTCTGTAATAGTGCCACATGACCATGGAGGCCAGTTATTGAATCAAGAGACACAACCGCCTAGTTGCGAGAATTGTAGTACTGCAGAAGCCTCTCATATGTGTAAGGATTGTGGAGCGGCCATCTGTGCTGACTGCATTGAGACTGATAGCACAGAATACATTGTATGTAGTGAATGCCATCATACAGTCAGTAGCGAGGATTCTGAGGAACAGCCAACTGAATGCCCAGAATGTGACTCTGATAATCTGAGCAAGGGGAGACGAATGATTGAACGTTGCCCTCACTGTCACTCCACCCGACTTGTGCTCATTGAGAAACGGAGAGGAGAATTATCCAGGGAAATACGCAAATCAGTCATGACGCTTCAGTATGGTCACACCAAGCTCCGCGAGTTTGGTAGTAAATTGGACAAAGCCAAGAGAGATCTCGTATCGCTTCGAATGGCAAATTTTCTTCATTACAAGTGGCTTGAAAGTAAAATCGAACAGATTCACGAGGAAATGCCAGCCATAAAGAGAAGGATTGGAAACAAGGCAGAACTTGTTGCAAAGCAAATAGCAGCAGAGACCAAAGGACTGATGGTTTCAGAAAGCTGGAGTCCATCCCAGTTTCCCTTTATCGAAGGAGTGAGCAACAGGATTAGGGAGTTGGGAAACGGCTACAAACACAGCGTAGATGAAGCATTGGACAAGGCAACAAGCATCTTGAAAGAAGTAAATACACAAATAGATGGTCTCAACTACTACAGAAAAAGATTCAGTAGCTTCTATGAGAACGCAGATCTTTCGGTCAAGGAATTGCCTGTATGTGCACTTCCCGAGATTAAGCTGGCTGGAAGTGACTTTCTGAAAAATGACAAAGCATGTGGCACTCTGTACATGACCAACAAACGCTTGGTATTCATCGCAGAAACTGGACATATTCGAAAGAGCATGGAAGTCATTTTCGATTTTCCCCTTGTCTATCACACAGGATTCTCGGAAGAGGGACGACTAAGAAAGAGAATGGTAATGAAACTCAAGCAAGGTGATATCAAATTCGAATGTTCAGAACAAACCGAGAAAGTTCTTCCTGATTATATCCAGATAGCAAAACAATTCGATAGGTATGTACAAACCGACTTGGAACGGGTGCGCAAACTGGAACAACAGAAAACCAATTCTGGTGAAGTCAGATTAAAAATTGAAAGACTGGTCTACCAGCTGCTCTCCGGGAGGAGAGGTGTACAGCGCAAAGCAGAATTGAAAGATGTAACTCCGAGACAGCCACGGATTTCTTCTGGTTTTAACACAATTCGAAAGAGCTATGAGGATCGCATGAATCAAGACGATAGCGAAATAACCGATTATAGAGTAGAAGACGATTTCTTTGGCAGACTGCAAGGACAGTATCATGAATCTCGGAATAGCCGTAGAGAGAACAGGTATCAAACTCCCCCCAGTAACTTCAACGAGAAGATAAGGGAAACCATCAAAATGTTACGCAATGGACAGATAGTTCCTGAGAATTTCATAAGAAGATACAGGAGTCTTATGCGCGAGTCTTACGAGGATAGACACGGTATCCAGTCAAGAAGCTCAGATAGAGATTCTTTCAATTGGTAAATCATATACCGAGCTCGTTCTCTAGACTTTGAATAGCTCGCTCCAGCTTATCGATTTCGGTTACCTCTCTGGTAGCAGTCCTTGTCTCCTCCATTCCTGCTGCACGATCTATTTCTTCGAACGCAGCTGTTAATTCATCCGAGCTTTCAGAACCGTCCACTGAATATCCGAGAGCATCCTCAGAAATCTGGGTTTCAATCTCGTATTCCTCGATACGTCTGGAAATCTCGTCGGTATGTTCTATGACCTCCGATACATCAGATTCTTCACCAAGAATTTCAAGAACCTTCGATACGTCAGCCAGAGCATGATTTGCCTTTGCGTTGGTCTGTGCTCTAGTTAGATGAGCGAGTAGACGAAGCATTTGAAGGCGTGACTTCTCTACCGAAAGAACATATTTTCGAAATCGAACCATTTCTTTTGTATATGTTCGATACGCTTGTGTCCTCCCTTCTTTACGTGCCGTGATAGCTCTAGATTTGGTTTTTCGTTCCTCTATTTCTAGTTTATTCCGTTGACGCTCAAGTTGCTTGGCCATCACCCTAAGATCGCTTTTCACTTCAGCGATATTCGGCTTGTGTCGTCCCCAAGATAGCGCCTTCCTCACGGAATCGAGAACTCTAACCATGGCTATCACAGGAGTTTCCATTATACCATTTTTAACACCATGTAACACGCACCTTGTCAAGAATAGAAATCGAAAGCCCATTCTCCCATTGGATTCCTAAGGTCATACATGGTTTAAAGAATGGTCTGGACCATTCTCCAGTTGAGTTCCTATGCCAAATGATGCAAGTACCATAGATGAAGGCCTCAAGCAGTTACTTGAGACCGCGGTGGATCTAGATTCCAAGGGTATGCTCAAGGAAGCAAGTGAATACTACCTGAGCGGCAGCAAGGTCCTCCTCAAACTTGCAAAAGGATCTTCTCTTCCTAGCATTCGTAAACATTACTATGAACGGGCTCAGGAATGTGTACAAAGGGTTCGAGAAATCTCAGGTATCAATGAGAATTCTAGAAACCAAGATGCAAGAAGCATATCTCATCCCCCAAGAAATACCAAGGGTGAAGACATAACAAAACCATCGCGTAGATCTGCAGAAGAGGGTGACGAAGAAACGGGAAAGCTACGGGAGATGATAAGGAGAACAATTACAACCAGAAAGCCCAATGTGGCAATGTCAGATGTTGCAGGGCTTGATGATGTGAAGAATACCATTCATGATGCTGTAGTCACACCAATAAAGCATCCCGAGCTGTTTAAGGGAAGAGCAAGACAACCATGGAAGGGAATCCTGCTCTATGGGCCTGCAGGATGTGGGAAAACTCTAATAGCTAAAGCAGTGGCAACAGAAGCTGAGGCCACATTCTTCAACGTATCTGCCGGGAACATGGTAAGCAAGTGGTTGGGCGAATCAGAACGCCTCGTGATGACTCTCTTTGAAATGGCAAGAGAAACTCAACCGTCGGTCATCTTCCTCGATGAGCTCGATTCCATAGGTGTGTCTCGGAGTGCAAGTGACTTGGGCGGCGAAAGAAGACTCAAGACGCAATTGCTCACCGAATTGCAGGGTCTTTCCAACGACATCAATGAAAGAGTGACGCTGATAGGAGCCACAAATCTTCCGTGGGAGATTGATTTTGCCCTTCTATCAAGATTTGAGAAAAGAATTCATGTTCCGCTTCCTGATAAATCCACAAGAGAACGGATATTCGAAATCCACATGGAAGATATCGATATCACACCTGATGTCAACTATTCAGAACTAGCAGAATTAGCGAAAGGTTTCAGCGGACGAGATATTAGCGTGGCATGCAGAGAAGCCGCGATGGAACCAATTAGAGAATTGAAGGAACAAGGCAAGCTCAAAAAGGAGGAGACCATAACTGAAGTTCGTTCTGTAAACAGACGGGACTTCATTGAAGCCCTTCAAACAATAAAGCCCACCTCAAAACAAGAACAGATCGAAAAATACTCTTCATGGGCGGAGGACTATAGCCGTTGACTGTCAGAGAGAAGGCAAGGAAGAAAGAAGAAAAGGAAATTGAGGATAATACAACCGTAGAAAAGGAACATGAAACTGCCACCTCATCACCGCTTTCAGATAATGAAACACAGATAAAACAAGTAGGAGCCCAAGAGTCTATAGATCGTGAGAAAGCTGAAACCAAAGTTGGTCAAAAGAGTCAGTCTTTGGAAACATTGATACCCGATTGGGGAACTTCCGAAAAAGCTGCCTGGATGTATTTACTACCTACAACAGAAGAGGGGGTTAAAAGGTGGGCAAAGGACTGGACCGATTTCCTGATAGAGTGGGCAGACTATAACAATCGATATGTTTTCTCATTTTCAACGTTTATCAGAGAGCCTCCCTTCTGTGAAATGCGCAACAAAAGGAAAGCTTTCTCCGAGATAGCTGAATCATTAATTCAACAAGGATTGGCTGAGTGGAGAGATGATAGAAAGAGAAACCTTCAGCTGATGTGGAAGTCAAAGAAAGAGGTAGCAGATGATTTGTATGCGTGGGCTCTGAAGACGGGAACCATGCATCTTGACCTCAGGAGCATGGTGATAGAAGATAGCTTCGACTTTGGTGGATTGCCGCAAGAAGATATCAAAGAGATTTTTGATATAATTGTCCTGAGCGGAAGAGCTGAATGGGTAGATAAAGAGCGTGCCATGATTAAATTGAATACCTAACTTGCTTCCTGTGCGCTATCGGATTTTTGGTCGGAGCGTAACCCTGGGAAGTAGTATTTTCCACCACTGCTGAATCTAATATCTGCCACGGCAATTCCGGCCTCGACTAGACTGCTGAGAACTTGGCGTGCATGGTCTTCTGACCATCGAAGATTCATCATGACTTGTTCAATGGTCACATGGCCATTTGCTGCAGCTAGATTAATCACCTCAGCTTGGTCTCCCCGCAGTTCTAGTGGGCGTAGTTCCACCACTTTGACTCCACCTCCAAGCGTTCGAATTCCTGGAAGAAGACCATGTTCTGCAACACGGTTTACAGCTTCGATAACGTCGTTGTAGCTTACTGAATTCAGCTCTGGAATCCTACGAACAACACGTACAATCAGTTCTGCAAGACCCATTAGACCCTTCGATGCATTTGCGGTAGCTACATCAAGAATAGCCAGGCCAATTTGATCATAGTATTCCTCCTCGGTCATACCTCGAGGGGGGCCATTCGAACCGTCCGCGAAGAATTGTAAAAGTTCAGCAGCATCAGGAAATCTGTCTAAGATACGCTCTTCATATATGAAATCCTGTAAATCTTGGCCTCGACGGCGCATACGATCAATATTGGACTTAACATCAAGCATCAGAGCTTCTGATTCGCGTCGATAGGATTTCACCCCAACTACTCCCATGTCATACATCTTCTTTAGCTGGTCCAAGGTAGCTATTGAAGCGTATAATTCTGATTCTACATGGAAATCCATCGGCAAGCCATCACTATCCGGAGTGTCTAGATGCATCGAACGAATACAGAGATAGAGACCCGCTCTTTAAGAGAGAGTATTACGAGAATTATTCTATGGGGTGAGGCGGTCACGATCTCTGGGTAGCAGAGAGGCTTCTCGAATATTATTTAAATTCAAGAGCTGCATGGTAAGCCGTTCCACTCCGAGTCCCAAACCACCATGCGGCGGAGCACCATACTTGAAAGGTTCCAAGTAGAACATGAAGTCCTCAGGATTAAATCCCTTTTCTTCGAATTTCTCTACCAATAAATCATAGATATGGATTCTCTGACCACCTGTCGTGATTTCCATTCCTTTGTACGTGAGGTCGAAGCTTTCGGTTAATCCGGGCTGACTCATGCTAGGCATGGTGTATGCAGGTCGTAGCTCGGAGGGGTAATGAGTTATGAAAACAAAAGGTGAACCAAATCGCTTGGGGAAAGCTTCCCTCAATATCCCCTCGCTTTCTGGATCCAAATCTTCCCCCATGGAAATATCCTTTCCTTCCTCATTGAGGATATCCACGACTTTCTCATACTTTACCCGTGGAAATGGTATGCTAGGAACTTTGAAGTCTATTTGAAATGCTTCTCTGTTCTCTAGAAATCGCTCACGAGTCTTCGCAAAGGCATAATGAAGCATCCTTTCCTCCAACTCCATGACTTCATCCATATCTCGTATCCACGCTATCTCAATATCAAAAGATGTGTATTCATTGATATGTCGAATCGTGTTGTGTTTCTCAGCCCTGAATACAGGTCCAATCTCGAAAACCTTTCCAAAGCCGGCGAGCAGCATGAGTTGCTTGTAGAACTGTGGACTCTGAGCGAGGAATGCAGAACGATCGAAATACTTCACTTCGAAAAGGCTTGCGCCACCTTCGGTTGCTGAGGCGACTATTTTTGGGGTATGTATTTCCATGAAACCGCTTTTCTCCAGATATTCGCGGCAAAATCTAACAATATCATGCTGTAACCGAAATATCGAGTTAAGGCGAGGTTTTCTCAAATCAAGTATGCGATGATTAAGACGGGTATCCAAGTCGATGTCTACTTTCCCTTCGACTACATCAATTGGAATCCTTTCGGACTTGTTGATGATTCGTATTTCATCGGGAATGATTTCTACACCAGTATCAACCTGAGGTGCTTCCACAACTTCCCCCTTGACAGCAATCACATACTCTGGTTTCAAATCCTCAGATAGCTGGAATACGTCAGCTGGAACTCTCTTCTTCGGCAATGTTACTTGAACGGTGCCTTTCTCATCCCTCAATACCAGAAACTTGATGCTACCCTTGTCTCGTAGAATGTGCACCCATCCAAAGAGGGTTACTTCCTCTCCTTCGGTTCCAGATTGTATCTCTCTAGAGAAATGGGTCCGTTCCCAGTCACCAATGCTATCCAAACCATACTTATTGCACAAGTCATCAAGTCCGCTCAAACTGTACACCAGCCTTTTGTCAGCAAGAAATGTCGGGTGCAGTTGTGTTATGAGGGTTTTGTTCTTCCATCTACATCGGGGCTGCAAGGAGCTCGTAGACGACTTTCCTTCCGTCATTTGCGTGCTCCTCGTCTGTCACAAGGCCTAAATCTTTAAGCCTGCTCAGGCCATAGTTGACAGTTCGAGGGGGTAGAAAGCTCTCCTCGATAATAGCCTGACGTGACATGCGCCGTTTGTTCTTTAGCAGCACATAGAGAAGTTTAGCGGAAGGAGGTAAGTCTAAGAATGAGCGCCTGGCAAACGCGATCCCACCTGATTGCTGTTGCCATGTCACTTTACCTCCAATTTCTTTTGACGAAGTTTGATGAACGATGCTCATAAGGGTTACCATCACAACAAGAGAAGCAAGAAATCCGCCCCAAGCCGAGTTGATTAGAGATTTCTTTTGGCGTCGGAAGTCGAAGATAGACCATACATCGATCAAGGTGCTTCTTTCAATTCCTCTTCAACACCACGAGGCTTTCTCTTGAGCTCCTGTTATCTTTCATGTTCGTAGCAGGATTTACACCATATGAAAACATCCGCCTAGAGACTATGGTGTCAACAAGGGTCCCTTTATGCACCCAGCCGAGCTCCGTGAAGTGCTCAGTTAATATTTCATCAATTGGAACTGGTCGGCCTCGCATACTGGGCCGACCCACAAAGAAGAAGAGAAATGAATTGATGTCCTCGGACAGCCTTTGAAGAGCCATGGTCACTCCACGGAAATAGTTATCGTATACATCTTGAATATGGTCCTCTTGTACGCCCCTCCTCATACGTTTGTAGGTTTCAGAGTAGATGTCAGTTTCTGAAATGTCTCGGTAGGGAATCTCCTTTCTACTCAGGGTTCTCACATCTTCGTCTGAATAACCCAACCAGAATAGATCCATTTTGGCCTGCCGCATATATTCCTGAGATTGCATATAGGGTGGCGAGGTAACAAGAATATCTTTGCTCTGACCAAGATCGTAATTCAAGGAATCAATTCCAGCATGAATAATTGAATCCACTTCCCGAGGATTGAAGGTATGATATTCCTCTTGCCGCTCAAGCAAATCGGTTGTCTCTTTCTTGAGCATTGAATAGAAAAGTGCCTTCCAGTTCTTTTTCAAAATGTTTTCAACTCGCTCTTCCGACTTCGGGGACTTAGACAGCTTCATTCGGCCCATATCATCATAAGAAAAATATCTACTCACTTTCAGCAGGGGAACAGCAAGTAATTCTTTCTTGTTAGTATCGTTGATCTCATGATAGGAACCCCATACATGTTTCAGGAATTCCTTGAAAGGTTCTGCAAACCAGTAATCAAAGTTAGCCCATTCCGGATGATAGCAGGTCTCATGAACGGACAGACGATTAATCAAGTCATCAACATTATAGGATTGTGGCGGTGCAATGGCGACTCTGTGTAGTAAATCTAGGATTGGATTCAAATCCCACAGCTCATATTCAAGACCATACAGACGCGACACGAGTCCCGTGGTCCCACATCCCGCAAATGGGTCAAAGACAGTCATATCGTCTTCTGCGTACCTTTCCAAAACGTACACAGGAACTTGCGGAATGAATTTTGCGGGGTACTTGTAAATGCCAAAAGTGGCATAGCTAGTTGAAGGAAAATCGACCATCTCTCTGAGGGATACTTCTAGTACTTCTCCAGTTTCTGTATCGTCTTCGAGAAACTCCGTCACAAATCGCGGTCCAGCAGCTGTCGTAGAGTTATCGGCCCCGCTATCATTGTCCTTCGAATGCTCTATAGCTGGACGCTCTTCCATCTCGTCTGGCATCTCTTTTTTCAAGAAAGGACCTCATTTTCGTATAGAGGCTTATTGACTTTTGAGCTTGTACCCAATCGAATCTCTTGGCCAATGTACTTGCTTTCGCTATTCATGATCTGTAATTTCCTCTTGTTGGAATTACTCATCCATCTCCGAATCAGTTGGGATTAAAAAATGCATTGAGATGAGGAGGGCACCAAAAGTGATGGGGTGCACCTTCATCTTCATACAACTAGTATGTAATCATTGGGATTATGCCGATTCTGTTAATGCCTTGTCCAAGCGGCTCACAGCATCATCGATTTCATCTTTTGTAATCACATAGCTTGGAGTCAAGCGGATACAATTCAGGCCGGAGCCAAAAATCCAGAGCTTCTGCTTCTGGACTGCATTTCGTATCATACGGTCCCTCAGCTTCGGCGCTCGCTCTTTGGTTCTTCTGTCGTTTACCAGCTCAATGCCGACCATCAGACCTGCTCCACGGACATCACCAATTGCCTCATGCTTCTCCTTTAGTTCCTCAAGCTGCTTTATGAGATACTTGCCTTTCTCGGCGTTCTTCTCCAAGTAGTTGTTCTCTTTCAAGTGCTGGAATAGCCAAAGCGATAGCAAAGCCATTTTGGGTTCGGCGGAGAATGTCTCCGAATGTCTCGCTCGATCAGAAAACATTGGGGACGGTCCTATGGATGCGCCCATCGGATAGCCAGCACCAAGCGCCTTTGCCATTGCAACATATTCAGGTACAACATCGTGCAGCTCTATCGCACACCACTTACCTGTTCTTCCCATCCCTGCCTGAATCTCATCGGAAACGAAGTACCCACCATTTTCCTTTGTTACTTCATATATTCCTTTCACGGCTTTGGCCGGTGGAAAAATTAGACCACCTTCACCACACAGTGGTTCCATAACGGTGGCCGCTATATCGTTTCCTTCTACCTGCAAGGCGTACCTGAGTGCTTCAACACACTCAACATTACAATCGTTCACATTCTGGCCATATGGACACCTGTAACAGTAAGGATAAGACACACGAATGACATCGACCCCCTGTGGAAAACCAGACTTATGGGTTGAATTGCTGGAAGTTAAAGCCATGGCATAACCAGTACGGCCATGAAATGCGGGTCTGAACCCTACAAAGCGAGTGTTACCGCTCAAGTCCATAGCAGACTTCATGCAACCCTCGACTGCGCGGGCACCTGATGTCGTAAACACAACACGCTTCTTATGGTCTCCAGGTACGGTTCCGGCAATCGTTTCAGCAAGTAGCGTTTGTGGGATTGCATCAAAATCCATACCCGGGAGCTCATGAATTACATCATTAATTCGACGCTCAAAATCTAGAAAAGGCTGGAATCGTAATCCAAGTGCTCTAACTGCAATGCCACCAGTTACATCCAAATACTCTGTGCCCTCAAGATCGTATATGTTCAATCCTCGACCGCGGCTATAATCTAAGCACCCATACACATCTCTCTGCTGGGTAGTCAGGGCAAGTATTTTAGACGCTCTCTTTGTCCAAAATTCGTTGGTCATCTTGCTTTTGTCCAACTCTTCAAACCCAAGGTCCTTCAAAACCTGAATATCCTCTTCTTCCATCGGTACAGCCGTCTCCAAGTCTGTTACTTCGTCACATAATGCGGGACATATACATTTATCGATGGCAGCCCAGCCCATTGGAGCCTAACCCCATCTGAGGAGCCGATAGTTGTCTCATCTAGAACAGGAGGAGGATTGAACCTATAATTACTAGAACTGCTGCAAGGTCCCCGCGGAAAACATACATGAGTATGCCGAGCACAAGCAAAATAACCCAGTTTTTCTTCAGACGCAGAGATTTCAGATTAACCCTCGGGTTTGTCGCGAGAACTATGAGCGATAAAACGATAAGCACAATTCCCGAAATGAGAAGGTCAAATCCCCCTATAATTGGGAAATCAATACTATACAATATCACCAATCTTGACCCGAGCAAAGCGAGAATACCAAACAGGAGTCCAACAATGCCTCCTAAGGTTAGAAGTATTTCTCCAACGTTCTGCGCATCCGATTTCCGTCCCATTCTGGGTTCATCCTCTATTCTAAATCATCAATAGGATGCCTGCAAGAAGAATCATGAGACCAGCAAGTGTGGCCGCGTTCAGTAACCACCCTAAGAAATTGAAACTGAGATTGCGTAGCACAATCACGATTGCTATGAAGCCGAATAGAGCTAAGAGTGCACCACTCTGTTCAATCTTCCAGTGGACAAAGCCACATGCATCAATTGATAGTGCCACCATTAGGAGAAGAGCTACAGCGAGTATAACATCAGTAATCGCTTCAATGTTACCTGCTAGAGCTCCATCAATACCACCAAGTAGCATCTGAATAGCGAATATGGACAATACTGCAGAACCCAATAGTGTGTAAGCCTGCGCGGCTCCACGTGCCTTCGTTCCCAAGTCAAATCTCTCCAAGTTGTGAGATGATACTTTAGAACAAATAGCTTTCGTTAGTATTCTCGCAAGAAAAAAGATTGATTTGTTGTGTTCTTCAAGTAATACACGGAGTTGTATTTTGAGGAATGAGCATATCATAGAGAGTAGACCAACTACGAGATGGTCGTAATGAGATATCGCGAAAGATCTTCGAGGACCGGAAGGAAGGAGCCTCAACGTCCGGTAAGATTAGATGATACAGAGGGAACCGTTGTAATTGAAGGCAAATCTTATCCGGCGAAAGAAGTTGTTCAAGCCCTTACAAACTCGGGCTATACCCAGCTGAGAACAGCGGGAAATTCACTTATACTAGGCAAAGAACGAATCATGCCAATTTATAAATCTCGTCAGGAGAGAGCGATGGCATCCCTCTGTCATGGAAGTCTCGCGTTTTGTTGTCCTCTCTCAAAGAGATGCCCTCAAAGAGATAGGGCACTTGAGGTTCTCGGTCTTACCCCAAATCAGTATAGAAAGCTGAAGAAAGATGCTCATAGCTCCTTCATGGAAACTGCTGCCGGCATCAAAGAGGTTTCTCGGGAATATGAACAGGGACGAGAACGTTCGGTCAATAGACCATCTATTGATAGAGGGTATGGTAGCGATGATTACAGGCGTGATTTTGATCAGCTAGACCGTGCGATTAGTTCCTCCGAAAGTCATGAACAAAAGGAGTACTATCACTCAAAAGAACAAGATTCTGATTACAGAAAAAGAGAATACCGACAGGCAGAGCAGGATAAATTTGGAATGCAGTCACCATACCGTGATGATGAGCACAACGAGTCTCGTCAACGTAATAGTTGTTCGTCTGATTCGATTCAGAGGATAAGGGATGAAAGTGAAGAGAGTCTCGATGGGATAGGCGCGCTCTTCCGACAGGATGAGTCTAGCCCCTTCAGAGAAGATGCACACGACGAGGCAACGAGCCCTGCTTTCTGTTTCTGTTGTGGACGTTCAGTTGAACCTTCAAGTCGTGTATGTCCTTATTGCGGGGCACGCCTGTAGGATTACTACAGGTTCCTAATAGCTAGGCATTGCATTCTCGCGATAGTCCGAATAGTTGGCAGGATACCCACGTGTTATAGCAACCCGATTTGCTCCGACTTCGTTGGCCAATGTTTTGAGTATTTGGAGTTCCTCTATGTCATCCAAGGCCCATCTGAAGAGCGTAACATGTCCTCCTCGACGGTTGAACTCGCGAATGAAATGCAGCTCTTCAACAAGCTCCTCGTAGTTCTTGGAGCCTACTGGATCCAAGCCAGGTGTCCAAGGATATAGATTTACCATAATACTACCGGTGATATCCCTAATTCTGGAGAAATCATATCCATTATGATTCTTTGCACCTTTGACCAATCCAGTACTAGGATCAATTAGTACTTCGATAGAAAGGCGTGGTGAAGACACCTCCTCGTCACCTTGAACCGCTTCAGCATTAGCCTGTTGCAAGGCCTCAATCCCATCAACGAATTTTTCCCTTCGCCACTCATGCCATTCGTCAAGATGATTCGGGTGATCAGTGAGATATTTGTGAGAAAGCTGTTCTGGTTCAATTTTAATCTTGGATGAGAATTCCTTCCTGCAAACATCACAGAAGCAGAACTTCTCGCTAAGATAGCCAGTCCCAAGCACAAGAATTTCGTCTATAGGCAGATTGCTTAGTTCTTTCACTACCTCAGCACCATAATCCCAGATTTCTCTCCTGTTGGGACAAACGTGCTGCAGCGAAGCATTTCCTTTTGAGTCAAGAGTCTGAGATTCTTGATTCCCCGCAAATCGAGAATCGGTATAATAATTCATAGCAACAATAGTGTCTATTTCGAGAGCATTAGATAGTTCAATCCATTCCTCAAAAAATTCAGCCATAGCATCATCCACTGGAGCTTGGTCACTCTCAAAGTAAGCTTGACCATCAGCAGCCTTCGCAATAATTGCTGCTGCATTCATGTACGAAGCGTAATTGGACATGAATTCTCTCGCTCCTATGTCAATCTCGTTTGGATCGAAGAGTATGACAGCCTTCTCCATGAGCATCTCTCGGATTGTATCATCAGCCATTTGTAGTTCCACCTTTACCTAGTGAATATAGGTACCAGCTTTACATTCTAGCCGCTGTGCTATAAGAATTTCCTATCTTAACCGGGAACTGAAAATAGTTCTCTGAAACGAGTGAATGCACATTTGCCCGAGACGCTAATCTGCTTTCATGAAAATGGCCAATTTAAAAGAATTGATCCAACGTGGTAAAGCCCAGCATTTCCTCGAAATTAAGCCCTACAGAATCCAAGACTTGTTCAAAAACACTCCTGAGCGTGTCGATGTACTTGTCTTGATCCAACCAGTATGCTGTATCTTTGGCAAGCTGGACCGGCATGACTCCGTTTTCGTCCTTTGTTTTGATGTACTCAATTATTGTTCCAGAAGATACCTCATATCCCGCATCACGTAGCATCATAGCAGCCCGCACATGCTGTGGAGTGGTTTTGCCGTACTCATCGATTGGTTTGGTCATCTGCACCCGGAAAGCAAGGTCTTCTGGAGTATATGGTTCAGCCTTGCCTTCTAGACGATCAATAACATTGTTTACAATTTCTCGGATTTCATCCTTTGCTTCTTCAAAGCCCTCAGGATTGCCAACTTCACTGAGAATATCAAGCATATCTCTGAAAGCTTCCTGAACAAAATCGGGAGTGTTCCGTTTTTTGCCTGTGAGACCTTTTACATCTACCCGCCCAGAGTGATAAACACCGATGTAGTTCTTCTTGCGATCCGATAGTGCTACATACTTGTATGTCTTTTCCACCTCAAGATCAATACCGAGTTCCTCCTTCGACCAGTCAACAAGTTCCTGCTCCTGTTCGGGGTTTGGTGCATCAAGAAATACTGAATCAGTATCCCCATAGAGAACACGTACACCCATGGATTCAGCCTTTTTCTTCGTGCGAATTATGGCATCGCGACCGTATGCAGTTACACTCTCAGCCGCAGGCATGCAAAAAAGCTCGAAATGTTGCGCCCCAGTTACGCCATATGCGGCATTTACAAAGACTTTGAGAGCCTTTTCTACAACAGTATACCAGTTACGCATCTTTTCTGGTGTGTCATCAGTTCTACTCTTGGTTTTGAACCATTTCACACGGGCATCTCTAAAGAAACCGATAATCTGGCTGATCATTCCGGGCCGCTTTTTACATATCCAGTGGTCGGTCTCGGGCACTCGATTATCATCAGCTTTCCTACATTCCTCATGAGGACAATCAACAGTCTCGTAGCTTATATTGTACCGCTTCATAATGGAGGGGTATAGGCTAGCAAAGTCAAGAACAGTGGCATTGAAATGAACACCGGCCACAGGTTCAATGACAATAGCACCCTTGAATCGTTTATCTTTGATAACTGCTTCAGTTTGTGCTACATTCGCTTTCATTTCTTCTATTTCGTCTTGCCGTGGGATAAGACAGTCGCGAGTTCGATGTTCTTGTCGAAACAGAGATTGTATCCATGTGGAGATGTAGTAGCGAGTAAGGTCCTCTATCGACAGCCGGGAGATACGCATAAGAAGAATAATCAGGCGCATCACAAGATCGTCCTGATATGTAGTGATTCTGAGAGTTATATTCGCGTCTCTCCAGCAATAATGAGCGAGCTCGTAATAAGAGAGATCAGAAATCTCGTCTGATAACTCAAGTTTGCCAATACCGAGCAACCCTTGGGCTATGGTTTCCAAATTATTCCGATCGTATGCTCCCGAAAGTGCATAGGATTGTATTGAGGGGTTCTTCAAGAACCTATAGAGATCTACATGAATCCCTCCGTCCAATAGAGCTATATCTCTTCCGAGTCTTATTGGACAGTACTTCTGCATATCGATTCTTAGACGCTTAGCTCGATGGTAGAGATAGTTTAGGTCAAATGCATCCCCAACAAAAGTCAGCACGACGGGATAATTATCAATGATTTCGAAAGCCTCAATGAGCATCTCAACTTCATTCTCAAAGTATACTAGCTCCAAGTCATCGGGGTAATCTTCCCGCTTCTGACCCTGCTGAATTCGGTCTCGTCTGAGGACGAAGCATCTTTCTTTACCCTGATTGTCGGACATGCCGATAGCGGTAACAGGATAATTGGCTTGCGAAGCATCGGGAACCTTATTCAACATTGGAGTATAGACTTCGATATCTACAGCTAGTCTACGAATATCGGGCACTTCAATGAAAAACATTGGTGCGTACTCATCCACTATCCTCTTGAGACCCTCTTCTTGAATGGTCTCTTCAAATCCGCTCAATGTGGTTTCATCGAGAGGTGGGGGGCTAGGTACTAAGTCTCCATTCTCAATCTTGTACACAAGACCAGGAACATACTTGGTGTCATAAGTATACGAGTTGTGGTAACGAATTCTTGCTTCCCATGCGTGATTCTCGTCATTCTGTTTCAAATACTCCCGGATTGAATCAGAACGTCCACCAATACTAAGGGGATCTCTTGCCAAGATTTTCGTCATCTGCCGTTCCTTGTCTCTCAACAAATCATGAAGGTCCTCGACCTTTGTATCTACAAAGCCATGATGATTTACAATTCCTCGGATGCGATGGATTTCTTGGGGGGTATAATCGGTGTAGCAGTAAGGTAGATGACCGGTATTGTCGAACCAGAAGTAAATCCTTTCAGTTTCCGGGTCGTAAAGCTTCAAGATTGCTTTGGCCGTGTCACCGGCGTAATCGATTGATAGCAGATAAGATGGTGGCAAATCATCGGGTGCTTTTCGCTCACCAATATCAAGAGTTGAAACAATACTTCTGTCCTCGTAGTCCTCGCCGTATTCATACTCATTATCTTCACTGGCAAGCGCGATAGCTTCTTCATCAAGAGCAGTGACAGGTTCTTCTACTGACTCCTTAGGCCCTTCTTTTTTTCTTTGACGTGATTCCCGGCTCTCGGATTTTTCATCTAATTCTGCACAGAAATCATCGAGAGTTGACTGGCTATCATCCATGGACTTCTCGTCCTCAAATGTCTTGATATCATAGAACTCTAGCAGACTGATAAGCACTTCCCAATAGCGAATGATTTGGCCCTTGCGAGTGGTTCATTAGGGATAGTTGATAGTATAGTCACCAGAGTGAAGAGTATGGTTGGTTCGATTTCTACAAGACTAAACAAAATCATTGTGGCCAGACTGAAAACTGGTGAAGATATACTGGAAAAAATAGAACAGGTGGTTCGAGAGCATAACATCAGGGGCGGTGCCCTCAAACTCATTGGAGCGGTATCACATGTCAAGTTCGGCTATTTCGATCGTGGAAAAAATGAGTACAACTATTTCGAGATAGGTAATGGCGACTTGGAAGTGGTCTCTTGCATGGGCAACATCGCTAGACATGATGATGACATCATTATTCATGCCCATATGGTTGCTGCAGATAGTGACGGAAACACCTATGGTGGACATGTTGCAGAAGGCTGTAAAGCTGGCGCAACGATTGAAGTTGTCATCTGGGCATTCGAGTCGGAACTACAGCGTACCAAGGATGAGACCACGGGCTTACATCTGCTTGATATCCTCTAGGCTTCACGAATTGTCTCAGCAATCTCGTTCAGCTGATCCCGTGGTTCAGGCTCATCACGATAGCCATCCGGAAATTGGAAACCAAACTCGTCACCATGATTACGTGGAATGAGGTGTATATGCAAATGGGTGACCTCTTGTCCGGCTCCTTCGCCGTTCGCGATTATATTCAGGATGCCATCGGGTTGCATAGCACGATCGATCTTTCGATTCAGGGTGATTAGCTTCTCCGAAAGATAAGACATTACAACAGGATCCACATCTAACGTATTCTCAAAATGCTTCTTGGGAATAAGCAGGCAATGACCTTTCGCTATTGGATAGATATCCATAAAGGCTAGGCACACATTATCCTCATAGACAACGCTTGTGGGAATGTCACCATCAACCATCTTGCAGAAGATACAATCTTCAGTAGTCATAACTAGTCATCTAATCCAATGAAAATAAAACGTTCGAAAGACAACGCCACAAGTCTCATTAGCCAGAGTGACGAGTACACCAGCTAAATACCTGAGCGAGTTGTTGCCCAGTGAGTCCAAGAAAGCTTGCCTTCTTCGATAAAACGCAAAATGAGCGTGGAAAGCTCGATTCAACTTATTCGGAACTCGGCAAGCTTCTGCGCGAAAACGGCTTCGATGTTCAGCCGTATACTGAATACATGATTTTGCTTGATGAAATTGAAAAGGCAGATATCATGGTCTTTGGTTGTCCAAATAGTTCCAAATTGCGAAAGGAGGAAATTGGTGTTCTAGAGAAATTCGTGAAAAATGGTGGAGGGCTCGTTCTTCTCGCCCTGTCCGGTGGTGACAAGGGACTCATGAACAACCAGTCCGAATTATCTCAAAAATTTGGAATATCATTCCAAAATACAGCAGTAAAGGATGATAGGAACAATGCTGGACTCCCCACCATGGTTATCATTGACAATGTAGTAGACCATCCAATCACAGAAGGGGTCAATGATCTCCTATATCCATCAGGATGTAGCCTAAAGAATTCAAAAGATGCTGTGCCAATCGCGATGACCTCAGGTACAGGTGACCCCGCTAACGCACCCATAGCAGTAATAACAGAATATGACGATGGAAGAGTCCTGTGTATCGGGAGCTACGAAATCTGGAGAAACGGTAGCGGAATCAAGCATCAGGGAAACAAAACATTTGCTGTGAATGCATTCAGCTGGCTTGCAGCTCAAGAAAAGCCAAGAAAACCTGCGAGCCAACAAGAACCAGAGGGAAAAATCAGGACAACGGAATCGGAATCAGTTGCGGAGTATAATAAAGTCGCTAAGGATACTGAAAATGCGCTCAAAAGGCTCATCTCTACCGTATTTGACCTGCAGGATGACATAGAACAGATGAGCGAGAGTCTTTCAGGCGTCAACGATAACGTTGAGAACCTTCGTGAGGAATTCAAAGCTTTTGCGGAGTCCACACAATCTCAGCTAGGCCTAGTCATACCAACAGAGCAATTCAGAAGTCACGAAGCAAGTACGAAAGAGGGCTTAGAAGGGGAAATCAAATCGATTGAAAAAGAGATGGACTCTATCAACAAGCTGAAAGAGCATCTCGAAAGTAGACACATATCTGGAGCAATATCGAAAGATGTCTTCAAAGAGCAGACGGAAAAGCTGACAAAAAGGCTTGAAGGGCTTGAGAAGCGCCTAAGCGAAAAACAAGACGAGCTCCAATCCGTGTAAACACATATGGAATAGAGGTAATCCGTTTCGAGACAAGCTCTGTAGAAAGTAATCCGAGTTATCTATGAAGTCGTTTTATGGAAGCCAGAGGTTCTTGCAAATGCCTATAGAAGTAACGTAAGGGATTACGGAGTGCATAGAGCAAGAAAATCAACAGAAGAAAGCCCAAGTAGATGTTTCTACTTGGAATCAGTAACAAAGCAGTCATAATCAGTGGACTAATAATGCTCATGAGTCTAGGCTTAGATACAGCAACACTTGGTGAACACATGTCGAATGCAGAGAAAATGCAGAGGAAGGGAATTAGAAGTACAAGATAATACTTGTAGATTCCACGTGGGGACCATAAGTGAACCCACATTACAAGCAGCATGGTCAGAAAGAGCAACCGCTTCCAATACGATGTGAGTTGATTGTCATTTTTCTTCTCAAAGAGCATAAGGGCGAATAGGGGCAACAGTCCTACTAGAAGGGCGATTGAGTAGTAATTCATAAGATTCACAATCTGTGTGAGTTCTGGAGGTGCACCTACCACAATGAAAAAGACAGCCAGCGTGATTGGTTGATTTCCTGCTGGTGGTGAAGACAAATCATCAAGGAGAATAGCTCCTGCCCGCTGAAAAACATAATGTAGGTAGTTGCTAGGATTGAACACATAGGGGAAAGACAATATTATAGCGTAGAGAAGGACCAGAATTGCTACCTTTGCAAAATCAAGCAGATCCAGTTCATCACCAGCCTCTTCCTCAGATTCATCCGTCTCTTCCCTTTCGATACTTGACTGGCTGGAGCCATGATTCGGAGCCCTTTTGAGCAAGTAAGCCAGTAGAGGAAGACCAAAGAAGAAAGCTGTCTGTTTGAAGAGTGCAGCGGTTACCACAGCAAGAGTACCAAGAATCCGATGCTGTTTCATCAGCAAATAAAATCCTAAAAACGAGAAGAAAACAAAAGGAGCAGGATTGAGCCATTCGAAAGATGTATGGTAGAGTACAAGGGGATTGAGCAAATAGGTGGCAGCAGAAAGAGCGGCCCGATTTCTATTCTGTGCTAGGTAGTTGGTGATACCATATATCGGAAATGCTGTTATGAAGCCAAAGAATGAGATTAAGGCCCCAATTCCATATGGATGAATGGGTAGCATCGCACCGATAACGCAAAGATAGAGAAATAGCGGTGGGAAGAAATAAGGAACCGCATATTCTGTACCATTTACAACGATAGTTTCAAAGCTCTCAGTATAAGGCATGTGGCCATTGAGGAATTGTTTTGCCCACGAAACATAGTAGTAGTCGTAGTCAGCCCATCCTTCAAATTCGTAATGAAGTGTATAGCCAAGAATGTCGATGGAACCTGCTCCGTTCCATGCAGCCCGAAATGGCCTAGTTCCCTGTTCAAAATATGGTATCGCTTGACTGAATATCCAAGTCCATACTATGCCGCTAATCACTAGAACAACAAGAAACAATCTGTGAGCGGAAATTACGCCCCAAGCAGCATCAAACGACCTCCAAATCCTTGTTTGCCGCATGCCTTTTTGATTAGGGACGGTAGCCATTTCATTTCCCCCTATTCATCGAAATGCGACGACACGTTATCAAAATCGATTGCGGAACGAATCTTCTGATAGTTGACGTGAAACCCCTCCATATTTTCCCAATGGGACCCACCAGCAAATAGCAGAAAAGTATCAGTAAGACAAAAACGAAATAGATATTGCGAGGAGGAATCAGGATAAGCAAACTTGCAACAAATGGAAACCAAAGCATGGAAAGGGATACATTCACGTGCTCTCCGCATTGCTGAATCATAGAAGCTGATGAGAAAATAGAGAAGAAAGGAACAAACAGTGTGAAGTAGTACTTGAATACGCCTCGAGGGCCCATTAAGTGCACCCAGAACATCATCAACATCGTAAGAAAGAGGACTCTTCCAAGATAGTGCTGGACACGACCTTCATCCTTGGGCTCAATCAGCATAAGACCCACAAATACCACAACACCAAACCACAGAAGAGCACCGCTTGATACAATCGAATCAAGAAGCATTGCTAGCTCGGGCATATCAGCAACAACCGGGAGAACCTGCAAGCGCATTGGCTGTCCATATGATGGGGGTTCTGTAAAAGATTCTAGAGGGAACCCACCAGCCGCCAATAACAAAAAGGCAATCATCTGAGGCTGAGCCAAATAGAACGGGAGCAATACGATAGCCGCATAAATGCAGGCCAATAGTGCGTTCTTTGCGAACCCCAAGAAATCAATCCTTTCGATGAGATCATCCATGAAAGAATTCTCAGATTCCGCTGCGATTGGTTCTAGTTCTGGGTCTTTATCTGCCGATACAAGTCGCGGTCTGAGTAGAAGGTGAATAATCAGGGGGAACCCAAGAAACCAAGCAGTCTGTTTAAACAAGGCTGCGGTAACAAAACAGAAAGTACCCAAGTACTTGTGATTGCGCAGGAGTAGATAATACCCCAGAAAGAAGGAGAATATAAAGGGAGCAGTATTTGTCCAGAGATAAGTCGTATGATACAGAGTGAGTGGATTGAGTAAATACGTTAGAGCTGCAATCTCACCCACATGCCTGTTTGATGATAACTCGGTAGCGATTCCGTAAATGGGAAGTACGGCAAGATATCCACAGATGGCGATTAAGAGTCCTATTCCCCAATTATCAACAGGAAATAGAATCCCCAGGCCATAGAATAGAGCAGAATATGGAGGGAATATATAGAGGCCGTTGTTGTTCTCAACCCCGTCAATGACAATATGACCAAAATCCTCACCGTAGGGTAGAACGCCCCGCAGGATGTTATGACCCCAGTGCACATAGAAGAAACTGTAATCTGTGTAACCTTCCAGCTGATACGGAATTGTGATACCGAATAATTCGAACTCTCCTGGCGTGACACCCGGACCTAGCCAGACGCCTCGGCCTTTCCATACCGACGAATCCAAGTAATGAGATACTGCAGTACTGAAAACGCGGACCCAGACAAAGAGGCCTACCAAGAGGACCAAGACAAGAGGGCCATACTTGAAGATTAATTTCTTAGCCCGGATTCTATAGCTCATGTTCTCTTCATCCATTAACGGCTACATTAACCTTTTTTCCGGAGTAAGAGACCTCTGATAACTACATGTGCAGAGTGGCGGTACTAGTCCTGCCGCTTTTTCTAACATCGATTGTAGGCACACCTTCCCACTCAGCAACATCCGTATGCGTAATCAGTAGTATCTGCTCGAAGCTCTCATCGTTGACCAGTGTCCTGACAACTGACGTTCTTCTTTGCTCATCCAAGCCGCCCAGTGGTTCATCTAGTAGAACTGATTTGACACGTGGTGCCACAGCGGGGCTCTCTTTCAATGGTCGAATACTGCTCATTGTTCTGCTAATGCCGAGTCGAAGGCCGAGGCTTATTGCGGTTCTATCTCCGAAACTGAGTTGGGACGTTTTCTTACGAGCATTGTCACGATCATCCCAGATGGCTAGAGCGAGACCAGGACCAGACCTACCTCTTGCAGCGGTTGGTTCCAGATCAATACTGGTATACTGGCCTCCAGTAAAAGCCCGTACATACTGATTCGTAGCGCCCCGAATGATGCCAATAAGTCGCTTTTGGAAAACATAGTCGGCAACGAAACCTTTGACTAATTTTCGTCGCACATACTTAGCATGGGTATTCAATTTTTTGAGGCGCTCAATTTCTTCACCGATGTCCTTCATCTCAGATTTCTTGTTCTCAAGCTCGGATATCCGTTTATGCTCCTCGGAGATATTTTCCTCAATGGTGCCGCATTCTTTCTGTAGTGATGACAAGGTGTTGTTTAGGACGGCAATTTTCCGTTGTAATTCAACTATGCTTTCAGCATCATGTTTCTCAAGCAAATTATCAATTTTCGCTACACCAATTTTGGCAACCGCTTGTTCCAGCTTTTCGGACAACTCATCAACTGCATCTGCAGCATCGTCCACATCCTTCTGCTTTTCCTTTATCCCTGTTACTGCATCAATGGCCTTTGTCACTTGGTCTAGTCGTGAATCAAGTTCGTCAGATTCTGATTTCAACTTGGACCGCGCCGATTCTAGATTCTCATATTTCGTTTTGCCCTTGGCGATTCTATCACGGTAATCTCTCAGAATACCTTCCTTTTCCCCTTCAGAAAGAGGTTTGGAACAGGTTGGACATACGCTCTCTCCCTCTTCATCTGTTTCAGCAGAGCCCTCGAGTGTGTTGATTTTCTCCAGCACATCTTTTCGAGTACCCAAGATTTCGCCCATTTCGCGGTCGATTGAAGATATCTCATCCTCAATCTCTTCCATTCTTGAGCGGATTCTCTTCGATTCCGTCTTTAATGACTCGTATCGTGCCTTCACGACTTCTTCTTCAGCACTTACCAGTCCCGCGTTCTCCAAATCCTTGTCTCGTTCTGAGACCGCCCGTTCATAATCGTTTTTCTTTTCTTCCAGTTTCTTGATTGTATTACGTATCTTCTCCAGTTCACTCGATGAAGGCAGACGGGTTAACAGTTGTTTCGTGCTTGAGATTTCACCTTGTTTCTCTTCAAGGGATTCCTGAAGACGATCTTCCCGATTCTTGGTTGCTTCTATTTGTTCTTCAATATGAGATGGCTTCACATAGTCAGCTTCGAGGCTTCGGAAGCGCGCTTCAAGATCTGACTCAAGATAATCTATGTGGTCTGACATTTCGTTGAGGAGACCGATATTGTATATGTTGATTAGCAGGTCTCGGAGTACAGCAGGAGTAGCGTTTGCAATAAGAGATACCTCACCCTGGCGCACCAATAGCGTATTGAGAGCCTGCTTCAAGTCCAAGTTCAGGATACTCTCAAGCTTGCGATCCACCGAACGGCTCTTATCTGCAAGCCTCCTCCAAGTATCCTCTTTGCGAGCAAACAGGGCCACATCAAGTCCTGTTGCCGGGTCATATGAGCGATCAATCTTGTATTCCGTACCTGCAACCTCGAACACCAGCTTGACTTTGCAGAATGACGAAGTGAAACTTATCAGTTCCTCATTCGTGAGTTCCACAGCCGAAGAGCCCCATAGACCCCAGAGAATAGCTTCGAAAAGGCTCGATTTCCCGCTTGAGTTACGACCCCGAATGAGAATAAGACCACCAGGTAGCTCGCCCCCTTGTTCAGGAAGCTTCAAATCTCTAAATGGTTTGAAATTCTGGAGTTCAATGGAGAGCAGTTTCATTCCGTCCCCTCCTCAAGTAGATCATCATAAACAAGCTTGTCTTTGTCAGGGTTAACTGAAGCTCTTAGGGCTTTTACAGTAATCGCAACAAGTGTATCAACATCCAGTGATTCGTCCAGTTCGAGTGTGTCAAGATAATTTTGAAAGTCCTTTTCTGGGTCTTCGATAAGATACTCACTCTGGATTTCGGGATAAGCAGCTTTCACATGTTCTGTATCCTCTTGTTTTATGCTCCAAACCAGCTGAACGAGGTTGTAACCTGACTCTTGGGATAGAAGACGCATCCTTAGCGTTTCCATGGCCATGTTGAGATCCATCGAAGTGAGCTTTGCTGAGTTGCCTTGGAAGATTAGTCTGACTCGGGCGGCTGTGTCAGGGTTCCAATCAGCTCGAATTCCCTTGTCAACAAGCCAGCCTTCTACGTGCTCGATTATGGATTCGATGGTGTCATCCTTTTCTATCTCGATTCTCTCGTTATAGACAGGACGGGAGAATTCGAGATGATGAGGATGTACGTTAGGCTTTTTGCCCGACTCCAAATCAATGACCAAGAATCCTTTTTTGTGCTTTACTTCGTCGAATCTCCATCGTTCAGGTGAACCAGCATACCAAGCCCTGTCAGAGTACTTGTGTTGGTGATGATCATGACCAAGAGCGATGTAATCATAGCCCACGCTGAACATCTGCTCATACAGACTCTTGTCGAGAGTCATCCCATGTGCCACCCCGATAGATAGGCGATTACTGTCTGGCTTTTGATGAGTGAGTATCCAATCGTTGAAGTTGGCTACATTATTGCTTTTTTCAAGAACCGAGTGCTCCAAGAATGGAAAGCAGTATACGTCAAGCTCATCATATGAATGGACTAAGGGTTCGCCATTGGCAAATGCTTTCTTCAAGTCCATCTGAGTGGCAACATCCAAACCGGGGATTGACATCTCCAACGGATTCAGAAGAGAAACATCCAGAGTACGATAGAGACCGTGATTCCCTTCTATAATCAGAATGGGTACTCCGGTGCTCTTAATGAACTCCTGCATAACTGAGAGAGCAGTTTCTTGAGCAACTACGGGAGGTTGTGATGGATTGTTTTCCCAAGGTGAATCATATAGATCTCCAGCATGCACAACCAAATCAGGTAGGGGATCCAAGTTAGCAATTTTAGCGAAAATATCTTCAAACCTATCGTAGAAATCATGTTCCAAAAGACGACTTCTGAGCTCAACACGCCAGGCGTTATGTTTGACGCCTTCTCGGAACCTTGTGCCGAGATGTGTATCAGAAATGTGCGCTATTCGAGCTTCCAATTTGGCCGTCCTCAGATAATGTGTTTTTCAGAGTCATTTCCAGAACTGCTTTTGTAATTTCCTTTGTCACGCCTATAGATGTCATCGAAAAGGGGTATTTTCACAGGAATTGGCATTTCTCTGTAGGAGGCTGTGAGTACAGCTTCCCCCCGCGACATGACGCGGAATTCATTCTCAAATCCTGCTATATTTACACTCGCATTTTCGATGCAGGAGGCGATTTCCCGTTCATTTCCTAATCTCAGATTGATTTCCGTATTCATCTGACTCAAGATTACATTGTCGAGGACACTCACCTGTTGGCTAATTACCAACAGCCCAATGTTAAATTTCCGTCCCTGTCGTGAAATGTCTTTGAATACTGAACGTCCCCGCATCAGCTCAGGATTCAAAATGGATGGAGCCTCTTCAACAGTCACCTGAATGACAGGAAGGTTTTTCGGATCCATTACTGGGGAATCATTGGCGGTTCCGCTAATACCGTAGAATGACTTGGCTTTCTTTTTGACTCTCTTAAAGAGACTAGCAGGTAATCTCCTCTGGCCCTGTTTTTCGAAGTCTCCAATGTTTCCACTGCTCTTCAATGCCCGTCGAAGGTCTGAAAGCGTTCTTGTGACCACAGTTGTCAAGAGGAACTGCTCCATATCTCCCATCAGGCTGGTGTTCACAACAAGTATCCGCCCTCGTTCCATTGCTTCAAAGATATCATCCAGAATAGAATTACCGGATTTTGCAAACACAGGAGAACGCTCAACAAATCGTAGTCTTCTCTTGACAGCACGGAATGTTCCCTTTGTCGTCCAACCCGGACAGTCCTCCATGTCGAGAATGTCCGCTATCCAATCCTCTCCAGATTTGGAATACTGCCCATCGATGAAAGCTATCATTTGACCTGTGAAATCCATGATGGAATACAGATCTCTTGGCTTGATTTCCGCCCATAAAATGCGTAGTTCTCGTGCATACCTGCGTATTTCTCTACTTGTAGCCGCCAGATGGGTTGTAAGGTAGTAGAAATCGCCAATGACCTTTGAGCGGGTCGTATCATCCATTTCCGCAACTATGTCTTGTATTCCGCATTCATCAACGCCAGTGGCAAATTCGTCGTGAGGGTCAATACAGAAAGCCGAAAGTCTAGTTCCACTATCACCGCTTCGTGATGCCTTAAGATTGGCATCGATGAATGACTTGATCAGTACCATCATCAGGTTACTCTTCCCAGCACCAGTGGCACCAAAAATGCCGACATGCATTGGAAAATATTCAGCCTGCATTCTTACTGGAACTTCGAGTGTAGATTCGCCAACCTGCAAATCTCCACAGTACACTTCTCCTCCCGTCTGTGATGAAAGCATCTCTCGAACCAAAGAATCTGATTTTCCAGATATCGGACGGTAAACATCAGCAAGATGATCGGGCAGCCGTCGAGGGGAATTGAATACCCATTTACCCCCACGCCGCTCTGCATATCCGAGCAATCTTCCTTCCACCGAGAGCAACATGTTTCGTTCGATTCCCGATAGATAAGAATCACCCTCAACCATAAGCGTTCCAGCCACCCGAGAGAGATTCTCCACTTGTCTCAGATAATTCTCTAATCCAAGGACACGGAAGAAAAAGATTCGCTCGTTGTCATCGCGGCAGGAATACACCATAAAGATTTCCCCAACGGCGATGTCTCTATTGGTACCCATTATTCCCAAGTGGGTTTGGTTACCAGTTCCAACCTTGCCGAAATGTTCCCCAAGTTTTGCTTTATCCATCATAATTCACCATCACGTTTCTATAGATTGTAGTCATCTCTCATTGGAGAAGTCTTCTCTGAACCCAGTTCCATTTCATGCCGTACTTCTCTACAGACTTCTTGAGCTAACTTCACATCTTCGTAGCGTAGTTTACATTTCTCATGAGCAAGAGCCAGTGGTACAGGATATCCGTACCAGCGAGCATCTCGGGACATGAACTCGATTTCTCTAAAGAGTTCTTTCTCATTCTTGCGAGTAGCATCTGGGTCATCCTTGACAAATATGTTGTGTAACCACCACTTTCGATCGAAATCGATTCGAGACGGGCGATTCTCAGCAGAGAATCTGTATAGATAAGGAACACCGAGTCTTGGCGGAATGTAGGTCCTATCTGTATAGATATGAAGGCCTCCACCCGGGTCTTCCTCGCTCGGAAGACGACAGAACCACTTTGCGTTGATGCCGTGCTCTTCTTTGGCTATCATAGCGATACGATGTGCGAATGGAATGGTATGATGCTTGCTTACAGCACCGAGGATAACACCTTTCTGCCTAGCAAGTTCACACAACTCTCGAAGCATGAAGCCACTTGGCATGAAAGGAAACCGTTTCTTAGGATGCGTATACACATACAAAGCTCCGTCCAATAGTAAGAATTTCGGTGAGATGTCACTAGTTAAGACATGTCTTGCAGCTGCATATTCAGAGGATTTGCGTAGCTCGTCATGGACGATGGAATTCGATAATCCCCGTTCTCCAGAAATCAGAGTGTGCATATTTTTGAGGTCGGGCAGGAATTTAGTGTATTTTGTTCCTTTCAAATCAGAAATGGATTTGATGTTTTCATCTTTTTCATAATCCCGGAAAAAAGGCAATACTAAGGTGCTCATGTATTTGCCGGGATAGATATCCTCTAGCTTCTCACCCATCTTTTTCCTTGCATCTCCTCGTATGCGGGAGTGCCAATGAGGATCCAACTTGGGCTGATCTCCCAATTCTTGTTCGAGCTCAGAGCCAATGGGTTCGAAAGGCTTGCCGTCTGATGTGCTGGTATTAACCACTACTGTCGCTGTGCTGAATAAATGAATCCGGACATCATCCAGCTGCATGAGACTGTCAGTTCCGGAGCCGTCAACGGCTGCAATCCTATAGTCCTCATCAAGCTTTGTGCCTGAGGGATAGGGCTCGATTACATCAAGAAGTTCATCTCGTATTCGCTCCTCATCATGGGCGAATTCCTGCTCGTCACGGAGGTCCAGCTGATTCTGGATATCCGTAAAGAGGGTTCTAAGCGTCCGTTTGAAACCATCGGTAAGTATTTTCTCAAGCATCTAATCATCCCTTGACATAACGTGGTTTGCTCACTTGCCCTACATTTTGTATTCGTTCCGCAGTCATAAAAAGGTAGCACTCGGAATAGATGAGTGGAGACCGAGATTGGGTGTTAATCTTCAGAATTTTGGCAAAAAAATCGTCCACGAAGGGATATTACAGAAAAAGACCAAGCGGGGTTCACAGTGTCTAACCTGCGGCCATGAATGCATAATACAGGAAGGAAAACTCGGGTTTTGTAAGACAAGGACCAACTCAAATGGGTCAATCTATACCCTAGTATATGGGAATATCTCGTCAATTAGCAACAATCCAATTGAGAAAAAGCCAATCTATCATTTCGCTCCCGGTACCAGGGCACTAACCGTGGGCAGCTGGAGATGTAATGCAACATGCGGTTTCTGCCAGAATTCCGACATATCAAAGACTGCGCCAACACCAGACAACGCCAATTTCATGTCTCCCGTGTCCTTCGTTGAGGAAGCAAGAAGGCGGGGTTCACAAGGTACCTCTGTCTCTCTAAATGAAGCTGCAACGCTCATGCTGGAGTGGAACATAGAGATGTTTGAAGATGCCAAGGAAGAAGGACTGTACAATACAATTGTGACGAATGGCTACATGAGCAAGAAGGCAAGTGAGTTGATGGTAGATGCGGGCTTGGATGCGGCGAACATCGACATTAAGGGGTGTCAGGAAGGTGTGAAAAGGGAATGTGGCATCGACGTGGAACTGGTCTGGCAAAATGCTGTAAGAATGAAGGAAAAGGGGGTTCATGTGGAACTAACCACGTTAATGGTTCCCGGGTTGAGTGATGACCTTTCATGCATAGAATCTATAGCAGAACGGATTAGTCATGATTTAGGACCTTCCACTCCTTGGCACATCAGCAGATATTTCCCGGCTTTTGAGTATAGCACACCACCAACTGAAATCGAAAATCTGTTCGCTGCAAAGCAGATAGGCGAAGATAAGGGGCTCCATTATGTGTATGTTGGCAATGTCTACTCCAAGAATCTACAAAATACGGTATGTCCGTCCTGTGGTAGCCTATGCTATGAGCGATCCTCTATGGTCTCCATCAATAAGGGACTCACTGAGGACGGTTGTTGTGCATCTTGCGGTGCTGACCTCGATTTTTCAGGACTGCATGGCAAATGGGAACAGGAATGATTTGTAGAGGGATCTGCAAACAATGCCGTAGTACTAAGTCTCTTCCTCCAACGCTTCTATTTCTTGTCGAGTGGCTTCAAGCTCAGCGTCTATGTCTTCAAGGGGGATGTAGTCTTCATCCTCATCCGCCCTGTGCGTATCTAACGTATACATGACATTGAAGCCTGCTAATGTTTTATGGAGTGCATTCGAAATCTCCAAAATAGCATTCGTAATGTCATCTTGGACATCTTCATTATGCTCATAAACAAAATCATAGGCGCCTCTTATAGGGGTGAATCCAAGTTCGAGTAACTTATGAATGACTTCGCTAGGTGCTGCACCTTCACTGTTGAACCATATACTGAGTCTCGTAATGAACTTCGAGGACATTTCTTCACACTCCGGTTTTTTCGTGACAGGTGTAAGCTCACTACAGTTCCTATAAGACTTTGCTACACGTTATACTTCATCGTCCATGAGGTAACAAGGATAGGTCTTCATGTTCAAGAGTATGCTGCCAGAAGTTACGACAATCGCATTCAATCTCGGTCAGCGATTCAGGATTTTGAGTCAAAGAGAATTCACTGATTGCCTTTGAAAAAGAATCATCACATTCCCCACAGTTGTGAGGTCCGCGCCGTTTGCCGGGAGCAACAGGATCACAAATTATTCGTACATCAGGCTTTACTTCTTGTCGTGCTCTCCTCAACACCTCGGAAACAGTCCAGAGCCAGGCTGGCCGATAATCCCGCCGATACCAAAGCCGCTCAACAACTGTGTCTTTCTGAACCGCAACAGGATTAACTGACACGGTACTTGCACCTAAATCAGCTGCATCTTTGATGCTCTGAACACCATCCAGAAGTGCCTGCCTTTCGGTCAGAAACGGCGGCTTGATTAGAATATAGGATCTGATGTCAAGACCGGCCAAGGTAGTGATATCCACAGCCCTCTTGAAATCTTCAAGTGTGAATCCTTTGTTGATGAAGACTTCCCGTACAACATCATTACTGCTTTCAAGCCCAATTGCTATCTCAACAACTTTCCCCGCAAGTGTCTTGTTGATCTCCTCAAGAATAGTGGTCTTAACAAACTCAGGGCGTGATTCGAGAACCACTTCGTGTACGCGCTCATCGTCGGAGAGTATATCGAGAATCTTCCGTCGAGCCTCAAGGGGAACTTCTTCAGAGTCAAGGAAGCTTCCACTAGTGTAGATTTTAACAGAAAGAGGTGGTTCCTTATGGTCCAGCTTCATCAAAGCTTTCTCAAACTGCTTCACAAGATTGCTGGAACTTATCTGTTCTGCAGCTCCGTCCAGTAAATAGCTGCACATGGTGCAACCACCCTGAGGACCTCTTGCGTGAGAACAGCCTACGGTTGCGAGAACAACAGATAGCGCATTGCCAATTTTTCGCCCAATTTTAGCTCGCGTAACCCATGCTGCAGAAGGTTGGGTAGGATCTGAGTGTCGTCTCTTTGATAACGATCGTTCCCGTTCCTCTAATGCAGCCTGCGTCAGAAGTTCGCTCATTTCGTCCAAAGTGTACCCCACGTTATTCAGCTCCTTTTGTGCCTTAGATGCACTGCTAGCCCATTCTCGAACTCACACATCTCGCGCCCAGACATCTCACTTTTCCCAACAGCAATGACACATTCATCGCGGTCCAGTACGATAACCTCATCACCTGGCCTAATTACGTCATCAGCATCCTCAATACCGACAGCAAAAAGTGAACTTCCTCTTAGTTTTGAGCCGTCAAAACCAATTCTAACCGAGTATCGGCCCATCTTCGAAAGCTTCCTTCCGCCAGCATTGGTTAGAGAGAGAGAACCGTTGTCTCCTACGAAAGTGCAGACTTGCTCTCCGTCAACTTCACAAACCACAGTTCGGTATAATCGGCCCCGAAAATCAGCATCATCTGGAATGAGTAATTCCCCAGCACCTGCTCCAAACTGGTAATCTGCAGTAGCCCTGAGCGTGTCTTTGAATTCGGTTGGATTGTGATATTCGATGTTCAAAACCTTTTTCATGTCGTAAAGTGTTTCACGAAGTGCAGCCAGAGAATTCCGTGCTGTAGCATGTCCATCGGCAATAGAGTAGATTATGCTTTGCGAAATCTCAGACTCTGCAACCTTTACTGCATCAGTATACCCTCCAGATACATGTGCTACAACAACAATTGATTCGTCGTACTTCTGAAGAATGGTAGCAAGAGCATCTGCAGCAATCTTGAGCTCCTCTTCATCCCACTCCCCTGTTACAGGAATGTCATATTGGGCAACTGGATATACCCGTTCTAGCTCACGAGGAATAACGCCCAAAGGAGATGTTAGAATGACTTCCGAAAGCGCGGATTTTTCTCTTCCCAATCCTGCCTGTATTGCTCGTTCAAATTTCCTGTGCGATCTAGATTCTGAATACGGCTTCTTGGCAGAACATGGAAGTAATAGTACCAGTCGCTTGTTAGTTGGTGGTGAATAACGTGATGCAACAAAGTCCCTGAAACGACGGACTGCAGGAGCGTGATATGATTCAGGGCCAATCAGGTTTAACGACCTATCACCTGTTGTTGGAGTGAACTCCTCTAGGTAGTTGTACAGTTTTCTGTCAATCCGTCGGAGAGCAGCTGCAGAAGCAGGGCTTGAGTGTGTGAAAGCCTCAACTAGCCATCTGAGTTTCCCTCTACGTAGTGCATCAACACCCTTTGACTTGACTTGCCGGTACATATTGAGATTATGTTCAAAGAGTCTCTCTTCAAACTCAGAGCTGGATATATCTTTCACATTCGTGATTTTGGCGCAAGCATCACAAGGACAGAAACGGAGAGGAACATGATCCTCAATTCTTTCAGCATCCAGTTCCCACAATCGTTTCTTGTGGAGAGCGGCTAGATGAGCATAGCCAACATCGAAAACGTCAACACCCAGATAGTATAGTAGGGGAACCAGCCACGGTTGAATTTTGCCAAGACCGATTGTAAGCCAGTTGGAAGGTAATTCAGCCCTGAAACGGATTCCATTGAAATCTCTTGGACCAAGATTTCCGTTGAAAGAAAATGCTGCAGCCCTTACCCCCAATCCATGAAGATCTTCAACTACGTCGAGCATGCCATTCTTCTTCGCACCTGCAGGTACCCGCAAGATGAGACGAGCAGGGTCAATCTGTCTACTCCATTGCCGGGCCAAGTCCACTTGCCGCTCTAGCAGGTACTGAGCCATATAAGAGATAGAATCTGATGAGTATGCCACAGATGGAAGGAGAATCATATGCTCGTGATCTTCAAGAGGGGCTACATTGGTTTCCTTGTGAAACACAGTTGAAAGGATGCCCATATCTGGAATTTTCACATCGTTTCCTGAGTAACCAATGTGCTGAAACCCTTCTACCCCCCTATATCCTAGAGCAAGAAGAGCTGGAAGATTCACGCGGTGCTTCTCAGTCTTGTATTCACCAATTCTAGCGGGGCCATCGTGACCTTCACCAATAAGAAATTCGTTCAATTATCTATCCTCCGTAAATCAGACCAAGGGCTCGTATCCTCGATAGCCTTCTATGTCAACTTGTGTGTCGGTTCCAGCAAGTATCTGTCGAACGCTTTCCAATGCGCCCTGCTTGAATAGTGGACTGTTATTATTACCACATTGATAGGAATAAGTGCATAATGGGCAGCCATCTACTGTATCGCAATCACACTTATCCAAGATAGTTTCAGACCTTTTCAAAGCCTCTTGAAGTCTTGTAAACAGCAGCTTTGAAGCACCATTTCCTCCAGGACAACCATCGTAAACGAATATTATACCACTGTCGCCCATAGATACACCGCCGATTTCTCTCGTGCTGCCTCCGGTTAACATATCGCTTGATTCTATCACTACATGCTCTAAAGCATGGAAAGCACCGCCGTAAAGTTCTCCTGGACCCATCTTGGGTCCTTCGGCATCTTTGAGTTCCCCGTATAGATATTCGTTCACAGCAGTATCTGGCTCTGGAGCAGCGAATGCAAAACCCTTTGTCCGATATGTGTAGACTAAAGGATCTTTCAAATGAATCATATCTAGTATATCGCCACTCCGAGTCGCTTTCTTAACATAGCCATCGACCGTCTGTTTCATTTCTAGATTGCAATAGGCCACGTCCATTCCAAGTAAGTCTTGACATTCATTGATTTTCATGATTCGCGGCATTGTGACATACAACGGACGAGTGTAGACATTTTTCTCATCACTTTGTACCACTCGAGCCCTACCCAGTCCCGAAGTGTATCGAAAGTCGACTGACTTGTAATTCTGCCCTCCATGGAGGTAAATTGCTCCTGGATGAAGCTCTTGCGCAGCCATCGGCATTGACCGACGGCCAATGGTCTTCTTCCCGGATTTGATTTGGACAGTATCACCAATTCCCCGAATGCTGTATCCCCTCCATTTTTTCCTAGCCTGTTCATAATCAACAACTCTTACCTTCCCATCATCATTCACAGAGAGAATGCCATCCTTTTCCAGTTCTTCGAGAATTTCCTGTTGGCGCGGGAAATGAGAAACATGCAGTTTGCCACTCATAGCCGCAGCAATAAGCTGGAAATACCCCACAACCTCGTTATCGGGCTCCATATAAGCTGCATCGATATCGGTGAAATACTTGTCAGGCTGATGTCTATAGAAAGAGGAGATAGGATCATTGTCGCGAAGAGCTAAAACCGCTACACTCTCTTGTCCTTTCCTGCCGGCCCTCCCGATTCGCTGAGTTAGCCGTGTAATGGAAGTAATCACGCTTACAACGGAGTCGAGATCCCCAATATCCACACCAAGCTCGAGGGTTGGTGTTGATACTATAATTGGAAGGTCACCGGATTTGAAGTTCTCCTCAACATCATTTCTGTACTTCTTAGATAGGCCAGCCCTGTGTACCATCGACTTGTGACCACTTTCGTTGATTAATATGTTAAGAAGCTCGGCTTCAGTATGGGTGTTGCCAAAAACCAGTGTTTTGAATTCGCCTTCTTGGAGCTTGTCAACAATATCGACAATCATGGTGTATTTGCTTCTCTCGCCAGGATAATACATCATAAAGTGTATCGGCCCACGTTTGGCGCTTTCTGACGCAACCAGCTCAACCTCTGTGTTGAATATGAGCTCAGCAAACTCTTTCGGGTTGGCAATTGTTGCTGACGCACCGATTTTCTGAAAATCCCCACAGGCGATAGCTAGCCGTTTCAGGATGTAGTACAGGTTTGCGCCCATTGAGCCAGAGTATAAGTGAATCTCATCTAGGACAACATAATCAACGGTTTCCAAGAGCGGCACTAAGCGAGACCTTTTCCAGCCTAAATGATAATGTAAGATGTCAGGATTCGTCAAGAGAATATCAGGCGGATTTGAGTAAATTTTCCGTCTCTTATATTGCGAGACATCTCCATCAAATAGGGCTGCTGAAAGACCACATACCTCGCACATTGCCGAAATCTTCTCGAACTGGTCTCGGGCAAGTGCCTTTGTGGGATAAACAAGCAGGGTCCTCACACCGGGATTTACTACAGCCTCCCGAATGTTGATTAGCAGTTTCTTCATGATAGGAAGAATGAAGCCCTCTGTCTTCCCCTGTGCAGTAGGAGCAGAGATAACAACATCATGTCCACCCATGATGAGATCATAGCAGTCTTCTTGGAATTTGTAGAGCGTTTCTATTCCTTTGTCATTGAGAACACTCTTCAGACGTATAGGAATCTTGAGATTTTCAATGGAAGAACCGTATTCAGCATCTGTGGCCTTCATGTACCTATACGTAACCAGATAATCATGCCCCCGACGTGCAAGCTCTTCCAAGCCCGACGGCAATTCATCAAGTTCAGCCCCACCGTTTTCGATTCTTTCTTGAATTTCTTCCAGAGATTGTACTCGCTCTTTGCGAGCTTTCCTTCTTCGCCGTGAAGAACCTCTCTTTGACCTTGTTCTTCTTTTCCATGACTTCCGTTTGGGTGTGGAACCTCCAATCTTCCCACTCTTGATAGCTTCAGAGTATGCCTCATACGCGTCAAAAAGATCGCCACCCTTGATACTGAGTTCTGCATTACAGTGACCGCATCGCACGGTCCAAATGCGGCCTTTTTGGTTGATGACGAGCTTTGAACCGCATTTAAGACAGTGGAGCACGGGCATCGGCTTCAACAAATCCTCCAGAAAAGGCTAATTCAGGCCGCTTATCAAATTTTGGCAGTGTATTTAGCAAGGATAGGGAGTATCAAAGGAATGAGTGCACAATCTTGTTGGCGGATGGTTTATTGGAAGCACGGAAACAGTCGGTAACGAGGAATCTAATACAATCGGCGTGTCAATCATCAAAAAGGTTATTGAAGGCCTAGCGGGTAGATTTCGATAGAAGGTAATGAAGAAGACCCGGAGACTCCAAGCGATTCTACTCTTAACAGAGTCTCAAAATGTTGCGCTTTCACAATGGTTAAAAGCGGTTGTGCAAGTTGTTATCACAACCGATTCGTACCGGAGATAAAACAATGGTCAAAGATATTAACTCAGATCAGATTCCAGAAATAATCGAAGATAATAAAGTCGTATTCGTCGACTGCCATGCTGTCTGGTGCCAACCTTGCAGGACATTAAGCCCGATACTGGAGAATATTCACGAGAAATATAACAGCAAAGGACTGAGGGTAGTCAAACTGGATGTAGATGAGAACCGTGACTTCAGCACCAAGAACCAAATCACCGGAGTGCCCAGTGTACTTGTCTATGCTGACGGGCAGCGTGTTGTATTTGACGACGGCAACGGTAACAAGATGGATAGGCTAGTTGGTGTAATGCCAATGGAAGTCTATGATACGATAGCCAATGAGCTGCTCGGGGAAGCATCCTAAGAATATGCCGCCAACAAGCTTGATTAGGGATAGCCAGATACGTCCGAGAAGGTGAATTGTATGGTCAACGATGTAACGCCACAAGCAGTAGAGCAAGCAAAAAATGAAAACAAGGTAGTACTTGTCGATTGCTGGGCGCCATGGTGCGGCCCCTGCAAGGCTTTGGGGCCAATCCTAGATGAGCTTGAACAAGAGTACATGGATAACCCCGATGTGAAATTCCTTAAAGTAAATACGCAAGAATACAGACAATTCGCAGTAGAGAATAACCTCGTGGCAATTCCTTGTGTACTCATCTACAAGAATGGAAAACTGGCAACCTACGAGGATCCCCATAGGGGCGAGAAAACAGATCGACTTGTGGGACTGCGGCCTGCTGAACAGTACGAGCAGGTAATAGACACCCTTCTTGAATAGTTACCTTCTTGGCTTACGACGCAGGTCATAGGTTTATTAGACAGAAGAAATATTGCCAGAATAATCAATCTGTAGAGGTCCAAGAAGTTGCCTATTCTTCCCTTTGGAGACACAAAGCCTGATATTGACCCAGAAGCATACATCAGCACACAAGCAACCATCGTAGGCGATGTGACGATTAGCGAAGGGGTAAGTGTTTGGCCTGGAGCTGTGATTCGTGGAGATCGCGCTTCAGTCAGCATTGAAGAAAACTCGTGTGTGCAAGATAGCGTCGTCATACACGCACATAACGAAGAGAATCCGGCTATGATTGGGAGCCACACTGCAATTGGCTCCAGCTCAGTCTTGCACGGAGTTTACCTAGGGGACTCGGTTGATATTGGTGAAGCCTGTGTAGTTTTTGATGGAGCAACCTTGGGAGAGGGAGTGAAACTTGCGCCAGGTTCCATAGTACCCGAAAATGTGGTGATTCCACCACGGAGCCTGAATTCTGGCTCACCTGCCTCTCAAATCAGGGAATTATCTCAGAAGGATGTTGAACGGCAGAAGACAAATGCGAAAGTCATAAGTCAAGTGTTTCAGAAACTTCGAAAGTGGCAGTTCCAGCCATAGGTTATAGCGTCTCACGTGTCATACTTGTCAAACGCGAACAACCATCCGCGGTGATAAGGAGCATATCCGCAATCTTAGCAGTCCCTGCCGGTTCACTATAAAACGTGGGATGAGCTGAAAAAATCATGCCCTCTCGTAACGAGTATGTACTACTGGGCGCTATCTGAGGGGGTTCTCGCAAATCCAAACCAATCGATGAACCAAGAACCCGCCCCTCTTTTTCTGTATTGAAGATTCCCTCGATGCATCTGGTTGCAAGCTTGGAAATCCGTACATGAGGTGCCATTAGCTCTTCAAGATTTAATGATACATCTAGCACACTGTTGAATAATGCCTTTTCATCTGGGTCTGGGGTTCCTGTATGTAGTGTTCTAGATATCTCAGCAAAATAACCAGAGTGGCTTACAGTTATGTCGATTAAAACAAGGTCGTCATCACCAATGCGCTCTGCACTGGGTCGTACAAAAGGAAATCTTCCATGTCTTCCGGATAGTACTGCCGCCCTGATACCTTTGAGCTGTCCACCAGATCCTCGCATTGCTGCCTCGATTTCAACCGAAGCATCCTCCTCTGTCTTTCCCGGTACCACAATTTCTAATGCTGTCCTCAACCCAATTTCAGCTATTCTTGTTGCCGCTTTGATTGTCTCGATTTCAGAAGGATCCTTTATCTGACGCAATCGCCACAGGTTCTTAGAAAAATCACAGAAACCAGCTTCTGGGAGGGTCTTCTTTAGAAGATTAAATTCCATCACTGAGACCCAATCCTGCTGGAAGCCAATCATGCCATCTTCTACTCCCATGTCACAAATTTCTTTGATAGCCATTTTCCACATCTGAGGACTATGGGCCAAAAACCATTCTGGCGAACCACCATCAGGGAATGTAACTACTTTTGTCATCACCAAATCGAGAGATGAAGCTTTCCTCTGTGTTTCGGAGACAATCAAATGGGGTTGGTGACCATCAACGACAACGCACGCAACAGGAAGATTGTGCTGTGGAGGTTGGTAACCAGTAAGGTACTGGATATCCGGCTTCCGGGTCACAATAATAGCATCGATTTCTTCCACCCTCATTGAACGATGAACTTTCTCTAGTCGTTGGGGAGTAAATTCCATGATTGAAACCTCTGAAAACTGTATGTATGATTCCAAAAGCGGTCTTCGCGTTGACTCTAGTGTTTCCCTTTCTAAGGGGATTTAAGCCTATAGATAATACCTTCTGGACTCTTTGTTGCAAGCTTGTAGACTCGTAGGTGGGAAGCCTTCAAATCTCCAATATCTTGCAGTTTGACCCAAGAACCATTGACTTCAAAGAAGGTACCAACGGTATACGCTCCTGAAATCAGTTATTCTTCCATGCTAAAAATCCTCAGAGGTCTTAGTCGTTTTGAATGAGCAACATTTTCAAACATTGTTCAAGAAGAAGAGATTAACAAGAAAAATCTCAGGATATCTATTCATATGTGAATCGCTTCGATTTGTAAGAAAGGATGACTTAGGTACATTCAGCCTAACGCGATGAGTGGGAAATGGCTGATCCGGCCATACCTCGAAAACGCAAATCCTCAATCCTCCGGAATGCTCTTTTGGCGAGTCCGTGTAAACCGGTCATCAGCAAGCTTTCTGAATTTGAGAATGCTTTTGATACAAAACAAGCTGGAAGTATTCTAGAGTATTGGCTCAAAAGGAAATGGTCAGAATCAACTCGACAAGAAAATTGAATAGTAGTATGGCGGGACCGCCCGGATTCGAACCGGGGATTACCAACTCCGCAGGCTGGTGCCTTATTCTCCTCTTTCAGAAGATAATCCTCTGAAAGTCCAGGCTAGACTACGGCCCCTAGGTAAATCCATTGAGAGTTTCTTATAGACCCTTCGCTGGGGAGCTAGATGAAACTCCTGCTAAATAAGAAGAATTCAGGGAATCAGGCAACGGGTGTTTCAACCGGATCGACAACGGCCTTTCCATTGCACTTAGTAACACGGAGCAGATACTCTGGGGTCTGGAGCAGAAAGCTTTCACCCTCCTCCAAGTACTGAAGAACCGAGTCGCCATCAGGATTGTTGAGCTGTTTGTCGTATTTTGATACGATTCTTTCTAATTGTGAACTCATTAAGGTCAACCACCCATATTGTGTGTTAGTATATTTCTCAGAGATATAAAGCCCGCTCGAATGCCATGAAAAGGAGATAAGTTAGAGTGATGGCGGGACCGCCCGGATTCGAACCGGGGATTACCAACTCCGGAGGCTGGTGCCTTATTCTCCTCTTTCAGAAGATAATCCTCTGAAAGTCCAGGCTAGACTACGGCCCCACCGTCTCACCTTCTCAAGACCTTAAAGCATTTACCACCTATTGAACGATTTTACTTTTGTTGATGAGCCACCAAGCACCTTGTTTCCCGCTACGCAGTCCTTTCTCATATTCCAAGACCTGTGAACCGGTCTCTTTCTTAGCTGCTTCATTCAATCTATGAATTCGATCTAAGATGGTTCGGCGTTTTGATTCACTTCCAAGTAACTCTTGGGCAAGTTCGGGTGTAGTAGCCCCCTCATACTGAACAAAATGTGTCAATATCTTTCGATCTAACTCATCTCTGCATATGGTTTCATCTGCTATCGAGTTCAACTGGCCCCTATACACGCTCGTTGATTGTTGCTCCTCAAGATACTCTACCCGGGTTCGGAGTTCGTCAACTTCATCTACAAGCCTATTGACAATGGGTGGAAAATCCTCATCTAGCTTGGAAAGAATAGCATCTCTAATGAAACGCTGGCGGCCGCGTTCACCAGCAGCCCGGTCTATCCTCTGTAGAAGGTCTGGACTAAGTCGTATTCTGATACTCACTTCATCTCGATTAGACGATGTCATTCCGAAGTACCATCATTTTAGTAGACACATAGAGATACGGAGATGTCTGGTTCTTCGTGTATTCGACACAGTTATAAAAACAGTTTCCCGGTCTGGACCGAAGCACTGCGGTGATGCAAAATGGGCGATAAGGAGAAAGCTCTAGAAAGAAAAAGAGCAAGATTACGGAATAGGCAGAATCCTTCGGTTACAAATGAAAAGCAAGAGAAAAGACTACGCAGTGTGAACGCCAAGTACTGGAAAATCAAGAAGGAACGAGCCGAAAGAAAAGGCATTATCTTTGAAAGAGAAGCTCCAGAGAAAGAGCCTGAGATTGAGGAAGTTGAGGAAGAGAAGGAAGAAAGACTGGTTTCGGACGAAGATTTAGATGATCTTTACACCTATGATGAGGAAATTGAAGAAGAGGAAGAATAGATAACAAATTGATTGCTGACCGCAAATCTGCTTTCCGTGTTCTCTCAGCCAGTTTAAACACCTCGTTCAAATGAAACATCTTATGTAGGATAAGTGCAATGATGTAACTGGTTGAGTGCTAATGAAAAAGACTGCTCTACTGAGTTTCTTTCTTATACTGATACTATCATTGCAGATGCCAATTGCACAGGATGCATCGACTACATCCAGTGCAAATGACATTCAGAATTCTCTCTCCAATTCTGTTGGAGGCAATGTGCTAGTTGACGAGTCTCATACTGGTAATGCATCCGAAATGTGGACACCAGGAAATGCATCTATGTTTGGCTGGATAATAGCAGAGCATGGATACAATGTTAGTATGAACTGGAATTCATCTCTTGACAGCGGTATTCTCGACGAATACGATATTCTGTGTTTGTTCTTCCCATATATTCCGCTGACATCACAGGAGACTGATGCCATTCATACATTCGTTGAAAATGGGGGAGGTTTATTGCTGGTTGGAGTGAATCCTCTAGAGTCTACTTGGGGATACAGCAGCTCAAATCTGAATCCGGTATCATCCGCGTATGGAATAGAATTCAACGCGGAAAGGTGGCGCGGGCGTATACTGAGAAGTGAGGGGGACTTCTCAGTAGATCACCACATAACGACAGATGTAAGCTCATTCCATTCAAATGCAGACCAGCTGAGTGGATGTACAATATCTCTGAGCGGCTCAGCTACACCATTAGCAACGGGCGGCGCGGGAGATGTTCTTGCTGTTGCAGAAGACGGCAGTGGGAAAGTAGTAGCAATTGGATCTCTTGCCCCATTCACTCAGTACAGAAAAAATGTCGGATGGCAAGTAGATGAAGACGATCACTCGCAGCTAACCGTCAATATTTTCGATTGGTTGGTTGGAGCTGAGCAAAGGTCAGTTAGTCTTCCAGAGAGAGCCATTATCAAGGTCGGACAAGGACCTGATTTGAATGAAACAGAAATTGCAGAGTATGAAATATTCAATGGGGCGTATCACGAACACACAACTGCTAGTGATGGGCAAGACTCACCAAGTACAATGGCGATAAGAAACATCGAGGTGGAACAGGATTTCTGTGTGATGACAGATCATTCCTATGATACACCTGCTACAAACGGAATCCATGGAGCCCTAGGAATGAGAGATTTCACAAGAGAATATGGATTGGATTCGGAAATATTCATTGGAGCTGAGTTATCTGCGATTCCGCACACAGTCGGCTTTCCCCTTACTGAACAGATCTATACCAGCAGTACGCAAACAGCTGTAGATGGAATCCATTCTCAAGGAGGTATAGCAGTATTCTGCCACCCAACCATAGGATATCCGTACGCGGAGGTCTGGGAGAACTTTGAGGAATACGGTTATGACGCATTTGAAGTAGATAATTCCGGATATATCCACGGCTTGGGAGAACAAGCATACTTCTGGCCTTTTATGGGAGCCTCGGATGGTCATTCTGCTGCAAAACTTGGCAGGGTGAGGAATGTGGCATTTGTAAAGAATCCAAGTGGACCAAGTGGTGCAATTACAGCACAAGACCTTGTAGATGCGGTCTTGAATCGTAGAATAGTCATTCTTGACAAGTATAACAATCTCGTTTTCGGTCAAGGTGTCTGGGTTGATCGTTTTCTATCACTTCAGGAGTCGGCTGAAACTGCTGTTGAAAATGCAGAGACTCAAATTGAGACACTTGAAAGTAGCGGATACAACATGTCACTCTCGCAGCTCTACCTCAACCACGCAAAAAGCGCCCTAGACTGGTGGAATCCAACCCGGGCACTGCAATATGCAGACGATGCAATAGGTGACGAAGTGACCGGTATTGCATTAAATGTGAAATCTGAGTGCATTGGAGTAGTTGAAGCAAACAGCGAGACAATAGTGACTCTATCAATGTCCAACAGGCTCGAAGCCGGAATACACCTGAATGCTACTCCTTTCGTCGGTACATCTTTGAGCTTTGAAGAGAAGTCAAAGATTCTCGCAGCAGGTTCAGGCACTACAGAAGATGTAGATTTCATCGCTCAATCAGACAGCTACGGATATACGAAGGTCGTTTTCAACCTGAAGGACTTCAACACAACAGAGAATCTGAAACCTGTCACTCTATTGACTGGCGGGATTATTGACAGTGTCACCTCTTCAGTGGAATCTACTGACGAAGGATTGATGTTAGCCATTGATCTCCCACAGGACAGCGGCAGCAAGGATTTGATTTCGTCTGTGAATCTCACCTATTCGAATGACGGTACAGAGGAAACCATACTCATGCAATACGTGGGAGGCAAGTATAGCGTTGAAATTGGTCCATATTCAGAAGGGACCAATGTAACTATCCAAGTATCTGTCGGGGATAAACTAGGCAATACATTTCTCCTCGAGAGCAAGACGATTACAGTCACTGGAGCGACAAGTCCCAGTTCACCCGGAATGCTTAATCCGCTGGTACTCGCCGCAATAGGTGTGACCGTAGTCGTTATCATCGCAGTTGTCTTCGTTGTTATGAGAAAAAAAGGAACAATCTAGGTAGCGAGTTGGACATAGAGCCCTCTCGCTGCCATCCCTATAGCTCGCGGACAGGAGTAGAAGGATGACAAGCCTACTTGAGATTACGAAATATCTGAATGATATAGCACCGGATAGACTTTCTCTTGCTCAGCAGGAAGGGCACGTGGAAATAGGGCCACAGTCTACAATTGAACGGGCTAGGACTACTGTTAACAGGGTTTTAGTAGCATCTTATCCTTCTGCAAGGGTCGTGACAAGCGCTACCCAGCAAAAAGCAAACCTTCTCATAACTAATAGGCCGATTTTTTCTACTCCCAAGAAACACCTTGGCGGATGGAATCTTGACCGCGTCCGACTACTGAGTAAGAATTACATATCCACATACGTTATGAGTTCAGCTTGGACAGGATTTGAGAACGGGCTCAGTGATGCACTTGTAGAGAAACTTGGCCTCACCCATAAGCAACAATTCATGACAAAGGGGGACTACGAACCGTCTGTTCCTGCAGGTCGTATAGTTGGTACTGCGGAGACTATGAACCATTCTCGGTTTATTAACTACGTCGCCGATAAGCTGAATCTAGATTCAATTAGATTCACTGGTCAGCTGGATCAAGAAGTGGAACGTGTAGTAGTCATTCCCGGTGAACTGGTTTCAGAACGTGAAATTCTGAATGCCCTTGAGAAGAAAGCTAAGACGATATTGACCGGGGATGTGACACCACGTACGAGAATCCTAGCAACTGAACGTGGCTGTAATCTGCTTGAGTTAGGTTCTTTCGTGACGGAGAACCCGGGTATGGAACGGCTCAACAACTATCTAAGCTTAGAATTTCCCGAATTGAAAGTCTCGTATGTTGAAGCCCAGCCGCATAGTAAGACCCTCTGTTTTGAAAAGAGAATATAGGTAGTAGAAACTAATCTAGCCGCGTATCATAACGACGTTCTTGTGGCGGTCCACTCCAACATGACGGGCCACTGGCCAGCATTTTGTTCTCAGGATGTGTACGACCGGACATAGTTCAGAAGTATCAAATTCCGTCATGCTCTCGTAGTTGCCCATTCCTTTCGCCACCACTAACTCAGCGGAGAAAAGCAATTCCTTGAAATCATCTGAATCACGCTCTAGATTGACTCCAATTGCCGGAGCTCCAGTATCAACCACTCTGTCGGCACATTCATCTAACCCGACTTCCTCCGCGTCAGTCATGGTAGCATCGTTAAGAATAGGACCTCCTTTCACAACTGCGACCACTTTGGCTCCGAGATCCTGAATCTGTTCAATAAGCACCATGTCCAACACGATTTCACCTGCGTTGTCCATCAAGTAAACGACTTCGTCAACATCCTGACATAGTCTGTAAAACTCATCGACCTCGTCAATAGCCAAATCAGATTCTACATCATCCACCAACTCTCGAAGCACATTCAAATCGAAATCCCTCCCTGAGACATCAAACTCTATTGCATTCGCTGCAGCTGCAATCAGTGCAGCCTTCCTGAACATAAAATGAGAATCAATCTGTTCATGTACCAGTCTACGAAGAGTTGGGAGTAGTTCAAGAGCTAGCGTGTTGGATTCTTCTTTGAGGCTTTCATATGGGTCATTCCCTGTTATCTTCTGAACAAGCAAGTCTCTTTCAGTACCAATATGGCTGGGTACTGAGTTTTCATCAAGCTTCTCACCGAACAGCTTGGTGATTGCTGTTACGACCTCCATTTGTTTTTCTAAGTCATCGGTAGCAAGCTTGGCTTGGTTTACTGCTCGTTCAATGAGACAATGGACGCATTCGACGTCGACTTTCAATTAGATTCCCAGTTCTCTAGCCATTCAAGTGCCTGAAAAACCAAACGGAATAGACACTCACACTATTGGCTCAGCAAGGTCTCTGAGAACCTTGACAGGTTCTTCAGCCTTGGCAACAGCTGATGCAAGTAGAACCCCCTGAGCTCCGAGATTGAGTGCAGCTTTGACATCTTCCCCCCTCGAAATACCCGCTCCACAGAGTATATCGACTTCTTCATTTACAGCACGAATCTTCTCAACAGTCCCGCTTATGATCTCTGGTTGAGCTTGAGATACCGAAATACCGGTGCCAATGAGTTCTGGGGGCTCAACTGCCACCGCAGAGGGATTGAGAGCCGATGCGGCAACACTTACCGCCGGATTGTTGGTACATACTATCGTATACAGATGGTGCTCATTAGCCGTCTGAATAGCAGCCTCAATGTCAGCGAGTTGCATCTTGTTCTCAGAGTGATTCAATATTGTTCCCGAACAGCCTGATTCTACCAGCGCATCACCAAGAACATGACCGGTAAAGCGACCTGGTTCGCCAGGATCCAGATGCTGTGAGAAGACAGGGATATCGACAGCTCGGCTAACTCGATAAAGGTCAGTGATTTGGGGTGCTACTACAATAGAAACACCATATTCCTTTGCGACTCGTTCACAAGCCTGCGACAACAAGACGGCTCGTTCACCATTGGCCTGCGGATAGGTCTTGAAGTTCACAACAATGGCAGGTAACTTGATATCCTTCATCTTAGGATTTCCCACCCTCTATAGAGCCTGACTTCCTAATAAGTGCCTATGATAACTCGTTTCTTACAGTTTCGAACCGATTATCAGGGACGAATCTGGCCGACTAATAGGCGCAGAATGGGTACCCTGACATAACCCCGCTTATTCAGTTCTTCAATGGGTTTACGCACCTCAATTTTGACATATTTGTCCGGTTCGCTCTCTCGATAATACTGCATGTAAATGTCAGAAAACTCATCAAACGTCACAGCATCAAGGAGGCTCTTGGCTACAGAATTGGAAATTCGAATAAAGACATCTTCGTCAGAACAAGTGCCAGATTCAATCTGAACTGGACCCATAGAGTTCTTAGTGACGTTGAATCGCTCACCCATGACCATAAACTCCAGCGAGAACTCATCTGGAGCGTTCATTCCTCTCGCTGTTTCTTCACTATCGAACAAGAAATCCAGCCGCTTCTGAAACGTGGAATGATACGGAATAGCGCCTTCCACACGATCGAGCGGCTTCTCAACAACTTCAGCTTCTTCCTCAGCCCCAATTTCTTGTTTGGTCTTGGCCTCGGCGGATGGCTCCTCTGTCACTTCTGATTCGGCTTCAACTTTTTCATCTTCTTTTTCCTCCTTACCGAGGAATTTCTTAATCCTGTCCATAACCATTTTTATGATTCTCCCGAGTTCATTTTGAACTGAATGAGCACTCAAGCAACACTCTGATTACACCACTAAAAAACATATTTTAGATAGAGATATTCACGGCGAGGATATCTCTTCCTCAGAAGAAGACTCCTGAAGCTGCGATACAAGCGGGGCAGAAGTGCGTTTTTGTGTTCTTGTGCCCCACAGTTCATCAACAAGCAAGTCCCGAATAGCGATTCGAATCGCTTCAGATCGATTTGGGTACTTACTCTGTTCTACCAAGTCCTCGATACCGGTAACATACCTTTGAGGCAAACATAGTGTGACGACTTTCATCTGAATCCTTTGAGTTGTTTGACAAACCAAATAATGAATCGGTGTCTCACTCAGGTTGTCACTGGGATATTACTCGCTTAGGAATTAGTAGGCCCAACAGCAGGACCAGTTCTTAGCCTTCGAACAACTTTACCAAAGCCTCTTGAAAAATCGGCTTTGTCTTCGAGCAGCTTCTTGGGATCCTCAATGATGATTGCAAATACGAATCTTGTGACATTGCAATCATTTGTATCATAGAACATTTCCGGAGGCTTAAGGAACCAATCCTTCTATTGCTTCACAACACGCTTCGCGAAATGTCTAATCTAAACGAGTTATCAACAGTAGAAAGCACGAGTAAAGGGCAACATCCAAAGAATAGCACTTAAAGAGGGAAGGGGGTCATGGAAAGCAGATACACCTGAAGGTGATATGAATGGGAAATCAAGGAAAAGTACGAGCAAGCCACATTCTTGTTGACAAGCATAGTAGAGCAGTAGAGATCATCAATAAGATTAAGGAAGGAGCCAGTTTCAAGAAGATGGCAAAAGAACACAGCGAGTGCCCAAGCAGAAAGAAAGGCGGGGATCTTGGCTACTTTACCAGGGGCAAAATGGTGAAGCCATTTGAGCAAGCTGCCTTTGACCTCACAGTTGGAGCCATGACTCAAGAACCCGTGAAAACTCAGTTTGGTTACCACATAATAAAGAGAACTGGCTAGTCTGCTAGTAGGAGAGAACGAAACAATAGAAGTTGGACTAAGGCCCGTTTAAGGGCCCGAAGTCCAAGAACTAAACAACTATTCTTTTTCTGGCCGTATCTCTTCTTCAGTAAAGCGATCAGCACATTTGTCTAACACTCTTGGGAGAGTAGTATACTCCATCGCTCTCTCATCAAGCCGATGCGGCATGAAGGGGCCATGTCTCCTGAGATACTCCACAGCATCCATTGCTCGCTTCCGGGTGATGTCAAATGCAACATCCTCAAAGAGATCAACAGGACCAAGCAATTTGCCGTGGGCTACATGAAATCCTAGTCCGATGACCCGGGGAGGACCATCAAATCGTGTACATCGGGAATCCTCCAAGCTGACCGGCATCAGTGGGCCAATATGAGAGCCACGCATCCATCCCGCCACCATATGAGGTATTGTAAAGCCCTCCAGTATTTCACCCATTGCCGGGAGACCAGAGTGGCCTCTTACTATAGCCACCGGATCATCCTTGCCGATGTACTTCCCTGCGATCTGGTGGAGTTTGTCAGTGCTTACTGCGGCCGCAGGCATTCCATCATTACGGTAGATTTTCTTGATAGTATAGCGACCAGTACTCCCCAACAAAGCCAGAAGGTCGTACGTCTCTTCAGGGCATTTCATTTCAAGGTAACAGGGTACCTCCTTCTTAATGTCCTGTATAACGAAACTGAAGCCCTCGTGAAAACTGGGATCTATGACCAAACCCGGAGTATTAAAGGGATCTGCAAAGATACGGAACAATGGTAAACTGAAAGCACCTGGTTCCGTTTTATCTGCACAGAAAATCGCGAACGGATCGGATTTTCGTTCTTCGATGGTCATTTCCGCAGAACCGGGGCCCATACCCTTTACATTACCGCTAAAGGTATCTTCAAGCATATCCTGTCCGGCTGCATAGATTTTTCTTTTCCTAGCTTCTTCCGAACCTTTCATGAAGGTGTTCCATGCAAGCTCATGGACTTCTTCATTGTCCTCTCCCTTATCATGGGTCATAATGAGCTCAAGGTCGTCACCTGCATGTGTTACGTAGTAGTCATTAATTATGCCATCTTCTACACCCGCTTTCATGGACTTACGTGCAATCTCCAATAGAAAATCGGGCACTATAACATGTCCAGCCAATGATCCTATGTCGGCCTTGATTACGCTAAGAGTCGTCTTCACCATTCACAGCTCGCTCCATCTATTCTTGGTCTTCCAGTATCAGGAGGGTCCCTCCTCAAATCCCATAACAGGCATTTCGAACCAACCTAGGAGGTGAGCACCCCTTTCGAGTGTTCATTATTATACACACATATAATAGTACCGCAAGAACATAAATTGTATCGAATCTATGAATCCTTCAGAAGGGTTTTGATTTTAGAAGTCATCTTCAAAGCATCGTCCCAGTGCCTTTGCCAGATGTTTCGCCCGAAAATCAAGCCGGTTGCACCATTTTCCATGCATATTCTGGCTTTCTTCAGAATATCCGCATCACTGATTTTACTACCCCCAGAGAAAATAACTAACGTTTTACCAGCTGACTTCACAACCTTCCTGACCCTCTGTGCATAGTCCAAGTCCATCGAGTCATAAGGTGAAGGCTGGTCTGCCTTCTTCGCAGGGTCTGTATCAGGCACATTCAGTTTGACAACATCTGCACCCAGTTCGTTGGCAACTCTAGCTGCATAATCAACCGCATACAGTGAATCCCTTCCGCCCTTCTTTTCTATGGCTTTGCCACGGGGATATGACCAGACAATCAACGGCAATCCAAACCGAGTCGCATTCTGTCTCACTTGCCGCAGCTGTCTAAAATCTGCTACTTGATTGGGAGAACCTATGTAAAGGGTATAGCCTACAGCGTCTGCACCAATGCGGACAGCATCTTCCACGGATGCTGTAAGTGGTGATAGGGCTTCCTCATCAGAGGGTATATTCGTTTTGCCATTCAACTTCAGCACGATGGGTATCTTTCCAGCATATTTCCCTGCGTGTTTTTCGGCAAGACCAATGTGAAGAGCAATTCCTGAGAAGCCACCCTCTATAGCCAATCGAAATTGAAAATCGGGATTAATGCTCTCAGGATTTGTAAACATGTCAATTGGGCCGTGTTCCAAGCCCTGATCTATTGGCAGAATCAAAAGCGTGCCATTACCAGGTCCAAATTGGTACATCATGCGACGTAGCCGCGTCTGTTTTCCCATATTAAGATGGTCTAAGTTCATATCACTGGAGGTCATTCCGATATTCACCTGTATTGATAGCCTCTATGGGTCCTCAACTGATAAATCATCAGATGAGGTTTCTCCTACAGGCCAAGTGCCTAGACGAGATACCCACCAGAAGAGCACTATGCCAGTATTGATGGTAAGCACCCATATTGCAGCCACAAGGAAAAACTGTGCTATGACAACATAAGCTCCTTCCGGCGGTCTTCCGTACCACAGGTAGGCAAAAAACATGGCTACTTGAATGAGAAGCCCAAGTAGAATCATAATCTGAAAAAATAGAAGTGTCTTCTGCTCAGTAGCGAACGTTTTGAAGCGACGGCGTATACTCAAGGTCTAAACCCTCTCATTACCATATGCAACCTAAGATTTAGTTCTTTTGTAGGGCCTCAGTAGGAGAAAATAGCAGCCTTCCAAGTCAACTTCATGAGAAATGTCGCCCCGCTGGAAAATTGGTCATTCTGAATGGGTTGTTATTTCGGAATCCTTATCACAAATCTTAGGGGAATGTTCGCACCTGAAAATTGACTGTCTTGACATCAGTAGATGTGACCGAAAAAATGACAAAAGTAGCCTATCTAAGCAGCTACCCTCCAAGGGAATGTGGGATTGCCACCTTTACTGAGGATCTTACTACAAGCATTGATGCCCTCCACACCCTTAGCCCAGCGGCCATTATAGCCATAAATGATGAGAAATCATGGTACAGCTATGGTGAAGAAGTGATACTGCAGATAGATGAGGAGGATAAGGAGTCATATATTGAAGCAGCCCATGAGATTAACAACTCTGAATTTGACCTCATAAACGTGCAGCACGAGTTTGGACTCTTTGGCGGAGTGTGGGGAAATTATCTCCTGACACTTCTGGATAGCATGGACAAACCGAGTGTCACAACAATGCATACTACTCTGTCCCCTGATTCAAAGAGGCTGCACTCACTGGGAGAGGTGGCGATGCATAACAATGTTGTGAGAGGGATAGGAGAGAAGAGCTCTGCCATTGTTGTAATGACGCACATGGCTGCTAATATATTGCAGAATGAGTATGGAATAGATGCTGATAAAATCAAAGTCATACCACATGGTTGCCCTTCCATGCCGTTCGTACCTAGTGACCAAGAGAAGAAGGACCTAGGTCTGGAGGGTAGGATTGTACTGTCTACATTTGGTCTCCTGAGTCGAGACAAGGGCATTGAGAACACTATCAAGGCGTTGCCAGATCTTGTTAGTGAGTGGCCTGAGATACTTTATCTGATCATCGGAGAAACCCATCCGCAGGTCAGACTCCGCGAGGGCGAACAGTACAGAAAACACCTCATGAAACTGGTGAAAAGTCTCGGGTTAAGAGAGAATGTCAGGTTTTACAATCGCTTTCTGAGCAAAGACGAGTTGGTGAAGTACCTGTTAGCCACTGATGTGTACATCTGTCCCTACAATATGAAGGATCAACTGTCAAGTGGGACTCTCACCTATGCATTGGGAGCAGGAAAAGCCATAGTTTCTACTCCATTCTACTACGCGCAGGAAATTCTGAGTGAAGGTCGAGGTGTGCTGTGTAAGTTCGGAAGTCCCGATTCTATGACCAAGGGTATTAGGAAACTCCTTGATAACCCTAAGGAAAAGGCACGCATCGAGAAAAAGGCATATGATTACAGTCGTTCCATGACGTGGCCGAGAGTTGCCTCCAGTTATGTAGATCTTTTCGAGAAGCTAGCCGAGTAAGTGAGAGGTGGATTCCAATCAAGTTGCCGTCAATCAATCTTAGTTGGCTTGAATCTCTGACCGACGACACGGGCATTCTCCAACACGCTAAGTTTTCTATTGCCAATCGAAAGGAGGGGTACACAACTGATGACAATGCCCGCGCTCTTGTGGCAGTGCTCAAGCACTACGATCTGGAGGGAAAGAAGTCAGTGCTTCAGTTTGCTGAGAGCTATCTCAGTTTCCTTCTCTATATGCAAAGGGACGATGGAAATTTTCACAACTTCCTAGGATACAATAGAAGCTTTCTTGATGACATGGGATCACACGACTCACTTGGTCGAGTGCTTTGGGCGACTGGTTATACTCAAAATATCAACACTTCGGATGACTTCAGATCAGCAGCAAAAGAGATATTTGATAAAGCCCTAGTCTGGGCATTGAAGTCGGATTCCCCCCGTACTCAGGCTTTTGCCATTTTAGGATTACATCACTATGCGAAAGCATTCCCAAAGGACGAGAATCCCCCGTTGAACATTAGCATCCTAGCTGACCAACTCTGTGAGAGGTATAGACGAGAGTCCAAGGACAGCTGGTGCTGGTTTGAGTCATATCTCACCTATGCCAATCCACGCCTTCCCCAAGCACTCTTCATGGCGTATCAGACAACAGAAAAGGAGGAGTATCTCACTATAGCCAAGAAGACACTGGACTTTCTTGCTGAGATGGATATCGTCCAGGGACTGTTCCAGCCTGTGGGAAATCGGGTATGGCATGTGAGAGGTCAGGAGCGAGAGATCTATGACCAACAGCCTATCGAAGCCTCATGCATGGTTGAAGCAGCAATTACAGCCTTCCGTGTAACTCGTCAGGAAAGGTATCTTGAGATGGCCCATACAGCATTTGATTGGTTCATGGGCAGAAACTCAAAGGGAGTGATGGTCTATAATCCAACCACTGGCGGTTGTTATGATGGAATCACGCCTGAAGGGGTCAACAGAAATCAGGGAGCAGAAGCAGGTCTTTCATTCCTATTAGCTCGTCTTGAGATGGAGACCCTGAGCAAAAGAACCCACTAGTTCTGTCTAGAAAGTCAGTGGAAATTCAAGGCAGTAGTTCACTAAGGTCATACTCAACACCGCACACCACTGTGTCTGCCCCACCATAGTAGACTAAAAGTTTGTCGTCAAGCAAAACACTCCCACAGCTGAACACAACGTTGGGTACTTTACCATATCGTTCATAGCTCTCCTTAGGCTCCAGTATTGGCTCCTCTGAGCGATAGAGAATGTCCTCAGGATTATTCTTGTTAATCAGAAGAACGCCAAGTCGATAGACATAGTTGTAGTCTACACCATGATATATGAAAAGCCAGCCCTCGTTAATCTCAATGGGGGGCCCCGCGGATCCCACTTTCAGGCTGTCCCAACTATCAGGTCGTGGGTGTATCACTGCCCTCATATCACACCATTGTTTCAGGTCGTTAGAGTATGCCACACACAGGTCGGGTTCGATACGATGATACATCACGTATCTGCCGTTAATTTTTCTGGGAAAAATCACCGCATTCTTGTTGTGGATGCCCTCAAAGGGTAACCTTCTCTCACCCCAGTTCCAGTTATGGGATAGGAAGTCCTCAAGAGAGATTTGGGTCAGAGAAACTTGAAACGCGTTCATTGGGGTGTTTCGGTAGGCAGTGTAAGTCATCAGACACTTTCCATCCATCAGAGTGAGTCTTGGATCCTCACATCCCAGGTTCTCACGGATGTTGTCTGGTGAGAAGACTGGTTCAGAATGTCTCTCATCGATTGTGTATCCGTCTGAAGAGCTTGCATATCCAAGGCGTGAGATTCGGTCATCACCCATTGCACGGTAGAGAAGATGAACCCTATCACCAGCATAGAGGGCAGCAGAGTTGAACACCTCTCGAGTTTCCCAGTAGTGACCGGCAATTGGCTCTAGGATTGGATTGTTCTTGAAGCGCTTCATATATCTGTCTCCGGGTGTTATCGTGGTTTTCTAGGCTGTATGCGTGTGATTGGCAAAGAGCTCAGCCAAGATTTCTCGGAGGCTCAGTAGACCCATTATCCGTCCTTGTTCATCAACTACTGGTAGATGTCGTATATGATATGTGTCCATGATTCTCTTGGCCTTCGAGAATGTGGCATCTAATGGGACTGTCTTAAGATTTCTTGTCATGACCTTCTTAAGAGGCGTATCTAGAGGAACATCGGTCGCCACAACACGAATAGCGTCTCGCTCTGTGAATATGCCCTCACACCTAGAGTCCTCATCTATCACTATCACGGAGCCTATGTGTCTGTTATATAGGTTATCTATTGCCTCTTTGATAGATGTGTCCCCTTGTACAGTAACGACATCTTCAATCATTATTCCTTGGACTTTCAATAAGGTGCTCCCCGGTACTATAGAGTCTGTAGTTTGGACTATATAAGTGAATGTAAGTGCTCACATCTGTAAGAACTATTGTTATGCATCATAAGATCAACATGGACCATGACTGATAGACGACTTGTCCGTAGTCCACTTTGGATGTCTTGCAGGGACAATTTTCTTGTGGTTCGGGTTTCATCACTGTGTTATGCCTCGAACCTTTCTAAACCAGAAGTTTCTTTCTCCATTGACAGAACTCCTCAGAATATCACCAGTTGGATTTCAATGTCAGCAGCTCCGTGTTCTGGTGTAAGTCGCAAGAATGTATTCATTCTCTCATCAGGCATAATCAATGTTATCACGGTCTACGACACGTCACAGCGGCTTTCCACAGCCCACAATTTAGTTCTCTTGTTAAGTCACAGGAGCGAATTGTTGAGTTTTTGGGTTCAATATCCGGAGCAATTATCCTCTATCGTAAATATACATGGTTTACTCTACTCTCTCCAATTACGTTCATCTCTTTGCAGATTGTGCCCATTCATTATGGTAAGCTTTGAAAAAAACAGGAATTACTTGTGGAACAGCTAGAATTGCTTTGAGAGCCTGATGGCCTATTCTGTAGGCGATTGACTCATTGCTAGGAAGAATCAAATCAGCCAATTTCCCGCCTCTGAAAAAGTAAGTTTGCCCAGGAATAAACCTACCTTCGAATATTGGCGCGGCGAAAATCTCCGTTAGTCTAAGGATAAATTTCCGAAGTAATGGCATCCGTAATCGACGCGTGAGTCGGCGAGCTCTCAACAACAACTGTAGTATTTTCTTCGCTTTGTATGTCAAATAACCTCTGTCAATGGCTTCTTTCACAAATCGTTTGTCCGTTGAATCCAAATCGATATCGAGAGCTCGCATCTCCTCTTGGGTGATGTTGATGTACCCAGCTTCCTGGTCGATAAGGATGTCAAGCATATCATCAAGCATGCCAAGACCCATCCCCAGTAAATAGGAGAAATCATCAAGATAGCCGCCCAAGTCTAACCGACCAAGGATGAAATACAACTGGAAGAAGCTTCTGGCTTTCTTATAGAGCAGTCGGTCCATTTCATGCTGTGACAGAATCTCATTTCGGCGTCTTACGTCGCTCCAAGCACTATCATACAGGTCTCGAACTGCAGGAAGGGCTCGTCCTGCATAATATCTGCGCTCATTATCAAAGAACTGGGCAAGCCAAAGATGACGTGTAGCTGATTTCTGATTTACTCTCAGTTCACCTTCAAAGCCTCTCTCTACCACCGACTGCTCATTCTCTAATAGATGTACAGCCTGTGTCTTGTTGACTGAAGGAGAATCTAATATGTCATCAAATCGCCGGATATACCCCCAAGCTAGGGACCACGTCTCTGAACCAAGTGGTTTGGGCAATAGCTGTGAAGCGTATGTCAAAAAGTCTCTCTTGCGCAAATAGTGTCTTGCAGAATTGACTGTAACAAGATAGCTGTTCGATCCCCTTTTTACAGGAGCAGCAATAGAAGACTCCATAATAACCAGCTTCCCAACAAAGCCATATGTTAGTTTCGCAATGTGCTAAGTGGGTAATCCGGTCCAAACACCCAAAATTGGAGTGTGTTACACTATGACAGACAAAAAAGTCTCTGCTGAAAGACCCGAGACAGTTGAACGAGAGCAGTATCATCTTGAAGTAAAGGATGGAGATGTGGCTTCCAGTGTGATACTACCAGGCGATCCTGGAAGGGTAAATAGGATTAGCAGCTTCTGGGATAGTTACGAACAGAAGGGAGCCCATAGGCAATTTGTGACACATACAGGCGAATACAAGGGCATTGAAATATCCGCCTGTTCGACGGGAATAGGTGGACCTGGAACAGCTATTGCAGTTGAGGAACTTGCTAATGTGGGAGCCAGAGATTTCCTCCGAGTAGGATCAACCGCTACAATTCAGGAAGATATTGAAATTGGTGATATAATCATATCAACAGGTGCAGTCCGCCTAGAAGGAACCAGCGACCAGTACATCCGCGAAGAGTATCCAGCTTCGCCCTCGTACGAAATGGTGCTAGCAGCTGTCACAGCCGCGGAATCACTCGATGTGAACTATCATCTAGGCATATCCGCTTCGACCGACTCATTCTATCTTGGTCAATCTAGACCAGGCTTTGGTGGCTACAAGCAGGATTACAGCGAAGCTTTGATTGGAGAATTGCAGAGAGCAAACGTGGTGAATTTCGAGATGGAAGCAGCCACCTTGTTCACACTAGGGAATCTCTACGGATTTAGAACGAGTGCCATATGTGCAGTCTATGCGAACAGAGTGAAAGATGAATTTCGCGTGGAGGGAGAGGAAAATGCGATTCGCTGCGGCAATGAGACCATACGAATCTTGGCTGAAATGGATGAGGAGAAGAGAAAATCAGGCAATGCGTACTGGCATCGAGAGTTAGCCTGAATACGGAACTACGAGGAGGAGCCCCAGTAGTCTCCTTCCGCCTTCTGTTTCTGATCCATCTGGGAACCCTCTTTGTTAACTCTGGGTCGTCCGGTCTGGGGGTCTCGCCTGAAGGTCACACCCATCTCTTTCAAGAAAGAATTCATTCCCTGTTTCACAGTTATCACCTTTGATGCGTAACCGTGTTTGCCGGGTATGCCGTCGAAGTGAATCATGGAATCACTCAAATAATCAGCCATGAGAATTGAGTGTTCGACTACAAATGATGTTTTCATATTGTTGCGGATGATACGTCCAATTGCACGAGCAGAGGCAAGTCGTTGCTCGACATCAAGAAAAGCAGATGGTTCGTCCAATAAGTAAATATCTGCATCTCGGGCCAAACAGCCAGCAATAGCCACACGTTGTAGTTCACCCCCACTCAAATCGGGTACATAGTTGTCAAGCAGATGCTCCAGGCCCATATTTTTTATCACCGTTGTTTTGAATTGTGAAGTGGCCTCTCTACCTTCACCTACCTTTCTCAGATACATTCTGACGGTGCCCTCATAATCCGCACTAATATACTGGGGTTTGTAGCTTACCTGCAACTCCATACCGGTTATTGTGGTTTTAGGGGCTTCGCCTTCGTCCGGTTCCAATACTCCTGCTAGCATCTCGACGAATGTTGTCTTTCCTATACCGTTTGGACCCAAAATGCCAATAATTTGACCTTTCGCTACCTCCCCAGCTTGAACTTCCAAGGTGAAATCTTCGAACTCCTTTATCATATTATCATAGCGAATGAATGATTGAGCTCCTTTGAACTCTGTATCATCTGCAGACATTCCTTTGAAAGATATGGATGTGTCCCTGAAGCGCATATTCTCGTCAGGTATGTATCCGTCTAGGAAGATGTTGATGCCGGTTCTCGTTCCATGTGGGTGGCTGACGATACCATAGGCACCGGGATCACCGTACAGCATGCAAATCAAATCGGATACGTAATCTAGAATAGACAAGTCGTGTTCAACGACCACAACTGTTTTTCCCAAGTCCGACAGACTGCGTATCGCTCTGGCAATTCGAAGGCGTTCTCGAACATCCAGGTAGGCAGTCGGTTCGTCAAAGAAGTAGATATCACCATCTCGAACAATCGCTGCAGTGACGGCAACACGTTGTAGCTCACCACCGCTCAGGTTCCCAACATTTCTATCCCAGATGTCTTCAAGATTGAGTTCCTTTTTCATTTCGGATAGCCTACCGGAACTATCCGATGACTCTAGAAGGTCACTAATGGGTTTTCCAGCTATCGACTCGAGTTCTGATAAACCGGTTATGTTCTGTGGTTTATGGATAGGTACAATGGAACCCTCTTGGATCTTCTCAAAGAATGGTTGCAATTCTGAACCTCTGAACTCGCGGATAATTTCATCCCAATCGGGGGCGTTCTCAAAACGGCCAAGGTTGGGTTTGATTTCTCCTGCTAAGATGCGAATAGCTGTGGTCTTACCAACGCCGTTGGGCCCAATCAGACCTAGGACTTGTGATTCCGTTGGAATCGGGAGCCGAAACAACTTGAAAGCATTCACACCATAACGATGACTGGTATCGGTATCGAGTTCCTCCGGCAGATTGATGATTTTGATGACTGCACCATGATGGTTGTATGGGCACTTCTTGACACACATACCGCAGCCTGAACAAAGCTCTTCGACTATGGTCGGTGGCTCGTCCTGTCCGTCTGGAAAAATAACAGCATCAACTCCAGTTCTCACTTGTGGGCAGAAACGACGACATTCGTGCGTACAGTCATCTGGCCTACAGGCGTCCTTGTTCAAAATCGCAATCCGCACTCTTTACAGCTCCACTATTGTGCAAGATTCGCTTCGTTACAGTGTATTTAGCGCTTTGGCTACATATGGTCCATTTTCTGAATTGTAGTGAAAGTGTATCTGAATCATGACATGTGCAATCTTGCAAAGCCTTTTGAGGAGTGTTCACACCCATAACCATAGATGAGAATGAATATTCTGAATCGGCTTCTTGAGATATTCAGCATCAACAAGACATTGGGCGCTCAACCCTCGGAGTCGATGGATCTTCTAAAGCAAGTTAGAGTAGTCCGGGCAAGAGCATTCCAGAAGATAACAGGCAAGAAGCTGCGTACTATGGATTCGCTTGATGTTCAAAGTGAATCAGAAAACTTAGGGGAGAGTAGCAGAATATCTCTGCTTAGGAGACTAAGAAGATAGTCAACAGTAAGATGTTTCGTTCATCCCGACAGTACCTATAATTTTGTTATCAGCTGTACTATTTCTTTCTTAGAGTTATGTAGAATGGCATACCACGACACTAATAGCCAGCAGGTGGAAAAAACAAGGGGCGATCAATCTGCCACCGTTTGAATGCAACCACAATGGGGAGTGCGATGAAGTACGCATCTGTTGTACAGAAACAGAGATGACACTAACAAAGAAGGACATCAACAGAATTAACTCTCTTGGGTACTCTCGCGATGAATATGCCAGAAAAGCCCCGGATGGTTTCATCGAACTGAAAAATGTCGGTGGTTACTGCTATTTCTATGAAAAGGAATCTCATTCGTGCAAAATCTATGATTCGAGACCCGAAGGATGCCGATACTATCCCATTGTCTATGACTTGCGTCTTGGGACCTGTGTAGCGGATAGAGATTGCCCTTCAGCGGAAACAGTTACGAAAGAAGATATCAGGCGGGTATGTCCAAAGGTGAAAAACTTGATACAACAACTAAGAATGGAGGCTATCTATGATTCATAGAGCTGACCTGCACCTGCATTCGAATGTATCGGATGGCATTCATACACCAAGCCAGCTCGTTGAGATGGGGTCGAGATTGGCCCTTGGCGGGATTGCTCTTACAGACCATGATACCATAGAAGGCAACCGGGAATTCCTTTCTGCTGGCGGTGCTAAAGAAATGGTCAGAATACCGGGGGTGGAGATAAGTACAGAATACCGTGAGAAAGAAGTGCATCTTCTAGGATACTACGTTCCCCTTGAATCAGAACGACTGGAAAATAGGCTCCAAGAACTTGAAGAAGCAAGAATAGAACGACTTCCGAAAATGGTAGATAAACTCGAAGATCTTGGGGTCAACATCAATGGTGGAGTAGTGAATCGTATATTACAGAATACTACGACTCCTGGAAGGCCTCATCTTGCAAGAGCTCTCGTGGAAGAGGGAGTGGTTGAAGACGTAAATCAAGCATTCAAGAATTACTTAGGAAAGAAGAAGCCAGCATATGTGAAGAAAGACCGTATGAAAACAAACGAAGCAATCAGACTGCTAAAATCCGAAGCCTCTGTGCCGGTACTAGCACACCCCCTAACAATAGAGACTGATGATTATGATGATTTCATCGGAAGCCTGGTTGATGAGGGACTGCTGGGCATTGAGACTGAGTATAACTATCAACATCTGGCAGTAGAAGGGAGTAACTATGAGATTAGGCAAATTGCCAGAGAATACAATCTGATCGAAACCGGCGGAAGTGACCATCATGGGGACGACGTCAGAAGTCTTATCGGTGAGGTTACAGTTTCCATGGAGATCGTTGATGAATTGGCAGATGAAGCAGAGCGGCTCAAATAGCCCATGCCAAACCCATATCCATTGGAACACTGAACATACAATGATTTTAAGTTCATCTTTGACAGCGTCGATGCCTAGAACATCGATTTGTAGAGCAGATTTGAGCAAAGCTAATCAGGAATAATCTAGTAGTGGAAGTGGGTTCATATTTTGCGGGTAATCGATGCACATGCGCATATCTGGACAAGTGAGATCATCAGTGAGAGTGATCTTGAAGCAAGGAAGGTGGCTGCGGAGAAAGCAGGCATTGAACCGCAAACAGACTCCACCGTCGCAGATTTGAAAGCAGCCATGGAAAGAAGCCTCATTGATAGGTCAGTGATTCTTCCGATTGATAGCGGTCTCAACCAGAGGGTGCCCTTGAGCATCAGAGAGAAAACTGACTGGCATGCGAATCAAATCGAGGGAGAAGACTCGCTTGCAACATTCATAGGTCTCGACCCCAGAAGAGGAGAAGAAGGTCTCGCTGAGCTGGAGCGTGCAGTTAAAGAAAAGGGATGTATCGGATGGAAAATGTACCCGCCCAATGGTTTCTATCCAGATAAAGAGGAATTCTATCCCTACTATGAACTGTCTACTGAACTCGGAATTCCAATAGTGATTCATGAGGGTTTCACCTCTCGATTTAAGCATGTCAAATATGCTCGACCGGTATTTGTTGATAAAATGGCTGCTGATTTCCCATCCCTTCAGATTGTGCTTGCTCATGCAGGGATTCCGTGGGTTGACGAGTGCCTGCTTGTTGCATCAAAAAATCCTAATGTTTCCATCGACCTTTCGGGATTGCAGGTCTATGCATCAACCGTGCCCTCAAAGCTTTACAGGCTGATAGGAGAAGCAAAACTCTCAGGCGTTTTTCCCGAAAGAGTTCTCTGGGGAAGTGACTTCCCGCTCTTCGAGCACAAAATGCGAATCACTAATTGGGTAAAATTCATGAAGAATCTGTCCGTTCCAGATGAGTTGACAGACCAAGGATATCCACAGGTAACATCAAAGGAAATAGAACATGTAATGAGCAAGAATGCAACCAGACTATTCTTTGGTGAAATCTAATGACTGACTTCATCGTAGATGCAATGCTTGGAAGACTCGCGGTATGGCTCCGTCTTACAGGAAATGACACGGTCTATTCCCCCGATATTGATGACGAAGAACTATTGACAAAAGCTGAAAACGAGAACAGAGTTTTGTTGACAGCAGATAGTGAACTACACAGCCTAGCCAAGAAAAAGGGGGTCAATTCCATGCTTCTACGGGAATCGGTTCATGAACGACTGGCCAGAGTCTTTCATGAGTATGAAATTACACCCAAAGTGGATCCATCGAAATCACGATGCTCAAAGTGCAATGGGAAACTGATAGAAATCGATGAGAAAGACAAGAAGCAAATTAAAGGGTATGTTTTCGAACAGACTTACAACCATTATGACAGGTTCTGGCTATGTAAGGATTGCAACAGTGTGTACTTCCAAGGCGGGTACTGGTCAAATATTCAGCGATACATGCAAGGAATCCGTGAGGTTATGAAGGAGAAAGTTGAGAATGGGAATTCTCTCATCCGCCAAAAAGTTTCGACTGAAAACACTAAAGACTAGCTTGTTTCCTCTATGTCGATATCATACTCGATGGGAATGCATTCTTTGGTTGAGCGGGTAAGAGGGCAATATTTCTTCATCAATTCTAGACACCGTTTACCAAGGTAGAATTCACTTTCAGCCACTTCTAGTTTCCCAGAAATATGGAGCTTAGTGATTGAGTAGCCTTCTCCATCAAACTGGACGGTAAGTTTCGCCTGAAGACTGAACCCATGTAAATCCAAATTGGAACGGCGTGTGATATCAAGAAGGGTATTGTTGAGACAACCAAGGATACCAGAAAGGAACAGTCTGTAGGGACATAGCCCCCGGCCCCTTCCACCGTATACCTCTGGCGTATCAAAAACCAGCTCTGATTCTTTCAGTTTTGCAATACCACCAGTCTTACCGTCCCATTCTGTTCCTGTAACGTATTCCATTGTTTCTGGGTACTTTTTCCGTACCTTCATCATATTTTCCTCATGGAGCCTGCTGTCTCAATCTTGGCCATTTATTGTTGTGCCCGGTTATGTCGGTTTTGCTATAGTAGATCGTTTCCTGAGGAAGGGATTTAAGCTTGAACAAGCATGCCTCAACCGGGTGGTCAGTTGCCCGACAAAATGATGGCAGCTATGTATTACGGCGTTGGCGATGTCAGGTATGAAGAAACAGACATTCCAGAAATAAAAGATGGCGAACTCCTGATTAAGATTGGAACTGCACTAACTTGTGGGACGGATGTTAAGACATACAAGCGAGGACATCCACTCTTGATCGGCAAGACTCCAGCTCTTTTTGGACATGAATACGCAGGAACGGTTGAACAAGTGGGAAGGGGAGTTGATGAATTCAAGGCAAGGATGAGGGTCGTAGCAACCAACTCCGCACCCTGCGGTACCTGTTTCTTCTGCAAAAGAGGAAAACATAATCTTTGTCCAACCTTGAAAGCTAATCTCGTAAACGGGGCATTTGCAGAGTACATCCGAGTACCCAAACAGGTTGTTCGCTGGAATACTCATCAAATCCCGAATCATCTTCCATATCGTGCTGCCGCACTCACGGAACCTCTCGCCTGCGTTGTTCATGGAATAGAAGAAGCGGAAATAGAACTAGGTGATACAGTAGCAATCATTGGAGCAGGCCCAATCGGGCAAATGATGATTATGCTTGCAAAGCAAAAAGGAGCCAGCAAGGTCATATCATCAGACATTGAGTACCTTAGAAGAAAATCAGCGAAGAAGGCCGGGGCAGACATAACCGTGGACCCCAATGAAGAGGACCCTGTTAAGCGTGTTAAGGAAGAAACCTCAGGATATGGAGCTGATGTTGTCATAGAGGCGGTGGGTCTCACAGAAACGTGGGAACAAGCTGTCAACATGACTCGAGAAGCAGGTACTACGGTCTTATTTGGAGGGGCTAGGGGGGGTACCCAATTCAAGGTAGATACAGAACGCCTACATTATGGCGAACTCACGATAAAAGGCGTTTTTCACCTGACCCCTCGCCATGTGGAGGAAGCTTTGAAGCTGATAGAAGCAGGTATCATAGATTCAAAGATACTAATTACCCACGAGATGTCATTGAGTCAGATAAACGAGGCTTTGGAAATGATGGGAACTGGAAAAAGCATGAAAATAGCAATCAAACCATAACGTATTGATAGTATTCCAACCCGAAAGCAGAGGGGGCCAAATTGTACTGGAAGAGCAATGAGAAGCTGCTAGAGCGTGAGAAGAAGCTCATAGAAATCTTGCAGAGTATCGATGAAGAATATGAGAATCTTACCATCATCGTTGAAGGAAAGCGAGATAGGCAGGTGCTCAGGGATTTTGGTGTTGATGCCCCTATCATTCGGACGCAAGCGGGAAAATCACGAATAGAGTTGGTTAACCAAATTGCACGGATAGCAGGCCGAAGAGGAAAAATTCTAATTCTGACCGATTTTGACAGCGAAGGTATAGAGATTGCCAAATACCTTGGCAGAGCACTCGAAAGACACAACGTACGGATAATGAGACGCCTTCGGCTTGTCATACGCAAATACATGGGTCCCTACAGGGCCATAGAAGAGCTAGTTGCTCTCTTCAAGAAAAAGGATTCACCAGAACCTGATGCAGATTAGCTCTTACTTGAAATATCTACGAGATACTGATTCCAAGATGAGAATGCTCGGTACAACCATTAGAAGAAGGTAGGATCCAATCCCATTTCGAACGAGGAAAACAGTCCCTTGTAACGCGAAGAAACCAGAAAACAACAGAAATTCCACTACAAATACAACGAGTAGCGGTAGCCATCCTGCAGTTATGATTTTCAATGGTAATTCATGTTCGAAGGTTGAAAGAGCCAAAGTAACACATAATAGACCTAGAACGATTGGTAGAAGCCAGCCACCAATCAAGAAAGTGTTTCCATACTGTTCAATAAAATCAACTAAGGTAAGTGTTGTTCTCTCTTCTATTACGATGAACGGCATCACAAAACCAGCAACAGTAAGCATGGAACCAGTAAGAACAGGAAGTCCCCTAGGGATGTTTAATGAGCTGAGAGGGAAGTAACCTGAGAACACTAACCAAGCTAAACTGAGAGCAGCTATGATTCCGAGTATCATCAAACTATAAGACCCCGCCCTAGTGGATGCTGTTGAGGTACTCAAACAGAATACATAGCTTCTTCCGGTTGTGATGAAGAACGTTACCTTTGAAGGAATCGCAGGGAAAATGCGTTCATGGTAGGTATCATCACGCCGGTCCATCGGAGTTGTCAGCCATGAAGCTCCGGGCTCGCTTGTTCTCCAACATAGAATTGGAGTTCGATTGCCTGATACCTGCGAATCAACAAGAATGCTATTGCCCGTAGGAGTCAGTGAAACAGTATATGACATCTGTATCGAAGGGATACTTCCTGCGTTGAACAGAGAATCAAGCCAATTTCCTACACTTTCAACCCAATTATTCTGAACTAAGTGACCATGATTCGGAGTAATGCAGAGAGATACCTCAGAATCGATACTTTCGATAGTGTCCTCAAATGAAGTCAATGTGAAGTACTCGTCATCAGTGCCAAAGAGGAGAAAAATAGGTTGCGTGATCATGTCGGTATATGCAAGAGGATCAAACCACCTAATGATTAGCTCCATTTCAAATGAACCGTACGAATAATCAGGATTGATTAGGCCATTAAGAAGAGAACCTGCACGAATAGAGTCCCGGAAATTCCCTGCGGCTAGCATGGCAACAGACGCGTCAACTCTGTTATCAATGGCAGAAAGAATGTAAGTCTCAATTCCGCCCATTGAAATACCGAGAAGAGTCGTGTTTTGGTCGTCAACATATGATAGATTCTCAAGTACTGTTAACCCTCTCGCTGCGGCTGTTACTGAATGGTAGAGATGAGTACTCTGGGGGCCCGCGGATATATTCAGGAAGGTATAGGAATTCAGACTTGGCAACGATGTGGAGTCCCCAACGCCTGGAGCATCAATACTCATCACAACATAGCCCTGTACTGCGAGATACTCCATCATATCTTCAAGGTCTTTGTGTGTCTGGCCATAACCATGGAGCATAAGGATTCCAGGCATGCTTTGTGAAAGGTTAGTTCTCATCATAACCAAGGCATTAATCCAGATTGCAGTTCCTGAGTAGATATGACTGTAGAATCTGAAGTTCCACTTCGTTAGATTTACAGTTTCACTTTGATGTTCTGTATCCACATACCGAATTGAGGCGTTCTCTATGAGCGATGGGCCCGTTCTTGCACCAGTCAAATTCCAGAAATCAGTTTCATAGTATTGTTGGGGAGGTGGTGATTCCTTTCGAACAGGATAATGCGAACCGAATGAAACCCATGCTGTTACCACCGCTATCAGAACGAGTGTGATTAGGAATACGACAATACCCTTGTCCTGGCGATTCATTGCCAGAATAAACACCTAGACCGTACTACCGCAGTTACTGCATATGAAGCTACCGGGTTCAATTTCATGACCGCACACCCTGCACGTCCGTTTCTTTTTGACCCGCATCTCGTCAACAACACCAGCTTTCTGAGGTTCAAGGATGAACTTGTCTTTTTCATCCTCATATGTAATCTTGAACTCTGTCGGATTCCCTGCCATTTCCAGAAGATCCGTCGGCATAGGTAGTCGATAATTGTTATCTAGTTTTACAACACGCGTATAATCCAACGTGTCCAAATCAATACCGGCTTGGTGGAATCCTGAGATGATGCCATCCCGAATCTCGATTGTTGCATCAGCTTTGGAGGCAACTTGTTGACTGTGTGTAACAATGAAGAATGAGGTGCCCAAGGTTTCATTCAGTTCTTGAAAGAGGTTGAGTATGCGTTCAGCTGTTTCTGGGTCCAAATCTCCAGTTGGTTCATCACACAAAACAAGACCGTGACCCTCAGAATCAATGAGATTGACAAGTGCACTAGCAATGGCCACTCTGGACCGCTCGCCGCCACTCAAAGTTGTTGCTTTGTTATGCTTGCGATTTTCAAGACCAACAAGGCTGATAAGCCGGTCCACACGCTCTTGACGTACATCTCGTGGCACACCCGCTATTCTTGCAGCCAGCTCAATGTTCTTCCAAGCATCCAAATGTGGTAATAGGTTGTTTACTTGGAACACAAATCCTATGAATTTGCGCCTGGCCTGTGTGAGAATACGCTCACCGAGTTTGGTTATATCCGTTCTCAAATTGGCCCAGTAGACCTTTCCCACGGTAGCCTTAGTAACTCCTCCGATTATATTCGTCAATGTTGTTTTGCCTGAGCCACTTGGACCCACTACCGCCATGATTTTTCCAGACAATATCTGGAGAGATACTCCACTAAGAGCTACTACTTCCAAATCATGTTTACTGTAAATCTTGTAGACATTATCAACGCTTACCACCACATCATCCGGAAAATCACTGTAGACATCCAATTCTTCTGGTGGAACCACTGATGACATATCGAGTAGTGAATTCGAGTATCTCATAAAACTATTGGGCTGCGCAGTAAAGACAGAGGCCATATCCTCATAGATTTCTCAGAGTTTGAGCAGGATCAACGGACCCGGCTTGCTGAGCAGGTAGATAGCAGGCTGCTATCATTGACCCTCCTTCTAATGAGAGCAGTATCATCATGACCAACAATGGATATGATGGGATAACTCCTAGTATTGGGAAGAAAGGGGATACACCGAAAGTCAAAATGGTCATTGAGAACCCAAAAGCAAAGCCCAGCAACAAGCTAATCGAGATAGCGGCTGCAACAGATCCAGAGAATTCACCAAATACCATTTCCACGACCTGCCTCTTTGTTGCCCCTAATGCTCTGAAAATGGCATACTCTTCTTTACGGTCAGATACAGCAGATCCCAAGAAGAGAATAATTGCAGAAATACCCATTGCAGCGCAAAGAAGTGAAGTGATTGTAGTTAAACCCTGTATTCCGGAAAGAAACAGCCAAGTCTGATAAGACTCAATTTCAATGTCAAAGGTAGAGACAGAGTAGGCTCTTGTGTTCTTCTCTTGTGAAAGATTGGCGATAATCGGGTTCACTTCGATATCGGAGGTGGTGTCTGCGAAAAAGAGATCACATGTTTTTACATCTGTAATTGATGAGAGATAGTCAATGTTGACAAAAGCGAAACCGCCTAAGCCTGCTTGAAATCCGAAGTGAGCAGCAAGAGATGGTTGAGTATCTCCGTGAGTAGAGGCTAGCCCTAAACCCGGAGCGCTCTTCATAATACCCACGATTTCGAGTGAAGATACAATAGTATCGTTCGAGGTTTCAATATACGTGGAGATTTCATCACCCATGGATTTATCCCAAAGAGAGGCGTAGTAAGAACCAATAATTACTCCTTTTCGTGTCTCAGAAAGACTTGTCAGTACGGTCTCCGGTGATCCCGATTGGAAGCTCTTAGGCGTGAAGTGCCCTATTTCCATGTATTCAATTGCGTCGATCCCTTCCAAAAAGAATGCATTTTCTCCTACTTGGGCGCGTACTTGGAGAACAGGAGTGGACCTAGTAACGCCAGAATAGCTCAAAAGTGTTTCATTAAATGAGAAAGGTTTAGAATCACATTCAACCCGTAAGTCTGCCCCAATCGAATAGTCCAGCTCATTGTTTACTGTGGTCTGAAAGCTCGATGCCTGTATTACCATCATTGTCGTAGTGCTTAGTGTGAGCGTAAGGATGAGCAGCAAGGGTACGAAACGGCCTTTTCTGCGTCGAAGGCTCTGTGTTAGATATACGCGCTTTTCCCCCAGCAAAAACCCACTTCTTTCTGAGATTTTGGCAGTTACTAGACGCATAGCTCTGGAACCTATATATGCTGTCACAAAGAGTAGTATGGTAGCTATCAGAATTCCTGTCAGCGCAACTGTTCCGATTGGTTTCACAAAAGTGGGTATGAGCACTAATCCGAGCAATATTATGCTAAGGACTATACCGTATGACCAACTTTTGGGCTCTTTGCCGCTTTCTTCTTCAAAACCGGCGGTAGACTGGCCAATCTCGGTTACATCCACTTGCCTCGCAACATGGAAGAGATAGGTACCGGGAAGGTAAATGGAAATAGCAGCTGCAATTATGAGGGAAATCGGAGGTACGTACAGGTTTTCGAAGAAATGGATATACTGCACCGGGTCGAAGACAAAAAGATTCGTAGATGAACTCACAAGAGGGGCCATCAGAATTGAAGTGGCTACACCCGTAGCAAAGCCAAAGAGCATAAGAAATATGGACTCCCACATAAAAGTGGAAAAAATCTGGTTGAAGGAAGCACCTTTCGACCTCAAAGCGCTTATTTCCCCCTTTCTGCGAGAAACAGAGTCATCTGATGCAAATACTGTAAGCATCAAGCTCATAATCAAAACTGGAAATACTGCTACAGAAAGAATCTGTGATTTCATATATGCCTCAATACTCGATTCAAGGACAGATATTTCTCTGAACCCATCTATTCTGATGCCGGGATACTGCTCCTCAAATTGATTCTTCATGCTCAAAAGGTTCTCAGTAACTTCGGCAGTTCCAGCATCAAGAAGAGCATTGTTAGATGCTCTTACAAAGAGGAGAGGAGAGAAGTAACCTCTACCAGCTATATCTTTCAGTAAATCACTATCTACTTGTTCTCCGAGGAGCAGGACGGAGTCTTCAATACCAAGAACAGGTTCTGAAAGACCGAATGGGTCCCAGTTCTTCCGTCGCATTCCCACTATAGAACTACTAATCAGGTTCCTTCTATTCGTTCGATTGTATATTCCGGCAACAGTTAGATTCTCTACAGCATAAGGCGAAATCTGATCTTTCGTCTTGAATTCATAGAGACTTCCCCCATATCGCAGAATGTCCAGATTTATAGACCGTCCAATATCTATTGTAAGGTTATGCACATCATGGGTATACTCAACGAACTGCCTCGAAACTAGAATATCACCCCGCGCCATTGAGAAATTGCCTGCATATTCGAAGTCTTGCTCCCAATAGGCCAAGATTTCATTCGTGACAAAAATAACACTCGTGTCTTTAATGCCATTAGCATAGTTTAGTCCCGAAGGAGAATAATCTTCCCAGTCAGGAATCGATTCGCCCCGCAGTATACCGATTGTATACTTGATGCCATGAAGGGTCTCTGCAAAAGGATGAGCCTCTAAGTCTTCCTCAGCAGATTCTATGCCTGACGTTGTGAATGACTCGCCCGGTTTTGGAGAAAGCACCATCTGATAGATATTCTCAGAAAAATATTCATCAACCCTTATACGAGCCCCAGTATGACTCCAGACAAATACAGTCGTTGGTAGTGCTACGCCTATCGCTAGGATGAGTGCAATGCCCATATTGCGTATACGGTGATTCTTCAATGAGCTAAGCGCATATGATGGGGCCCACAATGAATTCCCAGTCAGCAATTTGTTTGAATCTTTGCTCAGTTTCTAGCCTCCTTACAGATTCCTCAGAATAATGGCAGGGTCGGTCTTCGCAGCTTCCTTCGCCGGGAAATAGCAACCAATCATCATTGCTGACACTTCCAGCAGTAGTACAGTCATAAGGAATCTAACAGGAAATATGATAATAGGCTCAAGAACCCTTGAGAAAGGACTCATAGAAAAGAGGAGTATTGAGAGAATATATCCAAAAATCGTACCGAGAATAAGGCTGAGAGTCAGAGATGCTAGCACAACACCACTGAACTCTGAGAAGACGATTTTGATTACTTGGTTCCTTGAAGCACCAACCGCTCTCAAAATGGCATAGTCTCGCTTGCGTTCGTGTACAACAGACCCGAGAAACAGAGTGAGTGCAAAGATACTGATTGTGAACGACATAACAAATCCAATGGAAGATAACCCTTCAGCTGTGCTGAGAAAAAGAACAGTACTAAAAGAATGACGCTCTAAATCAAACGTCTCTGGTGTGGTTGCAGTAACTCCGGGAATCTCCTTGAGTCCGCGTAAAACTGTATCTTGGTCGGACATACAAACTAAATCACACAAGAACAGTTCTGCCGTAGATATGTCGGTTTGTGTTGATAGATATTCCAAATTCGTTATTGCGAAACCAGAGAATTTTGGTTGATAACCAAAAGCAGCCCTATGTCCAGAGGGGGGAATGTCTTCTGGGGATGCGTATCCAAAACCGGGTGCCGTGTGCAATAATCCTGTTAGCACAAAGGAGATGCTTTCACTCTTCAGACGCCCTCCCACCTCTAGGTTCAAGGAATCCCCAATAGATTTGTTCCATCGATCTGCATGATACTTACTGAGAATTATTCCATTCTCGATGGAATGGAGTCTAGATAAGACATAATCAGGTTCTTTGCCGAAGAAACTACTTTCATCGAAAGCACCAATAGAAGCATATTCAATAGCATCTGTACCGAGAAGTGTAATCCTGTGAGTTCCAACAGATCCCCAAGTTTGTAGGAATGGTGCCGACTTCAAGACCCCAGGATATTGCTCTATGGTGTCATTGAAGCTAAAGGGCTTAGCGGAACAACTAACCCTCATGTCGGCGCCAACAGCATACGATACTTCTCTTTCAAGATCTGCTTCATAGCTGTTTGCCTGAACAGCGAAGGCGATTGTTGAAGAGAGCGTCAGTGTCAGAATAACCATCAAAGGAACAATCCGACCTTTACGCACCTTGAGATTGCCGGCAGTAATACGATTCTTCTCACCCAGAAGAAATGATATACGACTCGTAAATCTCGAAAAACCAACCCGGGCAATTCGCGACCCATTATATGCCATGAAAAACCATGCTGCGGTTCCAAATCCAATCTCAAGCATGAAGACAAATGTGTTTGTTGGTAATAGGAAAATTGCTCCAGCGACGAGCCCCAGCAAAAAGATCGACGCACCTATAGTGAATCTATAAGCCGGAGTGACTGAATCAGGAATGTCATCGGTTTCGACAAGTGATGAGCCGATTTCTGCCATCGCAGCTTTCCGAGCAGAATACAAGATGAAGAGGAGAGGAGGGAGAATGCAAAAGAAAATAGAATAGAGAACGCCTTGTGGAGTCACAACAGTATTTGCAAGGTACGTCTGGTAAAGGGTCCAGTCAAAAACCATGAAGGAAGTGGCTGAGTGAATTAGTGCTCCAAGAAATACTGCAAGTACAAGCCCAATTAACATACCCAGCAAGGCCATGAGAGCAACCTCAGCGATGAAGATGGCATAGATTTGATTGGAGCTTGCTCCTTTGGAGCGAAGGGCGCTAACTTCCCCTTTTCGAGTTGCCATGAAACCATCAGCCGCAAATACTGATAGAAAGAATGCGAGAAGAAAAATGGGAAGATTCAGTAACGAAATTGGTAGTGTCTCCAAGTATGTATCAACAATGCTCTGCATGTACTGAATTTCGCTTAGACCCTCAATATCCACATCGAATTGCTCATCTATACGTTCCTTCAACGTAAGAAGGTTATCCGCCATGGAGGTAGCACCTCTTGCTATCAAAGCGTCACAAGAAGCTCGTACAAGGGTTCTCACTCCAAAGAAGCCGCTTTCTGGCAGACTCTCGGTATCTATCGAACTGGCAAGAACCATTATACTATCCCGTATACCTAGGACTGGAGTGTCATAATGGAGTGATTCATAGTTGGAGCGCATTATGGAAGGAAAGGCGCTTTCAACTAGAGAATTATATCCCTTCATCTCGTATATTCCGGCGACTCTTAGCGATTCAAGACTAGTTCTGTCCAAGTCTCCAATCGGAGCAGAATCACCAGCAGGCGCTTTCTTTAATACTTCGATATCAATTGTTGAGTTCAAAGCCAACATACGACCAAATACGTCGTAGTAGTAAGAGCGGAATTGGGATGATACGAGTATTTCCCCTTCCCCGATTGAAAAATTCCCCTCAACTAACATCTCGGATGCCAATGTATCGAGAAAGGCATTATTCACGAATATGACTTGGCAATCCTTTAGGCCATCGGTATATACGGGTAGGTCAATGCCATAAGTTGTACTGTCAGGTAACCGAGTAGCGGATACTAGGCCGACGGTCGAATTCAACCGATGAACATCCTTAACCAGAGGACTGTCTAGAGCATATGACTCGGCATCGACTGCCTCCTGTGTCATCCCAACGGGAGTCTCTATAAGCATCTGAAACGAATTATCTGCAAAATAGTTCCTAACGCCATAGTGAACACCTGTATCAGCCCAGATATAGGCAGAACTGACCAGAGAGAAACCTAGCGCGAGAGTAATTGCCAAGCTTAACGCTCTTCGTGGATATGCTTTCATCGAGCCTACAGCATATGAGAATGCGTATGCACGGTTCTCCTCCGAGAAAGTCGATTCGTTCACCTCAGTATCCACCAATCAAAATCATTCTGTATCAGATGCATCCCGAGATGATTGTATCTGTCCTTGTTTTGCTCGAACATCCACTCCGCTCGCCCTGAAGAAATCGCCGACAAGTTCTTCGACCAGTATTCCGTCTCTTAGCAGGAGGATCTTATCGGTCATCTTTGCAACTTCTGGATCGTGGGTGACCGTAATAACTGCTCGATTCTCTCTTTTGGCCAAATCACGCATCAGTTCAATAATGACGCCGCCTGTCTTGTGATCCAAGTCTCCTGTTGGTTCATCACACAACAAGACAACAGGGTCGTTTGCTAATGCCCTTGCAAGAGCAACCCTAGACCGCATTCCTCCAGAAAGCTCATGAGGCATGTGATGCGCCCTATGGGCCACATCGACATCTTCGAGTAACTTCATGGCGCGCTTATGTCTTTCATTCTCTCGAACTTCTTCCAAAAACATCGGGACTTGGACGTTTTCTAGTGCTGTAAAAATGGGAAGAAGATGTTGATCTTGGAAAAGCACACCTATCTTTCTTCGGCGCACTTGCGATAGAGCGTCATCGTTCATGTCTGACAACTCTATGCCATCAACGAAGATTCTGCCGCTAGTAGGTCGGTCAAGACCGCCAATAAGATTCAGCAGGGTGGTCTTGCCAGAACCTGAAGCACCAACAATGGCAACAAAATCACCTTTGTGAACAGTTAGGTTGGTTCCACGAAGGACTTCGATTACACGAGTACCATCTTGGAACTGCCTGTGAATATCCTCACAAACGACAGCAGAACCATTAGTGCTATCCAATTCAAAGGCCACCTTTGCCCTTGGACAGATGGCTGATTTTTAAACTTGCTACTCAAGCAGAATATCTGCGAAAAACCAATGCCTACGAACGCCGTCTATCCCAAATAGTATGTCCATTTGAAATGCACAATAGTGGGTTTCCCGCAGTTACAGGTTAACCAAATATAAGAAACAGATTATGGAGAAGCGGACTGCGTAAACTATAACTGCAGAGCGCATTTCACAGCTGTTATGAGAAGAGTAGTCATTGGAATCCACCTATTTCTGTTCCTAGCTGGTGCCTTCGTTGCATCTGTAGCTTCGAACCAGATAGTCCAGCTGGATACTCTTGACCTCTACTCTCAGGAGTCTTCCATTCATCGCCGCTCCTTAGGGCAGCAAGACAACAATGAGCCTAACGGGTCTCTCCATTCGAAGATGAGCTATGCAAACCCCGGAAATGAAAAGGTGGAAATCCAGAAACAATCAACAATAGAATCTGCCATTTTTGAACATAATGGATATCTGAATGTAACGTCATTACTAGAAGGAATTTGGGCCGCTCCTTCAGCCGGCCGTATTCTCAATGATACTAAACACCTTTCAGAGAATTTTCCAAACCGCACATGGAACGACGAGGAAATGAGCCCATCGAATAACCTTCAAGATGCTTGGGAGTGGGCCAACTCGTCATTGATCAACATAACCGGCTCCAGTATTCATTTTGAGTTCGTCACGGAATACTCACATCTACTGGCCAGAATAGAAGGAGAAGGCGATTCACCAAGACCTGCTGTACTTCTATCCGGTATCATTGAGTGTCCACGAACACCCGGTGCAAATGATTTAGGCGCTAGCACAGCAGCTGTTCTTGAAATGGTAAGAATGTTGCATAACTACTCTCTGCCTTTTGACATTCTTCTGGTACTGATGAACGCTCATTATGTTGAACCCAATTATGATGTGGGAGCTAGATCTTTCGTATCTTGGCTCGTGGACAACGGTATTCGGATTGCAACCTCGTTCTCGTTCGATAAGCTCCTATTTGACCACTCAGGGTTCCTCCATGGAACAAAAATAGCACTAAGAAGCGATTTTGACGCCTCTGAACAGTTTCGATGGGTGAATGACTTCATTATGTGTATATCTGAAATATATGGGGATAGCAGGCTAATGACCCTAGATGATCTTCAACCATCTCAAGTATCCTTAGCCTATGAGATGTGGAGGAGGGAGCTGCCTTCAATTCACATTGCCCAAGGCCGTTATGATGGACTTCATAGTGGGTCTGAAGATGATACATGGGATAATCCTGATTATGATTATACGAAAGCAGGGGAAGCATCTAAATCTGTAGCAGCGTCAATTGTCTATGCGGGTCTTCTTAAGGAGTACAAGGTTCCAGCCTACTATTCTAATGATTTGATTACGGTCAACGGTACCGTGAATCAAAAGGTAGTTTTGACAACGAATGGTTATTTCAATGCCACAATCACATGGAATAGCACACAGCCCTTCTCAGGATCCATTCAGCACGAATCAAGTGGCTCAATAGTCTATCGGAGAGTAGAAGACGACGGACTCATTCATTTGAAATACAAAGCGTCTCGAGGTACATATCGAGTTATTCTGGATAATCAAGGAGATGAGACAGTACAGTATTCGCTGAACATGACCTTCCCAAATGACTGCGATGGTGATGGCCTGTCTGATATCTTGGAGCTTGACCGAGGGACTCAGCCCTATCTGGTTGATACAGACGGTGATGGCCTAACAGATGACATCGAGTTGGCATTAGGAACCAATCCAACTCAAGCTGATACTGACAATGACGGTTTATCCGATGGTGTAGAATATGACTGGGGATCCTCGCCTACCGAGAGGGATACCGATCATGATAATTTGACTGACCACAGAGAGTGGGAGGCTGGTAGCAACCCAAATGTCAATGATTCTGATTCGGATGGCTTGTCTGATTGGGAAGAAGTAGAGATGTACAATACAACCCCCATAGACCCAGACACAGATGGTGATGGACTTGAGGACGGATTCGAAGTGTCCTATGGGCTCAATCCGCTTTCTCCCGATTCCGATGGAGATGGTCTAAGCGACCTTTTTGAGGTTGTAAACGGGATTGACCCGCTTTCCCCTGATTCCGATGGAGATGGGTGGGGTGATGCATATGAGGTTGAACACTGTATGTCCCCCATTGATAGCGACACCGACGGTGATGGGATACCAGATGGAATTGATTGGGATCCGCGTAACCACTGGATAATCGGAGTCGCACCTGTGTCTTTGTTCAGTATTGTTTCCCTTTTTGCTGTGTTTAGCGCATTGAAGTATCGTGCCTATCATCGAGAGGAGAAATCGGCAGCGAAAACCCGATAACACAAGACTCATCTCTTGATCCACTCTTCAATTGTATAAATGAGAGAGATTCAAGCTCAGGGGTTTTCGCTTCAGGACACACTTGAATGTGGTCAGACATTCTGTTGGATAAAACATGACGGCGGCTATATCAACGCCGATGTCGGGCAGGTTGTATATGTTGAACAGGAAGGCGATTCTCTGTTCTATGAAACAACAGATAGTGATGTTCCACTAGAGAGGATGCTCGGTCTTGATCATCCTATTGAGCAAATCACAAGCAATCTTCCTGCTGATTCTATACTAAAAGAGAGTATGCAATTTGCAAATGGATTGCGCATAATAAATGACCCGTTTTTCCCTTGCCTTATTTCATTTCTCTGCTCAATCTGGAAGAGTATCCCATGTATCCGAGGACTTGTGGAAGGAATACGTAAACAGTATGGTTCAGCGTATACTTTCAGGGGAGAAACCACCTTTGGAATGCCTACCCCTCAACAGCTTGCAGCTGCAGAGGTCAACGCATTGAAAGATCTGGGGCTCGCTTGGCGAAGCGAATTCATTGTGAAGTCGACGCGTTCAATTTTAGAGGGGGATATCATACCCAACGCCATATTGGATATGCAGTATGAAGAGGCTCACAAAACACTCAAGCAATTACATGGGGTCGGGAATAAGGTAGCAGATTGTGTACTATTGTTCTCGCTTGGATTTCTTGAGGCTTTCCCCATGGATGTTTGGATTAATCGTGTCATCGAAGAACACTATAGCATCTTCACAGATGATGGGGCCTCATACGCCAAGAAATCCAAAGCTGCAAGACAATACTTTGGTGAGTATGCAGGCTACGCACAACAGTATCTTTACTACTATTCACGCGGGAATTCCTGCAGAACATCGAAAAAGAAAAGCAAGCGAAGTTAGAAATCCTGTTTCTTCTGTTTTTCTCTTGCGTACCAATCATGTGAGTCAACGCCTTTCGTGACTTCCCATGCTCGGGTTTGATAGAAGGCTAATGGATGGAGGATATATTCGCAGAGCGGATCCCAAGCCTCTCCAAGATACACTGGGCATAAGCTACTGCCTTGAAGTTTTTTGCAACTTGGAGGAGTGTAACCCTCTCCCCCTGATTTTGAAGCGATGTGACGAACCTGATACTCAGCAAGACCTCTAGCAAAATCAGGCGCAGCCTTGAAGACACCAATCACTTCCTCTTCAGTCATGCCAATTTTCAGTAAAAAGGAGGCAAGAGCGAATCTTGCATCATGAGCCAAGTTTTTCCCTTGAACCGAATCATCGTACATGTGGGCAATGCAAGGTGGAAAAGCTGCAGTTACGTCACCCGTCATTTTCACTGGCTCGGTTTTCTTAATCCTTCCACGCAGCTGCGATTCGATTCTTTGCACCGCTTCTGTCAAGCGCTGAGGCAAGGTTGGCACATCAAGACTGCTTTCGAGAATAAGCTGTTTGGATTTTCCGGACATTAATCGATCCAGTTCTGAGCGTTTGATAAAGACATATCCGTCCTCAACATATCGGTTTATCAGCTTCCATGCAGCTTGATGAAAATTCGGTGCAACTTCAAGGAAATTCTCGAAACGTATCTTGAAGTCGAAAGTTCTCAGAACCAAAGGTAAGTGCCCACGATGAGCAATGGCGCCCAATGATTGGATGGACCAGTCAAAAGACGTACTACAAAGATGAAGGACTATCCTGTCTTTTTCATGTCCCAAATATCTATTGACAGCCTTTGACTCGGCTTCTGCCTGATATTGCTTCAATCGTGGGTGATTGATTTTCTCAACAATTAGTCTTGCAGTCGGATAGACTAGTACGTCCCGAGAATCACCGTTGTCCGGGAGTTTGATGGGATCCCCCTTGAGTGCTGTGTTTACTCGTTCTTCTGCCGCCTCAATTAGATATTCATTCCTTTCAGAAGAAAGAACATCAATTAATGCCCCAACATCACGAGCAAAATCCTGTACTGCGTTGCGTGCCTCGCGTGAGAATGGATATTTTAACAACTGCTTTCGTGTAAGCAACAGTGACACGCCTCGTCAGTAAGTAGACCCGTAATCCTCGATATGGCGCTTATAGAATTTATTGTCGTAAGATTCACACTTGAATGCCTGAACCTTATTCAATCTGTAACTCTCATCAAGCACACAGTGAATACGATTGCTACCGAAACGGGTTTTTTTCAGCCCATCATCAGGAACCTTCTTTGTCTTGCTTTCTTCTTCGTCCATCCAATGTTCACTGACCTATGCCGCTTCTCTTTGTCCCACAATTATTGCTAGAACACTGTTAATCGTTCTGGACGCAGAAACTGTGAATCCGGCGTCTTCCAGAAGGTGTTTCAAATCATCGAGTGAGTGCTTGGCCATGTGGGGATACTTTTCGTGAGCTCGTTTCTCCGACCATCCTTGATTCATCATCCAGTCCACAAATGCCTCTTCATCCCCTGAAATATAGTCATAGACTGCGTATATTCCACTCTCATCCAAAACTCTGTATATCTGCTCCAAGAGATTTGGAGGGTTCATCAGCTCATGCAACAAATACCCTGAAAAAGCTAATTCGATGCTCTTGGGCTGAAGCTCAAGTCTTTGGAAATCAAAATCGATTTGTCTCAACGAAATCTTCTCGACAGCAACTCGGCCCGTAAGAACCAAGGTCGCTCTCTGGAGCATGCGAGAGCTCTCATCTAGTCCGTATATTTCCTCAGCCTGAAATTTCTCTGTGGCATCAGCCAGGAAAAGTCCTGGCCCGCAACCGAAATCAGCAATTGTTTTTCGTGGCGAATCGCCAACTAATTCCAAAAAAACGTTCCAGAAAGTCTGGCCATACCGCTCGTCATATGACTCAGTCAGTTCATTGATTTCTTCGATTCCGTCCCAGTCCGCTTTTGCAGGATTGTCCATCGGATTATCAAACCTGTAGCAGATAATCCGCCCGTAGAAGAAGGGGCATCAATTCACCCAAACTTTGACGTAGAATCTCAGGATCACTGTACAATCTCTTCAGAAAATCTCGTCGGTCATCTATGTTGCTAGCTTGTTCGCTAAGAGTGCGATAAGCAGCATTGGGGCGTTCAATCCATCGGCAGAGCTCCTCATTATTCTGGTTCAGGAAAAGGACCACGGGTGTTTTTCTCTTGCCATTGACACGGTAGTTCTGGTGAGCCCTTGCATTCTCATCACTGTCAAGTATTCGAAGATGTACCAGAGAAGAAAGTGAAGCCATTCTAGCCAAAACAGGTAGGTTTCCAGTGGTATCATTGCATCGGTCAGTACCTATAACCAAGATGTGAATTTCATTCTGTATGCCCGCTAGCTCCTCTGCTTCTTGTTCATTAAGCATCAGATCATTGAACCTCGCTTTCATCAGCTCGACATTCTCGCGGGCTGAGTCCAGCCATTCACTATGTTCGAGGGCATCTTCCCACAGGGCATTCTCAGGCATATGTATCACGTCAATTCTAAGCAGAATCGTACCGGGTACCGGTGTGCTACATTGTTGAGCAAGCAATAAAAAGAATATGTGTATCGGCTACTGTCACATTTAATCCTTATTTTTCAAAGGTGTGCATGGGTAGAAGAAAAGCGAAAGAACAGCAATACCCTATTGGATACTTTCGACCATCTGTTGAACTTATTTAACCACCTGAGAGTATAGAGAAGAGTGTGACTGGTGAGAAGGTCCGGCGTAGCAAATCTGAAACTCCATGGGGGAAAGGCCCCAAGATGGCTGGTCAAGCGCATGAAACCCATGGCGAAGGCCATTTGCAGCTTTTTTGTAGACGAATACGGCCCCCTTGAGCTTCTGGAACGGCTTGCAGATCCAGTTTATTTCCAGGCCCTATCCAACGTATTAGGCTACGATTGGGATAGTTCGGGCTCAACTACCGTTACTTGCGGAGTACTACGGTCAATATTAACCATAGAAGAACACGGTGTGGCTGCTGCGGGAGGTAAGGGGCGAACCTCCATGAGGACCCCTGAGCATCTTCGTGCACTCGAGGACTATGGACTTGATGGTGCAGGCCTCGGAGAAATCAGCAGAGCGGTCGCCAAGGTGGATAATGCAGCGGTCCAAGACGGATATGCGTTGTACCAGCATGTTTTCTTTGTCGATGTAGATGAAAACTGGACAGTCGTCCAGCAAGGAATGGATGGGGACTCTGGTGATGCTAGACGTTACCACTGGACATCTCAAACTACACAACAGTTTATCGAGGAACCCCATACAGGCATGATTTCCGGCGCAGTAAAAACAGCAGCCCTTGATATGACGTCAAAGAACTCCGAAGAATGCCGAGAGGTTTCTGTCGACATTTCGCAAGAGGAACCAATCAGAATCAAGCGTCTTTTTGAAGATGTCAAACCCTATGGAGAAAGCACTCTTGTCCCTTGGTTAGACGATTACAATCCTCGAAAGGAATTGCCTTCCTACAAAGTGTTCCCTAATCGCATGAACTGGGACGCAGTTCGAGAAGCCTACGAAAGACAGCCCTCAGATTACGAGGAATTACTCTTCATCAATGGAATAGGCCCCGCGACGGTACGCGGACTGTCTTTGATTTCGGAACTAGTCTATGGTGAAAGTCCGTCTTGGGCAGATCCTGTCAGGATGACATTTGCGTTCGGAGGGAAAGATGGCGTCCCATTTCCTGTCAAGCGGAAAGAGTATGATGAAGCTATCAAGTTCTTAGAAACAGTTTTGCAGGACGCCAAGATGGGAAGAAGAGACAAAGTTGTTGGTCTGAAGCGGCTCAAGCGGTTTGCGCCGCCGATTCCGAGAGATTTGGACAATACTGCGGTTCCTGAAAGGCGCCTATTTTGAAAAACCGAAGGATACAATTTAGATAGTGTATACTGAAATCCAACCATGATTGAGAAAGACCAATTCAATGAGCAGGTCGAGTATATCAAGACTGGAAGCATAAGTTATCAAGATAGAACTATGTGGGTGTACCTATACAAAGTGGGACACACTCTCATCGATTGTGGCTGTGCTAATGCCAGGCAGGAGCTGGTATCGCTTCTGAATACGGAAAACATCGATTCGATCTATGTGACGCACGGACACGAGGACCACTATGGCTGCTGTTCAGCATTCAGTGATTCGGCATCCATATTTGCCCCTCCACATGCGAGAGAAGTTCTAATCGATCCTCCAATTCTGAACGAGTTTTTCCAATGGGTCTGGGGGCAACCAGAAGGAGTAGACATGGTTGAGCCTATGCCTTCCCAATTCAAAGCCGGTAATCTGCAAATTGATACAGTCCAACTGCCTGGCCACGGTAAGGACATGGTAGGCTTCTATGAAGAAAACCGGAAGTGGCTTTTTTCTGCTGATGCTGTACCCCTCCCCTCCCACAAGCAGATAGCGATGACTGATGAGAATCTCCCGAAGATGATGCGAACAATGGAGCGGATTCTAGAGTTAGACTTGGAGGTGTTATTTGATGGTCACCTTGGACCAATCGAGTTACCACAAGAACATATCAAGGAAAGACTGAATCACCTTCAAACAGTGCAAAGGACCGCTATGGAGTTGCATCAAAAAGGGTTGTCATCCTCTGAAATCGTTAATGAATTAGGATGGGAACCGCCCTGGTACATGGATAGGACGATGGGGCGATTCAGCTTGGAACACATGGTTGATTCCTTGCTTTCGTATAGGACAGCCAAAAATGATTAGACTGAAAGTTCACAAGGCTTACAAGCAACAGGTAGAGTGAAAACCATACAGTATGTAATCAAAAAGGTTGGTGGCGAGAATTAATACGAAAAGAAGATCACTAGCACTAACAGTGTTATTGGTCCAGTTTGTTTTGTTAACCCCCTTTGTCTCGGCAACAACTGGATTAGTATGGGGTATCGAACCAGGCGAGGAATTCATGTATGTACTTCAAAGAAAGCTCGTTGACCCTGAGAATGAAGGATTCGTGGCAAGCTATCTGCCATTCATTCCTGGTATTGAAGAGGGGCAAAAGGTTGTCGCTACGTTTACTGAATTCGAGGAGCTGCCAGATGTTATTGGTTCGTATGATGAACTTCCACGTTCATATTGTACACTAAGCAGAGAAAACGATTCGGAAGTTTTGACAGCGGGCTACAGAATTATGTCCGTACCCATTGGTAACTGGAGTTTGCTCAGAGAAATCGCAGGGATTGAAGCCACACCTAGACTAACAGAGTACGACTCAGATTCAGAATGGGGTACAATAAACAGGGGTCAAATAGTTGTACATCAGACTACTGTCGACGTGTATGAAGAAATCCGGTACGAAAAGGAAAACGGTACGCTGAGCTACCTGAGGCTTCGCTTATCAGCCCTCGGTAATGATTTGGTGGATATCGTATTTGTACACTGGTATCCTGGCGTTCCAACTGTGTTGCCAGCTGAAATCCAGCTATCTACTATACTTGTAATTGGAATCAGCATCGCGGTAGCTCTTATTGTTGCCATTGTGGTGTATATGCGCAGGAAGTAACTGTCAAGGTTTGGTTGCGTAGATGAACGTATATGCAGGAACATAGATTGGTGATTTCTGTTTATTCAGGGTTTGCCTAATCTTGCGCAATCCAGTTTCGTACTCGCTGGCAGAAATCTTACGCAACATAGAGTAACCTTTCTTTTCAACACATTCAAGGAAATCACTACTCTGTTCAATAGGGGATAATTTTCGTTCTATGCTTCTGACTCCTTTGAAACCAACTTCAGAAAGAAGCTGTTTCAATGCATAAATACGGGGGTACCTTTTCTGATCAACGGTCACAGTGCTGGGGAAGAATCGAGAGGTCATTCGTTCCTCAATCTGTTTGTGGGATTGCGTGACGATACATATCCTTCCTCTGCTCTTCATGATATCTTGCAAGTTCTTGACAGCCAGGTCCTTTTTGGGAAGATGATGGATCACCTCGGTCATAAAAGCATATTCGAAAGTTTCGTTACGAAACGGAAGAGCACTGGCTTCGCCACGGATCAGTGTGCTATCTGATAGCTTGGAGGCAGCCTTACGAAGCATCTCGTGAGAGAGGTCTAACCCCACGATTTGGGTTCTCGTCAGTTGGGCGAACAGTCTCGTGTTGTTCCCAGTTCCACACCCCACGTCAAGAACCAAAGAACCAGAATGAGGGGATAGGATGTCAACAAGTATCTCCATCATCTCCACATTTCCGGTCCGGACATCGTCATAGCTCCTAGCCGCCTTCTCGTAATCTATGCTATCATCAAATTGCTCGTTCCCTGTATTCATTACTTCTCACCATCCAAGACACCATGACATGAAGGTCGCAGACTACGTATCACCGTTTTCTCACTTGAAATAAACCCAGCTCCGAACGCTATACACTTGTTACGCTAAAGCCGGCCATAGAGAATCATCTATAAGGACGGCACGACTTCTGACAACTCACTTGACCAATCACAGCATCAGTGAGGTAAAGAAAATGAATTTTGAAGAGACGGACGAACAGCGGATGTTTCGCGAGGCTGTTCGTGACTTCGCAGAGCGCTATGTGGAAGCAGCGTGGCGTGACTACGATAGGAATCACGAAATCCCGCGCGACATCATCAAGAAGATGGCTGAAATGCAGCTGTGGGCACCCACAGTCTCCGAAGAATACGGAGGCGCAGACCTGTCCATGACTATGGCCTGCATCGCGGCAGAAGAGCTTGCGAAGGCAGACCTATCAATCGCACTCCCAGTCATGTACCTTGTTGAGGCTTCATGGGCTTTCGTTTTCGACAAGTACGGCACCCACGAAGCAAAGAGCGAAATCCTGCCCAGAGTTACCGACGGTGACCTCTTCTTTGGCATCGCTACTACCGAGCCAACAGGCGGCTCAGACCTTGTCAACACCACCAAGACAATCATCGAACCAAAGGACGACAAGTTCGTGGTCAATGGTGAAAAGGTCTACATCAGCGGAGTCAATGAATCAGAGAAGTACGGCGGTGTCTACTGGACCCTAGCAAAGGAAGATCCCAAGGGCGACCACAAAGACTTCACCGCTTTCATTCTGCCCCTCAACATGGGCGACGGACTCCACCCCGGTATTACCACAACACTCTTCGAGGACATGGGACGAATGGGTGTCTCCACTGGCGGTTTCAACATCGAAGACGTCGAAATCCCCGAACACTATATCATCGGTGAGCGAGGGAAAGGCTTCTATCGAGCCATGGGCGGGTTTTCGTTGGCACGAGTTCTTATCGGTGCTACCTGCTTAGGCTCAGCGCAAGCTGCCCTAGATATTGGCATCGATTATGTCAAGCAGCGCAAGCAGTTCGGCAGACCACTTGCAGCCTTCGAAGGGATACAATTCGAAGGTGTTGATGCGTGGATGGCCCTGCAGGCTGACAGATTGCTCACGTACAAAGCGGCATGGATGGTAGACCAGTACTATCGAGAAGAAAATCCCAATATTTCCCAGCTGGATATAGCCAAATGGACCGCTGCATCCAAGTACCGAGCACCACATGATGCTCTAGACGCGATAGAAACTGCCATGACATGGCATGGGGCCTTTGGTTATACGAAGGAATGTCCACTCGAAGCAGCCTACCGAGGCGTCCGGTCGTACACGGTTGGTGCAGAAGGTGGCAGTCACATCCAAAAAGTGGTAATCGGCAGAGAACTTTTTGGACCTGAGAACCTGCCATATCGCCAAGAGAAGCAGATTTAGACTAGAAAACGCGGAAGGGAACAGGTATAGTTCCCTTCACTCCCTCTTTTTTTTTTTTCAATGAATGGAGAGAAATAGAACTTCTCAGAAGGGCTGTTGCTATCTACTCCTCTTGATTAATCTCTGAATATCACGAGCATCCAGAGTGTAGCCATACTAATCATAGAGCTTCTCACCTATAGATGCGTACGAGAGTCCATTCCTGCGGCATTCCTTCATGAACTCGATTCCTTCTTCAGGCATAGGATTGGAAAAGGTAAACCTATATAATTATAGACATAATAAGAATTGGGAGTTAGTAATGAAGTGTAATCAATTAAAGAAGATTGAGACCGTATTTGTTATACTGATCTTCCTGATTCCAACTGCTAGTTTTTTTTTTGAGTAGAGTTGTATATTCCAACGATTATGTTAAGGTCGATTTGGAAGAACAATTTCGTGCTGCAGCAGACGGAAGTATTGGAATCAAAGAAAGCACAGCAGATGTAGGAGAAATGGTATTCAGCAATAGCGATGTTTCCCTGTATCTTCGAATCCTCAAGGCTGGTCAGCACATCAAGTTAACCTACCTTTCAGAAGCTGGTGGAAGTCAACTCGAGTTTAGAACAATGCAAATTATGAACGGCTACAGAACCATGATAATCGTGAATGGTCAAAAGATGGCGGATAGAATGTTTCCACACAACATCTTGGCACCAATAGATGATGGCGATACAAATGAGAGTAGTAGATTCACTACTGCGGGTCTTGAGATAGATGGAGATATTGCTGCCAGCTATACATACAGATACTGGGACGGTATCAAGCAGGTGACAGGGCCATCCTATCTCATAAAGTATCATCATCCGGATAGAGCAACTTATGGCATAGGGACATGGCAAACAGTCACACTGATAGGAAATAACATTGACCATAATCAAATGAGTGAAGCATTATCTGATGTGGCCGCATCAGGTGGTTGGACTATCATATTCGCAACAATTGGTGCGGCTATAGGCGGTACACATGGTGCATTCGTAGGTGCCTTATTGGGTGTGCTCTTTGGTTATGCTACGTCTGCAATACTCAAGGATGAAAATGGATGTATCTGGTGGTGGTGGGGTCAAGACTATGGCGAATGGTTATTATCGAATATCGGCTGGCTTTCAGCAAGTGGTCCTCTTGGAATGGCTCAGGCCGCAACACAATTTTGGCTGAATGGCTATCTCAGAGTTGGCTCGGCTACGCTTTACGATGGAATAGGAGCAGGCAACCCATGAAATCGATGCATTTGGGAAGAGATCGATTGAATCAGGTATTCAGCGATAGAACCTTCGTCGGTGGTGCTATTGTTATACTTGCATCTCTAACTCAAGTAACTCTGAGCCTCAGACAGACAGATCCGAATGTGGGACCTCATGATTTGCTCGTATTGTTAGTGGATTTTATTTTCTTTTCCGGAGTAATCTTGATAGCTGATGGATATGTCCGAAGAAAAGGAATAGCAGACATTTGGGTATCAATGGGACTTATCATAGTTGGAGTGCTGGGTATCGGCCTGTATATTGCCTTTGAACCATTGTTCCTCAATTTCGTATGGCCTCATACAATCGCTCTACATTTCTACCTATTCAACTCGCTATGGATACTAGCCTCCGGGCTTTTGATACGTGCATTTGAGAGATATAGAACCAAAGAGAACAAAGACTAACAAAAACATCGCGCGGAAACTTTTTGGACCTGAGAACCTGCCATATCGCCAAGAGAAACGGTAGTAGTTCAGAAAAGCTGAAAAGAATACAGCTAGTTCCCTTGTATTACCTGTCTTCAATATTAACTCTTATGTACTTGTTATTATCGTGAAAGCATACGAAGCCGATTCATCGGAAGAGCTCTTTTTTGGAATCATATGCTTGCATCATATGGGAATATTGGAGCTGGGTGAAATGCTGGCTGAGCTGAAGAAGAAAGTACGCGAAATGAGGATAACTGAAGAACTTCAGTACTATTTGCTCGTGCGACCTGGTTTAATAGCCATCATTTGGGGAATAACGCTATTTCTTCCACTTGGAATAGTATCAGATTATCGAATTCAGGGGGGCGAATGGAGTTTCTGGTGCGGATTAGGACTTTACAACCCCTCTGCAGGAGAGTGGAGTTTTCTCGGGGGATTTCTTGATGGATCATGGCCGATTAGCCCGGTAATCACCACATATATTGCTTCAGTAAACGTTTTGCTCTTGGCGGGGGCTCTTACTCTGACTCTCACTCTATTGAATAAAATAAAACCCCACCTTCCTCTGTTCTTTTCTGGCCTAAGTCTAGCGATTCATATCGTTGGGTCCTTAAGTCAGACTCCGTTCTATATTATCACTAACATACAGATTGTCTCTATAGCACCACTATTTCAACTAGTCATATCCGCCGTTACAATAATGAAACCAAAGATTACTACCCTTAGCAATCTCTCCTTAGATTGGCCATTCAAGAAATGGAACCGTAAAAGAATAAGTCCGCCAGGAACGAATATAGTCCGAGGTGCAGAATTCGTAGGAAATCGTCTGAGATACAAGGTCAAGGTCACGAACACCTCAGATACCGTTTTGACAGATGTATCTGTTTCAATAGCCACTTACCCTCGGGAGTCGCTTAAGCTACAAGGGGAGCGTACGAGGACTATCAATAAACTTGAGCCAAATGGATTCAGAAGCCCATCATTTGAATTCTTACCTACCCAGGATTGTGTGAAAGGGAAAATAGTCTCCACTGTATCTTATGTAGATTTCAAGGGAGAAGTGCACTCTGCACCTACGGAGCCGTACACAGTTAGATCCGTTTGCGATTTACTCGAACCTGAAGAGATATCTCCAGAATCATTTGAGCTAAGACTTTCAGAGATGGAATGTGGGGAATTAGCTGTGGAGGTAGAAGACTGGACACCCGTAGAGATGTACTCCAAGACAATTCAAGTCCTTGAGAGACTCAATTTCTTCGAGGTTAAAACCGAAATAGGAGAAGAAAATGACCATGTGATAAGTAGGATCTCGGGATGGTCAAAGGGCAAGTACACACAGAAGAATGTGGGTGTAGAAATCATCGTGACTGGTAGGCCCGGCGAAAGGGGTGCTACAGCCCAAATTAGAATGTCAGGAGAGGATGAAGCAATGATAATGCCAGCCATTGATGAAATAGCACAGGAAATGAGTGCTTGGCTTTGCCCGATGTGCGGAGCAAAACTACCTGCTGTCACAGTTGATGAACTCAAGGCCGGACGGAGTGTTGCATGTCCGTTTTGTGGAGTTACCATGGATAGGTGAAATTGGGCAAAGTACAGAATCTTTGCTCGAATATGAGATGTAGAATAATCACAGAAAATGGGGCATTTTGTTCTCCCCATTCACCCTTCTTTTTTCCTTCTTTTGCCTTTGCTGTTTTTTACCTACAACAATTCACCAGATACGAATTCTATAAATGGCTGAATCATTATTGTTTCCTGCCTAGGGGGCATTATATGAGCAATGTCGTATGATGGCAGCCGCTTGGATCCAATATTCCATTCAGAGACCTGTTCTTCACATCTCTTGTTTGACATCTTCAACAAGCACAAAGATGTTGCTGCAGCATTTATCAAAGAGTTCTATGGATTGGATGCGGATATTGTTCGGGTATTTAGGGAGAAGCCCTATCCAAACAAAGGCAAGATAGACCTGTTCATAACTTTTGACACCAACGATCACAGGTGTGCTCTTCTCATTGAGGCCAAAGTTCACGACTATAGTAGCGTCACAGACTATCAGATCAGTACCTACTATAACGCCGTATTAGACGACGAGAGGTATGATGAAATCTACTTCATCTACCTGACCCAGTTCAATGAAAGGACGGATTTCGGTGATGTGGTGGAACCAAAGAGCCTAGTTGAAGCAACCAGGGGTAAGGAGTTGATTGTGTTGCACAATATCGAACGGCTCAATTTCCTGGAGTGTGACCGGAGGGGCTTTTTACACAGGGCCGCTTCATATCTATGCGGTGGACCTTGTGTACATAGTCGTTGCATGGTAATCAGTCAAAGAGAAGGCAAAAGAGAACCCAGAGATTCTTGGCGAGTCCTACTACACACAGTACCTTGCGAGTCTTAGTCGAGATGATGCATTGAGTTTTGTGTATAGAACACGGGACCAATTAGATGCATTGATACCCCCTTCTCGTTAGCGTCTCCAAAAAAGAAGAAAAACAAGAAATGAATCGGGAGACGCTATATTTGCTTCATCTTTTCTCCTCCTATCTGTTAGCACAGAATAAATGCCAATCACTCCTTTGAAATCACATAATAGCCTACCTGCGGAAAGATAGATGGTTCTCTACTGGGAACGGGTTTCAGTTTCCAGTACCGAGATTCGTAGACGAAGTACAGTAGGCGTGCAATGAGAAGACCCAACCCAGGTCCAAAGAAAAGATATCCCCAAGGCGTCGAAAAATCTGCAAGAATGAAACTCATGAGGAAATCCAGAACGGTAGAGACTACGAAGAAAGGCGGACTAAGTACGAGTATTATATTCTTGATTGAGATACGAATTGAACCCTGTTCTTCAAGCCTGCGCTTGTACCTATGGAGGAGATAGAAACCAACAATCAAACCAACGAATGCGGTGAGGAAATACAGCATGGCTGCCGCGATGTTGGTTATTCCAAATGGCCAAGGAGATGGCCAGCCATAGATGATGGGGAAGATAATGCCCACTGTACTGAAGATACCAACTACAATATCTACCGAAGACAATAGCAAAAAAGACCCATGTGACGAAAGGTAATTCCCTGATATTGTTTGAGGCCTTTGCCCTTGGTACACCCGTACCATTCCTCCTTTGTCACTCTTAAGCGAAACCATCCATTTGATTTTTTCGTTCATTTGCTGAAACTACCTTCTCATGAAAACTTTAAACGAAAGCTAACGTACTGGCACATCACAGAGCAGACCCGATAAACTGATTAACACTGAGAAAATTTGCTGAGTTAGTGGGGGCTTAGCGGCAATCTATGTAAGCCCTAAGATGTGGCGCTTATGTCTGATGATGAACCGACCTACTGGGGATCCTGGAAAGGAAGAGTTGTCAAAGCAATTGCGGTGGATGGAGCTCGAACTTGGAACGAAATCCGTGATCAGACGGGACTATCACCGAAAACCTTCAACAAAGTGTTGTCGGAGCTATTTAGTGCTGAAGCTCTCAAGAAAATCGATCAAAAAGATCCAGATGAGTATCGAGTTAGTTATGAACTCTACAAAGAGTATCAAGAATACTTCGACAAGCTAGAGCCCGAAAGAAGAACTGAACCTGTGAAAGTAACAAAGTCAGAACAAACTGGTCTTATTCATTGGATAGACCAGTGGAGAGAAACAATGGGTTTGGATTTTTCTCTCCAGCCGGAACATTTCTACTTGGCATGTGGAAATCTGAACAACTTCTCGGAGAAGCTCATTCTTAGAGCGAAGAAGGAGGTTCTTGTCGTAAATCCATATGTTGACCAGTGTGATCTTAGTGATTCATTATGGAAATCTGTAGATGAAGACAAACAGGTCACCTTAATCACTCGTGAGCCTGAGGACCAATATGAGAGAATCAAGAAACGAAAACAAGAGTTTCACAAGATTCTCAGTGATAGAGGTGTTAGGGTAGTCTACAATCCACGTGTTCATGCGAAATTGATAACAGTCGATAGAGCCGTGGCGGTCGTTTCTTCAATGAATTTGAACAGCAGTTCGGCTGGTGGTTCCTCTTGGGAAGGTGGAATGGTAACGAAGAATGATTCTGTTGTTGAGTCAATAGTCGATTCAATCTTCGAATTGCTTGAGCGCCCCGAGTCAGAATAGAAGAGCATGTAGCTCCTGAGCCTGAAAGGCACCTTCGAAATACGCTCGAAGTAGACGGCTACACATTAGAAGTCGAGAATGAAGAGCTAGGGGTTGTGGAGGACTTCCTGTTAGATGTGGATGATTGGGTTCTGAGATACTTCGTTGTGGATGTAGGTAATCGCTTTGAAGGAGCAGAACTAGCAATTCCCTCGCAGTGGGTGGAATCCATCGATTATTCGGATCAGTGCATCCGTGTAAATTTGACAAAAGAACAACTTGAAACCGCACCCCGATATGACAGAGAGATAGAGTTCACACGAGAAGATGAGATTGCCCTGTATGAGCACTACAACTTGCCACCATATTGGAGATAGCAAAGCAAACATACAGAACAGGCAAAGTAAGAAAGTATAAGCAAGAGTAGTTTCATGTCTTAGTGTGGAAAAGCCAATCAGAAGGTGTTCATATCGCGCGTATTTGCAGTTTCAGGATTCTCTGGCACAGGTAAGACGACATTGGTCGAAAACATTGTCAAGGAACTAGCTGAAAGAGGATATTCTGTGGGAACTGTAAAAAGTTCCAAGGAAGATATTTTTCCACCGGAGGGAACCGACACGTACAGGCACCTTAAGGCGTCTGCTCATCCTGTTGTGCTGCTGGGTCCTAGCTCAACCATAATCAGATACACGCAAAGACTGCCCTCCGCCGAATTGCTCTCACGAATTGACGCAGACATAGTAGTGTTCGAAGGCTTCAAGTCAGCTTCAGTGCCGAGAGTGCTATGCGTAGGAGATCATATGATTGAGGATAGTAGCATTCCAAACAGAACACATGCCATAGTAAGCTGGGAGCCAACCAAAATCGAAGAATCCATTTCCATACCTGTTTTGCAATCACATGAGATTGACGAGATTGCGGCCATTATTCTGGACCATGCAGTTGATTCTAGCGAAGTCGACTTCTAGCTATGACTAGTTGGTTTGTATGATGGTAGCAAGGAGTAGAGGGAAAGGAACACAGAGTTTATGCTCTGCTTTCTTTAGAACATGTGTTCCAATTCTTTATCGTCTCATCCACCATTGCGTGGCAGTTTGTTGCCCCTTCATTCACCTATTATCTTAATCAGAACGCGTTTTGGGCGCCGCCCATCAAACTCACCGTAGAAGATGCGCTCCCATGTACCTAGGTCAAGCTTACCATCAGTTACGGCAACAACAACTTCGCGCCCCATGATTTGGCGCTTGAGATGAGCATCACCATTATCTTCACCAGTGCGATTGTGCTTGTACTGACTGATTGGCTCGTGAGGAGCAAGATCCTCGAGCCACCGTTTATAGTCTTCGTGAAGGCCGCTCTCGTTGTCGTTGATAAATACAGACGCAGTGATATGCATGGGGTTTACCAAACATAGGCCTTCTTGAACACCACTTTCCGCAACAGCCTCTTGAACTTGGGGCGTTATATGAACAAAATCCATTCGCTTGGACACATTGAACGTCAGATATTTGGTATGGCTTTTCATAATACTTGATAAACAGCACCAATTCGTAAAAGGGTTGGCAACCTTGTTGTAATCGTTCGGGGCTGGTGTCTACGTTGCCCTGATGCTCAGTATAGCTATTCTTCTGATTCTACCGGCTTGAATCCTTCAGCCTTCTTCTCTTCCAGACGCTGTTTGAGAAATCTCTCAGCTGCAGCAGCGCTTGGAAACTCTTTGGAGGAACAATGTCCGTTAGTGCCGATATTTCCGAAGCGAATCGTAACAAAATTATCTCTAATTTCACCGGACCAAAACTTGAATGTCTCTTGGTTTTCATAACGTCCTGTCTTGATGTCAGGAGTCATTCTTCATTCATTTCCTTCCATTTCATTACGAATACAAATCTCATCTTGTTATCAATCATAATACTTTGGGAAGTACAGGGAAAGCATTTGTACTAGTCGATGCCAAGTAGTTCTCGGTTCTCTTCTGTGTCTTCATACACACGCCATTGAGTTATGAGCCCATCCTGAGTCCTGGCTGTCCACAATGCGGATCCGTCCAAAATAGCCTCAGAACATTGCGAGTGTCCAACCATAATCACAATGTCATCTCTGGCTATCACACGAGAGAATACATTCTTGTAGTCTGGATAATGGTCGAAGAACTCCTTCCAACCCTCAACCATCACATCCTTACCCTGAACGCCATCTCCAGCAGCATCAATGAATACATGGGCCTTTGCCACTAATGCAGCCAGACCATTCAAATCCCGTTCATTGACTCGCTCGTTGAATTCTAGCGCCACAGACTTTGAATCCGTCTTCGGCATTGCTTGTTCATTCTCATCATATTAGGATTCTATAGATTTCAGTATATCGCACAAAAGAAGGAATCAGATATTGCTACCGCGGAATGGATAGTTTCAACAGCGGAACTTGAGTGGCTCTGAACACAAATAATATATAATGAATCAGGGCCTTCTCAGATTGAATGATTAGAATACGGAGGTGCAGATAATGACTGTTAATGAAATGAATATTGTCTCGGAATCGATTGATGTCTGCACTGGTGTTGCCGTGAATTAGATGCTGGTTCTGAACAAGAACTAGAAATTCACTGCTGTTTTCTTGTGTCGTGCATTCGGCATTTTTCACACGTGATGCCAATTGTGCTCAAACAGACTGCACCACTGTACAGGCATCTTCTCGTTGTTATTGTGTTACAGGATAGAAGCACGTGTGAGATTAAACAAGAGTTTCAAGAA